>NZ_CP116615.1:2400000-3600000 GCF_024832785.1 Fontisphaera persica
CTCCCGCGCTGGACCACCCAGCTCATTTCGCTGAGCGTGGCGGGCTTTCTCATTTGCTTCTACTTCGTGCTCTATCGCGCCCCGGATTTGGCGCTCACTCAAATCCTCATCGAGGTGGTCACCCTCTTCCTCATCCTGTTGCTCCTGGGCCGCTTTCCCAAATCAGCCGAGGAAGGGGAAATTACCTGGCAGGCCCCCCGCTGGCGCCGCGCCCTGAATGCCGGGCTTGCCGTCGGCGTCGGCCTGCTGGCCACCTGCCTCATCCTTGTGGTCACCAGCCAGCCGGCCACCGAGCGCCTGGGCGATTTCTTCCTCGCCCAAACCGTGCCCCTTGCCGCAGGTCGCAATGCCGTGAACACCATCCTGGTGGACTTTCGCGGCTTCGACACCCTGGGCGAAATCACCGTCCTGCTTGTTGCCACCTTGGGAGGCCTCGGCCTGTTAATGCGCTACAAACGCACCCCTGAGGAATACCGGCAGGGACCGCTTGGCCCTCCAGGCATGGGCACTCCCCCCCACGAAAAGGAGGAGACATGAGAGGTCCGGACTCCTTCATCTTTCGCGCCATGGTGCGAGTGGCCTTCTTTCTCATCAACCTGCTCGCCCTCTACCTGCTGCTCCGCGGCCACAATCTCCCCGGCGGCGGCTTCATTGGCGGTCTGGCCACGGCCATCTCCCTGGTGCTGCTCAGCCTTGCTCTGGGCTTGGAGGAAATGCATCGCGTGCTGCGCTTTGACCCGGTGCGGCTCGCGGCGGCGGGCCTGTTGCTGGCCACCTTGACCGGCCTGCTCCCCCTGCTGGCCGGCCGCCCTTTCCTCGAGCATTTCAATGCCCATTTCACCCGCGTGCCCCTCCTGGGCGAATTGCATGTAGGCACCCCGCTGCTCTTTGATATCGGCGTCTTTCTGGTGGTGGTCGGCATCACCACCAAAATCATTTTCGTCCTCGCCAAATCCACCGCCGGCTTCCGCGCCATGGTCCAGGAGGAAGAAGCCCGTTACAGTTCGCCCCGGGAAACCCCCATCGAAAGCGACTGGCTGGCTGAAGCGGCGACTCCTCCCCAGCAGGAGAAATCGAGCGCTCCTCCGCCCGCCTCAGCTCACTCCCCAAGAAAGGAAGACCACCATGCAACTTGAAACCGCCATCTTGGTCGGGGTTCTGTTCGCCTGCGGAACTTATCTCATTCTGCAGCGCAGTTTCGTGCAGATACTCTTTGGTTTCGTCATCCTGTCCAACGCCGCCAACCTGCTGGTCTTGAGCATGGCCGGCCTGCCGGACGGCAAGACGCCTCCCATCGTTGGCGAGCCAGCGGCGCCCATGGTGGACCCCCTGCCCCAGGCCTTGATCCTCACGGCCATTGTGATTGGCTTTGGCGTCATCGCCTACCTGGTCCTGCTGCTTTACCGGCTCTTTTTGGACCAGCGCACCACCAACGCCGCCGAGCTGTACGCTGAAACGGAGGCCGACTCCCACGAATGAACTGGGCCGCCACACCACTGTTGATTCCCCTGCTCACGGCGCTGCTCCTCTTGTTGGGGCGCCCTGGGGTGGGCCGTCGCTACGTGGCGGCCTGCTCCGCTCTCCTCCAACTGGGCGTGGCGCTGTACCTGCTCAGCCGCACTTATGCCGGGGAAACTTTGGTGCTGCCCGTCGGCCGCTGGGCGGCACCTTTCGGCATCGTGTTGGTGATGGACACCCTCTCCGCCGTCATGGTGTGCCTGGCCTCCCTCATCGCCCTGGCCTCCCTCCTCTACGGCTTTGCGGAAAGCCCCGTCCACCTGGAGCACCCCTTGCGCCTGCCGCTCATGCAATTTCTCCTCCTCGGCATCAACCTCTCCTTCTGCACGGGCGATCTCTTCAACCTTTTCGTCGGCTTCGAAATCATGCTGATTGCCTCCTACGCCCTGCTCACCCTCGAAGCCGATGACTGGGACATCAAACAAGCCTATCCCTACGTGGCCATCAATCTGGTGGGCAGCGCACTATTCCTGTGTGCCGCCGGCCTGGCTTACGGTCTGTTTGGCACGCTCAACTTTGCCGACATCGCCCTGCGCAGCGCCACGATGGGCGCCGACCCCCGCGTCCAAACCCTGGCCATGCTGCTGCTGGTGGTCTTTGGCATCAAAGCCGGCCTGTTTCCCCTCTATTACTGGCTGCCCAACAGTTATCCCACCCTCCCTTATCCCCTGGCCGCGCTGTATGCCGGCATGCTGACCAAGGTGGGCGTGTACGTCCTCGCTCGTGTTTTTGGCACCGTGCTGCCCCATGATTTGCATTTCGCCCATCAGGGGCTCGCCGTCCTGGCCGGCTTCACCATGGTCATCGCCGTGCTCGGCGCCCTCTCCCGCCAATTCATTCGCGGCATTCTCTCCTTTCACATCCTCAGCCAGATTGGCTTCATGGTCCTGGCCATTGGCTTTTTCACTCCTCTCGCTTTCGCTGCCGCCATTTTTTACATTATTCACCATATCATCGTTAAAGCTTCCCTTTTCCTCATCGGCGGAGTGGCGGCAGAACTCAACGGTAGCGACAATCTGGCGCGGGGCGGACACCTGTGGCGTCATGCCCCGTGGCTGGGCGTCCTCTTCCTGGCCCAGGCCCTTTCGCTCGCGGGTCTGCCGCCCCTCAGTGGTTTTTGGGGTAAATACGTCATCCTGGTGGTGGGCTTCGAGCAGGGACGCTATCTTCTGGTGCTGGCAGCCTTGGTGGCCAGTCTGTTGACGCTGATGAGCATGTTGAAAATCTGGAATGCCACCTTCTGGGGGGGCAACGCCCACACCCCCCTGCGCCTCGAAAGTCCTCGCTGGCGGCCCATGACCTGCGTCATTGCGGCCCTCACCCTCCTGTCACTGGGCATCGGCCTGGGCGCGGAAGGAGTCATGCAAATCGCCCTGCAAGCCGCCGCCCAGGTTCTGGACCAGCAAGGCTACGCTGCCGCCGTCTTCAGCGCTATGGGGAAAGGAACACTCCCATGAAAGCCTTCGGCTTGAACCTGCTTATCGCCACCATCTGGCTGCTGCTCAGCCAGGCGCCTTCCCCGGCAGTGTTCGCCCTCGGTTTTCTGGTGGGCTTCATCTTCCTTGCCGCCTTCCGGAGCGTGGTGGGCGCGGAGAATTACATCCGCCGCTGGGCCGGCCTGGCCCGTTTTCTCTGGTTCTTCACGCGAGAGTTCATCATCGCCAACCTTAACGTCGCCTGGACCGTCCTCTTTCGCCCCCTCGCCGCCTTGCGCCCCGGATTTGTCGCCTACGATGTCACCGGCCTCACCCGCACAGAAATTCTCATTCTCTCCTACTGCCTGACTTTGACCCCCGGCACCACCACCGTCGAAATCAGCCCGGACTTTCGCACCCTGATTTTTCATGCCCTGGACGCGCAAGACCCGGAACAATTGCGCGCCCAGCTTGACCAAAAACTCAAACCCGCCCTCCTGGCCTTCACCCGATGATCGCCATCGTCATCCCCATTGCCTTTGCGATGCTTTTCCTGGCCATCCTCCTGGGTCTCTATCGTCTGGCCCGCGGTCCCACCGTCCTGGATCGCGTGCTGGCCTTTGACCTGATTACCACCTGCGCTGTCGGCATGATTATCCTGCTCTCCATCCAGTGGCAAACTCCCTTGTTTCTGGAGCTGATTCTTGTGTTTGCCCTCCTGGGCTTTTTAACCACCGTGGCGTTCGTTGGCCATCTGCGCCAAACCCGCCAGCCCCCCGGTCCTCCATCCACCCCCTCTTCACCCGCATCTCCCGGCGCCCCATGATTGAATTACTGACCTTCCTTTGTCTGCTCCTTGGCGCTGCCCTGATGCTCACCGCCGCCATCGGCGTTGTGCGTCTGCCGGATGTCCTCTGTCGCTCTCACGCGGTCGCCAAGGCCCTCACCCTGGGCATTTTCCTGATGCTGATGGGTCTCTGGCTGCAACTCGAAGACCCGCGGCAGGGACTTAAAATTGTCCTCGCCATTTTCTTCCAGGTGCTCACCATCCCGGTCTCCAGCCATCTCATCGGGCTTATCAGCCGCCGCGAGATGTCTCCACTCCCCTCCGCTCCACCCTCCACGGAAAACAAGCCCCGCACAATACGCCCCTAGCCCCCCGCCAGGCAGCCCACTCTTATCACCGCAGGGTAAAGCAGCGCGCCCTGCTCCCTCTGGGCACAGGGGTAAAGAGGTCTGCCGGGGAAAATCATGAACCCTCCCCAACCTCAAGGCCGCCACCGATACATCACATTCTTCGTGTAGCCGTCGTCCTCAAGGAAAACCAAATACTCCCCGTTGGCCCGCCGAAACACATTCAAACTGTGCACCATGTCTTGCAACGCATCCATCGGCACCGTACCCGTCCGAATGCCATCCGGCTGCATGTGCCCCAAATAACGCCGGTCACTCTTGTGGAACACCATCACTGTGCCCGGAGGCAACTGGCGCGAGGGCAACTGCCCGGCATACACCACAAAGACAAAATCCCCCTCCACCGCAAAATCAAACGGTTCATAAGATTCATGTCCCCCCTTGCCTTTCTCATGCGGCAACACTTCATGCCACACCAGCCGGCGCTCGCCATGCCAGGCGTCATATCTCGCCAGGTTCGGCCCCATCGGCTTCCAGTGCTCCGCGCGCGCCTGCGCGGTGGAGCCGCCCAGGTACAGCGCATCCGCCGCGCGGTCATACACAATGCGCCGCAATTCCGTGAAGGGCGCCGGCACGGGAAAACTCTTCTTTTCCGCCAACCGATACACCGGCACCCCGTTGGGCAGAATCTCCGCCAATGGATAATGGAAAATGCCGCCGCGCAAGGGCGCCTGCCACACGCCGCCGTTGGGTTCCACAAACCACCCTCGTGTCTCCCCCGTGGCATGGGGCGCGCCCTCCCCCGCGTCTTTGCGTCCGTTGCCATTCGCATCCACCCACAACTCCCGCGTGCTGAAATGCGCGCAAAACACTGCAATCTCCCCCTCGCGCTGCGGGTCCAGCCGAAAAACATACAAGCTGCCGCCATTCATGTCGGGCATGAACAAATAGGGCCGCCCTTGCAGCACGCGATGCCACACCCCGCCGATGGCGGCCGATTTCAACCGCGGGTCTTCCGGGTATTTGTCCGGATGCAACGTGATGGCCGCCAACGCCCATTGCTGCCCCGGCGGACGTGATACATCCAGCGTGTACCGGTACTTGCTGCCATACAAAATCGTGCCGTCCGTGGAACGATCCACATCCACCGTGTCGAGCCATTCCGTGCTCATCACCCGCCAGTTCAACCGGCCGCCGGGCGCGTAACTTTGAATGATTGCCGTGCCGCCGTGCGCCCCGCCATACGGCCCGCAGGCCACATACACATTGCCCTGTGCGTCCCCGCCCACCCCAATGGGCGCGATGAACCGCCGCTCGCCAAACGCCCCCGGCGTCTTTCCACCAAACACCCCGCCCTCCTCGCCCAAGACCTGCTCCAACCGCGGCTGCCGCTCCAGTTGCCCATAAATCAACACCTGCCGATTCGTGCCGCCATCCGCAATCAACAGCCGCTGACTGGGGGTAATCGCCACATCCACCGGCACCCTCCCCGCCGGCAACTTGACCACCTGCGGCAGCGCCTTTCCCTGCGCGTCAAAGCGCTGGATTACCCGGCTCTCCGTGTCAATCACCCACACCTGCCCGCTTGCATCCGCCGCCAGCTCACCGGGTGAAGGCGCCGGCCAATCGCCCACCGGTTGCAGCTCAAGGTCATACACCCGCACCCGGCCATCGGCGCAGGCCACAAACACCCGTTCCTCCGTGGCCGCCACCCCGCGAATTTTCACGCCAATTTCCACCCGCTTCTCCGCCTTGCGCGCGGCAATATCTGCCCGGTCCCGTCGCGCCAGGTTGGTGCCCATGATCTTGCCGTCGTGATCTCCCTGCCCGCTTTTGCCGGTGGCAAAAAAGATATAACGCGAATTGACCGCTATGGATTCGCCCACCAGCCGGTCAATGCCGCCACGCTTCCAATGCGCCGTTTGCTGCACCAGCCGCCCGTCCTTGAACGCCGCAATATTCCCCCGATGCTCCTCCCAGCCCACCGTCGTATAGACCGTGCCGTCCGAAGCCACCGCAATATCCTGCACGTCCTGCGGCACCCACCCTCCCTCGCCGCCGGCAAAAGTATTCCCAATCCACGACACCTCACAACGCAAGGGCGCATCCGCCCCCACAACCGGCGTCACCACCACGGCCCAGCCCATGATGACCAACCCCAAAATCAAAGTGAGAACCTTGCTTTTCATTTTTTATTTTGTCCTGGACGTTACCCTGTCTTTCCACCTTCAACCTTCCTTCCTATCCCGCCAAATCCACCGCACACCGAAAACCCACCGTCGCCCACCGGTCCAGCCCGGGCCAAAAGCACAGGAGTTTGGCGGTATGCGGATTGGGACGCGGCCCGCCATCGAAGTACCAGACCGAGCCCTTCGCCTCGTACCAACAGCCGCCCTTGAGCAGCACAAAACGGTTGCGCCCATCAGAGTGCTCGCTTTCGGTCAGCTCCCACACATTGCCGCAGCAATCATACAGTCCAAACGGTGAACGCCCGTGCGGAAACGCCGTCACCGGCGTCGTACCCCCCTTCTGCCCGCCATTGCGCCGGGCCGCATCGTCCTGATTGCCCCATGGATACCGAAACGCCGCCGGCCCTTGCGCCGCATATTGCCATTCCTCTTCCGTGGGCAGACGCTTGCCCGCCCAGGCCGCATAAGCGCGCGCATCCTCCAGCGTCACATAGACCACCGGATGCTCCTCCAATCCCGCTGGAATTCTCCCGTTCTCCCAGTGCTTCAAAAAATTGTCCCGAATGGCAGGCCGGTATTTCGAGGCCCTCAAAAACTCGGCAAACTGCCGGTTGGTTACCGGCGTGGCGTCCATGGCATAGGGCTTCAAGACCACCCGCCGCGTAAAAGTGCGCAGCCCCCTGCCCGAATAAGGACGATCCGGCGACGCCGCGTAATACCCCAGCTCGCGCTCCGTGAATTCCACCGTCAATTCGACCTCGGCGCCGGGAATGCGGACCATACCCTCCGGCACTTGCCGATAAGGCGCGGTGGGAACCATGGACACCCGCCGGGCATGGGAGCGACCATGCGCCGTATCCTCACTGGCCCGTGCGTGAACCGCTCGCTGACGGCGCAGAAAGGCACTCCATCCGGCGGGCAGGGGTCCCTTTTCAAGCGCATAGAAACACCCCACCCCGCGCGGCCCAATTTTTCCCGAAAGCACCAGGCTGCCCTCGCGGGTTTCCCCGCGAATTTCCACGCCCTGCACCAAATCAAAGCACCGCAGGCCGCCAGCGCCTTCAATCGCCAGCAGCGGCCCCTGCACAGCCTTGGTCGCGCGATTCACCAGCGTCCACAGACGTTCCCGGCCCTCCCCCCATTGCGAGGCAAATACGTCCGGCTGCAATGTCGGCACCAGCGGCGTCCAGGCCTCGCCGGAAAACAGGGCGGCAAACCGCCGTTGAATGGGCAGCATCGCCCGCAAGAGGGACTGGTCCCGCGGATTCCACCCCACCCACTGGCCAAAGACGTTTTCCCACACCATCATGCCACTGCCGTTCATCCAGGCGGTGTGCAGCTCGCTGGAATGGTCCCACTCCCACCGCCGGATTTGATGCTGCATGTGGCGCCGCTCAAACCACTTATTGCGCAGCACACCCGGGGCGCGACTGTCATATTCCGACCACCATTGCGCCCATGACAAATGATGATCGTGAACGTTCTGCAAAGGCAGCTCCAACTCCCCCTCCAGCGCCACCCCACGCCGCACCGCATCCAGCCGCCGGCGGAAATCCCCCCCCGCTCGGTCCATGGTGTCCAGAAAGATGCCATCGGCCTCCAAATCGGCCACCATGCGAACCAGTGACACCAGATGCTCCTCGCCGCCCAAGCGGGTCCCTTTATCCCACGGGTTGTAACAAAGAAATACTTTTACGCCGCGCGCCTGAAATCGCCGGACCATCTTGCGCACTCCGGCCAGCCCCCCGGGCAACTGCCGGTAATAATCAAACTGGTTGCGGTCATCCAATCCAATCCACGGGTAGGCCTGCCAGAGTACCACCGCGTCATAGCCACCAAATTTTTCTGCCTCCTCCGCCAAAAACTCCTCCACCCGATAACGCCCGCGCCGCGCGTCCAGAAACCGCTCGTCATTCAACATTAAAAAACAGCAGGAAAAGCAGGACGGCACCCAGGCGAAGTCCGCCCGCCGATAAAGCGCGTCGGAGTAATTCAAACGCGCACGAGCCTCCGCTCGCATTTTCACCAGGGCGGCGCGCCAAGCCGGCCACAGAGCCGGATCCGTTGGTGCCTTGATCAGCGCTGCAGGAAATCCATCCTGCCCCACCGGCACCAAAGGAGCGCTCTCCGTCGCCGCCGGTGACTGGCCGCGCAGCCGCGCAGCCAGCACGAAAAATGCCCCGCCCATCGCCAGACACCGCAGCCATTCCCGCCGTCCCAAGGCTCCGGCGGCCGCCGGACTCGGCTGTCGTTTACCCTGTGATTTTGACCTGCTCATGCCCATGCCTTCACGCCGCCCGGCCCCTCAAGGCTTCGGTGGTAATGCGGCTTCATTCCAATAACGCTCGCGCTGCGCCAGAAATTCAAACACCACGCGGTGATAGGGGCTGAACCGAGGCTCTGGGATGCCACTGGGGGGACAAGCTGGCGTGCCGTAGCCGGTTTGAAACATGTCATGATGGTAAACCACGTAGGCCCCAAGCTGCCATACCGCGTAAATCTGCAAAATGTGGTCGTACGGCGAGGTGGCCCCGCGCGGCCCGCCAAATTGCGGCGTGCCGTTGCGGGCCGGTTCATCATCCACCACCGGTTTTTTGAACTTCACCAACAGACTGGCAATCTCGCGCGGGGCAATCTCCCAATGGCGGCCCTTGCCCTGGCGCGTGGTATGGGGCGTGAGGAAATCCAGCGCGGCGTTCTCCTCGTCGCTGCCCAACACCCCCGCCACTCCCGGCGAGCTGGTGACCAGCCGCCGGGCATCCTCCGCCTTGATGACCCGCAGCAGTTCAAGCGTGCGATGCGACTTTTCATTCCAGATTTGGAAGGCCACGTTGCGCCACGGCTTCAACTCGCGGGTCAAGGCGGCCACCGCCTTGTCCTGCGCCGCTGGTTCAAGGTATTTGCCCTCCCGGTAACTCTCCTGCGAAAAAAGGCACAACTCAATGACAAAGCCCACGGCATCTGCATCGGCAAGGATGGCCTTGAGCGTCGCCAGCGGCCCGGGCCGCAACGCACCGTCCTTTTTGTATATCGTGGCCTCCGGCCCTGCATCCACAAAACCACGAGCATTGTCCCACTGGCACCAGACGCGCAGCACATTGATGCCGTGCGCGCGAAACTCATCCAACCACCGGCGGCGGCTGGCCGAGTCCTGATTGAAAGTGGGATTGTAAATGGCATTGAAAAAACTGACACCGGTGAATGGAAACGGTTTTCCATCCAGCGTGAACCGCGTGCCAGAAATGCCCAGCTCCGCTGCGGACATTAAATTGCCCAGCAGCAAGAGCGCCAGCAAGCCAGACCAAGATTTCATAAGCCTATTAAAGACATTCCCGCCTCCCCGCATCAACCGCGTTCCAATAAGACTCCGGTGTCCATCCTGATTTTTCACCATGAAAAGTCTCAATGAATCATCACCTCTGCCGCTGCCGTGCGGCGTTTTTCAAGCCTCATTGCACCATGAATCTGCGGCTTTCCCTGAAACGCTGCTGGCCTTCCTTGACCACACGGCGAACGACCTCCAGCGGGCCAGGTGTGCCGGGCATTTCGATCTGCTCGGTCCATTCGTGACGATGGCCGGGAGCCAGTGTCAGTCTCCCTCCCCGGCGTGAAAGCACCTGGCCTTCACGCCGGAATTCAATTTCCCACTCCACCTGATCCCCACTCCAATCTTCATTGAACAACACCAGCCGCCGGGGAACTTTCGCGCCGGCCGGCAGCACCGGCAGTTTCCCGCCAGGCCGCAACGGGGCAATACCCAGTTCGTCGTAATCGCGGTCATATAAAGCCACCGCCAGGTTGGAGTTTTTTAGAACTTCCACCCGCCACGAACCAGCGGGTTCTGTGCGCACCCAGGCCAGGGTCTTGGGGCGAAAGTCGGCAATGCCCAGGTAACGCAGGCCGCGATTCCACAGCCCAAGCCAGTCCTTCGTATTTTCAGCACGGGCACGGCGGGCTTCCGGAGTGTCGCCCATCCCAGGCGCGGTCACTGACGTCTGAAAGTACTCCCCCACCGCCACCGGCTTGCCGGCCACCAACAGGCGCCGCCAGGCATAAAGGCCGGCGTCGGGCTGGTCCGGCGCCAGACCAGGATAGTGATAGGAGACAATATCCTCGTCCCGCACCTCGGCGCATTGCCAAGGCCAACCCTTTCCCGACGTGATTGCGGTTTCGGCTGTGGACTGGTCTGGAAACCTCAGCCCTCCGGCGGTGTTTGAGCGGCGGGGAATTAGGCGGCGCCATAGAATTGTCTGGCGCGGGCAAAGGCCGCGCAGGACCCAACTCTTGAGCGAGGGGGTGGCGGGCAAGCGACCGCGGTTCCACAGTGGGGACAAGGTGAGCTGCAGGCCTTGCGGAATCCGGCTGCCGGCGCCTGCATCGCCACCCCGCCTCACGCGGTTCCGGGTGGAGGCGGATTACGCTGCGGCAGCAGACCGAATTCAGTCAGTTTGTCGTGCATTTTGAGGCGGGTGACGCCCAACCAGCGGGCCGCCTTGGCTTGGTTGCCCTGCGCGAGCCGGATGGCTTGGGAGTAGAGTTCCGGTTCGATGTCAGCAATCAGGCGGTGAAAAGCGTCCTCCACCTCCCCGCGCTGGGCGCGGTCCAGGAGTTCGGTAATGTAGCCAGCAATCGTCAGATGGCGGATGTCCAGCGCTTGCGCGTTGCGGGCCAGGACTTGTTGGACGTGGTCCAGTCCCACAGCAAAAGGCCGGGCGAGGAGCATGGCTTGGCGGAGTACGTTTTCCAGTTGGCGCACGTTGCCCGGCCAAGGTTGGCGCTGCAACCAAGCGATCGCCTCCGGCTGGATGGACGGATCGCGGATGGCCAGGTCCGTGGCATGTCGCTGCATGAAGAAGCGGACCAAGTCGGGGATGTCTTCGGCGCGGTCGCGCAGCGCCGGCAGGCGGAGGGTGACAACGCTGAGCCGATAAAACAAATCCTCACGGAACTCGCGTTCGGCAATTGCCTTCTCCAAGTCCTGATGGGTGGCGGCCAGCACACGCACATTGACGTGGATGGTTTCATCACCCCCCAACCGCTGGATGCAGCGTTCTTGCAGGACCCGGAGGAGTTTGGCCTGGGTGCCGGGCGACAAGTCACCGATTTCGTCAAGAAAGATGGTGCCGCCGTGAGCTTGTTCAAAACGCCCAATACGGCGCGTCTGCGCGCCGGTGAAAGCCCCGCGCTCATGACCGAACAATTCGCTTTCCAGCAACGTTTCCGGGATCGCGGCGCAGTTGACGGCGATGAACGGCTTGTCGGCGCGGTCGCTGTGTTGATAAAGGGCGCGGGCAACCAGCTCTTTGCCCGTGCCGGTGGCGCCGCGGATCAGCACGGTAACGGGGGTGGCGGCCACGCGGCCAATCTGTTTGTACACTTCCTGCATGGCGCGGCTGTTGCCGACCAGGGCGAAACGGGCCTCGCGTGCCTCGCCCAGTTCCACCGGGATGGTCATGCGCTGGGAATGGGCGACCGCCGAGGCGATCAGGTCCAGGAGTTCCTCCGGCTCGCAGGGTTTGAGGAGGTACTCGAAGGCACCCAGCTTGGTCGCCTCAATGGCGGTTTCGGTGGTGCCGTGGGCCGTCATCATGATGATGGGCAGCCGGGGTTTGGCGGCATGAAGTTGGGAGATCAAGCTCAGGCCGTCCAGCCCCGGCAGTTTCAGGTCGGTCAAGATCACGTCATAAGGCTGGCACTGGCTCTGGGCAAGCCCCTCATCGCCGCGGGCAACGTGGTCCACCGCATAGCCTTCGCGGGTCAGCAGCTTTTGAAGGATGGCCGCAAGCCGGGCGTCGTCTTCAATGAGAAGGATTCGGGCTGTCATGATATTCAGTGCGTGGCAGCACAACCTGGAAGGTGGTGCCACGGTTGAGCTGGGTTTGGTATTGGAGCACGCCGCCGTGTTTTTCAATGATGCGCTCGGAGATGGCCAGGCCCAGACCAGAGCCGCCAGCCTTGGTCGAAAAGAACGGATCAAAGAGGCGGGACTGCACGTCGGGCGGGATGCCTTTGCCGGTGTCAGCAATTTCGAGGATGGCGGCGGGGACAGAGCGGCCGTCCAGCCGCGCCGCGCCTTGGCGAAGGCGGAGCGTGACGGTTCCCTGGCCCTCGATGCTGTCGGCGGCGTTCTGGACCAGGTTGATCAATACCTGTTCAAGCTGCTGCTTGTCGGCCCGCAACTGAAGATCCTCGCCCAATTCGAGCACCAGGCGGATGCCGCGCGCCTGGAGCTGGGGCCGGAGCAAGGCGTACACCGTTTGCAGCGTCTGCTGGGCGGAAATGACGGCCATGGAGGGTTCGGAGGGGCGGGCAAACTGCAGGAAATCCTTGAGGATGCGTTCGAGGCGGTTGATTTCATCACCCATCACCACCACATCGTCATGATTGGCGAATTCCGGGGGCAATGACTCCTTGAGGCTGAAGAGCCGAAACTTAAGCGAAGCGAGCGGATTGCGGATTTCATGGGCCACACCGGCGGCGAGCGTGCCCAGGGAGGCCAGCTTCTCCTGTTTTTCGAGCACCGCCTGGGCGGCGCTCAGGCGGCGCCGCAGGGGAGCCACGGCGAGCCGGTGGGCGAGCAGGAAGAGGGTGGAGGTGCACAGAATCAGCATCCCCAGAGCCATCAGGGCGGATTGTTGAAGCCCCACCAAGGTGCGGTGGGATCCGCCGAGGAAGGTGCGCCAGGAGGTCTTCTGCGAGGCGATCAGCCGGTCGCTGAGGTCACGGAGGGGCTGCGAGATTTGGTGTATCTGCGCCGCAACGACCGCGGCGGAATCCTTGCGCACCGCCCGAACGCCCTTGTCCAAAAGTGGCGCAGCATCGGCGAGATAAGCGGTGAAGGCCTGCTCCCACTGCGCAACCAGATTGGTTTCCAGCGCGCTGGCCAGCCGCGGCCGGGTGCGGGCGAGGAGTTCGCCCAGCGCGCGCGCCTCCTCGTGAAACCGGTCGCGTTCCTTGGCGCTGTCGGAAAGCTGGAAGCGGAGCAGGCTGCCATCCAGCCGCTCGACCCCGGCGCCGAGGCGGGTACCAAGGTAATAACTTTCGGCCTCCATGGCGGCGAACTCGTGCTGCAGTTCGGCCAGCTGCGTCCAAATTTGGCGGGTGATCCACCCGATGAGGCTCGCGGCCAACAGGGCCATCAGCGCGAGTGCCGCCAGCCGACCCCGCGAGGCGTCGGCTGGCCGGCTGCTACTTTCTCGAACAGCAGTGCTACGATTTGTTGCATTCATCGTTCGTCCGCATCGCCCATAACCCCAAAAGTAGGCTGTTTTTCAGCATTTTTGCCGCCCGGCACATAATGTGCTGAGGGCTGGCAGAATGAAAGCTAGAACCGTGCCTGATCAAAGCAGTCGGAAGGGGATGCGCCACCATGGGCAATGTTCAACTGCCGGGGCGTTCGCGGGGGCCGTGGGAAGCCACCCGCCAGACACCGACGCGGAGATTTCGTTGGGGTGCGGAGAAAGGCGATGATGGAAACGATTAATCTGGAATGGTTCACGGGGGGCGATTTGGGGACCACGCCGACCAACTGGCCCGCGCTGGTCTTGGGTCTGTTGCTTTCGATGGCGTGCGGCCACGTGGTGTCGTGGGTCTATATGACCACCCACTCCGGCCTGTCGTACTCGCGCACCTTCGTCAACTCACTGGTGTTGCTGCCGCCAATTGTATGTCTGGTGATGCAGGTGCTGACCAACAACTTGGTCACGGCGTTTGGCCTGATGGCAGTCTTTGCCATTGTGCGATTCCGCAACATCCTCCGGGACACGCTGGACACCACCTACCTGCTGATTAGCTTGGTGGTGGGAATGGCGGCGGGCACCCAAAAATTCGCCAGCGCGGCAGTCGGGTGCGCGCTGTTTTCGGTGGCGATGCTCTATTTGTGGTACTCCTCCTACGGCAGCCGGCATCGGTACGACCTGATCGTCAATTTGCACTGGGAGCGGACTTTGAATGAGCTGCCCGAACTGACACGCTTGTTAAGCCGGCATAGTTGGCGCGCACATTTGGCCAGCCAACGGACGAACGATGGCTATGAGGGCGCGGATTTGTCGTACCGACTGCTGCTGCGGAATCCAGCACGGGTGCAAGACCTGCTGAGCGAATTGCGGGCGGTGCCCGGCGTGTCGCGGGTTTCTTCGATGGCGGCGGAGGACGAATCGGAAATCTAAAGATGAAATCACTGCCTACCATTCCTGCCCCGGTGGGGACCCTCTGGCGCGAAGTACGGGTCCGGATTATGCCCGTCCTGATGTTTGGCTTGCTGGTGTGGTGCATTGTCGGACTCTGGACGCAGGTGAACCGCGCACAAACCCTGGCCGGAGTGGGCGAGGGAGTGCGCGCGCTGGTCACCAGTCCCCAGAGGGGGTGGCTGCTCGATATAAAAGTCAAGCCGTATCAACTGGTCAACCAAGGCGATCCGCTGGCCGTGATCCAGCCGGCGGACTCGCGCATGCTCCTGGATTTTCTGCAATCGGAGGTGCAGTTGGCGCGGCTGCGGTTCCAACCGGCGGTCGCCGACCAAAACGCGATGAACTATGAACGAATCCGGGTGGAACTGCTGCGCATGAAGTCCGAGTTGGCCATCGCCAAGGTGAACTTGCAGCGCGCGCAAAACGAGGTCGAGCGCAACCGTCCGCTCTACCTGGAAAAACTGGTTTCCGAGGATGTGTACGACTTGAGCCTCAAGACGTACGAGGCCTTCCAGGCGGAGGTTACCGAAAAGACCAGAGGCGTGGAGGAATTGGAGCGGCAGATGGCAAGCCTGCGCGCGCTGGGTGACCCGCAGGTGGCGCCAAAGGATGCACGGCTGGAGGCGCTGCTCAAGCGGCTGGAGGCCACGCAATCCCTGGCGGCCAGCAATTGGGGGCCGATCACGCTGGTGGCGCCCATTTCAGGCATGGTGGCCGCGATCAATCGTCAACCAGGGGAATATCTGATGGATGGCGAACCGGTTCTGAACGTTCATTCGTTGTGGAGCGACCGGGTGGTGGGTTATCTGCGGCAGCCGTATCCCGTGGATCCGCAGGTTGGCTTGGCCGTCAAGATTACTACCCGCACCCGAAGCCGGCAGCAGTTTTGGTCCTCGGTGGTGCAGGTGGGGGCGCAGGTGGAAGTGATCACCAACGCCTTGGCGTATGTCCGCCAAGGCGCGCTGGTGGATGTTGGCCTGCCGATCATTATTGAAGTGCCGCCTGCCGCGCGTATTCGGCCGGGGGAAATAGTGGATTTGTGGATCAAGCCCCCGGCGGCCAACCGGGAAATTGGCCACACAAACTGACTAGCTTGTTTATGAAACCGACCTCCGCTTCCAGCCCGCCAGGCGGCGCTGCAACCTCGCGACGCCTTTTCCCCGGGCTGCCGCTGGTGCTGGCGGCGGCCTTGTCCGGGCAGACCGCCGAATCCGTCCGGTCATTCTACGGTTTGCGGGACGCTTCGGCAGCGGTGGCGCTGGATGCGCAGCATTTCGCGGTGGCGGATGATGAGGACAATCTGATTCGCGTTTATCGCCGCGAGGGCGGCGCGCCGATTTTCTCGTTGGATTTGTCCCGGTACCTGCGGGTGGATCCAGCCGTTCCGGAGGCGGATTTGGAAGGGGCGGCGCGGGTGGGCGAGCTAATTTACTGGATTACCTCCCATGGCCGCAATCTGGCCGGGGAGGTGGCGCCAAGCCGCCAGCGCTTTTTCGCCACCACCGGCTCGATTCGCAATGGAGAAGTGGACTTGCGACCGGTTGGAATTCCCTATACCCGGCTGCTGGAGGATTTGATGGCGCATCCGCCGCTGCAACGGTTCCACCTGGCCGCCGCCTCGCGGCTGCCGCCCAAAGCGCCGGGAGCGCTGAACATCGAGGCATTGGCGGCGACGCCCGAGGGACATTTGTGGATTGGTTTTCGCAATCCAGTGCCAGAAGGAAAAGCCTTGTTGGTGCCGCTGCTGAATCCCGGCAAAGTAATCCTGGGCGAACGGGCAATATTGGGCGAACCGCTGCAATTGGCGCTGGGGGGGCGGGGGCTGCGCAGCATGACCCGCTGGCGTGGACAATATCTCCTAATCGCTGGTTCGCATGATGGGCGGGGACAATCGGAGATGTACCGCTGGAGCGGGCGGCTGGACGACGCGCTGCAGCGCCTGTCGCATGCCAGCTTGGTCGGACTGAATCCGGAAGCCCTAGCAGAGTTTTTTGAACCGGCAGATGACCTGCTCGTGGTCAGCGACGACGGAAACTACAAACCACCGAGAGTGCTTGGGCGAAAACCCAAAGGCATCTACCAGAAACAATTCCGGGCCGCCATCATTCCCGCTGCCGCGGTTCTGCCCGGGCCGGTCAGCGCGGCGGCGAAGCCAGATTAAGTGAAGTGAGGTTTAGGACCATGCACCTGCCAATTGCTTTGAAACCGCGGCGCCGCGTTGAAGCTCGATCCCGGCTGAACAGCGGGAAGACCTGGCTGCTCTGCCTGATGCTCGCCGGCACTCCGGCTTCCAGCCAGATTGTCATTAACGAGGTCTTGGCCAACAACAAGGGAGTGTTGACCCAGGAGGGGGTGACCCCGGATTACGTCGAGCTGTACAATCCCACCTCGCAAGCGCTCAGTGTGGCGGGCATGCGGCTCACCGATGACCCGGCGCAGCCGGCCAAATTTGTGTTTCCAGCCGGAACCGTCATTGAGGCGGGGGGACATCTGCTGGTGCTTTGCACGACCAATCCCCTGTCGTCCGAATTGCGGGCCAACTTTGGTTTGAGCAGCTCGGGCGATCTGCTGCAGCTATACGCCGCCGACGGAACCACCCTTGTGGATGCGGTGGTGTTTGGTTTGCAGGTGCCCAACCTCAGTGTGGGGCGCGTGCCCGATGGCGCGGGCGCCTGGCAATTGAACCAACCGTCGCCGCGCGAGCCAAACGAAGCGCAGCCGCTGGCGCCACCCGTTGGGCTGAGAATCAATGAATGGATGGCCCGTCCGGCAACTGGCGACGACTGGTTGGAACTTTACAACACCGCAAGCCTGCCGGTTTCGTTGACTGGTTTGGTCCTGACCGATCGTCCGGTGGGCACGCCCACCAATCGGGCGCTGTTGGCGCTCTCGTTTGTTGGCGCGCGTGGTTTCGCCAAGTTTCAGGCCACGGATTTGGAGAAGATGGACGCGGATCACCTGGACTTCAAGCTGGGATCCAGCGGCGAGACGCTTACCTTGTACGCTGCCGATCGCTCAACCATCCTTGATCGCGTCACGTTTGGCAGCCAGGCACCGAACGTTTCGCAGGGCCGTGCCCCGGATGGCAGCGCAAACATCGTCTCTTTCCCGCCCGGCTTCGCCACCCCGGACGAGCCGAACATGGCCCTCATCACCAACGTGGTCATCTCTGAAGTGTTGAGCCATACGGATCCGCCACTGGAGGACGCGATCGAGCTGCACAACCCCACGGCGGTGCCGGTGGACATCAGCAATTGGTGGCTGAGCGACTCGGCCGCCGAACTGAAGAAGTACCGCATTCCGGTAGGGACGGTCATTCCCGCGGGTGGGTATTGGGTGTGTTATGAATACCAGTTTGGCGCCACCGGCGGGTTCTCCCTCGATTCCGCGGAAGGCGACGAAGTGTTTTTGAGTGCAGGCGACGCCACCGGCAACCTGACGGGGAGCCAGCTCTGGACGAGCTTTGGCGCACTGAAGAACGGGGTCTCCGCCGGCCGCGTCCCCACGAGCCTGGGCACCGATTTCGTGCCGCTGCGCGAGCGCACCTTCGGCGTGGACAACCCCAGCGCCATCACTCAATTTCGCACTGGCACAGGCCGGCCCAACGCGGGGCCGCGCGTTGGGCCGGTGGTTATCAGCGAGATTCACTTTCAACCGCCGGCGAGCGTGACCAGCGCCGACGAGGAGTTTGTGGAGTTGCACAACCCCACGGGGAATCCCGTCGCGCTTTACGATCCGCTCCATCCCACCAACCGGTGGCGGATTCGGGATGGCGTCAGCTTCGATCTGCCCCCCAACACAACGCTGGCCGCAGGGGGATATTTGGTGCTTGTCAGCTTCGACCCAGTCACGGCGCCGGGCAAGCTGGCCGCGTTCCGCGCCAAGTTTGCAGTTCCGGCGCAGGTGCCGGTCCTAGGACCGTATGAAGGGAAGTTGAGCGATGCCGGAGAAACCCTGAAATTGCTGTGGCCGGACAAACCCGAAGGACCGGCGGAGCATAATCCAGGCTACGTGCCGTATGAATTGGTGGAGATGGTCAAATACCAGCCGGGACCCCCATGGCCCAGCGGCGCGGCAGGCACGGGGCAGTCGCTGCAACGGCGCGACGCCTTGAGCTATGGCAATGAGCCTTTGAATTGGTATGTGGGCGCGCCAACCGCCGGCCGAGCCAACGTGGTGGACAGCGACGGAGACGGGATGCCCGACGAGTGGGAAATCGCCCACGGGCTGGCACCGTATTCGAACGGCGACGCGGACTTGGACTTGGATGCGGATGGGATGAGCAATCGCGCCGAGTTCTTGGCGGGGACTGATCCCCAAAATCAGCAAAGCACACTGCGCTTGAGTATCGCCCGGGCGGGGGACGGTGGGTTGCAGGTATGCTTCTCCGGGGTGACGGGGCGCAACTACACCATCCAACGTCGCGGCCTGGCGCTGACCGACCCGTGGCAGGCGGTGACGAACCTCGGCCCGGCGGCACACAGCGGGCCGGTGCTCGTGCCCCTGCCGATGGGGCTGGACGGCGCCATCTACCGGGTCACACTCTCGTGGCAACCCTGACGCCGGTATTGCCGTCCTATGACTAACACTCTTCCGACTTTGAAGCAGGCTGCCGTGCTGGCAGCGGTGTGGGGTGGTTTGCTGTTGCTCTCCCCTGTCCACGGCCTCGCCCAGGAGCAATCACCGACGTTCCGCCCCATTACGCTTTTGGAGTGCATCCAAACCGCCCTCCTCAAGAACCATGCGCTCCAGATCCAGCGGTTGAACCCGGCCATCGCCCGCAACACGCTGCGCGGGTCGTATGGCTACTATGATCCCTGGTTCACCGCCGACGTGCGGCGCGAGAGCCTTTCGGACAGCGGCGGTTTTGACCCGGCGGACTTCAGCAAGGACGCCGTCTATCGCGCGGACTCGACGACGGCACGCCTGGCGCTCACCGGTGTTCTGCCAACCGGCGCGCGCTACACGCTGGGCGGCGATTACGCGAACAGTTACGGAACCCGCAACTTCATGGATTTTGATTCCTACAATCTCAACGCGGATTTAACCCTGCAACAGCCGTTGCTCAAGAACTTCTGGATTGACCAGGGCCGGATGACGATTCAGATCAACAAGCATAATTTGAAGATAACCGAGCTGGGGGTGAGGTACCTGGCCAACGACGTGATCAACCAGGTCCAATTAGCCTATTACGAGCTGCTGTATGCTCGCGAATACTTGGGTATTCAGCAAGGGCTGGTGGCGATGCGCCACCGGCTGCTGGCCGGTGTCAACCGCCAGATTGAGGTCGGTATGCTCACCCCGCCGGATGCGCAATTGGCGCAGTCCCAGTTGGCGGTGGCGCAGGCGGAATGCGTGAGCGCGAGCAACCTGGTCGTGCTCGCGGAGAATGCGCTGAAGACCATCTTGGGCGAGGCTCATGACCAGGCGCCGGCAAGGCGGCTTCTGCCCCAAGAGCAGTTGATTACGGTGCCGGAGGCGTTTGACCTACACGAAAGTTGGACCCGGGCATTGCGCCTGCGCGCCGATCTGGCGCAACTGCGGCTGGATTTGAAGAAGGCGGAAGTGGATTTGAAATACCGCCACAACCAGTTGTTCCCATCGCTTGACTTGGTGGCGGGGTATGGGCGGCGGGGCGCCAGCACCGTCCAGACCTGGCCGGGCTATCCCGCCGCCGCCTCCGCCTCCGAGGCTTTCAGTCAGATTGGCCGGGGGGATAATCCGAGCATCCGGGTGGGAGTTATCTTCTCCCTGCCGCTGGGGCGGACGATGGAGCGCGGCAGCTACCAGGCCAGCAAGCACCTCAAGATGCAGGCCGCTCTGTTGGTGAAGCAAAAGGAGCAGGTGGTGATGCAGGAAGTGTCGGACGCCTTGCATACCGCCCAGGCGGATTGGGACCGGTTGCAGGTGATGCGTGAGGCCGTGAAGTCGGCGGAAAACGCCTTGGCGGCGGAAGAGCGCCGACTGGCAGGGGGAAAAAGCACCCTGTTCGTGGTGCTGCAATTGCAGCGCGATCTGGCTACCGTCCAAACCACCGAGGCCCGCGCGCGCGCGAACTATAATCAGGCCGTTTCCCGATGGCGGTGGGCCGAAGGCAGCTTGCTGGAAAGCCACCGGATTGCCCTGGACCTCCGCTAATCGCCGCCTAGGCGGCCTTCCAACAGAGTCTCAATGCGCCGCACCCATAGCCCGGACCATCGCCTGGCACAACTCGTAGGGGCGGTCTTGGGAGCAAACGCACGGCGAGCCCAGCGGCTGCCAGCCCGCTTCCATCAACTGGTTGACCTCGGTTTGCACGTCTTCCCATGAGCCGATGACCAGCCGGTAATGTGTTGGTTTCATAAAGTTGCCTCAGCCAAGTCTTTCCACTTCCCACTCAATGTCAATGCCGGTCGCGGTCCTCACCACCTCCGCAATGTGCCGGGCGAAACCCTCGATCTCAGCTGCGCTGGCGCCGCGGCTCACCAGCACCAACGCCTGTTGTTCGTGCGTGCCCACGCGGCCGCGCTGGACCCCCTTCAGGCCGCAGACTTTGTCGAGAATCCATCCCAGCGGCACTTTCATGCGGCCGTCGCCTTCGTCATGCCCCGGCGGGCCGGGGAAGCGCGCGGCCAGCGCGGCAAACTGCGCCCGCGGGAGGATCGGGTTCTTGAAGAAAGAACCGGCGGTGGCCACCTGCGCCAAATCGGGCGGCTTGCTTTGGCGGATGGCGTGACCGCCGCGTGCCGGTTAGTCTTGCAGGCCGCCAAAGCCAGCGTGCCGGAAAAACCGCTGGAAGAATCACCATCGTTATCCGCAAACACCAGCGCCGCGCCGCAAAAGTGAATCACAAAGGTGTTCTTGCGCAGCTCCTCATCCGTGTAATCGCGCTTGATGCCGCGAATGTGATAGGTGTTGCCGCTCCACAACGTTTCCTGCGCCAGCATGGGCTTCGCCGCATGATGACTTTCCAGCAATCCGCGCGCCAGGTGGGCGCAGTTGACCGTCTTGGGCCCCTGCATGGTGCCGTAGGTCAGCCACGGCTCATTCCGGAATTCATCATCGCCGGTGCGGTTATGCACCGAGAGCGGCTTGCCAAACACATTGTGCTGCTGAATCAATGCCCCCAGCCGGTTGACCTCCTCGCGGCTGAGATAGGGGCTTTCCCGCAGCAACGGCTCCGGACCGGCGACATTGAGCAACAGGTTCCAATAAGCCCCCAACCGGGCATAGGTGTAACGCACATAAAGCTCCTGCTCCGCCGGCTGGCGCGGAAAATTGGAGTCGCGGCCAAAAAATCCCGCAAACGGATACACCAGCAGGCGGCGGCGGGCCAGCTCTTCAATTTGAGTCTCCAGCCACGCGTATTCCGCAGGGTTCAACGGCCACAACGCCGGCGTTTGCCAGCCCTGCCCGCGGCCTTTGGCGTTGCGATTCAAATAATGACTGGCCACCGACAACAGGTTGTAACCCTGCGCCTGCACCCAATTCAAAAAAGCCTCACGCTGGGCTTGGGGAAAATTGCGGGCAAAGAAACGGTCTCCCACGTGCAGACCCCGCAACAGCACCGGCGGCCCATCCTGAAAACCAAACCAAACCGGATTGGCCTTGTACGCCGCAATCATCCCGGGAAGGTCGGATGCCACACACTCAAACTCCTCCTGCACGGACACTGAGCCATCCGAAAACGCAGCCCTCACCTTCCACCGGCCCACCTGGTCCGGCATGAAGCGGATGCGCCAGCTTTGGCCGCCGTCGTAATACCCCCAAAACTTCACCGTGCTCCCATCCGGCCGCGTGAACAGAGCGTCCAGCGAAACATCCCGGAACGGGTCCTGGTAATTTCGTTGGGCAGCGATAGTCATCTCAAAGCGGTCCCATCGCTTCACCGGCCCCGACGCCTTGCGGGGCGCCGTTTCCACGGCAGGCCGGGCGGCCTCAGCAGCCTGCGCGGGCGGCGCCGACGGAAAAACTCCGGCCACCAGCGGCATCAACCACAACCCCGAAGTCCCGGCCAACTGGTCATTGTTGACCTGCTCGCCTTCCTCCCAGCAGGCCCACACCCGCCCGTCAGGCGTGGTGGCCAGCGCTACAAAGCCGGGTTTCTGTCCACGCGGCGCGGGCAGGCGTTGCTCGCCCACCCACTTCCCCTGCACCCGCGCATTCCAGCGCCCGCCAAAACTGGCGGCGTACAAGTTTCCCGCCCCGTCCGCCGCCAAGACCGGCAGGTCACGGCGGCCGGCGACCAGGGCGCGCCCCAAAGAGCGCCATTCGCCGGGACCACCCACCCGTTGATGCACCGTGCCATTGCCACTGATGACGAACACGGAGCCATCTGCCAGCGCCAGACCACTGGGGGCCTCCTGGTCATCATCGCTGATGCCGCCACCAGCCCACGTCTGGCCGCCATCGGTGGAAACGCGATACGCGCAGCGGGTGGGCGCGCCGTGCCGATACACCACATGCACCGACTGATCCTTGGGACTGATGAAGACGTGGCCGTACACGTGATCGTTCTGGCCCTTGGGCAGTCCCCCCGCCACATCCGGGTCTGGCAAATCCACAAACTGCTCTGCGCCTGCCCGCCGCAAACGCAGACCCAGCCAGCCGCCGCGCACCCCCCCGCGGCGGCAAATGTAGATATTATCCGCGCGGTCTATCGCCATCGCCGTATCGCGCTCCACCCCAGGATCGAGTATCTTCCATACACCCTTTTCCCGCCAGGCATAACCACGATCCACCAGCACGTGCGGCTGGCCGCGGGAATCCACCACCACTTCAGGGTCGCTGCGCTGCGGGTTTGCCGCCCGCAAACCGGTGGCCTCCTCCGGCCCCCACGCCGCCGCCCCGGCAGGCCGATGGCGATAGTAAAGCACCCCCTCGCGCACATAGGTTAAATGCAGGCCGCCAGCGTCATCCGCCGCCAGGTCGGGATACGAGCCGTCGCCCACACGCGCAGGTTTCATCGTCACGGGCGCCGCCGCTGCCGTGCCAGCCCAAACGGTCATCACCAGCCATAGAATAGGGTTCAAGTTAGACATATTTCAGGTTGGACACATGATGAATCTTATGTTGGCCAGGTTCTGGTACTGCAAACCCACCCCAGCCTGATCCTGGGCTTGATGTTCGGATGTAAGCAGCCTCAAGGTTGCAAGCGGAAGAACCGGAGCGGTTGGTCCGCGTTGAGACGCACCGTGGATTGCCCACCTTGCACTTCCACTGTGGCCTCCACCGGTTGCCAGTTTCCGTTGCCCAGGTCATCGGTGTAAAACAACCGGAACGGCACAGGCGAAGTCCAGTTGAATATGAGCTGGCCTCCTTGGCGGCCCAGTCCCAGCCAGGGCGCTGTGACGATGAAGTTCGGCGGCAAACCCACCTGCACATACCGAATCTCCTGCAGGCTGAGCGCCCGATTAAACACCTGGATTTCATCCATCAACCCCCGGAAACACCGGCTGTTCGAGGAGCCGGTGGCGGTGCGAACCGTCCCCGCCACAGCGCCAAAGTTCCCCAAGGTCACCTGACCAGTGGCCTCGATGGGTCCCCGCAGGTAATTGGTGGCCAGGTCCAGAGCAGCGGCGCTGCCAGGGCTGCCAAAGAAGAACTTCACCTGTCCCACCTCCAGCCCCGAATCATAGGTCACCGCAAAGAACACCCAATTTTGCGGGCCCGCCTGCGGATCCGCCGTCAACCGGCCCGCGGAACTTCTGGCCGGCGTGCCATCCGGCCATTGATTCACCCCCAATTGCAGCGAGCCATCCGCCTGATGCACCAGATCAAATCCGCGACCATTCGGGCTTTCCAGCGCGAACACAATGCGATTGCCCCCGCCGCCCACGGTTGAATCGCGGCAGTTCAACCATCCGCACACCGTAAACGACCCCATGCGGCCCAGGGAATTTCCAAACCCATGCACCAGGTCCACCGCCCGGTTACCGTCGGCGGCGCCAAGCGTGCCAAAATCAAGC
Source organism: Fontisphaera persica (assembly GCF_024832785.1). Classification (GTDB taxonomy): domain Bacteria; phylum Verrucomicrobiota; class Verrucomicrobiia; order Limisphaerales; family Fontisphaeraceae; genus Fontisphaera; species Fontisphaera persica. Next base: position 2,424,393 of record NZ_CP116615.1, read on the forward strand.
GCCGTGACATTGCTGGCAGGCGCATAGATTCCCGCCGGCACGGAAACCGAGAACTGCGGAAAACCACCCTGCTGGATGAAATCGCCCCGGCCGCCCACATTGCCCAGATTGGTGCTCCATGTGCCATTCCCTTCATTGAACGAAAACCGCACCTTCCTGCCGTCCTCGGGCAGCACCGTCAACCGGGCCATCTCACTCAGGTTCGTGCCATAATTATTATACACTTCCGCCCGGAAAACGGCCCCGTCATCGGCCGGCGCAGCCATAAAGGTGTAGATGAAATTGGTGGCCGCGGGAATGACCTCCCCGTTGCGCAACCAACGCACGTTCAATGGGGGCGTGCCCGTGGCAATCACGCTGAACACCGCGGGTTGTCCGGCAAATAAGGTCAATGACACTGGCTGCGACACCACCCCCGGCGGAGCCTCGGGGGCGGTCTGCCCGCCCATCACCTGCACCTGCCGGATTTCCTCCTCCGTCAGGGCTTGGGCAAAAAACCGAATCTCGTCCATCAAACCGCGGAAAGCGCGGGAGTTGCTGCTGCTATCCCGCGTCCCTGCGTCATTGGACGTGCCCGCCACAAAATTCCCCAGCGTCAGCTCACGCGCCACGCTGGCATCCAGCACCGGGCCGCGATTATAGTTCACCAGCGTTGCGCCAGCATCCCTTGTGGCCGGTGTGTTGCCATTGCCAAAGTAAAATTTCACGTTGTCCGACGGCAAAGAAGCATCGTAGGTAATGGCAAAAAAGGTCCAGTTGCCGGGCGATGCCGTCGAATCCCTGGGCACCCGCCCCGACGAGCTGGTGGGGCCAATGTTGCCGGGGGGATTGGGAAAGTCCGGCGCCTGATTCACCCCCAGCCGCAGCCGCCCATTGGACTCCATCACCACGTCAAAGCCCGTCAGCCGGTTGCTGGTGATGGAGCCAGCATCGCTGGGCCAGGTGGAGATGATGCGGTTGCCTCCGCCGCCAATAGTCCCATCAGTGGCATTGATCCATCCCGTGACCGTAAACTGGCTCACCCCCACCGTGTTGGTCTTGACCGCATAGGGGAAATCCACCGCTTTGCCGGCGTAATTGGAGTGGGCCGACCCGGCGCCAGTATAGAGTGCATAAAGATTGCCCGCCGGCGCATACGGCCCCAGCGGCACATTGTTGGTGAAAGTGGGCAATCCTGGCAGAGAACTTGCCGTGCCATAGTCAATCCACCCCACGCCCCCCGCGCGCCCGCTGTTGGTCACGGTGTTGCCGGAGCCTTCTTCAAAGCGCACTTCCACCACCGGCACGCCCCGCGGCGGCGGCATGTAGGCCGTGAAGGTCACATTCGTCTCCAATAAAAAGTTGGGCAGTGGCAAAGCCCGATCCGCGATGGCCTGCACCGTGAGCGTATATACCGCGCCAGTCACCATCATGTCGGTCGTCAGCAACACATTGCTCTGGTTGGCCGCCAAAACCGCCGTCCAGATGCCCAGATTGCCCGGTTGCACCATGTAATTTCCCACCTCCTGGGCCATGCCAGCATCCAACGGCTCGGAAAAAGTAATCAAAAGGTTCGTCAAATTCGGCGCCACCACCTGCACAATCCAGGGCGGCGTCACATCGCTTTGCACCTGCAATGTGGCGTTGCTGCTCACCAACTGGCTGACCAGATTGGACACCACCACCCGGAATTGCGCCCCGTGCTCCTCGGCCCGCACCGGATTCAACACATAGGTCGCATTGGTCGCGCCCGGTATGTCCACCACATTCCGCTGCCACTGGTACCAAATCGGCAAACCGCCGCTCACCACCACACTAAACACCGCTTCCCGGCCAGCATAAGCCGTTTGGTTGGCAGGCTCGGCAAGAAAAGCCAGCGGAGCGGGCGGCTGCGCGGCTTTCACCTGGGCAGCCTGAATTTCCTCCAGCGTTAATACATTGGTGAAAACCATCACCTGATCCAACAACCCACGCAACACCCGGCTGCCCCCGCCGGGGCCGAGTTCAGCGCGCGCCCCAGCCACCGGCCCAAAATTGGCCAGTGTCACCGCACCGCATTCCGGCAACACACCGCGGCTATAGGTGCGCGTCACGTCCAGCGCCGCAGGAGTATCGCCATTGCCAAAGTAAAACTTTACATTATCCGAGGCTTGTGTCCCGTCATAGGTGACCGCGAAAAACACCCAGTTGGCAGGCCCCGTGCCCGCATCAGCCGTCAATCGCCCGGACGAACTGACCGCCGGTGAACCATCCGGCCATTGGTTGACCCCCAACTGCAATGATCCATTGGCCAGGTGCACCAAATCAAACCCGTTGCCATTTGGCGCCACCAGGGCAAACACCACGCGGTTGCCCCCCCACCCCACCGTTAAATCGCGGCAATTCACCCACCCGCATACCGTAAAGCCATTGATCGGCCCCAGTGCCCCCGGCAAGTCCACGGCCCGGTTGCCGTCCGAAGCAGCCACTATCGGCCCAAAATCCATCGCGCTGCTATTGAAGGCAGGCGCATACGGCCCCACCGGCGCATTCGCCGCAAACATCGGGTAGCCCCCTTGCGTGGCAAAGCTGGCCAGCCCTCCCCGCGTCCCGCGGTTGGTCGTCGCCGTGCCGCTTCCCTCGCTAAAGGAGAAATCCACTATGGGCACCACCGGCGGCGGCACGTAGGCCGTGAATGCAACATTCGTCCCCAGTAAAAAGTTGGGAAAAGGCAGGGCCCGGTCAGCAATCCCCTGCACCGTCAGCGTATAAACCGCCCCCGTGACCATCAGGTCCGTGGTCAGCAATACATTGCTCTGGTTGGCTGCCAAAACCGCCGTCCAGATGCCCAAATTACCCGGTTGCACCATGTAATTCCCCACCTCCTGCGCCATGCCCGCATCGAGCGGCTCGGAGAACGTAATTAAAATGTTCGTCAAACTCGGCGCCCCCACCGAAACCACCCAGGGTGCCACTAAATCGCTCTGCACCCCCAGCGTCGCATTGCTGCTCACCAGCACGCTGACTAGGTTCGACACCACCACCCGAAACTGTGCCCCATGGTCCTCCGACCGAGCCGGACTTAACACATACGTCGCATTGGTTGCCCCAGGTATGTTCTCCCCATTCCGCTGCCACTGGTACCAAATCGGCAATCCCCCAGTGACGACCACCGAAAACACCGCATCCTGCCCAGCATTCACCACCCGTTCCACCGGTTCGCTCACAAACGCCAACGGCGCAGGCGGTGCGGCAGGTGCCACCTGCACCGCCCGGATCTCCGCCAAACTCAACACATTGGTGAAAACCATCACCTGGTCCAGCAACCCACGCAACACCCGGCTGCCCCCGGCCGGCCCCAGCTCCGTCCGCGCCCCGGCCACCGGCCCAAAATTGGCCAGCGTCACCGCGCCGCAGTCCGGCAGCACCCCGCGGCTGTACGTGTGTGTCACATCCAAAACCGCCAGCGTCTCCCCGTTTCCAAAATAAAAATTCACATTGTCCGCACCCAGCGTCCCATCATACGTCACCGCAAAAAACACCCAATTGGCTGGCCCCGTGTTGGGATCCGCCGTCAACCGACCCGCCGAACTGACCGCCGGTGAACCATCCGGCCATTGATTGACCCCCAATTGCAGCGACCCATCAGCCAGGTGCACCAAATCAAACCCGTTGCCATTGGGCGCCACCAAAGCAAACACCAATCGGTTGCCGCCCCAGCCCACGGTCAAATCGCGGCAATTCACCCACCCGCATACCGTAAAGCCATTGATTGGTCCCAGTGCCCCCGGCAAGTCCACGGCTCGGTTGCCGTCCGAAGCAGCCACAATCGGCCCAAAATCCATCGCGCTGCTGTTGAAGGCAGGCGCATACGGCCCCACCGGAGCATTCCCCGCGAACATCGGATAGCCCCCCTGCGTCGCCAACGTCGCCTGCCCGCCGCGCGAACCGCCATTGGTGGTCGTGCTCCCCCCTCCTTCACTAAATGAAAAATGGACCACCGGCGTCGGCTGGGCGAAAGACCGCCCCGCCAACATAAAGACCAGGAAGATGACCAGCCAGGCCGGGGCAGCCAGCCGGGTCATGAACCTTCCATTCCATGGGAATAACGGATTTGATTTTGGGGTTTTCATGGGATTTACCGGGTTGAGGTTAAATAAAAAGACACACACCGCCATGCCGCTGGCCAGCGCCACGTTTTCCTGGAAATATCCTTGTGCATAATTCTTCGTGGGCGCGTTCAAGGCTCCAGCACCGTTCTCAAGCGGAAATATCCTTGCCGCCCGGAAAGCGGTACGTTCGTGGTCCGCAAAGTATCCCCCGTCGCCTGATTCGTAAGCCACGGACTCCAGGCCGGCGGGCTTAGACTGGCGCTATAATCAAGAATGTAGGTCATGCCCGCCCGCGCGGGCCAGGCGAGTTCCCACCGGCCCCCGTTGAAAGCAGGCGGTTGCAACGCCGGGCGGGCAAGGACTTCAATTATAAAAGACCCCAAACTGCCCAGCGGTGGCTGGCCATTGTCCGTAACCCGCACCTGAAAGAGGTACACACCCGGCGCGGCTGGCACCCACATGAAGAAGCCGTTGGTGGTCACTTGGGCATCGGCCGGAGCGCCAGGTTCCAAACTGAATGACACGGTTTGAGAGGGACCGTCCGGGTCCATGGCTTGCAACGCGAAAGCCACCGGTTGTCCCACAAACACCGTCCGATTGCCCACCGGCGCCACCGCCGGCGCCTGATTGGCGCCCCGCAACCAGTTGCCGGTGCGCGGCGACGCCGAACCGGCCATGTACACGATTTCCACCCCGCCGTCCGGGTATCGGCCCATGCTCACATCGTTGGTCTGGAGGCCGAACTCCACCGTGTCAATCACCGTGCCATCCGCGGCAAACAACCCAATGCTCTCACCGCTGGCGGACAGTTTGAAATTCACATGCAAATCCGACCGGGGCCGGCCCAATGCATCAGTGTTCTGACCGGTTTCTTCATCGGCCCACACCAGCAGGTAACCTCCCGGCGGGATGATGTGAGCGCCGTTGGTGGTAATCTGATGCTTGAACCGGTTGGACAACGTATCCGTGAGATAACATCCGGACAGGTCCACTGGATTGGTGCCGGGATTGTACAGCTCAAACCAATCCTCATAGTCCCCGTCCGCCGGGTCAGCCAAAGTGCGCTGGTTGCTGGCCATCCATTCATTGACAAACACCATCAATGGCAAACCACGCGGATCATTGGGAGCGTCGGCGGTCGGGTGAATAAACTGCTGGCGGTCAAATGGCTGGCCATCCGGATATGACCCATAGCTGCGTTCAGCCGGCACCTGTGGGTAATTTACATAATCCAGCACCTGCGGCTGGCCGTTGTGCAGACGCGCCAGAGCCACCGAGCCGCCGCCGGGGGCGAGCCTGAAATTCGTATGCCATTCACCGGCGGTGCTCTGATGGGGCTGCCCGTCGGCAATCACCACCAGGAATTGGCCCGGGCCAATCGTCGCGCCTGCGGGAAAGGCCCACTGCGTCAAGTTCGAGTAATTGGCCGAAAGGTACAACCCCTGCAACGCCACGGTGTTGCTACCGGCATTATATATTTCCAGCCACGGCTCCTCCTCCCCCGCCGCATCGCGATAACCCGCCGCGCCCCCAGGCGCCACCTCGTTGATCCATAAAGGCGGGAAAGCCGGCAGCGTGGCAGCCAATTGATTGGCCACACCCGGCGTGCGATAGGTCACCGCCGGCGACACCAGCCGCGGCGGCAAATTAATTTCCGGCGTCACCGTGGGCAAAATATTGGTGCTGGTGGTCAACGCGGCACTGTTCTGGATGCGCACATAAAGATTGGTGGCGGAATTGGTGGACCAGAACCAGAAACTCAGCGTGCATATCGTATTGGGAGCCGGCGCTGGGGAGAGATTTTGCGAAATCACCCGCCCATAGCTGTTGCCAAAAGTCGTGCACTCCAGACGCAAGGCTCCCTGCCCCGAACGCGCCGGGGCGCTCACAATGGCGGTTTTGGTGTAATTGCTGGGAATGAACCAGCTATTGGTCAACGGTGGCTCGTCCGCCAAGGGCATTTCAAAATCGCCGTTGCGAATGTAGTTGAAGCCCACGGCGGCATTGGTGCCCTCCACCAGGCATATATCATCAATGAGCGCGCTCGCACCATTGGTTTCGCCCAGGTAAATCAGCAGTCGTTGCGCGCCACCGCCCACGCCCAGCCCAATGCTACCAGTCAGCACCACCTGGCGCCATCCCGTGTTGGTGGTGGCCGGCTGGTAAATCCCGCCCTCATAGACCGCCGGCACATACTGCGCCGTCCAGTTGCCTGCTCGGGCATTGTCCTGATTCACATCCACCAACTGATACGCGGAGCCGGTGCCAGCCACGGCGGCCGCCGGCCACGGTGGAGCGCCCTCATAACGCACCCGGTCCACCACCACCTCAGGTCCGCCCTCGGCCCCTGGCATCAACAAGGTCAGGGTCTCACCATGGGCCTGCAAGTTGCCGGAGTATTCATCCAGCAAGGGCGTGGTGGGACCGTAAGCGGCGAGGTAGGCCCACCGGTTCTTGGTCAGCACCAGGTAACTTCGCGGCGCCAGCCAGGTGCCGGACGGAAACCGGTAGTCCAGCCCATTAATGCGCCACCTGGAAAGGTCAAAGGCGGTGTTGGTGGAACGATTGAATATTTCCACGTATTCCGCGCCTGGCTGCGCCGGTTGGGCCATGATTTCGGTGAAAATCACGTTGCCCACCGGCGACTCCTGCGCGGCGTTGACCAGGGCATTGACGCTGGCAACAGCATTGCTCACCGGCTGGCCCCGCAGGTCCAGTCCCGTGATGCGCACAGTATTGGTGGCCAGACTAAGCGGCACACGCAGCGTCCAGCTCGAAACGCTGTTCCAGGTCACCGGCCACGGCGTGCCATTGACCAACAAAGTTTGCACCGCCACCGGCGCCGTGCCCGACAGCGTCACCACGTTGCTGCCCGTCACACTCACGTTGGTGGCAGTCACACTGAACACCGCATTCCCCCCGGCGCTGGCAATCACGCTTTTCACATAATCACTGCGCTGCTGGATGTAACTCAGGCGATGCGTGTACGTGGCGCTGGAAAAGGGCCCGTAATGCGCCAGCCAGTACGCCAGATAATTGGTGTTGTAATGGCTTTGCATCAGGTCCAGCAGTTGGGCGTACAGCATCCGCAAGTTGGACGGCAGGTTGATGATGCGCCCCAGATTTTGCCCCCCCACAATCACATCCGTGGCGGAACGGGTGAAGGTGAAGTCATTGTCCCACATCAGATACACCGCCTTGTGGTCCTCCGGCCGAAAATAAAACATCATGTTGTGGTTCAGCCAGAAGGTGTACGTGTCATTCACTCCGCACAAGGTGATTACGGCATACGCCCGCAGCCATTCCGGCATGTCCATCAACTGCTGCGTTTGCGTCTCCAGCGCCGCCCCGCTCAAACTGAAGGCCTTGCCCAGCGCCATCATGGGACGGTAATCATCCACCGCCCGCTGGTTTTTGCGGATGTAGTAGTAGCGGTAATTCTCCTTGTCATTCCCATGATCCGTGAGATCCACGTACTGCGTCGTGTTCGGCTGCGGCAGCTTGAACCCATCCGCGGTGGCGCTGGTGGAATAGTAAATGCCTTCCATCTCAAACAGCAGCCCCCGCTCCCCGTCCTTGAAAGCGCTGGCCGCAAATTCATCCTCGTAACTGGGCGTCAGCAACGCAGGTCCATTCTCCGTGCCGCGCGGGGACAGCACCCGCGCCACATCCAAATACATGGTGGGTATCCCCCCCGCCGCCAACGCCAGGTGCCGCACCACGATTTCCTCGTTCGCCGGCGAGCTATCCCCAGGCCGCCGGTCCAAACCCATGGTGGGATGCACTCCCCGGAACTTCTGGTCCGGTTGAAACGCCAGGTGAAATCCCACCCGATTGCTGAACGGCCGCCCGTTCATGCTGGCCTTCAATCGCAAGCCCACATTGTAATAAGCCACCCGCTCATTGTAGATCACCGTGCAGGGCCAGTTGTGATTGCTCATCACATTGGTCGCCTGATGCAGCCACGACGCCAGGGCAGGCGTCGTCACCATCCGGATGGTATGCCCGGGATAAGGTGTCGCCTGTCCATCATTCACCTTGTACAGCGCGCCTCCCTGCGCCCCCTCAGGCGGAAACATCCCCACCGCGCCCAGGGCGTCCACCGCCCGCACATAAAACTGCACCACCGCGCCAGACGCCTGGCCCGGCAAACTCCCTGAATACTCGCCGTCCGCCCCCAAGGTCATGGGAGCGTTGGACCACGCCCCGCCGTTCACCGACCAAAACACCTGACATTGCACGATGCCCTCGGCATCCGAGGCGGCCACCCGCACGGTCACCGGCGCGCCCGCCGCCGGCACCACCGGCTCATGTCGCAGGCGGCTGAAGGTGGGGCCAAGGTTGGCCACGAACCGCGAATTGCGCGCACCCGGCGTCCCATTGTTCTGCGGCGTCACCAGTTCCGTGGTGCGCGCCACCCGGTTGAACCACAGCCGGGTGTTCAGCAGGCGATTGCCCCCCAGCCACTTGGCCCGGAAACTGACCTCATATAGCTGACCATTCACCACACTCAGGTTGTCTTTGAGTGTGGTTACAATGTGATTGTGCATGTGCTCCTGCGGGCCGCTGGCCACCACATGCAATACCTGGTTGCCCGGCCGGTCGGGGTCAGGAATCACCCGGCTTTGCATGTGGGTCCCCAACACACGCCACCCGCTGAGGCCGTTTTCAAAATCGCCGTTGGTAATCATTTGCACCGGATTATTGGTGGGCGATTGCGTCACCCGAATGTCATCCACCAGACACTCCCCGGCAGCCTGCAGCCCCAGCAGGAATTCACGCCACACACTGTCAGGATTGGCCGTGACGCTGGCCTGCGCCGTCATGCGGTACGTATAGGTGCGCCAGCCTGCCTTGCTGCCCTCATCACTGGCAGCCCAGGCCTCAGCACTGGCAGCATCAGCAAAAGGATTGCGCAACTCCAGACTGGACCCCCCGCCATTGGCGTACTGCGGCCAGCGTCCCCAGGAATAATAAAGCACCTCGAAGGCCGGGTTGCCCCGCCCGTCCACCAACCGCAAAGGCACATCCTCCGATGAAAGACGGCCGTTATAATCGCCGATAATGTCGGCCGCCGGCCAGGCCGCCCGGAGCGTGGCCGCGTCTTTGGCTACCACCAGGTAACCACCCGGCAATAACACTTTGCCGTCAGGAAACCGATAGCTGACCGCTCCTTCCAACCGCCAGTCCGTCAAATCCACCGGGTTGGTGCCCCGGTTATACAGCTCAAGCCATTCTTCAGGGTTTTCCTCCGGCGGCAAATCCCCCACCGCGGGGAAGGGCTGATGATGATACATAATTTCATTGACCACCACGTCCGATTGCAGCCGCACATCATTGGTGGCGCCTGGGGTGGCCTGATGCGGATGCATCCAGCGCCCCAACCCTTCAGGATATCGCGCCTGCGGATAATTCCTCGCCACCACGGCATCATAAACCCTCACCTTGCCCGGCGCGTACAACACCACCCGGTCACCCCCATCCGCCCCAAAACCCACCGTCGCCCGGTCCAGCACCCACCGCTCACCCGGGAGCAGCGTCCGCGCCGGCAACACATACTCCATGTAGTGCGTCCCAAACCGCGCCAGCACGCAGCCGTCCAAGGCCACCGGCTCGCGGCCATAGTTCATCAGCTCCGCCCAGAATTGCTGGTTGGTCACCGCCGGCAGCTCATTGAAGCAAACCGTCAATTCAGGGGCCTGAACCCCAGGCGGCGCATTGGTGACTGAAGTCACTTCCTCCAACTGCAAACCAAAGACAATGTCTGAACTGGTGCTGTTCACCTGATGCACCTCTGCCGCGATGACATTGGTGCCGGGGCGCAAGCTGGCCGCCGAAATTCCAAATGGCCCCTCATACACCGCATCGTTCACCGTCCGGCTGGCCAGGGTGGCGCTGGTCACCGGATCATTCACCCCCAGGCGCCACACCTCCACCCCGTTCAAATACACCACCACCCCGTCATCCACCACGTGCCGCAACACCAGTGTGGCCCGGCTCACGTCCCCAGTGTAGGTAAAGGCCGTGCGAAAATAGTACGTCAGCTTGCTGCTGCCCACGCTCAAGGTCGTGCGAATCGGCTCCGGCAGACAATTGCAATCTTCCCGCGCCAGCAATGCCGCTCCCTGCGCCCATCCCTGGTCATCAAACTCCGGATTCCGCCAGGCCGTCCCCCAATCCGCGCCCGATTCGTCATAACGCCATACAGCGTCCATGGGTAGCAATGTCCGGCTTTGGGTGGTAATCGTAACCCGCGGCTCATTGGCCACACCCGGAGACCCGCCCATTTGCACACTGGCCCGCCAGTTGGAAGGCGTCCCCGTGGCCAGTTCCTCGTCTATTTTGGCCAAGGAGGGACCGGCACCATCCGGTGCCACCGGCCAAAGCCCGGAGGTCCCATAATCCAGCCGGTCCATCACCCTCCCACTATTATTGCGCAATACCAGGGTACCCCCCGCATTGGACAGCCGCCGGTTAAAAGGCCCCATCACATGGGTGGCCCCGGTGGCTGCCATCAGCGCAGCAGGCTGGATGGCCACCACCACAAAACCGCGCCCGGGCACACGTGTTCCCGGCGGAAACTTGTAGTCAATCTCGCCCTCCAAACTCCAATCCGACACATCCAAATCCACCGCCAACTGGTTGTACAATTCCACCCACTCCATCGCCGCCTCATTGGTGGCGGGATGGTACATGACTTCATTGAACACCAGTGTGGCATCACCGCGTGCCGAGTACCACGCCGCCAGAACAAGCACGGCGCCTGCATAAATAACTTTCATGAACTGCTTGCCTTATCTTCCAACCCTCATCCCCAACAGGCGGCGCGTTAAAAGCATTCCCCGTTGGGGTAGCCACCCTTCGCCCAGCCAATAACCTCATTGCATGGCACTTTCTGGGCTGATGGATGATTTGCTAAATCTAAAATTATCCCTCCTTCCCCAAAGATTTCTCCCTTTATTTCCAAAAAAACTTGCAGGATATTAAGATTTAGCCGGTATGATGCGTTTCAATGCCAATCGCAAGGACTTCGAGCCGTACGGTTTCACCTGCGTGCGGTGGGAGGCCAGCATCATCAAGCGTCCCGACCGGCATAACGAAATTGAACTCAATTTCCTGGAAACCGGCCAGGTCACCTACCTCTTATTTGGCCAAACGGTGATGGTGCCAGCGGGACGCTTGGCGGTTTTTTGGGCCGGCATCCCCCACAATACCATCCACTTTGAAGGGCTGACGGAATACTTCGTTTCCACCATCCCCTTGGTCTGGTTTCTGCAATGGCGTCTGCCAGAGCATTTTACCCACCTTATCATGCACGGCCACCTCATTATGGAACCAGACCCATCCCGCGCCGCGGCGGATGCCACCTTGTTTCGGAATTGGCTGGAGGATGTGGCCACCCCGTCCGAGGAAAGACGCCACATTACCCTCTTGGAAATTGAGGCGCGCTTGCGGCGGCTGGCCTTGAACGTGCCAGCGCCGGACACGGCAAGTCCCCCCTCCCGGCACCCCACCCCGGCGGTTTTAAGCGAAAGCCATCTCAGCCGGGCCGAGCAGATGGCCGCCTACATCGCCCAACATTACACCGAGCCTCTGACGCTGGAGCATATCAGCCGCGCCGCGGGCTTGCACCCCAACTACACCGTCGGCGTCTTTCGCCGCGTGTTCGGCACCACCCCTTTGGAATACGTCATCCAACACCGTCTTTCCCATGCCCAACGCCTGCTGGCCACCACCGATGAATTAATTCTGGATGTGGCATTGAACAGCGGGTTTGGCAGCCTCAGCCGCTTCAACCAGGCATTCCGCCGTGCCTTCGGTTGCACCCCGCGCGAGTACCGGCAGCGCCATCGGGCCACCTGAAACAAGCATCTCAGGTGGATTCAACCTGCTATTTTGGTCTTCTCCTCTTGCGCCTCAATCATGGGCCGGGCAGGGTTACGCCCAGGCGGTAATAGCGTTGTCCACTGCCACCGCTCTGCACCGGCACCTCCACCCACCGGTTGCTCCCCGCCGCCGGCACACTCTCCAGCGTCAGCCAGTTCGTCCCCCCCAAACTCCCCAAATACTCCACCACATACACCCGGTTCGACACCGCCTCAAACCGCAGCGTCAACCCACCACCCCCTCCCCCAACCACCCCGCCAGCCCCCAGCCGCATCACACTCTCCCGCACCCCAGGATGCGTCCCCGCCACGTACTCCTCCCAGTTGCTCATCCCATCCCCATCCAAATCCCCATCCCGATTGTCCACCCCCACCACCAGCCCATGCGCCACCTCCCACTCGTCCGGCAACCCGTCCCCATCCACATCCACCACTCCCCTCCACCGTCACCACCGCCACCCCGCTCGTCACCACCCCATACGCATTGCTCACCACCACCCAATAACTCCCCCCATCCCCCAGACCCACACTCGCCACCACCAGCTCCGACCCCGTCGCCCCCACCACCAACACCCCTCCCGATACCACCGGTAGCTCAACGGCTCACTCCCCAGCCACCACCCCCAACCGCAATTCACCCCCACCCGCACCACCACATTGCTCGGCCCCACCACCACCCGCGGCCCCTCCTCCAAACTCACCACCGCCACCCCGCTCGTCACCACCCCCGCCGCATTGCTCACCACCACCACATACGCCCCCACATTGCTCGCCCCCAAACCCAACAACCCCAAAACGCATTCGTCCCCCACCACCGCGTTGGTCCCCTCCCGCCACCACTGGTAGCTCAACGGCTCAGTCCCGCTCGCCACCACCCGCAACAACGCCTTGCCCCCACCGGCCCGCTCACATTCGTCGGCCCCACCACCACCCCTGGCCCCACCGCCCCTCCCGCACCACCAGCCGCATCGGATACTCCTTCACCCGCCCCGCCGGATTGCTCACCACCAAACTCCACTGCCCCCATGCTCCGCCACCACCGGACTCAACACCAATCTGTCCCCACCGCCCCAGGCACATTCGTCCCCTCCCGCCGCCACTGGTAACTCACACTCCCCACCGCCGCCACCACCGCCCGGATCACCACATTGCTCCCCAACACCACCTCCCGATCCCCCACCGGCTCCACCACCGTCACATTGCCAAAACTGCTCGACAACCCACCCCCCGTCGTCGCTATGTTCGTCACCACCGCCCGATACAAACCCGCCTCCTGCAACAACATCCGCCCCCACCGCAACACACTCTCCCCACCCACGTGTCGTTCGTCCACACCGGCGTCGCCTGCCGCTGCCACACCAGCCGATACGGCGGCGTCCCCGTCACCACCACCCGCATCACCAACTCCTCCCCCTGCGTCACCAGCTCATGCACCGGCTGCACCGCATACCCCGCCCGCACATACACCACCAACCGCCCCACCGCACTGGTGTCCATCCCATACGCATTGCTCACCACCAGCCAGTACCGCCCCGCCTGCCCCTCCTGCACATTCGCCAAACTCAACACTACATTCGTCCCACTGGCCGTCGCCCATCCCCCACCGGCGCCCCTCAAAATACCACTGGTACCCCACCGGCGCCTCCCCACCACCACCGCCCGCAACACCGCCGTGTTCCCATTGGTCGCCACCACCTCCCCCACCGGCCCCACCACCCGCGCCGGCACGTTCACCACCAGGTTCGCCACCGCGCTCGTCACCACCCCCGCCGCATTCCACACCACCGCCTGCCACTGCCCCTGCTGCCCCTTCTGCACATTCGTCAACACCAGCGTCAAATTCGTGCTCAGATAATAATTCGCCCCGTTCAACCGCCACTGCACCCAGTACGGCGGCGTCGGCTCCACCCCCACCCGCAACACCGCATCGCTAAACGCCAACACCGCCTGACTCGCCGGCTGCTCCACGATCACCGGCGGCACCTGCACCGAGACCCAGGCGGGGGCCGTTTCAAAAGCCCCGGCCTGGTTCGACACCACCACCGAGTAATAACCGCTCTGACTCAATTGCGCATTGGCAATGACCAGCACGGAATTATTCTCCCCGGGCATATTCTGGCCATTAAACCGCCATTGATAAGTCACCGGATAATGCGAGCAGACATCCACCGACAGCACCGCGGTGCCATTGGTGGCGATGGCCACCGATGCCGGCCCCGCAACCAAGGATGCCAGCCCCCGAGGCTGCGACACCGAAGGCCCGCCGGCCGTGGGCGGTTGCGCCGCCCAATTGAGCGGGTCAGCGCCCAATTCACGCGCCGACAACCGGTGCAAGGACCGCCCACTGCCATCAGCGCCGCACGGCCACGGCAAATTGTCCCAATAAGTGAAGGCGTCCATGTACACATAATTCCCCTGATAAAATTGTTGCAACCGAATGATATCAGTATCGTTGTTAAGCTTGCCTTGGTATGGGCCAAAAAGTGCCACCTCTTCAGGCACCTGGTACATGGAACGGAAGGCCGCCGCCATGGCGCTGTCAGCCGGGTCGAAATTCACCAGCAACACATACCCCCCGGCGGGAATGACGGCATTGGTGGGGAAATCAAAATCCACTCCACCCCGCAAACGCCAGGCATTGGTGCCTGTCGGGCTGCCCAAGACCATGGCATTCGTCGTGGTATTCCACAACTCAATGAACTCGTCGCGGGTATTATCCACCGGCACATACATCGAGGGATTGAAACCGACAGGATCAAATTGCAACAAGTCCGGCGGCCGATACATGATTTCATTCACCACCAACGGACTGTACAGCGGCCCGCTGTTGGCTGCGCCCATGGTGTTGGAGGCTTGCAACACGCACAGCTCCTCGCCCAGTTCGGTCACGTGCCGCCCAAACGTCACTCCCACCGGCGACGCGCCAAAAGTGAAACCGTGGTAATAGCCGGTCAGTTGGCCGGCGCTGTTGCCGCTGAACAGGTACACATCATCCCCGCCCGCGCCAAAGGCAAACCCCTGTCCATTGGGATTAAACTGCGCCTCGGTGACCACCAAATAACCATACGCAGGAATGCTGGCACCCGTCGGGAAACGATATTTGCGCGGCGCATTAAAGTCATCGCTCAGGTACCAATTTGCCACGGACACCGCCGTCGGATTGGGATTGTACAATTCCACCCAATCGCCACCCGCCGAGCCACTGTTAGCCATCACCTCGTTCACATAGACCGGCAGCAACGACGGCGGAGCCAAATCATCCTGGCCAGGAGACCCATTTTCACTGGTGCTGGTGCGCCATTGCTGCGGATTTTCCCACGCCCGCCAGTCCGCCAAGTCATTGACCACCACCAAGGAGGCACCCAAGCCGTCCGCCAAAGGCTGCCAATTGTTGTTGTAAGTAAACTCCAGGATTTTCTCGCCCGTGGCATCCACTAAACGGAGAGTTTCCCCGTCGTTGTTGAGGTAGCCGCTGTACTCGCCGGCAATCCGCAGACCCGCCCCGTAACGATTGGTGAAGGCCCCGCGATTTTTCACCACCAACACTTTTTCGCCCGGCCCCAGTGAGGTCACACTGCTGCCAGTAAAATTGAATTCGATGCCCGTGGTGAATCGGATGCCGTTCAAATCCAAAGTGACATTGGTGCTGATATTCTTCAGCTCCACAAATTCATATTCCTCCTTGTACGTGGAATCCCCGGCCACCGCGGGCGGGTTGTACATGACTTCCGTGATGCGCAGGAATTGCTGCGCCAGACTCGGCGAAGGCGGATAGCTGTTGGAGCTGACCAAACGCCCACGATCATCAGACAACAGAATAACATCGCCCCAGGACGAAAGCTGGCCGTCATACCCTCCCACCACAAACAAGCCCTGCCCCGCCCGCGGCCCCGTGGCACGGGACTTGAAGCCCACAATGCTACGGGCCACATACACCGCGCCGGTGGCAGGCACTACCGTGCCCGGCTTAAAGGTGAACCGCACCCCCCCCTGCAAGCGCCAGCCCGAAATGTCCAGCGCCAGATTGTTGCGATTGGTGATGCAAATATATTCCTGGTCTTGATTACCCGAGGCCGGATTCACCTCCCAATCCAAAATATCCAACACGGCATTGGTGGGCTGCGGCAACGGGATGCCGGCATTGCTCGTCTTGGTAATACCAATGGGCAAGGCGGTGTTCGTCACACAATGCTTGCCAAAGAAATGCCGACGGCGGGCGTAAAAGAACTGCTCAATCATTTGCTGCACCCCCGTGTAAATATCAATGCCGGGCGTGAAATTATTCTGGCCGCCCACCGCCGGCCAGCCCCAGCGGGCGCGGTCGCGTATCGCCTCCTCGGCCATGTAATCGCGCAAGGCATAAATGCGCTGTTCCACGGGTGATGCACCCGGCGGCGCGTCCGGCGGCAAAATCCATGTGTCCATCAACGTGCGCAAACGCCGCAAGTACATCTGCCGCAGTTGGGGCACCAGGAAGAAGGTGTCATAAACCCGGTTATAAGCGCCGCCGGGGCCGCTGAGCGCCAAAGTCTGCGATGATCCATACAACGGATGCGCCTTGTGATTGTCATTGGTGGCCTGCACCCCATTGTACAACGAGGCGTCGCCTTCCGCGTAAATCGCCCCCCACGAAAGATTCATGTCAAAACCAATGATGCGCCACAGCCCATCGCCGTCGTTGTCGTGATACAGGGTCATGTTGGCCCAGACGTCGTCGTTTTCATGCACCCACCGCGCCACTGCCAGGTAATTGAGCACGTTGGGCACGTCGAACAAATCCAGAGCATTGATGCGCCGGGTCTCCGTGGGCACGGACTCCGCAATTTTATTGGCCAGGTCCAAATAATCGGCATCAGTGGTGTCCCAGCGGCGGGTCTTCTTGTCGAAGCCCCCCGTGCTGGCCTTGTTTGGCGTGACCTGCCCGGCGGAGTTGTAGAGCGCGCCATTGGGATCCCAGCCCAGCCGCTCCAACAACTCTTCCCCATGCAAAATATTATGATTGGCCAACTGGTAAAACGCACCATTCATTTGCAGCCGCACCGGATGGTAAAAGGTCGCCGGCGAGCCAAACATTTCACACAACCAGAACGACAACCCCTGTCGCATGTAAGTAGGGTCCGGCCAGTCCGCCACAAAAGAGGTCTTGCGCAGCCTCCCACCCCCGGGCCCGGGGTGCCGGAAAGGCTGTTCGCGATTAAACTCCAGGCGGTGGGATTTTTTGGTGTAAGACCGCGTCGTATTACCCCTTACGCGCATGAAGATGTTGTCATAGAACTCCCCGTCGTAAAACACCGACGCCCGCCCGCCGGTCTTGTTGGGATCATCCACCCCCACGTTGGCCGTGTAGTTGGAAACAAAGAGATGAATGATGGGCAGCTTGCTCGTCAAATTGGGATCGGCCACCACCGTGCCAAAATATTCCGCCGAACCCAGCGGGTCCTGGAACAAGGGCCACCGCGATGAACGCCCTTGCACATCCTGCGCCTGGAAATACCACCGAATCATCTGCCCATTGGTGGCGCCCGGAATGATCGCTGTGTAAATGCCGTCCCCCGCCACTGCATCCCCCGCCGCCCCATCATCGCGCATGGAAATGACGCTCTGATTGTTGTACATCACCCGGTAATACAGCAGCACGTTGGACACGGCGCTGAAAGTAGGCGTCACCTTCGCCGTGATGGTCAGGTTCTGGTTGGGATCAGGCTGGGGCCGCGGCGAAAAATCGTTGTTGCTGATGACCGGCCCCAAATCCCGCGTGCCCACCCCGTTGAAATCGCCGGGCGTGGCCGTGATAAAATAGCGGGGCGTAGCCTCATAATTCCCCGCGGAGGAGTAGGTCAGTTCCGCCTCCAGCAGGAAATCCCCGCTGGTGGCCGAGTCGTTTAATCCCTGAATGGCCAGCACGTTGGTGCCCGGACGCAGCAGCGAAATATAATCCGCCAAATCAAACGTTTCCCACACCATGGCCTGTGCCTTGCCGCGATCGGCCAGCGCCGTGGCATTCCACGTCAAGGTCTCCGGATCATTCGCCGAAGCCACCAACTGCCCGTTCAAAAACGCGGCAAAACCATCCTCGTAACGCATGCGCAGCAGCAACTTGTCCACCGAGGACGGGTCATTCATCGTAAACTTAAACCGCGTGTACAGCGTGGCATTTTGGTTCAGCATTACGCCGCGCACATCGGCGCGCACCAGGTTGCTGATGCTCAGCGGCGTCAAGGCCCCCTGGTAAATCTGGTTGATTTCCGTGGCGCTCAATGCCCGCAGCCACACCGCCAGTTCATCAATGTCACCGGCGAAGTAATTGCCGTTGGCATCCAAAATCCCGCCACCCCCAATGTTAAACGGCGAGGCGCTCGTGCCATAACTGCTCGAACCCGTGCCCGAGGCCACTTGCACCCCGTCCACAAACAACCGGATGCCCGTGGAATCGCCCACCGCCGCCACGTGATGCCACTCGTTAATGGGATAAGGATAACTCCAGGAAAAATTCCCGCTGGGGGTGTACAAGTGAATCTGCGGCGTGCCCGGATTAAGCCAGCCAAATTCCAGACTGTCATTCTGCCCAAACAACCCATCCCGCGCGCGCGGAGTGGCCGTGGGACGAATCCACGCCATCATGGTGAAAGCCGTCGCATTCACAATCATCGCGCTGCCCGCGGTGGCATACGAGCTGGAGCCATTGAACGAAGCACAGGTATTGTTGGCATCAAAACCCGGCTGCCCCGGCGGGCGCACCCCGGCCGCCCCCAGCGTCACCCCATTGTAAGTGGCGTGGTACAGGTTGGTGGCTGCATTGGTCGCCGTGGTACCGCTCAGTTCATTAAACCGATAATACATCCGCGGCCCCGCATTCAAGATGACCTGCGCTCCCCCGCTGCCGCCTCCGCTGCCGGTGTCAAAGCCCATCCCATTGCCCGCTGTGGCCCACCCACTGTCATCAAAATCCTCGCGCAGCCAGTTCGTGCCCAACGCATCATCCACCGGCACCCGGATGCGCGCCATCGCATTGGTGCCCACCAACACATAATTCGTCACCAACATCGGCAAACCATAACCGACATTCTGAAATTGCTGGGGATAACTGGGCGTGTACTGGCTGGCAATCGTCCCGTCCGGCCGCACCAGCGCCAGGAACCGCCCTTCAGCCGACAGGCGAAAACTCGTGTGCAACGGGCTGCCCGGCTCCCGCCGATTCTTGCCCGACGCCCACACCAGCATAAACCGATTCGGTCCCAGATTGGTCGCCGGGAAGCGCCAGCGATTCAGATTATTCGCGCTGTCCGTCAACGCCCAATTCAACAAATTGACCGTGTTGGAACTGATGTTGTGAAGCTCAATCCAGTCGGAACTATCTCCATCCTCGTCGGTAATCAGCCCCCCATTGGAGGCCATAAACTCGCTGATTACCACATCCGCCGCGGGCAAAGTTAACGGCACGTTGAGGACAAACAGGAGGGTCAGACCGGCAAAAACTGCCGCCAGCCGTTGCGCCAATGTTTTCATGCGTCTGATGGATGGTTGTTACACTTAGGTTACAAGCTAAACCAAAAATTGCAATGCCTGAATGCAAAATCCACCCCCAAAACCTCCATTTGCACCAAGGGCCGCTGACACCGCAGCGGATTCTCAGCGCCCTCACCTCCGTCCGCGCTCCCGCTTACCTCCTACCACCATGCGCAGATGCCGCGTGATGGCGGTGACATGCCACCTCCACGCAAATCTCCCCTCACGCTTTGCGGTTGCCAAATCGGCCCAACAATGGTTGACTGGGCCTCATAGCCTGAATTGAAAAAAAACATGGGATGCACCGCGCCAGTAATCAAATGCCGACTCCTGCCGTCGTGCCACGGTCGCTCTGCAGAGCACTCCGCATGCAACCATAAAAAAATCGCCGGCGGGGAACCGGCGATTTTTTATGAGATGCTCTTCAAACCCGGTGTGCGGCTTGGCCGCAGGGAACCGGTCTGCACGCATCTAACTTTGTCTTGATTCATTAACACTCTACCTCATCCCTTTATGCAAAGCAACCACAAAAATACTCCCTCCCAACCCGACCTCGAACTGGCCTTTGACGTCGGCCACAGCTCCATCGGCTGGGCCGTCCTCCAGGAGGTCAACTCCCCATCCCCGGCCAACGATGAATTGCCCACCCCAGCCCTGCTGGGCTGCGGCGTGGTCATCTTCGGCGCCGACGATTGCCTGGCCAAAAAACGCCGCGATTACCGCCGCCAGCGCCGCCACATCCGCGCCACCCGGCAACGCATCGCCCGCTTGAAATCCCTGCTCGCGCACCTGGGCGTCCTCAAACCGCACCAACTGGACAAGCCCGGCTGCGCCTGGCCCTGGCTCCTGGCCGCCCGCGTCCTCCGCGGTGGCCCCCTGCTCTCCTGGCCGGAGTTGTGGGACGTCCTCCGCTGGTATGCCCACAACCGCGGTTACAACGCCAACCGCCTCTGGAGCCGCCAGGAGCACGGGGAAGAAGAAGATGCGGAAAAAGTGCAAAATGCCCGGCATCTTTTGGAGAAGCATCAGACCCGCACCATGGCCGAAACTATTTGCGCCATTTGCGGCCTGGACCCCCTCGGCAATAAACGCTCCTGCCATCTTCCTGGCGACCAGCGTCCCAAGGGCCTGAACGCCGCCTTCCCACGCGAAATTGTGGAAGCTGAAGTGCTGGACATCCTCGAACGTCACAAAAATCGCCTTCCCCAGCTCAATCAGGCTTTCATACATGCGCTGATGAGCGATTGGAAAGCCATTGGTTGTCCGTCCATTAAATTGCCGGAGCGCTACCACGGCGGCCTCCTCTTTGGCCAGCTTGTCCCACGCTTCGATAACCGCATCATTTCCTCCTGCCCCATCACCTTTGAAAAAGTTTTTCAGCAAACCCTCCAGGAAACCCAAGACCCCAAAGAGGCCGAGCACCGCGCCACCAAAGCCGCCAAAGTGCCCGCCGCCAAATGTCCGGAATTCCTGCGCTTCCGCTGGGCCATGCTCCTGGCCAACGTCAAAATCTCCCAGGCCGGCAACGGCCATGTGCGCCCGCTATCCGTAACAGAACGGCAAACCCTGCACCAAAAAATGGAGGCCAAAGGCTTCCTGACCAAGGACGAATTCAAAAAAGCCGTGCGAGAATTGACCCACAACCAGCCCGACAACCTGGACCAGATGCTCATGCCGCCGGATGCCGACAAAATGCTCGTCCTTGACCCGGTCAAAAAGGCGCTTTCGCAGCCCTTCCTAATCGCAATTTGGCCCCATCTGCCCATCCGGCTCCAAAAACGCGCCATCGGCCAGTTACGCCATGGTAAAAGCATTACCTTGGCAGAGCTTTGCAAAAACGCCTCGGAAGAAGAACGGCGGCGCCTCCAGCAAGCCCTCCAGGATTTTGCCGCCCAGGAAAATACCAAGAAGAAACGTGGCCAGACCCACACCGTGGAGGACTGGCTCAAACAACGCCTCCATGCCGACCTCCCCAGCGCCCGCGCCCCTTACACCCGCGAAGTCATGCGCCAGGCATGGCAGGACGTCATGGAAAAAGGCATCCACCCCAAGGAAAAAGACGGTTGCCTCTACCGCGATGAAGCCATCCGCGAAGCCCAAATCCAACGCAGCATTGACCAACAAACCAACAACCATCTCGTCCGCCATCGTCTCAAAATCCTCGAGCGCCTCCACCAGGACATCCTCAAAGCCTATGCCAATGAGGACCCATCGCGCATCAAACGCATCACCATCGAGGTCAACCGCGAATTGCGCGACTACTCCGGCATGACCCGCAAAGAGCAGGAACAAGACCTGGGCCAGCGCCTTGCCCATTTTAAATCAGCCGTCAAAAAACTGGAGGAAGACCTCAAAGGGAACAATATCCGCATCACCGCCGGCCTCATCCGCAAGGCGCGCATCGCCATGGATTTGGACTGGACCTGCCCTTACACCGGCAAAGATTACGATGCCATTACCCTGGCCAGAAAGGGCGTGGACAAAGACCACGTCATCCCGCGCAGTCAACGCGCCAGCGACAGCCTGGATTCCCTCGTCATCACCTTCCCGGAAGTCAACCGCATGAAAGGCAAACGCACCGCCCTGGCGTTCATTGAGGAATTCCAAGGCCGCACCGTGGAAGGACGCCCCGACCTCACCATCCGCACCGTCAGCCAATACCGCCAATGGGTGGAAAGCCTGGATACCCGCAAAGGACATGCAGAAGATATACGCCGTAAAAAACGCCGCAAAGAACTCCTCCTCCTCCGCGACTATGTCGAGGAGGAATTCACCCCCCGTGACCTGACCCAAACCTCCCAGTTGGTCCGTCTGGGCGCCGCTTTGTTGCAACGTCCCTATCTTGAACTCGAGCAAAAACCCGTCATCACCTCCCTCCCCGGCAGCGTAACTGCCTTCATCCGCCGCGGCTGGCAATTGCTGGGATGCCTCAGCCTGGCCAACCCCCAGGTCCTCGACGAATCCGGCCACGTCCGCACAAAGGATGAAATCCGCGGCATCACTCACCTGCACCACGCCTTGGATGCCTGCACCCTCGCCCTCGCCAGCCATTACCTCCCCCGCGATGGCCACTTCTGGCGCCTCCTGCTCAAACGCCGTCTCAATTCCGCCGAGCAACGACAGCTCGCCCACGCCACCCGCGGCCTATGCCAATTCAACAACGACGGTGAAGTTGTCCTCCGTGACCTGCCCGCCGCGTTCAAAGAACAATTGCGCCAGCGCCTCGCCGAGCGCCGCGTCGTCCAGCACATCCCCAAAGACATGTCCGGCCTGCCGGCCGAGGAAACCGTTTATCGCGTCTTCGACCCCCAGGACTCCCACCCCTCCGCCAAGCGCCTGCGCCGCTGGTTTGAAGCCCAAAAGGTCAAAATCCCCGCACCCCAAGATGACACCGTCCTCATCGTGTGCCGCAAGCGCATCTCTTCGGCAGATGCCCAGTCCGGCACCGTCTTGCATGAAACCAAAACCTGGCGCTGGGTGTACAAAGAAGTCGAGAAATCCAAACTCATCGGCTTGAACCCCGAACCCGGCTCCCCGGGCAAACTCAAAAAACTTAAGGCCGTCAAAATCATTGGCGACAACTTTGGCATCGCCCTTGACCCTCAGCCCACCATCATCCGTTTCCACAAAGTCTGGCACCAGCTCCAGGCCCTGCGCCGCCAAAACCAAAACCGCCCCGTCCGCGTTTTGCGTAACGGGCAGCTTATTCGAGTGCCCGATGGTAGGTACGAAGGCGTGTGGCGTATTGCGAGTGTGAAAGCAGCCATGACTTTGGACATAATCGCACCAGATCGGGTTAAAGTCGAAAGCAAGGGAGTTGGAATTAAAAGAGATGTAAAACTTGCAACCCTTGTAAAAAACGCAATGGAAATTCTCGATTCCAGCTACGTCGGAATTGCAGCATGTCCTATCACATCGTCAACATAGACTCTCCGCAATGCTCCATCAGTTGTCGCGACGGCCAGCTCGTCTGCAAAACGGCTGACTCCGAACGCAAGCTGCCGCTGGAAGATGTGGCCGCCATTATCATTACCAGCTTCTCCGCCTCCATCCACAGCCATCTCTTCCTGCAGGCGGCCAAACATGGCGTGGCCCTCATTTTGTGCGAGGCCTTCAAGCCCGCCAGTCTCGTCCTCCCCGCCCGGAGGGCCACCGACACGCTGCTTTGCCGCGCACAAATCGCCCTCAGCGAACATCAGCGCGCCGCCCTTTGGCAAAAAACCATCGAGGCCAAATGCCAGAACCAGCTTGCCCTGGCCGAGTCCTTGGCCCCCCGCCATGAACGCCTGCCCGACTTGCGCACCGCCGCTCGCAGCCGCAAACCTCACAAGGAATCCTTTTGTGCCCGATATTACTGGCAAATCCTAGGCTCCGCCCTGAACACGCCCGACTTCAATCGTGGACGCCATGCAGGCAGTTGGAATAACCTGCTCAACTATGGATATGCCGTCCTCCTCTCCGCCACCCTCCAAAAACTTTTTGCCCTGGGGCTGGACCCAACCTTTGGCATCTCGCACGCCACCCGCGAGCGCAGCACCCCCCTGGCTTATGACCTCATGGAACCCTTCCGCCCCTGCGTGGATTGGCGCGTCATCCAGTGGATGCTCAACCACCCCCACGCCACCGCTTGGGAAGTCACCAAGGAATTCCGCCAATGGGTCACCGGTTTCGCCATCGAGCGCGTGGAATACCTCGGCTTCAACCTGGACATTCACGGCTGCCTGGAAGGCGTAATCCGCGGCTTCCGCCGGGCGGTGGTGGAAAAACAAACCAGATATTACCGCCCCTGGCTGACCAAAAATGGTTTTGCCAAAGTTGAAAAAATTACAAACCAGCAGCTTTCCTGAGGCGCCAGACCGCTGCGCGCAGTCGGCCGACAGGGCTTCCTGCTGAAATAATGGATACGGAGAAGTACAAAATGGGCTGGCTCATCGTTGCCTTCGACCTCCCTGTGCTGACCCCCAAACAGCGCAAGGCGGCCACCGATTTTCGCAAATTCCTCCTCGACGACGGCTACCTCATGGTACAATTGAGCGTCTATGCCCGCCCCTGCGTCTCTTTCGCCCGCCAGGAAACCCACCTCGAACGCCTTAGAAAGGCCATTCCCCCTGAAGGCTCAGTGCGCGCTATCTTTGTCACCCGCGCCCAATGGGAACGCTCCTTTGTCATTACCGGCTCGCCAGCCGCTCCCACCGACCCTGAAGCCATGCCAGAACAAATGCAATTCTGGTAAAAAATCACGTCACCGGCGAAGCATCACCCTCAAAGCCAAGCCACCCGGGGCATCGCTTTCACCACCAAACGATGCCCCGCCCGTCCACCATGCTGCCATGTGTGCGCCAACAACCCCAGCACCCAAAAAACTGCAACCGGCTTATACCAAGCCAGTTGCAACTTTCGATTATACCTCCCCCGTTTTTTGAATCAAGGCAAAGCGTGAGGAATTCGGCAAGAACAAGCCGAAAATTATACCTCCCCGTTTTTGAATCAAGGCAAAGCGAGTTGAGCGCGGTATATTCCGGCAGGGTTATTATACCTCCCCGTTTTTGAATCAAGGCAAAGCATCAACCCAAGCGCGCTGATACGGCAGCAGATTATACCTCCCCGTTTTTGAATCAAGGCAAAGCGAGCCTGGGCACGAAGTGGTTTTTGATAACATTATACCTCCCCGTTTTTGAATCAAGGCAAAGCCATCGGGCCGAGTGTCCGATGCCTTTTTATTATACCTCCCCCGTTTTTTGAATCAAGGCAAAGCGAAGCTTGGAGCTTCTGGCTTCGGCAGTTGATTATACCTCCCCGTTTTTGAATCAAGGCAAAGCATGGCGCGGGTGAGGGTGATGAGCAAAAGCATTATACCTCCCCGTTTTTGAATCAAGGCAAAGCCTCCAGTCACCACACCATTCTGCACCCGCCATTATACCTCCCCGTTTTTTGAATCAAGGCAAAGCCGCATCACAACGCACAAGATTTTGGCGCGGATTATACCTCCCCGTTTTTGAATCAAGGCAAAGCCAGCGAGTGGGGCGGGAGGCGGTCAATCGGATTATACCTCCCCGTTTTTTGAATCAAGGCAAAGCTCGCTGTCATACACTGGTTGTCCGAATGTTATTATACCTCCCCGTTTTTGAATCAAGGCAAAGCAACCATATTTCATCATGAGTTTATGTTGACATTATACCTCCCCGTTTTTGAATCAAGGCAAAGCTTGCGATTCCTCGCAATGCCACGTATTTCGATTATACCTCCCCCGTTTTTGAATCAAGGCAAAGCTCCAGTCCATCCAGTCCATCCCACAGACATATTATACCTCCCCGTTTTTTGAATCAAGGCAAAGCTGCTGACGGCATTGAATCCATTGGGTGCCGATTATACCTCCCCGTTTTTGAATCAAGGCAAAGCTCGTCATGGGCAGGATTGAATCTGGGTCACATTATACCTCCCCGTTTTTGAATCAAGGCAAAGCTACTGAACCATGCATCCGCCCTGCAAACCCATTATACCTCCCCGTTTTTGAATCAAGGCAAAGCGGAGGCGCCGAGGTCTTCGCGGATGGCGGATTATACCTCCCCGTTTTTTGAATCAAGGCAAAGCATTCGGCATCCAGATTTGGTTGGTGACGTTATTATACCTCCCCGTTTTTGAATCAAGGCAAAGCTCCCTGTCCCAGCCGCAGCAGTCCCGAGTTATTATACCTCCCCGTTTTTGAATCAAGGCAAAGCACTGCCCTCGCCGCTGCCTGCGATTTGCGCCAAAAGATTGTTACCCAGGCGGGGCTGACCGGTTGGCGGAAACTGGTCGTTGTGCCAAAAGTCGGTGTTACCGAGCCATGAACACCGAAATGAGTCAAAACACTCGTCAAGAAGTCCTGGCCCAGCTGCGTCGGCGCTATGCCCGGGCCGGGCGACTCTACAAAGCCCAACTGCTCGACCAGGCCGTCGCCCTGTTGGGCTACCATCGCAAGGCGACCATTCGGGCGCTGCGGGCCGGGCCGTCGGCGCGACGGGCGCCCGGCTTGGTTTTGGGGCGGCCGAAGACCTACCACCCGGAGACGCTGCTGCCGGTGATTCGGCCGATCTGGCAGGCGGCCTTCCAACCCTGCGGGGTGCGGCTGCGTGCCCTGCTTCCCGAGTGGCTGGCCGCCTATGAAACCGATCATCGCCGCCTGGACCCGGATTTGCGCCAGGCGCTCTTGAGTATCAGTGCGCGCACCTTGGATCGTTTGCTGGCCCCGCTGCGGCGGGCGGGCGGCGGCCGACCGGCACCCGGCCCGGCAGCCTCTTGCGTCAGAGCATCCCCCTGCGCGGCGAGTGGACCGAGACCGGCCCCGGCTGGCTGGGCTGGACACGGTGGCCCTATGCGGCGGCTGTCTGGATGACCGGCATCTGTGGATGCTGGATGGGGTGGATATTAGCACCGACTGGGCCGGGCTGCGCGCCTTGGAAAACCGCAGCCAGCACGCCACTTTGACGCAGATTCGCGATCTGGAGGCCAGCCTGCCCTTTGCCCTGCGGGGTGGACACCGACAACGGGGGCGAGTTCATCAACCATCACCTGGTGGCCTACCTGGGGCAGCGTCCCCGGCCGGTGCTCTTCACCCGCGCCCGGCCCTATCAGAAGAACGACAACGCCCATGTCGAGCAGCGCAACTGGACGCGGGTGCGCCAGCATTTCGGTTATGGGCGTTACGACAACCCGGCGGTCACGCCGCTCATCAACACCCTCTGCAAAGAGGCGTTGGAGCCGTTGCTCAATCATTTCCTGCCGACCCTCAAGCTGGAGGGTAAGTCTCGGAGCGGGGGCGGATGGTGCGGCAGTATGGCGTCCCCCAAACGCCCTACGCCCGGGTGCTGGCGGCGGCGGAAGTCAGTGCCGAAACCAAGGCGCGCTTGCGGGCGCTGCACGCCACGCTCAATCCCTTCCAACTGGGGCGGGACATCGAACGCCAGAAGCAGGCGATTGAAGCCCGGCGGCGACTAACGGCTTGAATTCGGAGGCGTCTTGGAGTACGGGAATTTCCCCAAGAAACGGGAACAAGGGAGGCCGGCGGGACTGCGTCCGGCGGCTTTCTTTGTTCTCAAATGAGGGGTCAACTTGGGTAACACCCTTTTTGGCGCAACGGGCCCCCTGCCCACCCCGCGCCGGGTAACAGTTACTTTTGGCGCACAACGGTTGTTTTTTGTTTCTATTATACCTCCCCGTTTTTGAATCAAGGCAAAGCACAGGAATGTCCGCCCCGCGCAAGCCCACGATTATACCTCCCCCGTTTTTTGAATCAAGGCAAAGCAGAAGGGCCAACTGGGACTAATATAAAATTATTATACCTCCCCCGTTTTTTGAATCAAGGCAAAGCCAGATTGGGGATCGAGGCCGCGCTGAAGGCATTATACCTCCCCCGTTTTTTGAATCAAGGCAAAGCAGGCAACACGCGATAGATGAGATTGGTCCCATTATACCTCCCCCGTTTTTTGAATCAAGGCAAAGCAGTTGCAATCGGATTCACCGCTTCAAGTGGATTATACCTCCCCCGTTTTTTGAATCAAGGCAAAGCACCGCGCCAACACCGCCGCATCCAGAGCATATTATACCTCCCCCGTTTTTTGAATCAAGGCAAAGCCCTGAATTGTGCTGCGCGGAGATACGGCATATTATACCTCCCCCGTTTTTTGAATCAAGGCAAAGCGCGCGAGGCGCACCGACACAACGACATTGAATTATACCTCCCCCGTTTTTTGAATCAAGGCAAAGCCCAGTTGGCGCTTTTTCTTCCGCACCTCCAATTATACCTCCCCCGTTTTTTGAATCAAGGCAAAGCCCCTCACCCGGTACACCGTCCCGTCCGGCGATTATACCTCCCCCGTTTTTTGAATCAAGGCAAAGCAGGTGACTCGCGCCATGTAGGAGGCGCTGGATTATACCTCCCCCGTTTTTTGAATCAAGGCAAAGCCGCGCCGCTCCGCGCCCCGGAAGGCCCGAATTATACCTCCCCCGTTTTTTGAATCAAGGCAAAGCTTGGGGGCGCGGTGTGCTTTGGGTTGTGCGATTATACCTCCCCCGTTTTTTGAATCAAGGCAAAGCGGGCTTGGTGGCAGCCCCATAATGTGAGGGATTATACCTCCCCCGTTTTTTGAATCAAGGCAAAGCAAAGCGGGGCCATCAATTCAGGGATTGAAGAATTATACCTCCCCCGTTTTTTGAATCAAGGCAAAGCAGGCGGCACTGAATGCGGCGGGCGGCGAGCATTATACCTCCCCCGTTTTTTGAATCAAGGCAAAGCAGATCAATCGATCACGGCAGCCTGCTGTTCATTATACCTCCCCCGTTTTTTGAATCAAGGCAAAGCCAAATGTCTTCATTCTTTTTTCCTTTCGTATTATACCTCCCCCGTTTTTTGAATCAAGGCAAAGCTTACTCTCGCACCAATGCCCCAATTCAATTATTATACCTCCCCCGTTTTTTGAATCAAGGCAAAGCATTGGGTCAATCCACCCCCCGCAACCAAATATTATACCTCCCCCGTTTTTTGAATCAAGGCAAAGCGAGGAGTTGTTGGTTGTACTTGAGTAGTCCATTATACCTCCCCCGTTTTTTGAATCAAGGCAAAGCACGAGTTAGGGGGGAGAGATGTCGGATGCGATTATACCTCCCCCGTTTTTTGAATCAAGGCAAAGCGAACCTCAATGCCAGCAGGCCGCGGTTTGGATTATACCTCCCCCGTTTTTTGAATCAAGGCAAAGCGTGAGCACAAGCGCGGGCGAAGCTCTCGATATTATACCTCCCCCGTTTTTTGAATCAAGGCAAAGCTGCAATATGCAGGGAAGGCCTTGAGCAATGATTATACCTCCCCCGTTTTTTGAATCAAGGCAAAGCTGCAATGCAGGTGTTGTTGTCCAAGTCCAAATTATACCTCCCCCGTTTTTTGAATCAAGGCAAAGCGGCTCTGATAAACAGGGACGAACTGAGTTTATTATACCTCCCCCGTTTTTTGAATCAAGGCAAAGCCTATGGGAACCCTCGCTGAGAAAAAAAATAATTATACCTCCCCCGTTTTTTGAATCAAGGCAAAGCAACAGCTGCCGTTTCAACGTCGTCAGATTAATTATACCTCCCCCGTTTTTTGAATCAAGGCAAAGCTGCAGCCCAAACGGCCGCGAACTTTAGTTTATTATACCTCCCCCGTTTTTTGAATCAAGGCAAAGCGGGTCCGAGCGTCACACAATCGGTCGAACCATTATACCTCCCCCGTTTTTTGAATCAAGGCAAAGCGCACACCTTGTTACTCGTCGAAAAATACATATTATACCTCCCCCGTTTTTTGAATCAAGGCAAAGCCGGCTGCTGCGCGGTTGCCACCTCCATGACATTATACCTCCCCCGTTTTTTGAATCAAGGCAAAGCCAATGCCATGTCGGGCCGATTCACATTATCATTATACCTCCCCCGTTTTTTGAATCAAGGCAAAGCAGGATACGTGTGGGGCTGGCTGAAAGCGGATTATACCTCCCCCGTTTTTTGAATCAAGGCAAAGCTTGCAATTGAACGATGTGCTGGTGTTGAAATTATACCTCCCCCGTTTTTTGAATCAAGGCAAAGCATAGAGGAACGTCGGCCAGTTGTCGAACCAATTATACCTCCCCCGTTTTTTGAATCAAGGCAAAGCACAGGCTCCGCCAGGTCTCCCGCGCCCAGGATTATACCTCCCCCGTTTTTTGAATCAAGGCAAAGCAACTGGTGCCGCCAGCCGTTATCTCCAAATTATTATACCTCCCCCGTTTTTTGAATCAAGGCAAAGCTACGAGTTGGTGATCCATGAGTTGGTTACCATTATACCTCCCCCGTTTTTTGAATCAAGGCAAAGCCATTCACCTGCTCTGTCATCACTACAACGTATTATACCTCCCCCGTTTTTTGAATCAAGGCAAAGCATACAACTGAGTATCGAGTGACGCCATCCCATTATACCTCCCCCGTTTTTTGAATCAAGGCAAAGCCGGTCGCTGCGAACTCCCATCGGGGTGTGGATTATACCTCCCCCGTTTTTTGAATCAAGGCAAAGCCGATGTGGGCCGCAATCGACTACGAGACTGATTATACCTCCCCCGTTTTTTGAATCAAGGCAAAGCAGCCGATAATGTGAATCGGCCCGACATGGCATTATACCTCCCCCGTTTTTTGAATCAAGGCAAAGCCAACTTGTCAAGCTTTGTGTTAATAGCGCTATTATACCTCCCCCGTTTTTTGAATCAAGGCAAAGCCCCAACAGACGGTTACCTTCCGCATCAAGATTATACCTCCCCCGTTTTTTGAATCAAGGCAAAGCATGGGCTCGAATCCACCCCCGCAACCAAATATTATACCTCCCCCGTTTTTTGAATCAAGGCAAAGCACCGGTGTAAAACGTTTTTACACCGGTGTCATTATACCTCCCCCGTTTTTTGAATCAAGGCAAAGCGCAATATGGTGTGGCAATTGGCGATGCAGATTATACCTCCCCCGTTTTTTGAATCAAGGCAAAGCCTTTAAGGATGATGCTGTCACCGAACCTGGATTATACCTCCCCCGTTTTTTGAATCAAGGCAAAGCGTTGGTTCGTATTTTATTTCTTTTGGGCAATTATACCTCCCCGTTTTTGAATCAAGGCAAAGCAAAAATTTGACGAAAAAAACAATGTTATTATACCTCCCCCGTTTTTTGAATCAAGGCAAAGCTGGGTATCGTGCAACGCATTGCCGGGACGTATTATACCTCCCCCGTTTTTTGAATCAAGGCAAAGCAAAAGCCGCCACTTCATTGAAATTTCACGCATTATACCTCCCCCGTTTTTTGAATCAAGGCAAAGCATGACCAGCGGCCATGGAAATTGAAGATTGATTATACCTCCCCCGTTTTTTGAATCAAGGCAAAGCACGCATTGCAGGGATGTTAGGATTGATAGCATTATACCTCCCCCGTTTTTTGAATCAAGGCAAAGCGATTGATTGCTGACGAAATACTGGACAAAGATTATACCTCCCCCGTTTTTTGAATCAAGGCAAAGCTATACGCCACCCCAAACATGGTATTTTCGATTATACCTCCCCCGTTTTTTGAATCAAGGCAAAGCTAGATTTTGTAAGATATTTTGCAAGGTATTATTATACCTCCCCCGTTTTTTGAATCAAGGCAAAGCCACACGACCTGTGTTTTCATCACGCCAGTTATTATACCTCCCCCGTTTTTTGAATCAAGGCAAAGCCCCAGCCCATACCGCAGCAAACTTTAGTTTATTATACCTCCCCCGTTTTTTGAATCAAGGCAAAGCTTCCCATGAGGCCTTCCCTCCTCCAATGTAATTATACCTCCCCCGTTTTTTGAATCAAGGCAAAGCAACTGGTTCTGACCAACCAACAAATCCTGAATTATACCTCCCCCGTTTTTTGAATCAAGGCAAAGCACCAAATCAAAACACGTTTGGTTCCATCCGATTATACCTCCCCCGTTTTTTGAATCAAGGCAAAGCTAACAAGTGGGAATTGGAGAGCTACACCAAATTATACCTCCCCCGTTTTTTGAATCAAGGCAAAGCTGCGCCGGACGCAATCCTGCTCGCCGCTGGATTATACCTCCCCCGTTTTTTGAATCAAGGCAAAGCTATGGGGGACTGTCGGTGGATATCGTGCCAATTATACCTCCCCCGTTTTTTGAATCAAGGCAAAGCCGAGGGCAGCGGATTGTCAACCGCAATGTCATTATACCTCCCCCGTTTTTTGAATCAAGGCAAAGCGCTTTGAGTTGCCCGGCGGATGGGGCGGAGATTATACCTCCCCCGTTTTTTGAATCAAGGCAAAGCTTCGGCTGGGGTGACATTGCGAATGTTAAGATTATACCTCCCCCGTTTTTTGAATCAAGGCAAAGCGGTCATATGATACAAGCGCGGGGGTGGGGTATTATACCTCCCCCGTTTTTTGAATCAAGGCAAAGCTAATTTGGCAATCAAGTTGAATCCGTGGGATTATACCTCCCCCGTTTTTTGAATCAAGGCAAAGCTGCACTCATTCCATTCAACTCACCGCCTGAATTATACCTCCCCCGTTTTTTGAATCAAGGCAAAGCGCTACTGCTCAATTCTTGGCGGCGGTAGCCATTATACCTCCCCCGTTTTTTGAATCAAGGCAAAGCGCAGTTGGGCAATGTTCGACAGACGACGGCATTATACCTCCCCCGTTTTTTGAATCAAGGCAAAGCGTCAACCTGGCATTTTCTCGGTCTGCGTTTATTATACCTCCCCCGTTTTTTGAATCAAGGCAAAGCGAAAGTGCGCGGTTAATCAACGGGCCCGGAATTATACCTCCCCCGTTTTTTGAATCAAGGCAAAGCCTTGGTTGCGCTCGGTGTCTTTTTGGCGGTATTATACCTCCCCCGTTTTTTGAATCAAGGCAAAGCCGACATTTGCCGGTCGTGTATCGGGGCAAAATTATACCTCCCCCGTTTTTTGAATCAAGGCAAAGCGCTTGGTATTGATTGAACCAAGCCGGTCGTATTATACCTCCCCCGTTTTTTGAATCAAGGCAAAGCTTGTGGAGACTTTCGCCGAGTGTTTGGCAAATTATACCTCCCCCGTTTTTTGAATCAAGGCAAAGCATAACCGGAATCCATGACCACGCATCCATATTATACCTCCCCCGTTTTTTGAATCAAGGCAAAGCCCTGCTCCTTGGCCAGGCGCGCCCGTTCCTATTATACCTCCCCCGTTTTTTGAATCAAGGCAAAGCGATAAATCTTTGGTGCAGATTTTGAATCGCATTATACCTCCCCCGTTTTTTGAATCAAGGCAAAGCTGATACTCCCGTCCAGGCCACCACCGGCTTATTATACCTCCCCCGTTTTTTGAATCAAGGCAAAGCCACTAAAGGCGTTGAACATGAGCAATCACGATTATACCTCCCCCGTTTTTTGAATCAAGGCAAAGCCCATGAAATTAGTGGTGGATGAGTTGGTTAATTATACCTCCCCCGTTTTTTGAATCAAGGCAAAGCTATTAGAAAATCTAATACAAAGTTTAAGACATTATACCTCCCCCGTTTTTTGAATCAAGGCAAAGCAATCAGCGTTAGAGTTAAATCGCTTGCCGCATTATACCTCCCCCGTTTTTTGAATCAAGGCAAAGCGAGATGGCGTTTAGATACTGATTGGGAGAGATTATACCTCCCCCGTTTTTTGAATCAAGGCAAAGCCGGCGTTCACGAGGTCTTGAAGTTCCAAAAATTATACCTCCCCCGTTTTTTGAATCAAGGCAAAGCTAACGGCGTCGAGTGGGTAAGGATTTGGGAATTATACCTCCCCCGTTTTTTGAATCAAGGCAAAGCAGTGTCCGGATCATGTTACCTGACAGTTGTATTATACCTCCCCCGTTTTTTGAATCAAGGCAAAGCAGTTTCACCGTGATGCACGCGTCGGCAACATTATACCTCCCCCGTTTTTTGAATCAAGGCAAAGCTGGCTTTCCCTCGACAGGCAAGGCAACTCTATTATACCTCCCCCGTTTTTTGAATCAAGGCAAAGCTGTCGGACCTACTTTTGTGACTCGACCAGTATTATACCTCCCCCGTTTTTTGAATCAAGGCAAAGCCAAAATGGAATTGAGAGGAGAGCAGCAGAAATTATACCTCCCCCGTTTTTTGAATCAAGGCAAAGCTGCCTGCCCAATCTGCTTGAAATCACCGCGATTATACCTCCCCCGTTTTTTGAATCAAGGCAAAGCATGCAGTTGGTGGTGGACGAGCTCGTTAAAATTATACCTCCCCCGTTTTTTGAATCAAGGCAAAGCAAACGGTTACATTAATGGTGTGTGCGATTTATTATACCTCCCCCGTTTTTTGAATCAAGGCAAAGCTATATTTCCTGGAACGCGCTTTTTGGGCAAATTATACCTCCCCCGTTTTTTGAATCAAGGCAAAGCAATGATTTTGGCTACGTGTTTCCACTCGAAATTATACCTCCCCCGTTTTTTGAATCAAGGCAAAGCGAGACTTGGCCTGGAAATTGGACGTGGTTGATTATACCTCCCCCGTTTTTTGAATCAAGGCAAAGCAAAATGAAAAAAGACTTGAAAAGTTATGTGATTATACCTCCCCCGTTTTTTGAATCAAGGCAAAGCAGGACAGTATCTCCCTGGAGATTCACGGGATTATACCTCCCCCGTTTTTTGAATCAAGGCAAAGCATCGTCCAGGGTCAAGGTAACACTAGTATCATTATACCTCCCCCGTTTTTTGAATCAAGGCAAAGCCTCAGTGACCATGCGCCAATATTGCTGGGTATTATACCTCCCCCGTTTTTTGAATCAAGGCAAAGCAGAGATCGAGGCATCACCGTCCCCGTCCTAATTATACCTCCCCCGTTTTTTGAATCAAGGCAAAGCATTAATCACGTCATTGTGGACATTGCCAGCATTATACCTCCCCCGTTTTTTGAATCAAGGCAAAGCTGCCAACAAACTGCGCAATCCATGGTGGAGATTATACCTCCCCCGTTTTTTGAATCAAGGCAAAGCGCAGGCTAGCGGTTATTATCATCCTGAGGCATTATACCTCCCCCGTTTTTTGAATCAAGGCAAAGCACCAAAGCATAACTATTGTTATGCTCGATTATTATACCTCCCCCGTTTTTTGAATCAAGGCAAAGCTACCTAATAATGGCGGTAGCAGTAGCCAGCATTATACCTCCCCCGTTTTTTGAATCAAGGCAAAGCCGTTCCATGCCCGGGCTGCAAAAAAATGGTATTATACCTCCCCCGTTTTTTGAATCAAGGCAAAGCCAGCGTGAAATTGTTGTCCATTGACTGCCAATTATACCTCCCCCGTTTTTTGAATCAAGGCAAAGCAGCCAATCTGTAATGCGTGTTCGTGGTATGATTATACCTCCCCCGTTTTTTGAATCAAGGCAAAGCACCCCAGCATGTACAACCCCAACCAAACAATTATACCTCCCCCGTTTTTTGAATCAAGGCAAAGCTGGCCGGGAAAGCTTCGCCGGGCTTTGCCGATTATACCTCCCCCGTTTTTTGAATCAAGGCAAAGCTGAACGCGGTGATTGGGGCGAGCATGTCGCATTATACCTCCCCCGTTTTTTGAATCAAGGCAAAGCCCCCGCGCAGGGTGCCAAACGGGTCAACGAATTATACCTCCCCCGTTTTTTGAATCAAGGCAAAGCCTTGTTGTTATACTTTATCGAGCGTTGGTAATTCTACCTCCACGATAGAGTTATAGCCATAGAGTTATAGTTTCAATCTTAACCTACAAATTAAAAAAGCCCCCGTCCGGTTTTTCCACCGGTTTCCAAATTAGGCCGTTGTGGACCATCAAAGCCACGCTGGCGCGTGCCCGTGAGAGCCCCTCTTGCCCAAGGCTGACTATGGTCAGCCTGACTAAAATCTACTCTCTTTTTCTTTTGAATCAAGCCGCACGCCAAAGAAAGTTGAACATTTCGCATTTTAAGCTAATCAAAAGGTTGTGCGGGCATGCCCGCTGCCTGGTCATTCCACGCCGGCAAGCCTTCACCTCATACGCATGAAACGTTTTTGGCATCTCGCAGCATATCCCGTGCTGGCTCTGGCCGCGCACGCTGCCGCCGCTGAGCCTCCGGCGCTCAAGGCCATGGATCTGGCCCGCGCGCTCAATCAGGCCTTCACCGAAGTGGCCAGCAAGGTCAGTGACTCGGTGGTGGTCATCAAAGTGGCCCAGCGCAACACCTTTCACGACTGGACCGAGGGCAATCCCTTCCTGGACATGTTGCCCCCTGAGTGGCGGCGCCGGTTCGAGGAGCGCCGCGAGCGCGGGCCGGCCGAGCCGCGCTTCAACGGTCAAGGCTCAGGCGTCATCATCCGCGAAGATGGTTATTTGCTGACCAATTTTCATGTGGTGGACAACGCGGAGAAAATCCGGGTGCGCCTGCACGATGGGCGGGAATTCGATGCCACCCTCACCGGCTCCGATGCGCAATCCGACCTGGCGGTGCTGAAGATTGCGGCCACCGGCCTGAAGGCCGCCCGTTTCGGGGATTCCTCCGCCACCAAAGTGGGTGAGTTTGCCATTGCTGTGGGCGCGCCGTTTGACCTGGATTACACCGTCACGGTGGGGCACATCAGCGCCAAGGGCCGCTCGCGCATTCTGCCGGACCCTTCCATGGACCAGGACTTCCTGCAAACCGATGCCAATATCAACCCCGGCAACAGCGGCGGCCCGCTGGTCAACCTCGAAGGCGAGGTCATCGGCATCAACACCATGATTGCCGGCTTGAACACCGGCATCGGGTTTGCCATCCCCTCCAACCTCGCCCGCGAGGTCGCCGCCCAGCTCATCCAGCATGGCAAATACACCCGCGGCTGGCTCGGCGTGGCTATTACTTCCCTGCGCGAGGACCCGGACTACCGCAACCTCGTCCAGGGCGTCCAGGACGGCGTGGTGGTGCGCGAAATTATGCCCGACGGCCCGGCCGCCAAATCCGATTTGAAACCGGCGGACATCATCACTGCGGTGGACGGGCATCCGGTGGCCACCTCCCAGCAACTGCGCTACGAAATCCGCTCCAAGCCCCTCGGCCGGGAGGTGGTGCTCGATGTGTACCGTAAAGACCGTTCCCTCAAAATCAAGGTGCGCCCCGAGGCCTGGCCCGATGCCCAGGAAACCGCCGCCACCGTCCGCCGCCGCCCCGCTCCCGCCGCGGTGGATTCCGAATCGTTGTTGGGCCTCACCGTCCAGCCCCTCACCCCTGAATTGCGGAAAAAATTTGCGCTCCAGGCCCAATCCGGCGTGGTCGTTACCGCCGTGGCCGGAGACAGCCCCGCCGCCGCCAAAGAATTGAAAGCCGGCGATGTCATCACCGAGCTGGACCACCAGCCCGTGCGCAACTTGCGGGATTTTCGCGAAGCCCTGAAAAACGCCGACACCACCAAAGGCGTGGTGGTCAATTATTTGCGCGGCGGCGCCGGCCGTTTTGTGATTCTCAAGAGCAGCGGCGACTAACCTCCTCCCGCCCTGCTTGTTGAGCGCGCCAGCTCACCAGGTTGGCGCGTCTTTTTATGGCGCAAGGCCGTTTTACGGAGCCACGATACGGTAAAAACGCTGGCCCCCGGCGCCGTTGGTATGGGTCCATTCCAGCCACGGAGCCGGGGCCGTCAAATCCGCCGTCAAGTCCGACCATGCCGCATCGTTGAGATTGGATTTGAACTGCACCCGATAGGCAACCCCCGCCTGCCCGCGCCATTGCAGCCGCACATGGGCCCCCTCCAGGCTAATCCGGCGCAACAAAGGCGCCGGCCGGGTGATTTCTCCCAAAGCCACCCAGTCGCTGCGCGCCTTGCGGAATTCGCGAATCGGTAAAAACTTGGCCTGCTGGCCATCCCCGTACCAATCCATCACGCCGTTGTCGCTGATTAGTTGCACCTGGGTTTGGGGCGTCCAGGGCCGCGGCGGCAATTGCACGATGCCCTCGGGGTTCATGCCCGCCAAATCTGCCGTCAATTCCTGCGGCGCGTCCTGCGGTTGCCCGCTCCAGAGGTACAACTTGAAATCATCCGGATACGGCCCACGGAAGTTCAGTGGTGTGCCGGCAATGATGAGATAGCCCTCGTCATCCCGTTCCAGGCTGCGGATGCCGCGGCCAAACAAATCCAGCTCGATCGGCGGCCCAAAAACCGCACTGCCGGGCGGCACATTGCTGCCGATGAGCTGAGTAAAGTTCAACACCGGCACCACCAGCGCAAAACAGCGGTTGGTGGGCGGCACAATCGGCGCGCGAAACCCCACATAGGCCACATTGGTGCTGCCCGGCGCCCAGGCCAGCCCTTCCAAATTAAAGCCCCCGGGCGATTTGGGGTCCACCCCCGGCTCCGTGCTGGCCGCCAGCCCATAATAATTGTGGCCTTTGCCGTGGCCGTTGCTGGCGTCCCACTGCACCAAATCCAGTTTCAGGTAATCGTAACGCCCCGCATAAACCAGCGTGATATTGGTGCCGCTCCCCACTAAATCTGTGGCAAACAAACGCGAGCGATTGGTGCGCACCTCGGCAATGTTGGCGTGTGAGTGTGCGCCCATCCAATAAATGCGGTTGCCCCCGCGCACCGACGCCTCAATGTCCACCTCGCGCGGCTGGCCCGCCTCAAAATCCGTCAGCCCCAGAAATGGCGTCATGTTCGTCTGCCAGACCGGCGGCCCGGAAAACCGCCGGGAATACAGCCGCAGCACCTGGTTTTCATCGTCCCCCACCAGCATCCAATCCTCATCCAGGGCAATGGCGGTGGAGGCATCGGCTGCCCCAGCATGATAACGGGTGGTTTCCCGCTCCCGCGCCGAAGCCGCGTACGGGACCGCCAGCCGCGCCCGCAGGGCGCCGTCCCACGCCTCCAAGGTTAGATTGGCATAACCAACGCCATGCGGTTCAATGCGCAACGCATAATCACCCGGCCCGCGCAATTGCAGCACCAAACTGCAATTGGAGACCACCAGCGGATTATCGCTGCTGGCCGACACCCACAACAACGCCGCATTGGTGGGGATGACCCGGAAGAGCAACGGAGGATTGGTGGGGTCTCCCACCGCACCGCAAATGGGCCGGACCCCTTGAAATTGCAACGTGCCCCCGTTGGGCGCGCCCGGCGTCAACAAGGCTCCAAGGGGAAAACTGGCGTTGACCCGTGTGATGTCATACTCCAAAGACTCCGGCGCAGCGCCATAGAGCTGCCCATAAAACCAGGCGCCCGCCGAAGAAGGTTCCGTGTTGCCCGGCCAGCGCGTGGCCGCATCAAGCGTGCCCGCGGGCAGTTGCAACACCGCCGGCGAATACACCAGGGCATTCGTATTGCCGCCCGAAATGGCTACCGAATCCAGCACTTGGGCCAGCGGGGGCAATCCCTCCAACACCCCGTTGTTGCCGCGGTCCCAATCCTCGCCGGGCGTGATGGTGCCCGGCGTAGCAAGCAGCAAGTAGGTGGTGGATTTATTGGGCAGTATGCCGCCGTTGGTGGAAAAGGCCGGAAGCAGGTACTGGGCAGTGGCCGGCGGCAGCACCCCATAGGGATGGTTGGTGGCGCCCAGCCACAACAGCCCGTTGGCCCCCAATCGCTGGCCGCTGAGATTAGCCGCCCATCCCACCAGCCCGGGATTGTCATCCGGATGTCCGTCAATCAAAACCACCCATAGATTGGTCAGCCAGCACAACGGCTCCCCTGCAATTTCGATGTACTCCGCCGGCGCATCCACGCCCGGGGGATTGATTTTCAATTCATTCAACCAAACCCGGTCATTGTCGCGCACCCGGATGAGCGGCGCAGGCAGAAGTTTGTTGGTGGGGTAGAAAACAGCATCACCCGTCTGCGCCACGGCCACGACCAAGTTGCCAAGATGATGAGTGCCGCCAACCCAGTCATTCTCAGGCGCGCGCGCCAGGAGGCTTGCCGGTGTGGTATTGCTCAAGGCAAGCGTCACCACTGGCCGGTAATTCTGTCCGCCATTCGCGCTAAGCTCCACCCACGGCGCCGCCGTAATTTGCAATACCACCGGCCCGCTGGGAGTTGTGCTGAGCGCCACTGTAAATGTGAAAGCAGACGGATTCCCCTCCTCCAATTCCCACGGCCCTTCAGGCTGCACCAGCACGGCGGGCAGGGACGGCGCGCCGAAGTTGGGGCCGCCAATATGATTCAAAGGCCGGCCAATCATCGAGGGATGAGTGACTTGGCTCTCATCGCCCAGGCTCAGATTCGGTGGCCCGCCCTGCAGATTGTTGGCGGCCATCCAATCCAGCGCGGTGGCGCCCGTCGTGTTACCCAATCGCGCCACATAATCCGGCGTGAAAGAAACCGGCATCACCAGCCCTGTCACGGCCAGCGCCGCCGGATTACGCCGGAAATTAATGGACCCGTAGGCGATGTCCCCCGCTCCGGTATTGTCGAGGATACCCACCGAATCCCACACCCGCCAACCATTGAACCATGCCGCGTCCGGCAGGCCATCATTGTTCCCATCCAAATCATCGCCAATCGCCGGTGCGCGATTAGTCGCCTGAATCAGGAAAAAAGTCACCGAGGGCAGTTCCAAATCCGTGCGCCCCTCCTCCCCCCGATGTCCCACGGTGCTGCTGTTTCCATGGCCAAAACCGTCCGCTGGCCCGCTCTGCCGCAACACGGCGGCCCCGGTCACCACCTGATACAGGTTGGACCGCTGCAACAAAACCAGAAAACCATTTTGCCCAAAAACACGCTGGGAAAAATTGAAAACGTTTTGAATGACCCCCGGATTTCCGTTGGCATCGCCTTCCACCGCCACCAGGTAACTGCCCTCCGGCAAAACCTCATTGGGCGCGCCCCGGAGCTCTATATACTGGTGAATGCGCGTATCCCCTGCCGGCGGGCGCAGCAAGATTTCGTTAATCAATGGCGCGGCCCCGGCAGGGTGGACCAGCCACCCCACGACCATCACGAGCCACATCCAGGCCCTGCCGTTGCATCCCGCAAACATCCCTCCCTAATGTCGCTGATTTTCAGGCATTTGTCCATGCACAGGCTTGCGGGTGCTGCCGCTGCTCATGACCCGCTTTGTCCTTTGCAATCCCGCCGCCGCCTCCTTAACATGCGCCCATGCAATCCGTGGCTCTCATCACCGGCGCCTCGCGGGGCATTGGGCGGGGCATTGCCCTCGAACTGGCCAAACTGGGATGGAACGTGGTAATCAATTACGCCGGCAACCGCCCCGCCGCAGAAACCACGGCGTCCGACTGCCTGGCCGCTGCCCGTGCCGCCCAGCACGCCATTCGCGCCGAGCCATTTCAAGCTGACATTGCCGAAGCCCCCCAGCGGACGCGGCTGCTGGATTTTACCCGCGAGGTTTTCGGGCGGCTGGACTTGCTGGTCAACAATGCCGGAGTCGCCCCCCAGGTCCGTGCCGACCTGCTGGAGGCCAGCGAGGAAAGTTTTGACCGTCTCATGCGCATCAACGTCAAAGGCCCCTACTTCCTCACCCAGAAGGCCGCCCGCTGGATGATTGCGCAGGCCGCGCAAACTCCGCCCGGCCAGCCCCGGCCCAAAATCGTCACCATCACCTCCATCAGTGCCTACACCGCCAGCGTGAATCGCGGCGATTACTGCATGGCCAAGGCCGCCCTCGCCATGCTCACCCCGCTTTTTGCCGCGCGCCTGGCCGAATACGGCATCCAGGTGTTTGAAATCCGCCCCGGCATCATTGCCACCGACATGACCGGGCCGGTGAAGGACAAATACGACCAGCTCATTGCCGGGGGCCTGACCCCCATCACCCGCTGGGGGCAGCCTGAAGACATCGGCAAAGCCGTGGCTGCCATCGCCCAAGGCCTTTTCCCCTTCAGCACCGGCGAAGTCATCAACGTGGACGGCGGTTTTCACTTGCGGCGGCTCTAGGTTGCGCCACACTGCTTGCGCCCTATGGCTCTGCGCATCCAAACCCAACTGACCGCCCAACACTTGATGGGCCCAGTCCGCCGGTTGTTCGAGCTGTCTGCCGAAAAGATCCTGGCCCTCGAAAAAGAATGGAACCCCGCCCGCGGCGCGCCAGTCTTCACCGTGCAGGGACGCTACACCACCCGCGGCTGGACCGAATGGACGCAAGGCTTCCAATACGGCTCGGCCCTGCTGCAATTCGACGCCACCGGCGAGGAAAAATTTCTCCATCTGGCCCAGCAGCAAATCGTGGCCGTCATGGCCCCGCATGTCTCCCACATCGGCGTGCATGACCACGGCTTTAACAACATCTCCACCTACGGCAATCTCCGCCGCCTCATGGCCGAAGGCCGCATTCCCCACAACGCCTGGCAGGCCGATTTTGCCGAGCTGGCCCTGAAAACCTCCGGCGCCGTCCAGGCCGCCCGCTGGACCGTCACCGCCGACGGCGGCGGATTCATTCATTCCTTCAACGGCCCGCATTCGCTGTTTGTGGACACGCTGCGCTCGCTGCGCTCCCTGGCCGTGGCCCACCAATTGGGTCATCTGCTCATGGGCGAACAGGACGCCCGCATTTCCCTGCTCGAGCGGCTCATCCGCCACGCCGAAACCACCGCCCGCTATTCCGTCTATCACGGCCGGGGCCGCGACGCCTATGACGTGCGCGGGCGCGTGGCGCATGAGTGCATTTTCAACCCGCGCAATGGCGTCTTTCGCTGCCCCAACTCCCAGCAAGGTTACTCCCCCTTCAGCACCTGGACCCGCGGCTTGGCCTGGGCGCTCCTGGGCTTCGCCGAGGAACTGGAATTCCTGGACACGCTCCCGGACCCCGCCCTCAAACCTTGGGGAGGCCGCGATAAAATTGCCGCACTCTGGCTCGAATCGGCCGTGGATACCGCGGATTTCTACCTCGAAAACACCTGCACCGACGGCATCCCCATGTGGGATACGGGCGCGCCCCACTTGCATCGCCTGGGCGACTGGCTCAGCCGCCCCTCCGACCCTTTCAACCCTTGGGAACCTGTGGACAGCAGCGCTGCCGCCATTGCCGCGCAAGGCCTGTTGCGCCTTGGCAATTACCTCTGCCATCATGGCCAGCCCAAACAAGGCGACCGCTATCGCCAGGCGGGGCTGACCGTGGCCCAAACCCTCTTCCAAGAGCCGTACCTTTCCACCCAGCCCCAACATCAAGGCCTGATTTTACATTCAGTCTATCACCGCCCCAACGGCTGGGACTTTATTGCTCCCGGCCAGAAAATCCCCAACGGCGAAAGTTCCATGTGGGGGGATTATCACGCCCGGGAGCTGGCCCTGCTCATCTGGCGCGAAGCCCGCGGCGGCCCCTACCTCACCTTCTTTGCCGGCCTGGGCGAACCACTTTCCCCCAAACCTAGAAAACGACGCCTCTCATGAAATCATCAAGGATGCTCTCCCTTCTTCACGCCCTGGCCGGCGGTGGGTTGCTGGCCTTGCTCAGCTTGTCCCTTCCGGCTGCCGAGCCGCCGCCCGGCCAGCCCGCGCCCAGCAATGTCCCGGGCCGGGATTATCCCCGCATCCTGCCCGATTTGCGCGTCACCTTCCGCCTCAAAGCCCCCCAGGCCCGCGAAGTCCTGGTGGCCCCCAAAGGCAAGGACAACGGCCTCGGCCCGGCGCCTTACCCCATGAAGATGGATTCCAACGGCGTCTGGGAAGTCACCACACCCCCCGTGCGCCCCGGCTTCCATTATTACGAACTAGTGGTGGACGGCCTGCGTATCAACGACCCCAACAGCGAAACCTTCTTCGGTTGGGGCCAGCCCACCAGCGGACTGGAAGTGCCTGACCCGCAATGGGACTTTTATCAGGCCAAAGACGTCCCCCACGGCGAACTGCGCGCCTTCTTTTATCACAGTAAAATCACCGGCGCCTTGCGCCGCGCCTTTGTTTATACACCCCCCGCCTATGAGCGCATGACCGGCCGCCGCTTCCCAGTGCTTTACCTCCAGCACGGCGCAGGGGAAAGTGAACGGGCCTGGAGCGTGCAAGGGCGCGTCAATTTCATCATGGATAACCTCATCGCCGCCCAAAAAGCCAAGCCCATGATTATCGTCATGGACAACGGATACGCCCAACCTCTCGGCGCCACCAATGCCCCCGGCGCTCGCGGCACCGAAGCCTTTGGCGCGGTCTTGCTGCGCGAGTTAATCCCGCTGATTGATGTGAATTACCGCACCCTCGCCGACCGCCGTCATCGGGCCCTGGCTGGTCTGTCCATGGGCGCTGGCCAGGCGTTGCAAATCGGACTGGCCAATCTGGACACTTTTGCCTGGATTGGCGCCTTCAGCGGGGGCTTTCGGGACTTCAAACCGGC
Organism: Fontisphaera persica; assembly: GCF_024832785.1. GTDB lineage: Bacteria > Verrucomicrobiota > Verrucomicrobiia > Limisphaerales > Fontisphaeraceae > Fontisphaera > Fontisphaera persica. The sequence goes on from NZ_CP116615.1 coordinate 2,468,645, forward strand.
GGAATCCTACGGCGGCATCTTCACCAATGCCCCCCGCCTCAACAACCATCTGCGCCTCCTCTGGTTGAGCATGGGACAGGCGGATGCCGGCTATGAAAACATGAAAACCGCCCATCTCGTCTTGGAACGCAGCAACGTCCGCCATGTCTGGTTTGAAACCAGCGATGCCCACGAATGGCAGGCCTGGCGCAAGCATTTTTATGAATTTGCCCAACGCCTTTTTTAAGCGCGGCATGGGCTTCCTCTGGCACTGCCTCCTGCTGCTCGGCCTCGGCTTGAACACCGGCCTGGCGCCCGCTGGCGAGCCAGCCGCGGTGCCCTCCTACATCAAAGACGATGAGGTAATCCGGCTGCATCCCACCGCCGCGCATCCCACCACCAACGCCGCCGGGGTCCTCTACTGGGAAGCCCCCGTGACCGTTCACGTCTATGAGCCGGAAAAGCGGGATTTGATGGTGGGCTTGTTTTTGCGCACCCTGGGCATCACCGACGAAGCTTATCCCCCAGAACAACGGCGCCTGGCCGCGGAGCGCGCCCGTGGCTTCCTGGTGGACCATCAACGCGGCAAAATCGTCCGGGTCCATTTCGCCGGCCAGCACCTGGACCTTGGCCCCACCGCCGCCGATGGGCTGGCCACCGCCTGGCTGCGCTGGCCGGCAATGGCCGCTCCCGACGCCGTCCCAACGCCGCCCACCGTCCCCCTCACGGTGAACACCCAATTCACCAACGGCCGCAGTTTCACCGGCACGGTCCACCTCATCAGCGCAGAAGGCTGGACCCTCATCAGCGATATTGACGACACCATCCGGGATTCGCAGGTCCTCGACCGGCAGGCCTTGATGCAAAATACCTTTTGCAAGCCCTTCCGTCCGGTGGAAGGCATGGCCCCCCTCTATCAACGCTGGCAAACCCGCCTCCATTGCGCCGTCTTCTATGTCAGCGGCAGCTCCTGGGCGTTGTACGACCCCCTGCACGATTTCGTGCGCACCCACCAATTCCCCACCGGTATCTTCGTGCTCCGCCGCGTGTATGCCGGGGATGCTTCCGTCTTGCAATTGCTGCGCACCCCCCAGAATTACAAGCTCGAGGCCATCGGCAACATTCTGCAACGCTGGCCGCATCGCCACTACCTCCTGGTGGGCGACACCGGCGAACGCGACCCTGAAGTCTATGGCGCCCTCGCCCGCCAATATCCAGAGCAGGTCCGCGGGATTTTCCTGCGGGATGTTACCGGCCAGCCCCGCGACGATGAACGCTACCGCAAGGCGTTCGACCAGGTGCCGGCCAATCGCTGGCGGTTGTTCAAGGACCCGGCCGAATTGTCCGACATCGAAACACTCCTGCGGCAAGCCCCATGAAGCGCTCCTTCCCGCCCACCGCCCTTTTTCCTTCCTCGCCATCAGCGCCATTCCCTTGATGACCATGCCCATGCTCAAAGCGTTGATTTTGTTTACGGTCACCGCCGCCGCGGAAATCTTTGGTTGCTACGCAGTGTACCTATGGCTGCGCCTGCAACGACCCGCCTGGTGGCTCCTACCCGGCGCTGCCGCGCTGGCCCTCTTTGCCTGGCTGTTGACCCTCCACCCGCAAAGCGGAGCAGGCCGCATTTATGCCGCCTACGGCGGCGTTTATATTGCCGCCTCCCTGGCATGGTTATGGGCCATCGAGGGCCTCCGCCCCGACCGCTGGGACATCCTGGGCGCCTTGATTTGCCTGGCCGGCGCCGCCATCATCCTGTTTGGCCCACGCGGCTGAATCCGCTCAGCCGCGCCCGCCTTGCTCCAATTGAGCAATCTGCTCCCGCAAGCGTGGCAAGGCGGGAGCCGTCTGGGCGGCCATTTGCGTTAAGGACTCCAACTCATGCCACGCCGCGGCCTCGGCCTGCTGGCAACTGGCTTCAATGGCCTTCCCCACCCGCTCGCTCCAGTCTGCGGCCAGCCGCGACATATTTTTTTCCACCTCATAACGGGCCTTGCGCAACAAAACGCGCTCCAACGGCCGGCGCGCCACAAACCCGGGCAGCAGGTGACACACCGCGCTGAACGCCGGATCAAACGGGTAATTCACATCCACCGGCGGCGCTTCCGGTTCTTCCACCTCCGGCTGAAAGTCCCACGCCGGCAGGCTCAACCCCAGCGCGCTTTTCACATGGTCGGCCAGCCGATCATGAAACGCCCGCACCGTCCGTGCCAGATGCGTTTGCACCTCCTGCAGCGGCGCGCAAAACAGCCCGCGTTGCTGCTGCGACACAGCGGACAATTCACGCGCCAAAAATTCCTGCACCCCCTGCCGCCAGCAGGTCAACATCGCCGGCAACCGCTCCCGTTGCCCGTCAAAACGCTCCGCCAGCTCCCGCGTCAATTGCTCCTGCAACCGCCGTTGCGTGGGACGCAACCGGGCCAGCGACTCCTCCAGGGCCCGGGCCGCCCATTGTCGAGCCAGGACCATGAGTTCCTCCCGGAACAACCCAAACCCCTCGCGTTCCTCGCTCAGGCGTTCCCGCAAAAGCTGCCGTGCCGTCTCAGCCTGGCTGGCCGAGGCCAGCGCCACCCGCAAATAACTCAACGTTTGCTGGCGCAGTGACTCCAGCTTGTGCCGTGCAATCTCCCCGCGCGCCCCTTCACCGTTTTCCGCCAGCGGTTGCAAAAAATCCCGCACCAACTGGGCCCGCCATTCGGCTCCGCCCGGCCTGACCGAATAGAAAAAGACTGGCAGCCCCGTCATGGCCTGCTCGCGCAACCGCTGCTGAACATAGTGCAAAACCTCCGCCTGCTGCTGTTCCGTCAACAAATCCGCCTTGGTGAGCACCAGGGCCATCTGAGGCGTGTGCTTGCGCAATTCCACCAGCAGCGCCACATCGCGCTCCGCCAGCGGCGCATCAGCGCTGATGACCACCAGACTGGCGCCCACCCGCGGCAGCCAGTCCCACGTCACCGCCGTGTTGTGGGCCAGCGCACTGTCCAGCCCCGGCGTATCCACCAGCCGCAAGGGCGCATACGGCCGCATCTCCGGCAGCACTACCTCCACGGCCGCCACCTGCTTCTGATTGCCCGGATTGTGCTGCTCCTCCACATAATCCCGGATTTCCGCCAGCGCAAGGCTCCGTCTCCCCCCATCCAGGAAATGCACCGTGGCCTGCTCACGTTCCCCGTAAACCAGCCGGGTGATGACGGTCGTGAGCGGCACCACGCCCACGGGCAGAACCGACCGCCCCACCAGGTGATTCAACAGGGAACTTTTGCCCGCCTTGAACCGCCCCAGCACCGCCACCTCCACCCCTGCCTGGGCCGCCAACATGGCACGGCAGGCCGCCAGCGCGGGACGCAACGCGCCGAGCTGCCAGGCGTCGGCCAGGTATTCCAGGGCCGCCAGCAACTCTTCCTCCGTGCCGGCCCGCGGAACGCCGCGGCCGCTCCGGGCGGCGGAGGTGGCCAGGGATGCACTCATGATTTGACAATCAGCACACTGCAATGGGCGTGGTCACTAATCCGGTCCGCCGTATCCCCCAGCAGCCGCCCCCATAATTCGGAATGATCACTATGCCCCACCACAATCAGGTCATAGCCCCCTTCCGCCGCAAACTTGACAATCGTTTTCGCCGGATGCCCCCGGCGCGTCACCATTTCAATGGACACCCCCTGCTCCGCCGCCACCGCCGCCACCTCCTTGCGCAGACCCTCAAAATAATCATCCGCCGCTTCCGCCTCGCTCTCCGGCTCGCCCGGCAAGTCCGTGTAGCGCGGCAGCGGCTCTTGCACCCACAGGGCGGTGAGCTGCGCCTGGTATTCCCGCGCCATCACCGCCGCCCGCCGCAGGGCCATCTGGCCGCCTTTGGAACCGTCGTAACCCACCAGGATTTTTTTGAACATAATCCCTCACTTTCCACCGGCGGCGCCGCCGGCCCTCCCGCCCGCATGCACCCGCCGCTGATACAATCGCCCCCACGCCACCATCGTGCGCAGCGAGGGTTGAAACCATTTTTGCGCCATCAGCGTGGGCACAAACGCGCTCAGGATGACCACCGTCACCAGCACGGAATACTGCTCTTGATTGATGATGTTGTTCTGCAAACCAAACAACGCCGAAATCGTGCCAAACGTCAGCCCCGTGGACATCAGCAACGCCGTGTAGCTGGCCTCCCGCGACCGCATGAAAAAGTACCGCGACAACGGCCACACCCCGACGGTCTTGGTGGCCATCTTCAACAGCAACAACACGGCAATTATCCCCGCCCCCGCTTTCAAGGCCGGCAGCGAAACAAACAAACCCGCCTTGATGAAGTAAAATGGCGTGAAGATGGCAAACGCAATGCTCCGCATCCGGTGTACCAGCGTTTTATCCCGCAAAAACACGCCCGCCACCACCAGCCCCAGCAAATAAGCCGGCAGCACCGCCTCGCTTTTGGCCGATGAAGCCAGCCCCCCCAGGAAAAACAAAACTAAAAACAAAAACTTCACCTCCGGCTCGCTCACCCGCGTGGCCCCCAGCCGCGCAATGAGATATTGCGTCCACCTCGGCATGAACCACAACATCACCGCCGTCACCGCCACAAAAACCACCAGCCAGACATTGAAGTCGGCAAACAGCACCCCCAGCGCCAGCACCGTCCCAAAGTCTGTAATGAAACAGGCGGCCAGCAGCATCTTGCCCATGGCTGAGCCGCTTAATCCCCCTTCAATCATCACCGCATAAACCACCGCCACCGAGGTGGTGGACAACGCAATGCCGGCAATTTGCGCCTGCCGCAGCGGCCAATCCAAAACATATTGGCAGAACAGCCACACCCCCAAAAACGGCAATAGAAAGGACAACACCCCGATGCTCAGGCTGGCCCGCAAATTGGCCCGCAAGGAACCCGGGTCAATCTCCGCCCCCGCCAGAAACGTCAACACCCCGCTCCCCAGCATGGCCAGAAAATTTGTCCACTCCGTCGTGTGCAGCAGCGGCGCATGGCCCGGTGGATGCAAATTCCCCACCACCACACCCAGCAATATCTCAATCAAGGCCACTGATATCCCCAGCCGGATGGAAATGAGGCTGGCCAGCAACGCCAGTCCCATCCAGAAAGTCGCGATGAACCAAATGTTATCCATGAGTGCAAATAAATGGACGGCCAGGCTGGCAGGCCATGCGCCTGCGCGCCTCGCACGCTCCGTTGGAAGCCAGTGGCCGGTGAAAATCTGGTGGGAAGCAATCGGCGCCCTGCCACGTTGGCAGGTGCACTTCCGCTGAACTGCCCCTTCGCCTCATAACTTGCCCACCGTCACCTCAAACAAAACGGTAGGAGTTATCAGCGCTGAAAACCTGTCAGCACAGTTCTCTGGGCAGCCCAGACGGCAAACCCCATTGCCACGGTTACCATAACCCAAATCCGCCTTTATGCAATCCCCCACTCAGCCAGTCCCGCCTTAAGTGCCAATGGCAGAAGCGGCTCCGCCCCCGCCCCGCTTCTGCCTGTGCCGCGCCTCAACGCGGCATTGCCCCGCTCATTTCCACAACTGCAGCCAGCCCCGCTCGCCCACCGGATGCCGCACGCCATTCAGCTCCACCCCCGCGAAATCTTCATTGAAATTGCAAATCACCCAACTGCCGTCCCGGTACAAGTGCAGCGATATTTTGTTGGGCGCGCTGAAACGGGTCTTGAACGGACGCAGCAGTGGCACCCGCAATTTGTCCAGCTCCTCGCGGCTCAATTCCAGCAGCCGCTTGGGATCGCCTTTCACCTCCAACACCTGCACCTCCCCCCGGCTCCAGTCCACCTGGCCCTCCAGCCGGGCCTTGAGTCCGTCCGTAATCAACACCGGCTTGCCCGCCGCCAAAAACGCCCGCAACTTCGGCACCAGTTGTTCATCCTTCAAGCAATGCACCGGAAAAAACGCCGCCGCCGCGTTGGTGGGAAACTCATGGCAGGGCAGCAGCGGCAGCCCCAGCATCCCCACAAAATCATACACATAACGCTCCTTGCCCGGATCGCTCCCCGGCGGTTTGTAGGCCGCGATGCCAATCGGTTGGCGTTTGGCCACTTCCGCGGCCGTCGCCAACAGGCGCGGTATTTGCGCGCGCAACGCCTCAATATTCTTGGGGCCGGTGCTGCCCTGCAAACCGCCATAGCAAAACAACAGGCTCTCCCGCGCCCCGCCCAGCACCGTCAGCCGGGCCTGCTCCAGGTAGGTTTTCTCGGTGGTCCCCAGCCAGTCGTACCAACCCCCGCCGCACTTGGCGCCGCCCAGCCCCCCCAGCCAGCGCATGATGAAATAGGCCTCGTATTGCACCGTGCCGCCCCACCGTTTATCCTGATAATCCCGCGTCTCCGTCCCCACCCAGATGCGGTCAAAAGCCGCTGTCTGCCGCACCACATCGTAACCCCGGACATGGAAGAAATCATACCATTGCGGATACTTCAGGATAAACGTGGCGCGGGGATTGACCTGACGGCCGGCCTCCAGCACGTACAGGCGCGAAAGTTGCAACATCAGCTCGCTGCGATAATCAGCCCAGCTTTCCCCGGCCACCGGAAATTTCTGGTCGCCAATCGTCACCACTCGCGCCCGCCGCGCCGCATCGCACTCCGCACAGGTGCACTCGGTGAACCAGAAATCATCAATCATTGTCTCGTCAAACAGCGCGGCGGCGTACGCATAAATCTCCCGCGCCCGCTGCTGTGTGGCCGCATCCGTATAGCAGGATATGTTGTTGCCCCATCCCGGAATCAGCTTGCCAATCTTGGTGGGCGTCACACAGCCCGACACCAGAAAACCCGCCTGCCGGAAGGTGTCACGGGCCTTGATTAACGCCTCTTTCTCGGCCGTGTACCCATCCCGATAGGATTCGATATATACCTTGGTGACCGCCGTTTGCTTGCACCACTCAATGGCCTGCTGCAGCCCCTCCTCCGTGCTTAAATAACGGCGCACGTCCTGCGCCGTGAACAAGGTGGAAAAACGGTGAACCCCCGCATATTTTTGCGCCAGCCCCCATAAATCATTGCTCTGCGCAGCCGCAGAAAACACAACGCCCAACAGCCCGGCCATCCACGCCAGCCGCACGGCCCATGCATGAGGTGATTTCATGCCGCCTTTATACGCCTCACGCCCTCGGACGCAAGGCCGGAGGCGGCGCTCCCAGCCCCCGGTTACCGTGCCCGCTCCCGGCGCGTTGCCCGCCCGCGGCACCCGCGCGGCCTGGCCTTCATCCCCCGCGTCCTCATCGCCTGCCGCGGTTATTTCTTGCGTTCCAGCTTGTGCCGGTACACGCGCTTGAAACTGGTGCAATCACTCAGGCTCTTTTTGCCCTCGTCATTAATCCACACCTCATCGTACACCGCCTCTTTGGGCTCCGTTTTCAAGGTTTTCTCGGCAAGAATGTCGCCCTTGGAATTGCATTCCACCTCCACATACACCCCGGGTTTAAGCGGCGTAAAACGGTTGGTCAAAATGACCAGCACCCGGCGCACAGCCGGAGTTTCAGTCTTCTTTTTCATGTCCATCAATGCCCATTTACCCAAAAGCCGCCTTATGCCTACCCCACGCCGCGCACAGGTCAAGTCTGGAAAAAAGGATTGCGCCCCAAATCCCTCCGCCGATAAGCTGCCTCCGCGGTCACATCCGCATGAACACCAGGCCATGGCCGCCACCAACACAGGCAACTCCAGCCCCCCTCCCGCCACACCCGCACCCCTGCCCCCCGCCTTGCTGGAACAATACTTGGACGCCCTCCTGGCCGGCCATCCCCCGCCACCCACCCATAAAACCAGCGTGGACTTTGGCCTGCTTCATGCCATTGCCTCGCCGGACACCTTCCTGCATGACAAGGCCCGCCGCGTCCTCGAAGTCATGAACGTCATGGACCGCTGGCGCCTCGCCCGGCTCGTGGATGACGTGGCCGCCCCCGCCCGCGCCATGGTCAAGGAACGTTTCGCCCCCTTCCAGGTGGGCATGTTGCCGGAAGACTTTGCCGGCACGCCCGCCCGCGATTACGCCTCCGGCGCCCGCTTGTTTGCCGCCGGCGACGAGGCCCAGGAAGCTTTCCTGGTGGAAAGCGGTCGCATTCTCATCTCCAAAAACGGCCGCCCCGTGGCGCAATTGGGCCGCAACGAATTCTTTGGCAACCTGCCCTTCCTCCTGCCCGTCCAACGCACCGCCGATGCCTTCGCGCTGGAACCCACCCGCGTCCGCGTCCTGGCCAAGGAGGCCTACCTGGCCAAGTTCAAAAGCTATTCCCCCCGCCGCCAGGCCGATGAATTCCAATTGGCCCATGTCATGCTCCGCCAGCTCATCCTCGGACTGGCCCGCTACGACTCCACCGTCAAGGTGCTGGTGGATTACCTGTTTCCCGACATGACCCGCAGCGAGCAGGCCGAAGCCCTGCAACGGTGGATTGAACATTTCACCCAGGGCGCCGGTCTGACCGAAGCCCGCCTCTACGGGCTGTTCAACTTGCTGGAGCTGCTCGACCGTGAACTGCTGCTCCTGGCCCACCTGGACCACGCCGGCGCCGAGGCCATTGCCAAAGTCCGCCAGCAACAGGGCATCCTGCGTGGTGTGGCCGCCTGCGGCCTTCGCCAGGCCCCCACCGGTTTGGAAGTTTTCACCCGCCCCCCACAATTCTGCCGCCTGGCCGAACAAAACGCCGCCTGGCTGACCAGCGCGCCTGCCTCGCTGGATGTCGTTTGCCTGCCCGAATTCCTGTGGCCCAGGGAAGGCAGCCGCCGCGCCTTGCTGACGGAAGCCGATGCCCGGACCCTGGCACAGCGCTTGCAGCCGCAAAGCTGGCTCTATGTCGCCGCCCCACCCGGCAGCCCCCTTCTGCCCGTCCTGCGGCAGGCCGGCCTGTTTGCCGGCATGATTGTACCCGGACTCTACGCTCTGTCGCCTGCCGGCCCGCCCAAAGATTTGCCGCCCCCCGAGGCTTCACCCGTCGAAAAGAAGTCAGGCGCGAGCTGGCGCGAAAAGCTTCAAAGCTGGTGGCGCAAATAAACGGAAAGCCCGGCCGCCTCAGCGCCCGGGATACAAGAGTAATTGCAGGTATTTCTGCCCGGCCGCTGATATGGCAAATTGCCCCCCCTTTTCCTCCACCAGCTTGCGGCAGGGCTGTCGGCGGAATTCCGCCGCATTCACCGACAACAACGCCATGGCACCCCAATGCCGGGTTTCCGAGGTCGCGCGCGGCGTCAACTGAAAGGGCAGGCCGTTGTACGTAAAGGCAATCTCATACCCCGCCACCCCTTCTTTCTCCGCCACCGGATTGCGCCGCATCAGCACCGCATAACGCCGCGCATAGGGGAAATCCGCCTGCCGCACCCAGATGCGGCACAACTCCGTCTGGCCTTGCACAAACTTCAACAGGCTGAAATCCGGCCGCCGCTGCCGCACCAGGATTTGGGTGGGGTCCAGCCCCGCCAGATTTTGGCCATTCCAAACCCCGTGGTCATTACGCTCCCCCGGATGATGCTTCTGAAACCACGCGCTGAACTGGTCATTTAACAACAACGCCAGCTCAAAATGCAGATGAGCCCGCTCCCGGCTGATGCCCTCGCGCGTATTGGCCGTGCGGCCCATCACCCCAATCACCTGACCCCCGCGCACCGGCCGCCCCGGCGCCAGTCCCGGCGCCACCTGGCTCAAGTGCGCGTAAAGACTGTACAACTCCACCCCCTCCACCACATGGCGCAAAATGAGGTATTTGCCGTAATTCGACAAATGCCCCTGCATATTCACATACGCCACCGTGCCATCCGCCGTGGCGTAAATCGAATCCGCCGCCTCCCCCTGCCGGTCACGCCGCACCGGCCGGATGTCAATCCCTTCATGAAACTGCCGCCCCTCCGACCGCACACAACCAAACGTGCCGCTCTCCCACGTGCGCCCCGTCGTCGGCACGTAGTAACGCTCCATGCCGCCCACCTGATAAATCGCGCGGTTGGGCGTGGGCAAATGAAAAACCTCCGCCCCCCAGGCCCCGCCTCCTGCCATCCACATCCCGGCAATCACCGCCGCCCTGCACCATCCGGCAAACTTCATGGCATCATGGCATCGGTTTCCGGCGGTCGAACCACGTCCCCTTTTTACGGGCCAGATTGTTCAACCCGCGCACAATCCGCTGGGTCTCCTCCAGGGAGGCATCCGGCGTGAATTCAAACACCCCATTGGTGGCCGGTTGCGTAATCACCGGCGCCGCCAGCCAGCGCGACTCGCCAAAGTCACTGTATATCGCAATGTGCCGGCTTCGCTGGGCTGTGGTCACCGATTCCAGCGCAATCGCGCCCGACCGGTCAAACTCCACCCGCAAAGCGTACGTGCCCAGATTGGTCACCACCTCCGCCTTCACGATGTTCGCCTCCCACAAAAAAGGCGAACGGTCTATGTGGAAGGTCATCGGATGATTCCGATATACCGTGATGGGAATGCACCGCGGCGTGCCGTCCGGATTGATTACATAATGAAATCGCAAAGTGCTGGCCTCCTTGCGGCTCTTGGACGTGCGCGCCGCCCCCGGCGCGGAGGGGGCCTCCGGCTCGGCCGTCCGGCACCCCGCCCACAGGCCGGCCGCCAGCACCGGCACCCAGAGCCACAAAATACTATTGAACCGCTGCGAGCAAATCTTCATCATTGCGGGCTAACAAACGTTATTCTTGCTTTCAAGTAAAGCAAAACGAAACACGAAAACGACCTATGAGCAAGCAATACAACAAACTGATTAAACGGCGTCGCCGCCTGGCCTACATCAAACGCCGCAAAGCGGCCGCCCGTGCCGCCGCTGGCCGCAAACCGGCCGCCGCGCCGGCAGGAGCCTGAGGCGCCATGGAACGCCGGTGGCTGCGCCCGCCACCGGCGCCCGCTTCCTCGCCCACGCATGAATGCGTCCCCTGCTGCCATTGGGGTCATCGGAGGCACCGGCCTGTATGACCTGCCCGGCCTGACTCAAACCCGCTGGGTCACCCTCAAAACCCCCTTCGGCCCGCCCTCAGACCAGTTGCTCACCGGCACCTTGGCCGGACGCCCCGTGGTTTTCCTGCCCCGGCACGGGCGCGGCCATCGCCTGCTGCCCAGCGAGCTCAATCACCGCGCCAACATCTGGGCCATGAAAAAATTGGGCGTGGCCTGGATTCTCAGCGTCAGCGCTGTGGGCTCCCTGCAGAAAAAATACCGGCCGCGGGACATCGTCCTGCCCGACCAGTTTCTCGACCGCACCAAGCAATCCGCCGCCCATACCTTCTTCGGCCGCGGCATTGTCGCGCACATCTCGTTTGCCGAACCCATCTGCCACGAGCTGCGCGCCATTTTGTATGATTGCGCCCGCGCCGAAAAAGCCCGCGTCCATAACGGCGGCACCTACGTTTGCATGGAAGGCCCCGCCTTCAGCACCAAAGCCGAGTCCCGCCTCAATCACCAGCTCGGCGGCGCCGTCATCGGCATGACCAACCTCGGCGAGGCCAAATGCGCCCGCGAAGCCGAAATCGCCTACGCCAACCTGGCCCTCGTCACCGATTACGATTGCTGGAGTCCGGAGGAGGAGCATGTCTCGCTCTCGGTTATCCTGGACAACCTCCACCACAATGCCGCCCTGGCTCGGGCCATCATCGCCCGAGCCATTCCGGAAATTCCCCGCCAGCCGGGTTGCAAATGCCAGCGGGCGCTGGAACATGCCATTTTCACCGACCGGAGTCTCTGGCCCGCCAAAACAGTCAAGGAACTGCAGCCCCTGCTGGCGCGCTTCCTGAGCCAAAAGAAAAAAAAACCAAAATAACCTTTGACGGCAGGCTTATTCCAAGCCATTTCTTACTGCCCTGCGCTTTGGATAGTGTGATTTATGAGTCGGCATTTTGATGTGAACACATACAGCCCGCTCCGGCGGGCCACGCCTCAGAAGGTCAAGAAACCCGTCAATTTCCTCTTTGTGGCCCCCCAGGCGCACTCCGTAACGGTATGCGGGGATTTCAATGATTGGAATCCCACCTCCCACCCTCTCAAACGCATGCCGGACGGCGCCTGGATGGCTACCATCGAACTGGCCCACGGCCATCACCGCTACGTCTTCATGGTGGACAACACCCCCCACCTCGACCCCCGGGCCCAGGGCATTGCCCGCAACGATAAAAACGAACGCGTCTCCTTAATCGCCGTGAGCTGACGCGCCCCCGCCCTTCAGGGCGCGCTGCCGCGCAAAAAACTCGCGCAACAGGGCGCGGCATTCCTCCGCGCGCACCAGGCCCGTGATTTCGCAGCGGTGATTGAACGTAGGAAACTGCAGCAGGTTTAACGCTCCCCCTGCCGCGCCCGCCTTGGGGTCCGGCGCGCCAAAAACCACCCGGCCCACCCGCGCATGCACCAGCGCCCCCGCGCACATGGCGCAGGGCTCCTTGGTCACGTAGAGCGTGCAATCATTCAGGCGCCAGTCCCCCACCGCCTCCTGCGCCTGCGTCAACACCAGCATCTCCGCATGCGCCGTGGCATCCTTCAGCAACTCCACCTGGTTGTAGGCCCGCCCAATAATCTGCCCCCCACGCACCATCACCGCCCCCACCGGCACCTCCTCCGCCGCAAACGCCCGCGCTGCCTGCCGCAAAGCCTCGCCCATGAAATAGGCATCGCTGTGCAAATCTATGATTGCAGGCTCACCCATGCGCTGGCCGGCTTTCTTCCAATGTCCATTCCCGCCGGCCATCGGGATGCACATGACAATACGCCGCAAAAAAACCGCCACGATGCCGCCAGAATAACGGCCAGATTTGCTCGCGATCGGTCTCCGGCAGCGGCAAACGCTCCAACCCCTCCCGGCTGATAAACGCAAACCGCCCCTCCCGAATGGGGGGCGGCGCCACGCTCAAGGGCGGGAGAATCTCAAACAAAAACATCAGCCAGTGCGCCTGGCCGGCGTACCCATGCTCACTCACCATCCCCACCAGATGCAATTGCGCCGGCGTGAGCTGCAACCCCAGCTCCTCCCGCGCTTCCCGGCAGGCGCACATGTACGGCGATTCTCCCTCGGCCGTGTGCAGCTTCCCCCCGGGCGGACTCCACAAACCCAGGTTGGGCTCCTGCGCCCGTTCCATCAAGAGCACGCGGCCCTCGCCATCAAACCCGTAAAGCAGCGTGGATATTTTATGGGGCATGCTCATGCTTCACCGGCCTTCCGCCCCGCCGCCAGGCCCCGGCGGCCCTCAAGCGCCCCCAGCCGGCGCCTCCCCGGCATCACCGGCAGCCGCGGGCGCCTTTTCAGTGACTTGCGCCTGGTCCACCACAAAATCCAGGGCTCGGTCGAGCAAGAGCCGACGATACACCGCCGACAGCTCCCCGCTTTTCTGCATCTCTTTCACAAGCTGCTCCGCCGGCACCTGACGCTGGTAGGCCAGATAGGTCAGGTATTCCGCCACCTGCTGCTGGGTAACCTGGATGTTTTCCGCCTGGGCAATTTTTTCCAGAATGAAATCCAGCTTCACCCGCACAAAAGCCGTGCCTTGGCTGGAGGAAAAGATGTGGTCTTTCTGTTCCTCGATCTGCTGCGGCGACAAGCCCCGTTGCTGCAAATTGGCCACCCGCTGGTACACCTCATTGCGCGTTTCCTCCTGCAGCGCCGTTTCCGGCAATTCAAAATTCACGGCCTGCACCAGATGCATCACCACCTGATTCACTATCTGGTTTCGCCGGCGGTATTTCACCTCGTTCTCCAAATCCTTCCGCACCCCCGCGCGCAAGGCCTCCACACTCTCCGCCCCCATCTGCTTCGCAAAAGCCTCATCCAAGGGCGGCACAAACGGCTCTCTAACCTCACGCACCTCCACTTCATAGGTCACGGTTTGCCCGGCCATTTCCTTCGTGGGATAATCCGCCGGATATGTCACTTGCAAGGTGCGTTTTTCCCCAGCGCCGGCCCCCACCAATTGCGCAAAGAAGTTCGGCCCCAATTCCCGCTGCGCCCCCACCCAGAAGCCCTTGGGCGATTCGTACATGGAGGTGTTGGCCCCCAATTTCTGCGAAATGGGCACCCCTTCCACGGTGGCCTTGGCATCAATCACCAGCACATCCTCCGCCGTCGCCACTCGCTCCACCGTCCGGTAACCTTTCTGCTGCTGCCGCAATGCCTCCAGGGCGTCCTCCACGTCTTTGTCAGTCACCGTGCGGGCCTCCACCGTCACGGGAATCTGGCGGTAATTGGGCAGTTCAAACTCCGGTTTCACCTCCACCGTCACCGTGAACTGCATCGGCTGGCCCCGGTTGAAGCTGACCGTTTCCACATCCTGAATGTGGTAGATTTGTATTTTTTGCTGCTCCACCGCGGCCTGAAAAAGGTCACGCACCAGTTTTTCGCGGGTTTCCTGGCTGATTTCCTTCTCAAACCGCCGCACCACCATGTCTTTGGGTGCCTTGCCGGGGCGGAAACCGGGCAAAGTCGCATGTTTGAGAAAATCACGTGTGACCTCTTCAAACCCCCTCTCCACCTCGTTGACATCCGCTTCCACCCGCAACAGACGTTTGCAGGGGCCAATATTTTCAACCGTTACGTTCACAAATCATGCCTTTCTATTGCGCTTGCGGGCCGGGCGGTCTCCTCCGCCCATCGCCCCGCGGCGAGTCGGTGAACATAGGGGACATCCCAGGGAGCGTCAACGCCGAAAAAAAGCAAAAACCGGCAAATTAAACGGTTGACAACCCGTGGTGAACAAGTAAAGTTCTCCCTACAAACAAAGTACATAAGTTACGTGCAACCAAGCAACGGGAGATATTTTATGAAATTCGCTCAACGTCTTATCGCGTGTGGGGTGGCGATGGTCATGGCTTGCTTGGCCTTGGAGGCTCAAGCCCAAGCCATGAAGGCCAGCAAAGCCAAGGTGCGCCAGGTGCGCGGGGACGCCCAATACAAGGCCAATGCTGCCGCCGACTGGGCCCCCTTGAAAACCGGCATGGTGCTCAATCCCGGTGCCATCGTTGAAACCGGCCGCGGCGCGCAAGTGGACCTTTTCCTGAGCGATATCGGCTCGGTGGTGCGCATCACCGAACTGACCACCATGGGCATTGACAAGCTCAATTACAGCCGCGCCGAGGACGAAGTGATTGTGGAAACCGAGCTGAACCTCAAGGCCGGCACCATCCTGGGCAATGTCAAAAAACTCGCCGCCGCCTCGCGTTACGATGTCAAGGTTCCCAACGGCGTCTGCGGTATCCGCGGCACGGAATTCAAAATCAGCGCCAGCGGCGTGGTTTATGTCATCAGCGGCGTGGTCCGTGTGACCTACACTCCGCCCGGCGGTCAGCCCATCGTGCGGGACGTCCAGGCCGGCCAGGTCTTCATCCCGCCGGCCGCTCCGGGCGAGCAACCGCAGGTGCGTACTGTCGAACCCAACGACCCGACCTGGCAACAAGTCAAGGATATGCCAGTTGTTACCCCGCCGCCTGAAATTCAGGTCGAGCCGCTGCCGGCAGCCAACCCGACCGAGCGTCCGACGCAGCAGCCGGGACATCCGACCGGCGCGCCCAACAGCGGCCCCTCTTCCCCGTCGCCTGGCAGTTAATTCCAAGTCGGCGTGAAACGCCCTTTCAACCCCTCCGGCAACGGAGGGGTTTTTTATTGCCCCGCCCCACCCGCAATAAACTCCGGCTTTTTCTTGCTTTTCCCCCGCCCTCAACCTGCTACCATGCCGCTCAACGCACCCATGAAAAAATGCCAATTATTGCTCTACACCACCCTGTGCGCCGCCGCCGGACCGGCCCTGGCCGCCGCGCCAGAACGCCCCTTCTACGTCCCCGAAAACCCGCGCTACACCATTGTGAGCAGCGTCGTGGACTCCCTCCGCTTCACCCTGCACAAAACCCTCAAGCCCGACACCCGCGGCCACCTGGTCAGCATCTCCAGCTTCGTCAACCCCGAAGGCGAAATCATGGGCTGGCATGATTTCGGCAATCTGGAAGGCCCCGGCTGGGCGGCCAACGCCGTCGGCGGCGCGCACGAAATCTATCGCTGGGGCCGGTTCATGGGCCAACCCGAATGGCAGCAAATGGCCCTGCGCATCCTCGACCATGTGCTGGACTGCGGTTTCATCAACGAAACCAACGGCTTCATCATTGGTTACCGCGAAACCACCACCGGCAAGTTTTGCCTGAATTACAAACATCACTCGGACTGGTTCTGCCCCGGCTCCATGGCCAAAATCGCCTACCAACTGCTCATTTTTGCTGAGGATTTGGGAAATGACCCGCGCGCGGCTCGGATGCTTCAAACCGCGGCCCGCACCGCCCAATGGATTGCCCAAAACGTGGAACCCGTCCCCAATGGCTGGTTTCCTCGCCGCACCACCCCGGACGGCAAGGTCTATCGCAAATCCCCCGACGGCGGCAACGACCCCTTCTGGCAAACCTCGGCCGACAGCTTGTTCATCCTGCAATTGCAAGCCGCCTTGACCGACCGCGGCCTGGCCGATTATCGCCCCGCCTTGCGTGAGAAAATCAGCGTCTTCATCAAAGCGGGCGGCATCTTTGGCAGCATCAATCACGATACCTACGACCCTCAGGAAAACGTGGCCTATGCCGTGGCCTTCCGCACGCTGCGCCTCGCCGCGCGCGTCCTTCAGGACGAATCCATCCGCCGCTTCGCTTACGACGTCTGCCTCGCCGGCCTCGACCAGTTCAAGATGAACGAAGACCGCAACGGCGTCGCCACCCGCGGATTATTGTACATGGAAAAATCCTGGGATACCGCCTACCTCTGGGAAAATGCCGAAGCTGCGTTGGCGTATTTTGAAGCCGCCGCCGACCACCGCCTCAGCAACCCCCGCCAGGCCCGTGAATGGGAACTAGACGGGCTCACCATCCTCCGCGCCATCGCCAAACACCATTACGGCCCTCATGGTTTCCTCACCGAAGGCGTGGACTGGAATGACCACGTGGGACAAAAACACCACATCAACCAGGCCAAATACGGCGCCATTCAATACACCGAGCCTTTCCTGAACAACCAGCACATCGCGGAGCCAACCCTCTTTTATCTCGAACGCCTGGCCGCCAAAACCGGCCGCGGCAAAAACCGGGTGTACCGCGACCTCGAAGGCAACCTCCTCTGGCGTTGACGCCGCCCTATTCCCGGTTTTTCAAGGCTTTCGCCGCGATGTCCCGCCGGTAATGCGCTCCGTCAAACCGGATGCGCTCCACTGCCGCGTAGGCCGCCTCACGCGCCGCCGGCAAATCCTTGCCCCACGCCGTCACCCCCAGCACGCGGCCCCCGCTCGTCACCACCCGCCCATCCGCCAGCGCCGTGCCAGCATGGAAAACCTTGGTATTCGGCCACGCAGCCACTGCCTCCAGGCCGCTGATGACCTTGCCCTTCTCGTACTTGCCGGGATACCCGCCACTGGCCATGATGACACAAACCGCCGTCATCGCATTGAACTTCAACTCCACTTTGGCCAACGTCCCCTCCACACACGCCATCATCAGCTCCACCAAATCATTTTCCAACCGGGGCAGATACACCTGCGTTTCCGGGTCCCCAAAGCGCGCATTAAACTCCAACACCTTCGGCCCCTGCCGCGTGAGCATCAGCCCCGGATACAAAATGCCCCGATAATCTATGCCCTCGGCCGCGCAGCCCTTCAACCACGGCTCCAGGATTTGCCGCACCACCACAATTGCATCCCCCGGCCCAAAAAACGGCGTCGGCGAATACGTCCCCATCCCGCCCGTGTTCAACCCCTGGTCACCATCCAGAGCCCGCTTGTGGTCCTGGGCGTCAGGAAACAGCTTGGCCGTCTTCCCATCACACAGGGCATGCAACGATACCTCCACCCCCTCCAGCAATTCCTGAATCACCACCCGCCGCCCCGCCTCGCCAAAAGCGCGCCGCACCAGAATCTCTTCAATGGCCGCATCCGCCTGCTGCATATCCCGGCAAATCAGCACCCCTTTGCCCAGCGCCAGCCCATCCGCTTTGACCGCGCATTTGCCCCCCAAACCAGCCGCAAATCGCGACGCCGCCGCCGGCTCCTCAAATATGCCGCTCCGAGCGGTGGCAATCCCATACTTCTCCATGAACTGCTGGGAAAAAACTTTCGAGGCCTCAAACTGCGCCGCCCGCTGATTCGGCCCCCAGATGCGCAGACCCGCCGCCTGAAACTGGTCCACAATGCCCATCGCCAGCGGATTGTCCGGCCCCACCACCGTTAAATCCGGCTTTTGCTCCCGCGCAAAGGCCAGCAGCCCCGGCAAATCCTCCGCGCCAATGGGCACGCATTGCACCAGCGCCCCATTGGCCGCCAGCCGCTCCTGCCCAATGCCCGCGTTGCCCGGCGCGCACCACATCTGGCGCGCATGCGGGGATTGCGCCAACTTCCACACCAGGGCGTGCTCGCGCCCTCCTGAACCCACAACCAAAATCTTCATGCCCGCGGATTGTGTCACGCGCCCCCCTTCTGGCAAAGCGCAAAACAGGCGCCGCCGCCGCTCGCCCCCCACGCCGTCCCCACCGGCCACCCCCTGCTGGACGCCTCCCCTCCCGTCCTATATCGTAACGCCATGGCAACCAATCTCATCGGCGTATGCCAGGCCTGCGGACGGCGGTTGGAATTTTCGGTGGAGCACAGCGGGCAATCCATCTCCTGCCCTCATTGCGGACGCCCCACCCGGCTGAAGCCTGCGCCTCCCGAATTGATTGAGGCGGCTCCTCCTGACGTAGCGCCCTCCCAGCCCCTCGCGGCCTCGGAAACCGAGCCGGAACCCGATGCCACCCAGCGCCGCCTTCAACGCAGTTACCTTAAGCTGGCGATCGTAACCGTGATTCTGCTGGCGCTTTTAATCGGCTTGGTTCAGGTGGCGGAATGGCTGCGCAACCAGGCCCACCAGCCCTGAACACGCCCGCTTCTTCAGGGGTCAGCCCGGCCCAGAAAACGCAACGGCAACGCCGCGGCAAACCACACCACCGTCCCCACCGTCAGCACCTGCTTGGCGGCCTCATGCCCCAAACGGCCCGCGCAAAACCACCAGACCGCCAGCAACATCACCACCAGCGCCATCACCGCAACGGCCAGCGCCACTATTTTCAAGCTTTTGGGCATACACGCGATTGCAGCCACAGGGAGAAAACCAAATACAACCCTCCCGCCATCAACCAGGCCGGCACTGCCAGGAAATAAACCTGAATCCCCAGCCACACATTCAGTGCCGCGCACAAATACAGCGTCACCACCCACGCCAGCCCGGCCGCCAGGTTGAATTTCAAGCCCCGCCGCTCCGCCAGGTTGGAAGCCAGACCGAATTTTTCCAGCAGATACACATCCACCATCACGATTGCTCCCATCGGCGCCAGAATCGTGCCGTACAAACCCACAAAATCCAGCAGCTTCATCACCAGCGCCGGAAAGATTGCCGCGCCCGTGGCCAGCGCCCCCGCCACCACCGTCAGGGCAAATCGTGAACGCTTTTGAAAGATGCTCTGAAAAGCCAGCCCCGCCCGGTACAGCGTGGGATTGGCCGTCGTCCACCCCGCAATCAGCACGCACAACACCCCCGCCACTCCCACCGCCTCATACGCCATGGGCCCCGGCGCCACTGTCGTGTTGTTGGGGTCCCGCGCAATTTGCAGAGCCAGCAGCAGCGACGCCGCAATCCACGCCATGAAATGCCCAATGAACATCCCCACCCCGGAAGCCGCGCCGTACGTCCACTTTTTGGCGTAACGGAAAATCGCCATGTCCACCAGCCCCAGATGCATCGCCGCGTTGCACGTCCACGCAAAAAACATCACGTGCCAGAACGTGAACTTCGGCTGCCCCGGAAACGGCTCGCCCCCCTTCCAGATGCGCGTCTTGGCCACCTCCCAAAACTCACCCGGCGAATGCACCCCCAGCGCCGGCAGGGTCACCAGCCCGCACGCCAGAAAAATCACAATCATCCACGGCACCGCCACCTCCGCCACCCGGGCCATGGCGTCATAGCCGCGGGCGGCCACGTACGTGAACACCGCCCCCACCAACACCACCCCCACCACCCACGCCACACTGTTGGGCATCCAATCCTGCAACCCCGGCATCTTCCATTGAAAGGGCACCCCCAGCGCCGTCACCCCCACCGATATCATCGCGCCCGCCAGAATGCAAAACAACACCCCGTTCACCACATTGTACAAGGTGACCAATTGCAGCCCGCAAACCTGCTCCAGCTTGCGGTACAACGTGACCCGCAGCCGCGTGGCCACCGGCGCGCAAATGAACAGCCAGCTCAGCGTCGCCAGCGCATTGCCCGCCAACAAACCGAAAATCAAATCAAACGCGCTCACCCCCGCCGCCAAAAACAGCGGACCAATCATGAACTCCGTCCCCGCCACATGCTCCCCCGCGTACATGGCAAGAAAGGAACGCAGACTCTTCCAGTGCGCAGGCGGCACCGGCACCCGCTCAAACTCATTAACGCCAGCCGCCACACTTTCCGGCGCCTGGCCTGTTTCAGTACTCATAGGGATGTCTGCCGCGCAATCAACCAGTTTTGGGCCATGGCGTCAATCCCGCAGCCACGCCCAGCCCCGCCCCACTCTTCGCCCCATCCCCTGCGTCAGGGCGGCGCCAAACGCAACCGTTGCGCCACCGGCTGGCGCTCCCACACCTCCAGCATTCGCATCACCCGCGCCCCATCCCGCCGGCGCCGCAGTTGCCTCGCCGCATCAGCCGGCCACTGCTCCAAACGATAATACACCGTGTCCACAATCGCCGTGGCCAGCGCCGGCATGCACCGGCAAATCACCGCGTGCGGCCCCCGCGTCCGCCCCTCCAAGTACACCATCGGCCCAAACACCACCGGCCCATCCTCCACCACCAGCGGCATGACCAGCGCCGGCGCCTCCGCCACCGCCGGCTCCACTGCGAAACGCCGCCCGGGCAGCCTTCCCCCAAAATGGCGCAAACTGGCGTGCTCCACCGAACCGGCCACATAAACCTCCTGCCGCCCTTGCGGCGCGGCCAGCATCTCCCAAATCACGGGAAATCCCTGCCGGTTCAACGTAATGCGCACCCCCTGCGCCGGCAATGCCTCGTCCGCCTCGCCCCCGGCATAAAGCCAGAGATACATCATCTGCGTGTGAACCACCCCTCCCCACGGCGTGGTACCCGCGCGAAAATAAACCACCGCAGAACTCCCGGCCGCCCCCGGCAGCGGCACACCAAAAGCAGCCCGCTGCCGCGCCACCTCCCCCGCCCCGGCGCCCGTGCTCTGCAAAATAAACGGCGCCAGCACCGTCTCCAATTTCTGGGTATCCTGAGAAACCGGTTTGAACAAAAGCACCGCCCCTGCCGTGTTGGTGGCCCGGTGATAGACGGCTTCCCCATCGAAGGTCGGCCTCGCCGCCTCCAGAACTCCCCCCATGAACCACGCCAGAACAATGGCGGCCAGCAGGATGCCCGCCCGACGCACGCCGCCCCGTCCCCGCCGCACGTGCGGTGCCCCTCCGCGCCCCTCAACCCGCGTGCGCGCCGCCCTTGACCAAGCTCTCCGGCGCATGGCGAAAAAAAACGGGCGAGAGGCCGCCCCCTCGCCCGTGGCATAAAAACAGCCTCAGGCCTTGGTGTCCGCCGCCGGTGCCTCGGCGGGCGTGCCCGGCACCACAATGGCGCGCTCCTTGCGCTCGCGCACCAGCATGGCCCCCTTCCCAATGCGCTTGCGCAAGTAGGTCAACTTGGCCCGGCGCACCACCCCGCGGCGCTCAATTTCAATCTTCTCAATGCGCGGTGAATGCAGCGGAAACACGCGCTCCACCCCTTCCCCGTAGCTGATGCGGCGCACGGTGAAGGTCTCGTTCAAACCCCGCCCGCGCCGGCCAATCACCACCCCGGTGAAGACCTGGATGCGTTCCTTGTCCCCTTCCACCACGCGCGTATGCACACGGATGGTGTCGCCCACCCGGAAATCCGGGCGGTCCTTCTTCAGTTGTTCCGACTCAATGCGATCCAATATTGCCTGATTCATAAATCATTCTTTTTCTTGGGGCGGCGGCCCTTTCGACCGCCGCTTCCTTTCTTCTGCCGCCGGCAGCGCCTGCCCCGCCAGCAAATCGGGCCGCCGCCGCCGGGTCCGCTCCAGCGCCTGGGCGGCCCGCCAGCGCGCAATCTCCGCGTGATTGCCCGACAACAACACCTCGGGCACCTTCCAGCCCCGGAATTCCGCCGGCCGCGTGTAGTGCGGGCACTCCAGCAAACCGTGGCTGAAGGATTCTTCCACCGCGCTTTGGTCATCCCCCAGCGCCCCCGGCAACAAGCGGGTCACCGCATCAATCACCACCATGGCGGGCAGCGCCCCATTGGTCAGCACATAATCCCCAATGGACAGCTCATCATCCGCCAGGTGCTCGTGCACCCGCTCGTCAAATCCCTCGTAACTGCCGCAGACCAGCAACAAGTGTTTCTCCTGCGCCAGCTCCCGGGCAATCGCCTGATTAAACAGCCGCCCCGCCGGCGTCATCAAAATGACCTTCGTCTCCGGCGTGCCCAGCGCTTCCACCGCTTCAAAGATCGGTTCGGGCTTCATCAACATCCCCGGCCCGCCCCCAAACGGACGATCATCCACGGTTTGATGGCGGTCGTGGGTGTAGTCCCGCAAATTAATAATCCGCAGCTCCAGCAATCCCTTGTCCCGAGCCCGCCGGATGATGCTCTCATCCAGCGGCCCGGCAAACATCCCCGGGAACAGGGTGAGCACATCAATCTTCATGGCCGCTGACGGCGGCCCGGGCCGCCTTGCCGTTACTCCCCGGCCGCAGGCGCGCCGGGCGCGGCGGCCTCTTCCTCCACGATCTCCAGCGCGCAGCGCAAGCCCTTCCGCGCCGCGCCCGCCTGCAACAACACCCGGATGGCGTTGATCATCGCCCCCTGCTTCCCAATCACCTTGCCCACATCGTCCGGATGCAGGCGCAACTCATAGACCGTGAGTCCGCCGCGTTCCGCCGGCGTAATGGTCACCTGCTCCGGGTGGTCCACCACGCCCTTGACCACGTATTCCAAAAAAGCTTGCATCGTGGCCCTCCCGGCCGGCTCAACCCGCCGCCGCCCGCTCCGCTTGCCGCAGGAAGGATTTCACCGTGTCCGTGGGCTGCGCCCCCACGCTCAACCAGTACTTGGCGCGCTCCAGATTCAGCGTCACCTTCTGGTCCTTGCGCCCGGGATGATACGTCCCCAGTTCCTCAATGAACCGGCCATCCCGCGGGCTGCGGCTGTCGGCCACCACCACCCGGTACACGGGGCTGTTCTTGGCTCCGATGCGTTTCAGTCGTATGCGTACTGCCATAGCTATGTTGATTCCCAAAAATCCACTCGACGGCACATGCCATGCGCCCTCCCGGCTTGCCCGCCGGACGGCGCCTGTCCGTCCAAAGAGCGCAAAGCCTAGACCTCGCCGCGCCCGTTGGCAAGTCCTGATTTTTGTTTTTTGCGTTTGACCTCCCGCCCGTCCCGCGGGTAGGCTGCGCGCTCTGTTGGCGCTGTTAATGCCACAGTTTTTGATAACCTTATGTTTGGGACCATTCGCAAGCACTCAACCTGGATGTGGGCCATCATCATCGTGGTGGTGGTCATCAGCTTCGTCATCTACTTCTCCCCCGACGCCCGCTACCACGTGCTCGGCCGCCGCGGAAAATCCGGGTTCCATGTCAACAACCGCCCCATCTCCGGCCCCGAATACGAAGACGCCCTCAACGAGGCCAAACTCCAGTTCTTCTTCCGCTACGGCACCTTCCCGGACCGCACCGACGAAATGGCCCGCCAGAATTTCCATCCCGAGGAAGCCGCCAACAGCCGCCTCCTCCTGGCCGAGCTGCTGCGCCAGATGAACATCCAGGTCGGCATCGAGGCCACCCTGCGCCTGCGCGATGAGCTCCTGACCCTCGCCACCGGCGGCCAAACCCGCGACATGGCCGCCGCCTTGAACGCCTTTGAAGAACAAGTGCTCCGCAAAAACCAGCTCAGCCTGCTCGACTTCGAGCGCTTCCTGCGCCACGAAGCCGGCCTCCAACACCTCGTCGAACTCTGCGGCATCGCCGGCCGCCTCACCACCCCCCAGGAGGCCGAAGCCATTTTCCGCCGCGAACACGAAGAACTCGACGCCGCCCTGGTCTATTTCAACGCCTCCAACTACCTCGCCTCCATCACCAATTTCCCCCCTGAGGCCATCAGCCAGTTGTACAGCAACCGCCTCGCCGAGTATGCCATCCCTGAACGTGTCCAACTGGTTTATGTGCATTTCCCCCTCACCAATTTCTGGTCCCAGGCCATCACCAACCTCACCCGCCAGACCAACATGACCGCCCTGGTCGCTTCCATCTACTCCCGCCAACCCACCAATTTCTGGAAAGACAAGGACGGCAACCCCCTCAATGAAGCCGACGCCAAGGCCCGCATCGAAAAAGACCTCATCGAAGACCAGGCCCGCCGCCTGGCCATGCGCGCCGTCAACGAATTCACCCACGGCTTCAACCTGGAAAAAACCAACACCCTCCAGGATTTCATCGCCCTCGCCGCCCGCAGCAACCTCACCGTCCACACCGCCAAACCCTTTGACCTCCTTGAAGGCCCCTCCGACTTGAAACTGCCCGAGCGCGCCATCCCCGTCCTCTACCGCCTCCAACCCGAAGACCCCGTCCTCATCAATCCCATCCCTGCCGAAGACGGCGCCTATCTCTTCGCCTTGAAACAACGATTGCCCCGCGAAATCCCCACCCTCGACGCCGTCCGCAATAAGGTCATCGAAGATTACAAACACGAGCAAGCCAAAGCCATGGCCAAATTACGCGCCGATATCTTCTACAACACCCTTACCAATGGCCTGGCCCAAGGCCAAAACTTCACCCAAATCTGCCTGGACAACGGCCTCCTGCCCATTGTCCTGCCCCCCTTCTCCCGCGTTTCCGGCGAGGTCACCAATCTGCCCCCCGCCGTCACCCTGAATGAAGTGCGCAATCTTCTGGCCGACCTCGCCCCCGGCAACGTCACCGCCATCCGCGAATCCCAGCACGGCTATTGGCTGGCCTTCCTGCGCCAGCGCCTGCCCGTGGACGAAAACAAACTCAAAAAAGAATTGCCCGTCTTCCTGGCCAATTTGCGCGAACGCCGCCAAAATGAAGCCGCCAACGAATTCATCAGCCGCCAATACCGCAACATCCCGGCGCGCCTGATGGAATCCAGCCGGACCGATGCCACCGCCAAAGGCCCCCGCCCCAAATCCTGAGCCGGTTGCCTGGAGGCCCGAAAGCAGTTTTTTTTCTAACCCATTTAAGACCGCCTTAATGGCCGGGTGAAAGCATCGCCCGGCCATTTTCTTTGTAAGCCATTTCCCTACAAGGCCTTAAGCATTTCACTCTCCATCAATCAACCGGCTTGCAAAGCCATGAAAATAGGCCTAAATTTTTCTTGCCGAAATCCGATAAAAGATATAGAAACGTAATAACTACTTAGCCGAACCGCGACTTTGATGAGCGCAAAAATGCATTTGCCCGCTTTGGTCTTGTGGCGCCAAAGCCGGGGAAATGGTTGTGGTGCAACCTCCGGGGGAGGAGGGCACGCCGCGTTCACGCTCATCGAATTGCTGGTGGTGATTGCCATCATCGCCATCCTCGCCGCCCTCCTGCTCCCCGTCATCAATCGCTCCGTCGAACAAAGCCGCAGCCTCGCCTGCCTCAATAATCTCAAACAATTGCAAATGTGCTGGCTGATGTACGTGGACGACAATGAAGGCTGGCTGCCCCCCAACAATTACGTGTACGACGTCAACCGCAAAGACTCCATCATGCGCGGCGTCTCCTGGTGTCCCGGCAACACCCGCCTCGATGCCGATACCCGCAACATCGAGCAGGGCGTCCTCTTCCAATACAACCGCAACACCAGCATCTACCGCTGCCCTTCCGACCTATCCACCATCGAAGATGAAAATGGCAACCCCTTGAACCAGCCTCGCACCCGCAGTTACAACATGAGCAGCGCCGTCAACTGCGACGTCGCCGCCGGTCTCATCCCCTCCTACAAAAAATACAGCGAAATCACCCGCCCCACGCCCGACCGCTTTTTTGTCTTCATTGACACCCATGAGGATTCCATCCTCGATGCCCACTTTGGCCTTTGCCAGCCCAATTCCTATTTTGGCAATGTCTGGTTTGACCTCCCGGCCAACCGCCACAATCAGGGCGCCAATCTCAGCTTTGCCGACGGCCACGTGGACCATTGGAAATGGGCCTGGCCCAAAACCTACCAGCGCACCCCGCAATCGGTGGCCAACGCCCAGGACCTGAAAGACATGCGCCGTCTCCAATCGGCCATGAAGCCGATGAACTAACCCGGCTTCCCTCCTCCCCACCGCTCCCGCAGCCGCTCAAAAATCCATTGGCACGCTCCCGCTTTTTCCCTATCTTCAGCCCCCTGATTTGGGACTTGTGTATGACAAGCCGTGACATTCGCCAGTCGTTCCTCGACTTTTTCCGGTCGAAGCAGCACACCATCGTGCCTTCGTCCAGCCTCCTGCCGGACTCGCCCAACCTCCTCTTCACCAACGCCGGCATGAATCAATTTGTCCCCATCTTCCTGGGACAAATCCCCTGCCCCTACCAACCCGGCCGCGCCGCCGATACTCAGAAATGCATCCGCGCCGGCGGCAAGCACAACGACCTTGAAGACGTGGGGCTGGATACCTACCACCACACCTTCTTTGAAATGCTCGGCAACTGGAGTTTCGGCGATTACTTCAAAAAAGAAGCCATCGAATGGGCTTGGGAACTCGTCGTCGGCCTCTGGAAATTTCCCCCCCAACGCCTCTACGCCACCGTTTATAAACCCGGCCCCGGGGAACCGGCCGAGTTTGACCAGGAAGCCTATGACCTCTGGGCCGCCATTTTCTCCCAGGCCGGCCTCGACCCCCACGTCCATATCCATTACGGCGGCAAAAAAGACAATTTCTGGATGATGGGCGAAACCGGCCCCTGCGGCCCCTGCTCCGAGCTGCACGTGGACCTCACCCCCGCCGGCGACACCCGCGGCGCCCTCGTGAACAAAGGCAGCGCCCAATGCATTGAAATCTGGAACCTCGTGTTCATGCAATTCAATGCCAACCCCGACGGCTCCTTCTCCCCGCTCCCCGCCAAAAGCGTGGATACCGGCATGGGATTCGAGCGCGTGACCGGCATCATTCAGAATACCCGGGGTTTTACGGACTTCAGCCGCATCATCTCCAATTACGAAACCGACATCTTCCGCCCGCTCTTTGACCGGCTCGAGGCGCTCAGCGGCAAAAAATATGGCGCCACCCTCCCCCGCCCCGATGCCGCCGGCAACCTCGTGCCCGCCACCGAACAGGAACGCGTGGACGTCGCCTTCCGCGTCATCGCCGACCACATCCGCACGCTGAGCTTTGCCATCGCCGATGGCATCCTCCCCGGCAACACGGACCGCCATTACGTCCTCCGCCGCATCCTCCGCCGCGCCGTGCGCTACGGGCGCTCCCTGGGCTTTCACGAGCCGTTCTTTTTCAAACTCGTGCCGGTCCTGGCCGAAACCATGGGCGATGTTTTCCCCGAAATCCGCGCCCGCCAGGCCCACGTGGAAGAAGTCATCCGCCAGGAGGAGGAAGCCTTCAATCGCACCCTCGACCGCGGC
Source organism: Fontisphaera persica (assembly GCF_024832785.1). Classification (GTDB taxonomy): domain Bacteria; phylum Verrucomicrobiota; class Verrucomicrobiia; order Limisphaerales; family Fontisphaeraceae; genus Fontisphaera; species Fontisphaera persica. Next base: position 2,496,246 of record NZ_CP116615.1, read on the forward strand.
ATCGAACTCTTCAACCAATACGTGGAATCCGTCTCGGGGACCGCACGCGTCTCGCGTGCCGGTTCCGGCGTCCCGCCGGAACCCTCTCCCAAAAACATTCATTATTCCAAACGCAACCTTCCTCATTTTGAGCGGCCGTGGAGCAAATACATGGTCACGTTTTCAACGTATAACCACCGGGTACTGACTCCGGAGGAACGCGATAGGGTGTTGGACAGCTTGATCTTTGGGCATCGGGAAAAAAGGTACTTTCTCTATGCCGCTTGCGTCATGCCCGACCATGTCCACCTCCTCATTGAACCACAAATCAAACAAGAAGATGCCTCCGGGACTCCCGTCTTTTGGTCGTTAACGGAAATTTTGCATGGCATTAAATCATTTACCGCACACCAAATCAACCGCCTGCGCGGCGCTGACGGTCCGGTTTGGGAAAAGGAATCCTTTGACCGTTTGATTCGTGGACAAGCCGATTTGGAGGAAAAATTTCATTACATTTGTCAAAACCCATGGAGAGCAAAGATTGTTTCTGAGTCAGAAGGTTACCCGTGGGTTTGGACGAAACAAAATGAAAGGGATACACCTCGGCGAGACGCCGAGGTAAGCACGCGAGACGCGTGCGCTCCCCGAGACCCAACCGAGGCTCACCAGCCGCTGGTCATTTCGGGTGACTTCGCTTTCAAACTTTATGACACCTACGGTTTCCCGCTCGATTTGACCGAGCTCATGGCCCGCGAACGCGGCCTGAAAGTGGACGTGGCCGAATTCAACCGTCTGATGGAGGAACAACGTGAGCGCGCCCGCAAAGCCCAAAAACGCGAAATCATCGAGCTTTCCCAAATCGAAACCGACACCCCCACCCGCTTTGTGGGTTTCGACACCCTTCAAACTCCCGCCCGCGTCCTCGAAGTCGTCCAAATCAAAGACAAAACCGCCGTCATCCTCGATGCCACCGCCTGCTACGCCGAAATGGGCGGCCAGGTCGGCGACACCGGCGAGCTGCGCGCCGGCGAGATTTGCTGGCGCATTGAGGACACCCAAAAATCAGGCGCCACCTGGCTGCATTATCTGTCCCTGTCCGACAATCCTCCCTCGCGCCTGCCCCAACCCGGCGAGCCTGTCCTGCTGCAAGTCGAGGCCCCCCGCCGCGCCAGCATTCAGCGCCATCACACCGTTACGCACCTGCTGCACTGGGCCATCCATGAAGTCGTCAGCCCCGAAGCCTCCCAAAAGGGCTCCTTTGTCGGCCCCGACAAATTGACCTTCGACTTCAACTGCCCGCCCCTCACGCCCCAACAAGTGGCTGACGTCGAAAAACTGGTCAACGAGCGCATCCTCGAAAACGCCGGCGTAAGCTGGACCGAGGTCCCCTACGCGGAGGTCAAAGGCCGCAAAGACGTCATGCAATTCTTTGGCGACAAATACGGCGACACCGTGCGCGTCGTGCAAATCGGCGGCCACCCCGGCCGTCTGGACGGTTATTCCATGGAACTCTGCGGCGGCACGCACACCCGCGCCACCGGCGAAATCGGCCTTTTCCGCATCGTCGCCGAGACCGCCATCGCCGCCGGCGTGCGCCGCATCGAAGCCGTGGCCGGCCTGGAGTCCTACCGCCGCGCCTGGGACGAAGCGCGCCGCCTCCGGGCGCTGGCCGACAAACTGAACACGCCCGTCGGCGAGCTGGAAAAACGCATTGAAAACCTGCTCCAGCAACAAAAGGAGCTGGAAAAACAATGGCGCGCCCTCCAGCAAAAACAGGCCGGCGAAATGGCCCGCAGCCTCACCACCAAAGCCCGCACCATCAACCAGGTGCCTGTCATCATTGAACGCGTGGACGCCGATGCCGACACTCTGCAGGCCATGGTCAACGAACTCAAAGGCTGCTTCCAGGGTGTCGTGGTCCTCGGTGGCGCCGCCCAAAACGCCGTCACCCTCATGGCCACCGTTTCCCCCGCCTACACCCAGCGCGTGCAAGCCGGCAAAATCCTCCAGCAAATCGCCCCCATCACCGGCGGCAAGGGCGGCGGCAAGCCCGATTTCGCCCGCGGCGGCGGCAAGGAGGTCAGCCGCCTGGATGAAGCCCTCGCCAAGGCGGCCACCCTCATCTAATTCCCCTTTGACCGGCCGCCAGAGGTTGCCCTAGGGCGGCCCCGCTCTGCTTTAACTGCGATTCGACCTATGAACGAAGACAGCGACCCTTCATCAACCAAACGCCCCCGGCGGCGGCGCTCCCGCGCCTCCTCTCCGGCGGTCGAAATCCGCGAAATGCGCCTCGAAGACGTGCCCCAGGTCTTCGCCCTCGGCCAGGAATTGTTCACTGCCGAAAAACTGCCCACCCTCTACCGCTCCTGGGACGACCACGAGCTGGCCCAACTCTTCAGCTCGGAGGCCGAATTTTGCCTCGTTGCCGAAAGCCAGGACCGCATCGTCGGCTTTGCCCTCGGCCGCGTCATGGAAAAACCCCAAAACGCATGGAAATACGGCTGGCTCCTCTGGCTGGGAGTCTCCCCCCAATTCAAGGGACGCGGCCTCGCCCGGCGTCTGCTCAATCAGCTCACCGAGCGCTTCATCGCCCGCGAAGCGCGCATCATGCTGGTGGACACCGACGAGGAAAACCATGAAGCGCTCAAGTTTTTCCGTAAAAACGGCTTCGGCCAGGAAATCCGCCACGTGTACCTCTCCCGCAATCTCGACGATTACCCCCGCAAAAACGGCGGCGGCTGAACCCGGCGCCTCCCGCTCAAATCACAAAATCGTGGTACTCCGGCGTAATCGCCCGCGGCGGCGGCAGCAACATGCCGGCCGCCACCGTGGCATTGGTGCCCGGCTCAATCAGTATAAAGGCTCCCGTCATGCGGTTGGTGGCGTACCCGTCATACACCAGCGGACGCGACGTCTTCAACCGCACCTGCCCAATGTCGTTCAACCCCAGCTCGCGGGCCGGCTCCGGCTCAAACGTCAAAATATTCATGCGGTGCTCCACCTCCATCACCGCCGCCTGCACCGTCGCCGTGGTGTGTTTGAGCAGATACTTCCTCCCGGCCTGCAGCGGCCGCCCATGCATCCAACACACCTGGGCCCGCACCTCCTGGTCCATCCCCGGCAAATGCTCAAACCCCACCACCATGTCCCCCCGGCTCACGTCGAGATCATGCTCCAGTAACAACGTGATGGACTGCGGACAAAACGCCTCCGGCAACGACCCGTCGTACGTCCAGATTTCCTTCACCCGGCTCTTCAGCCCCGCCGGCAGCACCAGCACTGCATCCCCCACCCGCACAATGCCCCCGGCAATCTGGCCGCTGTACCCGCGAAAATCATGATAACGCGGGTCCCGCGGCGCCTGCGGACGGTTCACCCACTGCACCGGCAGGCGGAACCCCTGGAGATTGTAGTCACTGGCAATGTGCACCGTCTCCAAATGGCCCAGCAGCGTGGGACCGCAATACCACGGCGTATGCCGCGACGGCTCCACCACATTGTCCCCGTTCAACGCGCTGATTGGGATGAACTTCACATCCTTGATGTCCAGCCGCGGCAGAAACGCCTCAAAATCCGCCCGAATCTCCAGAAAACGCTCCTCCGACCAGTCCACCAAATCCATCTTGTTCACCGCAATAATCAAGTGCGGTATCCGCAGCAGCGAGGCAATGAACGTATGCCGCCGGCTCTGCTCGCTCACCCCCTGCCGCGCATCCACCAGCACCACCGACAAATTGGCCGTCGAAGCGCCCGTGACCATGTTGCGCGTGTACTGCACATGCCCCGGCGTGTCCGCCACAATGAATTTCCGCCGCGGCGTCGCAAAATACCGGTACGCCACATCAATCGTAATCCCCTGCTCCCGCTCCGCCCGCAGCCCGTCCGTCAAATTCGCCAGGTTAATCTGCCCCCCCCCAGTAATCTCCGCTGAGCGCTCCAGCGACTCAAGCTGGTCCTCCATCAGCGACTTTGAATCATACAGCAGCCGCCCAATCAGGGTGGACTTGCCGTCATCCACCGACCCGCACGTGTTGAACCGCAAAATTTCCACCGCGTGCGCCAGCGCGCGCGGACGCTCCGCCACCGCCCCGCCCGGCGCTGCCGAACCCTGTGCCATCACTGTGTGTGTTTGCATGAAGTTTCCCTTGTCCCTTCGCTGTCCCTTGCCGCCTTCCCCTTAAAAATATCCAGCCTTCTTGCGGTCCTCCATGGCCGCCTCCGATACCTTGTCATCCGCCCGCGAACCGCGCTCGGTCACCCGCGCCGCCGCAATTTCCGCGATGATGTCGTCCAGACTGTCGGCCCGCGATTCAATCATGCCTGTGCTGATGATGTCGCCAATCGTGCGCACCCGCACAACCAGCTCCCGCACCTCCTCCCCCGGCCGCGGCGGCAAAAACTCATTCACCGGCAGCCACTGCCCCTGCCGCCGCACACACAACCGCGGATGACTGAAATAAATCGAAGGCACCTCCAATCCCTCGCGCCGGATGTACTGCCACACATCCAGCTCCGTCCAGTTGCTCAACGGAAACACCCGCATGTGCTCGCCCGGATTCACCCGCGCATTGTACAGATTCCAAATCTCCGGCCGCTGGTTCTTGGGGTCCCACTGCCCAAAGGCGTCTCGAAAACTGAAAAAACGCTCCTTCGCGCGCGCTTTCTCCTCGTCCCGCCGCGCCCCCCCAATGCAGGCATCAAACCGAAACTCCTCAATCGCCGCCAGCAACGTCGGAATTTGCAGCTTGTTGCGGCTCACCTCCCCCGGCGCCGGCGTGGCCACCCCCTGCGCAATCGCATCCTCCACCTTCCGCACGATGAGTTTCGCGCCCAGCTCCCGCGCCCGCCGGTCCCGAAATTCGTTCAGCTCCGGAAAATGATGGCCCGTATCCACATTCAACAAGGGCATGGGAATGTCCGACGGCCGAAACGCCTTCTCCGCCAGTCGCAACAGGCAGATTGAATCCTTGCCCCCGCTGAACAAAAGGCACGGGCGCTCAAACTCCGCCGCCACTTCACGCATCACATGAATGGCCTCAGTCTCCAAATACTGCAAATGGTCCAAATGATAACTTCTCATGTAAGGTCCTCCTTCGGGCTGGAGCCTTCAAGGTCCATGGCACGTGGCGCCGCTCGCTCAGGCCCCTTTCCCTTCCTGGCCCCAGCGCACGTGCAAACCACACTCCCGTTTCTCGTCGCCCTTGGCCGGGTCAAAGTAGTCCCATTCCACCGGCAAATCATGGGCCTGGACATACGCCGCCATCTGTTCATCCGTCCACTCCACCAGCGGACTCACCTTCAAAACACCCACCTGGGCATCTCGCACCACCATCTCCATCCCCGCCCGATGCGGATTTTGCACGCGGCGCAGCGCCGTGAGCCATACCGCGGGCGCCATCTCCCGCATCGCCCGCTGAAACGGCTCCAGCTTGAACACCTGGCTGAACTGCCGCAGGGCCTCCTCCTGCTCTGCCGTCGGCGGCGCCCCGTGCAACGCCTGATAACGCGCCACCGTCATCGTCGGCGTGTACACCTTCAAATTCAGCCGCAACCGCCGCGTTAAATCCTCCGCGTGCCGATACGTCGCCGGCCGGTTCCACCCGTGGTCCACCCACAACACCGGTATGTCCGGCTGCACCCGCGTCACCAAATGCAGCAACACCGCCTCATAGGCGCGAAAATTCGTGGTCACCACCGCCCGCCCCTTCGCCACCAGGAGCGCCCATTCCACAATCTCCTCCACCGGCCTGCCCTGCCAGTGCCGGTTCCATTGACTGATTTCCGCGTCCGTGAACATGAAAAAGAAAAAATGTGAGGGTTAGGCCGCCGCTTCCAACCACAATACCCGCGCCGCCCAGTCGCCAAACCGCTCATGGGCCACACGCTCCCGCCGGAATCGCTCAAACAACGCCCGCAATTCCCCAATAATCTCCCCCTCCTTGACCGTTTCCTTGTACACCCGATTCAGCCGCGTCCCGGCCGCGTTGCCGCCCACAAACAGTTGATACCGCCCCGGCGCCTTGCCCACCAACGCAATCTCCGCCATGTACGGCCGCGCGCAACCATTCGGGCAGCCCGTCATGCGAATGATGATTTCCTCGCCCCCCAAACCCGTCTCCTGCAACGCCTGCTCAATCTCCGTCATCAGGTTGGGCAGGTACCGCTCCGCCTCCGCCAGCGCCAGTCCGCACGTCGGCAACGCCACGCACGCCATCGAGGCGCCCCGTACGGCGCTGACCGCCCGCCCCGGGTCCGCCCCATGCTCCGCCAATATCCGCGTCACCTCGGCCCGTTGCCCCTCCTGAATCCCCACCAGCAGCAAATTATTCGCCGGCGTCAGATGCACCTCCAAGCCCAGCTCCTCCACCACCCGCCGCAAGGCCGTCTTGAGCCGCCGCGACTCCGTATCCCGGATGCGCCCCGTCTCAATGAACATCCCCAGCACCCAGGTGCCGTCCGCCAGTTGCCGCCATCCGTACCAATCCCCCTGCCGGGTGAACACAAACGGCCGTGCCGCCTCCAGCTTGAAGCCCAGCCGCTGCTCCAGCTCCGCCCGAAACCAGTCCACCCCGCGATCCGCCAGCACATACTTCAACCGCGCATGCTTGCGGTTGGCCCGGTCCCCATAATCCCGGTGAATCCCCACCACCGCCCGCGCCGCCGCCTCCACCGCCCCCCGCGGGATGTACCCAATCAAATCCCCCAGCCGCGGGAAGGTCTGCTGGTTGCCATGCGACCTCCCCATGCCCCCGCCCGCCACCACGTTGTAGCCCGCCACCTGCCCGTCTTCTTGGATGGCAATGAACCCCAGGCACTGCGCAAAAATATCCACATCGTTCACCGGCGGAATGGCAAAGGAAATCTTGAACTTCCGCGGCAAATAGGTCTTGCCATACAGCGGGTCCACAAAATCCCCCGCCACCTCGGACTCCAACTTCAATCTCTCGCCATTCAACCAGATTTCATGATAAGCCGGCGTCTGCGGCAGCAACGATTGCGAAAGCAGTCGCGCATCCGCCAGCACCTGCTGCCCGGCCAGCCCATGCAGCACCGGCGGCGGCGTCACCACATTCCGCACCACATCACCGCATGCCGCCAGCGTGGTCAACAACGCCTCATTGATTCCCCGTATGGTCCGGGCCAGCCCGCTCTTCAAAACCCCATGAAACTGGATGCCCTGCCGCGAAGTCACCCGCAGCGTATCGTTGCCATACTCACTGGCCAGGCGGTCCATCGCCACATACTGCGCCGGTTTCAATACTCCGCCCGGCATCCGCACCCGCACCATCATGATGAACTTCTTCCCCTGCTTCCGCACATCCCGGTCATCCTGCTGGTAGCAACCGTGAAACTTGAGAAACTGGGCATCCTCCTCGCTAAAATGGTCGGCCTGCTCGTCCGCCAAAGTTTGCGCCAGCGTGCCCGCCAGGGTGGGGCAACCGGCCTTCAGCAATTCATTTGGCGAAACCTTCGCCTCGGCAACATTCGTTTCCATATATACGACTAATTTTGTCGTTATTTGCCGACTTAAATTCGGCCGAAGGCTCCCTCAGCTCCTCGGCCTCTTTCTTCTACCGCGCTCTCAGTCGAATAACGACTTATTCTGTCGTTAATCTTTCCCACACCACGCCCTTTGTCAAAAAAAATTTTTTCCTTTTTTCATCCCACCCCACCCCCCGTCATCAACCGTCTTGATGGTATTCATTGCAGTACCTTGAAATGGGCGTTATGCTTGATGCAGGTCATGGCCTATCATGACCGCGCCGACGAACATGATACCGATGCTTGGGCAACCGATGTTTGATTTTAACGACCACCCCTTTCTGGTCGTCTGGGAAATGACCCGCGCCTGCGCGCTGGTATGCCGCCACTGCCGCGCCGCCGCCAAGATTCACCGTCATCCCCAGGAATTGGACGGCGAGGAAGCCTACCGCTTCGTGGACCAGGTGGTCCGCGCGCACCCCGGCATTTTTATTTTGACCGGCGGCGACCCCATGCAGCGGCCGGACCTCTATGACATCGTGGCCTACGCCTCCAGCAAAGGTTTGCGCGTCGCCCTGAGTCCCAGCGTTACGCCCCTTTTCCTGCAGGCCGACCTCCAGCGCCTCAAGGAGGCCGGTTGCGCCCGCATCTCCATCAGCATTGACGGCGCCACCCGCGAGAGCCATGACCGCTTCCGCGGCATCAAAGGCACCTGGGACATGACGATGCAGGCCCTGCAAAACATCCGTGCCGCCGGCATCGAAGTCCAGGTCAACACCACCTTCACCCGGCAAAACATCAAGGATTTTGACGGCTTCGTGAAATTGCTGGAGGACATCAAGCCGGTATTGTGGAGTGTCTTCCAGCTCGTGCCCACCGGCCGGGGCAAGGTGGCTGATTTGCTCAACGCCTTTGAAATGGAAGAGCTGTTCGTCAAGCTGGCCCACCTTTCCACGCGCGTCCCCTACGACATCAAAACCACCGAAGGCCATCATTACCGCCGGGTGGTGTTGCAACAGTTGCATGACGAGAAAGCCCTGAAAAAGCGCGCCCCCATCGGCATCAACGACGGCAAAGGGTTTGTGTTCGTCTCGCACATTGGCGAAATCCAGCCCAGCGGCTTCCTGCCCATCACCGGCGGCAACGCCCGCACCGACGAATTGATTGACGTGTACCGCAACCATGAAGTGTTCCGCAACCTGCGCAACTCCAGCCTGCTCAAGGGCAAGTGCGGCGTCTGCGAGTACAAGGACATTTGTGGCGGCTCCCGCGCCCGCGCCTACGCGCTGACAGGCGATTACCTCGGCGAGGAACCCCTCTGCGCTTACGTGTCACCCCATTATCATCCAGCGCCCGTGTCCGCTCCGGCGGCCACCTGAGCGCGCCCCTTTTAAGTCGTAGTACCATGCTGAATCTGACTCGTTTGTATTGTGGCGTGGCCCAGCCCGCCGACCACCTGCGTTACGGCCAGGGCCATGGCGCCCCGCGCTCCGCCGCGGAACGCCGTCCCATTGTCGTTTGGAACATCACCCGCCGTTGCAACCTGAATTGCATCCATTGCTATTCCGATTCCACCGCCCAGGTCTATCCCGGCGAGCTTTCGCTCGAGCAATGTTATGCCGTGATTGACGATTTGGCCGCCTTCAAGGTGCCGGCCGTCCTGCTCTCCGGCGGCGAGCCGCTCATTCACCCCCACTTTTTCGACCTGGCCACCCGCGCTGTGCAAAAGGGCCTGCGCCTCACCCTCTCCACCAATGGCACTTTGATTGATTTGGCCACCGCCAAAAAAATCAAGGAACTGGGCTTCTCCTACGTCGGCATCTCCCTTGATGGAATCGGCGAAACCCACGACTATTTCCGCGGGCGCAAAGGCGCCTTTGAAAAAACCATCGAAGCCTTCCGCAACTGCAAAGCCGTCGGCCAGAAAGTGGGCCTCCGCCTCACCCTCACCCGCAACACCGTGGACGATTTGGACCGCATCCTCGACTTCATCGAATTCGAGAACATTGACCGCGTGTGCTTCTACCATCTGGTCTATAGCGGGCGCGGCGCCAACCTCGTCAGCGTGCCGCCCGCGCGCACCCGCGCCGCCATTGACCGCATCATTGACCGCACCGCCCAGTGGAATCAAAACGGCAAATCCCGCGAAGTCCTCACCGTGGACCAGCCCGCCGACAATGCCTTTCTTTACCTGCGGCTCCTGCGCGAGCATTCACCCCGCGCCCAGGAAGTCTATGACCTGTTGAAATGGAACGGCGGCGGCGCCAACAGCTCCGGCGTCGGCATCGGCAACATTGACACCCAGGGCAATGTGCACCCGGACCAGTTCTGGCAGAGCGTCACCCTCGGCAACGTCAAGGATACCCCCTTCAGCCAGATTTGGACCCGCACCGACCATCCCCTGCTCAACGGCCTGCGCAACCGCCGCCCCCTCCTCAAGGGCCGCTGCGGCATCTGCCGCTTCCAGGAAATCTGCGGCGGCGGCTTCCGCGTCCGCGCCGAACAAGTCTTCGGCGACCCCTGGGCCGAAGACCCGGGCTGTTACCTGACCATGGACGAAATCGCCGCCGCCCCTGCCGCGGCGCTCGCCGGAGTCTGAGCAAGCCTATGCCCCAGGTCATTGCCAACGGCCAGCCGGTGGACGCAGCCCTCCCCTGCACGCTCGAGGAATTTCTACGCGCCCATAACTTCTTTCCCCGCAGCGTCGTCGTGGAACTCAACGGCGAACCCGTGTCCCCGTCCGAATTCTCCCAGCGCCACCTCAAAGACGGCGACCGCCTCGAAATCGTCAAAATCGTCGCCGGTGGGTAAAGCTCCATCATCCCCCACCCTCGTCCCAAACAGTTTGCTTGGACAAGGCCAGCCGCCCAGCCCTAAAATAGGGGCATGACATTGCCTCGTTTTACCCGGCCCATGAAGGGGGCTTCCCAGCCACGGCGGCTTGCCCGTCTGGGGGTGGGGCTTGCGGGGATGCTGTGTTTTTGGGGATTTTTCCTGGCAGCTACCGCGCACTCGGCGGAGGCCGGCCCCGTGGTCCCCGTTGGCCCCGGCGGTTATTTGACCACCCTCCCCCGCCCCTGCAAACCGCTCCCGGAGCGCATTTATCGCACCGCCGATTTGCGCGGCCCCATGCTCACCGGCCAATGGTGGAGCTCCCTCGTGTGGCAGCCGTACTCACAAAACCTTTTTGCGCATCCCCTGGTATTGCTCTGCGCCTCCAATGGCCTCGTCGTCAGCCAGCACGGCGCCCGCGTGCATGGCACCGCCGCCGGCGTCTTCGGCAGCGGCGGCGGACGCCAGGGCGATTTGCGGCTGGAGCACTCGGCGACCCCCACCTTTCCCGAGGCCCTTTGCGGTGATTATTCCGATTGGTTTGTGACCGTGGTTTTCGCCACCAACAACGCCAGCCTGCGCGCCAGTTTCGGCCACGGCAGCCCTTATGTTTATTGCCTCTACGCCGGCGGCCAGCCGGTGATTTCCTTCGCCCAAACCCCGCGGTTGTGGGCCGGTAATGCCCGCGAACCAGTCCTGGGCCTCACCCTCAACAACCATCATTACGCGCTGTTTGGCGCCACCGGCTCGACCTGGGCCGGACTCGAAGGACGCCGCTGGACCAACCTGAGCGGCGGCAAGCCTTATTTCAGCCTCGCCGTGCTCCCGGATGACCGCCCCGAAACTTTGGCCCGTTTCCGCCAACATGCTTACAACCACGTGACCGGCACACGGCTGGAGTTTGTTTACCAGGACGGAAAAGTGCGCGCCGATTATCGCTTCACCCTCCGCCCTTACGAAGGCCGCGACAACGGCACCCTCTTCGCCCTCTACCCCCACCAATGGAAATACACCACCACCCCGCTGACCCCCATGACCTACAACTCCGTGCGCGGCCTGATGAAAGTAGTTGCAGGGGCCGGCTTCTCCACCACGGTGCCCGTGCAGGGTTTATTGCCGTTGCTGCCCCCCCAGGGCTTGCCGGACCGCGAGCGCGCCCTCCACTACCTGCGCACCGAAGCCGCCAAAAAACCGGCGGGATGGGGCGACACTTATTGGGAGGGCAAACACTTGGGCAAACTCGCCACCCTCAGCGGTGTGGCCGAGGCCGCCGGCGCACCGGAGTTGCAGGCGGTTTTTGTGAACGAAATCAAACGCCGCCTGGAGCAGTGGTTCACCGCCACTCCCGGCAAGGAGCAGGCCGTCTTTTACTACAACGCCCAGTGGGGAGCGCTGGTGGGCAGCCGCCCATCCTACGGCAGCGACCGCCCCCTTAATGACCATCATTTTCATTACGGCTACTTCATCCGGGCCGCCGCCGAAGTGGCACGCAAGGACCCCGAATGGGCCCGCCGCTGGGCCCCCATGGTGGAGCTGCTAATCCGCGACATTGCCTCCCCGGACCGCCAGGACCCGCTCTTCCCCTATTTGCGTTGCTTCGACAAATATGCCGGCCACTCCTGGGCCTCTGGCGATGCCAACTTCGCCGACGGCAACAACCAGGAGTCCTCCAGCGAATCGCTCAATGCCTGGTATGGCCTGATGCTCTGGGGCGAGGCCACCGGCAACCGCCGCGTGCGCGACCTGGGGCTGGCCTTGTTCAACACCGAGCGCACCGCCGTCGAAGAATACTGGTTTGACGTCGCGGGCACCAATTTCCCCCAGGACTTCCCCGAAGTGGCGCTGGGCATGGTATGGGGCGGCAAAGGCGCCTTTGCCACGTGGTTCTCGGGCGACATTGACTGCATTCATGGCATCAACTGGCTCCCCTTCACCCCCGCCAGCGTCTATATGGGGCGGCATCCGGCGTACGTGAAAAAAAACCATGACCGCATCATCGCCCGCCGCAAAGGCGGCGCCGATTATAACCATGGCTGGGGAGATTTGGTCATCATGTTCCGTGCCCTAACTGAACCGGCGCCGGCGGCGGAATATGTGGACGCCAACCCCAACTGCAAAATCGAAAGCGGCAACACCCATGCCTTCATGTACCACTGGATACATACGCTGAATCGCTTGGGACTTAATGACACCGGCCTCACCGCCGACCACCCGTTTTTCAACGTGTATCAAAAAGCCGGACGCAAAACGTACGCCGTTTATAACTTCCAGTCCCAACCCCTGACGGTCACCTTTTCCGATGGTTACCATTTGAAGGCGCAACCCGCCACGCTCACCGTCGCCCCGTGAGCCGCCCTCCCCCAGCTTGAAGTAGGAAGGCGCCTGCGCCATTGTTCCAGCCATGAGTGCCACCCTCCTATGGTTTCGCCTGGATTTGCGCTGGGAAGACCAGCCGGCCTTGCATGCCGCCCTCGAACGCGGACGGCCGGTCATCCCGGTGTTTATCTGGGCCCCCGAAGAAGAAGGCGCCTGGCCGCCGGGAGGCGCTTCCCGTTGGTGGCTGCATCAATCGTTGCGTGCCCTGGATACCGGCCTGCGCCAACTGGGCAGCCGTTTGCTCCTCCGCCAGGGCCCCACACTCGAAACTCTGCAAACCCTGATTAAAGAATCGGGCGCCGATGCCATCTTCTGGAATCGCCGTTACGAGCCAGCCATCCTGGCGCGCGATAAAGCCCTCAAAGAAACCCTGCGCGCCCAGGGCCTGCTCGTCCAAAGTTTCAACGCCGCCTTGTTGTTCGAGCCGTGGACCCTCCACAATCGCAGCGGCGCTCCCTTTCAAGTGTTCACCCCTTTCTGGAAACATTGCCTCGCCCAACCTTCGCCCTCGCCGCCCCTGCCGGCCCCGGCCTCGTTGCCCGCGCCCCGCTCATGGCCATCTTCCCTGCCTCTGGAAGCCCTGGCCTTGGAGCCCAAAATTGACTGGGCCGCCGGCCTGCGCGCCGCCTGGCAACCCGGCCCCGCGGGCGCCGCGCACCAACTCGAACGCTTCCTCTCCACCGCTTTTGCCCGGTACAACGATGGGCGCAACCACCCCGCCATCCCCGGCACCTCCCGCCTCTCGCCCCACTTGCATTTCGGCGAAATCAGCCCCCGGCAAATCTGGCATCGCCTCAGCGCCTGGGCCAAACAGCAACAGCCACCCCTCAAAAACTGGGCGGCTTCCCAGTTTGTGGCCGAACTGGGCTGGCGTGAATTCGCCTATCACCTCCTCTACCACTTTCCCCACACCCCTGAGGAACCCCTGCGGGCGGCCTTCAAACATTTCCCCTGGCACCCCGACCCCGGCGACACCCTCCGCGCCTGGCAAAAAGGACGCACCGGCTACCCCATCGTGGACGCCGGCATGCGGGAATTGTGGGCCACCGGCTGGATGCACAACCGCGTCCGCATGATTGCCGGCTCCTTCTTGGTCAAAGATTTGCTGCTGGACTGGCGGCATGGCGCGCGCTGGTTTTGGGATACCCTGGTGGACGCCGATTTGGCCAGCAACACCCTCGGCTGGCAATGGGTGGCCGGTTGCGGCGCCGATGCCGCGCCTTATTTCCGCGTCTTCAACCCGGTCATGCAGGGAGAAAAGTTTGACCCCGAAGGGCACTACGTTCGCCGCTGGGTGCCCGAGTTGGCCGCATTACCGGCCCGCTGGATTCATCGTCCGTGGGAAGCCCCGCCGGACGTCCTGGCCCAGGCGGGCGTGGAACTGGGCCGCACTTACCCCCGGCCCATCGTCAACCACGCCATTGCGCGGGAGGTGGCCCTGGAGGCTTTCCATCGTTTGCCCAAGCCCTGAAATCACAGCAGCGTCACCGGGTCCACGTCCACGGCCATGACCAAATCCTCCGGCAATGGCAGCTTGGGCAACAGATTCGCCAGGGCGGCACTGAGTTTGGTCATCTGCCGCGTGCGCAAAGTCAGGTGATAACGGAAAAACGTTTCCGCGCGCGCCAGCGGCGCGGCGGCCGGCCCGGCCATGACCAGGTCCGGCAGTTCCTTCCCCAGCCCCTCCAGTTGCCGCCGGCAATACTCCGCAAAAAAGGCCACCTTTTCTTCATTGCGCCCCCGAAACAACAAACGCACCATCCGGCTGAACGGCGGATAACGCAACTGCTGCCGGAATTCAATCTCCTGCTCGTAAAACCCGTTGAAATCATGGCGGCGCGCGTACTGAATGGCCGGATGAAACGGCGTAAAGGACTGCACAAAAACCTCCCCCTCCACCTCGCCGCGCCCCGCCCGCCCGGCCACCTGCGTGAGCAGTTGAAACGTGCGCTCACCCGCGCGGAAATCAGGCAGATGCAGGCTCAAATCAGCATGAATGACCCCCACCAACGTGACATTTTCAAAGTGCAACCCCTTGGCAATCATCTGCGTGCCCACCAGAATATCTATCTTGCCGGCTTTGAAATCGCCCAAAATCCGCCGGTAATCCTCCTTGCGCTGCAACACATCCGAATCCATCCGGCAAATCCGCGCGGACGGAAACAGCTTGCCCAGCACATGCTCCACCTTTTGCGTGCCCAGCCCCGCGTAACGAATGGCGGGGTTCCGGCACGCGGACTGGGGACACTCCAGCGGCGCTTCCGCATCATAATTGCAGATATGACAGCGCAACCGCGCCTGGGGCCGGTGATACGTCAGCGCCACACTGCAGTTGGGACATTTGGCCACGTACCCACACAGGGGGCATTCCAAAGCCGTGGCGTACCCGCGCCGGTTCAAAAATAGAATGACCTGCTCGTGCCGCTCCAGCCGCCGCACTATGGCCTCGCGCAACGCCTGCGAAAAAACCACCATCTGGCCCCGCTCCCGCCGCGCCTCGGCCCGCATGTCCACCACGCGCACCACCGGCATCTTTTTCTGGTCCACCCGCCGCGACAGCTCCAATAGCGTGTATTTACCCCGCCGGGCATTGTAGTAACTCTCCAGCGAGGGCGTGGCCGACCCCAGCACCACCACCGCGTTTTCCCGGCTCCCGCGCACCACCGCCACATCCCGCGCATGATACCGCGGCGCCTCCTCCTGTTTGTACGAATGCTCATGCTCCTCATCCACAATGATGAGGCCCAGCGGCTCCACCGGCGCAAAAATGGCCGACCGCGCCCCAATCACAATGCGCGCGCGCCCCTGCCGGATTTTATGCCATTCATCATGGCGCTCCCCCGCGGAAAGATGACTGTGCAACACCGCCACCAGCGTCTGCAACGGCCCGCTGCTGAAGCGCGCCTTGAAGCGCTCCACCGTCTGCGGCGTCAGCGAAATCTCCGGCACCAGCACAATCGCGCCCCGCCCCAGGCTCAAGGCATGGGCAATTGCCTGCAAATATACCTCGGTCTTGCCGCTGCCCGTGACGCCATGCAACAAAAACACCGCGGACTTCTCCGGCGCCGCCTGCCCCGGCGCGCCCATCGCGCGCGTAATGGCCGCCAGCGCCCGCGCCTGCTCTTCGTTCAAGGGCAGCGGTTGGGTGGGCAGGATCAGCTCCGCGGCGTAGGGGTCGCGCTCGTCCACCTCCGGCGTGATGGTCACCAGCCCCTTGTCCTCCAGGCGCCGGATGGTTTGCGGCGTGGCGCCCGTCAGCGCCATGAGCCGCTTCAGCGGCAGCGCCCGCATCTCCTCCACCACCCGCCAGATTTCCTCCTGGCGCGGGGTCAGCTCCGGCATCTCGCCCACCCGCGGCGCCACCCGCACAAACAACCGCTCACGCCAGCCTTCTTTCTCGCGGCGCACCACCTCCGGCAGCACCGAGCGCAGGGCCACCTCCGGCGCGCAGCAGTAATACTCGGCAATCCACCGCGCCAGCGCGAGCACCTTGGGCGTGACCAGGCTGGGCCGACCCACAATCTTGAGGATGGACTTGAGGCGGGGATGACGGGATTGCTCCAACAGGGCCGTGACGCATCCCAAAACCTCCCGGCCACCAAAGGGCACCTTGACCCTTGTGCCCACGTCCACCAGCGGCTCCAGCTCCGGCGGAATGAGGTAATCAAAATCCTTTCCCAGGGCGATTTCTAATGTGACCCGCGCTACCATCCGTTGCCACGCATAGCAAGCTGGCGTCACAAACAAAAGAACGAAATCTCCCCCATTGCCAACTCCCGCAGGGTAATGATACGTTGGCGCGGCTTTTTGGCAACGGAACATGGCTATGCAAAAACATTCAAACTCGGCTCCCAGCGCTGCCTTCGGCCAGCCCGCGGCGCGTCCCTGGGTGGAAAATCGTGCGGCCAAAGATGAACTCATTCTGGTGACCGGCGCCGGTGGTTTCATCGGCGGCGCGCTGGTGCGCTATTTCAAAAACCTCGGCTACCAGCGCATCCGCGCCGTGGACCGCAAACCCCTGCCCCATTGGTATCAGCGCGTGCCGGGCGTGGAGGAATTAAGCCTGGATTTGCGGATTGAGGAAAACTGCCGCCGGGCCGTGGAGGGCGCCGCGGAAGTCTATAATCTGGCCGCCGACATGGGCGGCATGGGATTCATTGAACGCTTCCGCGTGGAGTGCCTCCGCAGCATCCTCATCAACACCCATCTCATCGAGCACGCCTGGCGCGCCGGCGTCCGCCGCTATTTCTTCTCCAGCTCCGCCTGTGCCTACAACACCGAGCTCCAGAAAGACCCCAACTGCCGCGCCCTTAAAGAATCCGATGCCTATCCCGCCATGGCCGAGCGCGGCTACGGCTGGGAGAAACTGATGTCCGAAATGTTCTGCCAGGAATATACCGCCGAGCGCGGCCTGGCCACCTTCATTGCGCGCTTCCACAACGTTTATGGGCCCTGGGGCACCTGGGACGGCGGCCGCGAAAAAGCGCCCGCCGCCATCTGCCGCAAGGTCATCGAGGCCAAGGCCACCGGCAAACTGGAAATTGAGATTTGGGGCGACGGCACGCAAACCCGCAGCTTCATGTACATTGATGACTGCGTCAAAGGCGTGGACATGATCATGCACACCGACGCCCTCAAAGCCACCCCCGTCAACCTCGGCACCAGCGAGATGATTTCCATCAATGACCTGGTCTCCCTCGTCGAAGACATCGGCGGCGTGAAACTCAAACGTCATTACAACCTCGACGCCCCGCGCGGCGTGGCCGGACGCAATAGTGACAACACCTTCATCAAGCAAATGCTCGGATGGGAACCTTCCATCCCCCTGCGGGAAGGATTGAAAACCACCTACCACTGGATTGAGGAGCAATTCCGCAAACGTCAGGCAGGTGAGCACACCGTGCAGGACCTCTATTGATGGATGGGCATGTCGGCCGCCAACTCTCCCCCCTCCGGCATGGAGCAGTCCACACCGCCTTGGGGCAATTTCCCCTTCCGCCTCGCCCTGGCCGGGGGCTGGATTGACCAGCCCTTCGTCTCGCGCCTGAATCCATCCCCGCCGGGCAGCATGGTGGTGGTGGCCGTGCAGCCCGTGGCCCCATGGATGGACCGGGCCGGCCTTGCCACCGGCACCCGCACCGTCGCGCGCCGCCTTTGGCAGGACCGCCTCCCGGAAGGCGACCCCGCCCTGTTGGTGCGGCAACTCTACGACGCGGAAAATGCCGGACGCAGCGACCCCTCCGGCTCGCAGGACATGATTGGCCTGCTCTATCCCGGCATCAACCGCCTCGATTATGACGCGCGGCATGAGGGCGGCATCTTCCCCTGCCATATCGAAACCTGCCGCGACCCCGCCATGGCTCAATGGCTGGCCCAGGTCCTGCACATCATCCCCATTGCCCCACGCCCGAAGGGCTACCACCCCTTGGGCAAAAAAAATCTTGAACCAGACTGGGTGCGGCGCCTCGGCCAGACCGGCAAGGATTGTTTTGCCGCCATTCTGGCCCGGGATGCCGCCGCCCTGGGGCGGTCCTTCAACGAATGCATGGCCTGCTGGGAACACCTGCTCCCGCACACCGTGCGCCATCCGAGCTTGACCGTGGACTTGTGCGCCATCCTGCGCTATTACCAGCAGCGCTACCCCGGCGCCATGTATTCCGGCTGTGGCGGCGGGTATCTTTATATCGTCTCGGAAAAACCCGTCCCGGGCGCCTTTCACCCTTCTCTTAGGATTTGACCTATGCAGGACCAGGTCCAGGTAGTCGTGTCCGGCCCGTTTGACGACTTGCGCTCGCACCACGTGCGCCTGCTGCAGGAAGCCGCGCGCCGCGGCCCCGTGCGGGTGCTGTTGTGGGAAGATGCCGCCATTGAATGCGCCACCGGCAAGCCCCCTCAATTTCCGCTGGCGGAACGCCATTACTTTTTAAGCGCCATCCGCTACGTCCATTCCGTGGAGGTCATTCCGGCGGAGGCTGGCCTGCCAGCGTTGCCCCGGCCGGCCTCTAATCAGGCCACGGATTGGGTGTACCCCCAAGCGGAAGATTCCCCCGCGCGCCGGCAGTTCTGCGCACAGGCAGGCTGGCGTCCCGTGCCGCTTCCCCCGGAAGCCTTAAGTGGTTTTCCCGAGCCGGCGCCCGGCCCCATGCATCCGGAGAGGAAAAAAGTCATCGTCACCGGCTGTTATGACTGGCTGCACTCCGGCCATGTGCGCTTTTTCGAGGAAGTGTCGGCGCTGGGCGACCTGTATGTGGCGGTGGGCAATGACGCCAACGTGCGCCATCTCAAGGGCGCAGGCCATCCCCTGCTCTGCCAGGCCGAACGTCTTTATATGGTGGGCAGCATCCGCTTCGTCACTCAAGCCCTGCTCACCACCGGCTGGGGCTGGCTGGATGCCGAGCCGGAAATCCGTCGCCTCCGCCCCGACCTTTACGCCGTGAATGAAGACGGCGACAAACCGGAAAAGCGCGCCTTTTGCGAGGCCAACGGCATCCAGTATGTGGTGCTGAAACGGGTGCCCGCCCCCGGTTTGCCGCCCCGCTCCAGCACCGCCTTGCGCGGTTTTTAACCGGCCGCCCGGCCTTTCCCGGCATGTCTGCCGCCTCCCCAGAAACGCCACGCCTGCCGCCGGGCTTCCGCAACGCCTACTGGTTTGCTTGGTTCAATGCGCTCTCGTTTCAAATCGTCCTCAGCAGCCCCATGGTGCTTTACGCTAAAAGCCTGGGCGCCAGCGCCACCGTCCTCGGCGTGGTCGTGAGCATGATGCCGCTGCTGGTCATTTTCCAAATCCCCGCCGCCCAATACATCCCCCGCCTTGGCTTCCGGCGCTTTGTCTATGCGGGCTGGGGCATTCGCGTGGCCTTTATTTTCGGCATGGCGGCCGTGCCACTGCTGGGGGCGTTTCTGGACCACGGTACCCAGTTGGCGCTGCTGTTATTCCTCCTTTTCGGTTTCAACCTCTCCCGGGGCATCTCCAGTTGCGCCTGGCTGCCCTGGATCACCAGCCTCGTGCCGGAGGCCATCCGCGGCCGCTACCTCGCCCGCGACGCTGCCGTCGTCAACCTGGGCAGCATCATGGTATTTCTGCTGGCCGCCCTCTTCCTGGGCAGCGAGCCCCGCCCCTACCAGTTCAGTTTGCTCTTTGCTTTCAGCGCCGTGGCCGGCGCCGCCAGTTTGAGTTTCCTCAAGCGCATCCCCGATGTGCCCGTCCCCCAGGAACCCGCCGGCAGCACCGGCGAAGTGCCTTGGGGCGCCATCCTGCGCCACGCGCCTTTTCAAAGAATCCTTGCCACTGTCATGCTCTGGGCCGTGGTCTATGGGGGCATGCAGGCGTTTCCCGTGGCTTATTTGAAAACCGAAGCCGCCCTCTCCGAAGGCCGCATTCTCCTGCTCTCCGCCACCCTCTATCTGGGCGGCATGGGCAGTCTCTGGCTGTTTGGCTCCCGCCTCGATGCCGCCGGCAGCAAACCCGTTCTGGCGCTGGCCTTTGGTGTTTTCGTGTTGATTTTGGGCGGCTGGTGGCTCATGGCCGGCCGGGCCTTGCCGGCTTCCACCGCCCTCATCATGGCCCTCCTGGGCAGCATGGGTCTGTTTGCCGCCTCCGCCAACATGGCCTTCACCCGCCTGGCCATGGCCTCGGTGCCCGTCATGGGACGCAACCATTTCTTTGCCCTGTTCTCCGTGGCCTGGAACGTCACCCAGGGCGTCGCCCCCATCCTCTGGGGCATGATGATTGACGCCATTGGCGAGTTTCGCGCGCGCAGCCTCGGCGTGGAATGGAATCGCTACAGCCTCTTCTTTGCCGCCGCCGCGCTGGTGACCCTCGCCGCGTTGATGAGCACCCGCCGTTTAATGGAGCCTAAAGCCGCCAGTTTCGAGGAGCTCTTGCGCGACCTCCTCCTCCGCGCCCCCCTTAAATTCTGGTTCCGCCTCTGGCCGCGGGGCTGAACACTTCCCCTGCCTGCCGCTTTCGCTCGCCAGTGCGGCGTTCGCATGTTACTCTTTAAGGCATGATGACTGCTCTGCGACTCTACACGGCATGGATTTGCTGTTGCTGCGCCGCAGGCCTGATGCCACGCCTTGCCGCCGCCGACACGGCCCAACCCGCCGCCGCCGCCCGGCTGATTCCTTCCGCCGAGCCAGGCTGGCCCCAATGGCGCGGCCCCTACCGGGATGGCATCGCGCGTGAAGTCAACCTGCTCAAACAATGGCCGGAAGGCGGCCCCAAGGTTTTATGGGAAATCCAATACCTGGGCCGGGGCTATTCCGCCCCCGTCATCGCCCGCGATACCCTCTTCATCACCGGCGATGTCGGCGAGCATCTGGTCATTTATGCCCTGGACCTGCAAGGCAAACTCCGCTGGCAAACCACCAATGGCGCCGCCTGGAAGGACCCCTATCCCGGCGCCAGAGCCTCGGTGGCCTTTGACCACCACCGCCTCTACCACCTCAACGCCCACGGACGCTTGGTCTGCCTCGACGCCAACGACGGCCGCGAGTTATGGGTGGTGGACATCCTGGAACGTTTCCAGGCCCGCAACATCACCTGGGCCTTGAGCGAGTGTCTCCTGGTGGATGAAAAGCATGTGTACCTCACCGCCGGCGGCGACACCGCCTTGATGGCCGCTCTCGACAAACAAACAGGCGCAACCCGCTGGGCCAGTCCGCCCCTGCGCCTGGCCGAGCCGCCCCATGCCGCCGACCGCGCCAGTTATGCCTCCCCCATCCTCTTTGAATGGGCCGGCCGCCGCCACCTCGTGAATTGTTCGCAGACCCACGCTTTCGGGGTGGACGCCGCCACCGGCGCCCTCTTGTGGACCCACCCCATGCCCACCACCTACAAAGTCCTGGCTTCCACCCCCGTCCTGGTCGGCAACGCCGTCTTCGTCACCGGCCCGGACAGCCCCGGCGGCACCCTGCTCCAAATCCAGGACTCCGGCAGCCAGGTCACCGCCTCGCCCAAGTGGATTTCCAAGCTCGACACCTGCCACGGCGGAGTGATTCACGTCAACGGCCTGCTCGTCGGTTCATGGTATCGCGGCCGCCGGGGCTGGGCGTGTCTGGATGCCCACACCGGCGAGTTGCTCCACCAAACCAACGCCCTGGCCAAAGGCAGTCAGATTTATGCCAACGACCGCTTCTACTGGCTCACCGAGGACGGCCTTATGACCCTCGTGCAGGCTGACCGCCAAAAATTCACCTTTCACGGGCAGTTTCGCTTCGTTGAGAAACACAAAAATGATGTTTGGGCGCATCCTGTCCTGCTTCAGGGCCGCCTATATCTGCGCTACCATGAGCGCCTGGTTTGTTATGACGTGCGCCAGCCGGACTAATCCGCCACCGCCGCCTGCCCCCCCGCGTCCGGGCGCGGAAATTTTATGAAAAATTTTTGTGGATATTTGGGAGAAGTTTGGTACATTCCCTCGCTCTTGCAGGGCCAGGCCGGTTGCCTGGCAACCGTCAAGCAAGAGACATAAAACGCTATTGGCTTGAGGATTGGTACCGTGACCGCAAAGAAAAAAACGGCTGAAAAAAAAGCCCCCGGCAAAACCGTGAGCAAGGCCGCCGATAAAAAGGCGCCGCCCGCAAAAACGGCGTCTCCGGCCAGGCCGGCGGCTGCGGCGCCCAAAACCAGCGGGCCGAACAAATCCAGCGCTCCGCCCAAACGCGTGGCGGCCACTGCCGCGGCCATCCTGGGTCGCCCCTTGACCAAGCAAGGCCCCGTCGTGCCCGTCAAAATCAAGCCGGAATGGCAGAAATACTACGATATTTTGATGGACTTGCGCGACCGTCTGCAACAGCAGATGAACGGTCTCGCCAAAGATTCCGCCGAACAACTGCCCGGTTACAGCCTCCACATGGCCGATACCGGAACCGACAATTTTGACCGCGATTTTGCGCTGAGCCTTCTCTCCAGCGACCAGGACGCCATTTACGAAATCGAAGAGGCGCTCAAGCGCATCGAACGCGGCACCTATGGCGTCTGCGAGCTCACGGGCAAGCCCATCCCCAAGGCCCGGCTGGACGCCATCCCCTGGACCCGCTTCACCGTCGAGGCCCAAATCCAACTGGAACGCGAAGGCCAGTTGCGCCAGCGCCGCCTCGGCGCCCTGGGCACGGTGGACACCGTCGGCGCCGTGGAAGTCGAAGACACGGAGGCCGAGGAGGAGGAACGCCCTGTTAAAGAACGCGAATAATTTTTCCTATGCCACGAGAAATCGTCACCTTGGAATGCACGGAAGCCCGCAAGGAAGGCAAGCCGCCTTCCCGGTACATCACCACCCGCAACAAAAAGTTGCAAACCGAAAAGCTGGAGCTCAAAAAGTACAATCCCCATCTCCGGCGGCACACGGTGCATCGCGAAATCAAGTAACGACTTATGCCTCGTAAAACCCACACTGACCGCAAAGAACGCGCTCACCCCTCCCGGATGGCGCCCCGCACCCCGCGGCCCAAGCCCAAGATTGACTTTACGGTGGACGCCCTGGACTACCGCAACACGGCCTTGTTGCGCAATTTCGTCACCGAACAGGGCCGCATTCTGCCGCGCAAATACACCAACCTGCCGGCTCACTATCAGCGCCGCCTGACCCGGATGATTAAACGCGCCCGGGCCATGCTCCTCATGCGCTGACGGCTTCCTCCTCTTCCCGGCCCAACCGGCGGTGGTTTCACCGCCGGTTGACCTTTTTGCCTGCGCCTCCTGCCTTCCCTCCCCTGCCGCTGGTGGTAAGGTGAGCCGCTGCTCTTTGCTCCGCCTCTCTTGGCCTATATCAGGCGGCCTTCGGTGAGGCGTTTGGCCTTGTGCCGCACCGCTTCCTTGTGTTTCCGCGCCTTGGCCTTGCTGTGGCGTTCCCGGATTTGCTGCTCCAGTTTCTTCACCACCTTGTCAATGGCCACGTACATGTCGAAGTCGGTGTGCTCCGCAAACAAATCCGGCCCGCGCACACCCAGGCGCATGTTGCAGGTGAACTGTCGTTCCGGCGCGCGAGTCTCGTTATGCTCCAGCGTCACTCGCACGTCCACCGCCCTCCGGTGCAATTTCTCCAGCTTTTGCACCCGCTTGATGATGTGGTTCTCAATCGCTTCGGTGAGGGAGAGATTGTGCGTCGAGAGAACTAATTTCATACACTGCAAACATGCCTCATCCACGGCCAAAAATCCAGCGCCGTCACACCGATTTTCCCACTTTTTTCGCCCCGCGCCCCACCGTCGCCCCCGCGGTACAACCGGGGCCGGTGCGCCGTAAGCCCAAAAAAGATTTGCGCCCCGCCCGCGAGATGTTCAGATTTTGGCCCGATGAAATTTGAGACTCTTTGCCTTCACGGCGGGCAGCAACCCGACCCGGTAACTTTGTCGCGCGCGGTGCCCATCTACCGCACCAGCTCCTATGTTTTCCGCAACACGGAGCATGCCGCCAACCTCTTTGCCTTGAAAGAGCTGGGCAACATTTACACCCGGCTCATGAATCCCACCACCGATGTGCTGGAAAAACGCGTCGCCCTCCTCGAAGGCGCCCCGGAGCTGGGCGGCCTGGGCCTGGCCTCCGGCACCAGCGCCGTGTTCTATTCCATTATCAACCTCGCCGAGGCGGGCGACAACATCGTCAGCGCCCGCAATCTCTACGGCGGCACCTACACCCAGTTTAACGACATCCTGCCGGCGCTGGGCATCACCGTGAAATTTGTGGATTCCAATGACCCCGCCAACTTCGCCCGCGCCATTGACAGCAAAACCCGCGCGCTCTTCTGTGAAACCGTCTCCAACCCCGCCCTCGAAATCACCGACCTCGAGGCCGTCGCCCAAATCGCGCATGCCCACGGCCTGCCTCTGATTGTGGATGCCACCTTCAGCACGCCCTACCTGACCCGGCCGCTGGACTTCGGCGCCGACATCGTCGTCCACTCCCTCACCAAATGGTTCGGCGGCCACGGCCTCGGCATCGGCGGCGTGGTGGTGGACAGCGGCCGCTTCAACTGGGCCGGCGGACGCCATCGCCTTTACACCCAGCCGGACGCCTCCTACCACGGCCTGCGCTGGGGGCTGGACCTGCCCGACCCCCTGCGCCCCCTGGCCTTCATCCTGCGCATGCGCACCGTGCCCCTGCGCAATCTCGGCGCCTGCATCGCGCCGGACAACTCCTGGTTCTTCCTCCAGGGCATTGAAACCCTCCCCCTGCGCATGGAGCGGCATTGTCAAAATGCCCTCGCCGTGGCCCAGCACCTTAAAAAACATCCCCGCGTCGAATGGGTCCGCTTCCCCGGCCTGCCCGATGACCCCATGTACGCCCTGAATCAAAAATATCTGCGCGGCAAAGGCGGCTCCATGGTCGTCTTCGGTATCAAGGGCGGCGCCGCCGCCGGACGCAAGTTCATTGACTCGCTCAAGCTCTTCTCCCATCTGGCCAACGTGGGCGACGCCAAGAGCCTGGCCATTCACCCCGCCACCACCACGCACTCCCAACTGGACGAAGCCGCCCAGCGCGCCGGCGGCATTACCCCGGAATTGGTGCGCCTGAGCATTGGGCTGGAGCACGTGGACGACATCCTCGCCGATTTGGACCAGGCCCTGGCCGCGGCTACGCGGGACTGAGCGCCGCGGGAAGCTGATTATTGCGCTGATTTTTTGCCCCTGGCCGCGGGGGCGGCGCCGGGCGGGGGCAGGCCGGCCTGCTCCCGAAATTGCGCCTCCAGCCGCTGCCACAGCGCGTTCATCTCCGCCACTCGCGCGGGCTGCTCTGCGGCCCGGTTGCGACTCTCGCCCCGGTCCACGCTCAAGTCATACAGCTCCCACGGCCCCTGCGCCCCGGCCGCCACCAGTTTCCAATCGCCCACCCGCAACGCACGATTGCCCTGGTGATGGAAAAACAAATACTCCCGGGCCAGCGGCACGTCGCGGGCAAAAGTGGGCGCCAGACTCCGGCCGGGCAACGGCGGAGCAACCTTTCCCTCCCACTCGGCAGTAAAACGAATGCCTGCCAATTCCAACATCGTCGGCAGCAAATCAATAAAATGCCCCGGCGCGCGCCGCACCCCTCCGCCTTCCTTGATTCCTGCCGGCCAATGCACAATCAACGGCGAGCTGATGCCGCCCTCATGCACCCAGAACTTGTGCAGGCGAAAAGGCGCGTTGGCCGCGCTGGCCCAGCCGGGCCCCAGACATAAAAAAGTCCGCGCCGAACCGGCAGGCGCCTGCGGGTCATGCCTGTCCCCGCGAATGATTTGCTCTGCGCTCGCCCCGTTGTCCGACACAAAAAAGGTGACCGTGTTCTGCGCCTGCCCCATTGCCCGAACCTGCGCCAGCACCCGCCCGATTTCCTGGTCCATCCGGTCCACCATCGCCGCATGGACCGCCATCTTTTGGGCCTGAAATATTTTCTGCTCCACCGTCAGGGCATGCCACGGAACCGCCCGCCCGCATTCCCCCGCCCCGATGCGCCCCTGCAACTCAGCCTCGGCCAGACTCCACGGCGCAAAATAATGCGGCTCCAGCTCGGGCAGCGCGTGATTCACCAGCCCCATGCCCAAGGTCCGCTGCCAGCGCTGCTGCCGCACCACGTCCCACCCCGCCAGATACCGGCCCTCATACTTCGCAATGTCCTGCGGCAACGCCTGCAGCGGAAAATGCGGAGCCAGAAACGCCAGATACAGGAAAAACGGCTTCTCCCGATGCTGCTGCTGATGCTCCCGCAGAAACCGTATGGCGTAATCCGCTATGGCCATCGTGGAATAATAACCGGCATTCGTGGCCACCGGCGGCAGCGGTTGATCATCCAACAGCGTGTTTTGCGGATAAAAGAAACGATCATGATCCTCCACCGAGTAGGAGCGATCAAAACCGCCATCCGCCAGCCGTTTGGGCGCGCCATTCACATGCCATTTGCCGCTGTGATAGGAACGATAACCCGCCGTCTTGAGAAAATGTGGCGCCAGCCGCGCCCACGCCGGCAACCGCCCCTGCGGCGGGTCCATGCGCACCTGCTGCGCATAGTACCCCGTCAACAGGCAGGCCCGCGACGGCCAGCAACGCGCCGTGGAATAAAATTGCGTGTACCGCAACCCTCCGCGCGCCAGCGCATCCAGGTTCGGCGTGGCAATCTCCCCCCCGTAACACCCCACATCCGAAAACCCAAGGTCATCCGCCACAATGACAAGAAAATTTGGCGGGCGCTGCGCGGCCCAAACCGGCAACCAGCCCAGCACCAAAACCACCCCCAGCCCAAACCATCGGCGGCACACCCGCCGGAGCTTACCATTTCTCATAGTGCACAGATTGCGCCTGATAACGTGACCGCGGCTCTTTGAACTCCGCCGGATGCCCAATGGCAATGGCCGATACGGGCACAACCTGCTCCGGCAAACCCAGCACCGTGCGCACGTGGCGGATGCGATTTTCCCGCGGATGCACCCCCAGCCAGCACGCCCCCAACCCCAGAACATGCGCCGCCAGCAACAGATTTTCGATGGCCGCGCTGCAGTCCTGCAACAGGTAACTCAATTGCCGGTCATGCGCCGCCTCAAGGTCCCCGCACACCACCACCCCCACCGCTGCCTCCGCCAGCATTTTCCCGTTGGGCAGCTCCTCGGTGAGCCGCTGCAACGTGGCCCGCTCGCGCACCACCACAAACCGCCACGGATCCTTCGCCACCGCGCTGGGCGCCGACATCGCGGCGTGCAACAGCGCCTCCACCATCGCCGGCGCCACCGGCTCGGCCGTGTAGGCCCGGATGCTGCGCCGCCCAAAAATAAAGTCTAATCGCGCGTCCATAAACAAAGCCTCAAGCCGGCATGTCCTTGCCGGTGGTCGTGACCGTCAGTTTGCCATGTTTCAAACCTTTAATGGCCAGCAGCCGGTCCGAGATGCGCTGGATTTCCGCCACCTTGCCCCGCACCACCAGCACCTCCAGACAATTGTGATGATCCAGATGCACGTGCAGGGTGGAGATGATGGAATGATGATGATCGTGTTGGAAATCCGTCAGGGCCTCCGTCAAATGCGGTTTGTGATGATCATAGACCAGCGTGATCGTGCCCGCGATCTCCCGCTCCGGCGACTCCTGCATCTGATCCACCAGCCGGTCCCGAATCATGTCCGCCACCGCCTGCGAACGATTGTCAAAACCCTTGGCCCGCACCCAGTCATCCAACTGCTTCAACAACTGCGGGGGAAGACTCACCGTGAAACGCGCCGCTAATTCTTTTTTCATAGGCAATTTCGCTATGACTCAGCATTTTGCCCAACGCCCAACATCGCGCAATCCAAAACCCGGCGTCCCTCGCCCCCTCCAAGCAACCCTGCGGCCAATCTTCTGCTGGCCAAGACCGCGCGCCGGGCGTATAATGTTTTTGAAAAATAACTGCGCTCAACCTATGGACATCACCTTCAAGTGCCCCGCCTGTGAACAGGAGCTGGAAGTGGACGCCTCCGGCGCCGGCAGCGAAATCGAATGCCCCTCCTGCAGCACGCTCATCGTCATCCCCAGTCCGCCGGAGGAAGCGGCCCCGGCCACGCCGGAAGCCGTCTTGAATCCCATCGCCACCTCCGCCGCCGCCAAGGAAGAAAAGCATTTCAAGGTGCCCACCACCAAGGCCCCCGTCCAGGCGCTCATTAAAAAAGCCGCCCGTCCGCTCGAATTCGCCGCCCAGGAAAGTGACCGTGTCCTGCGCATCAAAACCGTCCGCCGCTCGGAATGCCTGGAATTCGGCAAGGACAAATTTGACGAAACCGTCTCCGACATCCTGCAAAAAATCGGGGAAAAACACCTCCTCGGCCTGTACCCGGTGACCTATTCCCATATTGACCCCACTTCCCAGAAACTCGTCGAGGATTACGGCGTCATCATCTACTTCCGCGGCTAGCGTCCGGCCCGCATCCTCCCGCCATGCAATGCCTGGTCACCGCCGGCCCCACGTACGAGCCGCTCGATGAAGTCCGCCGCCTCACCAATTTTTCCACCGGCGCCCTCGGCTGCCGGCTGGCCGCCGCCCTCCGGCAGGCGGGCCATGCAGTGTGCCTCCTCCTCAGCGAACAGGCCACCGCCGCGCCCCCCGCCGGCTGGACCGGCAACATCCGGCGATTCTCCACCACGCAAAGCCTGCACGACCAGCTCGCTGCCCTCGCCGGCCCCAGCATCCAGGCCGTGTTTCATGCCGCCGCCGTGAGCGACTTCACCTTCGGCCGCATCTATCGCCAGTTGGCCGCCGGCCAGTTGCAGGAAATTCACGGAGCGAAAATCGAATCCCGCGGCGCCCCTTTGCTGGCCGAACTGACCCCCACCCCCAAGCTCCTTCCCCGCATGGCCGGCTGGTTTCCCCGCGCCCTGATTGTCGGATGGAAATACGAACTCGAGGGCACGCCCGACGATGCCCTCGCCAAAGCCCGGCGCCAGCTCGAGGAAGCCCGCACTCACGCCTGCGTCCTCAACGGCCGCGCCTACGGCCCCGGCTTTGCCCTGGTCACGCCCGGTCATCCCCCCCGGCACTGCGACGACCAGCCCGCGCTGTTTGCCGCCCTCCTTCGCCTGCTGGGCGAGCACCCGCCCCGTTGAGCCGTGCCGGCCGCGCCGCCCCTTCGCTCACGCTCCCCCGCCCCCCAACTGTCGGCGGGCCAGCTCCCGGGCGGCCTCCACCAGGCTTAAATCACGGCGCAAATCAGCAAAACGAAAATCCGGCAGCCCGCTTTGCGCCTGGCCGGTCAATTCCCCCGGCCCCCGCAACCGCAAATCTTCCTCGGCAATTGCAAAGCCATCCTCATGCTTCACCAGCGTTTCCAGCCGTTCCAGCGCCTCCGGAGTTTTGGTGCCTGCCAGCAATATGCAATAGGACGCATGCGCGCCCCGCCCGATGCGCCCGCGAAGTTGATGCAGTTGCGCCAGTCCAAAACGCTCCGCGTTCTCCACCACCATCACCGTCGCGTTGGGCACGTCCACCCCCACCTCAATCACGCTGGTGGCCAGCAGCACTTGCGTGCGATTGGCCCGAAAATCCGCCATCACCCGCTCCCGCTCCGCCGCCGGCATCCGCCCGTGCGCCACGCCCACCCGCCACGGCTGCAGCAGCCGCCGCACCTGCTCCCCTTCCTCCAGCAGCGCCTTCAAGCCGTTCTCGCTGTCGCCCTCTTCCAGCCGCGGATAAACCACATAGGCCTGCCGGCCCGCCTCGAGCTGCTGCCGCACAAATTCCCACACCTTGGGCGCCTTGTCCGGCGTGCGGACAAACGTGCGGATGTGCCCCCGCCCCACCGGCCGTTCATCCAGCACCGAAACATCCAAATCCCCATACAACGTCAGCCCCAGCGTCCGTGGAATGGGCGTGGCCGTCATGATGAGCAAGTGCGGATAGCGCCCCTTGCGCACCAGCGCCTCCCGTTGAGCCACCCCAAACTTGTGCTGTTCATCAATGATTACCAATCCCAGCCGCGGCGGCGCGAAATCCTCTGTCAACAGCGCATGCGTCCCAATCGCCAACTGCGGCGAGGCCGTCCCGGCCACCTCCGCCGGCCGCCCGGAGATGTGCAGAACCACCGGCACCCCCAGCGGCGCCAGCCACTGGCGGAAGGTCTGATAATGCTGCTCCGCCAACAGCGTCGTGGGCGCCATCAGCGCGGCATCATAACCACTTTCCAACGCCATCAACGCCGCACAAGCCGCCACTACCGTCTTCCCTGTCCCCACATCCCCCTGCAACAACCGCCGCATGGGACACTTCCCACTCATGTCCTGGCGGATTTCCCGCAAAACACGCGTCTGAGCCTGCGTAAGCTTGAACGCCAGGCGCGCCAAAAATGGCTTGATTAGCCGGTTGTTATCCCCGCCGCATGGCAGCGGCCGGGCGCGCTCCTGCAACTTCAGCCGCCGGCTTTGCAGCCGAAGTTGCAGCTCCAGCAGCTCTTCCATCGCCAGCCGCCGCCGCGCCCGCTCCACCTCCTCCATCTCCGCGGGAAAATGCAGCCGGTTCAGCGCCTCGCCCCGCGGCAGATAACCGGCTTGCACCAGCTCCGGATGCGTCTCAGAAATCTGATGCGCCAACTGCCGCAACGTACGCCACACCAGTCCCCGCAACCACCGTTGCGTCAATCCCTCCGTCAGGGGATACACCGGCGTGATGCGCTCAAAATGCGCCCCCGCCTCCTCGTCCGCCTCCAATACTTCGGTTTCGGGATGATCCATCGTGGCCGGCCGCAAATGCCGCACGGCGCCAAACACAATCACCTCGTCTCCCACCCGAAAATATTTCTCCATGAACGGCAGATTCCACCAATGGCAGTACAGCCGTCCGGAGCCGTCCTCAAGAATCAGCTCATACACCGATTTGCTGCGGCGCTGGTAATATTTCACCCCATGCACGACAACCCGTCCCCGCACCAGAGCCGTTTGTCCCGGTTGTAACGTCCCAATCGGCACCGTTTGCCGCCGGTCTTCATAACGGCGGGGACGATGCAAGAGCAGGTCTTCAACGGTTTGAATCCCCAGCTTGCCCAACAATTCCGCGCGCTCAGCGCCGACGCCCCACAAACAGGTCACCGGCTGATTCAGAATGCATGTTGCAGGCTTTGCGCTGTCCACGGCTTGAGCGTAATGCATCCCGGCGCTGGTGACGAGATGAAAGCCCTTCAGTTTTTTGACCGGCTGCCGATGTTGAAGTATATTGGTCAACCAGTCCGCGCGTCCCGAACGACGGTAAACACAGAAACATTTTCTGGTTGGCCAGCTTGCTTATGAAACCGTTGGGCTTTCCCGACTCGCATTATCTTTCTGCCGCCCATGGATGGCTCGAATTGGGGCTTGTCTCCGAAGCCGAAGCCGAGCTTCAGCGCCTCGCCCCCGCCCATCGTCAACATCCGGAAGTCTTGCGCTTGCTCTGCCGGGTGGCCTGGGAAAACCAGCGCTGGCGTCAGTGCGCCGAAGCCGCCCGAAGCCTCGCGCAGGCAGCGCCCGAGGATAGCGCCGGCTGGGTGTACCTCGCACACAGCCTCCACCAATTGGGCAGAACCACCGAAGCGTATCAGTTGCTGAGCCAGGTGCAGGACACTGCGAAACCAGACCCGGGAATGGCCTTGGGGCTCTCCTGCCTGGCCTGCTGTCTGGGGCATTGGGAGGAAAGCCAGGATTGGCTCGCCCGCGCCTTCGAGCTGGCCGCCCAGCCCCACGAACGCGAACAACTCAAGGCAAGGGCGCTTATTGAACCGGCGCTGGCCCCCCTGCGCGACATCATCCAGCATCTGGCCTGATGCCCGGGCGGTTCAAGGAATGAGCACCCGCAGGCACCGCGCACGCACCTCGAAGCGGCACGGCGTCCGACACAGGGACTCCCCATCCGCACAAATCCACAGGGGAGCCTGCGGCGTCTCGTATTCCACCCACGCGCTGGTCAGCACACGCACGCGCGGATGCGTGAGATGCGTGCCCCGCATCACCCGCGGCAGCATCCGCACCACCGTCCACCGCGAGACCTGCTCCACCAAAGTAAGGTGAAATCGCCCGTCATCCGGCACCGCCCCCGGCGCAATCATCATCGCGCCCCCGTAACTGGGCGAATTGGCCGTCGCCGCCAGCAAAATGCGCCCCTCATACGCGCCAAACTCGCCCCGCAGGCGCACCACTGGAAACTGGAAATGCGCAAGCACCCGCAAAACGGCGTAAAGGTAGGCCGCCGTCCCGCGCAACCATAATTGCCGGGTCTCCACAAAACGGCTGGCCTCGGAATCAAAACCCAAGGTCGCCACCGTCAAAAACACACGCGAGCCGGCGATGCCCAAATCCACCGCCCGTGTTTTTCCGGCCAATATGGTTTCCGCCAGCCGCTCCGGCGGGGCATGCCGCGACACCCCCACCGCCCGCGCAAAATCATTGCACCGCCCGCGCGGCAACACACCCAATGCCACCGGCGTCCCCGCCAGAGCCGCGGCCACCTCCTGCAAGGTCCCATCGCCACCCGAGACAATGACCGCATCGCATCCGGCCGCCATCGCGGCGCGCGCCCGCCTTTCGGCATCCCCTCGGGCAGTGGTGGCTTCCAGCCGGGCCTCATGCCCCGCCTCCTGCAAAAGGCGTTGGACCCGCTCCGCGGTGACCATTGCGGAACGGTTGCCTGAGACGGGGTTGACCAGCAGGTAATACCGCATGCCTGGATTGTGCCCGCAAGCCCATGGCCGCCCAAGGCGAAAATGAGGAATGGCCCGGGGCTCGCCGGCCAGGGCCAGAGGAAGATACTTTCACCCTCCGACTGGCGCACCCCCCAACCCTGATGCCATGCGATTGCCCGGCGGAGCTTCCTTCGCCTTCCGGGCTTTCAATCAGGGCCGCCCCAAAAGCGCCGCCCGGACGAGTGCCCTAAACCGCAAGCCAATGGCTCAATACTCGCGCTTGCCCAACTTGCCCGGTTGCGGCACCGGATAACGGCCGTCCGCTCCCAGTTGCAGCGGGGCCGGACTATCCATGGTGACCTTGTCAATGCCCGGCGCAAATTCATGCTCACAGTTGAGCATGTCCTCATAGGTAATAATCTGGCCGGTATGCGCCGCCATGCGGCCCATCGAGGTCACCAGGCTGGCAATCGCGCCGCGCTTGGCTTCGTTGTAGGGCAGGTCTTTGCGAATGGCCTCCACCAAATCGTCCCACTCCAACTGATACGGGCTGGGCTCCGGCTGCGGAAAGGCCCAAATCAGGTCCTCGCTGGAAATGTTGTGCGATTTGAACAGCCGCACCCGCCCTGGCGTGTGGGCATTGGTGCTCACAATGCCCGAGCCTTTGGTCCCGTGCACATAGCTGGCAAATTCATTATGGCACCCAGGCATGTGCCGGCCCGTGAACCACAGCTTGGTGCCGTCAGGATAGGTATATTCGATGGAGTAACTGTCAAAGTTCTGGTCCAGCGAATCCCCCCGGTAATGGCGCCCCCCCACCGCATGCGCCCGCACCGGCCACGCATTTTTCATCCACGAGCACTCGTCAATCTGGTGGATGTTGTAGTCGCTGAAAACGCCCCCGCTGGCCCACAGGAACGCATGGAAGCGCTGGATTTGATACAACGTCTCATTCATGTTCGCCGGCCTGCGCCCGACCGTCGCCGCCGTGCCGCCGGTGCGATACGCGCGCATCAGGACAATGTCCCCAATCTGCCCGTCCGCAATGCGCTTGTGCAATTCCTGCCGTCCCTTGCAATGCCGCACCATCAAACCCACCCCCACCTTCAGGTTGAGCTTCTCGGAGCGCTCGGCCAGCTCCAGCATCTTGCGGGTGGTGGGGCCGTCCACGGTAACCGGCTTCTCCATGAACACATTAAGCCCCTTCTCGATCGCATATTGGAAATAGGGCCAGCGAAAGGCCGGCGGCGTGGCAAAGATTGCAATGTCCCCCTTCCGCAAACAATCCATGGCCTTTTTGGCGGCGTCAAAGCCCAGAAACTTCCGCTCCTCCGGCACGTCAAACTTGCCGCTGTTCGCGTACTTGTTGCTCAGGCTTTCAAAGCTGCGGTTGAGCTTGCCCTCAAATACATCCGCCATGGCCACCAGTTTGATGGGGCCGCTCTTGGTGGAAAGGGCGTTGTCCGCAGCGCCGGTACCCCGGCCACCGCAGCCAATCAAGGCCACTTGAATCGTGTTGTTTTCAGCAGCATAACCGGGGCGGGCCACGGCGGCCACAAGCGCGGCGCCAGTCACCGCTTTGGCAGAAGTACGCAAAAATGCGCGGCGAGTCGTTTCCATATGTTTTGGGCTAATTTTTCGCCCTCCATTTTAGCCCGATACCCCGCGCTTGTCCAAACCATATTGGCGCAACGGCAAAAAAATCAGCGCCGCCAGCCAGCTCAGGTCACAAACTCCAGCTCCGGCGCGCGGGGAATCAGACCCCGCTCAAAGGCCAGACCCAAAAAACGCCGGATGCTTTCCCGCCCGCGCTCGCCATAGTCCAGCGTCCAATGATTGACATACATGCCCACAAAACGATCCGCCAAAGCCCGGCCCATGTCCCGGGCAAATTGCAGCGCGTATTCCACGGCCTCCGGCCGGTGCTCCAGGCTGTAGCGAATGCTGGCCGTGAGCCAGTCGCTGATGCGCTTCCGGTCCGCCGGCGCAAAACGTTTGTGAATGACGTTGCCGCCCAACGGCAAGGGCAGGCCGTCCTGCTGGCGGCCCCACCACGCTCCCAAATCCTCGCACACCACCAGCCCCTCGTTCTGATAGGTAAGCTGGCCTTCATGGATGATCAGCCCCACGTCCGCCTCGCCACGGCGCACGGCCGCAAAAATCTGGTCAAAGGGCACCACCACATGGTTGAACTCCCGCGCCGGCCGTTCAAGCCACAGTTGCAGCGCTAGAAAAGCGCTGGTCATCACCCCCGGCACCGCAATGCGCCGTCGAGCGATTTCCTCGCGGCTCAAATGTTGTCGGGCCACCAGCATCGGGCCGTAACCATCGCCCATGCTCGCCCCGCTGGGCAGCAGCGCATACTGGTCGCAAACATACGCATAAGCATGGATGCTGATGGCCGTGATGTCCAGCTCGCCCCGGGTGGCGCGCTCATTCAAGGTCTGAATATCCTGCAAAATATGTTGAAAACGGAAACCCGGCGTGGGCAGCAGCTCCTTGGCCAGCGCGTAAAACATGAAGGCATCATCCGGGTCCGGCGAGTGCCCCAGCGTCAGCAAACGTTCATTCATGCAGGCAAGGTAGAAACAGGGACCCTGCCATGCAAGCTCCGATGCACCTGGCCGGCCCCCTCTCAAAGCGGTCTTACCCCCTGCATATCTCAAACATTCCCTGCATTTCTCTTGGCCAGCGCCGCCACGCCGACGTATAACCGCCGCATGAAAACCATGCTCACCTTCCTGGCGTCCGCGGCATCTGCCGGCCATCTGCTGGCCGCCACCGCCTTGGCGCCCCTGTCCCTGCATCCGGAGAACCCGCATTATTTCCTGTTTCGCGGCCAACCCACCGTGCTCATCACCTCGGCGGAACACTACGGCGCCGTCTTGAACCGGGATTTCAATTACGTGAAATACCTGCACACCCTGGCGCAGGACGGCCTCAATAACACCCGCACTTTCAGCGGCGCTTACGTCGAGCCACAGGGCGCCTTCAACATCGAACGCAACACCCTCGCCCCCGCCCCCGGCCGTTTCATTTGCCCCTGGGCGCGCAGCGACGTTCCCGGCTACGCCAACGGCGGCACTAAATTCGACCTGCACCGCTGGGATGAAGACTATTTCCGGCGGCTCAAGGATTTCCTGGCCACGGCCTCACGCTACGGCATCGTGGTGGAAATGAACCTTTTCTGCCCGTTTTATGAGGAAGCCCAATGGCGCCTTAGCCCGCAAAACGCCATCAACAATATCCAGGGCCTCGGCACCGTACCCCGCACCAATGTGTACACGCTCGACAAACATGGCGGCCTGCTGGCCGTGCATGAGGCCATGACCCGCAAAATTGTCACCGAATTGAAGGACTTTGATAATCTCTACTACGAGATTTGCAACGAACCCTACTTCGGCGGCGTGACCATGGCCTGGCAAAAACACATCGCTGACGTCATCGTGGCCACCGAAAAGGAATTGGGCGTCCGCCATCTCATTTCCATGAACATCGCCAACGGCAAGGCCAAAGTCACCGACCCGCACCCGGCCATCTCCATCTTCAACTTCCATTATGCCTTCCCGCCGGACACCGTGGCGATGAACTACGATTTGAACAAAATCATCGGCGACAACGAAACCGGCTTCAAGGGCACCAATGACACCCATTACCGCATGGAAGGCTGGGCCTTCATCCTGGCGGGCGGCGGCCTCTACAACAATCTGGATTATTCGTTCACCGTGGGCTTCGAGGACGGCACCTTCGCCTACCACGCCAAACAACCCGGCGGCGGCAACCCCGACTTTCGCCGCCAGATGCGCACGCTCAGCCAGTTCATTCATTCCTTTGACTTCGTCAAAATGCGGCCCGCGCGCGAGCTGGTGAAGGGCGGCCTCCCGGACAAGGCCCATGTCCAAATGCTGGCCGAGCCGGGCCGGCAGTATGCGCTTTACCTCTTTGGCGGCAAGGAGGCCCAACTGCAACTGGATGTGCCCGCCGGAACTTATTCCGTCCAATGGGTGTACCCGCGAACCGGTCAGAAAACGCCCGCACAGCCCGTGCGGCATGAAGGCGGACTGCTCACGCTGGCCACGCCGGCCTACGAGCCGGACATTGCCCTGCGGCTGGTGCGCGCTCAACCTTAGGCGCCGGCCCCCCTTTACAGATTGCGCGGCTCGATGCCATGCAGATGGCGCACGAGAAAATCCATGCGCCGCCGGTTGCCGTAAGGCGTCTCCGCCGCGCCGTGACCCACGCCCGGGATGACGAGCAAGTCGAAGTCTTTGTCGGCTTTAATCAGGGCATTGACCACCTGCATGGTGGACGCCGGGTCCACATTTTCATCCATCTCCCCCACAATCAGCATTAATTTGCCCTGCAAACGGTGCGCCTGGGTCACATTGCTTTGCTCCGCATAATGCGGCCCCACCGGCCAGCCCATCCATTGCTCATTCCACCAGATTTTATCCATGCGGTTGTCATGGCAGCCACAATCCGCCACCGCCACCTTGTAAAAATCAGGATGCGCAATCAAGGCCCGCGCCGCATTTTGCCCGCCCGCCGAGCCGCCAAAAATGCCCACGCGGCTCAAATCCATATAAGGATACTTTTGCGCCGCCGCCTTCATCCACAAGATGCGGTCCGGGAAACCGGCGTCGCCGAGGTTTTTCCAGCAAACATCATGAAACGCCTTAGAACGATGCGACGTCCCCATGCCGTCCATTTGCACCACAATGAACCCCAGCTCCGCATAAGCCTGCCCCTGATGCGAGGGCTGAAAGTTTTTGGGAGTGAAGGAGCCTTGCGGGCCGGCATAAATCCGCTCCACCACCGGATATTTTTTGCCGGGGTCCAACCGCGTGGGCCGCCAAATCACCCCGTAAATATCGGTCTGTCCATCGCGGCCTTTGGCCACAAACGGCTCCGGCAGCCGCCACCCCAACTGGCTCATGGCCGAGGCATCCGCCGTCTCCAGCACACACACCAGCCGCCCGTCCTCCGCCCGCCGCAGCTCATGCACCGGCGGAGCGTCCACCCGCGACCAGGTATCTATGAAAAACCGGCGGTCCGGCGAAAATTGCACCGTGTGCGTGCCGTTGCCCTCGGTCAATAGCGTGAGCTGGCTGCCGTCAAAATTCACCCGCGCATAATGCACATAATAAGGATCCTGGCCGGGATGAATGCCCCCCGCCCGAAACCATATTTGCCGACGCTCCTCGTCCACCCGCTCCACCCCGCGCACCACCCACGGGCCGCGCGTCATCTGATGCTTCACCTTCCCCGTGCGTGCATCATATAGATAAAGATGATTCCACCCGTCCCGCTCCGACATCCAAATCAGCTCGCCGCTCCGCTCCAGGTAGTGCAAAAAAAACTTGCCCGAGTAATCAATGAACGTGGCGCTGCGCTCGTCTATGAGCGCCCGGGCTTCCCCGGTAGCGGCATTCACCGCAATCAACCGCAAGATTTGATGCCCCCGCCGATTGTGCACAAAGGTGAATTGACTCGAATCCGCCGCCCACCGCACGTCCTGATTGGACCACGGATTCTCAAACAGCGCCGGAACAATTTCAATTTTGCGGCGCTGCGCCACATCGAAAAGCTGCGGCATCGGCTGCGGCACGCGGTCCCCCGGCTTGAGGTAATCATACGAATGCAGCTTGGGCTGCAACTGGTCCTTGGGGGAAGACTCCACGTAATACACCTTGCGCGTGTCCCCCTGTTTCACGCGCATGACCACCAGCTTCCGGCTGTCCGGCGCCCAGTAGAACCGCCCCTCATAACGGTCCTCCGCTGTCCCATCCGTGCTCAGCGCAAATTCCTGCTGGTCAGAAACCCGCCGCAAAAAAACATTGTTTTCCCGGTAAAACGCCTGCCACTGCCCGTCGGGCGACAACCCCTCGCGCGAACGCGCAGCCCGCGCCGGCTCCGTCGCTGCCGGAGAGGGAGCCGCCCGATTGGGCTTCTCAATCACCGCCTCCCCGCCGCCTTCCACCGCCTCAAACACCGCCACCGTATTGCCGTCACCATCCGTCACCTGCCACACATGCCCGGCAAAAGTGTGCTGGTCCCGCTCCGCGCCGGCCGCCAGGGTCCCATACGCCTGCGGGCGGCCCTCAGGATTAATCCAGAACAGCCGCACTTCCTGCCCGGTCCGATTGATGAACCGGATGGAGGTCTCCTCCCCCGTCCGCCGGGAGGGCCGCACATTGCGCGAGGCGGCCAGATTTTCCGTTTTGGCCGCCTCGCGGGGCACTTCGGAAAGTGCATAACTGGCCAGGGCCAGCCTCCAGGATTTTCCTTCAGCGCGGAATTGCACCCATTGCCCCGCAGCGTCCCATTCCAAGGCGTCCATGGGCAGGCGGTGGGATGGCACCTCCTTTTTCAAGGCCCGGCTCAACGCTTCCGCCAACCGGGCATGGTCAAACGCCGGCCGCCGCTCCCCCCGCACCGCATCCACCACCACGAATTCACGCGCCCCGCCCGCCAGCTCTTTGCGATACCAAAAGCGCTCCCCGCCCGCGAACCAGTGGGGAGTGAGGCGCGCGTTCAACACCTTGCCCTCACAAAGCCTGCTCCATTGAAATGCCCGCTGGTAGTCCTCCCTGGTAATTTGTGACTTCAAGCCGGTCGTCCCTGCTGCCAGCAAGCAGAGCCAAACCATCAACATGCGTCGCATAAAACTTAGCGTGCGGACAACTGCCCCGCCGCGGCAGCAGAGGGTTCCTGAAGAAGGTCTGCCCATGGTTGGCGGTACTGGCGCAGTTCCTTTTCCTGGCGCTCATCAAACGCCCCCCGGCGCTGCGCATACAAATCCATCCACACCACCCACCGCTCCCAATCCGCCGGCGTCAACGGCGGCTTGCCGCAGGCCGTGTCCGGCTTTTGCAAAAATTGCAACAGCACACTGCGCTGGGCAATGCCGTCGCCTTCGATGGAATAACCGCGGGCGTAAGCGTCCTTGACCTGTTTCAGAAGGCTCGGTTTGCCGTAACGGGTAAGTTGCTCATAGGCGGCCTCCGCCGTCAGATTGATTTTGCGCGCCGCAAGCTGGTCAGCAGCGGGAGAATGGCAGCGCACACAATCGCGATTAAGCATCGGTTGAATCAACGTATCAAAGCGCAAAGGCCACGTCCCCTCCGGGCCGGGTTGAATGCGCGACGGCTCGCGCGCCGCAGCCAACGCCCGCCGGCTGGCCGGCGCAGTAGAACGATGCTCATGACAGCCGGCGCAGCTCAGGGTCTGTCCCGGCTGCACATGCGCCGCGCTGCGCATGGTCTGCACGGCCAGCCCCCGCTCATCCAGCGCCTGAAAAAACACAATCACCCCCGCCGGCACCCGGAAATACGCCGAGCCATCCGCCTCCACCGGCACCGTGCCCAACAGCAACTTCCCCGGGTCATCCTTCGTCAGCCCCAGATTCGGATAGTCCATCGTGGGATGGGTCTTGGGCGGAATGGCCACGATGCGCAACGCCTTGATGTCGCCGCGCTTCACGGTGTGCAAACCGCGGTAAACATCCGTCAGCAAAAACCGTCCCTCCTGGCTCGCCTCCCATTGTGCCTGCGCGGCAATCACCGGCGGCGTCGGCCGCGGCCTGAGCGGGATGGGTTCCAGGGAGGAAATGCGCGGGTCGCGATAAATCAGCTCGCGGCAGCCCATGGCGTCATAAAGGTAGAGCGACATGCTGTTGTCCGGCCGCTGCACCGCATGCCAGCGCTCCCACCCTTCCGGCCCCGGCACGGATACGCCCTCATAGCTCCACGCCACCAGGTAAAACCGCTCCGACAACGGCCACGGGCTGGCATAATACGTCTTGGGCCACGTCTCCACCTCAGGCATTGGCACCTCCGGCGTCAGGCGCGTGATGGGCGCGGCCCCCTCCGTGCCCACGCTGGGGTCCAAGAGCACCAGGCTGCCCATCGTTTGCGAATGATGCCCCGACGCCGTAAACACAATCTTCCGGCTGTTGGGCACCGGTTTCGCCTCAAACGCGCAGTGCGGCGCCACCGTGTAGTTGCCGTACACCACGCGCGGATTCGTGCCATCCGGATTCATGGCCCACAAACCCATGTAGGGCATGTTGTCGCGGTCCACATAATCCCAGCGCGAATACAAAATCGCCCCATCGTGCCCCACCTCCGGCGTCCATTCAAACATCTCAAACGGCGAAATGGCCGTCAGGTCCGAACCGTCCGCCTTCATCGTGTGCAACGTGTACACCGCCACCGGCCGCTCCGGCCCCCCGCCGCAGCGCACGTAAATATCCGGCTGCGCCCCCCGCTCCACCGATTGCCGCGCCGTGGCCTTGTTCACCTGCAACGCCTGCCCGCGCCGCGTGGACAAAAACACAATCCGCCCATCCGGCAGATACCGCCCGTCGAAATCGTCATACTTGCCAAAGGTCAACTGCCGCAATCCCGTGCCGTCCACGTTCATCTCAAAGAGATGGTAAAAGGCGTCTTCGGGAATGTTGGCCTTGTCCAGCTTGTTGGTCTCCTTGTGCAGATGCGGATAGTGCCGGCACCACGCAAACAAGATTTTGCGCCCGTCGTAAGACAAGGTGGGCCGCAGAAAACTCCCCGGCGCCGTGAACGCCGTGGTCAGGCACACCTCCTCCGGCGACTCGCTCTTGAAGTGGCGCAACAAATAAATGCCACCCCCCGGCCTGCTCCACCACCCATAATACTGGTCCGACATGTGATTGAATGA
Source organism: Fontisphaera persica (assembly GCF_024832785.1). Taxonomy (GTDB): domain Bacteria; phylum Verrucomicrobiota; class Verrucomicrobiia; order Limisphaerales; family Fontisphaeraceae; genus Fontisphaera; species Fontisphaera persica. Next base: position 2,537,691 of record NZ_CP116615.1, read on the forward strand.
AGCCGGCGCCCGCTTGTTGAACACCAGCGTGTCAAAATCCAGCAGCGGATTCGCCAGCGCAATCTCCCGCTGCACCCACCGCGCCGCCAGGTAATGCTCCCGCGTGTAGGCGCGCGCAGGCACGGCGGCATAATCGGCCAGCAACCGTTGCAATCGCGCCTCCAGCGCCCGGGTGTCCACCCCCTCCTGCCGCAGTTCCCCCAGCCGCAGCCGGCAGTAGGCGTGCACCCGCTCCGTCATCGCCCGCCAGTCCGGCTCCTGCGGCGCCAGATGGTTCTGGGACCAGCGCGACAGGCTGGATTGTTTGGCCGGCCGGCGCAGCGCCACGTTTTGCCGGGGATGCGTGCTGGTGAACACCTCAATTTCATCAAGATGCAAAAACCCCCGCGCCGGCAACTGCACGCGCACATACCGCGCCCGCTCGCCATTGAGTTTGATGTCCAGCGGCTTGCGGTCCGCGTGGCCCTTGAACACCCGCCCGTCGTGCGCGTACACCCGCCGCCATTGCTGGCCATCCAGCGACAAGTGCACCTCCAGCTCCCGCGCCCGTTCGGCCGCCTCGGTGCGATTCCAAATCACCACCTGCCCCAGCGTGTGAATCTGCTGCAAATCCACCTGCCACCAGGGCGTGGCATCCTCCCCCGTGTGAAAACCCCAGCCCCCGTTGATGACCCCGTCACAACCGCCGGCGGCGTCCGCCTCGCAGGTGAGATTGGTGTGCTGCGCCACCGCCAAATCCGCATAAGCCTCCGCCAGATAATTGGACGCAACCAATTGCCGCCATGCCCCCGCCTCCAGCCGCGTTGCCGGCGCCTCCGCCAGCAACTGCCACGCCACCCAGCCCATGCCTGCGGCCAGCAGCCATCCGCACCCACGCCTTTGAGTCACGCGCATAAGGTCGCCTGTCCCCCCGCCATCGGCCCACGAGCCCTGCGGGAAGTCTGCCTCATGCTACGGAATCCTCGGGAGAGGGACAAGCCGGATGTGCGGGGCCGCTGACCAACACCACAAATTCACCCTTGAGCGGCCGCTGCCGGGCGCGCTCCAACAGCTCCGCCGGCCGCCCGCGCAGCACTTCTTCAAACTTCTTGGTCAATTCCCGCGCCAGCACCACCTCCCGCTCCGGGCAAACCTCGGCCAGCTCCTCAAGCAGCCGCTGGATGCGAAACGGCGATTCATACAGCACCAACGTGCCCGGCACTCCGCCCAACGCCTCCAGCCGCTTGCGCCGCGCCCCGCTTTTGTGCGGCAAAAAGCCCACAAAATGAAACTCGTCCGTCGGCAGCCCGCTCACCGTCAATGCCGCCACCAGCGCGCACGGCCCGGGCACGGCTTCCACCCGATAACCCGCCGCCCGCGCCGCCCGCACCACCCGCTCCCCCGGGTCGCTGATGCCCGGACTGCCGGCGTCGGTGACGAGCGCCACCTTCTCCCCCCGGGCCAGCCGCTCCAAAATGGCCTCGCTCCGCCGCGCCTCATTAAACTTGAAGCAACTGATGAGCGGCTTGCGAATGCCATAATGTTGCAACAACCGCGCCGAATGCCGCGTGTCCTCCGCCGCCACCACATCGCATTCCCGCAACACCCGCAGCGCGCGCAGGGTGATATCCTCCAGATTCCCAATCGGCGTGGCCACCAGGTACAACGTGCCGGGCGTCAGGGGCGGCAGCTCTGCCGTCGGCGCTGGGGCGGCCTCGCTCATGTCCGGGCAGAAATGGAATTTTCCAGAATCGCCCACACCGCTGGCACCGTCTGGGCCGGGTCATGATGCACCATCCCCTGCCACCCCCGGGCCACGCCCGCCGCCACATTCTCCGGCCGGTCATCCAGATAAAGAATCTCCGCCCCCCGGCAGCCGGAGCGCTGCTCCAGCGTCTCATACATGGGCGGATGCGGTTTCATGCTGCGGATTTCGTAGGAATAAATGTAGCCGGTGAACTTCCGGAAAAACTCAAAATCCTCATATACGCACCGCGCCGCAATGTCATTGGTGTTGCTGAACAGCCACGTCGGATAACCCCGGGCGCGAATCTCCTCCAACAGCTCCACCATCGGCGCGATGGGCACGAAAATATGCCCCAGCCAGTGCTCGAAATATTCACGCGTGCCGCGGTAACCGGTGGCCCGGCAAAAGCCGGTATAAAACAATTCGGAGGAAATGGCGCTGATTTCATATTGAACCAGCCAGCCATCCGCAAACAGAAACCGGTAGATTTCCTCGGCGGAAGCGCTCGCGTGCTCCGCCAGCGCCCGGGCGGAGTCGCGGTAATCAAAATCCACCAGCACATTCCCCAAATCAAAAACCACAATTTTCGGTTTCATGCCCTTGCGTTACTCCACTCGGCGGCGCCCCTCCAGCGCGCGGGACAACGTGATTTCATCGGCAAACTCCAGCCCCGCTCCCGCCGGCAGCCCCTGCGCCAGCCGCGTGACCGGCACCCCCTGACCCGCCAGCCGCCGGGCCAGATAATAACAGGTGGCGTCGCTCTCCACGTCGCTGCCCAGGGCCAACACCACTTCCTTCACCCTGCCCTCCGCCAACCGCGCCTCCAGCTCCGCAATCCGCAAATCCTCCGGCTCCACGCCGGTGGTGGGTGAGAGCCGCCCTCCCAACACATGATACAAACCGCGATACGCCCCCGCCTTCTCCAGCCGCAAAATGTCCACCGGCGTTTCCACCACGCACAACAGCGCGGCATCCCGCCGGGGGTCCGCACACAGCGCGCATGGCTGGATTTCGGTCAGGCCGCCGCATTGCGCGCAGGCCTGCACCTTCTCGCGCGCTTCCACCAGGGCCGCCGCCAGCAACTTCACCGCTTCCGGCTCCCGCTGCACCAGATGCAACGCCAGCCGCTCGGCCGTACGCGGCCCGATGCCGGGCAACTGGCCCAACGCCCCCACCAGCCGTTGCAGCGATTCAGGCAATGCGCCCATGCCAATGTCTCATCCGCACGCCCCCCTTCCACCCCGGGCGCCTCACGTCAAGCCGGGCAGGTTGAAGCCGGCGGTCACTTTCTGCATTTCCGTTTCGTTGATTTTCCGCGCCTGGTCCAGAGCCTGATTCACCGCCGTCAGCACCAGGTCTTCCAGCACCTCGGCATCGCCCGGATTCAGCGTCTGCGGGTCCAGCCGGATGGACTTCAGCCGCCCGTCGCACGTCGCCACCGCCTTCACCGCGCCCCCGCCACTCGTCGCCTCCACGGTCTGCTGGGCCAGTTGCTGTTGGATGGCGGTGATCTGCTGCTGCATCCGCGCCGCCTGCTTCATGAGTTTGCCAATGCTCGACATGGTTGAAAAAAATCTCGCTTAGGATTGATGCTCAAGTATTCCCCGATGGATGGACCACCTGCCGCAACATGCCCCGAAACAGCTCCAGCGCCCGGGCAATTTCCGGATCATTCTTATAGTCATTCAAATTCTTGGGCGCACCCTTGGGCGCCGCCGCCGGGGCCGCCGCCGATGCACCCGCCTCGGCTGGCGCGGACGCCGTCACCGCCGGCAACGGGGCCGCAGGCGGACTCGCCTCGATGAACTTCAGCCGCACGTCCGGCCACCCCAGGGCCGCCAGCCGCTGCACCAGCCACGCCCGATGCGCATCCCCACTGGCCAATACCATATTGGCCTTGTTATCGGGCGCAAAACCAATGACCAAATCCCCCCGCTCAAAGGAAACGGGAAACGCCAGCGCAAACGAGGAATACAACATGGGGCGCTGCTCCCGCATCTCCGCCAGCAACCGCCCCCACAGCTCCTGCAACGCCGTCCCCGCCACCGGCTCGTTGGCGGCTCGCGCCTGCGGCGGTGGCGCCCCCGAAGGCGGATTGGCCGGTGCTGCCGCCGGCGCCGGTCGTGAGGCCCGGCCCGTTTGCGCCTCCACCGCCGCGCGCAACGAACCCGCAGGCGGGGCCGCTGCGGAGGCCGGCGCCTCACTGGCCCCGCCCGCCGCCGCCTCCGTGCGCAGTCGCTGCAACTGCTGCAACACCGCCTCCAAACTCACCGCCTGCCGCGCCTGACAGGCCTTCCACAACGCCAGCTCGATGAGTATCTTGCGCGAGGCCGCCTCCCGCAGTTGCAGCTCGCACTCGCTCAACACCTCCATGATGCGCGTCAGCGTGTCCGTCGTCACCCCCGCCAACTGCGGCTTCATGGCTTCCCATTCCGCCTCAGACACCTCCAGCAGGCTGCGGTCCCCCTGGGACACCTGATAAATCAACAAATTGCGGAAATGCCGCAACAAATCGCCCACCAGCCGCGCCAGGTCCTTGCCCGCCTGCGCCGCCGCGTCCAGCTCGCGCATGGCCTGAACCGCGTCCCCGGCCAGCACGGCCCCCGCCATGGACAACAATTGCGACTGCGCGGCCAGGCCGTACATGGAAAGCACGTCCGCCTCCACAATCTTCCCCCCGCAGAAGCTGATGAGCTGGTCCAGCGCCGACTCCGCGTCACGCATGCCCCCATCGCAACCCCGCGCAATCGCCTGCAGAGCCGCCTCCTCCACCTCCACCCCCTCGGCCTTCGCAATGCGCGCCAGTTGCTGCACTATCAGCAGGGACGGTATGCGCCGCAAATCAAACCGCTGGCACCGCGACAAAATGGTGGGCAGCACCTTCTCCGGGTCCGTCGTCGCAAAGAAAAACTTCACATGCGGCGGCGGCTCCTCCAGCGTCTTCAACAAGGCGTTGAACGCCGAGGTCGAAAGCATGTGCACCTCGTCTATGATGTAAATCTTGAAACGCGACGCCGCCGGCGCGTATTTCACCGTCTCCCGCAAATCGCGCACCTGCTCCACGCTGTTGTTGCTCGCGCCGTCAATCTCCAGCACGTCCATCGAGCGCCCCTCGGTGATCTCCACCACCCGGGGGTCGTCCTCGCGAAAATCCACCCTCGGCCCGTCCGTGCAGTTCAGGCACTTGGCAAAAATCCGCGCAATGGTCGTCTTGCCGGTGCCCCGCGGCCCGCAAAAAATGTAGGCATGCGCAATGCGGTTTTGCTGGATTGCCTGCGCCAGCGTGCGCGTCACATGCTCCTGCCCCACCACATCGCTGAAACGCTGCGGGCGGTATTTGCGTGCTAAAACCTGGTATGCCATGAAATCACCGGACGCCCCGCGGGGCGTTGCCGCCTCCGCCTCGAGTTAATCTAAAAAGAAATGCCAGGGTGACCACGGCGCATGCTGAGCATACTACCGCTGCTGCCTTCCGGCCCTCACGGGGTTTGTAAGTCCGCATTCCATGGGCCCTGGCAAATTCCCAAAGTCACCCCCTCATTTAGCCCCACCGGCCCACCCCCCGCAAGCCCTTATTTGCGCCCGCAAAATTTCCTTTTACCCCTTGCCCGCCGGGCTACACTTCCGGCCCGATGGCTTCAGAAACACAACTGACTCCCATGATGGCGCAGTATCGCCGCATCAAAAGCGAGCTGCCCAAGGATGCCCTGTTGCTGTTTCGCCTCGGCGACTTCTACGAAATGTTCTTCGATGACGCCAAAACCGGCGCCGAAGTCTGCCATCTGGCCCTCACCCGCCGCCAGCAGGTCCCCATGTGCGGCATCCCCTACCATGCCGCCTCCGGTTACATCGCCAAACTCCTCCGCGCCGGCCACAAAGTCGCCATTTGCGACCAGATGGAAGACGCCCGCCCCGGCCATCTGGTCAAACGCGAAGTCACCCAAATCCTTTCCCCCGGCACCCATTTCGACGAACGCCTCCTCCAGGCCGAGCGCAACAATTTCCTTGCCTCCGTCTATCCGCTCAACGGCCGCTTCGGCGTCGCCGTCGTGGACCTCACCACCGCCAGTTTCCGCGCCACCGAATTAACCTCGGAAACCGAACTCACCGCCGAACTCGACCGCCTGGCCCCCGCTGAAATCATCGTGCCCGCCGAAGCCGCCGCCCTCCAGACCCTCCTCCGCCCCCTTCACCGCTTCCTCAACGGCTACGAAGACTGGGTCTTCGCCCCGGAAACCGCCGTCCACACCGTCCGCGAACATTTCAAGGTGGCCACCCTCGATGGTTTCGGCCTGCGCGGCCATCCCGCCGCCGTGGGCGCCGCCGGCGGCGCCTTGCATTACCTCACCCAGCACCTCCGGCGCGACGTCTCCCACCTCACCACCCTTTCCTATTACCAAACCAGCGAGTTCCTGACTCTCGACGCCACCACCCTCCGCCACCTCGAAGTCCTGGAACCCTTGCACCGCGACGCCCCCAAAGCCGCCACCCTCCACGGCGCCTGCAACCGCACCCGCACCCCCATGGGCGCCCGCAGACTGCGCGACTGGCTCTCCCAGCCCCTCGCCAATGCCACCGCCATCCGCCGCCGCCAGGACGTCGTCGCCGCCTGGGTGCAAAACCCGCCCCTCCTCGAACAATTCCGCGAACAGCTCGAAGACATCCGCGACCTCGAGCGCACCCTCAGCCGCCTGAGCACCGGCGCCGGCAACGCCCGCGACCTCCTCGCCCTGCGCCTCGCCCTCCTCCGCCTCCCCGCCCTGCGCGAGGTTTTGCGCCAGCTTATTGAGGCCCAATCCCGCGCCAGCGAGCCCACCCTCCTGCCCCCGGAGCCGCCGCCCCCGGACCAGCCCCCCTCCCTCCTCGAGGAGCTGACCGCCCAGATTACCGAGCTGCCCGCCGTCGCTGACCTCATCGGCCGCGCCATGGTGGAAGACCCGCCCCTCGCCTTGAAAGAAGGCGGCCTCATCCGCGACGGCTTCAACCCCCAGCTCGACGAATTGCGCAACGCCATGCGCGGCGGCAAAGACTGGATTGCCCAATTGCAACAGCGCGAAATCGAGCGCACCGGCATCGCCTCCCTCAAAGTGCGCTTCAATTCCGTCTTCGGCTACTACATCGAAATCACCAAGGCCAACCTTGACAAGGTGCCGCCTGAATACCAGCGCAAACAAACCATCGCCAACGGCGAGCGCTTCATCACGCCCGAACTCAAACAAATGGAGGCCAAAATCCTCGGCGCCGAAGAACGCGCCGCCCGCCTGGAATACGAGCTTTTCCAGGAGGTCCGCGGCGAAGTCCTCCGCCATCTGCCCACCCTCCAACAAACCGCCGCCGCCATCGCCCAACTGGACGTGCTGGCCACCTTCGCCGAAAACGCCCGCCTCTTCCAATACTGCCGCCCCGACGTCCGCGACGAAGGCATCCTCTCCATCCGCGACGGCCGCCACCCCATGCTCGAACAAACCCTGGTGGAAGAACGCTTCGTCCCCAATGACGTCTTCCTGGACGGCACCACCCGCCAAATCGCCCTCATCACCGGCCCCAACATGGCCGGCAAAAGCACCTACCTCCGCCAGGTCGCCCTCCTCGTCCTCCTCGCCCACACCGGCTCCTTCATCCCCGCCACCGAAGCCCGCATTGACCTCGTGGACCGCATCTTCACCCGCATCGGCGCCAGCGATGACCTCGCCCGCGGCCAGTCCACCTTCATGGTCGAAATGAGCGAAACCGCCAACATCCTCAACAACGCCACCCGCCGCAGCCTCATCATCCTCGACGAAATCGGACGCGGCACCAGCACCTTCGACGGCCTCAGCCTCGCCTGGAGCATCGTCGAACACCTCCACAACGTCGTCGGCGCCAAAGTCCTCTTTGCCACCCATTACCACGAACTCACCGAACTGGCCGCCCGCCTCCCCCGCCTCGCCAACTTCAACGTCGCCGTCCGCGAATGGCACGACAAAATCCTCTTCCTCCGCAAAATCGTCGAAGGCGGCACTGACAAAAGCTACGGCATCCAGGTCGCCCGCCTCGCCGGCGTCCCCAAGGCCGTCATTGACCGCGCCAAAGTCATCCTGCGCAACCTCGAAGAATCCGAGCTTACCCCCGAGGGCAACGTCCGCCAGCCCGCCCGCCAGCGCGCCGAACGCGAAAAACTTCAGGCCCTCGAACCCAATCCCCAGCTCGACCTCTTTGCCTCCAGCTAAACTTCGCCCCCACCCCGACCCGCGCCCCCCATGGACTCCTCCCCCATCCAATGGCCCATTGACGGCGTCCTCGACCTGCACTCCTTCCGCCCCCAGGACGTCGCCGATGTGCTCCAGGAATACCTCGCCCAATGCCGCGCCCGCGGCATCCTCCAAGTCCGCGTCATCCACGGCAAAGGCCAGGGCGTCCTCTGCCGCACCGTCCACGCCCTCCTTGCCCGCCTGCCCGAAGTCCAAAGCTTCGCCCTCGCCACCCCCGCCTTCGGCGGCCACGGCGCCACCATCGTCCACCTCCAACCCCTGCCCTAAATCGGGACCGCCACGCGCCCTCGACCCCGGCCCGCCATGGCATTCGCACGCTTGCCGTCCTCAAACCCCGGGCGCATACTTCCCCCATGCAATTCCACACCAACCCGCTCTGGATGCTCGCCGCCATGCTGGCAACATGGACCCCGGCACTGCCGGCCGCCCAGCGTGAAATCCCGCCCGCCTTCGGCCCCTACCTCAACCTCAAGGAGGCGGACTTCACCGGCACGCGCAGTTTCACCGCCAAGGACAAAATCGTGGCCACGTACTACTTCTACTGGTACGACATCTACACCAAAAGCCACATCATTGACCACGACGGCACCGACGCCCTCACCACCCACCCGCCCACGCTGGAGGATTTCTCGTACCAATCCATCGCCTGGCACAAAAAGCAATTTCTCGACATGCAGGAGGCCGGCATTGACGTGGCCCTGCCGGTGTTCTGGGGCGCCCCCAGCGAGCAGGACCCCAAAGCCGGCCTGCACTGGAGCTACGAAGGGCTGAAGGTCATGGTCCAGGCGCGTGATGAACTGGTCAAAGCCGGGAAAAAACCGCCGCTCCTCGGCCTCTTCTATGACACCAGCACCCTGCAATTCAACCAATGGGGCGTGCATGTGGATTTAACCACCGACTACGGCCGCCGCTGGTTCTACGCCACCATCCGCGACTTCTTCTCCATGGTGCCGCCGCGGCACTGGGCCATGATTGACGGCAAACCGCTGGTGCTGCTCTACGCCGCCGCCTTCGCCAAAGCCCATGACCAATCCTGCGTGGATTATCTCATGGAACAATTCCCCAAGGATTTCGGCGGACGCCGCCCCTACTTTGTCCGCCAAAACTCATGGAATGTGAAAGCCGACAATACCGTGGCCTGGGGTGGCGCGCTGGGCCTGGTCAACCCCGGCGTGGCCTCCCTTGGCCCCGGCTATGACCATTCAGCCGTGCCGGGACGCACGCCGCTGGTCGTGGACCGCCGCGGCGGCAAGTTCTACGAGGAGCAATGGCTCAAATTCCTCCGCCGGCCATCCAATATCGTCACCCTCGAAACCTGGAATGAGTTCCATGAAGGCACTGACATCTGCGAATCCCGCGAGTACGGCCGGCAATACATCAACCTGACTAAAAAGTACGTGCGCCTCTTCAAGCAGGGCTATGTGCCGCCGTGGCCCAAGGGCGCCTATGACAAGGCGCGCTCGGTGAGCATGCTGCTGGCCGAAAAAAACACCGAACGCGGTTTGCAGTGGGTGGAAAATGATGACGGCAAAACCACCCCCGCCACCGCCGGCGGTCTGCCCTGCCGCGCCGCCCAAATCACCCCCAAGGGCGGCACCTACATCTATTTTGTGGTGGATGAATCCTTCAAAAAACCCGGCAAGTTCCAAGGCACTGTGGAGGTGGAGTACTTTGACGCCGCCCCGGGCGCGCTGGGTCTGGAGTACGACGGCAGCGACCCCAACGCCCCCTTCAGCGGCGCCTACACGCGCGCCAAAGAAACTGTGAAGCTGGCCGGCTCCCAAACGTGGAAGACCGCCCAATTTCAGCTCACCGACGCCCGCCTGCTCAATTCACAAAACAAAGGCGCCGATTTCCGCCTGGTGGTCCAAGCCTCCGCGCTCATGGTCCGCCGCGTGGAATTGCGCAAACCCTGAATCCCCCGCTTAGCGGCCCTCCTTGGCCTCGCGCACAATCCGCGCATACTCGCCTGCCAGCCGGCTTAATTCCGCCCAGTTGGCGTCGCGCAGGATTTCCTTGGTAATCAAAGACGAGCCAATGCCCAGCGCCGCCGCCCCGGCTTTGATGAACTCGGCCGCATTTTGCAAAGTGACCCCGCCGGTGGGCACCATTTTCAAATGCGGCATCGGCGCCCGCAACGCCCGGAGATAAACAGGGCCAAGATTATCTGCCGGAAATATTTTCACAAAATCCGCGCCCGAAGTGTGGGCCAGTTGCGCCTCGGTGGGCGTGTACGCCCCCAACATGCAGACCCGTTGCGCGCCCCGCGCCGCCGCCGCCACCTCCACCTTGGTGATGGGCGACACCACAAACTCCGCCCCCGCGTCCAACGCCGCGCGCGCCATGGCCCCATCCAGCACCGACCCCATCCCCACAATGGCATGCTGGCCCAGGGACTTGATGACGTTTTTCATCACATTCACCGCGTCCGGCACGGTCATGGTGATTTCCAGAATGCTCACCCCCCCTTTGACCAGCGCCTCACACAACGGAACCACTTGCTCCGGCTGCTCCGCGCGGATAACGGCCACCACGCCCAGAAAATGAATGTCCGAAATAATTTTGGCCTTCGATCTCATGGCGCGTTGATTCTCAAAATCCTCTCCGCCGAGGCAAGCCAAAAACCAATGCCCCCCTTTTCAAACACCTCCCCCCATGCCACGGCATCAGCAGGCGGTTCACCCGCCTCCGCCCCGGCATGCCGGCAATCCATTCCGCCTTTTTTTCGACGCGGCCCGCATAATCCACTTGGCCGGGGCCATCGCTTTTGCTACGCTGCCGCCATGCCAGAGATTGCCAACTATGTGAGCCACGGGGCGCGGCTGATTACACCCGTCATCATGGAAAAAGTGCTGCGCCAGCTCCCCATGTGGAAAATCGAATTCACGCAAATTCAAGCGCCCAAGTACCCCCACCTGGTGACTCAACTGGAGTTTCTGGTGGACGCCGTGGAAGACTTCGCCGAGGGCGCGGACAAGGAGCTGCCCTATGTGGCCGTGGCCGAGGCCCTCTTTGCCCTCATGTACGCCCACAAAAAAGTGGACATCATCCCCGACTTCATGGCCACCCTCGGCCATGCCGATGATTCCAGCGTCGTGCGCGCCGCCCTCATCCAGAATGAAAAGGCCTTCGCCGCCTACGCCCAGCGGCACAAACGCGACTGGAAACGCATCACCAGCAAGCCCTGAAACTCACCCCCCCGGGCTGCCCCCGCGCGGATCCCGCGCGGCCAGAAAAGCCGCCAGCTCCGCCGCCATTTTCCCCCCAAAACCGGGCACCTCCGCAATCTCCTCCACCGTCGCCCGCCGCAGCCGCTGCACCGAACCAAATTTCTTGAGCAGCGCCGTCTTCCGTTGCTCGCCAATGCCCGGAAATTCATCCAAAATGCTCTCCGAGATCTTCCGCAGCCGCAACTGCGCATTATACGTGTTGGCCACCCGATGCGACTCATCCCGCACCCGCTGCAACAGCTTGAGCGCCCCGCGGTCATGCGACAGCCGCAGCGGCGCCGCCTCCCCCAGCCGGTAAATCTCCTCAAACTCCTTCGCCAGACCAATCACCGGCACCTGCCCCAAACCCAGCGCCTGCAGCTCCTTCACCGCCGCATTCAACTGCCCCTTTCCCCCGTCAATCAAAATCAACTGCGGCAACTCCCCCGCGCCCCCCTCCCGCAGCAGCCGCGTGTACCGCCGCCGCACCGCCTCCGCCATGCACGCAAAATCGTCCTGTCCGGTCACCCCCTTGATTTGATAGCGCCGGTACTGCGCCCGCTCCGGACGCCCCTCCCGAAACCGCACCAGCGACGCCACCGCCAGCGTGCCGCTGATGTTGGAAATGTCAAAACCCTCGATCACCCGCGGCGGCTCCGCCAGCCCCAGCGCCGCCGCCAAATCCGCCAAATCCGCCTCCGGATTCAGCGCCACCGGCAGATTGTGCGGCGTGCGCGTGAACGTCCGCGTCTTGCGCGTCGTCTCCTGCAGCGCCGTCCACAAATCCCGCAGCTCCGCGGCCCGCTCGAACTCCAGCTTCTGCGCCGCCGCGCGCATCTCCTGCTCCAGTTTCGCGGACAGCTCGTCGCACTGGCCCGCCAGAAACTCGCACGCCGCCAACACCTGCGCCCGGTATTGCTCCAGCGTCACATTCCCAATGCACGGCGCCGTGCAAAACTTCAAATGCCCATACAGGCAATGTTTGTAATCCGCCGGCCCCGGCTGCAGCGGGCGGCACCCCCGCAGGTTGAATTGCCGCCGCACCAGCGTCATGGTCGTCCGCAGCGCCCGCCCGCTCGGAAACGGCCCAAAATACCGCGCCCCATCGTCTGTGCGCAGCCGCGTCAGCGTAAAACGCGGTATCGGATCCTGCAGGTTCACCTTGATCATCGGAAACCGTTTATCATCCCGGAAACTGATGTTGTATCGCGGCTTGAACTCCTTGATTAACCGCCCCTCCAGCAGCAGCGCCTCCGGCTCGCTCCGCACCACATGCACATCCACATCGTGAATCGCCTCCACCAGCGCCTGCAGCTTCAAATCCCACGCCATCCGCCGCGACGGCTGAAAATAGGAACTGACCCGCTTGCGCAAATCCCGCGCTTTCCCCACATAAATCACCGTGCCGAAACGGTCCTTCATCAGGTACACGCCCGGCTTGTGCGGCAACTGCGCCAGCTTTTGTCTCAGAGCATCCGACACCGGCATGCCAGCATTATGCCTCCAAACACCAGCCCGGACAACCGCCATTGCACACCATTTGCCCAACTTTGTTCAGATTTTGGCTTTAGCCTTAAAGCGGTTGACAAATGGCAGCGTGACGGGAAAGATGCCCATCAGTTGCGGTTAATCACGCGCCAACGTGTATTAGTTTAACCCACGTCCGGACCGCATGGTTGGCCGATGATTTGTTTTTGTAATACCAAACGGTAGCAGTGTTGATTGAGCACATTACGGATATGAAAATCGTTTCTCCCCAGGAAGCCGTCAAAGTCATTAAATCCGGCGACTGCGTCCATATTCACGCCATCGCCTGCGTCCCCCACAAAGTGGTCCAGGCCATGGTCGAACGCGGCCGCGCCGGCGAAATCAAGAACGTCACCATCCGCCACCTCCACACCGAAGGACCGGCCCATTACGTGGAGCGGGACCTCGAAGGCGTCTTTCAGTTGAACTCCTATTTCGTGGGCCACAACGTCCGCAAAGCCACCCAGGAAGGCTACGCCGACTACATCCCCGTTTTCCTGGGCGAAACCCAGCGCCTCATCCGCGAAGGCTACACCCCCGTCAACGTCGCCCTCATCTCCGTCTCCCCGCCGGACAAACACGGCTACGTCTCCCTCGGCACCTCCGTCGAGGCCACCCTCGCCGCCGTGGAATGCGCCGACACCGTCATCGCCACCATCAACCCCAACATCCCCCGCGCCTTCGGCGATGCCATGATCAAGTCCGACATGATTGACATCTGGTGCGAAGATAATTCGCCCCTGTACGAAGCCAATTTTGCCGAACCCAATGAAATCGAGCAGGCCATTGGCAAACACGTCGCCGCCCTGGTCGAAGACGGCGCCACCCTGCAAATGGGCATCGGCGCCATCCCCAATGCCGTGCTCGCCCAGCTCGGCAATCACAAAAACCTGGGCATTCACACCGAAATGTTTGCCGACGGCGTCCTGCCCCTGGTGGAAAAAGGCGTCATCAACGGCAAGGAAAAAGCCATTGACCGCGGCCGCATCGTGGCCACCTTCCTCATGGGCTCCCGCAAGGTGTACGACTTCATCCACGACAACCCCGAGGTCATGATGATGGACGTCGGCTACACCAACAGCCTGGACGTCATCAAGCGCAACCCCAAGGTCACCAGCATCAACTCCGCCATCGAAGTGGACATCACCGGCCAGGTCTGCGCCGACTCCATCGGCACCAAACACTTCAGCGGCGTGGGCGGCCAGATTGACTTCCTCCGCGGCGCCTCCCTCTCCAAGGGCGGCAAGCCCATCCTCGCCATGCCCTCCCAAACCGACAAGGGCATCAGCAAACTCGTCCCCACGCTCAAAGTCGGCGCCGGCGTCGTCACCACCCGCGCCAGCATCCACTGGCTGGTCACCGAGTATGGCGCGGTCAACCTCTACGGCAAATCCCTCCAGGAACGCGCCCGCCTCATCACCAGCATCGCCCATCCCAATCACCGCGAAATGCTGGACAAGGCCGCCTTTGAACGTTGGGGTCCGCACTTCCATTACATCCCGGCGCCCTGGAAGAAATAACCCCTTTGCGCCTTGCATCGGCCATCGCCCGGCCCTTCCCCGACCGGGCGATTTTTTATTTGCGGTGGCCGCATTTGACATTCCCGCGGCCCGCGCCTACGTTTCATTAGCTGCAACTAACAGCACCATAAGCAGCTTAAGTTTGTAGCGGATTAACCGATAACTTTTATGAGCACTGACACACAGACCACCCCGGTGGTGACCCTGACCGACAGCGCCGCGCGCCAGGTCAGGAGCATCCTGGACAGCGAGAAGGAAAATGCGGGCAAGGCCCTCCGGGTTTACGTGGAAGCCGGGGGCTGCTCCGGTCTGCAATATGGCATGACCTTTGATGAAAAACGGCCCGATGACTTGAGCGCGGAATTTAATGGGGTTGCCGTCGTGGTGGACCCCTTCAGCGCCAACTACCTGAAGGGCAGTGTCATTGATTACAGCGACGAGCTGAGCGGCGGCGGATTCAAAATCAAGAATCCCAACGCCCACAGCTCCTGCGGCTGCGGCAAGAGTTTCGAGGCCTGAACGGCGCAAGCCGTCATGGTCAACAACGCCGCCCCGTGCGATGCGGGGCGGCTTTTTTTACCCCTCTGAGCCGCCCGCCCCGCTCACCGCCCCTTCAGCCTCAGCCATCCCACGCCCGGCATCGGCAGGCTCAGCGTAATCCGGGCATCGCCGCCGCCCCCCAGCCGGCCCTGCGCCCGGCGGTCCAGGTTGGATTGCTCATCCACCACCCGCCACTCCCATTCTGTCTCCGTCTCCCACGGCAGACCGCGCAGGTGCACGGCCAGCTCCCGCTCCGGCTGCCGGAAATTGGCAAACAGCACCTGCAGCTCTTTCCTTGCGAAATGGCGCCCCGCCAGCACCGTCATCCCTTGCGGCGCCCCCTCCGTCACCACCCGCTCCGGCGTGTCCAGCATGCGCCGGAAAGCCAGAAAGGCATAGTAATTCTTCTGCGGCGTGCCGTGAAAATTGAACAGTCCAAACCCCTGAATTTCCCCCGTGTAAAAATTGGCCACCTCCACCGGCGCCTCCTGCAAATGCGTCAGCACGCACGCCGCAAACGCCGCCCCCGCCGGCCCGCTCATCTCCCGAAACCACGCCTCCCGCTCCGGCCCCTGCCCCTCCTTGAACATCGGCCGCCAATCCTCCCGCGGCAGATAATTCCATTCATTAAAATGACTCTCCGTGTCCCTGAAACCGTAGTCATCCAGCAGCCGCCGCATCGCCGCCGCCCGCCGGGGTATGTCCCACGGATCGCTGGTGTACCGATGCCACGATAAAAAATCCAGCGGCGCCTGCCGCGCCCGGCAATAAGCCAGGAAATTCGTGGCAAATGCCGTGGGGCGAAATTGCCCATCCACAAAATCCCCCGTCCCCCCCAGCCCCGGCCCCCCCACCTTCAAGCGCGGAAACTCGCGCTTGATTGCCCGCGCCGTCGTCTCGTAAAGCTCGAAAAATTGGGCGTCCGTCCCCGTCCACATCGCCGGCCGCACATCCGGCTCATTCCAGATTTCCCAATACTCGATGCCGTGCCGGAAAC
Organism: Fontisphaera persica; assembly: GCF_024832785.1. Lineage (GTDB taxonomy): Bacteria > Verrucomicrobiota > Verrucomicrobiia > Limisphaerales > Fontisphaeraceae > Fontisphaera > Fontisphaera persica. Next base: position 2,553,461 of record NZ_CP116615.1, read on the forward strand.
CCTGGGCCCATCCCTCATTGTAATGCCGGATAATGCCCAGGCAGATTTCAGCCCACCGCCGCGGCTCCGGCGGCGGATGCACCCGGTATTTGCGCGGCGTGTGCTCGATGCTCTCCCCCAGCCGGTAAATAATCCGCGACCCGGCATTGGTAATGGCCGCCAGATAATCATCCGTGCACGCAAAATCATAACTGGCCGGGTCCTGCGGATTTTGCCGGAAATCCCGGAAAATCGTGCTCACATCCACCGCGTAAGCATTGACCCAGACCACATCGTGCACCCGCGTGTACGGCACGCCCAGTTCCCGGTGATGCGCCGTTAAATCCACCATCCCCCGATAACACAACGGCCCCAGGTTCACCCCATGCACCGGGCGAATCACCCCGTTCGTGCGCGACGCCTCAACGATGACCCCCACGGCTCCCCCTGCCGGCGTGGCCAGCCCGGCCCCCACCAGGACGGCCAGCAACAACCCTCCCTGCCACGCGCACCGCCGCCAGCCGCTCCGTAAAAATGAGGCTCTCATGCAGTGGGATATGCCTCAGGCCGCCGCCGGCGCCATGTCCGGCACTTCCTCGAGCATTTTCGTCAAAATGTGGTCGGTCGTAATCCCTTCCGCCTCCGCTTCAAAATTCAAAATCAACCGATGCCGCAGCGCCGGCAGCGCCACCGCCTTGATATCCGCAAAGCTCACGTTGAACCGCCCTCCCGCCAAAGCCCGCACTTTGGCCGCCAGCAACAACGTCTGCGCCCCCCGCGGACTGCTGCCAAACCGCAGGTATTGGTTGGCCAGCGGATGCGCGCCCGCCGTCTTGGGATGCGTGGCCAGCACCAGCCGCACCGCATAATCCTGCACATGCGACGCCACCGGCACCTGGCGCACCAGTTTCTGAAACGCCAGCAACTGCTCGCGGCGCAGCACCTTCTCCACCCGGCTCTCCGCCCCGGTGGTGGTCCGATTCAACACCTCGCTCAACTCCGCCGCCGCCGGGTAGCCCACCAGAATCTTGAAGAAAAACCGGTCCAATTGCGCCTCCGGCAGCGGATATGTCCCCTCCTGGTCTATCGGATTCTGCGTGGCCAGCACGAAAAACGGCTCCTCCAGCCGCCGGATTTCTCCCCCCGCCGTCACGCTTTTCTCCTGCATGGCTTCCAGCATCGCCGACTGCGTCTTGGGCGTCGCCCGGTTGATTTCATCCGCCAGAATCAAATGCGCAAATATCGGGCCACGCTGAAACTGAAACTCCCGCCGCCCGGCGCTGGTCTCCATGACGATATTGGTGCCCAGAATGTCCGCCGGCATCAAATCTGGCGTGAATTGGATGCGATTGAAGGACAGGTCCAGCACCTCCCCCAGCGTGCGCACCAGCAAGGTCTTGCCCAGCCCCGGCACCCCTTCCAGCAGCACGTGCCCGCCGGCAAAAACCGCCGTCAACGTCAGCTCCACAATCTCCCGATGCCCCACAATGACCTTGTGCACCTCCTGCTGTAAGGCCCCAAAGGCTTCACGAAACTGCTGGACTTGCTGCTCGGTGTTCATGCCCGTTGACGATGCCACGCGGCCCCGCCGCTGGCAAGCCGGCTTATCGTTTTCCCCCCTCCAGCCCCCCAGCCGGCGCCTCGCCCGCCGCCCCTCCATTTTTCCTCCGGTTGCCGAGCGCCTGTTTTTCTGTTACACTAGCACTTTAGTTTAAGGAATAGACAGTGGCAGAAAGGGATGATGCAGATTATGGAGCAAGAGAAACAGAATCAATCGCCTCCAGAGGCTTCAACACCAACGGCAGAGGCCAGCCAGGCCAACGCCACCGCTCCGGTGGAGGCGCCCTTTGAATCGGAGGCGCTTCAGGACGCGGCACTGGAGGAGTTGCGCCAGAAAGCCGCCAAAGCGGATGAATACTACGACCGCCTCCTGCGGCTGGCGGCCGATTTTGACAATTTCAAAAAACGCGCCGCCCGCGAGCGCCAGGACGCCATCAAGTTTGCCAACGCGGCCTTGCTGGAAAAGCTGCTGCCGGTCATGGACCATTTTGAAATGGCCCTGGCCGCTTTCGCCCAGCCAGCCAATGGCGCCGCCGGCTCCGTCCAATCGCTGCAGGCGGGCATTGTCATGGTGCATCAACAGCTCCGCAATCTCCTCCTCGAGGCGGGCCTGGAGGAAATTGACGCCCTGGGCAAACCCTTCGACCCGGCCCTGCATGAGGCCGTCGCTCAGGAAGCCACCGCCGCCGCGCCCGAGGGACACGTCATCAAACAAATCCGCCGCGGTTACCGGCTCAAAGAACGCCTCCTGCGCCCGGCCAGTGTCGTGGTGGCCGTGCCCCCTGAGCCCCAAGCCCCATCCGCCTGATTCCTGACCTATGGCCAAAAGGGACTATTACGAAGTGCTGGGTGTCGAGAAAAACGCCTCGGCGGAGGACATTAAAAAGGCCTATCGCAAGCTGGCGATTAAATACCATCCCGACAAAAACCCCGGCGACAAATCCGCCGAGGAAAAATTCAAAGAGCTGGCCGAGGCCTACGAAGTCCTGAGCGACCCCGACAAGCGCGCCGCTTATGACCAATACGGCCACGCCGCCTTCGACCCGCGCGCCCGTGCCGCCTCAGCCGCCGGCGCGCGCGGCACATGGTCCGGCGAATTCCATGATCCTTTCGACATCTTCAGCCAGGTCTTCGGCGGCAGCAGCATCTTTGAGGAAATGTTTGGCGGCGGCAGCCGGCGCGAGGCGGGCCGCGCCCAGCGCGGCTCCGACCTGCGCTACGACCTGGAAATCACCCTCGAAGAAGCCGCCCGCGGCTGCGAAAAGGAAATCCGCCTCTCCCGCCTGGAAGTGTGCGAGCATTGCGACGGCTCCGGCGGCGAACCCGGCGCCCAACGCCGCGCCTGCTCCACCTGCGGCGGCCACGGTCAGGTCATCGCCTCTCACGGCATTTTCAGCATCCGCCAGACCTGCCCCCGCTGCGAGGGCGCCGGCCATGTCCTGGACCGCCCCTGCCGGCATTGTCATGGCGAGGGACGCCGCGAAAAACCGGCCACCATCCGCATCGCCATCCCCGCCGGCGTGGATACCGGCGTGCGCCTCCGCTCCCGCGGCAACGGCGAGGCCGGCCTGCGCGGCGGGCCGTCCGGCGATTTGCACGTGGTCATTCACGTCAAGCCCCATCCCATTTTCCAACGGGACGGCGACGACCTCATCTGCGAAGTGCCCATCAGTTTCGTCCAGGCCGCCCTCGGCGGTGAAATCGAGGTCCCCACCCTCACCGGCAAAGCCAGCATCAAAATCCCCGCCGGCACCCAGCCCAATACCATGTTCCGCCTCAAAGGCCGGGGTATTAAAAATCTGCACGGCGATGGCGCCGGCGACCTCCTCGTCCGCATCCAGGTGGAGGTGCCCACCAAACTGAACGCCGCCCAGCGCGCCAAATTGCAGGAATTCGCGGCCATGTGTGGCAACGACGTCAACCCCATCAGCCGCAGCTTCTTTGAGAAGGCCAAAGACTTCTTCCGTTGACCGGCCCACCAGCCCGGCCCCCTATGCACCGTTTCTACCTGCCCCCGGAAGCCTGCGCCGCGCGCCCGCTGCAGTTGACCGGCGATGAAGCCCACCACGCCGCCCGCGTGCTGCGCCTGCGCCGCGGCGAGGAAGTCCAGATCCTCGATGGGCAGGGAAACCAGTTTTATTGCACGGTCTCCTCCGTGACCCCGCACGCGGTGGAGTTGCACCTGCAACGCCACGAAACCGCGCCCCCGCCCCCGGCGCAAATCACCCTCTTTCAAGCCCTGCCCAAACATAAAACTTGGGACACCCTCCTCGCCAAGGCCGTCGAATTGGGTGCCTCCCGCGTCATCGCCGTGCTCACCGAGCACACCGTCCCCCACGCCACAGCCGACCGCCAGGAACGCCAGCGCGCCCGCTGGCAACAAGCCGCCATTGAGGCCTGCAAACAATGCGGCCAGCCGTGGCTGCCCCGAGTCCTCGGCCCGCTGCCTTGGACAGATGCCCTCACCCTGTGGCCCCAGTGCGAAATCCACCTGGCCGGCCTGCTCACCCACCGCACGGCCCGCGTCCGCGACCACCTCGCTGCCTTCCGCCAGACCCATGGACGATGGCCCGCCTCCGTGGGTTTATGGATCGGCCCCGAAGGAGATTTCTCCCCCGCTGAAGTCGCCGCCCTCCTGGAGCGCGGCGTCTGCCCCATCACCCTCGGCCCCCTCGTCCTGCGCGTGGACACCGCCGCCATCGCCGCCCTCGCGCTGGTTCAGGATGAACTGCTTGGCCGCTGAAGCACCGGCAGACAGGTTGCCTCCGCCCGCTCAAGGCCGAGAATCCATCGTGCGCAACGCCGCCAAACGTTGGAGCTCCTCCGCCGTCAAGGCCCGGTTGTACACGGCCACGCCGCCAATCCACCCGGTAAATCCCACACCGCGTGAACTATGAATCACCCGCCCGATGGTGAAGGGTCCGCCGCTGCCGTCATTTTTGGGCACGTAAATGTCATGCGGAAACCACCACGGGTTCAGCCGTAGCGCCACCAGCTCACGGCCGCTCTCTTTCCACGTACCATCGGCCTGTTTGCGTAATTGGATTTGGACGCGGGTATAACGATACTGGCGCAGCTCCAGGCGCGCTTCGCCGGTTTCCGACAAAACCTTGACCCAATCCGGCGCGTCTTCGGGAGGGTTATAGTACTGCTCACGAGGAAAGCGGGGGTCCTCTTCCGGCTCTTGGGTCGCAGTACGCGCATAATATCCCTGCATGTAGGCCTGATAGGCGGAAGAAATCAACCGGTCTTGTTTCGGATTCTCCAACCATCGCTCCCCGGCCACGCCATTGAGCCAGCCGGTGATTTCATCCCTTTCATTGTCAAAGGTCATGGCGAAACACTGCCACGCGGCATCCAGCACTGCAGCCGGGGAATCAGCCGGCACCGCCGGCGACCGGTCCAACGAATTGCATTTGTGCAGCGCATAGCGGTTCAAAAAGGAACTGGCCCCATTTTCGGAAACGTGACCGCAGGCACTGCCCTCGATGTTCAGCCCGGCAAACAGCGCATATTGCCGTTGCCCCCGCTGCACCTTTTGAATACCGACGGTCTCCTTTTGCACGAGGTCCGTCCCTTCATGCCAGATGCCGGCCAGAGCATGGTTCCCACTTTCCCGAATCGCCCAAACCACCACACTGACCGACCGGCCCGGCCCTTTGATGTCAAGGGGCGTATCCTGCAAACGCGCGCGGGGCACAAAGAGAAACGGCCGGAAACTTGGGTCCGTCTCCTTGACGATGCGCACGGCGTTGCCAAAAGGGCCGCGGCCCATAAGCGGAAAATCGGCATAGGTCGCCTCGCGGCCTTCGCCCCAGTATTCCTTGACGTAATTGGCCGCCTCCAGCGCGTAATCATTCGTGGCCCCGGAAGGCACATGCGCGACAAACCTTTCACGGCCGCCAGGCTCCCGTTTGACAAAATCCCAGAACGCCACGAAGCCGGGCATGTTGGTCACCACCGCCACGCGCCGGGCATAATCCAACCGCGGGGCGGCAGGCGCCCCTGCCAGCGCTGCGGCACTGGCCATAACCACCACCACGGGGGCCAGCCAGTTGAGCAATGGCCCCCTCCCGCGTTTTCTCAAGCCACCACAGTGCATTCCGTTAACGACTGACTTATGCCCGTATTCCCATCCCCAATCAACGCCCTTCAATCGCCGGCCGGACCGGCCGCCATCATCCTTGCCATTCCAGCTCCATCCTTCCCTCCGGCAAGCCTCTTCCGCTTCCTTGCACCAGTTCACGGGTGTACCAAACCGGCGCAAGCCCAGTCAAAACTTTCCCCTGACACGCTCGCCCCTGCCCGGCTCACGCCACCAGCGGCTCAATGTTGAACAACTGGCAATACGCCAGCAGTTCTTTTCTGAAGTCTCCGTAAAAGAATAACTGGTGAAACCCCGGATACGTCAGCAGGTTGGGCTGCGTATCCAGCTTCACCATCACCGAAACCACACACCCGCCGGCGGGCGGCACCGCCACATTGTCCACCACCGTCCCCGTGCCAATGACCATCCGCGGCCGCGCGACAATCATGTCGCGGGTGTACTCCTGCTTCTGCGGCAGCACCACATCCGCAATCGTCACCCGCTGCCCCACCGGCCAGTAAGGCCGCGGCACCGCATCCCGCGCCCCGTGATGATGCATGATGGCGTACCGCTCCGGCTTCTGGTCAAAACCCCGCAGCCGCGTGGGACATGAACAATGCGCCCCAATCAGGCACTCCCGCGCCGTCTCAGCCACCGGGTCCTGCTGGAAGCCGGGCCTGTCAAACAACAACTGCACCAGCGCATGCGTGACCATGGCCCCCAAATCCGCCTCGCAAGCCGCCGGAATGCCCACATCCAGCATCTTCGACCACGCGATGCACGGCAGGCTCACCTTGGTTTTCCCCAGCGCCCCCAGGCAGTCCATCGTAATCCCATCACACTCCTCCCGCTCCAACAACCGCCGCGCCACCACATAACTCTTGATGCCGTTTTCCAAATCCTCCCGCGTCGCCCCCATGATTTTGACCGCCCGCCGCAGATAATCCCGCGCCAGCCCCTGGATTTCCTTGTCCACCGGCGTCTTCTGATACTCCTCCAAAAAAGTTTGCGCCGGCACATACCGCAATTGCGTGCCAAACGGCTCCACCCGCGTGTCCTGCCGCTGGCTGCCTTTGATGACCAGGCACCGCATCTCCCGCAACTTGGCCGCCGCCCGCAACATCTTCAACCCATAACGCGCCTGCCTAAAATCACTGGTGGACGCCACAAACACCCCCGGCTTCTCCGCCACCGTCACCGTGTTCGTCGTGAACGAAGTCCCCACCGGCGAAAAAACCACCGTCGGCAAACCACTCTCCACCGCCTTCCCCACCGTCGGCCAGGCATGCTGCTGCCGGTCCATCACCACCACCAACAAACCATCCACCCCTTCCTCCCGCGCCGCCGCCAGCCAACCCTGCGCCTCCTCCAGCGAGTACAGGGGTTCCGCCCGCAAATCAATTTTCATCCCCAGACTCTTTTCCGCCGCTTCCATCTCCCGCCGGTACTGCCGCATGGCGGCCTCCCCATCATAAATCGCCCCCGGCCATAATATCCCATAATCCCCCTTCCGCCGCACAAACGCCGCCTTCACCCGCGGCACATACCGCGCCCCAGGCCCCGTGGGCCGCAAAGCGGCCTCCCCGGCGGCCGCCTCCCCCTCCAGCGCCGGCCACAACAACGCGGCCAGCGCCGTTCGGCTGGTGAGGCGCAAAAAAACGCGGCGCGAAACATCCGATGGAACGAAACCCACAGAAGCATCATCAGTTTTCATAATCAGGTGGCAGACTATTTTGAAGTTAGGCAAATCTTGAAATAATGTCACCCCTCAAAATCCGTTGGCCTTGGGGCCCCTGACCTGCTATTACTTCCCCAGATACCTCGCCCACATAAAAGCGATAAACTTAAAAAATTGAGACCATGAACCGCCGACGTTTCCTCCGCACCTCCGCCGCCACCACCACCGCGGCCCTCACCGCCGCCGCCCTGAACAGCGCCAGACTCGGCGTTTTTGCCGCCAGCACCGACCGCCTCCGCGTGGGCCTCATCGGATGTGGCGTCCGCGGCATCGGCGCCGCCATGAATTGCGTGGACTCCAGCCCCGGTGTGGAAATCACCGCCCTTGGCGACATCTTCCCCGACCGCGTCCAGGCCGCCTACAAGCGCCTGAAAGACAACAATGCCGGCAAAGACTGGAGCGCCACCTCCGCCTGGACCAAGGCCGACCGCGTCACCGCCACGCCCGAAACTTGTTTCAGCGGCTTCGACGCTTTCCAGAAGGTCCTCGCCGCCGGCGTGGACCTGGTCATCCTCGCTGGCCCGCCCCATTTCCGCCCGGCTCACCTCAAGGCCGCCGTTGAGGCCGGCAAACACGTCTTCATGGAAAAACCGGTGGGGGTGGACCCCGTCGGCATCCGCTCCATCCTCGCCTCCAGTGACCTGGCCAAAAAGAAAGGCCTGGCCATCGTGGCTGGCACCCAGCGCCGCCATCATCCCCCGTACATCGAGGTCATGCGCCGCGTGCGCGAAGGCGCCATCGGCGAAATCCTCGCCAGCGAATGTTACTGGAATGGCGGCTGCGTGCGGCACTATGGCTTCTACCACGAACCCAAACCAGAATGGAGCGGCATGGAAACCATGCTCCGCAACTGGTACTTCTACAGTTGGCTTTCCGGCGACCACATCGTCGAGCAACACGTCCACAACCTCGACGTCATCAACTGGGCCATTGGCGCCACCCCCGTGGAGGCCCTCGCCGTTGGCGGCCGCCAGTGGCGTACCGAACCCCAGTTCGGCAACATCTACGACCACTTCGCCGTCCGCTACCGCTACCCCAACGGCGCCATTGTCATCTCCATGGCCCGCCAAATTGACAAGACCAAACCCAACGTCTCCGAGCTGGTCATCGGCGCCAAAGGCCGCGCCAGCGCCGGCAACATCACCGGCCCCAACGCCTTCAAATACGACGGCCCTTCCGTCAACCCTTACGAACAGGAGCACGCCAACCTCATTGCCAGCATCCGCAACGGCCAACCCCTCAACGAAGGCCGCACCGTGGCCGAGGCCACCCTCACCGCCATCATGGGCCGCATGAGCGCCTACAGCGGCCAGCCGGTCACCTGGGACTTCGCCCTCAACGAATCCCAGCTCGACCTGACCCCTGCGGAAATCAAGGCCAACGGCTACCGCCTCGGTCCCGCGCCCAAGGTGCCCCCCGCTCCGCTGGGCAACGAAGAACTGGTTTAGGCCACGCACCGCTTTTCGCCCCCCACAAATCCCTTGCGCCACAGGCCGCGCTTCGGCACATTAACTGCCGGGGCATGGACGCGCCAAAGCCCTTGACAAACCCCGGGCTTGCCGTTATCCATCACCCCCTGCCGGCGCGGCAGCGCGTGCCTCGGTAGCTCAATGGTAGAGCAGCGGACTCTTAATCCGTTGGTTCAAGGTTCAAGTCCTTGCCGGGGCACCATCCTCCACCCCGCGCGCACCCTGCCAGTCACATAGGCCCCACAGAGGGGCTATTCATGGGGGCGTCCTGAGCCGCCGCTTTTGTGTAAAAACAAGACTATCCAATCATGCCACCTTGCCGCTTCACCTTTCACCCCTGCCACCTGTGGCATTGCTCCGCTGCATGTCCCGCCCTTTTTCGATTGGGCCAGCTTGGCCTTATGAAGTCGCCTCTTGTCCGCCAAATAGCATGCCCGAAGAAAGGCGTCCTGGGTTGAGGCACGCCGGCCGCTTTCTATGGTAGGACAACTCAACTTCACTCCGTCAGCCACCTGCTTTCTGGCTTCGCCCCCGCGCAGATTTTCCAGTCCCGTAGGGGCGACATGCCCCCCTCTCCCTCTGGGAGAGGGCCAGGGTGAGGGTCTGTAGCGCAGGCGTCCCGCCTGCGGGTTCACGGAGCCTCCCGGCTCCGTGATTGCAGAATTGCCGTCCTCAAAAAGACCCCCCTGTAAGCACCAATCCGCCCGTCATATTTTCCTGCATCGTAGCGCAGGCGTCGGCCCCATGTAGCGCAGGCGTCCTCGCCTGCGAGTTCACGGAGCCTCCCGGCTCCGTGATTGCAGAATTGCCGTCCTCAAAAAGACCCCCCTGTAAGCACCAATCCGCCCGTCATATTTTCCTGCATCGTAGCGCAGGCGTCGGCCCCATGTAGCGCAGGCGTCCCGCCTGCGGGTTCACGGAGCCTCCCGGCTCCGTGATTGCAGAATTGCCGTCCTCAAAAAGACCCCCCTGTAAGCACCAATCCGCCCGTCATTCTTTGATTTGCCGTAATGTATGGCGTCCCGTCCCGCAGCGCGGGATAATGCCTGCGTCCCGCAGACCAAAGGGTGGCCAAGAGACCGCCGGCAGAATAATCCGACGCACGGTGACTATTTCCCTCTCCCTCTGGGAGAGGGCCAGGGTGAGGGGGCGTTTTCCCCCTTCGTTCCCTTCGTTTCCTTCTGTTCAAAATCCATGTCCATTCGTGTTCATTCGTGGTCTGTGTTTTAGGGAAAGCTGGGTAGATCATGACCCCGGTGGAGGGGTGGAGGCAAGTCGGGATGGTGGGGTTGGGAGAGGTTGAGGGGAGCCAGTGGATTAGGGCCCCGGCGAGGGCTGGGGCCTTGGCGTTGAGGATTTGGAGTGGGCTTTGCCATTCTTTGCCGCGGTTGGGGCGGACGAGGTTGAAGTACAGCCAGTAGGTGGTGATTTTGGCCCAAAAGTCTTGGGGGCTGGAGAAGGTTTCGCGGTCGAAGAATTCGTCTTCGACCAGGCGGTGGACGGTTTCGACGTCGCTTTGCCAGGTGTAGCGTTTGGGAGGGATGAAGCGGTGGTCGGAGCCGAGGGCGCGGACGGTGGCGGGGAGGCCTTGGTGGTGTTGGTTGACTTGGAATTCACTGCCGTTGTCGGTTTGCCAGACCAGGGTGGTGAGGTTGACGCCGTGGGCGGCGAGGTGGGCGGAGAGTTGTGTGGCCAGGAGGGTGGCGTAGGATTTGAGAGTTCGTCGGCGTAGCCGGTGAAGCAGGCGCCGGAGACTGGTTCGCGGACGGTGTATTGGAAGCGGGGAGGTGGAGGCGGTTCATTTGGGGCCAGTAATGGGGAATGTCCTGTAAATACTTGGTATCGGCGGAGAGTTGGGAGAAGAGTGGCCAGTTCCGTTTGAGGGCGCGGAGGAGTTTTTGGTGGCGGGTTTCTTTTGCGTGGGCGGAGGAGATGGTGTTGGCGGAGGACGCGGGCGATGGCGTTGTGGCTGCAGGGGAGGGCGAATTCGCGCTGGAGGCGTTCGGCGCCGAAGCCGGTTTGGTGGCGGAGTTTGACGATTTGGCCTTCGAGGCCGGAGGGGATACGGCGGGGGGAGCGTCGTGGGCGGCGGCTGTGTTCTTGGAGGGAGGAGGGCTTGCCGGGCACGTGGCGTCGGAGCCATTTACGGACGGTGTTGCGGGAACAGCCGAACTCGCGGACGGCGGCTTTGATGCCGTGGGTTTTGGCGAAGGCGACGAGTTTTTGTCGCAACCAATGGCGGTGGGTGCGCATACGGTACAATTCAAAGTAGGTGGTGTGCACGCCGGGAGGATAGCAGATGGGGCGCGCCGCTGCTGCACCTCCTCCGGAGGAGGTGCAGCAGCTCATCCTTGCGGCGTGCACTCAACACGTTGATCTTAACCACGGGGGTCATGATTCACCCAGTCTTTCCCAGTGGTCTGTGTTTTCCATTTGACGCTCTCTGCCCCCTTTTCCCTCCACCCCATCGTCGTAGAGGGCCAAGGTGAGGGTCTGTAGCGCAGGCGTCCCGCCTGCGAGTTCACGGAGCCTCCCGGCTCCGTGATTTCTGAGTTGCCAAGGTCAAGCGGACGCGCAGCGTCTGCGTCCCATCCCGCAAAGCGGAAGCGTCCCGCCGAAGTCAACTCCAACCCCGCTCTCGCCCTCTATTCCCACGCCCTAAATCAAGTCTTCATGGCTCCATCCTCTCGTCGCCGCCGTTGTCCCTCTAAGCGGCGGCAGCTACTGCGGCTAAAGAGTCATCCTCCTCGTCAGCCCGGTGACCGGCACGGCCAGCCCCAGCACCGGGCCTGCCTGTCGGCAGACAGGCGTCTTGCCTGAACCACCCCATTGACCCCGCGTCAAGAGCTATCGTCCACGACCACGCCCCAAAAACCGCGCCTTGTAACCTCCGCATGAACGGCATCCAGGCGTTTACAGCTCATCGCCTTGTCAGGTGGCGTCCCGCAAAGCAGCGCCTTTGTCACCGGCCACAGTCTGGCAGCAGGCGCAGCAGGCCAATCCACTCCGGCACGGCCTCAGTGCCGCATGATCCCTTACACCACTTGGCGGGACACCGGCGGGTCAAGCCGCTGCCGCCAGTCGCTTTCTCACAGCTTCAATTGGCAATCGCTTCGCAGGCAAAGCCCCCTTTCGTTCGAGCAACGCATCGTCGAGAGTTTTCAACGCGTTGGGCTTGTCACCTTGAACGAATTGAATCGCGGCCAACACTGTGAGGCGTCCTTCCGGGCCAAGGCCAAACCAGTCCGCTGGAGTTGTGGATTCCACCTTGCGGCGAATCTCAGCTAGCCTGGAATGTTTCTCGACGAACGGAAGCGCGATGTCCGTGAGTTCGCGCGTTACCGTGTCCCGCAACTGCTCCAAGTCGTCTCTCGTATGGAACTGCCATTCGGCGAACCTCTTGTTCTCGCGCAGCAGGTGTAGCGGCGTCATCACGGTGGGAACAATCGGCTTGGCCTCCCCTTGGAGAAACGGTTCAAGGGACAGGAAGCGCAGCCCAACGTTACAACCAAAGCAACCCGGCCCTCGTGGGTCGAGCCTGCACGGAAACGAGAACAGAGCGGCAGCTTCGTTGACTGGCCGCGTGTAAATCAAGCGCTCCACTCGTTGAAAGCCAAGCGCTGAAACAACGCCCTGCACAAAGCCGTCGAGGAGCTGTTTTGCCGATTCGAGCGTCATGGGGCGGGTGCTGGCCACAGGATTTTGATGGTGTTGTTGATGGTAATTCCCGACTGCTCTCCCACTGACGTAGCACCATAGGTGTTGATCCATCGGTCAGCCGAGAACTGTTGGCGGGCAGCCCGATCAAACCGATTAAAAGCGCCAACTGAAGATTTGATTTCTACGCCTCCAATCAGGCCCTTTTGCGGGTTTTCCAGGATGACGGCCATCCGGCGAGCGCCAAACGGTGTATTGAACGTCACCTCGCGCCCCCTTACCAACATTCCGTTCGCTTGCGCTTGGGCTATGAAATCGTCAACAGCACGAACGCCTGCGATGCGATTGGCATTCGCTGTTCCCTTTGCGGCAAGGAATCCTGCCTCGGCAACCGGTGGGGCACGTGGAGCACCCGCAGTTTGGATGGTGGAAACCGGGCACACGTCATAGGCAGGGATTGTCGCCACTGTTCCGCCCGGATAGCTCAACGCTTGCGTCGTAGCGGGCGGAAACTCCGGGTCGTAAACCATGCACGACCAGCAACAGTCATCGTAGACAACTTTGGCGTTTACGGCCCGGCACTGCTCCCAGGCTGCGCTGGGCGGCATTCCTTGGTCCGGGACGCTGGACAGGGCAGGCAAAGCAAAGCCCAGCGTCTGGCTCAGGAGCCAGAGCGCCAACCATATCGTCTGCCTATGCCTTCTCATTCTCATCCTTTCAAGCGCCGGTGGCCGACCTTCCTCCGGCGCGGCCTGAGCGGTGCAAAATTCTTTCACACCTCTTGGCGGGACAGCCGCGTTGCTATTCTCCGCCACGCTCTTTCAGACCACGAAGCCCGAGCGATTTCAACAGCAGGGTTACGCCGAAATAGCCACACAACGCCAGCACTGCGCCGACCACTGCAAAGAAGATCAGCAGGAAGGCAGCGTAGGCGAAACTGGAATCGGACGGCGCTAGTGTTCTGTGTGAAGGATCAATCAGTCCGGCGAAAAACCGGCCAGTTTGTTCCACGCCGCCCAAGCCACTTTCCATGCAGCGACGGATAGGAGATGTGGCCGGCAAAGCACCGAGCACCCAAGGAGCAAACCAATCAACCGCAGCTCCAGCCACCGCTCCAGCAGCGGCAATGAGCAGGATTTTTGAGGGCGTTTTCATGTTTGAACGAGGGGCGAGTTGCGTCTGAGCACTCGGCTCATTCGACACCGTAGTATTTCTTGCACTTGCAGCCGCCGTTTGCCCGAACGTATTCGCGGAATTCGTTCAACGCTGAACTGCTCATTGAGTGGGTTAGCTGATAGCGTTTGTGGCCGCGTTCGTAATCCACCCAATCGCGAATATTCCCGCTCTTGTCAGCCACAAAGTGCAGAACCGAAAGCGTGGCACGTCCGTCAGGCGACCCCTTTGCGTCCAAGTCTGGGTCATCAGGAAAACCAGTCGTTCCTTTTGCCGGACTCATGGCGTTGTGAACGTCCTTTAGACTGCTAAAGCTGCCAAGGAGACGTTTGTTGTGGTCGCCATGTGCCACCCAGTCCTGGTAAGGATGCAGTCCTGTTCCGAGTTGCTTCGCGGCTGCGCTCGGGTCGTCGTTTCCCTTGGACGTCGTGCAAAGGTCTTTCGCCTTCTGAAGGTGCTCTTTGTATTTTGTCTTCCGCGTGTCCTCGCTGCCACCCATGCTGAGGCTGCGGTCAAAGTGATACTGCGTGCCTGGCTCGGTGATGTAGGAAGTTGAGCCAAATTTCTCGTCAACGGCCTCGTCGGCATCAGCAACCGCTTGGGCGGCATCGGCTGGGTAGCCAGCTTTCAAGGCCCACCGCCGTGTGGCGTCCCGGTGAATCCTTGTATCCCACAAACCAAGGTAGTCGTTGCCTCCAATTGGTTCGTTGCCCAGAAACGAGTAGCAGTTCATTCCGCCCATTTCTCCCATTGGGTCTCTACTTGGCCACCTGCCAGTGTGGGGATGGTAGTAACGGTGGCCGTAATAGTACAGGCCGGTTTCCCAGTCGTAGTATTTGGTGGAGAAGAGATGATGGAAGGTCTGGGCCAGGGGGCCGGTCGCGCGGAGGAGCTCGCCAAACGGGCCGTATTCGTATTGGGCAATCCATTGCTCTGTGGCCGCATTCGACGTGTGGAGGAATAATTTCCCTTCGGCGGGACGCCGAAGGGCACACGCCGGAGGCGTGTGCTCCCCGAGACCAATAACATCCGCCCACCCCCTATGAAAACCCCATGAAGCCGAAGCCGCCCCGTTCAGTGTTTCCGACAAATCCACTCCCCACACATGCGTGCGCACCGCACCCATTGTCCCATGCACTGCGGGACAATTCCCCTCTTCGACGATTGCCCACGCGCCTATGGCTTCATTCACCTGCATCTTGTGGCTGACCTCGAACCCAATATCCCCCAAAACCACCTCCCCTTCAAGCCCTCATTCGCCCCCAAATCGGCTTTTGGCTTGCCTCACCTAGGCCATAGGGGCGGTTTCGTAGCGCAAGGCGTACCCCATGTAGCGTAGGCGTCCTCGCCTGCGGGTGATACCTGCGTCCCGCAGGCCAATTCCCACCTTGCGATTCATGCACGCCTGCGTTACGGCGCATGAAAGATTAACGCACGGTTTGTTGTTTCCGAACGGGTCCGCTTGACCTTATCAGTTCTGCAATCACGGAGCCGGGAGGCTCCGTGAACCCGCAGGCGGGACGCCTGCGCTACGGGGAGACGCCTGCGCTACAGACCCTCACCTTGGCTTTCTGCTACGATGGGGTGGAGGGAAAAGGGGGCAGAGCGCGTGAAGGGGGGAGATTAACCACGAATGAACACGAATGGACACAAATTTTGAACAGAAGGAAACGAAGGGAACGAAGAGGGAGAAGAGGCCCCTATCCCTAGCTCTCTCCCGGGGGAGAGGGGAACTGTTAATGGGCGTTGTGGGATTTTCGCCCGCTTTTGCTGGCTGCAGGCCAAGATGAAGTTGAGGGAACGGTAGCCGCAGAAAAATAATTATTCATCCCTTGTCCTTGGCCTGCGAGTTTCAAGCCGAATACCGCCCCACGGGACGGGACGCCATACGTTATGGCTAATGCGAGATTGAGGTACGGATTGGTGCGTCCAGAGGCGTGTGTTTGACGACGGCAATTTTGCAATCACGGAGCCGGGAGGCTCCGTGAACCCGCAGGTGGGACGCCTGCGCTACATCGGGGACGCGTGCGCTACTTGACGCCCAGTAAGACCTTCACCCCCTGTGTCTTCGCGCCCTTGCGTCTTGGCGTTAATTAAAACCAAAAACTTCATCCCGCGCACCTGGTTCAACCCCCTTTTGCCCCTTGTTATTGGGGTTTTCGCGAAAAAAAGATGGTGCGCGCTGGAGGACTTGAACCTCCGACCTCTTCCGTGTGAAGGAAGCGCTCTTCCACTAAGCTAAGCGCGCACTCGGCAAACCCGGCGCTATCCTTGCGGGATGCGCCAGCAACCGTGGCCAAATTAGGAGCATGGCCCGCCGCTGGCAAGCATTTTTCTGCGCCGGTTTTTCTTGCCGTTGCGCCGATTTCGCCCTGGCCGGCCCGCCGCAAGTCACTTCACCCGGCGCTCCATTGCAGCAATTTTATTGCTCACCCAGCGGTTCTTATCCGTCACGGCCTGATACATTTTCAGGGCCTCTTTGAAGCGCGAGTTTTGCTCAAACTCCTGCGCCAGCACCAGCCGCGCCTGGTTGGCCTCCTTGTCATTCTTCGCCTGGTCCAGATTTTCCCGCAGCAGGGGGATGATGCGCTCCGGTTCATTGGCATTGCGATAAGCGGCAATGCAGCTTTGCACCAGCGCATCGGGGGTGAAAGGAGGTTTGCGGTTGGGGTCATTGGCCAGATGCCGGTAGGGCAGCACGTAGGCCTCGCCGATGCGCGCCGCCAGCCAGTAATTCTCCACCAGGTTGGGCGTGCTGCACAACACCCCCGCCTGCATGGCCATTTGCAGGCCCACCCGCTGTTGATTGGTATCGGCGCGGCTCATCAAGTCCTCCACCACCGTCAACATTTCTCCCATAATCACATACATCTCGCGGTAAGTCTTCGCCACGTTCAACCGCTGCCGGAATTGCGCGCTCAAATCCGCCTGTTGCGCCGCCAGCAAATTCTTCTGGGCCAGTAAATCTTTGCGCAAGGCGGCCCGGTCGGTGATTTGTTGCTGATATTTTTTGTCCAGCTCGGCCACCGCCGCCTGCCGGTCGGCCAGCGCCTTGCGCAGGGCCTCCATATCCGGCGCCAGGTTCAGAGCACTCAACCGGCCTGCCAAATCTTGTTCGCCCGTGGTGATGTCCAATCGCAACCGTTGGACGTTGGTCTCCAGCAGCCCCACGGAATTGACGCGCTGCTGGAGCCAGCGCAACGTGCGGTAAGCCCCGGCCACCGGCGCGATTTGCTTGTCATACTCGGCCTGCTTTTGCGCCAGTTGCTCCTCCACTGGTTTCAATTCCGCCGCGATGACGTTCAAGCTGTTTTGAATTTCCGCCATGCGATTGTTGGCCGCCGTCACATCCTCCGCGGTCAAGGCCACCTCATTCGTGCCCTGCATCCGTTTGCCGTCTTTGACCTCCTGTTGCAGTTGCGCCAGCTCACGCCGCAGCGGGGCTTGGGCGCGAGTTTTTTCGTCCACCTGTTTCTCCAGCGCATTGATTTCATCCCGCAAGGGCTGCAACGGTTTGACGACCGGGTCCACCACCGCCGCCAATGCGGCCAGCTCTGTTTGCATGGCGGCCAAATTGGTCAACACCCCCGCCGGCAAATTGGTTAACGCCGGCGGCACCCGCCGCAGCGTCATTTCCAAGTCTTGCACGCGGTTGCTCAAAACGCCCTTCCGGCGGTTGAGTTCCGCCAGCGTGGTCAGGGCGCGGTTGATTTGCTGAATTTCGGCGCGCAGGCGGTTGGCATTGGTCTCATAATCCCGCAACGCGCTGTCCATCTCTGCCAGCCGGGCTTCCAGTTTGGCCACTTCCTGGGCGAGATTCAGATTAAACTTCGTTTCAAACTTGGACTGGCCGGTTTGCTCCTTCAAATAACGCTTGATTTGGTACCGGGCATACCACGGCCGCGGCGGCCCGTGGAGCACATCATCCACCCACCACGCCACCCCGGCGCCCAGCAGCACCAGCAAAACCAGAATAATGAGCGCCTTGACGGAGACGCTACGCTGTTTCGGTTGTTGTCGCGCCATACTTTCAGCTTTCCAATGCTCTTTCCATTCCCCTGAACTTCAGCCCCATGGTCCCCAATGACACACACCCCCGCCCCGCCAACAGGTTGCCATGAAGTTGGACGCCTCCAGGCCGTGGAAGATTCATGGAATTGCGGATTTTGGCGCAAAAGAATGTTGGACAAAAAAAAGGGGTTGGGATTAGATGGGCTCATGCAAAATTTCCAACCGTTGTTTGATGCCATTGTCAGCGGCAACGCCGCGGAAGCCAGGACGCTGACACAAAAATACATCGCCGAAAACGTCAACCAGGAGCTGCTGGTCAAGGATTGCATCATCCCCGCCATGTCCGAAGTGGGCCGGCGTTTCGAGTGCAACGAATACTTTGTGCCGGAGCTGCTGCTGGCCAATCGGGCCATGAAGGAATGCATGAAGCTGCTCTCCAGCAGCGGCCCCAAAGTGGGCCGTGTCGTCATTGGCACCGTCAAAGGCGACCTGCACGACATCGGCAAAAACCTCGTCGCGGCCATGCTCGAAGGCGGCGGTTTCGAGGTGGTGGACCTCGGCGTCAACGTGGCGCCGGAAAAGTTCATCGAGGCGGTCAAAGCCAAAAATGCCCAAATCGTCGCCATGTCCGCCCTCCTCACCACCACCATGACCGCCATGCAGGCCACCATTGACGCCTTCAAACAAGCCGGCCTGCGCGACCAGGTGAAATTCCTCATCGGCGGCGCGCCCATTACCCAAAAATATGCCGATGAAATCGGCGCCGACGGCTACAGCGACAACGCCGTGGGCGCGGTCTCCCTGGCCCAAAAAGTACTGAGCCGCTGAGCCGTCCGGCGCACCGCCCCGCTCATGCATCCCACTCTGGCCGCACTGCTGGCGCATGGCCCCGTCCTCACCGACGGCGCCTGGGGCACCCAGTTGCAAGCCCGCGGCCTGCCCGTGGGGGATTTCCCGGATGCCTGGAATTTATCTCACCCCGATGCCGTGCGCGAAGTAGCGGCCGCCTACCTCGCCGCCGGCAGCCAACTCATCCTCACCAACACCTTCGGCGCCAACCGCCTCCGTCTCGCCGAAAACGGCCTGGCCGACCAGGTCCTCCTCATCAACCGCCGGGGCGTGGAATTATCGCGCCAAGCAGCCTCCGGCCGCGCCCGGGTGTTTGCCTCCATTGGCCCCACCGGCAAGCTGCTCATGAACGGCGATGTCACCGAAGCAGAATTGAGCGCGGCCTTTCAAGAGCAGGCTCAGGCCCTGGCTGAAGCCGGCGCCGATGGCCTGGTGATTGAAACCATGGCCGATTTGACCGAGGCCACCCTGGCCGTCCAGGCCGCCAAGGCCACCGGCCTGCCCGTCGTCGGCTGCATGGTGTTTGATTCCGGCAAGAACAAAGACCGCACCCTGATGGGCGTCACCCCTGAACAAGCCGCCACCGCCCTGGCCGAGGCCGGCGCCGATGTCGTGGGCGCCAACTGCGGGCAGGGCATCGCGGGCTTTGTCTCCATCTGCCAGCGAATGCGGGCCGTCACCGACCGCCCTTTGTGGATGAAAGCCAACGCCGGCCTGCCGGTGATGGAAGGCGGACGCACCGTGTACCACACCACCCCGGACGAGTTTGCCCGCTTTGCGCCGGAACTGGCACGCGCCGGGGCGGCATTCATTGGCGGCTGTTGCGGTACCAGCCCGGCCTTTATTCAAGCCTTGCGGGCAGCCCTGCCGCCGGCGGCCGGTTGAGTTGAGCCGCCGCCTGGGCCATGTTAGATTCACCCCAAAAGTAAACATGCGCCGGGTTTTAATTGTGGATGACCACGTGCTGACCCGCCTGGGCATGGTGCATTTCGTGCGCCATTGCTTCGGGCAGGTGGAAATCGGCGAAGCCGATAATGCCCAGACCGCCCTCCAACTGGCCCGGGAAACAGCCTGGGACTTAATCATCCTGGACATTGACCTCCCGGACCGCAGCGGCCTGGACATCCTCCCCGACTTGCGCCGCGCCCGACCCAAAACACCCATCCTCTTCGTCACCGGCCTGGTACAGGAAGATGTAGCCCTGCACGGCCTCAAAGGGGGCGCCTGCGGTTTTGTGGAAAAAGGCAGCTCCCCGGAGGAATTAAAACGCGCCCTGACCGCCGCCCTTAACGGCCAGCGTTACATCAGCGGCGGCATGCGCGAACGCCTGGCCTTTCATGCCATTGAACCCGAGGAATCCTCACCCCTCGACAAGCTGAGCGAACGCGAGTTCCAGGTGTTGCGCCAACTCGGCCAGGGACACACCCTTACGGAAATTGGGCACAACCTCTCGTTGAGCGTGAAAACCATCAGCACCTACCGCCAGCGATTGCTCGAAAAACTGAACCTGCGCACCACCGCCGATTTGGTGCGTTATGCCGTCCAAAAAGGGCTGGTGAAATGAAACCCGGCCTCCCCCTCACCGCCGCTCTCTGCCTATGGCTGCCAATAGCAGCACCGGCCCCGGCCCAAACCGGCCCCAAACCCCTGGCCAACCCGGTGCCCGTGAACCCCGCCGTTACCAATGTGGTGTTTCAGCGCCTGGACGACCATCGCTTCCAGGTGGGCCAGGTCATCCTCCACAAAACCAGCCGGACCGTCTCCTTCCCCGCCGTGGTCAACATGAACCAGGGTCTGGTGGAATACTTCTGCGTGGGCGTCCAGGGCAAAGTGCATGAAAGCGTGCTGCGCACCGAAGTGGAGCCTTACCACGTCCATGTGGCCATGCTCCTGCTGGGCGCCAAAGGCGCGCCTGCCGGCCAACTTAACGAAGATTACCGCAAACCCGTCCCCGGCGATGCCATCACCCTCACCGTAGCCTGGGAGGACAAGGGGAAAAAACAAGAGCGCCGGGCTGAAGAGCTGGTCTGGGATGTCGCCAATCAACGCCCCATGTCCCGCGGCCCCTGGACCTACAGCGGCTCTCGCGTGTTTGACGGCCTTTTTCTGGCCCAACGCGACCGCTCCTTTGTCGCCATCATCGGTGACATTGACGCGCTGGTGAACAATCCCCGCCCCCGGCGCGAGCGCGATGACAACTGGATGGTTAACACCAATACCTGCCCCCCGCTCGGCACCCCCGTGACCCTTACCTTCCAACTGGGCGCGACCGGCTCCCCCACCAACGCCCCGCCTCAATCCTCCCCTTAATCCTGGTCACGGCGCGGGCTGACAAAATCCTCATTGGCCCTGGCTGGCCTTTGTGATACGCTAACTTGTATGACAACCGTGGCATTGCGCACCTGGGCCAGCCGAATCGGCGGCGCCACCTTCGCCTGCTTGCTTTGCCTTCTTCCACTGGGACTTCAGGCCGCGGATGAGTCCTTCAAAAACGAAGTCCAAATGGCCATTGACCGCGGCCTGGCCTGGCTCCGCGCCGAGCAACATACCAACGGACACTGGTCCACCCCCGAGTTGCCCGCCCTCACCGCCATGAGCCTCCTTTGTTTCAAGGGCGACCCCGCCGGAAAATTTGCCTCCCCCGAACCCGAATTCCTCCAGCGCGGCTATCGGTTTCTGGTGGCCCAGGTCAAGGAAGACGGCGGCATCTATCATACCAACTACGCCACCTACAACACCGCCATCAGCATCCTGGCTCTCCTGGCCGCCAACCGCGCCGATTACCAGCCGGTCATCCTCAAAGCCCGCCGTTTCCTCGTCGGCCAGCAAAACGACCTGGGCGAACCCGGCAAAATAGACACCCCCTTTGACGGCGGCATCGGCTACGGCACGCGCTACCGCCATAGCGACATGGGCAACACTCTCTATGCCTTGGAAGCCATCTATTATAGCCGCCATCTGGTGCGGGACAGCGGCAGCAAAGAGCCGGATTTGAATTATGAGGCCGCCATTGCCTTCCTGCAAAATTGTCAAAACCTGCCCACCGTCAACCGCCAGCCCTGGGTCTCAGATGACCCACGTGACCGGGGCGGCTTCGTCTATTATCCCGGTCACAGCATGGCCGGCGGCGTGACCAACTCCCAAACCGGCAAAGTCAGCCTCCGTTCTTACGGCAGCATCAGCTACGCCGGCATGCTGAGTTACCTCTATGCCCAACTTAAAAAAGACGACCCCCGCGTCAAGGCTGTCTTCCAATGGCTCCAGGAAAATTACACCCTCGAAGAAAACCCCGGCATGGGCCCCGAGGGCCTCTATTTCTACTACCACACCATGGCCAAAGCCTTAACCGTGGGGGAAGTGGATGCTTTGCACTTGAAAGATGGGCGTATCGTGCCGTGGGCCAGAGCTTTGGCCATGCGCCTGCTGGACCGCCAGCAACGCAACGGCTCGTGGGTCAATGAGAGCAACCGCTGGATGGAGCGCGACCCCGTGCTCGTCACCTGCTACGCACTCATGGCTTTGGAAATGATTCACCGCCGACTCTGACCCGGCAGCGCCATGAGCCCCCGCCTGTTAGTCCTTCACCAAATCCCGCCCTTGGGCGTCCTTCATCTTGCCGGTGGCAATCATGATGACGTCATAGAGGTACCAGATGAAGAAGCCACCGCACGTCACGAGTTTAAGGATGCCCAAACCCGTGTAGCCCAGATAGAAGCGGTCCACACCAAGGCCACCCACCAAGATGGATAACAAGAGGGCCACCAGCCACTTTTTACCTTCAGGTGAGGGAGGGGTCACCGGCGCCGTGGGAGGTTGAGTTGCTTCGCCGTTGCTCATAGAACTTCCTTTGGGTGTGGTTTTGATGATTGATTTGAGTTGCCATGCCTGGCCCAAGCCAAGCATGCCCTGCATGCTACCGGCTCTTGCGGCGCCGTCAATGCAAAAGCTCCCTGCCCAGCCCAGACACCTGCCCTGCAAATTATCGCCTAATAAATTTTTTGCTGGCGTCTGTTTTAAGTTGGTGTTAACGATAACGTAACATCAGCAACCCAGCAAAACTATGCAATCCATGGCGCGTTTCTGCTTTGGCGTGGCCAGGTGGTTGACTCTGGCCTCCTTCATGACAACCCTCATCCAGGCCCAAACTCCTCCCCCACTTATCACGGAGTTTATGGCCATCAACAACAACACCCTCGCCGACGAGGACAACGACCATCCCGACTGGATTGAAATCTACAACCCCGGCGACTCACCGGTGAACCTGGCCGGATGGAGCCTCACCGACCAGGCCAACAACCTGCGGCGGTGGGTTTTTCCCGCCACCAACATTGAACCGCGCAGTTTCATGATTGTTTTCGCGTCCGGTAAAAACCGTGCCACGCCGGGCGCGCCGTTGCATGCCAACTTCAATTTGAGTGGCGATGGTGAATATCTGGCCCTGGTGGACCCCACGGGAACCATCGTCTCCCAGTTTGCCCCGCGCTTCCCGCTCCAAAACCCAGACATTTCTTACGGCCAAGGCCAGGTGGTAACTTTGCTGAGCGCCAGTGCCCCGGCCAAAGTGCTCGTCCCCAACGCCGAACCACCCGCCAACTGGATGAACCTGGGCTTTGATGACAGTGCCTGGCAGTCCGGCGTGAACGGCGTGGGCTTCCAATACGTGGTGCCGGGCTTTGCCGTGCGCAACTATAAGGCCGCCGGCAGCTTCCAGGTGGGCGGGCTGGATGTCGCCTTCCAAGTCATCACCAATCCCACCCTCCAAGCCTGGGTCAATACCACCATCAGCCCTCTCATCAACTTCCTAAACACTGGCGGCTCAGGCAATTTTACCAATGACCTGACCTTCCCCGGCCTGGTCATCAATACCGATACCGAAGATTTTGTGGTAGATGCCACCGGCCTGATTACCATACCCGGCCCCGGCCCTTACACCTTTGGCGTCAACAGCGATGACGGCTTCATCCTTCAAATCGGACCATTCCAAATGTCCTACCCCGCCCCACGCGGTCCGGCGGACACCCTCGCCACCTTCAATTTCCCCGCCGGCGGCAAGTATCCCATGCGCCTGGTGTTTTACGAGCGTGGCGGCGGTTCAGAACTCGAGCTTTTCGCCGCCCAGGGCACCTACGCCTCCTTTAACGCCAGCGTCTTCCGCCTGGTGGGCGACACCGCCAACGGCGGCCTGGCCGCCGAAACCCCGCCCCTGACCAGCGACACCTTGGAAGGCTACTATGACCATCTCCGCACCGACCTCGCCACTCCCATGCTCAACCAGCGTTCCTCCGCCTATGTGCGCCTGCCTTTCCAGGTGGACAGCCCCTCGGCCGTGGAATCGCTCAGCCTGCGCCTCCGCTACGATGACGGCTGCATTGTCTATCTCAACGGCGTTGAAGTTTACCGCGCCAATGCCCCCGCAGTGCCCGCTTGGAACGCCACCGCCACCGCCAGCCACTCGGCGGCCGTGGTGGAAGTGATTGATTTGAATGATTACCGCGCTGCCTTGAATGCCGGCGAAAACGTGCTGGCCATTCAGGGCTTCAACCTCTCCGCCGCCAACACCGATTTCCTGCTCGAAGCCGAGCTGGTGGACTTCCGCGTGCAAAACCAGACCCCGGGCTTCATTTCCCCGCCCACCCCCGGCGCACCGAATCAGCCCGGCCTTCCCGTGCAGGCGCCGCCGGCGTTGTACACCATCGCCAGCGGGGTGTACACCAACGCCGTCCTGCAATTGGAGTTGTACTCCCTGCTGCCGGGCGCGCAAATCCGTTATACCCTGAACGGCGCGTCCGTCACCGATACCTCGCCGCTTTACACCAACGGCCAGCCGCTGCTCATCAGCAATTCCGCCATCGTCTCCACCAAAGTCTTTGCGCCTGGCTATTTCCCCAGCCGCCAGATTTCTCAATATTACACCCTCCTCGAACCCACCGTGTTCAGCTTTAATTCCCCGCTGCCGGTGGTGGTGCTGGACACCTTCAATCAAAACATCATCCCGGACATGAACCCCCGGGCCACCTGCATCATTACCGTCTTTGACAACTCCCCCACCAACCGCCGCACCACCCTCCTCAGCCGCCCTGACTTCCAGGGCCGCGTCGGCGTGGAAGGACGCGGCCAGACCTCCTGGTCTTTCCCCGACACCGATGGCCGGCACAAAAAGCCTTACAACCTCGAAATCTGGGATGAAGACAACGGCGACCGCCGGGTGTCTTTCCTGAATTTCCCGGAAGGCTCCGACTTCGCCCTCATCAACGTCTATAACGACAAAACCTTCCTCAACGATTTCCTGGCCTATGAGCTTTTTGAAAAAATGGGGCACTACTCCGTCCGCCGCCGCTTTGTGGAAGTCTATTGGAACGGCACTCCCCCCGAAGGCACTGCCGACCGCTCCGGCAAAGTCGGTAACAACGATTATGTGGGCGTCTATCTCCTCGTCGAAAAAATCCGCCAGGACCCCAACCGCGTGGACATTGACCCGCCGCAATCCGGCGCTCCCGGCGACCCCATCACCGGCGGCTTCATTTTCAAGAAGGACAAGGCCAGCCCAGGGGATGTGCTGTTCTATACCACCAGCGGCCAGGATATCCGCATCCACGAACCGCGTCCCGACCAAATCACCGCCACCCAGCTTGCCTGGTTGCAAAACCACCTGAACGAAATGGAGGCCGCGCTTTACGGGCCTGCCTGGCGTGACCGCACCATCGGTTACCGCAAATACATTGATGTGGACTCCTTTGTGGACAATCACTGGATTGTGGAATTCACCAAGCAGATTGATGGCTACCGCCTCAGCAATTACATGCAGAAAGGCCGCACCGGCAAAATCAAAATGGAACCCATCTGGGACTGGAACCTCAGCTTTGGCAACGCCAACTACCTCGACGGCGGACGCACCAATAACTGGTACTACCCCTTGATTAGCACCACCGAGCACATCTGGCTGCGCCGGCTCATCAGCGAACCCGGCGACCCTGATTTCCAGCAGGCCATCGCCGACCGCTGGGCCGAATTGGCCGCCGACGTTTTCAACCTCACCAACGTCCTGGCCCGCGTGGATGAACTCTCTGCTTATCTTTCCGAGGCCATCGCCCGCGATTTGGCCCGCTGGCCGCGGCTGGCCCGCTACCTCTGGCCCAACCCCAACGGCGCGTCCGGCGGCTGGCATGTGGACTACCAAAATCCGGGCACCCACGCCGCCATCATCGCCCAGATGAAAACTTGGATAACCGGGCGCTTCAATTGGATTGACCAGCAATTTGTCAAACCGCCCACTCTCAGCCGGCGCTTCGGCCCCGCCAACGCCCCCCTCGTCATGTCCGCCCCGGCCGGCAGCATTTATTACACCCTCAACGGCGCCGACCCGCGCCTCCCCGGCGGCGCGGTGTCCCCGCAAGCCCTCGTCTATACCAATAGCATCATCCCGCCGGACAACTCCCGCATCGTGGCCCGCGCCTGGTTGAGCAACCAATGGAGCGCGCCCGTATCCGCTCAATTCGGCGCCAGCACACCTTCGCTGGTGATTTCCGAAATCATGTTCAATCCCGCTCCCTCCAACGACCCGCGCTTCGACCAGCAGGACTTCGAATTCATCGAGCTGCTGAACACGGGCAGCGTCACCCAGGATTTGACGGGGCTGCTCCTTTCCGGCGGCGTGGACTTCCGTTTCCCCATGGGCGACCTCGTCCCGGCGGGTTCCTCCACGCTCCAGGACTTTGATGCTCAAGGCACCCCCTACACCAGCTCCACCCTCGGCCAGGGCGGCGGCGCCGTCGTCACCGCGGGTGGCCCGGCAGGCCAGTTTATCCGCCTTGCCACCGCCAACACCGGCACCAATCGCAACCGCATCGCCTTCGACCGCACCCTCGACGGCGTCTATGGCCGCCTCGTCGCTGAAGTGGATTTCCGCGGTGTCAACAGCTCGCCGCCGCTGGTGGGCGGCACGCCCACGGTGGCCAACTTCGATGCCGCCGGCACCACCTACAGCATCTCCGGCACAGCCGCCACCGCCACCGACGGCGGCCCCTACGGAACCTTCATGCGCCTGACTCCCGCAGTCAACAGCCTCAACAATGGCATCTTCTTCAACCGCTCCGCCGCGGGCACCTTCACCAACATCACCGCCACTTTCGACTTCCGCCTCACGCCCGGCACCGGCCGCGCGGACGGCCTGGGCGTGGCATTTTTGAACACCGCCAACTTCGGCACTTCCGGCAACGTGGCCGTGTTCAGCGAGGAAGCCAACCTGGCCAACACGCTGGCCTTCGGGTTTGACATCTACAACAACGGCGCCCCCGCCGACCCGAACAACAACCACGTCTCCATCCACTGGAACGGCGCCCTGGTGTCCGGCGGCGTGGCCACCCCCACCTTGAATCTGGCCTCCGGCCAGTTCCATCGCGCGGAAATCACCCTCCGCTTCTCTGGGGGCTCTGTCTTCGTCACCGTGCGCATCACGCCCAACATCTTCGGCACCCCCGGCACGCCGGAGACCCTCTTCAACAACTTCCAGGTGGCCGGCGTCAACCCTTATGAAATGCGCCTGGGCATCTGCGCCCGCACCGGTGGCGAAAATGCCGCGCAGGACGTGGACAACATCAATGTCGAATTCGGCGTTGTCCCGCCCGCTCCGGGCGGTCTGTCCCTCGTCCTCCTGCCCGCCTCGGTCTTTGGCGCCAATGGCCCCGGCAGCACCTTATCCCACTACACCAATGAACCCACCCTGGCCTCCGGCCTGGCGCTGGATTTGGTCATGGGCAACGTGGCCTCGCAGAACAGCGCCGACATCTATTACCAGGGCCGCCTCCTCACCAGCGCCCTCATCAGCTCCAATGCCGTTGAGCTGGACAACGGCCAGTTTCACCGCGCCCGCCTCGAATTGGTGCGCAACCTCGAAGGCGCGCGCCTCAATTTGACCATTGTCCCTAACAGCCTCGGCACACCCGGCGCGCCCATTACAGTGCTGACCAATGTACAAATTGACGGTCTCCTGCCCCAGGACTACCGCCTGGAGCTGGCCGGCCGCAACGGCGCCCAGATTCTTCAAGTGGACGCCGATAACGTGCGCGTGGATTATTTCCGCAACACCCCGCTCTTACTGGGGCCGGGTGAGCGCATCCTCCTGGTGAAAAACCGCGCCGCCTTTGAGTCCCGCTACGGCACCGGCTTCCGCATCGCCGGCGAATTCGAACGCAACCTGGCCAACAACAACGAACGCCTCAACCTGGCCGGTGCGCTGGGCGAACCCATCTTCTCCGTCCGTTACGAAGATTGGTATCGCCTCGCGGATGGCGCCGGCTTCTCCCTCGTCCTCGCTGGCAACACCATGCCCGACAACGACCCCGCAGGCTGGCGCGTCAGCTCCCAATACGGCGGCTCGCCCGGCGCGGCGGACGCGGCCCCGCCCACCTTTGTCCCCGTGGTGGTCAATGAAGTCCTTTCCCGTCCCCAGCCCCCGCTGGTGGACGCTGTGGAGCTGCACAACCCCAATCCCGTGCCCGCCGACATCAGCTTCTGGTGGCTGACCGATAACTTCAATCAGCCCTACAAGTACCAATTCCCCTCCAACACCATCATCCCGCCCGGCGGCTTCCTCGTGGTCACCGAAGCCGAGTTCAACCGCCCCGGCGATCCGCGCGGCTTCGCCTTCCGCGGCGAGGGCGAGGAAGTCTATATCTTCAGTGCCAACGCCAACGGACAACTTACCGGTTACTATCATGGATTTGATTTTGGGGCCTCCGACCTTAATGTGTCCTTTGGCCGCCATGTCATCAGCAACGGCAATGACCACCTGACGCCGCAACGCAGCATGACCTTCGACGCCACCAACAGCGGCCCCATCATTGGCCCCGTGGTCATCAGCGAGGTCATGTATCACCCGCCCGATTATCCCGACGGAAGCGACAATAAAGAAATGGAGTTCATCGAGTTGCAAAACATCACCGACGCCCCCGTCTGGCTTTTCAACCCCGTCTATCCCTCTTTCACCTGGCACTTGCGCGACGCCGTGGATTACGAATTCCCCTCCGGTGTGGTTCTGCCGCCACAGGGCCGCCTCCTGGTGGTCAGCTTCAACCCTGCCACCGAGTACGTGCTGCTCGAGCAATTCCGCAACTTCTACCGCGTGCCTCCAGATGTCCCCATCTTTGGGCCGTACATGGGCAAATTGGATAATTCCCAAGACAGCGTCGAGTTAACCCGCCCCGGCCCGCTGGACGCCACCACCGGCCAGCCCGACCGCATCCTGGTGGACAAAGTGCGGTACTCAGACAATCCGCCCTGGCCGCAAGCCGCCGACAGCGCCGGCTTCTCCCTCCACCGCCTGAACGTGGCCGCCTACGGAAACGACCCCGCCAACTGGACGGCCGGCCCGCCCACCGCAGGCCGCGGTTTCGCCCCGGGCACTGCCCCCATCATCACGCAATCGCCCTCCGACCTGACCGTCTGGATGCATGAGACAGCAACGCTCCAGGTCAGCGCCACCGGCGACGGCCCGCTGCAATACCACTGGCGCTTCAACGGCAATCCCCTGCCCGGCGCCACCAACGCCGTCCTCGTGCTGCCCAACGTGCAGCTCGCCCAGGCCGGGACTTACCAGGCCGTGGTGCTTGGCCCGGGTGGCTTCGCCGAAAGCGCCCCGGCGCGCCTCACCGTCTGGCAGGCGGTATCCTTTGTGGCCCAGCCACGCGGCGCAGTGCTCCTGGCGGGCACCAACTACACCCTCACGGCTCAGGCCACCGGCAACGGCCCCGTGGCTTATCAATGGCAGCTTAACGGCACCAACCTCCCCGGCGCCACCGGCTCCACGCTGACGTTGACCAATGCGCAAGTGCCGCAATCCGGGCAGTATCGCGTGCTGGCCACCGACGGCTTGGGCACCGTGCCCAGCGCGCCAGCCAACGTCCAGGTGGCCACCACTCCGACCGTCACCCTCGTGCCCACCGGCCAGGTGGTCCGCGTCGGTGGCACGCTCAGCATCACTGCGGGCTTCTCCGGCTCGGACCCCAGAGGCTTCGTCTGGAATCGCAACGGCGTGGACATCACCCGATTGGGCGAGGTGGGCACCAACCTCGTCATCAACAATGTGCAGCTCTTCGAGGGCGGCCTCTACCGCTGCGGCGTGACCAACCTCGTCCGCACCAACCCGCTCTTCCATGCCTTTGTGGCAATGGTGGTGGTGGACCCGCCCACGGATAAAACCGCCCATGTGGGCGGCACGGCGGTGCTCACCGCCAGTGCCAACCCCGTCGGCAACGCCCGTTTCCAATGGCAGCTTAATGGCACCAATCTCCCCGGCAAAACTACCGGCACCTTGGTGCTCACCAATGTGCAAACGGCGAACGCCGGCACTTACACCGTCCTGGTGACCAATTCCATGAACGCCGCCGCCTTTGCCGCCTACTCCTGCCAGCTCACCGTCGTGGACCAACCGGCGCCGCCTTCCATCACCCAGCAACCCCTGAGCGTGCTCACCAATCTCGGCGCACATGTCGCCTTTAATGTCGGCGCAAGCGGCACGGAAATCCTCTATTACCAGTGGTGGTTCAACCAAACCAACCGCCTGGCCACCGGCACCAATGCCTTCCTCATCCTGACCAATATCTCCTCCGCCCAGCTCGGTGAATACCGCGTCGTGGTCTCCAATCACTCCGGCGTGGTGACCAGCGAGGCCGCCTTCCTCGAAGCCCCCCTGCCGCCCGCGCTGGTGGCCGGGCCGGCCAGCACCCAGGTCCTTGCTGGGGCTCAGGCAGCCTTTGAGGTCACCGCCACCGGCACCGCGCCGCTCGCCTATCAATGGTACGGCCCCCTCTTTACCCCCATCCCGGGCGCTACCAACAGCACCCTCCTCCTGCCTGCGGCACAAGCCAGCAGCGTGGGTGACTACCGCGTCATCGTCAGCAACGCCTTTGGCGTGGTCACCAGCGGCGTGGCTTGGCTCACCCTCCTGCTGCCGCCCAGCTTGGTCCTGCAACCGCAGGACCTCACCCTCACCCCCGGCCAGACCGCCCGCTTCTTTGCCGTCGCCAGCGGCCAGGCCCCACTCGCCTTCCAGTGGTGGAAGGCGCCGGATATTCTGCTGCCCGGCCAAACCAACTCCGTGCTGGTCATCTCCAATGCCCAGCCCGCCGATGCCGGCGCTTATTTCCTGACCATCACCAACATGGCCGGCACCTTCATCAGCCGCCTGGCCTCGCTCACCATCAGTGAAGGCACGATGGACGCCGACCAGGACGGCCTGCCGGATGACTGGGAGCGCGAAAACGGTCTGACTGTTGGCACGAACGATGCCGGTCTGGATTCTGACGGTGACGGCCACACCAACCTCCAGGAATTCCTGGCCGGCACCAACCCGCAAGACCCGCGCAGCGTACTCGCCCTCCAAGCCGTCGTGGTCGAAGGCCAGCCCGTCCTCCAATTCATCGCCGTCTCCAACCGGGCCTACCGCCTGGAATTCAAGGATGCTCTGGGCCAGCCCGCCTGGCAGCTCCTGACCAATCTGCCGCCGGAACCTTCCAACCGCCCGGCGCTCTTGACTGACCCCAACCCCTCTCGCACCAACCGATTCTACCGCCTCTACATCCCATAAACCGCCACCTCCGGGGGGCGGCTCCTGCGCTGCCCCCCATCCTTAAACTCAGCGGGAAGCCTGCCGTCCGCCCCCACCCAACCCGGGCGGCGAGGGGCCCTTCCTTGCCCATGTCCACTACCCGCCCTTGATGTTTTATCTCTTGGACGAAAAGCCCGCTTTGCTCTATAGAATATGGCTCTGGAGTTTATTTGAGGGAATGAGCTATGCCAACGTACGAGTACGTTTGTGAGAAATGTCAGCATCAATTTGAAGTTTTTCAGAGCATGAAAGACGAACCGCTCACGGTTTGTCCCAAGGATAAATGCCCGCAGAAACGCTGGGGCAAAGGCAAAGTGCGCCGCCTTCTGGGCTCTGGAGCCGGCCTGATTTTCAAAGGCAGCGGCTTTTACATTACCGATTACCGCAGTGAAAGTTACAAGGCCGCAGCCAAAAAAGAGGCCAGCCCCTCCTCCTCCAGTTCCACCTCCAGCTCCGCCTCCTCTTCCAGCAGCGGGAGCGGCAGCTCCGGCTCCTCCGGCGGCAACAGCGGGGGCGGCAGCAAGAAAACCTGATTGGCTCATGCGCCTGACCGGCACGGGCTGGCACGCCAGCGCGTTGTGGCTCACGCTGTTAGGGGCGGGCCTCGCGCCGGCGGCCACCTCCGCCCCTGCGCCGGCTTGGCCCAAATTATTGTCCATTGAAAGCCAGTCCCGCCAGTTTGTAGCGCAGGGACCGCCGGAAATCCTGCCTTCGCCTGCCTACATCAACCAGGAAAGGCGAACCAACTTTGTCCTGCTCAATCAGGCCAATCTGGCGGTCTGGGCGGAGCGGGTCAAACAAGCCCTGCTGCGCGAGTTGGACAGCCCGGATGCCTGGCGCGGGCGCATTTTCATCAACCTCTACCGCGCGGCCGATTTGGGGGAACCCGTAACGGTCAAGGCTCAATACACCCCGCAGGGCTGGTTTTACCAGTTGCATATCCCCAGCGAGGTGGAGCCAGTCCGCCTCAACCGCGCCCTGGTGGCGGTGTTGTTGCAGGAAATGGCTGACCGCCAGGCCGGCACCCGCGCCGCCGAACTTCCCCCGTGGCTTGCCCGCGGCCTGGGAGAGCTATTGGAGCTGCGTTACGGCGCCACTTTTCGCGTGGTGCCCGATGCCGGACGCCGTGACACCGCCACCGTGCGCGTCGAGCGCCGCCTGGACCCGCTGGGGGTCATCCGCCAACGGCTGGCCGGACGCGAGCCATTGCCCGTGGATGAACTGAACTGGCCGCCGGCGCTCCTGCTGAACGAGCCGCCGGGGGAGTATTATGACCAGTGCGCCCACCTTTTTGTCCTGAGCCTGCTGCGTTTGCCGGACGGCCCCGCCTGCCTGCGCCGGTACCTGCAAGAGCATGCCGCCCGCCACTTGAACTGGCAGACCGGTTTTCTCCAGGCCTTCGCCTCACACTTCAAAAACATGCGGGACGTGGATAAATGGTGGAATGTGCAAATCGCCACCGTCACCGGCCGCGACCAGGCCAACCTCTACTCCGTCGCGGAAAGCTGGCGCAAACTCGAAGAAATCCTGGCCTGCCCCGTGCAGGTCAAAGGTGAGGATGGACGCCCCCAACGCCAGCAGGTCAGCCTCCAAACCGTGATTGAGCAATGGGAAACGGGCCGCCAGCGGGCCGTCCTGCGCCAGAAAATCGGGCAGCTCCAAATGTTGCGCGCCCGCGTCGCGCCCCCCTTGCTGCGGCTCACCGAGGATTACCTTCGCGTGCTCCAGACCTATCTCGGGCGCCGCGAAAGGGCTGTCTTCGCCGCTGATGCCCAAGCCATGATGACCGACAATCCCCGCCTGCTGGCCCGGCGCACTGCGGCCCAGTTAAACCAATTGGACATCGTGCGGGCCGACTTGAAAGCCGCCACGCTCACCCAGCCCGCTGCGCCCTCCCCCGCCGAAGCCGCCGGCGTGCCGCGCCCCTGAAAACGCCCTGCCCCGTTGCCCCCGCTGCGTTGCGGCCTTTTACGCCGCCGGGATTTGCGGCTTAAGATTTGGAGTCCAAATCGGCAAACAATGCCTCCAGGCTGTTCAATGGCGCGCCCTTGGCGGGCGTGGGATTGAAAACGCCCGTGAGATACGTGACTGCATCCGCCAGATTGCGCACATGCCGCGGCAAAATGGCGCCGGCGGCGTTGGGATGACCGCCGCCCTGCACCCGCTCGGCCGCCTTGAGCGCCTGACCGTTCTGGCTGCGGAAGCTGGCAATCATCATGCCATTGCTCTTGCGAAAGAGGGTGACCAGCACCTCGTACGGCGTGGCCTTGCGCTCCAGAAGCTGGAAAATAATGGCGTTGTTGTTGCCCACCACTGTTTCCACCAGCCCCACTTTGGCCCCCAGCGGAATGATGTGTTCTTTGCTCCACTCGTAACCCAGCGGGTCTTCAATCCGGCGCTTCACCGCCATGACCTCCAGCAGTGGATGGTTCAGCAGGGCCTCGATGCGGCCCTCCACCAGCGCGTGTAGATTCCAGAAACCATACACCTTCACCAGGTTGGCCACGTCGCAGGCAAACACAAAATCCGGATCCTCCTCCCAAAACAAATCGGCCACGTCATTCAAATGCGCCAGCCGTTCCAGCTCCGGCGAGGCCATCCCGTGCTGGACACACAACTCATAACACAGCCGGCCGGCCGATTTCTGAGTGTCATGGATGAACATCAGGTGTTTGGGCTGGGCCTCGCAGGGGTGATGGTCCACCAGCAGCCAGTTGGCCCGGTCCAGCCGCGGCTCAAAGGCAAAGTCCGCCACCCAGGCGGAGCGCTCGCGCAAATCGCGGTTGCGCCAGATGTTGTAGTGACACGCCTCCAGGGGCACATAGCCGCCAAACAGCTTGCGCGCCAGCCGTTGCAAAAGCACGCCGGACATCAGGCCATCGAGGTCGCTTTCATGCGTCAATATGACTTCAGGTTTCGGTAGCACCATCATTCGAGAAAACCTACCCCATGCCCGCCGCTTGTCCAGCCATGTTTCACCCTGCCCCCAGCGAAGCCCGCTCCCCGCTTCCCCCTCTCCTACCCCCTGAAAATTTCTCGCCGCCCTGCCCCCGGCTTTCTAACCTTGCCTTGTGCACCTGGCACGCTTGAGACTGCGTGACTTTCGCAATTACGCCCGGCTGGACGCGGCGTTTGCGCCAGGCTTTCACCTCATCCTGGGGGACAATGCCCAGGGCAAAACCAATCTCCTGGAGGCCATCTACCTGCTGGCCACCCTCCGCTCCTTTCGCGGCGTGGGCGGCGCGCAGCTCATCCGCCACGGAGCGCGCGGCTACTGGATGGCCGCCAGCATCGTCGGCCCCCTGCGCCATGAGGTGAAAATCTTCTGGTCGCCCCGCCAGCGCAAATTGCTCCTGAACAACCAGCCCGTCCGCCGGCTGGCCGATTACTATGGCACGCTCCGCGCCGTGGTGTTTTGCAGCGAGGACACCCAGTTGGTCAAAGGCCCCGGCCGCGTCCGCCGCCGGTTCATGGATTTGCTGCTGGCGCAAACGCATCCGCCCTATCTGAACTTGTTGCAGCGGTACACCCGCGCCGTCCGCGCCCGCAATGCCCTGCTCCGCAGCCGCCGCTGGGATGAACATGCCCTGGCCGGCTTCACCCGCGAAACCGTGGCCGCCGGCGCCGAGATTATCCGCCTGCGCCGCGATCTGCTCCCCCGCCTGGCCCCGCTGGTCGGCGCCGCCCACGCCCGCATCGCGCCGCCCGGCGAGGCCCTGCAACTGGCCTACCAGCCTTCCTCCGGCGAGCTGGACCTGGCCCGGGCTTTGGAGCAAAGCCGCGAGCAAGAGCGCGCCAGCCGGTTGACCCTCGTCGGCCCGCACCGGGACGAACTGGCCCTGCTGCTCAATGGCAAGCCCGCCGCCCAGTACGCCAGCGAAGGACAAAAACGCACCCTCGCCCTCGCCCTGAAAATGGCGCAGGCGGAATTTTTGACGGATCATCTCGGCGCCCCGCCCATCCTCCTGATTGATGATGTGATGGGCGAGCTGGACCTCAAACGCCGCAGCGGTTTCCTGCCCCTGCTCGAACGCAATCGCCAGGCCCACGGCCAGGTGTTCATGACCTGCACCGAGGAAAACTGGCCACGCGAATTGAGCCGCTCGCTGCATCGCTGGGAGGTCCGCCAGGGGTCCCTGCACCCCCTTGCTTGACTGGGCGGCCGCCGAAAACCTTGCCGGAAGTCAAGGTTGAGGGCATCTTTGGGCATTAAGCTTCATCGTCACAGCGAAGCGCCCGCTGCCTGGACGCAATTATGCGCATCTTGTTGTTTGCTCAACTGAAAGACGCCGCCGGCTGCGCGGAAATCCAGTGGCCGGCTCCCGCCGCGTTGACCGTCAGTGAGCTGTGGGAGCAGCTCCTGCGCGAACACCCGGCCCTGGCTCCCTACCGGCCCACCGTGCGGCTGGCCCGCAACGGGGAATACGTTTCGGCTGGCGCCCTTTTCCACCCCGGCGATGAAGTAGCCCTTATTCCCCCTGTCTCCGGCGGCTGAAGCTCTTGGTTCAAGGCTATGAAAATTGGGCGGGTGACCATCAGTGACCGGGCGGCCAGCGGCCAATATGCCGATGCCAGCGGCCCCGAAATTGAGCGGGTGCTGCAAGAGTACCTGGGGCCAAACCACACTTTCCTGCGGACTATTGTGCCCGATGACATCCCGGCCATCGCCGCCGCCCTGCGCAAGCTGGCGGATGACGAACAATGCGCGTTGATTGTCACCACCGGCGGCACGGGCATCACCCCGCGCGACGTCACCCCCGAGGCCACCCGGCAGGTGTTGGAAAAAGAGTTGCCCGGTTTCGGCGAAATCATGCGGCTGCAATCGTATGCCGTCGTCAAGACCGCCATTCTCTCCCGCGCCGTGGCGGGCACGCGCGGCGCCACCCTCATCATCAATCTGCCCGGTAAGCCCCGCGCGGTGGCCGAGTGCCTGGGCGCCCTGCGGGAGGCCATCCTCGAGGCCCTTGAACATTTGCAGGGACGTGACCCGCATCAACCCGCCTGAATCATGGACGCCCACGGCCGCACCCTCGATTACCTGCGCCTGTCCATCACGGACCGCTGCAACGAACGCTGCCTCTATTGCATGCCGGAGGGATACCACGGCTGGCGCTCGCGCCCTGACCACCTGACCCGCGAGGAAATCGTGCGCGTGGCCCGGACCGCCGCCCGCCTCGGCTTCCGCAAATTCCGCCTCACCGGCGGCGAACCTTTGGTGCGCGCGGATGTCGTGGACATTGCCCGGGACCTGGCCTCCCTGCCCGGGGTGAGCTGCGTGGCCCTCTCCACCAACGGCCTGCGTCTGGCCGAGCTGGCGGCCCCACTCCGCGCCGCCGGCCTGCGCACCGTCAACATCAGCCTCGATGCCTTGAATCCGGAGCTGTATCGCCGGATTACCGGCGGCAGCCTGGCGCGCGTGCTGGCCGGCATCCGCGCCGCCGTGGCCTGTGGCTTTGAATGCATCAAACTCAACTGCGTGCTGATGCGCGGCGTCAATGAACAGGAAATCTGGCCCCTCACCCTCTTTGCCGCCGAGCACGGTCTGCCGCTGCGATTGATAGAACTGATGCCCATCACTTCCACGGAAGTGCTCGATGAACGCCACTTCCTGCCAGTCGCGGCCGCCATGCGCCTGCTCCAGCAGCATGATGATCTGATACCCGTGCCTGAAGCGCGTTTGGGCTGGGGGCCGGCGCGGTACTACCGCCTGCGCCACACCGGCGCGCTGGTGGGTTTCATCGGCGCCCTGACCACCCCCCATTTCTGCGACCAATGCAACAAAATGCGCCTGACCGCTGACGGCAAAATCCGCCCCTGCCTCGGCGACCATGGCGAACTGGATTTGCGCGCCCTCCTGCGGCGGGGCGCCAGTGACGCCGAACTGGAGCAGCTCCTGCAGGAGGCCATGGCCCGCAAGCCCCTGGCCCATTCTTTCCGCCAGGGTTTTACCCCCTGCCGGCCCATGACCGCCATCGGCGGTTGACGTGCCTGCCCCTGCGCGCCCACAGGCAGCGCTTGCGGCGGCCCTCAGGGTTTTGTTAGGGTCACGCCATTCATGGCATCCGCGCTAAACGCTTTTGCTGCTTCACCCCTTCGACGTAACCGCTTTCCCTTCTGGTTTTTGCCCCTGATTGGCCTGGGACCATTCTTTTGCGGACTGCTCCACGCCGCCCTGCTGCTGCATGAGACTTTTCCCTACCCCGACGGCCCACTCGTGCAACGGGCACCGGAGGCTTGGAGCCATTACAGCGGCACCTCCAACCAGCTTCGGGTGGCCCAGGGCCGGGCCTGTCTCTCCGAAACTTTGAGCGAGGACTTGCAGGTGTTTCTACCCGGACGCCCCCACACTGGCGGCGTGCTCTATGTGCGGTTTACGGTGAATTTTTCGCGGCTGCCCACCGGCGGGGGCGGCTGTTTTGCCCTGCTCAAGGATGCTGGCGTCAACAACAACCGCGCCTGCCTTTACGCCACCACCCTGGACAGCCCCGCCGGTCAATACCGCCTGGGACTGCGACTGACCGGAGTCACTTCGCCCTTGTACGCCCAATACCATCCTCAACCTTGTGCGCTCCAAACAGACCAAGTGGTCATCCTGCGGTATCAATTGAATCCACCAGCGGCCACCCTGTGGCTGAATCCCGCCAGCGAACAAGACCCGGCTCTGGACCTCCCGCCCGACGGCACCGCGCCGCTGGCCATCCATGCCTTCGCCCTGCGCCAATCCCTGGCCAGCGGCAATGGCATGGGCGAACTCACCCTCGACAGCTTGCGCCTCGGCTTTTCCTTTGCGGAAGTCGCGCCCCCAGGCGCGCCCCCCACCCTTTCCGCCCTGCCTGACCTGCAGTTGCCCGCAGGGGAAGTATCCCCGCCGCTGGCGCTCACCCTGGCCGATGAAGACACCCCGCTGCCCTTTATCTTCCTGTATGGCCAATGCGACCCGCCCGAGCTGATTCCGCCGGAGGGATTTATTTTCGACGGCGCCGGCGGCGAGCGCATCCTTCGGCTGCATGCCGCCGCAGGCCGCCAGGGCCTGGCCCGCGTCACCCTCACGGCTCTGGATGATACCGGCTTGAGCGCACAACGCGCGTTTGCCGTCCGCATCGGCGCTCCCACCTGCCAGCCCATGCCTGACCATCTGATAGGTGTAAATCAAACACTTTTGGACCTGCCCGTGCTGCTGAACGACGCCGAACAGGACCCGCTGGCCGTGACCGTGACCTGCTCGGACCGCGCTTTGTTTCCTGCGACAAACATCACGTTGGCCGGCGATGGATACGCGCGCCGGCTGACCCTGCGCCCGGCGCCTGACCGGGCCGGTCACGCCGTCTTTTCACTGGTGGTGGATGACGGTCATTTGCCAACCACCAACCAATTCCAAGTCACGGTGGCGCCCCATCCCGGCCAACTGTTGGCAGAAGAATTCGATTACCCCGACGGGCCGCTGATTCAAGTGGGCGCTGCCCGCTGGGAATCTCACAGCGGCCAGGCGGGGCAGGCCCAGGTGGAGCATGGCGCCCTGTGGCTCTGCGAAACCAATTCGGAAGATGTCAGCGCGGCGCTGGCGCCTGCCGCCCTCACCTCCGGCAGCGGTTACGTGCTGTATGCGCGTGTGGATTTCCGCCTCCTCCGCCTTCCCACCAATGCCGTCCCCGCTTATTGGGCCCACTACAAAGACGGCGGCACCGGCTATCGCTGCCGACTCTTTATTTCCACCAATCAGGCGCCGCCCGGGCATTATCGGCTGGGTCTGAGCAGTGCCGCCGCCCTGCCTACGGCGGAAATGCCGCAAAACCTGGCCCCGCAAGAACGCTACACGGTCGTCACCCGCTTCAATGTGAACAATGGCCAGTGTGTCTTGTGGCTGGACCCCGTTACGGAACAAGACCCCGCGATTATGGCCACGGACAGCGCCAGCAGCAGCACGGTGTCCGCTTGGGCCTTCCGCCAGGCGGCCAACATCGGCCTCCTCAGCGTGGACAGGCTGCTGGTAGGCACCGCCTTTGCGGATGTCATGCCTTCGACTCCCCGGCTGGCGATTGCCCGGGAAGGCCGGCACCTTGTCTTGCGCTGGCCGGATGAACCGGGCCTTCTCCTGGAAACGGCCGAGCAACTCTCTTCCGCCCCCTGGCAGCCCCTCCCAGCCCTGCCGCCCGCGCTGGCGGGATGGCGCGCCTGGACCAATGACTTGCCCGGAAAGGTGCGTTTTTTCCGGCTGCGGCGTTGAAGCCCCGCGAAGCGGCGCAAAAAAAATAAAAAAAGATTCCAACATTTCGCCGCGAATTCCGTCTTATCCTATGTAACGGAGATGTATGAGCGAGCGTGAATCAACAGCACTACCCGGCGGAGAGCGCCACCACGGCATCATGCAGTGGTTTGACGCGCGCGAGCGCAATGCCCTGCTGGCGCTGCTGGCCGCCGCCGTGCTGTTGATTCTGTGTTCGCTGGCGGGGGGGATGTCCCCCAGCTCGGCCCTGGCCGCCGAGCCACCGTCCTTTACGGTGCAGGTAATTCCCGCACCTTGACGTTGCGGAAAGCCGCCTCGTCGTTGTGGTCCGTCAGCAGGAGATGGCCGGCAATTTTCTTCCCAAAGTCCGGCGCCTCCCGGAATTTGCTTTTCGCCACTGCGGCCAGCAGCTCCGGGCTGCCACATTCGTACTCCAACACTTTTTCCCCGTTCAGCCAGTGCTCCACGTGGTTGCCGCGGACCACCACCCGCGAATGATTGATTTCTGGCGCCAGCTTCACGGGCGCATGCGGCCGCGGCGGCAGCACATCATAAAAAGAGGCGGTTTGTTGTTTGGGGCTTTTAATGGTGGTGTCATCAATCATCTGGTACTCGTGCCCCACGCCGCGTTTTTCTGTGAACATATACTTCACGCCATTGTTGGCGCGCGCCGGGATGCGCCACTCCCAGGACAGCTCAAAGTTTTCAAAGCGCTGCGTGGAAATGAGGTCGCCCCCGCGCTGGCCGGCCACTTTCACCAGCCAGCCATTGGTCACCACCCAGCCGGTGGTGGGAGGCGTGGCGCGATGCACACTGCGCCAGCCTTCCAGGTTTTTGCCATTGAACAACAGCCGCCAGCCTTCCGCGCGCTCGGCTGGTGTCAACGTATTAGGCTCGGCCGCGGTCCCGGCCATTCCCAGGCACGACCACAAGACCCAAATCCACAGCGAGGTGTTTTTCATAGGCCGCCCATTATGCGCTCCTCAGGGTTGAATGACAATCTTTCCCAGCACCTGCCGCTGGCGCAGCGCGGCAAAAGCCTCCGGCACCCGCTCCAGAGGGTAAATCGCGTGAATCACCGGCTTCAATTTGCCGGCGGCCGCCCAGTCCAGTGTCGCCCGCATGTCGGCGCGATTGCGCCCATAACTGCCAATCAGCCGCTGTTGTTTCACAAAAAACGGCCAGATGTCGAAAGTGATTTGCCGCCCCGCCGTGGCGCCGCAGGTCACGATGGCGCCCCCGCGGGCCAGACACTCCATCACTTTGGGCAGCACGTCGCCGCCCACATGCTCCATGACCCAATCCACGCCGCGTTTATTGGTGATTTTGCGCACCTCGCTGGTCCAGCGCGCATCGGCGGGGTCCAGCGCGTATTCCGCGCCCAACTGCAAGCCCAGCTTGCGTTTGGCCTCCGTGGTGCCGGTGGTAATGACGCGCGCCCCCAGCCCCCGGGCAATCTGGATGGCCGCCGAGCCGACCCCGCTGGCCGCGCCCATGACCAGCACCCATTCCCCGGCCTTCACCGTGGCGCGGTGCGTGAGCATGTGCATGGCGGTGCTGCCCGCCAATGTCAGCGCGGCAGACGTCGGAAAATCCACCGTCGGCGGCAAGGCCACCAACAAGCGCGCCGGCACCAGCACCTTTTCCGCAAAACCGCCATCCCGCTGGATGCCCAGCAGCTCGCTGCGCAGGCATAGCGATTCCTCTCCCTGCTGGCAAAACTCGCACTGGTCGCAGAAAATGTTGGATTGCACCGCCACGCGGTCCCCCGGCCGCCAGGCGGTCACCCCCGGCCCCACCTGGGTCACCCGCCCCGCGATTTCGCAACCCGCCGTGCGTGGCAGGCTGGGCTGGATGGGCAGGCCATTTTCCTCCAGCCACAAATCCAGATGATTCAACCCGCAGGCCATGACCTGCACCACCACCTCGCCCTCGCCGGGACGCGGGTCCGGCAATTCCCGCATTTCAAAACGCCCCGGCGTGCCGTGGGCCACCAATTGCACTGCTCTCATGCGGCATATTCAAGCGGGCCCCTGCGGGTCAGACAAGCCTTAGTTGAAAAGCCCACGCCAGCAGGAGCAGGCACGGCGACGAAAAAAGGCCGCCTCGGCAGGAGGCGGCCTCTGCAAGAAAAAAGGAGGGCTTAACGCACCCCGGCGGGCAGGCTGATGTCCACAATTTCGCCGGGCATCAAGGCCAGCCCTTTGGGCAGCGTAATCAGCATGGGCAGGCCATATTCCATCACGCCATTTTGCACGGCCATGGGCAATATGGCGGGATTGATGGGCTCCAACTGCGTGCCCACTTTCATCACTTTGGCCTGGGCCAGCGCCCGGCCCTGGGAACGGCTGCGCACTTCCACGGTGTCGCCCACCTTGGGCTTGACGTTCAGGGGCTGGCGCACATAGGCCACAATTCGCTCGGCCTCCATGCTGCTGATGAGCACAATGACATCACCGCGCACCACGCGCTCGCCTTTGCGTTTATAAACGGCGCTCACCACCCCGGACATGGGAGCGCGGATGACCAGCGGCGCCGACAGCGCCTTGATTTCCGCTTGTTTGGCTTCGATGGCGCGGGCAATGGCCTTGTTGGCCTCGTCCCCGCCGGCCTGGCTGGCGCCCTTTTCCAGTTTGGCCACGTTCTGCTCCATCGCCTGGATGAGGTTTTCCAGTTCTTTCACCTTGCCCCGCAACGACTCGGCGTTGGCCTTGGCCAGGTCATACTCGGCCTGCGAAGTCACCCCGCCGGCCGCGGTGGACTGGGCGCGCTTGAGCTGGGCTTCGGCATAGACCAGTTGCGCCCGGTCATTGGCCAGCTCAATTTTGCGCTGCCAGATGTTGTGCCGCAGGCTCTCCAGGTTTTCCTGAAAGCGGAAAGTGCCCTGCCGCAAACGCTCCTCCAGAATGGTCAAATCGGCCATCATGGAATTGATGCTGGCCTTGACCGTCTCGTCTTCCATCACGCTGATGGTGGCAATGGGATCGCCCTTCTCCACCCGGGTCAGCAAGTCCACGCTTAGTTCTTGAATTTCGCCCGGCTCGGTGGCCGTGATGCTGGAGCGGATGGCCTCCACTTCCCCGACAATGCTGGGCGGGGCCACGTGCCGGTTCCACAGGTTCACGGAAAACACCAGGACGCCCAGGAAAACAATGATCGGCAGATATCCATGCCGGAACTCCCGCCAATAATGCGACGGGGGACTCGGAATCTTGGGTAATGCGGTCATCGGTGTGCCTTCTACTAGATTTCAGATTCGTCCTCAGCTTTCATGCTGGTCACCCGCGAAACCCCCTCCATGGCCTTCAATTCGGTCAGGAGGTCCTGTTCGCGTTCGGGATTGCGCAATAAAAGCCGATAGCTCAAATCTGCTCCCTCGTAACCCT
The DNA here is from genome assembly GCF_024832785.1 of Fontisphaera persica. GTDB lineage: Bacteria > Verrucomicrobiota > Verrucomicrobiia > Limisphaerales > Fontisphaeraceae > Fontisphaera > Fontisphaera persica. The sequence continues at coordinate 2,596,198 of NZ_CP116615.1, forward strand.
CGCTGGTCCGCTGGCTGGCGCAATGGGTCTGCCGGCTGTGCCGGTCCAGGAGCCGTTTCAATTCCGGCAATTCCTTCAAGGACCGCGCCCAATGCAGGTTCACGATGATGTCATACCGGTGCCGCGCCCCGAACATTGTCAGGCTCAGGTAGAGCAAAACCACCGAGACCATGACACACGTAATCACCGCCGCGGGAAAACGATGCGTCCCACACGCCATTCCTACGACGATGCCCGCCAGAATGTAGGTGGTATCCAATGTGTCCCGCAGGATGTTGCGGAAGCGCACAATGGCAAACACCGCCATCAAGCCGAAGGCTGTCACCAGATTGTTGGACAACACCATCATCACCGACGTGACAATCATCGGCAAAACAATCATGGCATTGACAAACGTGCGAGAATAGGAAAGTCCGGAATGAGTGGCCATGTACGTCCACGCGATGACATGGCCGCCCAGGAAGGCCAAACACAGCGCCAGTATCATGACTGGCAAATCCATCGGCTGCGCGGCGTAGTCACCGCGTAAAAACGTCTCTAGCATATGCCAAACAGAAAACTATTTTTCACCGAATTGTAACTTTTCCAAGACTTTTTTTCAAATCACTCCCGCCTCAGGCGGGCCATTTTGAACCAGTTTGGTTGCCCGCAGGCCCCTTGGGGAAGGCCAGTCCATCCCCAAACGCGCCTGCGTTAATCCTTTTTCCTTTAGCAGGTTAAGTGCCAAAAGCCCGTTCACTGCTCCACTCCATTTCCTTGCCTGTTTGGCTGGTTCTCCCGGAGCACCCTTTTTCGGGCTGCGGCGAATAAAATGGCTCCCGAAGTGTGCTCCGTGCTCATTTTGCGTGAATTCCACCCTGGCTCTCAAGCGGCGTAACCTTGCGGATGTTTGCGATGCCAATCCCACGCCGATTGCACAATTTTTTCCAACTGCGGGTATTTGGGTGACCATCCCAACTCCCGCCTGGCCTTCTCCGCCCCCGCCACCAGCCGCGGCGGGTCCCCCGGACGCCGGGGCTTTTCGATGGCCTTGATGCTTTTGCCCGTGACGCGCTCGCAGGTTTGAATGACCTGCCGCACGGAATACCCATCCCCATTGCCCAAGTTGAAGAAACCCGCCCGGCCCGGTGGCAGGGCCAGGATATGGGCCTCAGCCAGGTCAATGACGTGAATGTAATCGCGGATGCAGGTCCCATCCGGGGTGGGGTAATCCGTGCCAAAAATATCGCAGCTATCCCTCTGCCCCAGAGCCACTTTCAAGACATTGGGAATAAGATGGGTCTCAATCCGGTGATGCTCCCCGAAACGCTCACTGGCACCCGCGGCGTTAAAGTAACGAAAAGCGGCAAACTCCAACCCATGGATTTGGTGATACCATTGGAGGATTTTTTCAAACATCAATTTGGACTCACCATAAGGATTGACCGGCCGCTGGGGCAAATCTTCGGTCATGGGCAGCCGCTCCGGCACGCCGTAGGTGGCACAGGTGGAGCTGAAAATAAATTTCCGGACCCCCGCCGCGACGGCGGCATCCAAGAGATTGAGGCCGGCTGCGACGTTGTTGCGAAAATACTTGGAGGGGTTGGTCATGGATTCCCCGACCAGCGCGTTGGCGGCGAAGTGCAGAATCGCCTCCGCCTGGCTTTGCTGGACCGTGTCCATGATGGCCTGGCGGTCGGCCAAATCCCCCACCACCAGGGTGGCCCGCTCGTCCACCGCCGCCCGATGCCCCTCGGAGAGATTGTCAAACACCGTCACCCGGTACCCGGCGTTAAGCAATTGCTCGACGCATACACTGCCGATGTAACCGGCGCCACCTGTCACCAACACATTCATAAGCCCGCTAGCATAGCCAAACGCCGGCCCGGCGCTCAATAAAAAATCCCGCTCCCTTGCGGCCGCGCGACTGGTGCCGACGCAAGGCCTGCGGCGGGCTTGGCCATGGGCCGGGGGTCTGCTAGTCTTGCGCCCATGAACTGCTTTGTCACCGGCGCATCGGGATTCATTGGGGCCAACCTGGTGCAGGAATTAAACGCCCGCGGTCATCGCGTGCGGGCGCTGCTCCGCTCTGGCGCCGATACCCGGGCGCTGGCCGGGCTGGACTATGAGCGGGTGACCGGGGATGTGACGCAACCTGAAACTTACGCGGAGGCGCTGCGCGGCTGCGACTGGTGTTTTCATGTGGCGGCCAGTTATCACCTGTGGCTGCCCGATTACCGGCCCATGTACGAAACCAATGTGGAAGGGACGCGCCGGGTCCTGCAAGCCGCCCTCGCCGCCGGCTGCCGGCGCATTGTTTATACCAGCACGGTAGGTTGCATTGGCCTGCCCGACCCTGCCCTCAACCCCGTGGTGCCCACCGATGAAAGCACGCCGGTATCCGCCGCGCAAATGAGCAATCATTATAAGCGCAGCAAATGGCAGGCAGAACAGGTGGCGCGCGAGCTGGCCGCCCAGGGCGCGCCGGTGGTCATCGTCAACCCCAGCGCCCCCATCGGCCCCAGGGATGCCAAGCCCACGCCTACCGGCAAAATCATTGTGGATTTTTTGCGCCGCCAGATGCCCGCCTATCTGGACACCGGCTTGAATTGGGTGCATGTGCGGGACGTGGCGATGGGGCACATCCTGGCCGCCGAAAAGGGCCACGTCGGGGAGCGCTATATCCTTGGCCATGCCGAAGGCAACTGGACCATGCGCCAGACGCTGGAGACTTTGGCCCAACTTACCGGCCTGCCCGCGCCCCGCTGGCAAATTCCCTATGCCGTGGCTTACCTGGCGGCGTGCGTGGACGAAACAGTGGCGCGTTTTACTGGCCGCCCGCCCCGCGCCCCGCTGGCCGGGGTGCGTATGGCGCGGTACAAGATGTTTTTCAACCCGGCCAAGGCCATTCGCGAACTGGGTCTGCCCCAGACGCCGCCGCGCCAGGCGTTTGCGGACGCGATTGAGTGGTTTCGCAACAATGGCTACGCCCCGGCGAAATAATCCAGGCCCAAGAAAAAAAAGCCGCTTCAAGTGCGCCGCCCGTGCCATTCTTTTTTCGGGGGCTCGGGCAGTCCAAGAATGCGGCAGGCGGTGCGAAAATGTAATTTGGCCACTTTTTTCAGCTCCTCCGGGCCATATTTTTCCACGAATTCCCTGCCCACCTGCTCGACTTCTTCGGAGGCGCCTTTGGGGAAATTCATGCCATACTTTTCGCCCATTTGCTTGAGCCGCCGCACAAACTCGTCCCGCGCCAGAATGGAGGCCGCCGCGACGGCGAGGTCGGACTCGGCCTTGTGGCGCTGGATGACTTCGATTTGGCGCCCGAGGGATTTCAAGGCGCGTTGGACGGTCGCTTCGGTGCTGGCAAACTGGTCCACGATGGCGCGAGTGGGCGGCGGTTGCATCTGGTAGCTTACCAGGCAGAGGTTCTCGATGACCTGCCCGTGGGCCCAGGCCAGGATGAGATTGACGCTTTTCATGCCCTCGTACATGCGATTGTAGGCCTCGTTGCCAATGGGCACCAGGCGATGCACGCAACCCGGGGTGCGCCGGATGATTTCAGCCAGCCGCGCAATTTCCTGGTCGCTGCCCACACTTTTGGAGTCGCGAATGCCCGCCTTTTTCAGGGCCTTGACGATTTCCGCGTTGACATAGACGCCCGCAGTGCAAAGCGGGCCGAAGAAATCACCCTTGCCGGATTCGTCCACGCCCAGGCGCGGTTGATTGATTTCCGGCGAGAGCATCTCCTCATAACCGAGGCTGGCGGACTTGAGGATTTCCGGCTCCAAAACAAACTCCACAAAATCACGGGCGCCCTTGCCCTGGACTACAAGCCGGTGGCGGCGGGGGTAGTAGGCCACGTTCATATCCGGCCTGGCATAGGCAAAGGCCGCGTAGGGCACTTCCCGCGGCAGGTAATTATGGCGCTCCAGATACGTCTTGAGCGCCTCGGCCTGGGCTGGAGTCAATTCCAGCGTGAAGGTGTTGGCGGGCGGCGTCTGATCGGTCTCGGACGGGTCTTGGGATGCCTTGCGCATGTGTGGGCGGCAGCATAATGGCCCTCTCCCGTGTCCGCAACGTTTTACTGGCGTCCGCGCCAAATCCGCCCGCCGCCAGCAGGCGGCTTGCCAAGGCTGGGGCAAGGGCGTATTAGTAATCCATGAGCATGCGTATCTCGTCCGGAAGCCGGCGTTGGGGCTTCACGTTGATCGAACTTCTGGTGGTGATCGCCATCATCAGCATACTGGCCAGTTTGTTGCTGCCGGCGCTGGCCAACGCCAAGGCCAAAGGCAAACGCATCGCTTGTGTCAGCAACATCAAACAGGTGGTGCTGGCGCTGACCATGTTTGCCGATGACAATGGGGACCGTTATCCCTGGGGAGTGGACAGCAACGATGGCGGCACGCGGGGGTTTGGCTCCACGTGGCTGCATTTTTACGCCATTTCCAATGAGCTGGTGACGCCCAAGGTGTTGAAGTGCCCCAGCGATGATGACCGCACGGCGGCCAATTATTTTGGGCGCGGGCCGGATGGTTTTGCCGAGCCGAGCATGCAAAACAAGGCGCTGAGTTTTGGCATTGGCCCGGAAGCTTCAGTGCGACTGCCCACGATGCATCTGGTGCTGGATCGCAACATTATCGGCAGCAGCGACAACAGCAACTGCGACGTGGCAGGCATCCGCGGGGTCATCACCATTTTTGGGGTCAATGGCGCCTACACCACGTCCGGCTGGGGGAGCGACATTCATAAAAACAAGGGCAACGTGGGATTGGCGGAGGGCAGCGTGCACCAGTACAATGAGCGCCAATTGAAACGGCACATGGAGCAGACCGGCGACCCCAACCTGAGCAATTGCGTGCTCAAACCCTGGTAGGAAGGCCCGCCCAGTTTGACTTTCCTGGCCGTGGGCGGGGCTGGGCCTGAGCATTTCCCTGCGGAGCTGGATACAGATTTTGGCAAGCGAGGGCGCAGGTAACATTTGTCAAGCCGCCGCCGCTGGCGTATATTCAGACAGACCCCGGGCGGGAAGGAAACCATGAGCAACGCGACACAATCAGCGGCCAAACAACCGGAGCCTTTTACTCCCGGCATCACCAAGGAAATGGTGCGACAGCACGCTTTCCGCATGTACGCCGACAAATTGAAACATGCGGAATTGAGCCTGCAGGACTGGGTGCTGGCGGAGAAGGACCTGGTCAAGACGCTGGAGACGCAGGGCACCGAAGAGCGCTAAAGCCGGGCGCCTAGAGCCAGGGCCGGAGCAATTCGCGCTCTTCCGGCTTTAGCCGGGTGAGCGGCACGGTGGGCGCCAATTGGCGGGCCAGGTTGGTTTCGCCGAGGGCGCCCAGGGCGGCCACATAAACCGCCTGCCAGCCCGGCAGGGCCTGGTCCCAGACCAGCGTGCTTTTCTGGTACGCGGCGCGCAGGCCGGCATAATCTTTGCGGCGCAGGTGCGCCAGGGCCAGGGTGGTGCGGTAGGCCATCATGTCCGGCCGTTTGGCGACGAGCGACTCGGCCACCTGCCGCGCGCCTTCGAGGTTGATTTCCAGCAGCAATTCCAGATAGGCGAGGTCATTTTGCGGCGCTTCGTCGTCGGGATAGAGTTTGACCATGTCCTGCATGAGGCGCCGCAATTCCGCGGTGTCGCCCCGATTCTCGTAAAGCTTGATTAACGCCAGATAGGCGCGGCGGGTGTGCGTGGGAAAGGTGGCCAGCCGCCGGTAGGCGCGGGCCGCCTCGGCCACCGCGCCAATTTTTTCGGCGTATTCGCCAAGGTATTGCAAGGCGTCGGGCAAATTGGCAGCCTGGCTCTGGGCTTGGTCCCAATGGGCCACAGCCTGATTGTCGCGGCCCAGCTCGGCAGCCACACGGGCACGGTACAATTCGCGCAGCCAGCCCGGCAAGGGGACCTTGTCATTGGCGAGCAAGGTTTGCAGACGCAACCAGTCGCTCAAGCCGGCAATCGCATCGCAGAAGACCAGGAAAAAGTCCTGATTCTTGAACGCCACCGGCTCGGGCAGGACTTCCAGCACGCGCAGGTACTCGCCCCGGCCGTTCAGCCAGCGCGCCAGCGCCAGGAGGTGGTCTTCGCCGCCGCTCTGAAACTTTTTAATGGTCTCGGCGATGATTTCTTCGCGGCGCTGGGGAGCCAGGCGCAAGGCGAGGTCTTGCAGCAGAAAATCGCGCGTCACGCCGGGAGGCAGAAGCTGCAAACGCTCGCGGCAGTATTGCACGTCTTCGAGCGTCATTTCACGGGCGCTGCTCCAGAAACCGATGGCCACCAGCACGGTGCCCTGATTGGTGGAGGTGGAGAGCTGCCGCAGGATTTCCCTGGCCTGCGCCTGCTCCGTGGCGTTGGTCATCTGGAGCAACTGCCGCGCCAGCAGCAGCCGGATTTCCTCGTCGTTGGGCGCCTGCGCCAAATAAGTGCGGCAGGCGGCGATGGATTGGGCGGCCTGGCCGCGCTGCTCGAAGAAATGGGCGGCCTGGCGCAGCGTGGCGGGGCGGTCCGGGGTGTCGCGCAGGGCCTGGATGAGGTATTGCTCGGCTTTATCCCAGCGGCGCAGAAGGAGCGCCAAATCAATGAGCATGTCGCGCTCCGCCTGGGGCGGTGGCTGGCCGCGCCACAAGGTTTCCCACAGGCTGAAGGCCTCCTCGCGTCTGAACTCCGTGAAAACCTGGGCCAGCACGCGCAGGGCCTCAGCATTGGCGGGGTTAAGATGCAGGGCCGACTGGGCGGTTTCCACGGCCGCATTGTAATCCTTGCGCTCCAGATGGCTGCGCGCCAGCTCGGCCATGGCCTGGGCCCGGCGCAACTTCAAGCGGTCATACGCCGAGGGGGCCAGCAACAGCCCCGCCACCAGGGCCAGCAGGACCACGACCCACAATAAACGCCGCCACCATTGGGGCCGAGACTCAGGATCCGGCAAAAACAGGCTCATGTTATTCTTCCGTCACGATTAAGCGCGGCAATTCCGTCAACCACGCCCGTTGCGCTTCGGCCAGGCTGGGGTAACCGGTCAATACCGCCTCCAGGGCTTGCTGGCCCAGGTTGCGCCGCCCCAGCCAGGCCTGCCGCAGCCGTTGCCCGCGGGTAGGCTCGTGTTCCACCGAGGCTGGCCCGCCCAACGGGCGTTCTTCCATCACACAGAAGAAAACATACCACGTCCGCCCCTGCCCCGTAAAAACATACGTGCGAAAGGGCAATTCCAGCGGTCCGGCGGGAAACAGGGCGGGCGGATGCCGCTCGACCAGCTCAAAACCGGTGGCGGGCAGGCAAATCTCCGGCCGATGCACTCGTGCCATCAGCGAAGAGACCCGGCTGGGCTCCCAGCGGTTGAAGAATAGTATCCAGTGCGTGCCGTCGCCCCGCTCCCAGAGCGCCGATTCGCTGCGAGTGCTGCGCAACAGCACCCGGATTTCCTCCTCCACGGCCCGCATCCGAAAGCCGGGGGCCTCCACCGGCCAGCGGACGCTCCAGACCAGGCGCGGGCCGCGCTCGCGTTCATGCCAGCGGTACCAGGCTTCCGTCAATGCCCAGCAAGCCATGAGCCATACGCACAAGCCCAGGGCACAGCCTTTGGGCAGCCATGCCGCGCCGGCCACCTCCGCCAAAGAGGATTTGGACTCTGGTGAGGTGGCTTTGCGCCGCAGCCCATATCCCAGCGCCGCCACACCGGCCACCAGCAGGAGGAAAAGGACCAGGCCGGCGGCATCGTGCCATTGTTGTTGGGCTGCGGCGCCATGGCGCGCAGTCAGCCAGGCCAGCCAGCCGGTGCGCAGCATGTTCAACAACATGGCCCACCCCATGCCGGCCAGCAATAATCCAGCGCGCCCGCCCCCGCGCAGGCGGAACCATTCGCCCATGAACAGCGCCACCATGACCGAGGTCTGCAAGGAGCGGACGCCGCTGCAGGCTTCATTGACGCCCACGCTCAGGCCGCTGGCGAGCTTGATGATATTGCCCTGGCGAAAGGCCGCCACGCCCAGCCAATTGAGGGCCTCGGTGGTGACTGCGGTAATCAAACTTAAAAGGCCGTTGACCACCCGTGTCTCCAACGCCGTGGGCCAGGGCACTGCGGTCAACATGAACAAGACGGGAAACGCCATGTGCCACGCCCACCCTGCCCCGCCCACGCCCCACAAGGTGATTAAACTCACCGCCACGGCCACCCACGCCGCCAGCCACGTGACCAGGCGCCAATCGGGGTTGGCTTCATAAACCAACTGCAACGGAAGGCACAGCGCCAGCAAGGCCGCCAGTCCCCAGCGCCAGTGCCGGGCCGCCGGTGGCTGCGGCGGGCCGGGCGGCCATCGCCGCCCAAACAAGTACAACGCCAGAAAAGGGACACCCCAACCGTAACTGTATTGCGGATTAATTTCCCATTCAGGGGCCAGCATCAGGCACACCCACAACCATACGGCCCCCAGCAGCAACAAGGTGGGCCACGGCGCCGCCGGCGAGGGCGGCATCGCGAGGCTGGCGTTGCTGCTCATGCCCGCAGTTTAAGCCAAATGCCGGCGCATCGCAGCAGCAAAAAACAGGGCCTGCCGTTATGGCAAGCATTCCGATGGGCCGGTTTTGCATCAACCCGGCATTCTCTTGAGGCAACGCGGCTGGTTGGCGGCTGCGGTGAATTTTCAACGCGACAGGCAGGCCGAGCTGACGCATAATGAGGCCATGAGCCTGGGTACCGACTTAAAACAGGCCGCGATTATTAACACGCTGCGGAATTGCCGGATATTTCACGGGTTATCCGCGGAGGATTTGACGGCCATTGCGGCGGCAGTGGTGGTTAAACCCCTCGAAAAAGGGGAGTACCTGTTTCGTGAAAGCCAGCCGTCGCAGGGCTTTTACATTGTGCAGGCCGGGGCGGTGAATGTGCATCGCGTCAATGCCGCGGGCAAGGAACAGGTCATCCGGATTTTCCGGACGGGCGAGACCTTTGCGGAGGCCACCCTGGCGACCGATGCGGGTTATCCCGCCGACGCCAAAGCGGTGGAGCCGTCGCAGGTGCTGTTGGTGCAAAAATCGGCGTTTCTAGCGTTGTTGCGGCGCCAGCCGGAGCTGGCGCTGCGCATGCTGGCCGCGATGAGCCTCCATTTGCGGGCCCTGGTGGCCCAGATGGAGGACTTGATGCTGAAAGACGTGGAAACGCGCCTGGCCAACTGGCTGATTAAACGTTGTCCCCAGCCCGAGACTGCCGCCCCCGTCACCATCGAGTTAACCATGACCAAGCGCACGCTCGCGGCCGAGCTGGGCACGGTGAGCGAAACCCTCTCGCGGACGCTGGCGAAGTTCAAGGCGCAGAATCTGATTGCCGTGAAAGGCCGGACGGTCACGGTGGTCAATCCACCGGCCTTGCTGCGGCTGTTAAGGAAAAATTTGGGAGAATAACCACCATGAATACTAGTATGGGAATGCTCATGTTGGCTCTGGTGACCGGTTCGCTGGCAGCGGCGCCGGCCCCCATAACCCTTCCGCTTTGGCCGGCCACGCCGCCGGGGGACACTGAGGCGTTGGGGGAAGAGCGCGATACCACCAACGAGAAAAGCGGCATGGTGGCTGGCCGCCGTGTGATGCGGCTGGCGCCCGTGGCCCGGCCCACCTTGACCTTTTATCCCGCGCCGGCGGAGCGCAACACGCGGGCCACGGTGCTGATTTGCCCCGGGGGCGCGTATCATATTCTGGCGTGGGATTTGGAGGGCACGGAAGTCGCGGAGTGGTTGAATTCGGTGGGCATCAACGCCGTGCTGCTCAAATACCGAGTGCCCATCCGCAAAAATCGGGAGCGTTGGGAGGCGCCTTTGGAGGATGCCCAGCGCGCGATGGGGCTGGTGCGCGCCCGCGCCCGCGAATGGAATCTGGACCCGCAGCGGCTGGGGGTGTTGGGCTTTTCTGCCGGGGGTCATTTGTGCGCCGTGCTGTCCACCCGCCATGCTTCCCGGCATTACGCCCCGGTGGATGAGGCGGACAAGGAAAGCTGCCGGCCCGACTTTGCGGTGCTGGTGTATCCGGCTTATCTGACGGTGGGCAAGGACAACGATGCCATTGCGCCCGAGTTAACTCTTTCGTCCAACACGCCGCCCACATTTCTGGTGCAGACGCAGGATGACGCGGTGCGGGTGGAAAATAGCGTTTATTACTACCTGGCGTTGAAGAAGGCGGGCGTGGCGGCCGAGCTGCATATCTATCCGCGGGGAGGGCATGGTTATGGTCTGCGGCCCACCGACAATCCCGTGACGCATTGGCCGCGGCGGGTGGAGGAATGGTTGCGCGCGGGCGGCTGGCTCAAGCCCTGAACCATTTCCCGTTCACCGGCGCGGAACCGCCTGCGCCTGGCCGCAGGACAGGACCGTGCCTACACCTTTGGCAACTGCCAAGGGTCACGCCGCTGGCGGTCCATCATCGCCGTGGCGGCCGCGTCATTGATGAATTCCTCTTTGGCCGGGTCCCACCGCAGCTTGCGGCCCAATTTGATGGAGATGTTGGCCAGATGGCAGATGGTGGACACGCGGTGCCCGATGTCCACCGGGAAATAGGGGTCCTTGCGGCTCTTGACGCATTTCAAGAAGTCATCGTGCTCGCCCGCCGGATTGGTGTAGAGGTGGATTTCGTTGGGGCCGATTTTGCTTTCGAGGATTTCCTTGGAGCTGGCTTGCACGGGCGCGCGCCAGCCGGAATTGCCCACCCAGCCGTCGGTGCCGATGAACTTGATGCTGGGGTTGCCGGGTTTGCAGGTCATGACCACGCCGTTGGCGTAGCGGAAGGTCACGTCATAATCCTTGACGGTGTTGAAGAGCCCGCCTTCCCAATGCGTGCCGGTGCCCTCAATTTCCACGGGGCCGCTGCGTTCGGTGTCATTGGCCCACTGGGCGGTGTCAAACAAATGCGTGCCCCAATCACAAATAATCCCGCCCGAATAATCCCAAATCCAGCGGAAATTCCAATGGACCCGGTCTTTGGTGTAGGGCGCATAAGGGGCGGGGCCGAGCCACATGTCATAGTCCAGGCCGGGGGGCACGGGCTGCGGAGTGGGATCGCCCGGCGAGGTGGGTTGCTTGGGCAGGATGACTTCGATGCGTTGCAGTTTGCCAATGCGCCCATTGCGGACCAGCTCGGCCATGCGATGGTATTCGGGGACGGCGCGGTCTTCGGTGCTGGTTTGGAAGACGCGCTTGTGTTTCCGCACGGCCTCCACCAAGACTTTGCCTTCATGGATGGTCAGGGTGGGCTTTTCGCATTGCACATCCTTGCCGGCCTGGATGGCCATGAGGCTGATGATGGTGTGCCAGTGGTCCGGGGTGGAAATCATCACCGCATCAATATCCTTGCGGGCCAGGACTTGCCGAAAGTCCTTGGTGGCCAGGCAATCCTCGTTGCCGTGGTGTTCGTCCACCGTTTGTTTGGCGCGGATGAGGCGGCGCTCATCCACGTCGCAGACGGCCAGGATTTGGGCGGTTTTTTGTTTCCGGTAAAAACTCAGATTCCAGTTGGTGCCATGGTCGCCTGTGCCGATGAAACCGACGGTGATGCGTTCACTGGGCGGCACCTGGCCGTTGGCCCCCAATACGGAGGAGGGCACCAGCGTAGGCAGGAGGGCCAGGCCGCCGGCAGCAGCGCTGGCTTGTTGGAGAAAACAACGGCGCGAAGCATGGGTCAGTTTTTTCATGTGCTGCTCCATTACATCAAACAGACGCCGAAAATCAATGGCCTATTCGTTTTTGGCGTTGCTGATGAATTTGGATTCGACAGGCGCCGCCGGTGGCATTACACTCGGTGGACCTATGAAACTCCTGCGCGCGCTATTGATTTTGGCTTTGGCCCTGGGTGGCAGCGCGGCCCAGAGCAGGCTGCAGGCCGCCACCCCCGGCGGGTGGGACAAGGTGGACCCCGCCAAACCCAAACAAATCCTGTACTTCACCAAATCTTCCGGCTTTGAGCACAGCGTGGTCAAGCGGCCGGCGCCCGATCAACTCAGCCACTCGGAAAAAGTGTTGTCTGAGTTGGGGGCGAAACATCGCTTCAAGGTCACCTGCACGAAGGATGGGCGCATCTTCACGCCGGAGAATCTGGCCCGGTTTGATGTGATTGTGTTTTACACCAGCGGCGATTTGTTGGAGGCGGGGACGGACAAGCAACCGCCCATGACGGCTGCGGGGAAGGAGGCTTTCCTGCGCGCCATTCGCGAGGGGAAGGGCTTTGTCGGCATCCACGCGGCCACGGACAACTGGCATCCGCAACCGGACCCGCCCGACAAATCGGCCCGCTTCCAATCCGCCGGGGAGCGGCTGGACCCGTATCTGCGGATGATTGGAGGCGAGTTCATCCGGCACGGGCCGCAGCAAGTGGCGCGGAACCGCGTGGTCAGCCCGCAATTTCCGGGCTGCGAGGGGTTGGGGGAGGGGTTTGTGCTGAATGAAGAGTGGTACACGTTCAAGGACTTTGCGCCGGACCTGCACGTCATTCTGGTGCAGGAGACCAAGGGCATGAAGGGCATTGATTATCAGCGGCCGGATTTCCCGGCCACGTGGGCGCGGCGGGAGGGCAAGGGCCGCGTGTTCTACACTTCGCTGGGGCATCGCGAGGATGTGTGGACGAATCCGCTCTTTCAAAATATTTTGCTAGGCGGTCTGGGATGGGCGGCCGGTCTGGTGGAGGCGGACCTCACCCCCAATCTGGAAAAAGTCACGCCCGGCCATGCCCGGCTCCAGCCCAAGGACGACCCCAACGCCAAAAAAGCCTCCTCGCCTGCTGCCGCGCCCAAATAAACCCCGTTGCCCCCATGCCGCGCCGCCCGCCACCGCTGACGGACAGTTTGTGCCTCCGCTGCGGGTTGTGCTGCAATGGCGTGCTGTTTGCGGATGTGGAATTGCGGGCCGGCGATGACCCGGCCGCCCTCACTGAGGCGGGCGTGCCGCTGCATTACAAACACGGCAAAATCAAATTCCCCCAGCCCTGTCCCTGCCTTGAAAACGGCCACTGCCGCATCTATGCCCAGCGGCCGGTCCGCTGCCGCACCTTTGACTGCCGCTTGTTGCAGCGGGCGCGGGAGGGGAAAATCGCGCTGGAGGAGGCCCGTTATTTGATTCGCACCACCCGCGAGCAGGCGGAGCGCGTGCGCCGGCTGGTGCGCGCCTTGGGCCAGCTCGATGAACAGATGCCGCTGAGCCGGCGTTACCAGGCGGTGATGCGGGAGCCGCTGGACCTCGCCAAAGGGGAGCGGCACAACCGGCGGCGCAGCGATTTGCTGCTGGCGGTGTACGAACTCACCCGCCTGCTCGAACAACACTTCCTCGGCACCCCGCCGGTGTCGGACAGGTAATACTTTGTGCCTGGTTTGGGATTTGATCCTTCTGTGTTTGAGGGCCTTGCCATTCTGAACAAGGCTGATGGTTAAAGATATAATTCACCAACTCAAGCGCAAACGCCGGCCCTAATGGGTCGAAAAGACTTTCGTTCCAAAAAGATAGAGATAAAAGGTACCAGCAAATGGCACTAAGCAATCACATACCCACCCTATCCCGCGCATGGTATGAATCCTCCATCGCTGATTTTCTGGGCGCAAAATCCGATGGCATTCTTGGGCAGCTAACCAGAAATTGCGATTTTGAACTTACGTATTCGCAAAAGAATGCATGGCTTGCCCAAATTGATATATTGCGCAGACAGATTAGCGGACTAGCGGGGTGGATTATATTTGAATTTAATATTCCCGCATGGGCCATCGTGCGGATGTCATCCTGATCATCGGTCCGGTTATCTTTGTATTGGAGTTCAAAGTGGGCGCTCAGCAATTCGAGCCTTATGCGAAAAATCAAGTTTGGGATTATGCCCTTGACCTTAAGAATTTTCATGAAGCCAGCCATAAGGCAAACATCGTGCCTATTTTAATCGCCACCGAGGCAGGCGTAATGCCCCCCTCGAGTGGCAAATGGATCCTGATGGAGTTGCCCATCCCCTTCTTGCCAACGCCTACTGTTTACGAGATGTACTTGATTTTGTTCTGCTGCGGGTGGAGGGCGCCTACATCAATCCCCAAAGTTGGTTGTCCGCTGCTTATCGGCCCACTCCCACCATCATCGAAGCTGCTCGGGCTTTGTATGCCCAGCATTCCGTTGAGGCTATTGCGCGTTTTGATGCTGGCGCGCAAAACCTGTATGTGACTTCCAAGCGAATTGAGGAATTGGTGGAAGAAGCTCAGGCCAATAAAAGAAAATACATTTGTTTTGTTACCGGCGTGCCGGGGCGGGCAAAACTCTGGTGGGACTAAATGTGGCCACACAAAGACGAGAAGCCAGCCAGATCACCCATTCCGTCTATCTCTCTGGCAATGGGCCGTTGGTCGCCGTGTTGCGGGAGGCCCTTACTCGCGACGAATATGCTCGACGCAAGACAAGTGGGGGCAGGGTTCGTAAAGGTGAAATTGGGGAGAGTGTCAAGGCCTTCATACAAAACGTCCATCACTTTCGTGACGAAGGATTGGTGGATAAGCAGCCCCCGCCTGAGCATGTCGTCATTTTCGATGAAGCGCAAAGGGCCTGGAATTTAAGGCAGACTGAAAATTTCATGCGCATAAAAAGCGCATTGCCAAGTTTTCGCAATCCGAGCCGGAGTTTCTTATTTCCTACATGGACCGACATCAAGACTGGGCGGTGATTATTTGCCTAGTGGGCGGAGGCCAGGAAATCCATACCGGTGAGGCTGGCATTGGTGCTTGGTTGGAGGCAATCCAACGGCATTTTACCCATTGGCGCATGTTTATTTCCTCACGGTTGACCGATTCGGAATATGCTGCGGGAAACGCCTTGCAATTGGTTCGTCAGAGCCAAAATACTTTCTTTGATGATGCTCTGCATCTAGCGGTATCCATGCGTTCCTTCCGGGCGGAGAACGTGTCCAATTTTGTGAAAGCGATGCTGGATTGTGAGCAGGAACGAGCAAGTCAATTGCTGGCTCAAATTGCAGGCAAATACCCGGTGGTGATTACCCGAAATCTGCAAGCGGCTAAACAATGGATTCGGCACCAAGCGAGAGGGTCAGAGCGATATGGATTGGTGGCTTCGTCAAAAGCCATGCGATTAAAACCCTACGCCATTGACATCCGAGTATCCGTTGATCCCGTGCATTATTTTCTTAATGGCGCTGAAGATACGCGTTCCAGTTTGTACCTTGAAGATGCGGCTACCGAATTTCAGGTCCAAGGATTGGAGCTTGATTGGGTGTGTGTAAATTGGGATGCCGATTTCCGCTGGCAGGGTGGAAAGTGGGGGTATCACGATTTCAGGGGAGCCGTTGGTGTAATGTTTCCAACACCGAAAACAAGGTTTATTTGAAAAACGCCTATCGCGTGCTGCTCACTCGAGCCCGGCAGGGCATGGTAATTTTCGTTCCTCCGGGAGATGCAGGGGATTCAACCCGCCCTCCTGAGTATTACGACGGCACCTTCAATTCCCTGCGCGAATTGGGCCTGCCGAAAATAGACGGATAGCATGATTCACCTGTCACCAGCCTGGTTTTTGACCGAACGGAGGGATACCCGCAGCAGGGGCGGTGGCACTAGGGCGATGGTGGGGGCGGGCGGCGGAGGAGGGTGTCGCGTTTTTCCCAGGCGGGGTCGGGGTGGGGGTGGTCGAGGGTGTAGTGGAGGCCACGGCTTTCCGGGCGCTGGAGGGCGCAGGCGACAATCAGCTCGGCGACGGTGGCGATGTTGCGCAATTCGAGCAGGTCGGCGGTGATGAGGAAGTCCCAGTAAAATTCCTGAATCTCAGCCTGGAGGTTGAGGATGCGGTTGCGGGCGCGCTGCAGGCGCTTGGTGGTGCGGACGATGCCGACGTAGTCCCACATGACGCGGCGGATTTCATCCCAGTTGTGGGAGACGACGACCATTTCATCGGCATTGGTGGCGTTGCCGCTTTGCCACTCGGGGAGGCGCGCTGGCGGTGGGGGCCAATCGGCGCGGAGGGAGAGGAGGGCGGCGCGGTGGGCGCAGACGATGGCCTCGAGGAGGCTGTTGCTGGCGAGGCGGTTGGCGCCGTGGAGGCCGGTGCAGGCCACTTCGCCAATGGCCAGCAGGCCGGGCAGCTCGGTTTCACCGTCCACGCTGGCCAGCACGCCGCCGCACTGGTAATGGGCGGCGGGGACGACGGGAATAGGCTCCTTGGTCATGTCAATGCCGTACTTGAGGAGCGTTTCGTAGATGTTGGGAAAGCGGTTCATGACAAACCGGGCGGAGAGATGCGAGATGTCCAGCAGGACATAATCGGCGCCGGTGCGTTTCATTTCGCTGTCAATGGCGCGGGCGACGATGTCGCGCGGGGCGAGGGATTTGAGGGGGTGGACGCCGTTCATGAATTCCTCGCCGGCGAGGTTTTTGAGGACGCCGCCCTCGCCGCGGACAGCTTCGCTGATGAGAAAGGATTTGGCCTTGGGATGATAAAGGCAGGTGGGATGAAATTGAATGAACTCCATGTTGGCGATGGGCACGCCGGCGCGATAGGCCATGGCGACGCCGTCGCCGGTGGCGATGTCGGGGTTGGTGGTGTAGAGATAGACTTTGCCACAGCCGCCGGTGGCGAGGACGACGACGCGGGCGGCGAAGGTGTCCACCTGGCCGGTGGTTTTGTTGAGCACATAGGCGCCGACGCAGCGGTTGGGGCCGGGGAGGCCCATTTTGGCGGTGGTGATGAGGTCCACGCCGAAGTGGTTTTCAAAGATGTGGATGTTGGGCTGGCGGGTGCAGGCCTCGAGGAGGGCACGTTCGAGTTCGCGTCCGGTGATGTCCTGGGCGTGGAGGATGCGGCGTTTGGAATGGCCGCCTTCGCGGGTGAGGTCGAGCTCGGCATGGCCGGGAGCGGCGGGGTCGTGCTTCACGCTGAAGCGGGCGCCGTATTCAATCAGCTCAGCGATGCGGGCGGGGCCGTCTTGGACGATGGCGCGGACGACGTCCTCCTTGCAGAGGCCGGCGCCGGCGATGAGGGTGTCGCGCACATGGTCCTCAAAGCTGTCTTCCTTGCTCATCACGGAGGCGATGCCGCCCTGGGCGTAGTTGGTGTTGGATTCGGCGCGATTTTTCTTGGTGACGACGGCGACTTTGCCGCCGGCAGCGGCCTTGAGGGCATAAAACAATCCGGCGATGCCACTGCCAATGACCAGAAAATCGTAATGCTTCACGTTGCCCATAAGCATGTGCGTTTCAGTCATACTCTCTTGCCCAGGGCAGCCCAAGCAATTTCTTGGGGATGAAGGGGCGCCAAGCCGGTTTGGCGAGGGGGGTTGATTGGGTTTGGGCTAAAGAATGGCGCCGGGAAGGATGGCTCCCCTGCCCGGTTGGCGTCGCCGGAAGCGGGAAGGAGGGGCGGGCAATTTTTGCTTCTTTTGCGGGGCATAGTCCGATAGCCTGCGGGCATGTCACAGGCCGAACTTTCGGACGAAGCCCTGCTTGAACAAGCGCGCCAAGGCAGTCTGGAATCGCTGGAAATGCTGGTGAGCCGCTATGAGCAGCCGGTGTACAACCTGGCGATGCGGTTGTTGCGGCATGAGCAGGACGCGGAAGATGTGACGCAGCAGACGTTTTTGAGTCTGGTGGAAAACCTGGATTCGTTTCGGGGGGAAAGCTCTTTTCGGACGTGGCTATACCGGGTGGCAACCTTTGCGGCGTTCAAGATTCTGCGGAAGCGGAAGGGGTTGGAGACGGTCTCTCTAGACGCCTCGGTGGACGCGCAACCGGAGCAGGAGGGGCCGCCGCCGCATCCGGAGTTCATCGCGGACTGGCGGGATACGCCGGAGCATCTGGTGCAACGGCAGGAGGTGAAGCAGCTTATTGAGGAGGCGTTGGGGGAACTGGATGAAAAACACCGGGTGGTGTTCTTATTACGCGATGTGGAGGGATTGTCGGTGGAGGAGACCGCGACGGCGCTGGGCATCACGCCGTCGAATGTAAAGGTGCGGCTGTTGCGGGCGCGGCTGCAATTGCGGGAGCGGTTGACGCGGCGGCTGGGGGATCCGGGGCGTGCGCTGCCGCCGCATCGGCATGAGGAGGTTGAGGACTAAGGGTGTAACTTTTCGGGGGGGAAACGACTCCATTGTAATGGAAACCATGAATTGCGAAGAAATCCTGGCGGCGCTGAATGAGTACGTGGACGGCAACGAGGCTGCTCCGCTGTGCGAGGAGTTCAAGCGGCATTTGGCCGGGTGCCAGCCCTGCCAGGTGGTGGTGAACAACCTGCGGCAGACGATTTTGCTCTGCAAAGACGGCCGGAGCTACGAAATTCCGCCGCAATGCCGGGAGAAAATTCACGCTTTGTTGCGGGAGAAGTTCAAGAGCCGCCAGGCGCCGCAGGGAAACCCGTGAGCCCGGTGCAAGGGGCAAAGGCGCGGGAAAGGTAAAAGGCATCCCCTGCCCCGGTCTGAGGCGGGGTTTCCGTTTTTAATCAGGTGAAGGGATGGCGGTGTGCTGCAGCCTGCCCGGCGAGGGGCTTACTTTTTAGCTGGGGCGTTGCATTTCTCGCAGATTTTCTTTTCTTTGGCGGCTTCGACACAACATGGATGGGCGCAGGCCTTGCCTTTGGCGATGGCTTTATCGCAGCAGGAGGCGTCCTTCTGGCATTTGTCGCAGGTTTTTTCCGCCTTGCGCGCCTCCACACAGCAGGGGTGGGGGCAATCTTTGCCTTTGGCCTTGGCCTGCACGCAGCAGGATTGGGCCGCCGAGGCTCCCCACAGCCCCAGGCTCAGGGCTGCCGCCAACAAGGTTGCCGTCAGGAAACGGTAGGTTTTCATGGGCTTGCTGAGTTTTGATGTTGGTTTCGCTGGTTTGGCCGCCGCGGGGCGCCTGGCGGACGGCTCAACGCTACACCTCCAGCAGGGCTCCCCGATACTACGGGGAGACCATGACTGGTGGTGCAAGTCAAGAGTGTCACAGTTTAAAAGCGTTGACAATCTTAAATTGAGTCGCCCGCTTGCGGGAGGCGCCGCGGGGGCGCTGGCTGGGGCGTGGGGGTGGTGGTGTATGGCAAAGAACAAGAGGGGCTTGGGGCCACGAGCGGAAGGAGAGAAAAAGAGGTATTAGGGAGGTGGCGGTGTGGGCGGGGGGTCGGTGGGGGGTGAAGGCAAGGGAGCGGGTGGCGGTTTGGGGGACCGAGGTTTGAGGCCGAGGATTTGGTCAAGCTGGTCCATCAAGATTTTGGCGGTTTCTTCTTCGTCGTAGGGCTCGGGGGGCGGCTGGTCGGGCGGTTTTTGGGCTTCCAGGCGTTGGCGGGAAAGTTCGATTTTCTGGCGTTCGAGCTCAAGGCGCTGGCGGGCGAGGTCGGCCTGGCGCCATTGGTGAAAAGCGCGGTGAGCGGCGGCGCGGTCTTGGGGGGAGGCGTGGGGGTTGGCGAGGGTCTGGAGGGATTGGGCGAGGATGAGGCGTTCGAGGGCGTTGGCGAGGGTGTGGGGGTCGAGGTTGGGGTCGGCGAGGAGCTGCTGGGCGAGGGCGGCGGCGGAGGCGGAGAGAGCGGCGAGGGACGCGAGGGGGTCGGCGGCCGCGGGTTGCGGGTGGTCTTTTTGGGGCTGGCGTGGTTTAGCCATACGCGGGTGAGCATGGGGAGGCGGGCGGGCAAAGGGAGTGCTCCGGGAGCGGAAAAGAATAAGCGAGGGGCGCAGACGGCCTACGGCGAGTGGTGGGCGTGGATGATACATGGCTTGTCATGGGGGCGGGTTTGGGGTTTATATCGGTCATGCAACAACGCAACCGCAAGCCGGTGAACAGTGCGCTGCAAAAGCGCATTGAGGAATTGGTGGCCAGCCAGGGGGGAGGCTACAATGAGGATTTGGTGGCGGACATGATTGGGACGTCGCTGAAACTGCTGAAGGATGTGAAGCATCGGGGGGATGTGCGGATTATTCAGACGGCGTTGCGGGAGCTGCGTTATGCGTTCAAGCTGTTCGAGCCGTATGCGGGGGTGCGGAAGGTGGCGATATTTGGGTCGGCGCGGACGCGTCCGCAAAAGCCCGAGTACAAACAGGCGGTGGAGTTTGCGCGGCGGATGGTGGAGGCGGGATTCATGGTGATTACGGGGGCGGGGCCGGGAATCATGCAGGCGGGACACGAGGGGGCTGGGCCGGAGAAGAGTTTTGGGGCGAACATCCGGCTGCCGTGGGAGCAGTCGGCGAATCCGGTGATTCTGCAGGACAAAAAGCTGGTGACGTTCAAATACTTTTTCACGCGGAAGCTGACGTTCATCCGGCAGAGCGATGCGCTGGCGTTGTTTCCGGGAGGTTTTGGGACGCTGGACGAGGGTTTTGAGGCGCTGACGTTGATGCAAACGGGGAAAAGCCAGATTATGCCGCTGGTGTTGATAGACAAGCCGGGGGGCACGTATTGGAAGACGTGGGACAAGCATGTGCGGGAGCATTTGCTGCGGAATGAGCTGATTTCGCCGGAGGATTTGCATTTGTATCAAATCACCGATGATCCGGCGGAGGCGGTGAAATGGATAACGCGGTTTTACCGGAATTATCATTCATTCCGGTACGTGAAGGATTTGCTGGTGCTGCGGCTGCAGCATGCGCCGAGCGCGGGGGCGCTGCGGAGTTTGAACGAGGACTTTGCGGATATTGTGAAGGGGGCGCCGTTCCAGATTATTCCGGCGACGCCGGAGGAGATGGAGGATGAGGACGTGCCGCATCTGCCGCGGCTGGCGTTTGGGTTCAATCGCAAGAGCTACGGGCGGCTGCGGGAGCTGATTGACCGGTTGAACACGCTGTGAAAGCGCTGCCCTGCCCTTTGGTGGACGTGCACCTGCATTTGCAGGATGACTTTCTGGCGGCGCGGCTGGAGGAGGTGGTGGGGCTGGCACGGGCCGGTGGGGTGGAGTGGTTTTGCAGCAACGGGGCGGAAGAGCGGGACTGGCCGGTGGTGCTGGCGCAGGCGCGGGCGCATCCGGAGATTGTGCCGTGTTTTGGGCTGCATCCGTGGTATGTGAGCGAGCGTTCGCCGCAGTGGCTGGAGCAACTGGAGTGGCATCTGGAGGCGATACCGTCGGCGGTGGGGGAAATTGGGCTGGACCGGTGGAAGGAGCCGCGGGATGAAGCGGCGCAGGAGGAGGTGTTTCGGGCGCAACTGGCGGTGGCGCGGCGCCGCGAGTTGCCGGTGATGATTCATTGTGTGCGGGCGTGGGGATGGCTGATGGAGGTGTTGCGGAGCGAGGCGGCGTTGCCGGCGGGATTTTTATTGCATGCGTATGGGGGGCCGGTGGAACTCATCCAGCCGCTGGCGGAGATGGGCGCGTATTTTAGTTATGGGGGCAGCACGCTGGACGAGCGGAAGAAGTTGCGGCGGGAGACGCTGCCGCAAATACCGCGGGACCGGCTGCTGTTGGAAACGGATGCGCCGGACATGCCGCCGCCGCCGGCACATTGTGTGCGGGCCTTGCAGGATGCGGGGGGCCGGCGGGTGAATGAGCCGGCGAATTTGCGGCCCATATTGCAGGGGGTGGCGGCATTGCTGGGGATGGAGGAAGAGGAACTGGCCGAACAGTTGTGGGCCAACAGCCGGCGTTTTTTGGGGCGATGGCTGATGGCCCGGACCTGAGGACAAAGCGGAGATGAGCGAGGCGCGATTCAGCCGGACGGTGCAACTGATTGGGGAAGCCGGTTTGGAGCGGCTGCAAGGGGCGTTGGTGGTGGTGGCCGGGCTGGGAGCGGTGGGAAGTTTTGCGACGGAGGCGCTGGCGCGGGCGGGGGTGGGACGGCTGCGATTGGTGGATTTTGACCGGGTGCAGCCCAGCAATCTGAATCGGCAATTGCTGGCGCTGGAGTCCACGGTGGGGCGGCTGAAATGCGAGGTGGCCCGGGAGCGGGTGCTGGATATAAATCCCCAGTGCCGGGTGGAGGCGCTGGCCATGCGGGTGGAGGCGGGGACGGTGGGGCAAGCGTTGGAGGGGCAGCCAGACTTGGTTTTGGACGCGATTGACACGGTGACCGGGAAGATGGCGCTGGTGATGGCGGCGCAGGCGCGGGGCATTCCGCTGATGGCTTCGATGGGGGCGGCGCGGCGGAGGGATCCGGCACAGGTGCGGGCGGGCTGGTTTTCGGAGGTGACCACGTGTCCGCTGGCGCGGCATTTGCGGCGCCGGCTGCGGGAGGCGGGGTTTGAAGGGGATTTTTGGTGTATTTATTCCACGGAGCGGGCGGCGCCGCTGGGGCCGGCGTCCCGGCGGGTGGCCGGGGAAGAAGCGGTGGATTCGCGGGCGGGTTTGGGGAGTCTGGTGACGCTGACAGGGCTGTTTGGCTTGCGGCTGGCGCACGAGGCTTTGCGGCATTTGCTGGAGCGCGGGGGGCAAGGCGCGGGGGGCGCAGCGCCGGGCTGATTTCAGGCTCGTTAAACGGAGAAGGGTGCGATAAATTGACCTCCATGAATACGTGGTTTGCGGGTGAGTTTCCGGTGCGGCGGCTGCGGCGTTTGCGGCAAACGGAAGCGCTGCGGCGGCTGGTGCGCGAGACGCGGCTGAGCGCGGAGCAGTTGGTGCTGCCGTTGTTTGTGCGGCATGGGCGCGGGGTGCGGCAGCCGGTCAGCTCGATGCCGGGGGTATTTCAGCTTTCGGTGGACGAGCTGGTGAAAGAGGTGGCGACGGCGCAGGAGGCCGGCGTGGGGGCGGTGCTGTTGTTTGGTTTGCCGGCGCGGAAGGACGCGCGGGCGAGCGAGGCGTATGCGGCGCAGGGCATCGTGCAGAAGGCGGTGCGGGAGCTGAAGCGAACTTTTCCGCAACTGGTGGTGATTACAGATGTGTGTCTGTGCGAGTACATGAGCCACGGGCATTGCGGGGTGGTGGCGCAGGGGGACCGGACGGGGCGGGTGCTGAATGATGCGACGTTGAAGCTGCTGGCCAAAACGGCCGTGAGTCACGCGGAGGCGGGGGCGGACATGGTGGCGCCGAGCGACATGATGGATGGGCGGGTGCGGGCGATTCGGGAGGCGCTGGATGAGGCGGGTTGGGTGGAGACGCCCATCATGGCGTACGCGGCCAAATTTGCCTCGGCTTTTTATGGGCCATTTCGGGAGGCGGCGGAGTCGGCGCCGGGGTTTGGGGATCGGCGGAGTTATCAGATGGATCCGGCCAATGGGGAGGAGGCGTTGCGAGAGGTGGCGCTGGATGTGGCGGAGGGGGCGGATGTGGTGATGGTCAAACCGGCGCTGGCGTATCTGGATGTATTGTACCGCGTGAAAACGACTTTTGGGTTGCCGACGGCGGCGTATGCGGTAAGCGCCGAGTATTCCATGATTCAGGCGGCGGGGGCGAAGGGATGGATAGACGCGGCGGCAGTGCAATGGGAATGCCTGCTGGCGATGCGCCGGGCCGGGGCGGACATTCTGATCACGTATGCGGCGGTGGAGGTGGCCCGGCGTTTGCAGAAGACGGCTTGAGGCAAGGCCGCAGCGGCAGCGCGCCGGTGTTCAGGGCAGGAGTGGCGTCCGCGCGTGAGGTTAATTCAAAGTGACCCCGCGGCGGATGTAGGTGGGGACGTCCAAATCTTCGCCATCGCGGATAGTGGGGTCGCTTTTATCAAACCGCCCCTTGGAGACGACTTCGAGGGGCAACATGCCCTGCTCCGGACCGCCGCGTTTGCCACGGACGCGGCCGCCTTGTTTGCGGTACAACTGGCGTGCCTTTTCCGGGGGCACGGCAGGCGGCGGCGGCACCATGCGCGCGGGCGGGCGCGGGGCGGAGGGAGGGAGGAAGGATTGCGCTTCCGCCTCGGCCTCGGGGAGAGGGGCGGTGCGGGGCGAGGCATCGGCGGGTGGCGGCTCCTGGGGCAGGCGTTCTTCCTCGCGGCCGGCGGAGGTGGAGGCCATGAGGGTGAGGAGCAAGCGGCCTTGCAAGGCGGGGTCGCAGGCCACGCCCAAAATGAGGTTGGCGTGGGGCGCCTGCTGGCGGATTTGGGCGCTGAGCCATTCCAACTCGGCGGGCAGCAAATCCTCGCCGGCGGCGATGCCAGCAACGATGAAGCTCAATTTTTGCCAGGCGCCAGATTCGGGTGGGCCGAACGTTTGGGTCAATTGCGCCCAGACGTCGAAGGTGCGGTGGTCGCCGGCGGCTTCGGCGGCGGCGAGCTGACATTCCAGCGCGCGGCCGGCGGTGGCGGCGCGCAAAGCTCCGAGGTCCAGATGAATCAAGCCGGGGAGAGCCAGGAGGCGCCACCAGGCGGCGACGACCTGGGCCAGGCGTTCATTGGCGGTGGCGAGGAGCTGGGGCACGGTTTGGCCCTCGGCGGCTTGCTGGAGCCAGGCCTGGTTGTCGAGGGGGATGGTGACATCGGCTTCTTCGCGCAAACGGCTGAGGGCCAGAATGGCCTGGCGGCGGCGGCGCGAGCCTTCCATTTCGAGCGGCAAGGCCACGACGGCCACGACCCAGGCGCCAGCGGCTTTGGCGGCGCGGGCGATGATGGGCGCGGCGCCGCTGCCGGTGCCGCCGCCCAAACCGGCCAGAAGGAAAACGACGTCGGCGCCGCTGACCAGGGCGGGCAGTTCGGATTCGCTGGCTTCGGCGGCGGCGCGGCCCTGTTTGGGGTCGCCACCGGCGCTCAAGCCGCCGAGGACGGAGCGTCCGAGGAGGAAAGTTTCGAGGCCGGCGCGCAATTGGAGGGAGCGCCAACTGGTGTCCAGGGCCACGCAGCGGATGCCCGGCCAGGCGGCGCGGGCCAGGAGGGCGGCGAGGTTGCCGCCCGCTCCGCCCACGCCCAGGACGGTGAATTTAAGGCCCGTGACCGGGAGGGAGGGTTGCGCTGGGGAAGGAGTCGGCTCGCTCATAGGATTATCCGCGTTGCATCAAACCACTGAGGGTGTCCCGGAAGCGGTCCAACAAACCGGGCTGGCGTTTTTGCTGGATGGAGCCAAATTTCACCAGACCGATGGCGGTGGCGAATTCGGGCTGGTCCTGGGTGGATTGGATGCTGTTGATGGAGCCGGCGCGGCCCAGATACACCGGCAGTTGGAAAATCTGTTCAGCGAGTTGCTGGATTTCGGGGATGCGGGCGCCGCCGCCCACAAGGAAGACGCCGCGGCGCAAGTGGTCGAGCCAGCCGGTCTGGGCGAGGTCGGCTTCAATCAACTGGAAGATTTCCTCGACGCGCAAGGCCATGATGCGGTTGAGGTGTTCGAGGTTGATGGTGCGCATGTGGAGGCCGTGGTCGGTTTCGAGCGCCACGGTCTGGCCGGCGTATTCGGGGCGGAGGACGGCGCTGCCGTATTTAATTTTCAATTCCTCGGCGCGGCCGAGGGGGACTTTGAGGCCGATGGCGAGGTCGTTGCTGATGTGGTCGCCGCCGACGGCGAGGACGCCGGTATGTTTGCAGAGGCCGCCGGCATAGATGACATATTCGGTGACGCCGGCGCCCAAATCAATGACGAGGGAGCCCATTTCCTTGTCTTCGTGGGTAAGGACGGCGAGGGCGGAGGCGAGGCCGTTGAAGGCGACACCATCGAGCTGGAGCTGGAGGCCCTGGACGACGCGCATGGCGGTTTTGATGCGGTTGTCGTTGCCGTGGACGACGTGGACGTCCACTTCGAGGCGGGAGCCGAGCATGCGGACGGGGTTGGGGATGCCGGACTGGCCGTCCACGGTGAAGTCCTGGCGCATGGTGTGAATGATGGTGTTGGCCGGGGGAATGACGACGGCGCGGGCGTTTTGGATGACCTGCTGGACGTCCTCCTCGGTGATGTCGCGGTCCACGGAGACAATCTGATGGACGCCGCGATTGGTGAGGCCCTGCAGGTGCCCGCCGGTGACGCCCAGATAGACACTGCGGATTTCGACGTCGGCATTTTTCTCGGCTTCGGCGATGGCGACGCGGACATCTTCCGCCGCCTGGACGGGGTCCACGATTTCGCCCTTGCGGACGCCGCGGGAGGCGCACTGGCCGATGCCGATGAGGCTGAGGGTGCCGGCGGGGCTCATTTCGCCCACCACCGCCACGACTTTGGCGGTGCCGATTTCGAGGCCGACGAGGAGGGAGGAGCTTCTAAACATCTTTTTTGCGCGAGGTGGTGCGGACGGTTTTGGCCGGCTTGGGGGAAGCGGGTGGCACGGCCGCAGCGTCCACGGTGGTGTAAGGGACGTTGTTGGCGACGGACAAATCGAGGGAGGCGAGGGCGCGGCCCTGGCGCTGGACGTAGTCATGGACGGCGCGCCAGCGCCAGAGCTGGCGTTCGAGGTTGTCCATGCCAAAAGAAATGCGGGCGCCCTGGCTGGTTTGGACGACCATGACCTCCGGGCTGGTCAAATCAATCCAGCGAATGTCCACCAGGCCGGCCATGGGGGAGCGCTCGAAGAGGGTGATGAGGCGGAGGGCGGCCTTGACCTGGGGGGATTCCACCACGCGGCCGGGGCGGAGCTCGACATAATTGACGCCGGTGATGACGGGGAGAAATTGATTGGTGGCGCCCCAAGGGATGGCGCGCTGGCCGGGGGAGACCGGGAGCATGACAAAGCCGGAGGCGTCGAGGGTAAAGACGACGGGGTCGCGGACGCCCGGCCCCATGGGTTGGAGGACCTGGGCCACGGCCTCGCGCTCGGTGATGCGGAGGCGGAGGGTTTGCGGCAGGACGCGCTCGACGGAAACAGAGGCAATCATGGGGACGAGTTCGAGGTCGCGTTTGACGCGGTTGAGGTCAAGGGCAAAAAGATTCTGGCCGACTTTCAAATCCGCCCAGCGGCGGATTTGTTCCGGGGAGATGACGCCGTCGGATTGGATGTCAATGGTCTGGATGGAGAAGGTGGGGTTGTTGTAGATGAGCTGGTCCATCAACCAGCTCCAGCTCCGCCACATGAGAAACAAGCCGAGCAGGGCGAGCAGGGAGAAGGCCATGGCCTTGGAGGCCAGGCGGAGGCGGTCCGAGCGCAAGCGGACGCCGCCGCGGTTGACTTCCAGGACGCGCGGGCGGTCCTGTCGCCGGTTCTTGTTTTTGTTGCCAAAGGGCCACATGGCGCAGGTTAAACCAATAATTTTTCAAGGGGGCCGCGGCGGCCTGCCCGGCGGAGCGCCAAATCAATCATGCGCTGGCAAAGGGCGCCGTAATCCAGGCCGGCGGCCAGGGCGGCCTTGGGCAAGAGGCTGGTTTCGGTCATGCCGGGGAGGGTGTTGATTTCCAGAACCATGGGGTCGCCGGCGGGAGTAATCATGATGTCCACGCGCGCGTAGTCGCGTCCGCCAATGGCCTGGAAGGCGCCCACGGCGGCGGCCTGGGCGCGGGCGGTGACGTCGGGCGGAAGGGGCGCGGGGCAGAGGTATTCGGTGGCGCCGGCGGTGTATTTGTTCTGATAGTCGTAGGCGCCGCGTTTGGGGCGCACTTCTACGATGGGGAGGGGCTGGGCGTCGAGGATGCCCACGGTGGTTTCGCGTCCGAAGAGGCGGGGTTCCACGAGGGCGCGGCGGTCGAATTGCAGGGCGTGCTCAAGGGCGGCGCGCCATTGGGCGGGGGAGTCCACGAAGGCGAGGCCGACGCTCGATCCCTGGCAGACGGGTTTGACCACCAGGGGCGGCGCCCAGCCAGGCGGCCAGGGGGCGGCGGGGTTATCCACCACGACAAAAGGCGCGGTAGGGACGCCGGCCGCGAGGCAGCGTTGTTTGGTGAGGGCCTTGTCAAAAGCCAGGCGGCTGGCTTCCGGGCCGCAGCCGGTGTAGGGCACGCCAAGGTGTTCCAACTCCTGCTGAATGGCGCCGTCTTCCCCATAAGTGCCGTGCAAGGCAAGGAAGACGACTTCGGCGCCGGGCGGGAGGGCCCAGCGTCCGGGTTGGGCGTCCACTTCGGTGACCTGATGGCCCAAGGCGCGCAAGGCCCGTGCCACCGCCGCGCCGGAGCGGAGGGAGACTTCACGCTCGGCGGAAGGGCCGCCCAAGAAGACCGCGATGTGCAAAGGGTGGCTCATGGGGTTCAACGGAAGCGTCCGCAACAACGGCCGGCCGGTGGAGCGCCGCCCGCGCCCGCAGCCGCGCCGGGGCTGGCGGGGAGTGGATTGTCTGCACGGAGCTGAGAGGCCAGTAGATGCGCGGCGACGGTAATGTCGGCGCCAGCGCCGATGAAGAGGGCGAGGTCACCCGGTTGGAGCTGGGCGCGCACGGCCTGGGCGAGGGCGGCGGGTTGTTCGCAAAGCTCGACGGGTTGTCCTTCGGTGCGGATGGCCTGCGCCAGCCATTCGCTGTCCACGCCGGGGATGGGAGGCTCGCTGGCGGGGTAAATGGGGAGGAGCCAGAGGCGGTCCGCGCCTTTGAAGCAGGTGGCGAATTGTTCGACGAGTTTCTGGGTGCGGGTGTAGCGGTGCGGTTGAAAAGCGACAAGGAGGCGCTGCGGGGACAGCGAGCGCATGGCCTGCAGGGTGAGGCGGATTTCGTTGGGATGATGGCCGTAGTCATCGTACACGGCCACGTGCGCATCCCGATAGAGACATTGTTGGCGGCGGGCGGCGCCGGAGAAACCGGCCACGGCGCGGGCGATGTCGTCCACGGCGTAACCGAGTTGATGAAGCATGGCGATGACGGCGGCGGCGTTGCTGAGGTTTTGGGCGCCAAGGAGGCGGGTATGAAATTCGCCGAGGCGCCGGCGTTGGTGCCAGATTTCAAAGCAGGAGGCGGGTTCGGGCGCGGCGCCGGAGGGGCCGGGCTGCGGGCGGCAATGGATGAATTCGAGGCGGTAATGGGCCAGGGGATGACAGCCGTAAGCGAGGGCATCGGGGCGGCGTTTCATCAAACCGGCCAGGCGCTCGTCGTCGAGGCAGTAGAGCAAGGGGCCGCCGCGGACCTGGTCGGCGAATTGTTGAAATTCGAGGCGGACAGCGGCGAAGTCCTGGAAGTAGTCGAGATGGTCTTCGTCCACGTTGAGGAGGATGGCGGCGTGGGGGCGGAATTCGAGGAGGGTGCCGTCGCTTTCATCGGCTTCGAGGACAAACCAGGGGGGCTGGCCGTTGGCCTGGCCGTGGGAGTAGCGGGCATGGGGTGATAATTGCGGGGTGAGCCAGCCCACGGCATAGCTGGGGGAGGCGCCGAGCTGTTCCAGGGCGAAAGCGAGCCAGGCGGTGGTGGTGGTTTTGCCGTGCATGCCGGCGACGCACAGCGGCCGCTGGCGGTGGGCGAGCGCGGCCAGGACGGGGGCGCGGCGGGCGAGGGGTATGCCGGCTTCGCGCGCCTGGCGCCATTCGGGGTTGTCCTCGGGCACGGCGGAGCTGCGGACCACCAGATGGGGGGCGGCGGCGGTGATGTGGGACGCGGCATGTCCCTGGTGCACCATCGCCCCGCGGGCCCGCAGGCCGGCGGTCTCGGCGTTGTCCTGCAAATCGGAGCCGGTGACGCGGCAGCCCAGGTCCAGCAGGAGATGGCCGAGGCCGCTCATGCCGCAGCCGCCCGCGCCAATCAAATGCACCGCCAGGCTGCTGCCGGCGCGGCGCAGCAGCTCTTCCACCCCCCACGTGTCCAACTCGTAACGGTTCATGCTAAAACGTTGCTTGTCTTCGGCTGCGGACGATGGTCATGGGCCGCGTGGGGAGCGCCTTTCCAGAGGTGGAGCAGCCCCACGATGTGCTCGGCCATGCGGGCGGCCGCCTCGGGATGATGCCAGCGGGCCACGGCTTCGGCCATGCGCTGGCGGGCCGCGGCATCGCCGGCGAGGCGCGCCAGTTCGCCCACCAAACGCTCCGGGGTGGCGGCCGCCTGTTCGAGCAGGACGGCGGCGCCGGCATCAGCCAGAGCGCGGGCATTGAAATACTGGTGATTATCGGCGGCCGCCGGATAGGGAATTAAAATGGCCGGGAGGCGCATGGCGGCAAATTCGGCGAGGGACGAAGCGCCCGCGCGGCTGACGGCCAGCGTGGCGGCGCCCAAGGCCAGCTCCATTTCCGAGAAAAAGGCGCGCACAAGGGCCGGCAGGCCGCGGGCGGCATAGGCCTGGCGCACGCGTTCTTCATCGCGGTCACCGGTGAAGTGAATGAACTGCCAGCCGGAGAGTGTTTTTTGCAAGGCGTCCAGGTCGCGCAAGACCAGTTCATTGATGGGGCCGGCGCCCTGGCTGCCGCCCATGATGAGGAGCGTGGGCAGGTGCGGGCGCAAGCCGAGGGCGCGGCGGGCGGCGCCGGGGTCCATGGGCTGAAATTGGGGCCGGACGGGCGTGCCGGTGTGCACGACGCGCGGATGCTTGAGGCGGGCGGCGGTGGAAGGGAAACCGACGAAAGGCTGGTGGACGAAACGGGCCAGCCAGCGGTTGGCGCGGCCGGGGATGGTGTTGGATTCGTGCAAGAAAGTCACCGCGCCGAAGCGGCGGCCGGCGTGGATGGGGGGCGCGCTGGTGAAGCCGCCCATGGCCAGCACGGCGTGGGGCGGGCGAGCCTTGAACCATGCCACACTGCGCTGGTAGGACTGCCAGAAGCCGCGGAGGAAGGCGAGATAACGATGGCCGCTCAGGCCGACGGCGGGCAGCACCTTGATTTCCATGCCGCGGACCCCCTGCACGGCTTTCTGGTCCACTTCCTTGGGAGAAATCAGGAGCCAGACGTCGCAACGGCGGGCCTGCAATTCTTCGGCCACGGCCAGGCCGGGAAAGAGGTGGCCGCCGGTGCCGCCGCAGGCGATGGCCACCAAAGGGGAGGGAGTGTGTTTGTCAGTCATCATGAGTGGCCCTCCTCCAGGCCAGCCGGTTCGCCGGCAAAGGGATTGGCGGGAACGCGCTCGAGCTCGATGCCCTGGCGGGCCACGCTCAGCAGGATGCCGACGGCGGCCATCATGAGCAGCAAGTTGGAGCCGCCGTAGCTCATAAAGGGAAGCGGCAGGCCTTTGTTGGGCAGGAGGCTGGTGACCACCGCGATGTTGACGAAGGCCTGCAGGCCAATGAGGCAGGTAATGCCAAAGGCGAGGTACATGCCGAAGGGGTCCGCGGCGCGCTCGGCAATGGCGATGCCGCAAATCAACAAAACCATGAAGGCCACGACGACAGCCAGACTGCCCATCAGGCCCAGCTCCTCGCCGACGGTGCTGAGGACGAAATCGGTATGCACTTCGGGGACGAATGTTTTTTGGCGGCCGTTGCCGAGGCCGCGGCCCTCGAGGCCGCCGGAGCCAAAGGCGAGCATGGCCTGTTTGGCCTGGTAGCCGATGGTTTCGGCATATTTTTCCGGATAAAGGAAGGAGAGGACGCGGGTGCGGCGGACGTCGTTGCTCCAAATGGCGGCGGCGAATCCCGCGAGGACAAGGAGGGCGATGGGGAGCACATGGCGCCAGCGGACGCCGGCCACCAACAACATGATGCCGCCGACACTCAGAAACAGCAAGGTGGTGCCGTAGTCGCGGCCGGCGAGAATTAACAACGCCATGACGCCCAGGAAAGCGCCGGGAATCAGGAGGCCTTCTTTGAAGCGGGACATGCGGCGCTGGCGATATTCGGCGTAAGCCGCCAGGGCGATGATGGCGGCCAGCTTGGCGAGCTCACTGGGTTGAAAGTTGACCGGTCCCAGTTGAATCCAGC
This sequence comes from Fontisphaera persica, assembly GCF_024832785.1. Taxonomy (GTDB): domain Bacteria; phylum Verrucomicrobiota; class Verrucomicrobiia; order Limisphaerales; family Fontisphaeraceae; genus Fontisphaera; species Fontisphaera persica. The sequence goes on from NZ_CP116615.1 coordinate 2,627,664, forward strand.
GGCGCGCGCCTTTGATGGTTTTGCCGAGACCCGGGATGAAGACCAGGAGCAGGGCGACGGCCGCGAGGATGACCAGCGGCACGGCCCAGCGGCGCCAGCGGCGGTAATCCATGGCGGCGCAAACGATGGCGGCCACAAGGCCGAGGCCACACCAGAGCAATTGTTGCTGGACCAGTTGCGCGCCCTTCAGGGTCATGCTGGCGCTGTAGAGGCTCACCATGCCCAAGGCCAGCAACACCCCCACGCACACAATCAACAGGTGTGCCACCAGGGGCAGGGTATTTTTCGGGCGATGCATTCCGTCTCAGCCAGCCTCAGTTTCGTGGAAAAACCGGACGCCCGGCTGAGGCCACCGGGCGCCCGGTTGACTGAACCCAACTTACAAAGAGGCCGTCGTGTTGGCCGGCAGCGGGGTGACGTAGCCGGTGCTCGTCGGCGGCACGACGGGTGTTGCGGGCGAGGCGGGCGCCGCCTCCTGCCGCGCGGGAATGACCAGTTTCTGGCCGGGCCGGATCATGGTGGTCTTGAGATTGTTGGCCGCTTTAATCTTCTCGACGGAAGATTTTTGCGAGCGGGCAATCTTGATCAAGGTGTCGCCGGGTTTGACCTCATAGGTCACGGCGCCGGCCGGCGCGGGCAGCGCGGCCGCGGAGCCGGAGGCGGCCGGGGCCCGGGTTTCCGGCGTGGCGGCCACGGTGGCGGCGGCCTCGGGGATTTTAATTTTCTGCCCCACGCGCAAGCGGCGCGAATCCACGCCGGGGTTGGCCTTGGCAATGGCCGTGGGACTGACGTTGTATTTCTTGCCAATGGTGGTGAAGTTTTCACCCGGCTGCACTTCGTGCTCGCGCGCGCCCGCAGTGGCAGCGGTGGCGGCCGGCGCAGTCGGAGGCGGGGTCACCACGGCCGGGCCGGGGACGGGCGGCAAGGTGGCACCGGGCGGGTTGGCCAGGGGTGGCGGCGGGTTGCCCGAGGCCACGGGGTTGGAGGCCAGGTCGGGGGGTGGGGCGAAGGGATTGGCCATGCCCAAGTCCGCGGGCGGCGGGTTGCTGGGCAGGACCAGGCCGGCTTCGTTGTTATTGGCCACAGTGGCGCCGCTGCGATTATCCTTGCAGCCCTGAAGCAACAGCGCTCCCAACAAGACGACGTGAAATGCCAGGATGGCAAACACGGCGATATAGACATTGGACTTGTTCCGCGGTCTCTGTTCCTCCAGAGCACCTTGCGGCATCAACGGGTTTTGGCTACTCATAACATTAACGCATTTAGCGTCCTTTCTTTGAGGTTTTGGGTTTTAGTTGTTGCCCCGGGCTTTTCCCTCAAAAAAGCCCGAGGCAAATTCAGTTCAGTGTCCTTCAAGCATCGTATGCTCTAGCTACAGCCACTTTTTGTTTTTGTTGTGGCATCAACATTATGTTGTGCCTGCTGGGATATGCAACCACAATCTATTGTGTTCTTCAAGGCCAGCACGGAGGCACGGAAGACTTCGCCCCGATGCTGGTAATCTCGAAATTGGTCAAAACTGGAACAAGCCGGGGAGAGGAGGACGACATCCCCGGGCTGGGCTTTTTCGGCAGCACGTTGGACGGCGGTGGGCAAGTCGTCCACCAGCTCGCAGGGCACGTATAAGTGCCACGCGGAGCGCATTTTATGGCGCATTTCGCCGATGAGGAAAGCGCCTTTGACGCGCTGGGCCAGGAGGGGCCCCAGTTCATGGAAATCCAGGCCCTTGTCTTTGCCGCCGGCGATGAGCCAGAGGTTGGGACCGGAGGTTTCGGCGTGGGGCATGGAGAGGATGGCTTTGCGGACGGCATCCACGTTGGTGGCCTTGGAATCGTTGATGTATTGGACGCCGCGGATATCGGCCACCCATTCGCAGCGGTGGGGAGCTGGGGCGTAGGTTTTGAGGGCTTCCAGGGCGGAGTCTTTGGGCAATTGCAAGGCATAGGCCACGGCCAGGGTGGCCATGAGGTTTTCGGCATTGTGCACGCCGCGCAGGCGGCATTGGCGCAGGTCCAGGAGGGGGCCTTCCCAGCCGGGAAGGCGGGAGTGGATGATGCCGCGGTCCCACCATAAATCGCCGCCGGGCTCGGTGGCACTGAAGAGAATGAGGCGGGCTTGGACGCCGAGCGAGAGGGCGCGCATCTGGTTCCAGGCGTCGAGCTGGATGATGGCCCAATCACTGGCCTGTTGGTTCATGAAGAGGCGGGCTTTGGCGCGCAGGTAATCGGGCATGCCGGGGTAGCGGTCGAGATGGTCGGGGGTGACGTTCAACAGGACGGCGGCGTGAGGGCGGAATTGGTGAATGGTTTCGAGCTGGAAGGAGCTGACTTCGAGGGTCAGCACATCGTAGGGCGCGTTTTGTTGCAATACGGCGCAGACGGGCAGGCCGATGTTGCCGGCGGCGACGGTGCGGCGGCCGCAATGATTGAGCATGCGCTCGACCAGCTCGGTGGTGGTGGTTTTGCCGTTGGTGCCGGTGATGCCGACATAGGGACAGCGAAGGAAGCGGCAGCCCAGTTCCAGCTCGGCGAGGATGGGGACGCCGGCCTGCCGGAGAGGTTGGAGGAGCGGCTGAGTCAAAGGCACGCCGGGGCTGAGGACGGCCAGGTCAAAGTTGCCGCGGAGGGGTTCGCTGACGCCCAGGCGGGTGGTGACGCCGAGGGGGGCGAGAGCTTCAAGGGCGCGGCGCAATTCAGGGGTATCGGCCTGGTCCACGGCGGTGACCGGGGCGCCCTGACGGGCGAGCCATTCGGCCGCGGCGCGTCCGCTGCGGCCCAGACCGATGACCAAGGCATGTTGAGGCGGCCAGTTCATGACATGATGCTCAACGAATCTTCAAGGTGCCCAGCGCCAGAACGGCGAAGAGCACGCAAAGGATGTAAAACCGGGTGACGACCTGGGTTTCGAGCCAGCCTTTTTTCTGAAAGTGATGGTGCAGCGGGGCCATGAGAAAGATGCGGCGGCCTTCGCCATAGCGGCGGCGGGTGTATTTGAAGTAACTGGTTTGCAGCATGACCGAGACGGCCTCGAGGACGAAAACGCCGCCGGCAATCAACAGGACGAAGGGCTGTTGAATGAGGACGGCGACAATGCCCAGGATGCCACCGAGGGCCAGGGAGCCGGTATCGCCCATGAACACCTGGGCGGGATAACAATTGAACCAGAGGAAGCCCAGACCGGCGCCAATCAAGGCGGCGACCAGGACGGTGAGTTCACCGGCGCCGGGGACGTAGGTGATTTGGAGGTATTGGGAGAAGTCCACGCGGCCGGCGGCGTAGGTCATGACGAGGAAGACAAAGGCGACGATGGTGGTGCAGCCGATGGCGAGGCCGTCGAGGCCGTCGGTGAGGTTGACGGCGTTGGAGGTGCCAACGATGGCCAGGACCACGATGAGGACCCCCACGACGGCGCCGGCGGCGCCGGTGAGGAGCGGATGTTTGTAGAAAGGCACCCAGACTTCGCTGACCAGATGGCGGGTGGCAGGCAGATACCAAAGATAAGCGGCGATGAAGAAGGCCATTAAAAACTGGACCAATAATTTGGTGCGAGCGGTGACGCCGTCGCTGGTCTGGCGGGTGATTTTGGCATAGTCATCCATGAAGCCCAGGCCGGCGAGGATGATGGCGGCGAGGAGGGTCAACTGGACGAGGGTATTCCACTGGGCCCACAAGAGGGTGGTGATGCTGATGACGAGAACCATCAGCAGGCCGCCCATGGTGGGGACGCCGCGTTTGTCTCCCGGCTTCATGCGCTCGATGCCGCTCTCCTCGGCTTTGTCGAGGTAATGCTGGCTGATTTTCAGCCGTTTGAGCCAGCCAATGAACCAGGGGCCGAGCCACAAGCTGAGCAGGAGGGCGGTGGCAGCGGCGGCAATGCCGCGAAAGGTCAGGTATTTGAAGAGGCGCAAAAAGGAAAGCGTCTCCTCCGCGGCTGTGCCTTCCGCAGCAAGCAAGAGGAACTGGCTAAGGTAATACAGCATGGTTATTCACAATGGCGCCGCGGCCATGAGCCGGGGGTGGGTTTCAGCCGCACACCCGCAGCCAGCCGCACGGCAAAACGCGGCAGTCCCAGGGCGACGGCCCGCGCCTCCACCATGGCCTCGGAGAGGGGCGCGGCGCGGTGGCGCCGGAACGTGCTTTTTTTCGATGCGCTGCGTGCCATAAAAATTCAAACGGAGTTGGAAAGGGTGGGACGGAAGGCCTGCCGCAGGCGTTCGCCGAGTTGTTCCAGGCGCGCCGCGCGCGAGGCTTTCAACAAAATCAAGTCGCCGGGGCGCAGTTCGGATAACAAGAAATCCGCGGCGGAGGCCAGGTCGGCAAAGGCGTGGGCGCGGGCGAGTCCGGCGGTGCGGGCGGCTGCGGCGGTGACGCCGGCCATGGCGCCCACGGCTACCAGGGTATGAATGGGCAAACTGGCGGCGTGGCGGCCCGCTTCGCGGTGCGCGTCTTCGGCGTGGGCGCCCAATTCCGCCATGTCGCCCAGGACGGCAAAGCGGCGGCCCGCGCAGGGCAAGGAGGCCAAAGTATTGAGGGCGGCGCAGGTGGAGTCGGCGTTGGCGTTGTAGGCGTCGTCCAGGACGCGAAGGCCGCCGGTTTCCCACAATTCGAGGCGCATTTTGGCGGGGCGGCAGGCGGCGAGACCGCGGGCGGCGTCATCGGGGGACACACCCAGTTCAGCGGCGAGGGCCAGGGCGAGGAGGGCGTTCAACACTTGATGTGTGCCGAGCAAAGGCAGGAAAAATTCGCGGCTGTAGGCGGAGAGGGGGCAGCGGATGACGAAGGTCAGGCCGCGGTCATCCAGGCGGCGGATTTCGGCCTGCCAGTCGTTGTGGGAGCCGAAACCGACGCGCGTGACGGGCGCGGGGCAGCGGCGGCACGCGCGCTGGGCGAGGGGGTCATCGCCCAAGGTGAACAGGCGGCCCTGGGGAGGCAGCAACTCGGCGAGCCAGCCCTCTTCTTCAACCACGCCGTCCAGCGAGCCAAAAAATTCGAGGTGTTCGCGGCCCAGGGCGGTCAAGAGTCCATAGTGCGGGGCGGCGAGGCGGACCAGGGGCGCGAGCTCGCCGGGGTGGTTGGTGCCGAGCTCGGCGACGGCCACTTCATGGGCGGGTTCGAGTTTCAAAAGTGTTAATGGCACACCAATGTCATTGTTGAAGCTGGCTTCACTGGCCAGCACGCGGCGCGCGGGGCGGAGCACGGCGGCGGCCAGCTCCTTGGTGGTGGTTTTGCCGTGGGAGCCGGCAACACCCACCACCACACCGCGGAAGGTCTGGCGCTCGCGGCGGGCCAGGTCGGCGAGGGCGGCGCGGGGGTTGTCCACGAGGATGGCGGGGGCGTCCGGGGGCACTTGGTCCTGGCGGGAGCGGGCGGCCAGGACGGCGCGGGCGCCGCCCGCCAGGGCGGCCGCGAGAAAAGCGTGGCCGTCGAATCTCGGTCCCTCCAAGGCCACAAACAAATCTCCCGGCCGCACCTGGCGGGAATCGGTACAGACCCGCTCGACGACAAGGGAGGCGGGGCCGCGGCAATCACCGCGGCAGGCCTGAGCCAGTTCGTGCAAGGCGGCGGGTCTCATGGGGTTCTGGTGGACTGCGGATTCCGTGGGGTGTCCGGGCGATGGCCCAGCGCCTCGAGGACTTCGCGGGCATGGACGCGGTCGTCAAAGGGCACCACGGTGTCGCGAAATTCCTGATAGGTCTCGTGCCCCTTGCCGGCGAGGAGGACGGTGTCGCCGGGTTGGGCCTGGCGCAGGATTTCCTCGATGGCGCGGCGGCGGTCGAGTTCAACGGTAAAGCCGGTGTCACGGACTTCGCGGTAGCCGGCGACAATGGCGGCGGCGATTTCGTCGGGGGATTCCTTGCGCGGGTTGTCGCTGGTGATGAAGGTCAGGTCGGCCAGCTCGGCGGCGACGCGGCCCATTTTGGGGCGCTTGCCCTTGTCACGGCTGCCGCCGCAGCCAAAGGCGAGGAGGAGGCGGCCGGGGGTGATTTCCTTGAGAGTGCGCAGGACATTGCGGAGAGCGTCATCGGTGTGCGCATAATCCACCAGGACGGTGAAGGGCTGGCCGGCGTCCACGCGTTCGAGGCGGCCGGGGACGGGGGGCATGGATTCGAGGGCCTGGCGGATGGCGGCGAGGGGGAGGTGCAAGGCCAGGGCGGCGCCGGCGGCGGCGAGGGCGTTATAGACATTGTGGCGGCCGATGAGCGGAAGACGCAGAGTGAAAGGTTCGGGCGCGCCTTCGACGCGGAAGCGGCAGCCATTGGCCGCCAGCGTGACTTCGACGGCGCGGAGCTGGGCGGCCTCGGAGAGGCCGTAGGTTAATTTGACGGCACAATCGGAGCGCTGGCGGAGGCGTTCGCCATAGGCATCATCAATGTTGATGACGGCGGCCTGTTTTTTCTGGCCGCCGTGGGCGAGGAACAGTTTTTCCTTGGCGGCATAATAATTTTCCATGGTGCCGTGCCAGTCGAGGTGGTCCTGGGTGAGGTTGGTGAAGACGGCGGCATCGAAGTCCACGCCGAGCACGCGTTTTTGGTCGAGGGCATGGGAGCTGACTTCCATGACGCAGGCCCGGCAGCCGGAGCGGAGCATTTGGGCCAGCATGGACTGGATTTCGACGGCTTCGGGAGTGGTGCGGGAAGCGGGGATGACGCGCTCGCCAATTTCATAGCGGACGGTGCCCATGAGGCCGCTGGGGCAACCGGCGGCTTCGAGGATGGCCTTGACCATGAAGGCGACGGTGGTTTTGCCGTTGGTGCCGGTGACGCCGATGACCTGGAGGCGGGCGGAGGGATGGCCGTAGAAGGCGGCGGCCAGGCGGGCGAGGGCTTCGCGGGCGTCGGGCACCAGGATGCGGGTGACGCGGGTGGTGGGGTAGCCGTTGCGTTCGCTGACCACGGCGACGGCGCCGCGGCTGATGGCTTCGGGGATGAATTGATGGCCATCAGTGTTCTGGCCCGGGACGGCGACGAAGACCATGCCGGGGGTGACGCGGCGGGAGTCATAGACAATGCCGGTGACCTGGCGGTCGAGCGAGCCGTCCATGCGCACGGGCTGCAAGGCCTTCACCAGCTCCCGCAAGGTCATGATGGTTTGCATGGGTTCATCCTGTGCCTGTCAATTGCGGACCGGCGCCGCCAGGGGCCGTCCCGCCGGGCGGGCGGCGATGGGGGTGCCGCCGGGGGCGGGGGCTTCGAGGTCCGGTCGCAGGTTGAGGTAGTTGCCGATGCGCTCGGCAATGCGTTGAAAGACGGGTCCGCAGACTTCGCCGCCGTAGTAGCCGTGCTTGGGATAATCCATGACGACGGAGACACAGACTTCCGGGTCGTCGGCCGGGAAAAAGCCGATGAAGGAGGAGTAATATTTTTCGTGGGAGTATCCGCCGGCCTCCGGTTTCTGGGCAGTGCCGGTTTTGCCGGCGCAGGAATAGTGTTCGAGGCGGGCCTTGTAGGCGGTGCCTTCGCGGGTGACGACGGTTTTGAGGGCGCGGACCATCTGGGCGGCGGCCTCGGGTTTGATGACCTGGCGGACGGGTTGGGGGTTGTATTTGGCCACCACCCGGCCGTCGTTGTCTTCGAGGCGGTCCACGAGCAGGGGCCGCATCAGGACGCCGCGGTTGGCGATGGCGCACATGGCATAGGCCATTTGCAGGCGGGTCACGGCCAGGCCGTGGCCCATGGGGATTTGGGCGAGCTTGACCTTTTCCCAATGTTTGGGGGCGTAGAGCATGCCGCTGACTTCGCCGGGGAGGCTCACGCCGGTGCGTTCGCCGAAGCCGAAGGCGCGGATGTAATCGTAGAGGCGCTGTTCGCCGAGGAGCATGCCGATTTTGGCGGCGCCGATGTTGGAGGATTTGGTGATGATGGCTTCGACGCTCAAATTGCCGTAACGGTGGTGGTCATGAAGGACGCGGCCGCCGTAGGCGAAGGCGCCGTTTTCGCAGAAGATCACGTCTTCGAGCCGGACCAGGCCTTCATTGAGGGCGCCGGCCACCACCACCACTTTGAAGGTGCTGCCGGGTTCGTTCATGTCGGTGACCATGCGGTTGCGGCGGGCGTCCGGGGGGTAGTCGCCGGGGGCGTTGGGGTCAAAGTCCGGCAGAGTGGCCATGGCGAGGATTTCACCGGTGCGCGGGCGGACCACCAGGCAGGTGATGCTGTCGGGGTGATGTTGGCGGGCGGCGGCGGCGATTTCGGTTTCGACGATGTATTGCACCTGGGCATCGAGGGTGAGGATGACGTTCAGGCCGTCGGCGGGTTCGACATCCTGCTGGCGGAGGAAGACGAGTTCGCGGTTTTTGCCGTCCTTTTCGGTGACGCGCCAGCCGCGGACGCCGGCGAGCTGGCGGTCGAATATGCGTTCGATGCCCTCGACGCCGACGGTATCAAAGACCGGCTGGCCGTTGACCTCCACTTCGTGCATTCCCACGTAGCCCAAGACGTGCGAGGCCAGGCGGTGGTTGGGATAGACGCGCAACTGGTCATCCACGGGGTAAGGGAAAATGGCCTTGTGGCGCAGGTTGTGATAGAACTGGGCCTGGGTGCGGGAGAGGGTGCGTCCTTCCAGGCCGAAGGTGAGGTTGGTCATGGTACGGCGGACCTGTTCCCAGGTTTCGAGGGGGACTTTGCGTTTGAGGATGACAAAGCGGTTGGTGAGCCACTGGCCTTGGGCATTGGTGCGCCAGCGGCGGTTGAGCAGCTCGTAGAGGCGGGCCTCGGGCAATTCGAGGACGGGGGCCAGGGCGCGGGTGAGTTCCACGGCGTGGGGGCCGATGAGGCTGGGGTCGGCGCAGACGGTTTTGGCGGGCAGACTGACGGCGAGCGGGTTGCCGCGGATGTCGCGGATTTCACCGCGGCGCGGGGTGAAAAGGAACTCGCGGCGGGTGTTGGCCTCGGACTGGGGGAGGAGCACGTCGTGCCGGACGACGTGCAGCTCCACCAGGCGGTAGCCCAGCCCGGCAAAGCCGAGGAGGAGCAGCCCGGCCAAAAAGCCCATGCGCCGCAGTTGTTGGGCGGTAATCATGAAAACGCACTTACCCTGCCAGCCACCCGCGCCGCCTACCGAACCCTCAATTTCAGTTTCGGCGCGGGTGGCGGCAAAAATTGTTCATCGTCAGCGCAGTGTTGCCGGGGCCGCCGGCAAGGCGGCCGCCGCGCCATCGGCCAGTTGCAAACGGGCCGCCAGGTCCGCCGGGGCGGAGGTGGCGCCAGCGCCTGGAGGCAGGTGCGGCTCGGGGAGCCGCACGATTTGTGACGGCTGCGGCGGCACCAGACCCAGGCTCAGCTCGGCGGCGCGGGCATGCAAAAAGGGCGGCGCCCGCAAGGTGGCCAGTTGCCGGGCCTGGCGGGCATTTTCGGTGCGGAGCTGTTCCAATTGTTTTTCTTTCCGCACGATGTCCTGCGACAGGCGGTGAATCTGATTCTTCAAGCCGACGTAGCCCACGCCGGCGGCGGCCAGCAAGGCGCACAATAAAACGGTCTTGACTGCCACCCCAAACCGTACGGCGGACGTATGACGTTTGCGGTTTTTCATAACTCGTCTCCACCCGCATTTAACATTTTTCCAGCACCCGGAGCTGCGCGCTGCGGCTCCGGGGATTGGCCGCGCATTCAGCCGCGGAAGGCCGCACGGCCTTGCGCGTGAGCCAGCGCAGGCGCGGGGCGCGTGGACGGCGCAGCTCCGGCACGTCCACGCCGCCGGGGCATTCGTAATCCCGCGCGGCCTCGCGGCCAAAAGCCTTGACCACCCGGTCTTCGGCCGAATGAAAGGTAATGACACATAACCGCCCGCCCGGCCGCAGCACGCGTTCGGCCGCAGCCAAGCCGCGTTGCAACGCGCCCAGCTCGTCGTTGACGGCCATCCGCAGGGCCAGGAAAACCTGGGTCGCGGGATGGGTCCGTTTGCCCGCCCGCGGCTGGCGCGCGGCGATGAAATCCGCCAGTTGGCGGGTGGTTTCAAAGCGCCGCCGCTGCCGCTCGCGCTCGATGGCCCGGGCCAGTCCCCAGGCGCCCGGCTGGTCGGCGAATTCCTGGAAGATGCGGGCGAGGTATTCCACCGGGGCCTCGTTGATGAGGCCCGCCGCCGTGAGGCTCTGTCGCGCATCCATCCGCATATCCAAGGGACCATCCTGCAGCAAACTGAATCCGCGCTCCGGCTGATCGAGCTGCGGAGAGCTGACGCCCAAGTCCAACAACACTCCATCACAACTCCCCGGCGGCACCCAGGCATCCAGCTCCGCGTAGTTGCCGTGCCGCAACTCGAACCGCCCCGCATAGGCCGCCAGCCGCTCGGCCGCCGCGGCCACCGCCTGGGCATCGCGGTCGCAACCGTACAACCAGCCATCGGGCGCGCTGGCGGCCAGAATCCGGGCCGCGTGGCCGCCGCCCCCCACGGTGCCATCCACATAGCGTCCGCCGGCGCGCGGTTGAAGCCAGGCCAGCACTTCTTCCACCATCACCGGCTGGTGGACAAAGTCCGACATGTCAACGGCTCCGCGGTTGGCGATGCCGCAGCCAGGGACGCCGCAGCCAGGCCCAAGTGCGCGCCCACCAAGGCGTTTTGGCCGGGGGTGTTGGCGGCGGCGGCACGGTAACCGGCACCACTTCCAAATCCGACTCGCGCAAATCGTTCCGCACGGGTTGCACCAGGCCCAGCGCCAGTTCCCCCTGGCGCGGCAGGGCGCCCGCATTGGCCCCGCGCGAGTGTGTTTGCAAAAACCAGCGTCCAGTGGCCGGCAACGAGGTTGGGGCTGGCGCGGGTTGGGGCGCGGCGGCCCCTGCCGGCTCCGCGGGGAGCAAAGCGGCTTCGGGCAGGGGCGATGCCGCGCGTTCTTCCAGGCCTGCCACCGGCGGTTGCGAGTGGTCAAAGATTGTGTCCACCATCACCGGCCCGCCGGGCCGTCCGGCAGCGCCCGTCCGCCGGTGGTTGGCGAAGCGCGGCACCACCGGGCCGGACGCCAGTTTGTAGCGTCCGGGACCGCTGACGTTCTTGATGCTTTTGCCCAAAGCCAGGTATTGCGCCAGACTCATAGTGCTACACCAGTTTTTGTGACTCGTCGCGCCGGTCCAAATCCTTTGCCTTGACCTGGTCGTAGAATTCAGGGTTCCAAATCTGGAAACGGAACAACAACCCCTTGAGCACGACTTCCTTTCCCAGGTTGGCGGCCTTGGCCAGTTGCTCCGGGAGGCGGATGCGGCCGACTTTGTCGGCGGTAACTTTGGTGGAGCGGGCCACGAGGCGTTGCAGGCTTTCCGCGTTGGAATCGAAGAACGGCAATTCTTTCAAACGCCGGAGGAGTTCCTGCATGCCGCTGGGGGGCACGCCCATGAGACAAGGGGGCTGGTCCGTTTTGTCCCACAACATGAGAAAGAACGTGGTCTCCTGTCCCGCCGGGGCCCGCCACTCGGCGGGGATGCAAACCCTGCCTTTATCGTCCACGGTGTGGCGATGTTCGAGCAGGTAAAAGACTTCGCTGCCGTTGTCGGACATGAGACCCAAAGTGTGAACCCTTTTTCCCACAAATCCACACTTTTGTGCCACTTTATCCCACTTAACTACCCCGTCAATACATTTTCACAAAAAAGTTATCCACAATTTATTCACCGTTTTAGGGGGTGATTTCAAGGTTTTCCAAAACTTCAAAGGATTGTAATAATTGAATATAACTAATTGATTACCAGCACTTTATAAAATTGCAAAAACAACGGGAATTGAGCAAATTAAGCAAGGATAGCCGGGCTTGAATGGGTATTTGGAAATCTTATTCACCACTTTTTTTCTTGTCTTCATCCTGATTTTTCCTCCATGCGAGAGCTATCTGTTGGCCATGCAACTTTAACGTCATAGCTGAATTATTTCTGGCTTTGGAGGACTGGAAGAATGACCCTCTTTTGGTGGTATCAATGGTGGAAAGTGGCTCAGGTTTCTTGGGGAGGTCTTGGCGAAGGAGGACAAATTGACTCACTTTTGGAGGGCACAAGCATGGGACGGGCAGTCCTCTTGTGGTGGGCCGCAGGGGTTGCAGGTCAGTGCGAGAGCCAGGATTGTGGACGGCATGGACGAAGGCAACTTGAAGCTTCGGAGCCGGGTTTCATTGGGGTTTTAGATTTCCACCTCGGGTGATTTGTGGCAGAAAGCGGCGCGATGCGGACCGAAGATTTTAATTATGCGCTGCCTGAGGAATTGATTGCGCAAGAGCCTGCGCCCTGCCGGGACGCTTCGCGGCTGCTGGTGGTGGAGCGCGCCACGGGCCGGCTGCATCACCAGGTTTTCCGGGATTTGCCGGGCTGGCTGCGGCCGGGGGACGTGCTGGTGCTGAATGACTCGAAGGTCATCCCGGCGCGGTTGCAGGCGCGCACGCCGCGCGGGGCGCAGGTGGAGCTGTTATTGCTGGAGGAGGCGGCGCCCAATGAATGGTGGGTGATGGCGGGGCCGGGCCGGAAAGCGCCGGTGGGGGCGGTGTTGCAATTGCTGGACCGGCGGCAGCAGGCCACGGGTATAAGTGTTGAAATAACACAAATAAACCCGGCCGGGCATCGGCGCGCGCGCTTTGGGGGGGTGGCCAGTTTGTGGAATCATCTGGAGGAATTGGGGGAGCCGCCGTTGCCGCCTTACATTCAACGGCCGGGCGGCCATGCCCGGCCGGAGGATTTCACGCGGTACCAGACGGTGTATGCCGGGCCGGCGGGGTCGGTGGCCGCGCCCACGGCGGGACTGCACTTCACGCCGGCGATGCTGGCACAGTTGGAGGCGCAGGGGGTGAAGCTGGCACGGGTGACGCTGCATGTGGGGGTGGGCACGTTTGCGCCGGTGAAGGCGGCGCGGGTGGAAGACCACGTGATGCACGAGGAGCGGTATGCGGTGAGCGCGGAGGCGGCCGCCGTCATCGAAAAGGCGCGGGCGGCGGGGGGGCGGGTGGTGGCGGTGGGGACCACGTCGCTGCGGGTGTTGGAGACGGTGGCGCGGGAGCATGGGGGACATATTGTGTCCCACTCCGGCCGCACGCGCCTGTTTGTGTATCCCCCCTGCGAGTTTCGCGTGGTGGAGGTGTTGTTGACCAATTTTCATCTGCCCCAATCCACGCTGTTGATGCTGGTGAGCGCCTTTGCGGCGCCCGGCCGGCTGGAGGGGCGTGAGCTGATTTTGCGGGCCTATCGGGAGGCGGTGGAGCGGCGGTATCGGTTTTTCAGCTACGGCGATGCGATGCTGCTGGTTTGAGGGGGAGGCAAAAAAACACCCGCGGAAAGCTCCGCGGGTGGGCAAGGTTCGAGGTGGATGGCGCTTTATTTGAGGGTGGCGCGGTCCACGATTTTGACGCTGATGACCTCGATGCGCTGGGTGGGTTTGCTCATTTCGCGGCCGTTGGAGGCACAGGGGACGGAGGCAATCTTGTCCAGCACGTCCTCGCCCTTAATCAACTTGCCAAAGGCGGTGTATTGGCGGTCGAGGTGCGGGGCGCGGGCGTGCACGATGAAGAACTGGGAGCCGGCGGAGTCGGGGTGCGGGCCGCGGGCCATGGAGATGACGCCTTTGTCATGGGGGCGTTCGTTGAATTCGGCCTTGATGGTATAACCGGGGCTGCCGGTGCCCCAGAGGGCTTCCTTGGCGGGGTCCTTGGTGAGGGGGTCGCCGCCCTGAATCATGAAGCCTTTGATGATGCGGTGGAAACAGGTGCCATCATAAAAGCCTTTTTTGGCCAGGGTGACAAAGTTTTCGACGGTTTTGGGAGCCACGTCCGGCCAGAATTCAATGACCATCTCGCCCAACGTGGTTTTCATGACGGCGACTTCGTTGGTGTTCAATTTTTTGCCCTCGGTTGAAGTGGTGGTTTCGGCGCCCCAGGCCACGCAGGCCAGCGCCAGACTGCACGCCCATGCCAACCAGCCAAGACGCATTGTTTTCATGGAGCGGAGGATGTGCCACAAGGCGGGCAATTTGTCACGCAAAAACAATGATGGTTTTAGGGTTGCCGCGCGTCCATTCTAGTGGTCAACTGAACGTCAAGCCTATGAAAAACAAAGTGTTGTCTCTGAAGGTCCTGGCCGTTGCGGCCGGGCTGGTGGCGGTGTCCGCGCTGCAGGCGCAAACGGTGGAGCCGGGTTTTCAAAGTTTGTTCAACGGGCGTGATTTGTCCGGCTGGCGGGGGAATCCGGAGCTGTGGTCGGTGAAGGACGGGGTGATTACGGGGATTACGAAGGCGGAGCCCAAGCTGACGCACAATACGTTTCTGGTCTATACCAACCGGGAATTCAGCGACTTCGAGCTGCGGCTGTCCTATCGCATTGAGAAGGGCAATTCGGGCATCCAGTACCGGAGCCGGGTGGTGAAGGAGGGGGCGTTTGGGCCGATTGTGCATGGCTACCAGGCGGACTTTGAGGCAGGCAAGAATTACTCGGGCATTCTCTACGAAGAAGGCGGGCGGGGCATTCTGGCCAAGCGGGGGGAGAAGACGGTCTTGCGGGCGGACCCGCAGGACGCCAACAAGGTGAAGATTGAGGTGGTGGGGAGTGTGGGGGATTCCAACGAGATTCAGGCCTCCATCAAAAACGAGGACTGGAATGATTACGTGGTCATTGCCAAGGGCAATCATCTGCAACACTTCATCAACGGCAAACTCACGGTGGACGTGGTGGACGAGCATACGGCCAAGGCGGCCAAGGCGGGCGTGATTGCGCTGCAAATCCACGTGGGGCCGCCGATGGTGGTGCAATTCAAAAACATACGCATCAAGCCCCTGTAAGGGCGGCGGGCGCCCGACTGCCTCCAACGCTGGCCCCGCCGGTGGGAGGGGAGTATTATAATAAGCCAACCTTTTGAAGGTTGGTTTTCTGGTGGTATATTGTTCAATCGCGCGCGGCATGTGGCCTTTCAGGCGCATCAATCTATGGCGTGATTATGCCCGCCGCCGATGGGGCGAGCCGGTGGGGAAAATTATTTTGAGCACCGGCATTGCCTGTCCGCATCGGGCGCAGGGAGGTTGTGTGTATTGCGCGCCGGAAAGTTTCCGGCCTTATTACTTGCATCCGGAGCGCACGCCGGAAGAACAATTGGAGATGGGGCGGGCGTACCTGCGGCAGCTTCGGGTGCAATGTTACATGGCCGGATTCCAACACGAGACCGCCACAGCGGGCGAATGGCCGGTGCTGGCGCAGGTCTTCCAAACGGCGATAAAGGACCCGGATTGTCTGGGGCTAATCTTGAGCACGCGCCCGGATTATGTGTCGGAGGAGTTTCTGCAGCGGCTGGAGGCGCTGGCGGATGCGTGGTGGAACAAGGTGATTATTTTGGAGCTGGGCCTGCAAACGGCCAATGACCAGGCGCTGGCGGAAATGAACCGGGGCCACACGACGGCGGATTTCATGGCGGCCGCGGCGCGGATTCGGAGCCGGCCACGCTTTGAGCTGGGCGCCCATCTTATTTTGGGATGGCCCGGCGAAAGTCTGGAGGACATGCGCCACAGTGTGCACCTGGCGGCGGTGGTGGCGGGCGTGCAGCACTTGAAGCTGCATCATTTGCAGGTGGTCAAAAATACGCCCCTGGCGCGGCGGTATGAGAAACAGCCGTGGCCGCTGCCGACGGCGGAGGAATATCTGGACTGGCTCTGCACATTGTTGCCGGAAATCCCGGCCACGGTGGTGTTGCATCGGTTGTGGAGCACGTGCCGTCCCGATTTGCTGATTGCGCCACGATGGGAGTGGGACCCCAACCGCCTGTATCAGCAACTGGCGGAGCGTTTGGAGGCCCGCAATGTGTGGCAGGGCGAGGCTTTGCGGATGGTCCCGGCATGAGCGTGTTTCAGCCAGCGCCCAAGGCGAAGGTTTTTCTCTCCCTGCTCTACGCCGGGCCGGCCGGGGGCACGGCCACGCCGGTGGCGCTTGAGGCGTTGAGCGCCATGGAGGCGGTGTTGGGGGAGGCGGATGTGACCAGCCCGCCGCTGGCGTTTAACTTCACCCGATATTACGAGCCGGAGATGGGGGCGCCCTTGTGGCGGCTGGCGGTTTCGTTCACGCCGTTGACCTCGCCGGAGCGGCTGGTGGAAATCAAGCATTTCACGGCCTCGCTGGAGCAGCGGCTGGCACAGGCGGACGGGCGCCGGCGAGTGAACCTGGACCCCGGCATGTTGACGGTGGAAAATCTCATCCTCGCCACGGGCAAGAAAAGTCCGCATCGGATTTACCTGGGGCGCGGGGTGTATGGGGACTTGGAGTTGATTTACCGTGAGGGGCACTTTGCGCCGTTGCCGTGGACGTATCCAGATTATGCCGGCACGGAATTGCAAGGCTGGCTGGAGAAAATGCGCGGGCGGCTGCTGGCGCAATTGCGGGAGTCGGCTGAGGCCACGGCCGGGGCACGGAGTTAAGAGCTCGTGGCTACGCTGGTTTCGCCCTGCTGGGGCTTGTGCAGGTGGGCGGGAAGCCGGCGGGGGGGTGAACGTGGCAGTCCTTTGGCTCCGTTGTCCTGCATGGTGGGCGTAGGTTACGTCTCTGCCCATCGGGCTGTGGCGGCATTCGAGGAGTAGAAGAATGACTTCCCTTCGGCGGAACGCCGAAGGGCACATCCCGCTACAGCGGGACGTGTGCCCCCCGAGACCTTCAAACCCCGGCGTCTTTGCGCCTCCCGACCTTGATGTTATTAAAATCAAGATTCCGAGCACTGAATATCTCCGGGGTAAGCAGGTGATAATGCGGAAGAATGATTATGCCGCCCCGCTGGGGCTGTTTTTTTAGGGCTAGTGGCGGATGGGCGGATACCAGGAGCGGCGGTAATACTCCATGGATGGGGCTCATGGCCAGTCCCGTAGAGATAACCTGTTTTTAGAAAAAGGCCCTATAAAAGTTTTCCAGTCCCATTGGGGCGACATGAAACCCGTTACCCCCAACCCTGGCCTTTTACCACGATGGAATAGAGGGAAAAGCAGGCTGAGAGCGTGAAGGGGGAAACACCAACCACGAATGAACACGAATGGACACGGATTTTTAACAGAAGGAAACGAAGGAAACGAAGAGGGAGAACAGGCCCCTCACCCCGGCCTTCTCCCCCGATAGGGGCGAGGGAGTGGCGGTGCGTGGTGGAAATCTGGCGTCCGAAGCTGGACCGGAGAAGCAGACGGGACCTACCTACGCCGGGCCAACGGCAGGCAGGCAAAAGGGAGTGTGAGTTGGTGGAGACGCGCATCCGCTGCGTGCGAGGGCATGTCGCTGACGCATGTGCTGCGTTAGGCGTATTGGTGGAACTCCACGGAAGCAATGCCCGATGACGTGAGCAACGAGGATGTCGTGATGGAGTTGAACACCGACTACAGCACGCGGGGTCTCACCACCAACGAGATCATTGCCGTCGTCCAGGCATGGCAGAGCAGCGCACTGAGTCGCGATTCCATGTTGGAACTCTTCCAGCGTGGTGAAGTCCTCCCGGGCGGCCGAAGCAACGAGGAAGCGGCTGCGCTGCTTGCCCGCGAGAAGCGGCCCGTCATTCAGTCGTGAGGTTGTTGTGCGGTTTGCCTCGCCTCACGGCTTCACCGTGAGCCCTGCGGCCTTCGCCATTGCCGCCTGCCTGTCATCCAGGGTGAAGAAGGTATCGCATCCAGCTTCGGTGGCAGCGGCCACATGGAAAAGGTCGGCGCTGCGACATCCAATGGTTTCGTTGTGGGCCGCGCCCAGCTTTTCCGCCTCGCGCAACACGTCCGTCCAGTCAATTGGCGTGTGCGTCAGCAAGGCTTGCTCCTTCAGGTCGGTGTCGAGTTGCTTCAGTTGCGTCTTCGCCTGCGCAGGGTCAACCAACTTCTGAAACACGGCCAAGCGGATGGCATTGCGCACTTCCAGCCGGTGCCAGGGCGTGAAGGGCAGCGCCTGGCCGTAACGCTCCATCAGCGCAATGGCCTTGGCAGAACTTTGCTGTTGCAAGTAGAGCGCCACGATGAAGCTGGAATCCGCGTAGGCTTTCAAATCGTCCCCCTGTTCTGGTTCATGACTGCCTTCATGGCTTTGTCGGCGATGGTCTTCGTGCCGAACACCTTCTTGAGTCGGGCGGCAATGTCGGGCATTGGGCGTTTGGCCGCCTTCTTCTGTGGCCACGGAATCAAGCGGGCAACGGTTTGCCGCCTCATGGTGATGGCGACTTCTTCGCCCGCGTTAATCCAGGCGAGGATGCGCGCGAAGTCTTGTCTCAATACTCTGACCGATGCAGTCTTCACGTGAAACATAATGTTTCACGAAAGGCCAGATGTCAAATGGCATCTGATCTTCATTCCCAGCGGGTTCACCAGGCGAAATGGTTCCAAGCCAGAAAGGAGACTCCCCGCCAGTCAAGCAGGGACCAACTGGTGGATACCTAACGTGAGTCATCCAGACCTTGTGGAATGTGCCGTTGGACGTGTGCGGTCCGTATTCAGCTTGATTATCAGGCGGACTCTATTTGCGCAGGGTGGCAATCAATTGTTCCAGGCGCCGGCCGTACTCGACAAAGCTTTGGTAGGCCGCCTCGGCCGAGGCCTGGCTGGTGGCGTCGTGAAAGACGACGGCGAGGTGGGGTTCAATGGAAACGCCGGCGTTGTAGCCACGGGCGAGGGCGTCGCGCAAAATCTCGCGCACATAGCCCTGGCCTTCTCCCGGCCAGTTGTAATCGGCGTCATTTTTGGCGGGGTTCCAGGTGGCGTCTTTGATGTGGATGTGGACGACGTAATCACGGATGTGGGTCCAGAACTCCCAGGCATCCTGGCGCGGCCAGGGGCGGGGCCGGGAGCGGTCGGGGTTGAAGACGGGGTTGGCGGTATCAAAGACCCACTTGAGGCCCGGGACTTTTTCCAGCAATTCCAGGGCGTGGCGCCAGCTCATGCCACCGTAGTTCATGCAGTTTTCATGGACGGGTTGCAGGCCGGCGTCGAGGAAACGGCGGGTGACTTCGCGCACGCGCTCAAAGACGACGGGCGGGATGGTGTCGTCTTCGGGGCCGGGTTTGAAGCTCATGATGCGGACGTACCTGGCGCCGAGGCGTTGCATGCGTGGGATGGCGCGGCCGACTTCGGCGAGGGTGACTTCAAAGGGGGTCTCAATGGTTTTGGCCCAATTCATGATGGCGGAGCCAAAGCAATAAACCTGGATGCCGGCCGCCTGCAATTTTTCCACGACCTGGTCGAAGGCGGCGTCGGGGATGTCATGGAAATTGGCCTTGGGGAAGCCAGGGACTTCCACCATGCGGCCTTCGAGGTGTTTCCATCCCAGCGCCCGGGTGGCCTGGATTTGCGCGTCAAGGCTTGCGCCCGCTTCATCGCCGATGCCCATCAAGATCATAGTGATTTTCGGTTGGTGGTTTATTGATGGATGTTTGCGGGGGAAGTTGCAAGTTTCAAGTGCAGCGGCGGGAGGCGCCACGCAGCCGGAGGGGAGGGCAGCCGCTTAGCGCCACCAAAGGTTGAGGACCTGGACGTTGCGCTGGTCCACCCGGCGCAAGATGGCGTAGTAGGTGCGCTGCTGGTCATCCAAGCGCACGTCCACTTCGACCTCAAAGGTAAAACTTTGGGTGCTGAAAAAGCTGGTCAGCGGGTTGGCGGCAGGCGGGGCGGGACGGCCCGGCTGGCCGGGGGCAGGCGGCGGCGCGGCGCCCGGTCCGAAGAGGCCGGGGATGCGGGTCATCTCCATGACATTGCGGAAGGGGGTGTCGTCGTCGGTGCCATCCACGCCGTCGGGGCCGGCGCGTTGTTCGATGATGGCCTGGGCGATGGTTTCATCCACGCCGGGACACATTTGGAGGACGGTGGCGCTGGCGGTGTTGATGTTGACGAAGCGGGCGGACAAGGGGGTGAACACGTCCACCAGCCCCACGGAATAGGTGACCGGCTCCGGTTCGAGGCCGAACCGGGAGCGGGAGCGGCGGCTGACGCTGGGGGGGCCGGCATATTTGGGTCCCCAGAAGAGTTCGGGGGTCACGCCTTTGACGAGCAACAGCTCGTTGATGTCATCCAAGGGGCCGTTTTTGGCGCGGTAGGGGGGGTCGAGGGAACGGTAGTAGTCATTTTCGGCGCCGTTGAGGTGGGTCTGGTCATCGGGGTCAATCCAATCCAGGATGGAGCCGACGATGCCGGCGGATTCGGAAGGTTCGACGCCGACGACGGCGAGGACGTGATTGAGGATGAGTTCGTTGGCGAGGTTGATGTTAATTTTTCGCTCGCAATCGGTGATTTTGACGGAGAAGCGGCCCCGGCCCAGCTCGATGTCGTTGAGGCGGACATTGGCGAGGATGCTGTTGGAATTGCCCGGACCGCCGGCCCATTTTTGGTTGAGGGAGTCATAGGGTTCGTTGGGGATGGTGCGTTGCAAACCGATGACGTACTTGGCCAGCTCGACGCCGGAGCGCCCGAGCCAGTCCATTTCGGCATTGTAGGCGGCGTTGCGGGCAAGGCGGGTTTCAATCTTCATGCGGTAGGCGAAGGCCGCCGCGAGCATGCTGAAGAAGGTGATGACCACCATCACGATGATGAGCGCGATGCCACGGTGGACTGGGTAGGGGGAGGCCGTGCGCATGGTGCGTTCCTCTAATTGCGCGGCACACCGCCGGGGAAACCCAGGCCGGGGGTGGGCGTGGGCGCTGCCGGCGGGGTCACGGTGCCGCTGCCGGTGCGGACCGGCGTGCCCGGCGGCAGGGTGGGCGGCTGGGCGGTGCCGGGGACTTGATACTCGCGGGGCACGACAATGGCGGCCGGGGCGATGACGCGCGAGACCAGCTCGCGGTCATCGCCGAACTGGCGGGAGCGGGGCCCCATGCCGACGGAGACCCGCACCAGCGGGGGGATGCTGTTGGTCTGGCGGTTGAGCCATTCGTCCACCCAATCCTTTTTTTGGGGGTCCCAGAACTCGAGTTTGAAGAGGGTGACATCGCGGCCGAGGGTGATGCGGTAGGGTGGTTCATCGTCCGGGGCCAGGACGGCTTTTTGATAGAGATGCAGCTCGCGGAGGGAATCGGGGCCGTCTTCCACCACAAATTCCACCAGGCGCAAACGTTGTTCGCCATAGAGGCCGCTGCCGGGGAAGGTGGCGGGGAGGCGGGCGGTGAGGCTGAGGGCGGAAAACTCGCCCACTTTTCTGGCTTCAAACCAATACTTGTCGGGGTTGCCGGCGTAGATTTGGGCGGTGTTGAGCGCATCTTCGATGGCCCGGACGGTCATGCGGGCGCGCTGGACGGCGGCGGTGGCTTCGCCGGCGATGCGGGCGCCCTTGGTCAAGGAGGTCCAGGTGGCGTAAATCGAGGCCAGGACCATGGAAAAAATGCCCAGGGCCAGCATCACTTCCAGGAGCGTGAAAGCGCGCTGGCGGGGCGGGGTCGGGGGGAATGGCCGGGGAGCGCTCATGTTATTCACGGAAACCGAAGGTATCGCCCTCGAAGGCCGGGCGGCTGATGCCGCCCTTCATTTTGGAGTCGGGTTTGTAGAGCCAGATGCTGAGGGTGTCGTACAGTTGCGGGCCGCGCTGGCTTTGCTTGAACACAAAGAAGTCCACGCGCCACAAGCCGTTGGAGGCGACGGGGTATTCATCCCGTTCCCAGGTGAAGCCGGGATAAGCGTCGCCAAAATCGCCGCGGGAAGTGGCCTCGTCCAGCATGTTGGTGACGTAGCGTTCAGCGGCCAGCATCCCCGTGTCGGGGGCGCTGATTTGGAGGCCGCGGGCGGCGGCGAGGCCGCGGGTCATGACGCCCAGGATGGAGAGGAGGGCGATGAAGAAAATGCCCACGGCAATCATGACCTCCACCAGAGTAAAGGCACAGCGCGCGCGGCGGACGCCGGTCAGGGGGAAGCGAGGGGGCACACTCATAGACGGAATCAGGTCAACGCCGGTAGCGGGTGGTCTGCTCATTCTCCAGGCGCGGGAGGGCGGTGATGCAATCCAGCTCGATGAACCGCTGCTCATGGCGCGCGGAGGAAAAGACAACGGTAAATTCATCACTGGTGCCGTTGGGATAGAAGCGGACGGGAGCGCTGGGGAACTCGCGGACGTCCACGAAATTCACTTCGAGGGCATCAATGCCCACGTTTTCGGGGACCACAAAGGAGCCTTTGCCGGGGGCCTCGAAAGCGCGGTCGCGGGGCCGGAGCATGAGGGTCTGGGTCTGGCCGGTGAGGATGGCCTGAGCGCGGGCGGCGTGGCAGGCTTCCATCATGGCGGTGACGGAGGCGCGGAGGGCATCCTTTTCCGCGGCGCGAAAAATGGCGGGGATGCCGATGCCCACCACCAGGCCCATGATGGCGACCACAATCATCAGCTCCACCAGGGTGAAGGCGCCCTGCCCTGCGGCGGCGGCAGGTCTGCGAGCCATGAAGGTGGGGGGGCCGGGGTTCATCCGCGTCCGATGCTGTTGGTGATTTCAAACATGGCGGAGAGGATGCTGAAGAGAAGGAGTCCCACGCCGACGGCCATGACGATAATCATGACCGGCTCAATCAAATTGGTCATGACGCGCAGCGCCAGGCTCAGCTCGTTTTCGTAGGTGTCGGCGAGGTTGCGCAAGGCGCCGGGGACATCGCCGGTTTCCTCGCCGATTTTGATGAGGTCAATCATCAACTGGGGGAAGACCTTGCTGCGGGCGAGCGGCTGGGCGAGGGTTTTGCCGTCGGTGACGGCCTCGCGGGTCTGGGCGATGGCCTCTTTAAGGACCTGGTTGGGGATGACCTGCTCGGTGATTTTGAGCGCGGTGAGCACCGGCACGCCGTTTTGCAGGAGAGTGGCCAGGACACGGGCGAATTGGGCGTAAAGATTCAGGCGGAAAATCTGGCCGAAGACCGGGAGGCGGAGTTTCCAACTGTCCAACGCGCGGCGTCCGCCGGGAGAATTTTTGAAGCGCATGAACAGGACGGCGAGGGCGGAGATGACAATGCCGGTGATAACCCAGAAGCTGGGGCTGACCATCAAATCGCCCACCTGCATAAGAATCTGGGTGGGGCGCGGGAGGGGGACCTTGATGCCCTCGAAGATTTCTTTGAACTTCGGCAGCATGAAGGTCATGAAGAAGATGATGATACCGATGCCGACGAAGGTGACCACGGCGGGGTAAATGAGGGCGGAGACAAACTTGGCCTGAACTTCGGCAAAGCGGTGGTAATGTTCGGCGAGCCGGCGCAAGACGTCCACCAGGGCGCCGCTTTGCTCGCCAGCGCGCACCATGTTCACGTACATGTCGCTGAAAATCACCGGTTGACGGGCCATGGCATCGGACAGGCTGCGGCCCTCGGTCACATCCTGGCGCAACTGGCGGCTGACGTCGGCGGGGATGCCCTTGCTCTCGAGGTGGGTCATGCTGTTGAGCGCCACGGTGAGCGGCATGCCGGAGTGCAGGAGGTTGGCCAGTTGCTGGGTGAAGGTGGCGATTTCCTGGAGTTTGGGGCGGCGCTGGCGGAAGAATAAATCGCGCAGCCCCGGCGGCAGGAGGGCGGCGGCGCCGGCAGCGGCGGGGGCCGAGGCGCCCTTGCGGGGGGCTTTGTCCACCACGACGCCGCCTTTGGGCTGGTCCACCATGACGGGCAGAAGGCCCAGGCGCTCGATTTGCGCCAGCGCTGCGGAGCGATCGGGCACATCCAACACGCCGGTAACCACCTCGCCGTTGCGGCGGCGGGCTTTGTAAGTAAATTGCGGCATAAGCAGCAACGCCAGTTTGCTTTAGTTGAATAACCCGTTCAAAGCCAAAAGTTGCTGGGAGGCAGGGGGGGAGGCTGACGCCGGGGCTGCTGAAGGGGGGCATGGCGGGGTGGCATGCTTCCCCGTTTGACTTGGGGCGCGGTTCTTTTTAATTTGGCCGCGCCGTTGGGGCAATTTTTGAGGCGTGTTATTTCCGGCTGGCCAGAGCGGTGGAGCGGCGACCCGGGTGGTGATTACCGGGGCTGGCATCATTACCGCGCTGGGGCAGGGCTGGGCGGTGAATGCGGCGGGTTTTCGGCGCGGGCAGCCTGCGTTTCGCCCGGTCACCCTGTTTGATGTGTCGCGCCAGCGGGCCAAGGTGGCCGCGGAGGTCCACCTGCCCGAGAGCGAGCCTCCCCCCCAGATTCATCCGCATGAGTGGCGGCGGTGGGACCGTGCCAATCATCTGCTTTATCATGCCGCCCGTGAGGCGTGGACGCAGGCGGGCTGGGAGGCGGGGGGACCGGTGAGCATGGTGTTGGGCACCACCAGCGCCGGAATGGCGCGGGGGGAGGAATATTTCCGGCAGGCGGTGGGGCAGCCGCAGGATTTTCGCGCGCAAGCGGGCCGCGGGCTGCATTATCAGGCGCAGCGGCAGGCGCTGAATGTACAGCGGGCTTTGGGATTTTATGGGCCGACGGTGTTCATCGCCAACGCCTGCGCCTCCGGCGCGAATGCGCTGGGCCATGCCTTTGATTTGATTCGGTGGGGGATGGCGGAGCGGGTGTTGGCGGGAGGGTATGATGCGTTGAGCCAGTTGGTGTTTTGTGGTTTTGATTCGCTGCAATCGCTCGCCCCGGTGCAATGCCGCCCCTTTGACCGGCGCCGGGATGGTCTGGCGCTGGGGGAGGGCGCGGGAGTGCTGGCCCTGGAAAGCGAGGCGCAGGCACGGCGGCGCGGGGCGGCAATTTTGGGAGAAATCGCCGGCTATGGGTCCTCCACCGATGCGCACCATCTGACGCAGCCGCATCCGGAAGGGGACGCGGCGTTGCGGGCGATGGTGGAGGCCACGGCCACGGCGGGCATTCGACCGGAGCAGGTGGGGTATCTCAACGCCCACGGGACGGGCACGCCCCTGAATGACAGCGCGGAAGCGCGGGCCATTCAACGGTGGGCCGGGGCGGCGGAAAAAAGGCCGCGGGTCAGTTCGACCAAGGGCGTAATTGGGCATTTGTTGGGCGCGGCGGGGGCGGTGGAAGCCATCGTGTGCCTGATGGCGCTGCGGGAGCAATGGCTGCCGCCCAATGCCGGATGGGAAGAAGCGGACCCGGCGTGTGACCTGCCCCTCATCACCCATCCGCAAGAGGCGCGCGTGGATTACGCGCTGAGCAATTCGTTTGGCTTCGGGGGAGCGAATGCTTCCCTGATTCTGCGCCGATGGTCATGAGCAACCCGGGCATTTACGTGCAAGGCGTGGGCGCCGTCAGCCCGGCGGGATGGGGTGTGGCGGCCTTGCGGGAAGCGGTGCAGCGGGGTGAGCCTTTGCCCGTCAGCGCATTGGAGCGGCCCGGATGGAGCGGCGGTTTGGCCGCGCGCAAAGTGCCGCCCGCGCCGGTGCGTCCGGCGTTTATGGCGCATCCGCGTTTGCGGCGCGCGAGCAGCATCAGCCATTTCACGGTGGCGGCGGCGCTGGAGGCATTGGGCCATCCGACGCCTCCCTTTTCGGGCGAGGGGTTGGGCATCATTTTTTGCACGATGGCCGGGCCGTTGAATTACACGCGGCGTTTTTTTGCCGAGGCGCTGAAGGACCCGGCCACCGCCAGCCCGATGTTGTTTCCCGAAACGGTGCTCAATGCGCCTGCCAGTCATCTGGCGGCCCTGCTGGGGGTCATGGGGCCGGTTTATACGTTGATTGGGGATGACACGGCTTTTTTGTCGGGCCTGGCGCTGGCTGCGCAATGGTTGAGCGCGGGCCGGGTGGAGCGTTGTCTGGTGGTGGCGGCGGAGGAACTGGACTGGCTGCCAGCGGATGCCTTCCGCCTGTTTTTGCGGGGGCACATCGCCAGCGAAGGAGCGGGGGCGATTTTATTGAGCCGCCAAGCCCGGGGGCTCGGCGCCCAACTGGCGGGAGTGAGCGAGCCTTTCAACTACGCCCTGCCGGGCGGCGCCGCGGCAGCGATGCTACAGGCACGGCGGCAGGTGCAAGCCTGGGACGGACGGACGGCGTTGCTCTGCGACAGCCGGATGCATTTGCCGCGGCATGACCGCGCGGAAAATCAGGCATGGCACGACTGGCCCGGGCGATGTTGGTCGCCGCGTCATGTGCTGGGCAATGCGCTGACGGCGGCCAGCGCCTGGCAGGCGGTGCTGGCGGCGGCGGCGGTCCCCCAGGAGGCGGTGACGGCGGCGGTGGTGAGCGTGGCCGGGTGCAATCATCAGGCCATGACCGCCGTCTGGACGCCGGCGTGAACGATTTACAGTTGCCGCGCTGGTTGCGTTTCCGGCAGTATTTTCCCCCGTCATCATGGAAGCGCGGGTCATTTGTATTACCGGCGGCAATGGCAGTCTGGGGCTGGCCATGGCGCGGGCGTTCTTGCAGGAATCGCCCGCCAATCAGATATGGCTGGGGGTGCGGCAGCAACGGGCGCAGGCGGAGAGTCTGTGCGCGGAGCATGCCGGGCGCTGCCATTGCGTGGAGCTGGAAGTCACTTCCGAGGCCTCCTGGAAACAGGCCCTGGCCACGGTGGAAAAGGCGGGCGGCCGGCTGGATGTGCTGGTGAATAATGCGGGGCGGCATCACGACATGCTGCTGGGGCAAATGCCCGTGGACGTCTGGCGGGAGATTGTGCGGGTAAATCTGGAGGGGGTGTTTCTGGGGTGCCAGGCGGCGTTGCCATTGATGATAGCGCGGCGGCAGGGGCGGATTGTGAATATCGCCTCGCTCAGCGCCCTGCTGGCGCCGGCGGGCCAGACGAATTATGCGGCCGCCAAGGCCGGGGTGGTGGCGCTCACCCAGTCGCTGGCCAAGGAAGTGGCGCGCCTGGGCATCACGGTCAACGCGGTGTGCCCCGGATACATCGAGAGCGGCGAGCTGCTGCAACTGCCGGAAGCCGAGCGACAGGCGCGGGCGCGGCAGGTGCCGATGCGGCGGTTTGGCCGGCCGGAGGAAGTGGCAGCGGCGGTGCGATTTTTGGCCAGCGCGGAGGCGGGTTATATTACGGGGGCGGTAATCAAGGTGGATGGAGGGATACTTTAATGGACACGCAGGCAACCAAAGAACAAATCAAACAATTGATGGTGGAAAATCTGATGCTGCAGGTCAGCGCCGCGGAAATCGGCGATGACCAGGCGCTGTTTGGCCCGGACAGTTTGGGGCTGGACAGTGTAGACGCCCTGCAGTTGGTGGTGATGTTGGACAAACATTTTGGCCTCAAAATTGCCGACCCCGAAACGGCGCGGCGGGTGTTGCAAAACATCAACACGATGACGGAGGCCGTGCTGCAGGCCCGCCCCGGGAGCGGGAGCTGAGGGGGCGGCAGCCGGCGCGGTGAAAACAAGACTTGCCGGGCTGGCGGCTTTGTTGTGGAATGATTCAAGCCTGCAAGATAGAGTGGCTTTGAGTTGTATTATGCCTGAGAAAACCATCAACGAAATCCCGCCCGCTGTGCGCGAGATTTTTGAAAAGGGCAAGGTGGCCCTGCAACGCAACATTCTGGATTACGCTTTCATTCATTTCGAGCAGGTGCTGGCCCGCGAACCCGGCTTTTACGAGTGCCGCGAGCTGCTGCGGGCGGCGCAGTTCAAAAAGGCGGGCGCCAAATCGGGGCTGTTCAAGAAGGTGATTGGCGCGGCGAGCTCGCAGCCGATGGTGGCCAAGGCGCAACTGGCGATGCGCAAGGACCCCATCGAGGCAATCGCCATTGCGGAGCAAATCCTCAGCAATGATCCCCACAACTCCGCCGCGCACCGGGTGCTGGCGGAGGCGGCGCTGGCGGCCGACTTTCCCCGGACGGCCATTCTGTCCCTGGAAATACTGGCCAAGGCCGCGCCCAAGGACCGGGCGTTGAAGCTGCAACTGGCCGAGGCCTACCAGCGCATCCACCAGATTGCCAAGGCGGAGGCCATCTACAGCGAGATGTTGAAGGCCAATCCCAACGATGCGGAGGTGGCGCAGGCCTATAAGAATCTTTCGGCGCGGCGGACGCTGGATGAAACCGGTTTTGGCGCGCTGGCCGATGGACAGGGCAGCTACCGGGATGTGCTCAAGGACAAGGAAGAGGCGGTGGCCCTGGAGCAGGAGAACCGGCAGGTCAAGACGGAGGATGTGGCCACGCAGCTCATCCGGGAGAAAGAGGAGCGGCTGGCGCGGGAGCCGAACAATTTGAAAGTGCTGCGGGACCTGGCGGAGCTGCACGCGCAGAAGAAGGATTTCGACAAGGCGCTGGAATATTACGAGCGCATCCGCAATTCTGAAGCGGGGGCGGATCCATCGCTGGAGAAGGCGATTGCCGACACCACGTTGAAGCGCTTTGATTTTCTGCTGGAGTCGCTGGACCCCAACATTCCGGAGCAGGCGCAGCAAATCGCGCAACTGCAGGCGCAGAAGCAGGAGTTTCAGTTGAACGACGCGCGGCAGCGGGTGGAGAAGTATCCGACGGATTTGCAACTGCGCTTCGAGCTGGGGGTGCTCTATTTCAACGCGGGCAAGATCAGCGAGGCGATCCAGGAATTTCAGAAGGCGCAGAACAATCCGGCGCGGCGGATTGCGGCGATGAGCTACCTGGCGCAGTGCTTTGCGAAGCGGGGGATGAATGACCTGGCCGCGCGGAAATTCCAGGAGGCGCTGAAGGAGAAGGTCACGTTCGATGACGAAAAGAAGGAGTTGTTGTACGCGCTGGGTTGTGTGCTGGAGAAGATGGGGAAAAAGGAAGAGGCCATCGAGCAGTTCAAGCTCATCTACGAGGCGGACATTGGCTACAAGGATGTGGCGGCCAAGGTGGACGCCTATTATTCGAGCCAGGGTTGAGCGGGCAGTGGAGCGGGGCGTTTCCGCGCGGCAGGGCTTGAGGCGGCAGGAAGCAAGGCGCGGAAAAACACTTTACAGACCGCTCTGCCGCACGCACATTTAACGGCATGTCGCGCAACACAACGACGGACGGGAAACAGACCGCCCTCCGGGAGGAATCCCAAGCATACCGGTCGGTAAACGCGCTGCACCAAGCCATTGCGCGTTCGCAGCAATACCTGCTGAGCCAGCAGCGGGAGGGCTGCTATTGGATTGGTGAGCTGATGGTGGATGTCACCCTGGTGGCGGACATGGTGGCTTATCATCACTGGAACGGCAAGGTGGACCGCGAGTGGCAGCGCAAGGCGGTCAATCACATCTTTTCGCTGCAACTGCCCGAGGGCGGCTGGAATATTTATTACGGCGGCCCCTCGGAGGTGAATGCCACCATCAAGGCCTACCTGGCGTTGAAACTGGCCGGGGTGCCCATCACGGACCCCCGGATGCTGAAGGCGCGCGAGATTGCCAAGAACCTCGGCGGCGTGCCGCGCATGAACACGTTTTCCAAGCTCTATCTGGCGCTGCTGGGGTTGTATCCCTGGAAGTACGTGCCCACCATCCCCTGCGAGGTCATCCTGCTGGGCAAGTGGTTTCACGTGAATTTCCACGACATGAGCAACTGGACGCGCGCGATGCTCGTGCCGCTGGCCATCATCAATCATTTCAAGCCGACGCGCCGGCCCAATCCGCCGGTCACGCTGGATGAATTGTATCCCGACGGTTACAAGGAGCACGAGCTGGCCCTGGCGCCGGACCCGAAGCTTTTTAGCTGGCGCAATTTCTTTTTGTGGCTGGACAAGCTGCACAAGTTTGCCGAGCTGTGGGCGCAGGCGGGCATTCACCCCTTCCGGCGGACGGCGCTCAAACGCGCGGAAAAATGGATGCTGGAGCGCTTCGAGGGCAGCGACGGACTGGCGGCCATTTTCCCGGCCATGCTCAATTCGCTCATTGCGCTGAAGGCGCTGGGCTATCCGGAGGATCACCCGGAGGTAATTCGCGCCGAGCGGGAGTTGAAGAAACTGGAGCACGAGGAAAAGGACAGCGTGCGGATTGAGCCGTGTTTGTCACCGGTGTGGGACACGGCCATCACGCTGATTGCCCTGCGGGAGTCCGGCGTGCCGGCGGATCATCCGCAGGTGGTGGCGGCGACGCGCTGGCTGCTGGATCGCGAAATCCGTTTTCGCGGCGACTGGGTGCACAAGAATCCGGCGCCGGTGGAGCCGAGCGGGTGGGTGTTTGAGTTTAACAACAAGTGGAATCCGGACGTGGACGATACGGCGATGGTGCTGCTGGCGCTGCGCCTGACGCCCACCGATGACCCTAAACGGCGGGACGAGGCCTACCGGCGGGGGTACCGTTGGATGTTATCGTTCCAATGCAAGGATGGCGGTTGGGCGGCGTTTGACAAGGATTGCACCAAGAGTGTGCTGACGAAGGTGCCGTTTGCGGATCACAATGCGATGCTGGATCCGGAATGCGCGGACATCACGGCCCGTATTCTGGAGGTGATGGGCAAGGAAAACTGCCCGCTGGATGACCCGCAGGTGGTGCGGGCGCTCGAGTACTTGAAGAAGGAGCAGCAACCGGACGGCTCATGGTTTGGGCGGTGGGGGGTCAATTACATCTACGGCACGTGGCAGACGCTCCGGGGGCTGGCCACGTTGAAGTATCCCATGAATGAACCGTGGCTGTTGCGCGCGCGGGACTGGCTGGAAAGTGTGCAGCACGAGGATGGCGGCTGGGGCGAGCGGTGCAATACTTATGATGACCCGGTGTTCAAGGGGCAAGGCCCCAGCACGGCGTCGCAAACGGCGTGGGCGTTGATGGGGCTGCTGGCCTTTGGCGACCCCGACCGCCCGAGCATCCGGCGGGGGGTGGAGTATCTCATTCGCACGCAAAATCCGGACGGCTCGTGGTCCGAAGAGGAGACCACCGGCACGGGTTTCCCGCAGGTGTTTTATCTGAAGTACGACATGTACCGCAACAACTGGCCGCTGCTGGCGCTGGCGGAGTACAAAAAGCTGCTCGAAGCCAAAGCTGCCGGCAAAGGGCCCAATGGACGCGAGCATCCTGAGTTTCGGGCGGCGGACGCCGTGGCGCCCCAGGCCAGCCGGCGTGTTTAACGGGGCGGGCGCCGGGTCATGGGGTATTGCAGGGAGTGCTTGGGGATGGAGCAGGCAGGCTCGGTCATCATGTCGCCCAGGGTGTAAGTGCCGCCGGCCGGGCAGACAGGTTTTTGCTGGAAATACTTGCCCGGCCCCACCAAGTCGTCCCAGGTGGGCGCGTCAGTGTTGCGCTTTTTATTTTCACGAAACCATTGCTCCTTGGCGGCGTCCAACTGGCGCAGGTGATTGAGGCAGGCATTGCGCTGGGAGGTTTCGCGGGCTTTCTGGAAGTTGGGCAGGGCCACCCCCAACAGCAAAATCAGCATCAACATGCCGAGCGCGGCCGAAACGCAGAGGCCGCCAATGGCCAGTCCCCTGCCCTGCCAGCGTCCGGGATGGCGTTGGAAGCGGACCAGGGCCATGATGGCCATGACCAGTCCGGCCAGGCCGGAGAGGCCCAGGGTGCAGGGGGTCAACAACCCTGCCACCAATGAGCCCACCGCCAGCGCGCTGAGCCGGGGCTTGTTAGCAGGGGGCGTGGGGACGGTGGCGGTCGTGGAGGGCAATGGCGCCACCACCACCGGGGGCGGTGGCACCACGTCCTGCCAGTCCGGCCATGTGCCCAGGGCCTGCCACTGGGAGGAGTCCTCGCGGCGCAACAGGCTGGCGTGATTAAGGCGCCCTTCCTCCAACCAACGTCGGATTACGGAGGCATCCACCGGGCCATATTCACGCTGGTCAGCTCCTCGTACGTAATAGCGGGTTGTCTCCATAAGGGAAACGGGTCGTTGCCAATGAAAGGAGGCTGGCACAAAGGCCACGGGAGGAGCAATGGGAAAAGGTGAAAAAAGTGCTTGCCAGCGTGGGGGTGATGGTTTAATTACTTAATTATGTTAATAAATTATTGCCACGCCTTCCTGGCTTGCGCCCCAATGTGCGCCTCTCCCGGGCGGGGCGTGGCGAATCCCGTTCTTGCCGTCATGCTGCGTCTTCACCCCCAACCCTGTTGATGGATTATGGCCACCACCCTGACGTTGATTTCTGCGGATGCCGCGCTGCGGGCGCGGCTGGTGCCGCTGTTCAATGACTCGCCGTCGTTTCATTGCGTGGGCGTTTATGCCTCGGCGGCGCAACTGTGCGCACAAAGCCGCACGAGTCCCTCGGACTTGCTGCTGCTGGACGTGGACTGGCAGCAGCCCGGCTGGCTGGCGGATGTGGGCCGGGCGCGATTGCTGGCGGGGGAGGCGGCGGTGGTGGTTTTGACGCCGGATGAGTCCCCGGAGATGCTGGTGCTGGCGATGGCCCATGGGGCCTGCGGGTACGTGTTGCGGCAGGAAAGCGGCGCGGCGATGCTGGCGCGGCTGGAGGAGGTGGCGCGGGGGTTGTCGCCGATTTCCGGGGCGGTGGCCCGGCAGCTTATTCAGCGGGTGCAGGGGCAGTCGGTGGCCACGCGGCATCTGGCACGCCTGTCTTTGCGGGAGAAGGAAATTCTGGAATTTCTGGCGCTGGGTTATCCTTACAAGCAAATTGCCGACCAGCTTGCCATCAGCATCAACACGGTGCGGACGTACGTGCGCCGTCTCTATGCGAAGCTGGAGGTGCCCTGCCGCGCGCATGCGGTGTTGAAGTGCCAGCCGGCGCCGTGGGGCGCGGTGCAACAGGTCATGGCGGGCCCTGGCGGGACGGGACCGCTGCCGTCGCTGGCCGCAAGATGCGGCTTGCCAACTGACCGCAAGCTGGTTTAAGCACTTGGCGGTGAGAGCCACCCGCCGGCCTTGCTCGCTGCGGCGAGTGGGGGCTTGACCGGCCGAGGCTCGGCAGTGGACAGGCAGCCGGGATTTGCTCCCTGCGCCTTGCGGCAAACGAGATTCTAGACGCGGTATGGTGGGCATCAGCACAGCAGCCATTCCCGCCTCCCTGCGGCGGGCCAACGAACGCACGCTCCTGGGGGCCTTGCTGCGGCTGGGCGAGGCCAGCCGTGCCGAGCTGGCCAAGGTGGCGGGCTTGAGCCAGCCCACCATTGGCAAAATCACCTCGGAATTGCTGGACCTGGGTGTCTTGCTGGAGGAGGAGGAATCGGGCCTGCCCAACGGCACCGCGGATGCAGTCCCCAAAGTGGGACGGCCTGGCCGGCGGCTGCGGCTGAACGATACGCAGGCGCGGTTTCTGGCGATTGAGCTGGATGTGGCGGAGACGCGGCTGGCTCCCCTGCCCTTGCGGGTGCGGGAGGATGCCTGGACGCAGCGTTTTGCCACGCCTGAAAGCCCGCAGGCCTGGCAGGCGCAACTGGCGCGCAGTCTCAAGAAGGTGAATCTCCACGGCCTCTGGGGCGCGCTCATCAGCGTGCCGGGGATTGTGGACGAAAAAGCGGGGAAGGTGTTGTTTTCCCCCAATTTGCACTGGTCGGAAAAAGCCAGCCTGCCGGAGCTGATTCAGGAGGTGGTGGGCATGCCGGTGCTCATGATTCAGGAAATTCGCGCGCTGGCGCTGGGTCATCTGGCCACCAATCCGGAAGTCCAGAATTTTCTTTTGGTGGACTTTGGGCAGGGAGTGGGCGGGGCCATTGTCAAACAGGGCAAGCTGTATGACAATCCCCTGCCCCTCTGCGGTGAACTGGGGC
Source organism: Fontisphaera persica (assembly GCF_024832785.1). Taxonomy (GTDB): domain Bacteria; phylum Verrucomicrobiota; class Verrucomicrobiia; order Limisphaerales; family Fontisphaeraceae; genus Fontisphaera; species Fontisphaera persica. The sequence goes on from NZ_CP116615.1 coordinate 2,661,047, forward strand.
ACACGCCGGTGGCCGGCAACCGGCGGCCGTGCGGTTGCGGCGCGGTGGGCTGCGTGGAGACGCTGGTCAGCCGGCCGGGGTTGTTGCGCAGTTTTGCGGAAGCCCGCCGGGGCGGCAGTGCGCCGGGGTGGGAGGATTTGTGCAGCCATCTGGCCCAGCACGGGATGCCCGCGTGGCTGGCGGATTCACTGGAGGCCGCCGCCACGGTGATTGCCGGGGCGCTCAATGTGCTGGGGCTGCGGCAGGTGGTGCTGACGGGGCATGTGGTGGAGCTGCCACCGGCGGTGATTGAGTATCTGAGCCGGGCGATTGAACGCGGCGCCATGTGGGCGCGCTTTGGCCAAGTTCTCTGCACGGCCGCGCCGCGGCATCGTGCGGCGGGTCTGGCGGTGATGGGCATGGACCGGCTGCTGGTGCCGGTGGCGCATCAGGAAGGTTTGCGGAGTCTCAAGCCCCGGGCCTGAACGGCCGCCAGCCTTTGGGCACAAGTCCGGGCGGGGCCCGGCGGCGTGTTCAGGGAAAGCTGGGTAGATCATGACCCCGGTGGAGGGGTGGAGGCAAGTCGGGATGGTGGGGTTGGGAGAGGTTGAGGGGGAGCCAGTGGATTAGGGCCCCGGCGAGGGCTGGGGCCTTGGCGTTGAGGATTTGGAGTGGGCTTTGCCATTCTTTGCCGCGGTTGGGGCGGACGAGGTTGAAGTACAGCCAGTAGGTGGTGATTTTGGCCCAAAAGTCTTGGGGGCTGGAGAAGGTTTCGCGGTCGAAGAATTCGTCTTCGACCAGGCGGTGGACGGTTTCGACGTCGCTTTGCCAGGTGTAGCGTTTGGGAGGGATGAAGCGGTGGTCGGAGCCGAGGGCGCGGACGGTGGCGGGGAGGCCTTGGTGGTGTTGGTTGACTTGGAATTCACTGCCGTTGTCGGTTTGCCAGACCAGGGTGGTGAGGTTGACGCCGTGGGCGGCGAGGTGGGCGGAGAGTTGTGTGGCCAGGAGGGTGGCGTAGGATTTGGAGAGTTCGTCGGCGTAGCCGGTGAAGCAGGCGCCGGAGACTGGTTCGCGGACGGTGTATTGGAAGCGGGGGAGGTGGAGGCGGTTCATTTGGGGCCAGTAATGGGGAATGTCCTGTAAATACTTGGTATCGGCGGAGAGTTGGGAGAAGAGTGGCCAGTTCCGTTTGAGGGCGCGGAGGAGTTTTTTGGTGGCGGGTTTCTTTTTGCGTGGGCGGAGGAGATGGTGTTGGCGGAGGACGCGGGCGATGGCGTTGTGGCTGCAGGGGAGGGCGAATTCGCGCTGGAGGCGTTCGGCGCCGAAGCCGGTTTGGTGGCGGAGTTTGACGATTTGGCCTTCGAGGCCGGAGGGGATACGGCGGGGGGAGCGTCGTGGGCGGCGGCTGTGTTCTTGGAGGGAGGAGGGCTTGCCGGGCACGTGGCGTCGGAGCCATTTACGGACGGTGTTGCGGGAACAGCCGAACTCGCGGACGGCGGCTTTGATGCCGTGGGTTTTGGCGAAGGCGACGAGTTTTTGTCGCAACCAATGGCGGTGGGTGCGCATACGGTACAATTCAAAGTAGGTGGTGTGCACGCCGGGAGGATAGCAGATGGGGCGCGCCGCTGCTGCACCTCCTCCGGAGGAGGTGCAGCAGCTCATCCTTGCGGCGTGCACTCAACACGTTGATCTTAACCACGGGGGTCATGATTCTACCCAGTCTTTCCCAACGGCGGCGTGTTCTTGCTTGTGCCATCGGTGCTTTTCTTTTATCAAGGTCCCACGCAATGCATGCATCTATGAAGTGGAATCGCCGCCAGTTTGTGCAATCCGCCGCGCTGGCCACCGCCGCGGTGGCCACGGGGACACGGGGCTGGGCCGCCGCCAAGCCGGCGGCCGCCAAAGTGACGTATGTGGATTGCCACACCCACATTTATGACCCTACCCGTCCTCAAGGCGTGCCGTGGCCGCCCCGCGAGGAGGGCCGTCTTTACCGGCCGGTGCTGCCGGCGCATTTGCGGAAGGTGTCGGCCAAACACCGCGTCACCGGCACGATTATCGTGGAGGCCAGCGAGTGGCTGGCAGACAATGACTGGGTGCTGGAGCAGGCGGCGAAGGACAAATTCATTCTGGGCGTGGTGGGCCGGCTGGCCCTGGAAGACCCGGAGTTTGAGCCGCAGTTGCGCCGTTTGAGCCGCAATCCGCTGTTTCGCGGCATCCGCGTGCGCGGCGGCGCCTCGCCCAAGGCCGCCGAAAAAACCGCCGAGCGCGCCCTGGGTTTGCTGGCGGATTTTAATTTGACGCTGGATTTCAACTGCCTGCCGACGCAATTGCCAGTGGCGGCCCAGGTGGCCAGGCAAAATCCGCGCCTGCGCATCGTCATCAATCACCTGGCCAATGTGACGATTGACGGCAAGGCGCCGCCCGCAGCGTGGGTGGACGCGATGAAGGCGGTCGCGGAGCATGAGCGCGTTTTTCTGAAGGTGTCCGGGCTGGTGGAAGGGACGCGCCGGGATGATTTCCGCGCGCCGCGGGAGCTGGATTATTACCGGCCGGTGCTGGATGCGGCCACGGAGATTTTTGGGGTGAACCGGCTGATTTTCGGCAGCAATTATCCGGTGAGCGAATTGTTTGCGCCGTATGCGACGGTTATTGGTTTGATTGAGCAGTATTTCGGCGAAAAGGGGCCGCAAACGCTGCAACTGGTGGCCGCGGAGAATTCCCGCCGGGCCTACCTCTGGCAAGAGCGCAAGTAAGCGGGGCGGGAAGCGGCTCAGGAAGGAGACTCCGGCGGCGGCGGGGCCGTGCTCTGGCGGACCAAGACTTCCGCCGGCAGGCGCAGGCTCTGGGCCGGCTCGCCTTTCAAGCACTGGTGCAACAAATCGAAAGCGGCTTTGCCCAGGCGCATCTTGGGCTGGCGCACGGTGGTCAGGGGCACGCGAAAATGTTCCGCGAGGAGGACGTTGCCAAAGCCCGCGATGGAAATATCCCGGGGAATTTGCCAGCCCTGGCGAAGGAGAAAGTGGGCCGCGCCAATAGCCACCAAATCATTCACTGCCATCAAGGCGGTGGGCCGCAGGGCTTCCTGGGCTAATTGGGCGGCGGCCTGTTCACCTTCTTCAATGGTGGCGCCCGCGTTGAAGATGAGGCGGTCATCCGGTTCGATACCCGCTTCGCGCAAGGCGGTGCGATAGCCTTCGAGCCGCTCGCGATTGCTGGGAGAAATTACCGGCCCGGCAAAATAGGCAATGCGCCGGTGGCCCAGTTCGAGGAGGTGGAGGGTGAGCTGGCGGCTGGCCTCGAAGTCAGCGGTTTCGACTGCCAGAAAGGACTCGCAAAAGGGCGCGCGATGGCCGAGGAGGACGGTTTTGACGTTGCGGCGCCGGAGCTCTTCGTAGATGGGCGCGGTGGGTTGCAGGCGGTACACCGGACTGAGGAACAAGCCATCCACGTGGCGCGAGAGCATGCGGCGGAGGGCATGTTCCTCGCGGGCAGGGTCATTGAGGGAGTGGGCGAGCAGCAAATCGTAGCCGTGGGCGTGGGCCTGCTCCTCCAACGCCAGCAGCACGCGGCCGAAGATGGGATTGGTGACGGTGGAAATCACCACGCCGAGCAGGCGGGTCTTGCGGCTGCGCAAGCCGCGCGCCATGGCGTTGGGCATGTAGCCCATTTCCTCCGCCAGGGCCCGGATGCGGGCCTTGGTGGCGGCTGAAACGTCCGGCGCATCGTGCATGACCTTGGAGACGGTCATCACCGTCACGCCCGCGCGCGCTGCTATGTCTTTCAAACGCACCATGAGGACAGTGTAGCCTAAACGTGGGCGCCGCTCCAACCCAGTTTGCAGCGCAGGGTATTGAAAAAGTTGTCGCCGTGCAGGCGGACCAGCCGCACACTGCGCCGGCTGCGGGTAATCTCCACCGAGGCCCCGGCCGGCAGGGTCAGCGACGGCTCGCCATCCGCCGCCATCATCACCTGCGGCGTCACGCTGAGGGAGATGACCTTAATCACATCATGGAGGCTCAGGATGACCGAGCGATTGGAAAGGGTGTGGGGGCAAATCGGGGTCAGGGCGAAGGCCTGGGCTGCCGGATGCACAATGGCGCCACCGGCGGCCAGGGAATAGGCGGTGGAGCCGGTGGGCGAGCTGATGACCAGGCCGTCGCACCGGTAGCGGGTAAGCTCCTCGCCGTTGACGTACACTTCAAGCTCCACCAGCCGCGAGCCGCCGGCGCGGCTGATGACAAAATCATTTAACGCCCGGTAGGCGACGGGGCGGCCCTCGTGCAAGGCGGAGGCTTTGATGAGGGGGCGCACATCGAGGTCAAACTCACCGGCCAGCGTGCGCTCCAGGGCCTGCTCCAGTCCTTGTGAGGAAACGGAAGTCAGGAAGCCCAGGCCGCCCAGGTTCACCCCGAGGATGGGAGTGGGCGCGCCGCCCATGTCCCGCGCCGCCCGCAACATGGTGCCGTCGCCGCCGAAGACCAGCAGCAAATCGCACGCATGGGCCAGTTCGGTGGGGGAAGCCAGGCAGTCGCCCTGCAGGCGCGCCACCCGCCGCGTGCCGGCCTCGGTAAGCACGTCGCAGCCGGCCCGCCGCAGCCAGCGCTCGGCCTTGTGCAAGGCCGCCCGGCAATTGGCCTTATCCGGGTTGGCCAGCAGTCCCACGCGTTGGATTTTGTGCGGATTGTTTTTCAAGCCAGACCCAAAACTCTTTATTTCCTGCCGGGCCGAGGATAGGGGATTCCGTCATGCCCCGCCAGCGCAAATTGCCCAGGGTAGGGACGAAGGCCTCCAATTCTCGCAGGACGCGCTCGTGAATGGCGGGGTCGCGGATGACCCCCTCCCCGCGGTCGGCCTCGGTTTTTCCGGCCTCGAACTGCGGTTTGACCAGGGCCAGAATCAGGCCGCCTTCGCGCGCCAGCCGCACGGCGGCGGGCAGGATTTTTTGCAGGGAAATGAAGGAGCAGTCAATGACCACCACCCCGGCGCCGGCAAAGTTCGGCTCCAAATCGGCGGGCTGCAAATAGCGGGCATTGGTGCGCTCCCGCACCACCACGCGGGGGTCCTGGCGCAATTTCCACGCCAGTTGGCCGGTCCCCACGTCCACCGCATAGACGCGCGCCGCGCCGTGTTGCAGCAGGCAATCGGTGAAGCCGCCGGTGCTGGCGCCCAGGTCCACGGCCGTCCGGCCGGTGACGTCCACGCCAAAATGTCGCAGGGCGTGCTCCAGTTTAAGGCCGCCGCGGCTCACGTATTTCTCCGGCGCGGCCACTTCCACGGGGTCAGTTTCCCTCACTGGCTGGCTGGGTTTGGCGGCGACCTGCCCCGCGACTCGGACCTGGCCGGCCAGAATCAAACGCTGGGCCTTTTCGCGGCTGGGCGCCAGCCCGCGGGCCACCAGGGCCACGTCCAATCGCGATTTGCCTTTTTCTGCCATGATATCACGCTGCTCAAGGCCGCGCCGAAGCTCCCTTCCCCCCTCATCGGGTGGGGCGGGCGGGCGGCAAGGGGGCACGGGCGCGTTCGAGGTCGCGCTCCACTTCCGGGGTTAGTTGCGCCCAGGAGAAAGGTTGAGCGGAGTTGGAGAGGATGGGGAGCTGGTTGAATTTTTCGCCCAGCGCGGCCAGGCGTTTCCAATGTTGCAGTGCGCGCTCCAGGGCGGCCACCGCCTGTTGTTGTTGCTCGGCGCTGCCCTTGGCCCGCGCCTGAGCCAGCGCGACACCGCCCTGGAGTTTCTCGGCAAAATACTGCGCGTAGGCCGCCCACGCTTCGATGTCATTCAGTTCACACTCCAGCGTGGGATTGGGCCGGGCGCGCTGGCGAATGACGGCGGCCAGGCGGGCCGATTCGGCCGCGTTGCGCTCCAATTCCTCTGCCAGGGAGAGCGGGCTGTGTTTGCCCGCTTCCACCACACCGCCGGCCTTCACAAAATCGGCGATGTTCACGTAGCGTTTGGTGTCGAGGACGGGATGGGTGATGAAGGAATCCACGTCGAAAAATTTGCGCGGGCCATTCTCCGTCCACGAGGAGAAGCCCTCGGTGTAGAGGTTGCCGTCCCACGTGCCGCGATGGAAGGAGGCAAAATGGAGTGGGACGCGGCTGGCGAGCTTCCAGGCGCGCAACAAATCGGGACCCAGGCCCGGGCCGAAACGCTCCTCGAGCAACCGCTCGAAAACGGAGTCCGGCGTGGCGGGGTCATGCAACAAGCGGCCCCACACTGCATAAAAGAGCCATTGCCGTTCAAAGGCATAGCGCCAGGTTTTATGCGCTCCGGGAGCGGTGATATAATCGAGCGCCGGGATGTAGCATTCGGAGCCGAGGAGAGCGCCGCCGACGTGCGGGGCGCGCTGGCGGCTGAGGAAAGCGCGGACGAAGTCCGGCTCGCCCCAGCGCAAGATGAACATGTCTTCGTTGCGCATGGTCCAGACCACCTTGTGCCGGGTGGGCGGCGGATTCCAGTACGCGTCGGACAAGGGGCCGCCATGCACCATGAACAAATCGGGCGAGGAATGGGCATGGGACCAATTGTGCTTGAACTCCACATAGACCGGCGTGGGGATGTTGGCCGGCAGCCGTTCGATTTGGGCGCGGGTGCGCCGGTCATTTTCCGCGCTGGTGGTGCCGCCGGAGCCGGTGTTGGCCGAGAGCGGGGCGCGATAGATGAATTTGACGGGGCGCTGAACGGAGGCCATGGCCGCAAAAAAGGTGGGTTCCAGCCAGTCGCGGCGTTCGTCGGGGGTCATGCCGCCCATGCGTTCGCCCAAGGTGATGCCCAGCCCCGTTAATTCGGGGTACTCCTCCAGCACCTGGGCCACGACTTCGCGGGTGTAGCGGATGAGAAGGGGATTTTTGTCGCCGTCGCCGTAGTGGCTCCAGGTCTCGCTCCAGCGGGCCACGTGGTGGGCGCGGGCAAATTGGGGGGTGACAAAGATATTCCAGTTAATCAGATACGTTTCGATGCCCCGGGCCTGGGCGAGGGCAAAAAGGCCGCGCCAGAGTTTGCGCATCTCCGCCAGCTCGGCGTCGTTCAAGGGGCAGGCTTCGGGAAAGTTTTTGGGACGCACCATGAAAGGAAAGGGATGCAGGCTCCACAACGTCAGCACGTTGAAGCGGTTTTCCGCCATCATGTCGAGGAAGGCCTCCCAGAAGCGCAAATCCTTGCAGGTATCGCTGTGCTGTTCGAGGGCCGGGCTGGTGCGATAAGCGGCCCAGGGCAGGTTGAACTTGATGGCGCGAAACTCATGGACAGGTTGAACCTGCTGAGACTCGATTTGCGTGAGCGGCCGGCCCTGCCGCACGTGTTCGGCGAGGGTGAGCAGGCCGTACATGGCCCCGCGCTCACCGCCGGTGAGGGTGATTTTTCCGCCGGCGTTGGCGAGGGTGAAGCCATCCTGGGCCGCGCCGGCCAGGCCGCGCTTGAGCGTCACCACCACGTCCGCCGTCCGCGAGGCGCCAGCGGGCTGGCGGGACAAGGTATGTCCCTGCTTGCGCAAGGCGGCCTCCAATTTTTGAGCGCCGTGATGAATCGGCGCGGTCTCGGGGGCCACAAGGACATAGTCCGTGGCCAGGGCGGTGACGGCTAGCCAGCCATGAAGAGCCACCCAAAACCAAAAATGTTGCATCATGCTCATAGCGTTCACCTCAATGCTGTCCTGTCAGGAGAGGTAACAGGATGCGCCGCCGACGGAACAGGAGTTTTTTTCTTAAAGGGATGCATCAGGCGTTTTTATTTGCCGGAAGGAAGGTTGAGCTTTTGCGCGCGCAAAAAGGCGGCGAGTTTGCGGGCGTACTCGGCCTGGGAGCGAGCGCTGGGGTGGTCATCGTGCGGGAGGTTGCGGCTGCCCGGCTCGGAGAGGCTCACGGAGATGTCCACCGTGGCGATGCCCCGTTCGGCGCAGTTCTGAAGGACGCGGGCGGTGTCTTTGCCGCGGGTAATGCCCGCCACCACAAAGAAGATGCCCTCCTCCCGGCATTGGCGGGCAAATTGCTGCAACACGGCCAGGCTGACCGCCTGGCCGCGGCTCCAGCGGGTTTCGAGGGCGCAGTAGCCCTGCTCCAGCCAGTTCACCAAGGCAAAGGTCTGCTGCCCGGGCCAGGGCACATAATCCAACGGGGTGTGCTGGACTTCCACGCATCCGTGTTGGTCGAGCCGCGCCCAGGGTTGGTGAATGGGGCCCAGCCGGTTGTAGGGGGCCACGGCCTTGCGGCGGGCGCGGGTGAGCACATTGCGTTCGTCATGGAAATAGGCGTAATCCACCACCACCACGCGGGGCTTGGGCAACTGCCGACGAAACTCCTGATACTGCAACCAGGCATGGAGGGTGCCGTAACCATTCACCCCGAAATTAAACACCTCGTACTCCGGCAGCAGGGTTTGCAACTGCCACGGCATGGTTTCCTCATCATTCAAGGACCAGCCATGCACAAAGGAGCATCCCATCACCCACAAGCCGGGACGCGCCGCGCGCAGGCTGGACGAAGGATGGGTGAGGCGCAAGGTGTTGGTGTCATGGGTCATGCGGAAGGTGTAGCCATCGGGCAAGGTGACGGTGAAGGCTCCAGGCAGGTGGGTATAACCCAGTTGGGGATGGGGCTGAAAGAGACGCCCGCCCGGCTCCACGCGCACGTGGAGCGTGGCCGGCACGAAGGGGCGATGGCCCAGGGCGCGCGCCAGTCCTTCGAGCAACCCCAGGAGGAGGAGCAAGGTGAGCGGCAGGAAGATGAGCAAGGCCAGGCGGCGCCGACGGAGGCGGCGGGCAGGCGGGGGTGAGGTTGCAGCGCGCGATGCCGGCATGCCTCAAATCAAGGCTGGCGATGGAAACGCGCGGTCTCCTGTTGCAATCGTTCCGGCGTCCAGCGCCCTGGATGGAGAATCACGCGATAGCGCAAGGTGAAGGACTCGCCCTGCTTGAGGGTGTGCGGTTCAAAACAGAGGACGGCCGCGTTCACAAAACGCATGGGGCCGTCGTTGATGACGTACCACGGGGAAGGCGAATGGAGGTTTTGCGGATGATCAAGGAAAGCAAAGCCACATACCTTGTCCCCCACCTTGCCGGAGTAATCCACGGCGAGGGCCTGGCCGCGGAAGCGTCCGGTGGCGAGGGAGACGGCGCCGGTGGAGGTGCAGACTTGCACGTCTTCAAACTCACGCACCAGCCGCACGGAAAGGCCGGCATAGCCGCCGGGGCCGCGGCCATCGGGACCGGGCGGGGGCGGGGTGCGGTCCAGCAGCACTTCCGGCGCGAGGGCGGTGAAGGTGCAGGTCCAATCTTGTTGCTGGGTGCCGTCGGCCGCCGGTGGAGCGATGGCGATGGTGCGTTGTTCACGCAGCACCGGCGCGCCCTGGGCCGGGCGATAAGTCAGCTCCATTTGCAGGCGCGCGGAAAAATCCGGGCGTGTTTCGATTTGGGGCGCGGACCATTCGGTGCGGCCGGCGGGGAGGCCGGTTTTGGCGTCTTCCTCCCAATAATTGACTTTGTTCAGGTATTTCCAGGAGAACCATAGCGCGCAATGCCAGCGATGGTCCGCGGGCCGGTGCCAGGTCAAGGCCGGGCCGCCGGGCAGGGCCAGCGGATGAAAGCAGGGTTTGGTTTCCTGCTCGCGATAAAGGAACTGCCAGAGGGTCTGGCCATCGTGCTCCAAGGCCAGTTGGCCGGGAGCAGTTTTCCACGCATGGGCCGCCTTGAGGGAAGCCGCCGCCGCGGCCAGCCCCAAGGCGAACAGGACAAGGGTTCGTGCGCGCATAGACAGAGATTATCCCTGTCGCGCAGTTGATGCAATGATGTCCATCGCGGCTTTCAGGGTGATTCTGTTTGACAAGGCCCGAGGCCAGGTATTGTATTTAGTTTGGACGGAGAAGTTATGCTTTATGGCCATTCCACTTAAAAATCTGATGGCTGAGGGCAAAGGGTTGTCATTGGTGGGGAGTGATGAGCAACGATGTTGCTACTGTAATGTGTTGCTGCAAGAAACCATTACGGGCAAACGGAAAACCCCTGAAGGTGAAGCTTGCAGCGATTGTTATTACGAAAAACTTGGCGCCGGGGTGGAACAACATCCATTGATTTGTGGCCGGGTTGGCCGCGGATGATTCTGGCCAGGGGCGCAGCGAGGGTTCTTCGCTGTGATTGGCAAAGGTGATCCTTTCAAGGTAGAAGGGGCTTATTTTTCATGGTGACCTATTATCTGGGCCGTGAGGAGGTTCTGGCTTATTTACGAGATTTGGTCGAGCGTCTCTCCCAATTTGACTCACCGCCAACCCTGTGGTGCCCGCTCACCCGCTCTGGCAATGCGTTATTAGACGCATTGATGGAAACCTGCCGTGAACAACAGCCGGCTTTCCTGGACAACGTCCTGGTGCTGCCGGTGGAAACCTGTGAGGCGAGCCCACAGGTGCGTTTCCTGCACGGAGAGCCGGATGCGGATATTGCAGGCAGGGATGTTTTGCTGTTTGATGGCGCCATTCATACAGGACAAACCATGATTCGATGTGTGGAGCAGCTCTTGAATCATGGCGCCCGGTCGGTTTGCTCTTATGCGCTGGTGCTCAAGCGCAGCAGCCGATTCGTCCCCACCCTCTGGGGCGTGTCCATTGCTGATACGGACCGCGCCTTTTTCCTGCTCGATGTCATCCCCAATAACCGCCTGGATGCGGGAAAGCGACCAATCTCGAAAAAGAAACCAGTCCTGAGCATTCATCTGCGAGCCTTGTCAGAAAACCATCTGTCGCATCCGCTGGTCTGTTCAGGGGTGGATTCCCTTGACCGGGTAACCTGGAGCGACCGCTTCTTTGACATGCAGGCGGCTCAAGGAGACCGCTGCACTTACGTGTTGGAGGAGGGCAGGACGATATTGGGTTACGTCACTCTAAGCCAGGCTGGTGAAACGTCCCTCTCGATTGATGAATTAGCCGTGGACCGGCAGCATCAAGGCAAAAATCTTGGGGCCATCATGATGCGTTTCGCCGACACCATGGCGCGTCAGCTCAACTGCCTGACCATACAACTGCACGCCATTGCGCAGAAGCGCCCATTTTATGAGGGGTTTGGCTACCGTCTGAAAGCCGACCAGCCCATCAAACTGGCCACGGAAGAATACTGGTTGATGCAAAAGCCTTTACTGGAGCCAACAAGATTTGGGCATGGTTGACATGACCGGTTCATGGCGGGGGAGAACTCGACCGTTTGACAGGCGCGGGGGAGACGCCTAAGCTGCGGGGGCACATGAAGGCACATGACGCTTCGGCCCGGGAACGATTATTGCGCGCCGCGCTCAAGCAATTTGCGGAGCGGGGTTATGCCGGGGCCTCCGTGCAGGAAATCGTGGACGAGGCCAAGGTCACCAAGCCCACGTTGTATTATTACTTTGGCAACAAAGCCGGATTGTACCACGCGCTGATTGACCTGGCCTATGATGAGCGGCTGCGGCTGCTGCAGGAATCGGCGCGGCAGGGGGAATCCCTGGAGGCCCAGCTCACCGCCCTCATTCATGCCCAGTTTGAGTTTGCGCGGCGCAACCGGGATTTGATGCGCATTGGTTTTGCCACCATGTTCGCCGCGCCGCGGGAGGTGCCCAATCCGGCGCATTGCCTGGCGCGGGCCCAGCGCAATTTCAATTACGTGGTGCAGTTGTTGCGGGAGGCGCAGCAGCGCGGAGAAATCCCGGCGGCCCATGACATCATGGAAATCAGCCTCGCCATTTATGGCATGATGGGGTTTCACGTGCTGGCGCACCTGGCCAATCCGGACCACGCCCTCACTCGTGAACGCGCCGAGTTCATCAGCCGGCTGTTCTTGAGCGGGCTGCCGGGCGCGGCCAAATCAGCCCCCCGCCCCGCCCCCGCCCAGGCAAAAACCCAGCGCCAGCGAGGGGGCCGGTCCGCCCGAGCGGCCCAAAAAGCCCGTTAGCCGCGCCTGCGGGAAGAGCGGCGGCGCGGAGACGGGGGCGCGTGGTCGTGTTCGTGCTCCTCGTCGTCCTTGTTTTTGCAGATGCCGCGCTGGCGGAGCTCTTCGCAGGAGGCGGTGAGCTGGAGGCGGCGGGCCTGGGGCTTGAAACCCATCTTGAAGCTGATTTCATCCTCGCGCTGGAGGAGCTGCTCGTCCTCAAACTCGAAGATTTTATTGCAGTCCACGCAGATGATGTGGTTGTGCTCGGGATGTTCGGCGTAATTGGGGTCGTAGTACTTCTGCCCGCGCCCGAAATCCATTTCGCGCACGAGGCCGCTGGCGGTGAGGAGGGGCAGCGTGCGGTACACGGTGGCGCGGGAGACGGTGGGGTCCACGGCACGCGCCCAGGCCAGGAGCTGGTCGGCGGTGAAATGCTCGGTGGTGTTGAACACGCAATCAATAATGGCGCGCCGCGGGCTGGTCAGCCGCAATTTTTGGCGCGCGAGAAACTCCAGGAAGCGTTCTTTGGCCGCTTGCCGCCGGGCGCTCAACATACCTTTTCAATGTACCTTAAACCGCGCAGGCTTCAACCCTGAAGCATGGGCGTGGCGCTGCTCCAGCGGCGCCGCCGCGCGCAACGCTCCTCAGGGCGGCGTCTGCAACAGAGCGCCGAATTCTGGCAGCAAACCGTACTTTTTGGTCCAGGGAGTGTACATGAAGCCGCGCACGTTGCGGAGTTTTTTGGCCAGTTCCAGCCAGCCACGGGTGGATTGGAGGTTGTCGGCGTCGTAGTAACAGGCAATCAACGTCGAGAAGCCCTGGCTGGCAAAAAACTCGAGGCTCTTGGGCCGGGGGTCGCCGCCCCAGACGGCGATGACCAAATCCTTGGGCACATGATTCCAGGAGCCGGTGAAGTCCCCCTCCACCAGGTAATAATCACCGTGGGCATTGTGGTGCGGGTCCAGCATGTCGGACCACACATAGACCTGGGCGCCGGGGTTGTGTTTGCGCAGGGTCTGGGTCTGGCGGGTGATACATTCGCCCAGCAGCTTCGCCATGTCCTTGCCGCGGCAGGCCGCGCAGGTGCCGCCCATGCGGACTTCGTCCATGTTCAACATGATTTTGCGGGGACGCACTTTCTCCGCAAGCAGGCGGGCTTCGTGGTCCAGGATGTCGTCGAGGGCCGGCTCGGCCATGCAGACGGTGACCTGCGACTCGTGGATGACCATGGGATGGTACCAGCTCACGCGCAGGCGTTGTCCCTCCTTGATGCGTGAGCCGGGCAGCAGCTTCAGTGGGGGCGAGGTCCGGTCAATCTGGTAAAAATTGAATTGGGGGTCGGTTAAAGGCGCGTAGTCCCTGCCCTCCTCATAGGTGACCTGCAAATCATCGCTGCGGACGGTGACGGGCGTGCCCGGGCGCCGGAGGACATTCAGGGGGCCAATTTCCTCCACTGACCAGTCATCGGTCCAGAAGCGTCCGTCACGGCCACCCCACACGCCGACGTAGAGGCGCACCAGGGTGTTGGTGAGGCTGTTGAAGACCAGGGAGAGCCGCCGCCAATCCGTGGTGGCGGGCAGATTGAACTCCCGGGGGGACAGGCTGCGATTGCCGGCCAGTACCTGCACGCGCAGGGCGCTGGCGGGTTGGAGGTTTTCGGTTTTGACCCAGACGCTAACGCGGTAACAGCGCCGCGGCTGGACGCGGATTTCCTGCATGACGCGGCCGTGGCCGTGGGGATTGGAGCGGAAGTTTTCCATGCGGAGCGAGGCCTGGCCGCCGTGTCGGACGGCAGAGTCCACGAAACTCACCTCGCCGGGCTGGTCATGGAAATTGAATCCGCGCACGCGCTGGCCGGTAAATTCCTCAAACCCCGGATTGTTGAGCGTGACCGGCGCGGGCTCGTGCCGCGCCTCGCCGCCCTTGACTTGAAACGCGGCGTTCTCCACCCACAGGCCCTCGGCCAAATGCCGGTCATGGGACAAGAAGCCGCCGCCGTAGCCCACGGAAAACACCGCGGGGATGAATTCCAGGTGGTTTTTGGCGCAGGCGGCTTTGACGGCTTCCAGGCGGCGGAAGTAATCGTCATTGCGCTTGCAAAGGGTGTCCAGGCCGAAGGAAAACATTGCGCCGTTGAAACCGCTGCGCCCGGCGGTCTCCAACACCCGCGTGACTTCCTCCACGTCGGCATCCCGGCCCAGTCCCCAGCCGAACACCCAAACAAAACGGTCCGTATAAGTGGCACTGTGAACAGGCAGAAGTGCCGCCACAAGAAATGACAGCGCGCAAAGTCGAGGCTTCATAGAGAGCAGACTAAGCCAGGCGCAGGCGCGTGTCAGGCAAAATTGTCCCGGCTTTGCCGGACTGGGGGCGGGGGCACGGGCGATTTCAGATCAGGATATCCTTGATGACCTTGGACGGCTCGACGCCCGTGAGGCGCTGGTCCAAGCCCTGAAAGCGGTAGGTGAGGCGTTCGTGGTCAATCCCCATGCAGTGGAGGATGGTGGCATTCAAATCCCGGATGTGCACAGGTTTGTCCACGATGTTGTAACTGAAGTCATCTGTTTCGCCATAGGTGATGCCCGGCTTGACGCCGCCGCCCGCCAGCCAGACACAGAAATTGCGCGGATGATGGTCGCGGCCGTAGTTGTCTCGCGAGAGCGGCCCCTGGCAATAAACGGTGCGGCCAAACTCGCCGCCCCAGACCACGAGGGTATCCTCCAACATGCCGCGCTGTTTCAAATCCTGAATCAGTCCGGCGCAGGCGTGGTCCACATCACGACATTGCAGGGGCAGGTCGCGAGGCAAATCGCCGTGATGGTCCCACTCGCGGTGGAAAATCTGAATGACCCGCACGCCGCGCTCGGCCAGCCGCCGGGCCAGCAAGGCGCTGTGGGCGAAGGTGCCCGGCTCGGTGACCTCCGGGCCGTAGAGTTTCAGGACGGAGGGCGGCTCGTTGGAAATGTCGGTTAATTCCGGGACGGACGCCTGCATGCGGAAGGCCATTTCGTACTGGGCAATGCGGGTTTGGATTTCCGGGTCACCGTAACGCAAAAACTGCTGTTCGTTCATCCGGTTCAAAGCCTGGAGCATATCCCGCCGGGCTTCTACGTCCACGCCGGGCGGATTTTTCAGAAACAGGACGGGGTCGCCCTTGGCGCGCAGGGCCACGCCCTGGTATTTGGAGGGGAGGAAACCGCTGCCCCACAACCGCTGGTAAAGCGCCTGCGCATCGCGCTTGGCGGACCAGCGGGGCGTCATGACAACAAAGGCGGGGAGGTTGTCGCACTCGCTGCCCAGGCCATAGGCCAGCCAGGAGCCGAGGCTGGGCCGGCCGGGAATCTGGCTGCCGGTCTGGATGTAGGTCACCGCCGGGTCATGGTTGATGGCCTCGGTGTGGACGGTTTTGATGATGGCCAGTTCATCGGCCACGGTGGCGGTGTGTTGCAACAATTCACTAAACCATGCCCCGCTTTTGCCGTACTGCTTGAACTTGTAGATGGAGGGCGCGATGGGGAAACGCGACTGGCCGGAGGTCATGGTGGTAAGCCGCTGGTTGCCGCGCACGGAGGGGGGGATGTCCTTGTCAAACAGCTCGGCAAGTTTGGGTTTGTAATCGAGCAAATCAATCTGCGAGGGCGCGCCGTTCATGAAGAGGTAAATAATGCGTTTGGCCTTGGGGGCAAAGTGCGGCAAACCCGGCAAGGGGGGGTGGGGATGCGCGGCGGTTTTGGGTCCGGCGCTGACGGCGGCCTTGAGGACTTCAGGAAAGAGGAGGCCAGCCAGGGCGATGCGTCCCACCGCCAGGCCGGCGTTTTTGAAGAAATGGCGGCGGTTTTGCAGGGTGATGAATTCGTCCAGCGGATGCATGAGGATTAAGGGTGCAGGTTGCAGCGCATCAGTTTTTGGTTACGGCTTCGTCCAGGTTCAACAAGAGATTGGCCACCAGCGTGTAGGCGGCCAGCTCGGTCACGTCGAGGGACTCGTCCACCGGCCATTCCCCCACCTTGACCAGTTGCCGCGCGGCCTCGGCATTGGCGCGGTAGCGGGCCAGGTGAGCCTCCAGGGATTGGCGGAGGATGTTCAATTCGGTGGCATTGGGCGAGCGCCCGGTCACGAGGCGGAAGCCGTAGGCAAGGCGTTGCGGGGGCTGGCTGCCGGCCTCGCGGAGCATGCGCGTGGCGAGCTGGCGGGCACATTCGACATACGGAATGTCATTCATCAGGAGGAGGGCCTGCAGGGGGGTGTTGGAGCGCTCGCGACGCGTACAGGAGGATTCGCGCGAGGGCGCGTCGAAGGTGGTGAAAATGGGCGGCGGCGCGGTGCGTTTCCAGAAAACATAAAGGCTGCGGCGGTACAGGGCTTCGCCGTGGTCCTGGGTGTATTTGGCGGTGTTGCTGGTGGTGTAACCCACCGCCTCCCAGATGCCCGGCGGCTGATAAGGACGCACGCCGCGCCCGCCCATTTTGGGATTCAGGAGGCCGCTGACAAACAGGGCGCTGTCGCGGATGACCTCGCCGTCCAGCCGAAAGCGCGGGCCGCGGGCCAAGAGGCGGTTTTCCGGGTCGAGTTCGAGCAATTTCGGGGTGACTCGGGAGTCCTGCCGGTAGGTGGCAGACAGTAGGAGCATTTTTTGGAAGCGCTGGATGTCCCAGCCCATGGCGATGAATTCCGTGGCCAGCCAGTCGAGCAATTCGGGATGGGACGGCCAATCGCTTTGCATGCCAAAATCGTTGGCGGTTTTGACGATGCCCACCCCGAAAAATTGCTGCCATAAGCGGTTGACGATGACGCGGGCGGTCAAGGGGTGTTGCGGCGAGACCAGCCAGCGCGCCAAATCCAGCCGGTTGGTGGTGGCCGAAGGCGGCAAGGGCGGCAGGAAGGCCGGCACGCCCGGGGTGACCTCCTCGCCTGGCTGGTCATACTGGCCGCGCTTCAACACCTGGGCCTTGCGCCGCTGGGCGCCTTCGCGCTCGCGCATGACGAGGGTGGAGGGGATGGATTCATCCAGTTTTTGCCTGGCTTCCTTGAGCGGGTTTAATTCTTTGAAAAGCGGCTCGAAAACGGCGCGGGAGGGTTGATGAACCTGCGCCAGGTAATGCTCGCGCAGTTGCTGAAGCTGCTCTGGTTTGAGTTTTTCGAGCGGCTGCTTCACCCACTCCGCCAGAGGGGCGGGCAGTTTTGTCTTGTCGCCCAGGGCGCGCATTTCCTTGAGCCAGGCCAGGAAGGAATGGGCGGGGTCATTGGCGGGGTCTGGCGTGCTTTGGAGGCCGGCCTCGTCCCAATAGACCGTGCCGTCGAATTGGGTGAAGGCAAAACCGGTGACTTTGTCGCCTGCCTTCAAACCCACCTGGGCGGCCTCCACCTCCAAGCGCATCCATTGTCCCGCGGGGGGGAGCGGACCCATTTCCGTACGCGCCTTTGAATTGCCAGCCCCATAGGAGATGGCCTGGGGGTCACCCCAGTTGGCGCGGTGTTCCCAGCCGTTGGAGTGAAATTGCAGCATGATGGCCTTGGGCGGGCTGGCGGGGTCCAAATAAACATGGGCAAAAAATCGGGCGGCCGGCCCCACGGTCAGGGCGTTGGTGGTGTTGAAAAAGTCCTGGGCCAGTCCGCTGGCGGTGCGTTTAAGGGCGCGTTTGCCGCGGTGCACGGGGCCGTCCTTGCTTTCAATCCATTGCGTGGGGGGCGTGCCGCCGTTGAACTGGGGTTTGGCACCGGTGGGGAAATCGTCGTCCACCCACACGGTGATGACCGGCGCGGCCTTGGGGGCGTTGGTCAGGGTGGCGGGGTCGGTGTAATTCATGCCGGCGGCGGTCTGGCGGATGCGCTGTTCGAGCGCGGCAATGCGGGCATTGTAATCGGCCAACTGCTTTTCCTGCTCGGGCGTGGGGAGCTTCAGCGAAGGCGGAGGCAACAGGGCATTGCCGTCCATGGCTGCGTCGGCGGCATTGTTGAAGAAGGCGTAGAGGCGGTAAAACTCCTTTTGAGAGATGGGGTCGTATTTGTGGTCATGGCACACGGCGCAGCCCAGGGTCAGGCCCATCCACACCGTGGCGGTGGTTTCCGTGCGGTCCACGGCGTAACGCACATAGAATTCCTCGTCAATGGCGCCGCCCTCGCTGGTGGTGACGTTGCAGCGATTGTAGCCTGAGGCCACCCGTTGGTCCCGGGTGGGATTGGGCAGGAGGTCACCGGCAATTTGTTCGATGGTGAACAGGTCAAAGGGTTTGTTTTCATTGAAGGCTTTGACCACCCAGTCGCGGTAGGGCCAGTGGCTGCGTTCGTTGTCCAGATGCAGGCCGTGGGTGTCACCATAGCGCACGGCGTCGAGCCAGTAGCGGGCCTGATGCTCGCCATAAGCCGGCTGCGCCATGAAACGGTCAAGCATGCGTTCGTAGGCGTCGGGGCGCTTGTCCTTCACAAACGCCTCCACTTCCTCCGGGGTGGGCGGCAGGCCGGTCAGGTCCAGTTTGACGCGGCGGACCAGGGTTTCGCGGGGGGCTTCGGGCGACGGTTTGAGTTTGCGCGCCTCCAAGCCGGCCAGAATGAAGCGGTCCACCGGTGTGCGCACCCAGGAGCGTTGCTTGACTTCGGGCAGCGGGGGGCGCGTGGGCGTCACAAAAGCCCAGTGGGGCTGGTACGGCGCTCCGGCTCCAATCCAGGCGCGCAGGATTTCCTTTTGTTCCGGCGTGAGCTTTTTGTGGGAGGAGGGCGGCGGCATCAGGTCATCGGGGTCGGTGGTGGTGATGCGCTGCCAGAGCAGACTTTTTTCGGGATGTCCCGGCACCACGGCCGGGGCGCCGTCGCGGGGAGCCGTGGCGCCTTCGCGGGTGTCCAGCCGGAGGTCCGCCTTGCGGTCTTTTTCGTCCGGGCCATGGCAGTGAAAGCAGTTATCGGAGAGAATGGGCCGCACATCGCGGTTGTAATGGATGGTGACGGTGGTGTTATGGCGTGCTGGCGTCGCGCCCCCGAGAGGGCAAGCCAAGACACACACCACCGCCGCGCCCCCCGCAATGAAAATGGACGCCCGCCGCATGGTTTTCGAGAGCTGCTAATGTTTGGTATAAGTTAGCCACATTGTTGGCAAGCGCAAATTTTACCCGGTGCCTTTTAACCGGCGCCATTCGTCCGGCGTTCCGCCGTCCTGAACTGACCTTTGACCGTGGGCAAGGCAGGCAGGGTCTGGGCTCACCGGAAAAAGGACGGACCCGCCGCAGCGAAAGGGGGTAACGCCTGGCTAAAATCTCCAGAAGAGGGAGGCAAAGAAAGTGCGCTCGCGGGGCAATTCGAGGTAGGTGTTCACCGGGTTCAGGCGGTAATCCTGGTCGGTGAGGTTGAGGACCCCGAGCTTGATTTCGGCCCGTCCGCGTTTGAGGCGGTACCCGGCAAAGGCGTTGAAATGCCAGAAATCATCGCCTGGGCGGTCCGGGTTGAAGCCCTGATTGTGCTGCTGGGTCCAGATGCCCTCCAGGCGCGAGAAGAAACCGCAGCGATGGTTGAAGGCGACGAAGAGGTTGAGCTGATGCAGCAGGCCGCGCGTGTGCGCGGCGGCCAGGGGGCTCATGGTTTCAGGAATGACCGGGATGCGTTGTTGCACGTCGGCGTGACTGAGGCGGTACTGGGCGCCCAGGCCCCATTCCTCGCCCAGGAGCTGATTTACATAGAGGCGCAGGGTGCGTTCGCGGAAATCGTATTGCTCGCGCGTGGTCTCCGGCCGGAAGGGCGGCAGGCCGCGGAAAGCGAAGACCCCCAGCTCGCGGTTGACGTCGGAAAAAAGGATTTCGCCGCTGGCGCCCAGGTAGGTTTGCGTGGGCAGTTTCTGCTCAAAGGCCAGGCCGAAGATTTCGCCGCGGGAGGCGGGGGTAGGGCCGAACAGGGCGTCCGGGACGAGGTTGCGGAGGGCCTGGTTGAAGCCGGCCATCTGGGTTGGCTCAAGGACGAAACTTTGCTCGAAACCGAGGCCGCCGAGGTAGCGCGCGTAACCGCCGCGCAGGGTGGCTCCCGGGTAAGGGGTGAGGATGAAGCCGGCCTTGGGGGAGATGCGGTCCACGGATTCGGTGCGCGCGGAGATGGGCGAGAGGCGGAGGTTGACGGGGTACTGGAAATGGTCGTAGGCAATGCCGCCGATGAGCGTGAGCGGCCGGGCAATTTCCCAGGAGTGGTAGGCGTAGGCGCCGAAGCGGTTCAGGTCCACGGACACCGATTGATTGGCGGCAAAGCCGGGGGTGAAGAAGCCGGGAAAGACGGTGGGATTGCGCTGGCGGCTGGTGACGTCGAATTCGCCCACCTGGAGGCGCCCGCCGAAGATGGTGTTGTGGCGTTCGCGCTGGAGGATTTGCTGGAGCTCGGCGGTGTAGATTTCCGAGCGTTCATCCAGTTCCTGGACGAAGCCCACGGGAATGACGCCGGCCAGCGGGGCAAAGGAATAATCCAGAATCATGGTGCGCTGGGCGGGGTTGCTGACGCGCAGGTGGTCGTGCAGGCGCGTCACGAGCAACAAGGTGTGGTTGCCGGGGCTCCATTCGCGGTGGTAGCCCGCCATGAGCAACGGCTCCTGATTGTCCTTGAGGCGGAAGGTGCGATGGGTGGTGAAGGGGTCGTAACGTTGCGAGACGTCCCCCATGGCGCCGTCAAAATAAACGGCCTGGAAATAAAGGCCGTCCTGCTGGGTGATTTGCTGCTTCACCTTGAGCGAGACGGTGAGATGCTCCAAATCGCGATTGGGCGCGCCATAACCGTTTTCGGCGCGGTAAAGTGTTTCCAGGCTCCAGGCGGTGCCGCCGATGACGCCATATTGGGCCGCGCCCTGGAGCCAGTCGCCGTTGCTGGCGTATTCGGTGAGGCTGACGAAGCCCACGCGGTCGCGGTCGAAGAGCCGGGAGTATTCATTCTGGCTGATTTGCTGGGAAAGCACGCCGGCATTGGCGGGGGAAAGGAGGTTGGCGAGCAGGTACTCGCTGAGCCAGGGCGTTTCGTAGCGCAAGACGGTGCCGCGCGGGTCGCGCAAGGCATCATAACTGTTGGCGAGAAAGAGGTGGGCCGAGTAGTTGCCGTAGTCGCTGTACACCGCCTTGAAGGCCTCGCGCAGGGCCACTTCGGTCAGGCCGGCGTCCTGGTAAATGCCGGCGAGGTTGGCGCTGCGGACGGCGCGGTCCTGGTCCAGGAGCAGGCGCGAGCGATAGACGCTGCGATTGTCATTAAGGCGGATGGATTCCTCCAAATCACGCACGGCGGCGTTGAGCTTGTTTTCCTGCCGGTTGAGGAGCGCGCGATAAAAGACGGGGGTGGGGTCGCCGGCATCCAGTTTGCGGGCGAGGGTCAATTCATGCGCCGCCTGGCGGGTATCGCGTCCGTGGCTGTAGGCCTTGCCCAGATAACTGCGCAGCAGCGAGCGTTGCGGCTCGAGGGCGGCGGCGGTTTGCAAATCTTCCAGCCCCGCCGCCGTCTGTCCCTGGCGGATGCGGCACAAGCCGCGGCCCAGCCAGGCGTTGCCCAAGGCGCCGTCCAAAGCGATGGCCTGCTCGAAACAGACTTGGGCCTGCGGGATGCGCCCGCGCGCCGCATGGGCAAAACCGCGGAGCACGTGCGCCTGGGCGTTGCGCGGGGAAAGGGCCAGGGCGCGGTCCAGTTGGGTCTCCATCGCGGCAATGCGGCCAAAGCTGAATTCCAGCTCGGCGACGCGCGCCACGGCAAAGCCAAATTCCGGCGAGAGCCGGGCGGCCTGCCGGGCCGCGTTAAGCGCGGAGGGCAACTGGGAGCGGGACTGATAATAATACGATTCCGCCATCCACTCGGAAGCCGTGGCGGGCGGCGCGGCGGGGGCGGCGCGCACCTCGAATTTTACGGCTTGAATGACGGTGCGCAGAGCGTTGGCCAACGGAGCGGCCGGGCTGGCTGCCGGCACTTTGGCGAGCAGGGCCTCGGCGGCATCCACGCGCCCGACTGCCAGCGCCAGGCCGGCACGATAGACGCGCTCGGCGTCGGTGGCCGGTTCGCGATTGGGCGGGTATTTGTCGAGCGCCCCGAGCAAATGGCCCGCCCGGTAATCGGCCAGTGACGCCGCCAGCTCGGGCAGGCCGTCCAATGGCAGCTCCTTGGGGTCCAGCACGCCAGGGTAGTAAAGGCACCACTGGATGAGGTTGACGGCATTGATGACGGCGGTTTTTTCCGGGCGTTTGCCCTCCTCGATGAGGGATTGTTCGCCGGAGTTGAGGGCCACCTGGCCCACTTCATTGCTGACGTCCACAGAACCATCAAACACGGCCACCAGGACGGTTTCGCCTTCCTCGGCAGTGGAGAGGAAAAACTCGGTGCCGCGGACGGCGCCGGAGGCCTTTTTGGCGCGAAACTCCAAATCGGAGGGTTTGCCGCGGTCAAACATGAAGACGGAGCCATTTTTGAGGTCCAGCAAGGGGCTTTTTTTGTTGGGGGGCGCCTGGATGACCATGGTGGTGACCTCGCTCAGGCGGAGGACGCTCTGGTTGTACAGCCGCAGGCTGGCGCGGCTGTCGCGGCCGGTGCGGATGCGGTCGCCGGGATTCAAGACCTGGTTGGGCTGGGCCGGGGTCCAGGTGTCCTGCCCGGCGCGGGATACTTCGACTTTGCCCTCGATGGTGAGGATGACGGAGGTGTTGGTCGCTTCCTGGGCCAGCACGGCGCCGGCGCAGGTGACGACGACGGCGAGGAACAGACTCCGAAACAGCCATGATAGATTGCGCATAAGGAGGACAACTAGGGCATGGTGGGTTATTCAAGGCCAACGGCGCGGTAGAATCTGCGGCCAGTGGCGGCCGCCGGGTCCGCAAACTGCACCTGGGAGCCGGTGGCCAGGTTGGTGCTGATGGGCACCCAGGTGGAAAGGTTGGTGGAAGCTTGAATGACGAACATCTGGCCGGCCTTGCCGGTGATGTTCAAGGTGAACACGCCGTTGGAGTAACTGGTGGCGCCGCCGGTGGCAAACCGCAGCGGGGCCTCGACGGTCAAGGTGGCCACGGCGCTGGTGACGCTGGCGGCCGGATTGGAGACCACGACACGGAAGGAGCCGGCATCGGCGGCCTGGACATTGGTGAGCGCCAAGGTGGCATTGGTGGCGGTGGCCAGGGGGAGCCAGTTGGTTTGCCCGGTGCGCAACTGATACCACCGGTAAGCCAGCGGGGCCGTGCCGGAGGCGGCCACGCTGAAGGTGGCGCTGCCGCCGGAGGCCACGCTTTGGTTGACGGGCTGCGCAGTAATCGCAGGCGGCAGGGCCAGCAAATAATTCATGACGATATGGCCCTGGGCGCCGTTGACGCCGTCCACGGCCACCAGGTAGGACTGGCCGGCCTGGGCATTTATGCGGACCAGGCTGCGCACGCCGTCCGGGGCGCCATTGTCATCGCTGGCAATTAATTGGAGGGTCAGCAGGGATTCCCCCTGATAGACGGCCAGCACGGTGTCAATGTCGCTGCCGATGGTGTCAATGACCAGCACGCCATTGGTCAGCGTGTCAATGCGGAACCAGCGCGAGGCGCCGCCCTGGATGCCGCCATGCTGGGGTTCGTTAGGTTCGGTGGTGGCGCCATAGTTGTCCAGCACCTGCGTGCCGGAGCTGCCCGCCGAGACGGAGGCGAAGAACTGGCGTTGCGGGCCGCCGAGGGTCTGGCCGCCGGGGCCGGTGCCGCGGAGCATGTCATCGAATTTGTCATGCGTGCGGACGTCTTCGAGCACGACGGTTTGATTGCTCTGCACCATCTGGCCCACTTCGAGCACAAACACCCGCGACTGCGCGCGCCGGTCCGGGTTGGCGCCATAGACCATGACGTAATACGGGCCAATCAGGGCGCGGGTGAGCGCCGGGATTTGGTAGGTGGCGGCGGTGGCGCCGGCGATGGGCTGGCCGCGGAAGAACCATTGATAAGTGGCGGCATTCTGGGCGGTGACCTGCAGGTTGACCGGCGAATTTTCGGGCACGGTGCGGGAGCGCGGCTGGTCGGTGATGATGGGGTAGTCGGTCACGCCCACCAACAAATTCCAGCTCAGGAGGATGGTGCCGGTGGCGCCTTCCACGCCATCCACCAGGAAGTGGTAGGCATTGCCTTCGCTGACCGGGAAGGTGATGCGCTCATTGAGGTTGCCCGCCGAGTCTTCATCCCGCTCCACCACCATGAGCGAGTTCAAGGTGTTCCCCTGCAGGACGATAAGCAATGTATCGAAGGTGCTGCCGAGGGTGCTGACGGTCACCACGCCGTTGGTGGGGGCCACCCAGGTGGCCCAGACGGAGCGGCCGCCGCGTTTGAAGCCGGTGGGCAACTGGTCATCCTGCAAGCCGGTGGCCTCAGTGTTTTGTCCGCGCACGATGCCGGCAGCCACGGCGGGCAGGCTCACGGAGTTGGTGAAACGGTCCCCCAGGGCCACCAGCGGCGCGTCCAGCAACACTTCCGCCGGCAGGCTTTCGGCGACGCCATAAGGAGTGCTGGCCACCACGCTGTAGGCGCCACATTGAGCCAGTTGGATGTTGGTGAGCGTCAGCGTAGCATTGGTGGCACCGGGCAGATTCACGCCATTGAGCCGCCACTGGAAATAGAGCGGCCAGGCGCCGCGCGCGGTGACGGTGAGCTGATGGGAGCCGCCGGCGGTAACCACCCTGCCCTGCGGCTGCCCCACAATGATGGGCGCGCCTCGCGGGGCGAATACGGCCAGATTCGGCCGCCAGTCGCCGCCCACGCGGGTGAAGTCGCCGCCGACAATGACGACATTGGTCACGGCAGCCAGGGCCTGCACGCCCAGCGCCTGGGGCGGCACCGTCAAATCGGGATTCCATTCCGTGACGGCGCCGGAGACCGCATCCAGGGCCCCCAGATGATTGCGATGGGAGGCGCCCAGGCGATTAAACCAACCGCCAACATCCAACACATTTTGCCGGAGGCCCAAGGCCCGCACCACGGCCACATCGCCGGTGGCGCTTTGCGCCGGCACGTTGAATTCCGGCAAGGCCAGCCCGCTGGCATCGAGCGCCGCCAGCCGCTGGCGGGCGGCGCCGCCGATTTGCGAGAAGGAGCCACCCACATACAGGAGCGGCGCGGGAGTCTCCCGGAGGGCCAGCGCCATGACGGGGGCGTTGGGCGCGGGGTTCCAGGCATCGAGCGCGCCGCTGGCGTCCACCCGCGCCAGGAAGGGGCGCAGCGTGCCGTTGATGGAATTGAACTCACCGGCCAGGTAAATTTGCGCGCCGTTGGTCGTGGCCCGCAAGGCCAGCACGGGGCCGTCGGGCGCCGGATTCCAATCCAGCAAGGCGGCAGTGTCGGCATCCACCGCGCCGGCATAAGTCCGCGTCGCGCCCGCCAGGTTGGAGAAGTCGCCGCCCACATAGAGGCGTTTGCCCGCCAAGGCCAGCGCCCGGACGGCGCCATTGGCGGCGGCATCCCAAGGCGTGACTTCTCCGTTGAGGATGGAAATGGCGGCGAGGCGGCTGCGCTCCGCGCCGCCGGCGGCGGTGAATTCGCCGCCCAGATACAGGTTGGTCCCGCTCACCAGCAAGGCGCGCACAGGGCCATTGGCGCCCGGATTCCAACTGGTGGTCTGGCCGGTGGCCAGGCGCAAAGCGGCGATGTTGCTGCGAAGGACGCCGCCGGCCACGGTGAACTGGCCGCCGGCAAACAAGGTGTTGTCCTGCAAGGCCAGTGCGCGCACGGGGCCATTGGCGGGTGCCTGCCAATTCAGCAAGGCCGCGGTGACGGGATGCACCGCCGCCATGCGCATGCGGGTCTGGCCGCCCATCGTCAAAAACTGACCGCCTGCGTAAAGGGCATCCGGCCCCGCCGCCAGGGAGCGCACCACGCCGCCCGCGCCGGGATTCCATGTCCGCAGCGCGCCGTCCAGACGGGCAAAAGCCGCCAGATGCCGGTAAGTGATGCCGCCGCTGGTGAAGGAGAAGTCACCGCCGGCAAAGAGGGTTTCACCCAGCGTGGCCAGGGCATAAACGCGGGCGTTGGCGCCTGCGGGCAGGGGGGCCTGCCAGCCCAGGACCTCGCGAGTTTCAGTGTCAAGAAGGGCGATTTTGGGCCGGCTCAGGGTTACGTTGTTATTGGTCAAGGTGTCAAATTCGCCGGCGACAAACAGGCGGTGGTCATCCACCAGGAAGGCATGGATGGTGCGGTCCACGCCGATGACAAAATCGGTGCGCACCTGGCCATCGCTGGGGTCCAGCTTGGCCAATCGCGCCCGCGGCAGCCCACCGATGGTTTGGAATTCACCGCCGACATATAATTTGCTGTCCACTTGGGCCAGGGCGCGGACGGGTCCATCGGGGTTGGGGGCAAAGGGCCGGAGCGCGCCGTCCTGGGTGCGGATGGCCGCCAAATTATTGCGTGGGAGTCCCCCGACCTGGGTGAACTCGCCGCCGACGTAAAGGATTTGTTCGTGCAGCAGCAGAGCGCGCACAGGCCCATTGACTCCCACCACCCAGGCGGGATTGACGGATTTATCCGGGAGCAGATGCACGAGGTTGGTGCGTGGGAGCCCGCCGACGCGCACGAATTCTCCGCCAATAAACCATCCCCCGCGGCCGTCAGGTACCACGGCGTAAATGGCTGCGCCTTCCACGCGCGGCCAGACGGTGTCCGGCCGGGCCGAGGTGGCATCCAAGGCCACGCCCAGACCTGAGTTGGGCCCGACCATGCGGAAATTGCCGCCGAGGTAGAGGGTGCCGGCGTTTTCGACCACGGCATGCACTGGACCATCAGGCACCCAGAAATCATCACGCGGCACGCTGGCGGGTGGGGCGAGGACGGCGGAGACGGTGAGTTGAGCGGTGGCCTGGGCCTGGCCGGCGCGGTTGCTCACCACCACCGTATAGGCACCCATTTCCCAGGGGGAAACGTTGGTAATCACCAAGGTGGGTCCCGTCGCCCCCGCCAGCGGAGTTTGATAACGATACCATTGGTAGCGCAGCGGCGGTGTGCCCACCGCCGTCACGGAGAACACCGCAGAGGTGCCGGGCGGCAGAATGACGGACTCCGGCGGCGCGGTAATGACCGGCGGCACGAACACCCGCACCAAGGTGGCCTCGCTGTCCTCATAGCCATAGGCGTTGCTTACCCGAACAAAATACAGACCACTGTTGGCCGGTGAGGCATTGGGAATGAGCAGCGTGGCGCTGTTGGCGCCCCAGAGCGGGAAGCCATTGAAGAACCATTGATAACGCAACGGGGGTGTGCCGAGTGCGCGGATGGTCAGTTCAATGGTTTGGCCTCGGACGACGTCCAACTCCTCCACCTGGCTGACAATGGCCGGCTCCTCCGCCTGTCCCAGGATTTGAACCTCGAGTGGCATGCTGGTGGTGCTGGCTCCCAAGTCATCTACCACGCGCGCGGTGAACACATATTCATCGCCAGCCGGCAGGTTGGTCAGCGTCAAGGCTGCCGTGAACCGATTGGTGGCCAAGGGATTCACGCTCGTGCCCACCAATTCCTCGTTGAGGAAGAAGTCCACCTGTTTGACCACGCCGTCGTCCAGTGTTGAGGCCACCAGCGGGATGATGCCGGGCGCGGTGAAGCGGGCCAGATTGGTGTTGAGGGTGAGCTGCACCGCGGGCGGGACATTGAATACGAGGCTCAGGCGCACATCGCCGCCGGCGCCCGCGAAGCCCTTGACGGTGATGTAATAAGTGGTCCCCGCGGTGACCTCGAGGGTGAGCAAACTGGCCCCCAGGCCGGCGCCGCCCACCAGGGTCATGATTTCCGCCCCGCCGTCATCGTCCAGCGCCAGGAGTTGCAGGTTTTGCAGAGTGGTGCCGGTGTACACTTCCAGCAAGGTGTCAAAGCTGCTGCCCAAGGTGCTGATGAGCACCGTGCCGCTGGCGGGCGCCGTCCAACGGTACCAGAGGGAATTCCCCGCCAGGCCGCCCCACGGGTCAGGCTCGCCCGGTTCGAGGGTGGCGCTGCGATTATCATCCGTGACCGACACCGCCGGGCCGGTGAGCGGGCGCGCGTTGGCAAACAAGTCATGGTTAGCGGCCGGCGGGCGCACGGTCACCCGCACCGGCTGGGTCTCAGCGGCCACGCCTGCGGCATCCACCGCCCGGGCGCGGAAGAAGTATTCACCCGGCGGCACATTGGTCAGGGTGATTTGGCCGGTAAAGGGCGTGCCGGGCGGCTGGTTGGTGGCGGTGCCCACCAGGATGTTGCCGCGGTAGAATTCCATCCGCGCCACGCCATCGCTGTCCTGGGCCTGGGCGCGCAATAGAACCGGCCCCGGAGCCGTCAACACTTCGCCCGCCAGCGGCGAGAGCCAGGTGACCGTGGGCGGCATGTTCATGCTGACCAGGAGCGAGTAGAATCCCCCCGCGCCATTGTAACCGTCCACGGCGATGTAATAGGTCTGGTTGCGCCGGGCGGTGAACCACAGGCGGCTGGTCAGGACGTCCGCTTGCGAGGGGTCATCGTCATTGGAGGCCACCTCCTCCAACCCCATCAAGGAAGCTCCTGTGTACACGGCCACCACGGTGTCGAAGGTGCTGTCGGCGGTGGTGACGGTGACCAGCCCATCCTGCGGCGCAGTCCAGGCAAACCACACCGAGCGCCCGCCGGGCACGCCCGCGTGGTAAGGCTCGCCCGGCTCGAAGGTGGCGCCGGCGCTGTTGCCAGAGTAGGCAGCGGAGAGGCCGGTCAAGAGGGCGCGATTGGCAAAATCATCATTGGTGGGAGCGGGCGCGACCACCGAGAAACTGACGGGCGGCGATTCGCGCGAAGCGCCCTCGTTGTCATAGGCGGTGGCCAGCAGGCGATAGGTGCCCACCACCAAATTGGAGAGCACAAAGGAGGCCTCGAAGCGGCCGGCCTGAGAATTCATGGCCCACCCGGCCGGGGAATCGTTAAGCCACAGGTTGACGCTGCTGACCTGACCGTCGAAATCCTCGGCGGTCACGCGCACGGTCACGTTGGCCGGGCCATCAAACTGAGACTTGGGCGCGGGCTCGGTGATGACGACCAATGGGGCGCTGTTGGAAGAAAGGGCCACGTTCAACACCAGGTCATCCAGCAGCAGCGAGCTGAACCGGCCCAAGCCCTGCGCATCCGACTCGAAGACCACGGAGGCAATGTCCGGGCCGTTGAGGGTAAAGGTGCGCGCCGGGATGTCTTGAGGCGAGAAGAGGGCGTTTTCGCCCACCGCGCTTAATTCCATGCCAAAGCGGTTGAAGGCGCGCGCCCGCCAGCGGGGGTGATTGGCGCCGGCGGCACCGGCCAGCACGGTCACGCGGGTGAAGCGGACGCTGTCGAGCACCTGCTGGAACTCGAAGCGGTTGGTGACCGGGCCGCGGGAGGCGGAGACTTGCTCGAGGAGGTTCGAGCCACTGGAGGGTTTGAGGAGGCCCGGATAAACCTGCGTGGCACGCACCACCTGCACCGTGCTGGCGGGCGTGAGGTTGATGACACGCGCCTGGAAACCGGCCAGGTAATTGCTGAGGGCAAATGGCGTGCTGACGCCGCTGGGCAGCAAGTTGACGCCCTCAAAGTCCAGTTTGTGCGTGGCCGCATAGTTGTTGACGACAATGCGCACCGGCACGGCGTCCACCGAGGCACCCTGGTGGTCCGTAACTTTGGCGCTGAAGACATATTCGCCGGCCCACAGATTGCTAAGTGTCAACCGGTAGTAGGGTTCGACCAAGTGGTCAAGGAATTGATCATTTTGGAAGAATTCCACTGAATGGATTCCGCCGTCAGGGTCCGTGGCGGTGACTTCCAGGGTCACAGTGGCAGGAGCGACGAATTCCGCGCCGTCAGCCGGGCTGATGAATGCCACCACGGGTGGCGTGTTGGGCACCAGGTCCGGCACAAAAAGGCGGGAAAGGACGGCGTCGGCGCCGCCAGCCCCGCCGCTGCTGGTTTCACCGGCCACATACAGGAATTGCCCGTCCATCGTGAGGGCGTAGGCAAAGTCGTCCTGATGGTACCCTTGGAGCAGGGTGGACAATAAACTTCCCTCCTGCGGGTCCAACCTGAGGACCACCGCGTCTGCGCCCCCTGCGGTGCCGCCATAGGTGTAACCACAAGCGTATAACCGGCCGCTTTGGGCCACGACACCGGTTAGCACGTCGTCTTCCTCGGCGCGGTCCAGGATGGTGGACCAGATTATCCAACCCTCCTTGTTCCAGGCTTCCACCAGGAAATCCTGGCCGCTCCAGAAATTATCGGCGGCGCCCACGGCAAACAGGATGCCGTTCATGGTGGCCAATCCATGGTATTCGCCCGGGGAGCCCAACATCCGCCACTCCAGCCGGCCGTTGCGGCTGAATTTCCAAAGCGTGGCATACGAGATGCCTTCGATGTCGCAACGCCCGGCCACGTACACGGCACCGCCCATGACCACCACGGCATTGCCCACGCTGTAGTCCACCGGCAAATCCACCGCAAAACCGGGCGTGCTGATGACCCCGAGGGTTTCAGCCGGGGTATTTTGCTTAAGCTCACTGCTGACCCAGAGTTCACTGCCGCCGGGGGTCACTTTGGCCACAAACATCTGCCCGTAACTTTCCGCGCCGCTCTGGCCCTGGCCGGTGACGTACCAGAACTCGCCCTCCGGCTCCTGGCTGCGGGTGATGGCATGGAGGTATTCGGCGCCGTTGTAATCAAAAGCGCCGTTGAGCGGTGTGCGGCGGGAGAAGATTTCCAGCCCGTTATTGGCGCCCAACTGCACGAGCACGCCCTTGGCGGCGCGAGCGGCGGAAAGGAGCGGCTCGTTGTAGCCGGCAAACACCGGACCGGCGGGGGTGGCCAAAACTCCCCTGAACCCATCAGCGCCCGGACGCCCCGGCCACCAGGTTTGCCACGTAGGCGAGGTGTTGGTGGTGAAGTTTGCGGGGACGCACAGGCCGAAGGCCTCCCCTGCCCCCACTTCCATCACGCCACCGACATAAACGGCGTTGGATTGCACGGCCACAGCCAGGGCGGCTTCATCGGCCGAACTGCCCAAAAATAGCACGGCTTGAGTTTGGGGGTTGGCCGCGCGATTGACCGTTAAAAAGGCTACCTCGCTCTCCAGGGATTCTCCGAGGTCATTATAGACGATGACCTTGTATCGTCCGCCCTGGTTGGCGTTGACTGACGGAAGGTACAGGTCTGCCGATTGTGCCCCTTCAAGAGCCAGGTCGTCATGAAGCCATTGATAATGCAAATTGGTCCCCAGGGCCTTGACCGAGAGCAGCACCGGGCTGCCTGCCAACACCACCTGGCTGCGTGGTTGGGCGATGATGGCCAGACGGCTGGCCTCGAAGAAATGGGCGGTGATGGTCCGGTTGCCATTCATGACCAAACCGGCCGTGGCATTGGTGCCCACCAGGTCGCCGCTCCAACCGCCGAAGAGGTAACCGGGGTCAGGCAGGGCCGTTAAGAGGACGGGCGTCCCATTGGTATAGTAATTGGCCTGCGGGGCGCGCTGGACGTTGCCGCCGCCCACCACGAGCGTGTTTAACGCATAAGTATTGGGTGGCAACGGGGCAAAAACGGCCATTATCGCAGGGCCGGGATTGGTCAGGACCAAATCCAGCGGACTGACATTGGGCGTGCCGGTGGGCAGATTCCATTGTTGGAAATAATAGCCCGCGTTGGGCAGGGCCGAGAGCCGCACACGGCTGCCATAAGGGAAGAGGCGCAACGGTGGGTCGAGCTGCACCACCCCGCTGCCTTGAATGGTTATGGGCAAGGTGGTGCCAAAAATGGCCTGAACCTGCCGCGGCTGATTCATCACCACCTGCGTAACCGCGTTGGTGGAGCTGATGTCTCCCTCCCAGCGGAGGAAGCTCCAGCCGGGCGCGGGCATGGCAGACAAGGTGACCACCGTATTGGAAGGATACGGCCCGGGGGCCGGGCTGGCCGAGATGGCGCCACCGCCGGGGGTGCTGAACGACAGGGGGAATGTCCAGCCAATTTCCAGGCGATTGGTCACGACTGCCGTCCAGGCGGTGCGGTTGCTGTTGTAGGCGATGGCTTTGAGAATCACCGGCGGGCGCACCTCGAAGGGTTCGACGTATAGACGGCCGTCGTCAGGATGCAAGTTGTTGGTCGAGTAATAAATGCTGCCATTGGGGAAAGCCGTGGTGAGGAAAACCAGGACCGGTGAGTTGTCCGGGAAGAGATGCCGGCCATCCGGTCTGAAGACGCCGTTGATTTCAATGTAAGGGTCCTGCTCAATCACTGTCAGATAGGCGGGGAAACTATCCACGCTGCCTGAAGAGTTGCTGACGCGGACAGAATAATAACCTTCGTGGGCCGGTGAGACGTTGGTGATGGTCAGGGTGGCGTTGGTGGCACCTGCAATGGGAGCCGCGCCAAAGAACCATTGATAGGTGGGCGTAGGCAAAGCTTCCGCCACCACGGTAAAGGTTGCCGTGGACCCCGCCCGCGCCACGGTATCCTCCGGATGCTGCAGAATAGTGGGGGGATGATCTTGTTGGATTTCCAGATAGAGTGGCTCGGAGGTGACAAAGCCCAGAGCATTGCCCACTTCAACCACATAATATTGCGCATGGAACGGGGTCAAATCGTTGAGAACCAACCAGGCATTGGTGGCATCGGGAATGGGAACGACATGCCCATACCAGTTATACCATTGATAAGACAATGGGCGCTGACCAATGGCTTGGGCCGAGAAAACGGCGGTGCCCCCCACCCTGCCCTTGCGCTCCAACACCTGCGGCAACAAGAACGGCGGGCCGGAGCCAAGCAGCGCCAGACTATGCCCGAAACCCGCGGCCAATGCCACCACGTTGGTCAGGCCGGGCGGCACCAGCAGCTCGCCATGGCCGCTCTCGCCCCATACCATCACTGTGCCGTCAGGGCGCAAAGCCACGCTGTGATTTCCACCCGCCGCGATGGCCACGGCATTGGTCAAAACGGGCGGGATGTTGAGCTGGCCCCGGTCATTGGCCCCCCAACCGATGACCTTTCCATCCATTAACAAAGCCAGACTGTGGTTGGCCCCAGCAGAGATGGCCACCACGTTGCTCAGCCCCACCGGCGGACTGGCCTGGCCGTAAGTATTGTCTCCCCACCCCACCACCGTGCCATCGGCCCGCAAAGCCAGGCTGAAGTCTTCACCCGCCGCAATGGCCACGATGTTGGTCGCCTGGGGAGGGACGTTACATTGTCCCGATTCATTGGCCCCCCAAGCCACCACTGTCCCATCTTCCAAGAGCGCCAGATTGTGCGCAGCGTTGGCAGAGACGGCTACCACGTTCATCAATCCCGGGGGCACATTGAGTTGATTTAATGAATTATTGCCCCACGCCACGACGGTTCCCTGATTCAACAAAGCCAGATTGTGGGCATACCCCGCGGAAACTTGGATGACATTGGTCAGCCAGGGTGGAACCGTGCCTTGGAAATAAGAATTGTCCCCCCAGGCCACCACCGAGCCGTCACGCTTCAAGGCCAGACTATGATGCTCTCCACAAGCAATGCCGATGATATTGCTCAGCCCCGCCGGCACATTAGTCTGGCCAAAGGCATTATATCCCCAAGCCACCACCTGCGCTGGTGCGGTAACAGGTGGTGACTCCAATTGAAGCGCCATGACCGGGCTGGTGACTAAGCCCCGGCTGTTTTGGACCACGACCTGGTAGGCGCCGGCATTTTCCGGCCGCACATTGTTCACCACCAGCCAGGGTTGATTGGCGCCGGGGATGGGCACGCCATTAAACAGCCATTGATAAGTCAGCGGCCACTCGCCACTGGCAGCAACCCTAAACACTACCGGCTGTCCCACATTGGCCCGCCGCGCAGGCAGGACAGGCGCCAACTGGGGCGGGCCTTCGCCCAGCACCGCGATGCTGTGTTTGCCGCCTCCCGCAACGGCCACCACGTTGCTGAAGCCAAACGGAACAGAAGTTTGGCCCAAATTATTTCTTCCCCAAGCCACCACGGTGCCATCCGACTTCACGGCCAAGCTATGATGGAACCCGCAGGCAATGGCCACCGCGTTGGACAATCCCGGCGGCACATTGGTTTGGCCATAATGGTTATCTCCCCATCCCACCACCGTGCCATCCGCGCGCAAGGCCAGACTGTGGACCCATCCGGCGGCCACTGCCACCACATTGCTCAACCAAGTGGGGACCGCGACTTGGCCGGAATTATTAGCCCCCCACGCAACCACCCTGCCGTCAGCCTTAAGAGCCAAGGTGTGATATGCCCCCGCCGCAATGGCCACCACATTACTCAAGCCCGCAGGAACATCAAGTTGACCATCGGAATTGCCGCCCCATGCAATAACGGTGCCGTCTTCGCGCAAGGCGACACTATGCCTTGCGCCAGCAGCTATGGCCATCACACTGCTCAGACCCAAAGGAATATCAATCTGTGACCAATAATTATATCCCCAACCCTGCACAGTTCCATTATGGAGCAGGGCCAGCGCATGGTCCGCGCCTGCCGCAATGGCCACTACATTGGAAAGGGTCGCAGGGACGGTCATCGGTGCGTATATCTCATCACCACCGGTCCAGTATTCTCCCCATGCCTTCAAGGTTCCATCCCTGCGCAAGGCCAGATTGAAGTATTCACCCGCCGCCACGGCGGTGACGTCATGCAGTCCTGGCGGCAACAAATCCAAGGCTCTGGGCTTGTTCCCCCACACCACCACATTGGCTGGCGGCGGGGGCGAAACAATGACCAAATGGGCCACCGCACTGGTCACCACTCCCCAAGGATTGCTCACCACCACGTCATAGGCCCCGGTGTTCAAGTTTTGGACGTTGGGCAGGAAAAACCAAGGTTGAGTAGCGCCCGTCAACGGCAGGCCATTCAACCTCCACTGGTAGGTCATGGGGCGCTGGCCTGTGCCAGCGGCATAAAACACGGCCCGGCCCCCTTCCTGGACCCGGGTCTGGGCAACCTGCGGTGCCAGCCGGGGCGGACAATTCCCCATCAAGGCTACACTGTAATTATCTCCCCCGCTTATCGCGACCACCTGAGACAAACCCGCTGGCATATTGGTGGCACTAACGCTGTAATTGTATTCCCCCCATCCCACCAGCGTGCCATCAGCCTGGAGTGCCAGACTGTGAGAATAACCGGCGGCTATGGCCACGACATTACTGAGACCGGCAGGCACACTGGTGGCGTCCAAGTCATTGTCCCCCCAAGCCACCACGGTGCCGCCAGAACGCAGCGCCAGGCAATGAGCGCCGCCCGACGCGATGGCCACCACATTAGTGAGACCAGGTGGCACAAACACCTGGTCGCAACAGTTGTTGCCCCACACCACGACGGTGCCGTCCGCGCGCAGGGCCATGTTGTGCTCATGGCCGGCCGCAATAGCGACAATATCCCGTAAACCCTCAGGTGCATAACCCTGGCCTTCCCAATTGTAACCCCAAGCCACCACGGTACCATCGGCCCTCAAGGCCAAGCTATGCATTGCACCCGCGCTGATGGCCACGACGTTGCTGAGGCCCGGCGGGGGCACCGCTTGGCCGTAGCCATCACCGCCCCACCCCACCACGGTGCCGTCCTTGCGCAGGGCCAGACTGTGGTACTCCCCCGCCGCAATGGCCACCACGTTGGACAACCCTGGCGGCACATTGGTTTGGCCACTACCATTGTGGCCCCAAGCCACCACCGTACCGTCCGCCCTCAATCCCAGGCAGTGATCATAACCCCCGGCAAGGGCGATAAGATTAGTCAAGCCCGGCGGCACATTGGCCACTCCCCAATTATTATTGCCCCAAACTATGACCTGAGAGGTGATGGGTGGCGGGGGTGGCGTTTCCAATTGGAGCGTCATGACCGGGCTGGTGACTGAGCCCCGGCTGTTTTGAACCACCACCTGATAAGCCCCGGCATTTTCCGGCCGCACATTGGTCACCACCAGCCAGGGTTGATTGGCGCCGGGGATGGGCACGCCATTAAACCGCCATTGATAAGTCAGCGGCCATGCTCCCACCGCTTGGATAGTGAAGACGGCGTTTTCACCTGGCTGGACAAGTCTTCTTCCTACTTGCGGTGTCACCCGTGGCGGGCCATGACCGATAAGGGCCAAACCAAAATACGTACCGCCTGCCACTGCCACCAAGTTGCTAAGATTGGACGGAATTTCTGGCGGAACAAAACCCCACGTCACCAGCGTGCCATCGGCACGCAAGGCGAAGGTCTGATCCAAGCCCGCCGCCACGGAAACGACGTTGCTTAAGCCGGGTGGCACGTTGGTTTGCCCTAAGGAGTTGCCCCCCCAAGCCACCACTGTGCCATCCGCTTTCAGGGCCACACTGTGCCGCCAGCCAGCGGCAATCCCCACCACGTTGCTCAAACCAGGCGGCACCATGAGCTGGTCTTCCGAGTTGGCCCCCCATGCCATGACTATGCCATCCGCCGTGAGTGCCAAGCTGTGGTAATCCCCGGCGGCAATGGCCACGATATTGCTCCAGCCCGGTGGGGCTTCGACGCCGTTACCCCAAGCCACCAGAGTGCCATCTGCCTTCAGGGCCACGGAGTGGGCATGTCCGGCGGCAATGGCCACGGCGTTGGTCAGGTCGGCGGGGACCTCCAATTGTCCCAAGTCATTGTCTCCCCATGCCAGCACCTTGCCATCGGCCATGAGTGCCAAAGCGTGCCGTTCGCCGGCGGCGACGGCCACAGCATTATTAGCCTCCCACGGAATGTTCAATTGGCCGTCGGTGTCTCGCCCCCACCCCACCACGCGGCCGTCCCCACGGACCGCCAGGCAGTAGTCAAAATGAGTGGCCATGGAAATGACGTTGGTCAAATCCGGCAACACCTCAGCGCGCTGGCCCCAATTTGGCCCCAAAGGCACCACTGGCGGCGGAGGAAAGACCCACAAGTTTGCCACCTGGCTGGTCACCACGCCAAAGGCATTGCTTACCACCACATAATACGGGCCGCTCTGATGAAAACCGGGACTGATTATTAATAAATTGGTCGCGTTGGCCCCAGCAATCGGAGAGCCTTGGAAATACCACTGATAATACAAAGGTTCCTGCCCGTAAGCGACCACGTAAAACTCGGCGAACTTGCCCACGGTCACCATCGTGTCGAGCGGCGGGCGGAAGATTTCAGGCGGCCAGGGAGGAGGCCCCACATCCAAGGTGGCCACCTGGCTGGTGACGGCACCAGCGGCGTTGCTGACGACGACGAAGTAAGAACCGGCCACGGAGGAGTTAACGGCCGGTATGGAAAAGACGGGATTGGTCCCCGTTTGAACCATTGTGCCTTGGAAATACCAATGGTAATAAAGCGGAGGATCACCGGTGGCCACCACTTGGAATTGCGCGGGCAGGCCCTCCGGCACGGTTTGCGAGGCGGGCTGTTGGGTGATGACAGGCGGCGCCACCGAAGGCGCCTGGGGCACTAGGGGATGCGCAGGGCCGGAGTAAACTACTGGAGAATATAAATAACCGTAATCTTCGGGGGGGCCACTGTTAAAAAGCCCATCCGTCCATGGCCGCGGATTCACTCCGCCCCCCGGCAGAGGCAACGCCGGCTCGAACCAAAAGGCTTTATGCGGAAACATGAACGGATAAGAGGGCTGCCATAATCCATTGGTGAAAAAATAGGGCTGGAATTGCTGTGCCAGCTCATTGAAAATCCAGATTTTATCACCTTCCATGGCGGGAAATCCAGTGAAGTCGCGAGTAGGAAACAAGGGAGAAAGAACGCATTTCATCTCCGGCACCGCATTGGTCAGATGGCCCACAGGAAGCTCGCCTAGCATTCGCAATAGGAATGGCCCGCCCAAAGGATTGTAGAAATAGAAGCCCTCCCCGGGCTTCAGCAACCGCGCTGCGGGAACAAAGCTCTCGTCCAACCATCCATACAACGTGGAATAGTTATATGTCTCCAACCGGTTGCTGTTAATCAAGACGACCCGCGCATTTTCTGGCGGCCCCCAAAAAGCGCTGTTGAGGGAGTTATCGCTGGTCCTAAAAGGTTGCGCGATCAAATTGTAGCCTAGTTGCAACTCATACCCCCCACAGCCGAAAACGTTGGTGGCAAAGATTGTCGTCCCCAAGGGCCCTCGTGCGGCAATCCGATAAAAATGCCAAAATCCAGGAATTACATTAGTATCGTTAACTGTGTGAATTTGCCCCGATAGGCCCAAGGCATTGGTAACCAAGCTAAAAGCCCCTTGGGGAATATGGCTTCTTTCCACCATCAATTCCCCGGAATCGGAAGAAGCTTGGACAGTAATAACCATCGTATTCCCCGTGAGGGTGAAGGAGAGCAACCGCGGGGGGGCGACGACGGAGACGGTGGCCACCTGGCTGGTGATGGCGCCGTAGAGGTTGCTGACCACGCAATAATAATTTCCCCGATGGGTGGGGGCAGACTGGAGGTACTGGAGGTAGTCCTGGTTGGCCAAAGGGATGGGAAGCCCATCCTTGTACCATTGGAAAAACAGCGGATGCGTGCCGTCGGCAAAGCAGGTGATGACAATCTCCTTGCCGGGCGGGCCTTCCCACGATTCGGCATTTTGGGTGATATGGGGCACCAGCCCCTGCACGAACAGGTTAATTTCCCCCCACGGCCAGCCGTTCAATTCCAAATAATAAGCCCGGTCGCTGGGCGAAAAATCGGCCTGAAGGAAATCCCCTGAGATATAACCCCGAATCAGGGTAACTTGGTAATCCTGCGGCCAGGGATAGAGCGGCTCCAACTGGACTTCCAGCCGGCCATTCAAAGCGATGGTCTGGTAACTCTCAATGAAGCCGTAGTCTGTGATTGCATTAGTGCCGGTGAGATAATAGCGAACTACGGAATTGCTCCCCAAGGTCAGGGTGGCCTGGTCGAGGAGCAATTTGCCCGAGTGGATTTCCAGCGAGCCCTCATTCTGAACAGTCATCAAGGGCGTCCCAAAATCCTCCGGGTTCAACACCACCGTGCCCGTGCTGGTGAGAAGGATGGTGCCGGTGTTAACAAGGCGCACATTGAGATTGCTGCTGATGATGGGTTGGGAGACGTTGATGTCGAAATAACCGCAGTTGGTGATGACGGCGCCGGTGTGGAGAAACAGGGGCGCTTCTCCGGCCCAGCGGCCGTAGCTCCGCACTTCCAGGGTCCAATCTTGCAGGACGACGGTGTTGGTGTTCTCGATGGTTGCATTGGCCATGGCCACCAGGCGCCCACCGCCGCCGCCCAGGGTGCCGGCCTGCCAGTAATAGTAATTTTCGACTACCAGCGTATTGGCCCCACTAATGGTGCCGCCATGCTGATACAAGTAACCCACCATGAACTGGTTGGTGGAGGCTGGGAGCACGATGTTACCATCATTGACAGTGGCTTCGTCTCCCGGCCCGGGCACGCCGGTGGGATTCCAGTTGGTGGCCACATTCCAAGGGCCGCTGCCTCCCCGCCAGACATACGAAGCACCCTGGAGGGGAGTGAGGTGGGGCATCAGCCAAATCATCACCCCCGCCACAGTGGCCCACAAATGCCACTGGGGCTTCAAGAAGTTCTTGGCTTTCATGATTATGGAGTTAAGTTATACTAATAACACGAACAAAAAAAAGGTGCTTGAGTTGAAAATACTATAACAAATTTCACATCCTTGATAAAGCAAAAACTGTGCGCAGAAGAACGCCTTATTAAAGTTGTAAAAACGACAACGTTATCGTTATCGTTTGTTCTCAAATTTAAGATATTGTGGAAGCTTCCGCCTTGCTGACGGAAGCCGGGCCGTTATTTCGGTTGGGAGAAGTTTATCTTCTTACCTTCCGCGACTTCCAGAATGGCGAAGTAAGCGGGTTTGGGCTGAAGTTGGGCATCAAACAGCAGGGGCCGCTGCCAGGAGCGCCACGAGCGCCGGTCGCTTAATCCCCAAAAGGTGACCCGGGTGATAGTTTTGGAGTGGCGATTGAACACCTCAAACAATTTGGCATAGACTTCAGCCTGTTTCTTGATGGCTTCCTCGGAGATTGGCTCATTGCGTCCGCGTGTAGGGAAAGCGCCGGTGTTGTCGCCCGTGGCGGTGACATCCAGCTCGCTGATGCTGACCTTCAGCCCCAGGGCGGCATAATTTTGAATGGCCTTTTCCACTTCTTCCGGGTTGGTGCTCAAGCTCCAGTGCCCCTGAATGCCCACGCCGTGAATGGGGGCGCCTTCGGCCTTGAGGCGTTTGAGCAGGAGCAGCGAGCTGGCGTGTTTGCCGCGGCCGCGAAGGGCGCCCTGTTCAATGGAATAATCATTGTAATAAAGCTCAGCTTTGGGGTCGGCCTCGTGGGCCCATTTGAAGGCCAGGGTCAGAAAATCAGGGCCGATTTTCTGCAGCCATTGGGATTGCCGGAGGTTTTCGGTGGAGTCGTCTCCGCGGTCACTGATGGCTTCGTTCACGACGTCCCAGCCGATGATACGGCCCTTGTAACGGCCCACCACCGTCAAGATATGCTTCTTCAGCCGTTCCATGGCCAGCTCGCGAGTGACGGGCTTGCCGTCGGCGCCCGGCTCAAAGAACCAGCGGCCCGTCTGGGCATGCCAGACGAGGGTGTGGCCCCAGACTTTGATTCCGTTTTCTTCGCACCATTTGACCAAGGCATCGGCGGTGGCCCAGTTGAAATTGTTTTCGGAGGGCTGCAGCGGCTGCGGCTTCATGCAGTTCTCCGGCGTGATGACGTTGTAATGCAGCTTGATGTGCTCCCGTTCGGCGTCCGAGACCATCCGCAGGTCATTGGCGGCCCCGATGAGAAACTTGCCCGCGAAAGCCTGTTTGAGCGGCTTTTGGGGTGCTGCCGGGGCGGGTGGGGGGGGCGCGGCAGCAGGCGGGGCGGGTGGATTTTGCGCCAGAGTTGCGCCTGCGCCAATCGCCCATGCGACGAAGGCCCATGCAAAAGGTCGAAGTGGAGTCATGTTGATACGGGAGTTTAGGGTTTGATTCGCAATACCGTCAATGAATAAGCAGGTGCCGTGTACTCAAAAGATGGACGCAGGGTCATTTCGGTGGTTTCCGGCTTCACGGCGGGCGGCTGGTCATCGGCGTTGAAGGCGTCCGGGCCGGGGCCGGTGAGCAAGATGCGCGTGGCGGGCAAATCGCGCGCGGGCAGGCCCTCCAACTCGATGCGCAAAGTGGCGGCCGCGTCGCTGCCATTGACCATTTTCAAGATTACATGGCCGCTTTGAGTATCGCGCACGGCGGAGGCCGCCAAGGTGGCTGGCCTTGCCCCTTGGAAGGCCAGGTCGAGTGCGCGGTTGCCGCTGTTGCGGCTGAACAACTGCTGCACGTAATAATTGGGCGTGAGGAAAACCCGGGTGCTGTTGAAATAAATGAGGTCAGGATGCCACTGGGTATGGCCACGGCGGGCAAAGAGAGGCGCGTAGGAGGCAAATTGCAACACGTCGCCGTTGCGCTCGAAACCGGTCATGCCTGCGGCCTCGGCGAGGGCGGAGCGCAGCGAATTGCGGCGGCGGTCGCGGTCATGGGCGGCGTATTCGCCCACATACACCTTGGGGCCGTTGCGGTCATAGCGGTCGTAGCGGGACAAGTTGTCCCAAAACCATTGAGGCGGCACGTAGTAATGCTCATCCACCAGCGGCAGCTTCAATTCACGCGCAAAGGCCCAGCCTTCGTCAAAATCACGTCCCGCAGCAAAAGGGCCGGAGGTACCAATGACCACGATTTCGGGGTGTTTGGCCTTGATGGCCTCGTAAATCATGCGGAAACGTTCCTTAAAAATGGGCGTGATGGCATCCTCGTTGCCCACGCCCAGGTATTTCAGGCCAAACGGCTCGGGATGGCCGGCGGCGGCGCGTTGGGCGCCCCATTTCGAGGTGGCCGGGCCGTTGGCCCATTCAATTAAATCCAGCACGTCCTGGATGTAGGCCGGCATTTCCGCCAGGGGGAGTCCCTCCTGGCCGCGATTGGGCGAGCTGCCGGCATGCTGGCAGCAGACGCCGGCGCTCACCACGGGCAGCGGCTTGGCGCCGATGTCTTCACAGAATTGGAAATACTCGAAATAGCCCAGGCCCATGGTCTGGTGATAGCCCCAGAGGTTGCGCCGGGCGCGGCGCTGCTCGACCGGGCCGATGGTTTCCTTCCAATTGTAGAAACGATGCACGCCCCCGCCGTGGACGAGGCAGCCGCCCGGAAACCGCATAAACTTGGGCTGCAAATCCGCCACGGCCTGGGCCAAATCCGCGCGCAGCCCGTTGGGGCGGTGGCGAAAAGTTTTTTCCGGAAAGAGGGAGACCATGTCGAGCGCCAGGCCGCCGGCCTCATGGGCCAGGAGGACCAGTCGCGCATCGCTGACGGTGCGGGCGGGCTTGAGTTTGGCGCTGACGCGCCGCCAATCGCGGCCTTTGATTTGGAAGGCGGCCTCAGCCAGGGTTTCGCCGCTGCGAGTCTCCAGACGCAGGGTGACGGGCATGGGGCGGTTGTTGTCCCCGCGCCCCCACATTTCGCCCATGAAGGCTTGATAAGTCCAGAAGGAGGCCTCGTACGTTTCGCCTGCTTGCAGGGGGATGCCGTCAAATCCCTCATTGGCCAGTCCCACCCCCTCCCCCGGCCGCCGCACGGTGAGGAGCGCGTAATGAGGATTGTTTTCGTGGATGGGCCGCATTTCGGCCACGCTGACCGAGCCGTCGCCGCCGCCGCGTTTGATGACCTCCCAAAATTTGAGGGGATGCCAGTCGGGTTGTTCGGTGGGACTGTATTCAAAGGAGCGGTTTTGAATCAGCTCGGCATACAACCCGCCGTCCGCGGCGTAATTCAAGTCCTCAAAAAACACGCCAAAAATATCGGGGCTAATCGCCCTGCCCGGCTCGCCGGCCTTGATGGCAAGGCTGACGGGCTGGGCGGGGAAACCAGTGGCGAGGCTGCAGGCCCAAGCGGCCAAGGCCACGGCCCAACGGAGGCGGGAGGCGAAGTTGCGGCGCATGTTTAACGGCTGCGAAGTTTCAAAATGGAAATGGAGAAGGGAGGGAATTCGCGGATGAAGCTGGCGCTCAGGCCCCGGATTTTTTGCGTGCGCGGCACGATATTGCGCGGCTGCTCGATGGAGTTGGTGTCCGTGAGGGCGTTGGCGGCCAGTTGCACCAGCTCGCCATCGGCGCGGAGGCGCGGCGCGCCGCTGATTTGGATGGCCAGCGGTTGCAGGCGGTCAGCGATATTGACGACTTTCACAAAGATTTCTCCGGTGGCGCGGCGGCGGGTGACGCTGAAAAACATCTCGCGAATGGGCTGCGGCGGCGGGGGCGCTCCGCCGCGCGGGGCGCGCGGCTGCCAGGTGCGGGTGGGGACATTTTGCGTGTCGGTCGCCAGGATTTCATCGCCGTGGATGGTGCTGAACATTTGCTGGGCGTAATAAGCGGGTGAACCGTAGCTGGTCAGCGCGTCATAACCAATCAAATCCGAGCTCCATTGCATGGAGCGGCCCTGGCCGGTGAGCTGGCTGACGTTGACAAACAACGGCGCGTAGCAATGCATCAGGACGATGTCGGAATTGCGTTCCATGCCGGTCATCCAGGCGGCGTCCCCCAGGGCGCCTGCCATGTTGGGGGTGGGGGAGCCAACCCGCGTGGCCCATTCGCCGCAATAGATTTTCGTGACGTTGGTGCGGGGATAGCGGTCGTAATCAAGCGCGTGGGCCATCATCTCCTCCAGGGAGCGGTAATAATGCTCATCCACCAAATCGGGCACGCGGCTGCGGACAATCTGGCTGGGATGCTCGTAGCCGATGGAGGAAATGACCTTGAGGTGGGGGTACTTGGCCTTGATGGCATCATAAAATTGAGCGAAACGACCGTCATAACTGCCGCTGCGGTCAAACCAGTCTTCGTTGCCAATTTCCACAAAATTCAACTTGAAGGGCTTGGGGTGGCCGTCACGTGCGCGCTGGGCGCCCCAGCGGGTGGTGGTATCGCCGATGACATACTCGATTTGCTCCAGCGCCTCCTGCACATAAGGCTCCAGGGCCGGGCCGGGTTCAATGTATTTGCGGTCGAGGGTGTAGCCCGCAAACACGCCCATGATAGGCTCCATGTTCAAATCTTCGCACCACTCCAAAAACTCCAACAGCCCAAAACCGTCGGTGGACCAATAGCCCCAGGGGCTGCGATGGCCCGGCCGCTGCTCCACCGGCCCGATGGTTTTCTTCCAATCAAACCGCTCGGCCAGATTGTTGCCCTCGAGGTAATTGCCCCCGGGAAAACGCAGGGTTTTGGGCTGCATGTCAGCCAGGAGCTGCATGATGTCCGGGCGCGTGCCATTGGGGCGGTTCTTGTAAGTGGGCGGAAAAAGCGAGACGTGCTGAAACCAAATCAGGCCGGGCTGGGTGGTGGTGATGACGAA
The DNA here is from genome assembly GCF_024832785.1 of Fontisphaera persica. Classification (GTDB taxonomy): domain Bacteria; phylum Verrucomicrobiota; class Verrucomicrobiia; order Limisphaerales; family Fontisphaeraceae; genus Fontisphaera; species Fontisphaera persica. The sequence goes on from NZ_CP116615.1 coordinate 2,705,179, forward strand.
GCGATTGTCCTTGGAGACGGGCGCTTTTTTGGTTTTCAAGAGGACCTGGTACTTCTGCCACTGGCCGGTAATCTTCGGCACCACCGCGGTGGCAAACACCTGCTTGCCGTCCTGGCTTTCGAGCGAGAGCGTGAGCGGGCCGGAAAACTGCTCGGCCCGCGCATAAAACGTGGCGCGGTAGGTGGTGTTGGGACGCACCGGGATGCCCCAAAATCCGCCATTGGCAATGCCCGCCGGAGCGGCCGCCGAGGCCCGCGAGGCGTCCACTTTCAGGCTCAGATTTAAAGCTTCATTCAGCGGCTGGGAGGGGTCCAGCGCCAGCGTGGCCTCGCCCACCGCGCTCCAATAGACCGGCTCTTTGGGGTTTGCTTTGAAGGAGCGATTGCGAATCAGCTCCGCGTAGAGGCCGCCTTCGTAGGAAAAATTAATTTCCTCGGTCATCAAGCCATACAACAGCGGGCTGACTTGGCCGGTCACCTTTCCGGCATCAATCTGGAGCACCGGCATCGGGCCGGTGGCCGCAGAGGCGCCGGGGGGAGTGGCTGGCGCGGCAGGGGCGGGCGCCGGCGCCGGCGCTGCCGCAGGCGCGGGAGTGGACGGCGCAGCCCCGGCCAGGGCCTCGGGAATGATTTCAATGGCATTGATTTCCGGGTTCTCCACCTTCGGGGTGAAGGTAATCCGCAACATGCCATTGGTGATTTCCACCGGCACCGTCTCGATGTAGGCGCGGTTGGGACCGCCGGTTTTCGCCCAAATATCAAAGTCCTTAAATTCGCGCCCTTGCACGTTGTAGGAGAAGACGCGTTGCCCCGGACCGGTGATGCCCTCAAACGTCTCGGCAAAGTGCAGTTTCACCACATACTTGCCGTTGGGCAGCGGCAGGGAAAACGATTCCATGGAATAGCGCTCCGTCAGATAAAGGCCCGGATCCTTGGTGTTGGCAATCACCGTGGCAGGGTCGCGGCCCACCGTCGCGCCGCCTTCAAATCCGCGCTCAGCCTCCCATATATTGCCGGCGGAGTCCTTGAAAGGGGTGTCCTGGCCGGCCTTGATGCGAATAATCTTGGCGCCAGCCCCCGCAGCGGGGGCGGCGGATGTGGCCGGGGCAGGCTGGCCAGCCGGCGCTGCGGCGGCAGGCGGAATGGCAATGGCCGGAGGCAGCGGCAAATCCTCAAACAACAACGGCGCCATCTGATAGAGGCTGCGCCGCCAGGATTGCCATTCGTGGCCGGTTTGGGGCGACTCATAATAGACGCTGTTGATGCCGGCTTGTTTCAACGCCTCCACGTTGGCTTTGGCAATGGCCGCGCCGTTCTCGCGGCTGCCATAACTGATAAACACCAGTTTGACTTTCTCCTTGAACTTCGCCAGGTCGGTGATGTTGGAGAGGGAGATGCTGCCGCCGCTGAACACGCCAATGTGGGAAAACTTGTCGAGGTTGGCCAGGGTGATGGCCCGGGTCTGCATGCCGCCCATCGAGAGGCCGGCCATGGCGCGGTGCGGCTGATCCGCAAGCGTGCGGAAGTTGGCGTCAATAAAGGGAATCAGGTCATCCACCAACACGCGCTCGAAGGGGCCAAAATTGAACATCCTCCCGCCAGGACCCATCAGGCCTCTACCGGGCGGCGGCGGCGCGGGTGCCGGCGGCGGATCACCGGCAGCAGTGGGCGTGGCGGCTGGCGCTGGCGCTGGTGCTGGAGCGGGCGCCGGGCCGCGTCCCGGCCCAAACGCGCCCGGCACGTAGCTGTTGGCCATGACGATGATGAAGGATCGGGCTTTGCCCGCGGCAATCAAATTGTCCATGATGCGGCCGGTAAAGCCCTGGCTGCCCCAGCCAGTTTCGTCCTCGCCCCCGCCATGCTGCAAATAGAGCACGGGGTAACGCTTGGTGACGTTCTGGTCATAATCCGGCGGGGTATAGACAAAGCAGCGCAGCGTGGCATTGGCGTTTTTCGAGTAAAACCACACCTGCCGAAGCTGCCCGTGCGGCACGTTCTTCAGCGCGTAAAAATCCTGGTCGTGCGCCGGCACCTCCACGGCGCTGCCCCAGCGGCTGCCGCCGTAAAAATAGAGGGTGCCGGGGTCGGGCACGCCAGCGCCGTCTATGACCAGTTGATAATAGTGGAAACCTTCGTCCATGGGATTGGACATGCCCGTCCAGGCGCCGTCCTCGCCCTTGGTGAGCGGGTATTTGGTGCCGCCCAGAAAGTCGAGCACCACATTCTGGGCCTGGGGGGCTACAATGCGCACGCGCACGCGGCGCTCGGAGTTGACTTGCGGATATTGTTTGCCCGGTTGATTCAAAACCGAAGGCTTCCAATCATCCGCCGGTGCATTGGTTTGCGCCTGGCCAAACTGGCCCAGGAGCAAGGCCGACAACAACAGAGTGGTGAGTTGGGTTTTCATGGTTGTGGGTGTTTTGGGTGATTTATCCTTCCGCCATCCAGCCAAAGCCTCCCCGTCGAGCCGCAGAACCGGCGATGGTTTTGCGCACACCGTCCGGTGCTTTCGCCCCGCGGCGTCACTGTTCATTTTTTGAGTGAACAGCACAGCGTGCATGGTAATCATTGCGCGTTTCCCGGCCGGGCACGGCCAGGTTCATATCCCAAAAGGGAAAGCATTTTTGCCGCGTAGCGCCGGCCCAGTTCCCGGTAACCTTCCGGGGCAAAGTGCAACCGGTCCGCGCGGGCGGCGCAGCCTTGGGCGGAGATGACGTGCGCGGTGGGAATGGTTTGGGGCAGCGTCTGGATGATTTTGTTCATGCTGGCGCAGGCCCCCTTCTGGTCGGCGGGCACCAGTTCGCCCACCAGCAAGGGCACGTCCTCAGCACGCAGTTGCAAGTCGTGCAACAGGCGCTGGTAAATGGCGTTGACCTTGCGCGGCCAATCCTTGTCGTTGGTGTTGGATTCGCCCTGATGGAGCAGGATGCCTTTAATGACGCCGTCCTGCTGCGCGCGCCGGCCCATGGCCACGAGATGGGCATAAGGGTTGCCACCGTAGCCTTTGATGATGTTCTGCATCCAAGGCGGAGCGGTGGCGGCGTAGGACTGGAAGTTGTCCGGGTCAAAAAGCTCAATTTTGCAGCCCGCCACCGAGACGTTGACCACCCCCACTTTGAGGTGGGGCGGCAGATTGGAGACCAGGGTCCGCCCAAAATAGTCCGCCGGTGAAAGGCCAGCACTGGGCCGGCAAAGAGGCGGGATGGCGGGATACCATTGGCCCTGTTTGCGCCCCAGCGTGGGAAAATCCACGGCGGCCAGGACTTGAAAACGCTCATTCACCGGCCCTTTGTCCTGCGCTTCAAGGCCGGGGAAGCCTTCCATGTTGGATTGACCGAAGCAGAGGAAAACATAGAAGTTGGTGGATTGCGCCCGGGCCGCCAAAAGGCCCACGCACAAAGTCCCCAACAGGCAGGCAAAACGCGCGAGACCGTCCTGGATGCGATTCATACGCAAGGGTGATTCATGAGGGCTAACGCGGTTCAGTCATCCGGTCGCTGATGCGGAAGTAATCAAAGTCCACGTGGCCGCCCGGTTCCTGGGTGGCGTAATTAAAGAGGGCAAAGCGATAGCCCATGAAATGCGGGAGGGTGTAGGTCATTTTCAGTTCGCTGCCGATGCGGGTCCACGTTTTACCGTCGAGGCTGTAATAAAACCAAGCCACGTCGCGGCGGTTGTTAAAATCACATTCGGCCTTGAGATGGACGGTGTTCTGCTGCAAGGGAACCCTTGCGGCCTCGGTGGGGGGGCCGTTTTGAACGCTGACCATGACCAGGTGGCGAGTCCCGCCCTCCTGCTTGACGCCCACCAAACCATAGTTGCGCTGCAACAAGGCCAGCCCCGCGCAATCGCCGTCCTTCATGCCGGAAACATCCACAGCCACGCTCCCGGAGCACTCGGGGCCGAGGGTGCGCTGAGTCAAACTGTTGCGGGCCTGGAGAAAGTCCTTGTCCACCCGGCCGGTGGTGAGCCGCAGGAAGCCCGGGCGCGCCGTGACGGACCAGAAGCGGTTGTCGGGATTGTGATTCCACTGCCACACCAGAGGCAGGGGGCGGTCACCGGGTTTGCGGTCAAACTCGTCCGAGGCCACGATGCCGGGAATGAGGCCGCGGCTGGGAGGCAGCGGCAAGGTATCGGGCACCTTGCCGTCCACGCCCAAAACAGGCCAGCCGTCCACCCATTTGACAGGCACCAAGTAGGGGATGCGCCCGACGGCGCCATAGTCGCGGAAGAGGTAGGCGTACCAATCGCCCTTGGGAGTATCAATCAGCCCGCCCTGGGCCACCCCTTTGTCCTGAAGGGCGACGCGGCCTTCCCAGGGGCCGGTGATTTTATCGGCGCGATGAATGATGACCATGCGCATGCCGCCGCGCGGCCAGATGATGTTGAAGAGGTAATACTTGCCGTTGATTTTCCAAAGTTGCGAGCCTTCCCCCGCCAGCCCGGCGGTGGCGCCCGCCACGGAGATGGCGTTGGTGATGATGACCTGATTGATGCCGTCCGGTTTGAGGCCGGTGAGGTCTTCCTTCAGCTCCACCAGGCGCAGGTTGCCCACGCCGTAAATCATATAGGTGCGGCCGTCGTCATCGAAAAACAGCGTGTGGTCGTGCAGGGAGGGACGAAACGAGATTTCCTCCCAGGGCCCTTTGTCGGGGTCGAGGGTGTGGTAGATGTGGGTGCGGCCGGAGGTGTTGGCAAAAGTGGAGGCGTAAAAGCGGCCCTTGTGGAAACGAATGCTGGGCGCCCAGGAGCCGGCGCCGTAGGCGTTGCGGCCGTTTTGCAGATTGAGGGCGTCATTGTCCGCCAGGGTGGCGTAGGCGTAACTGGCCATTTCCCAGTTGACCAAATCCCTGGATTTCATGATGGGCAGGCCAGGGCTGAGATGCATGGTGGTGCTGGCCATGTAATAGGTGTCGCCCACGCGGACCATGCACATGTCCGGCACATCAGCCCAAATGATGGGGTTGCGGGCCTGGGCAGCCGGTTCAGCGGCCGGGAGGGTGTCCGCCACAGCCAGACCGATGCCCATGGCCAGCAGCCAGGAAAAAGTGGATTTGCTCATCATAACTTGCGGTATTGCCCTTCTGAGATTACGGAGATTCTGGTTTCATCAAACGCACATCAAACACGCCGCCGGCCAGCGCGCCGGGTTTGGCGGCAAACCGGATGACCACGCGGCCATTGGTGGTCCTGGCCAGCAGCGCATCGGGAATGCGATAGCGTTTCTCAAAGAACTGGCCCGGTTGGTTGTTGTTCAGGGTTTCGGTGGCCAGGCGTTCACCGTTGGCCAGAATGTCGAAGGTGCGGCCCTGGTCGCCGCCCCAGTAGGTGACGGACAATTCAACGGCTTTCTCGCCGCGGGTGGCCAGGGAGTATTGAAACCATTCACCGTGGCGCCAACGCCGGCCGTTGTGAAGGCCGGTGGCGACGCGTTCGCCGGCAAAGTCGTGCTCCACTTCGGATTGCTGCTCGCCGACGGCCACGAAATCCAGCGTGCTGGCTTCGCGCCGGGCCTTGGCGCGCTCCTCGGCGGCCAGTTTTTCGCGCCGCGCCGCCAAAGCTTCGCGGGTGGTCAATTGCCAGTACATCTGATAGCGCTGGTCGTGCAGCCGGAAAAACGGCAGGAGGGGCAGGCCGTCGGGCGCGGGCGGCTCGACCACTTTGGTCAGGCGGAATCGCAACGGGCCGGCGGCGGTGTCAGGGATAACATGCTGGGGCAGCTCGTGGGCGGTGGTGAGGAGGACGGGGACACGGTCCAGAGGCACCAGCGGGCCGCTGGCCACGTGGCCCATGCGGCTGTCATTGGCGTATAAACCACGCAAATCATTAGTGCCCGCCGGGGAGGCCAGCACGATGGGTCCGTGCAACAAGGCCACCCAGTCTGAACCATCAGGCAGGCGCTCCACCGTGGTGCGCATGGGCAGGGCAATTTCCACCTGGTCGCCGTCGCGCCAGGAGCGGCGGAGGGCGGCATAAGAGGAAGGTTGGGAAGAAAGCGTGGTGGGCTGGCCGTTGACGCGCACGGCGAGGGCCGGGCCGGCCAGCCAGGCGGGATGCCGCACATAAAGGGTGAATTCGGCCGGCTGCTTAAGGTTCAGGGTCAGGCGGGTGCGGGGTTCGTCCGGGAAGGCAGTTTCCTGGCGGAGGGTTAGCCCCCAGGAGGGCAGATTGACTTGGGAGGCGATGAAGAGATTCACGTACAGGGCGTTGGTGGCGAGGGCATAAATGAACGTGCCGTAGCGGCCGGGGTTTTCCATGCCGGTGCCCACACAACACCAGAAGCACTGCGACGGCTGCGAATAAACGCGGTAATGCTGGGGGCGGATGGGCGTAAAATAAACGTAGCCCGGCCGCTCCGGATGAATGGAGGCCAGGATATGGTTGTATAACGCCCGCTCGTAGTAATCGGCATAGGCCGCCTCGGGGCGCAGGGCAAACAAATGCTCGGTCAGCCGGAGCATGTTGTAGGTGTTGCAGGTCTCGGGGCCTTCGCGGTGTTCAATCATGCCGCCAAAGTTGCGGGGGTCGTTGAAGTGCTCGGAAACGCTGTTGCCGCCGAAGGCAACCGTGCGTTTTTGGGTGACATCTTCCCAGAAAAACCGCGCGCCGGTTTCGGCCTGGGAGTCTCCGGTAATCATGGCCAGGCGGGCCAGGCCGGTGACTTTGGGAATCTGGGTGTTGGCATGCAGGCCGGTCAAGCGGTCTTCCTTGCGTTTCAGCGGCTCCAGGACGGCCTGATGGCAAAACCGTTGCGCCGCCTGCAGGTATTTTTTGTCGCCAGTGAGGACATACAAGTCGGCCAGCACTTCGTTCATGCCGCCGTGCTCCTGCGCCAGCATGCGCTGCATTTGGTCATCGCTGAGTTTGGCGATGAGGTCCACGCACCAATCGCCCAGGCGGGTGAGGACGACACGGGCTTGGGCGTTGCTGGCCAGCAGCCAGGCATCGCGCAGGCCGGCATAAGTTTTATGCAGGTTGTACCAGGGCACCCATTTGCGATGGATGACCTCCACGCGCCCCTCGCCAATGGCCTGCCACAGTTCGCGGCTGCCCGGCACGCCGCCCAGGTAGCCGTTGCCGGAGGCGGCCTGGCAGCGTTCCATTTCGGCCACCATGTAGGCCAGGCGTCGGCGCAATTCCCCATCCGGCGTGTCGGCGCCGGCGGCCATCATGGTGGCCAGTGCCGAGAGGTAATGCCCGGCGGTGTGGCCGTCCAGGCCACCGCTTTCCCAATTCCCGTAGGGGCGCGCGCGCGGGGGCAGGCCCGCTTCGCGCAGCATCGGCGCCAGCAAGCGGTCCGGCTCCAGTGCCAGCAGATAAGCGCGGTTGATTTGGACGGCGTTGGCAAATGGGCCGTCCAGCAGCCGCACTTGGGTCAATGGCGGCAGGGCCGCGGCAGTGGCGGGTTCTGCCGCCCGGGCCGGCAGGGCGAGGCTGGCGGCGGCCAGGGCGGCGAGGAGGCTGCAAAGGGTGTGATGGGTTATCGTCATGAGTGGTTGGTCGAGTGCCGACAAGGCCCGGAGGCTATTCGAATTTCCAATGGTCGAGATTCAGCAGCGCCTTGTCGCCGCCGGTGAATTTGAGGCACAAATCACGCACGCCCACCGCGCCTTTGACTTCGCAGGACACGGTTTTCCAAGACTGCCCGCCGCCGGTGTTTTCGACCTTGCACGTGCCCACCACCTGGCCTTCAGGGCCGTCCAGCCGCAGTTCAATCGTGCCCCCCTGCTCGCCGCTGGCCACGCGGGCGGTGAACTTTTTCGCCCCGTTGGCGCCAAAATCCACGCCCACGACGCGTACCCAGTCGCCGTGATGCAGGTCGGCGAGGCACATGCCACCCTCGCTGCAAGGCTCGGTTTCGACGCCGCTTTGGGCATGGAAGGTTTCGCCCTCCACGCGGGCATAGGGATTCACGCGGCCGATTTGCTGCACGCCGTTGGTGGTATAGACGACTTTTTTGATGGAGCCGTCCTCGTTGAAGCCAAATTCTTCGATGGCCAGGTTGCGGCGGAAGCCGGTGGGGATGCCGGCCTGGCGGGCGACGATGCGATTATGATAGACGTGGTACCAGCGGCCTTTGAATTCAAACTGGGCGGCATGGTTGTTGTTGTTATTGATGGGCGGCTGGTCGGCCACGACACCGCGATAGGTGTAACCGTTGATGGGATGATTGCTGGTCATGTAATCAATCCGCATCTGCGCGCGCGGGGTGGTGGAATAGGTGAAATAATAGACGCCATTGCGTTTGAAGACCCAGGCGGCTTCAAAAAAGTTGGTGGCGTTCATTTTGATGATTTCGCCGTCAATGGTAATCATGTCCGGTTTGAGTTTGGCCACGCGCACGTTGTCATCCCCGTTGCCCCCAAAGTAGAGGTAGGCCTGGCCGTCGTCGTCAATGAAGGCGCCGGGGTCGAAGAGCCACATGTTGCGGGCGGGCTGGACGCCGGGGGTGCCGTGGGTAATCAGGGGTTTGCCCAAGGGGTCTTTGAACGGCCCAATGGGCGTCTCCCCCACCGCCACGCCGATGTTGGCCCCGCCGTTGCCGAAGTAGAGGAAGAACTTGCCGTCGCGTTCGATGGCGGCTGGCGCCCAGGTGCGTTTGGCCCAGGTGGTGCTGTCACTGGCGCGGAAAACGGAGCCGTGGTCGGTCCAGTTTTTCATGTCACTGCTGGAAACGCAAATGACGTTGGGGATGTTGTAGCTGCCCTGCACGGGGCTTTCGTCATCATTCGAGCAGTAGATATACACTCGGTCTTTGGTCACCAGCGAGCTGGGGTCGGCCAGGTAGCGGTGCGACACAATCGGGTAATCGGCCCGGGACGACAACGCCGGCGCCAAGGCAAGCAACACGCCGGCGGTGAGTGCGAAGGAGTGGCGAGGGGACTTCATGGATTTGAGCGGTTGGGGAATCATCCGTGGGATTTTCAATCAGGGCTGTTTGGGCTTTGTTTCGGTTGGTTGGTGGCGAGGGAGCGGGCGGGCGCTCCCCGCCACCTGGAGCTGCGTGGTGAAACACGCCTCACTTGAAGATGCGCTGCATGAAGTGCCAGAGGCTGTTGCGCCAGTGGGTGGCGTCGTGGCCGTTGCCGTCCACATGCCAGATGTGGGGGACTTCCTTTTCCTTGAGGTATTGGTGGACGCCCTGGCTGATGCGAATGAGACCATCCTTGTTGCCGCAGGTGATGAGCAACAATTTAAGCTGCTGTTTGGCCGCCGCCGGGTCCGGCACCAATTCGGCGGGGCGCTTGGTGTTGGGCGCGGCCGAGAAGGCGCCAATCCACGCGAATTTGTCCAGATTGGCGAGGCCGAAATTGAAGGTCTGCCCGCCGCCCATGCTCAGGCCGGCCAGCGCCCGGTGCTCGCGGTCGGCTTGCACCGAATAGCGCGATTCAATGGTGGGGATGATGTCATTGAACAAGTCCTTGTCGAATGCCGCAAAGGCGGGGGCGGTAGCCATGGGGTTGGAGCCGGGGCGGTCGTCCTTCTGGGCGCGGCCGTTGGGCATGACGATAATCATGGGCACGGCCTTGCCGTCGGCCAGGAGGTTTTCCAGCAAAATATTGGGCTTGGCAAAGCGCTGCCATTCCGTTTCATCCCCGCCAATGCCGTGGAGGAGATAGAGCACGGGGTATTTTTTGTCCTTGGTGTAGCCGGGCGGCGTGTACACCTGCATCTTGCGGGTGGTGCCCACCGATTTCGATTCGTATTCAATCATCTCCAGCTTGCCTTGGGGCACGCCCTCACGGCGCTGGTCAATGCCCGGCGGCGGCTCGAGGAAGGCCGGTTTGTCATCGGGATTCAAGGTGATGGGGCCGCCAAAGCCGCCCCCGCCGCGGGGTGGCGCAGGAGGGTTGTTCCCCTCGGCGGCATAGGCGGCTGTGGCCCACCCGACAAGCAATCCACACATCAATGCCAGACTGGTTTTTTTCATAGTGAGTTTTTTTACGGGGTTGTCTCTGGTTCAATTATTGGCCGTTCCAACGGTACGTTTCACCGCGTGGCAAAGTGATTTCACGAGCGGCAGTGCCGTACAGCAGGCGGGCCTTGCCGCCGTTGAGGGAGCGGACGGTGGTTTCCAGCAAACGGCCGTCGCGCCAGGTGACATCCACCTCAAAACCACCACGCGCCCGCAAGCCGGTGACGCGGCCCGTGGGCCAGGCTTTGGGCAGGGCGGGCAACAGTTCAATTTCCGGCACGGGAGCGGGGTTCAAAGCCTCCTGGACGGTGCCCATGCGGCTTTGCATGAGCATTTCCGCAATGCCGGCCGCGCCGCCAAAGTTGCCGTCAATCTGGAAGGGCGGGTGGGCGTCGAACATGTTGGGGTAAGTCAGGTCGGGGCTGAGGAGGTGCTGCAAAATCTGGTAGGCATGGTCGCCGTCGCCCAGATGCGTCCAGAGGCAGATGCGCCAGGCGGTGGCCCAGCCAGTGGCCTTGTCGCCGCGCAATTCCAGGGATTTCTTGACAGCGGCCGCCAGCTCGGGGGTGTCGCGGCGGTGGATGTCCCGCCCCGGATACAAGCCATAAAGATGGGAGACGTGGCGATGGCGGCGCTCGGGCGCCTTCAAATCCCAGTCTTCCAGCCATTCCTGCAACTGGCCGGCGCTGCCAATCTGGTTGGGGGCGAGCCGGGCGCGCGTGGCGGCGAGTTTTTGGCGGAAATCAGCATCCACGCCCAACAAAGCGGCGGCCTTGATGGTATTGGCAAACAGGTCGCGCAAAATCTGCATGTCCATGGTTGGCCCGGCGCAGATGGAAGTGCCAAAGGGATGCCCGTTTTCCGGGGAGAGGGAGGGATTGGTGACGAGCCACTTTTTATCCGGGGTTTCCTGGAGGGTATCGAGGAAGAATTCCGAGGCGCCTTTCAGGACGGGGTAGATGCGCCGCAGGAGAGTGGTATCGCCGCTGTACTCATAGCGGTCCCACAGGTGCAGGCAGAGCCAGGCGCCGCCGCAGGGCCACATGCCCCACTGGGGGCCGTCAATGGGGGCGGAAGCGCGCCAGATATCGGTGTTGTGATGCACCACCCAGCCGCGCGCGCCGTACATTTTCTGCGCCGTGCGCCCGCCGGTGATGGTGAGTTCCTCCACCATGGCCAGCAGGGGTTCCACACACTCGGCCAGGTTGCCCGGCTCGGCCGGCCAGTAATTCATCTCGGTGTTGATGTTGATGGTGTATTTGCTGTCCCAGGGCGGGGTCATGCTTTCATTCCAGAGGCCCTGGAGGGTGGCTGGCTGGCCGCCGGGCCGCGAGCAACTGAGGAGCAGGTAACGGCCAAATTGGTAATACAACGCGGCCAAATGCGGGTCGTTGCCCTGGCCAAAACGCCGGATGCGTTCATCGGTGGGCAATTTCATGGCCTCCGACTGTCCCAAGTCCAGCGTCACGCGGCGGAAACGCGGCTGGTAATCCGCCAGGTGAGCGGCCCGCAACTGAGCCAGGGATTTTTTCGCCGCCGCGTCGAGGGTGGCTTTGACCAGCGCCTCCGGGTCACCGCTGACATCGTCAAAGCGCTTGTAACTGGTGGCGGCGGTGATGAGGAGGGTGACGGCGGTGGCGTTGGTGACCGTCACCGCCCCGCCCTCGGCCTTCATCTCGCCGCCCTCGGGGAGCAATTTGACGCGGGCCTGGTATCGGATTTGTCCTTTGATGCCCTGGGCGGTGCCCCCCATGCCGCGCATGACGAGGGTATCCTTGCCTTCGGTTTCCACAGTGGCCGCCATGGGGGTGCGCATGGAGGCGGTGAAGGCCAGTTTGCCCGGCGGGTCGGCGGTCAGGCGCAAGACAATGACATTATCTAGCGCGCTGGCAAAAACCTCGCGTTGATGGCGCACACCGTCGGCGGTGTAGGTCACGGTGGCCATGGCGGTGTCCAAATCCAAGGTTCGGCGATAGTTTTCGGCGTTGGTGCTGCCGGCAAAGGCGAGCCGCAAATCGCCCACGGTTTGATAGGGCATTTGGCGGAGGGGTTTGGCCATGATTTTGGCGCCAATGAGTTTGGCCGCCTCGCGGTATTTGCCTTCGTTGACGAGCTGGCGGGCTTCGGGGAGGGCTTCGCGGGCCTCTGGATTGACGGGGTCATAAGGGCCGCCAGCCCAAAGCGTGCCCTCATTAAGCTGGAGGCGCTCCTGCCCTACACCACCAAAAACCATGGCGCTGATTTTTCCGTTGCCGATGGCCAGGGCTTCGACCCAGCGAGCGGCGGGTTTGTCATACCAAAGTTGGAGGGAATTGCCGGCACCTGCGGCGAATGAGGCGGCGCGCGCCAAGGTAAGGGCCAGCACCAGCGCCGTGGTGAACCATTGGTGGTCAATCATAATGTTGATAAGACATTCAACCTGCGATTATATTGGTGTCAGACGGAAGGTTAATGGATCAGGTTACGAAAAGCACATTAACATTGGAGCCGCCGATGTCGCATTTTTGGATGACAAGGGTGGCGCAAGAGAAATAAGGCCCGCCCGCCACGGGCGGCTCTCTTGGCACCAAGCAGCTCATGCAAAACCAAGCTTTTTCCGAGACTGAAGTACGCCAGCAGGTGCGCACTCATTACGCCGCCATTGCCTTGCAGGCTGAAAAAGGCTGCGGGTGTGGTTGCGGCACCCGGCCAGAAACCCTGGGCTACGCTGCGGAAGACATTGCGCTGGCTCCCCCGGGGGCGGAGATGGGTCTGGGCTGCGGCAATCCCACGGCGCTGGCGGCCATTCAAGCCGGCCAAACGGTGCTGGATTTGGGCAGCGGCGGCGGCTTTGACTGTTTCATCGTGGCCCGCAAAACCGGGCCGACCGGGCGGGTCATTGGGGTGGACATGACGCCGGAAATGGTGGCCAAAGCGCGGGCCAACACCGCCAAGAGTGGCGCCTCGAATGTGGAATTCCGGCTGGGTGAAATTGAGCATCTGCCGGTGGCCGATGCCTCCGTGGACTGGGTCATTTCCAATTGCGTGGTCGACCTGTCCCCCAATAAAGCGCAGGTGCTGGCCGAGGCCTTCCGGGTGTTGCGCCCGGGGGGGCGTCTGGCGATTTCCGACATTGTGGCCTTGCAACCCATCCCGGAGGCGGTGAAGGCCGACTTTGCCGCCTACGCTGGCTGTGTGGCAGGGGCCGCCAGCGTGGCCGAATGGCAAACGATGCTGCAGCGGGCGGGTTTCAACGAGGTTCAGATTGAGATAAAGGAGGGAAGTCGCGCTTTTATTGAGAGCTGGAGGCAAGGCGCAGGAGAATATGTGGCGTCCGCCAACATCACGGCGCGAAAGCCAGTTGCGTAATCTGAAGTAACAGTTATAGTTTGGCCGTTAAGTCATGTAAATTGCTCTGGTGGAGGTGGTGTCTCCACTGGGGGAGTGGGTGAGGGCGCGGCCCGGGAAGGCCGGTCCGGCAGGTAACACGCAAAACCAAGCTGAGTTATGGCATTTACAGGTACTGTCAGCGCCGTCTTGCAACAGAAAAAGCATTCGGCTGTTTATTCCATTGGCCCGGAGCAAACCGTCTTTGAGGCTATTGGCAAGATGGCGGAGTACAATGTGGGCGCCCTGGTGGTGGTGGAAAATGGACGCCTCATGGGGATGATTTCCGAGCGCGACTACACGCGCAAAGTGGCGTTGCAGGGGAAAAGTTCCAAGGAGACCAAAGTGCGGGAAATCCTGACGTTTCCGGTGATTACCGTGACCCCGGCCACCACTGTGGAGGAATGCCTGCGGCTTATGACCCAGCATCGCATCCGCCATTTGCCGGTGCTCGAAAATGAGCAACTCGTGGGGGTGTTGTCCATTGGGGATTTGGTGAACTGGATTATCACCACGCAGAGTCAGGTCATCGAGCAACTGACGCATTATATTTCCGGCAGTTATTAAACGGCCGGGGGGGCGCCGGCGAGCCCTGCCCAAGCCTCAAAACACCCAACCTGCCGGTGGCGTGTGTTTTGTGCGCCTAGGGTTGGGGGTTGATGACCACCACCACCATGCGCTCCGGGCAAAGGTACTTTTCCGCGGCGGCGCGGACTTGTTCGAGGGTCACACCCTGAATGCGGGCGTCTTCCTGTTCAAAATAATGGCAACCCAGCCCGTAAAGTTCGTCCAGGGCCACCGCCATGGCCTGATGCCCCAAATCCTGCCGGGCAATTTTGCGCTGGCCGAGGAGTTTGGCTTTGGCGCGTTGCAGCTCCTCTTCGGCAAGGCCCTCACGCCGAAGGAGGGTCGCTTCGGCCAGCATTTCCGCCTCACACAGGGCGGCCTGGCCTGGCTCCGTGCCGGCGTAGAAGGCAAAGAAGCCGGGGGTCAGGCCGAGGAAGTTTTGGGCGCCCACATAATAGGCGAGGCCGAGCTGGTCCCGGATGCGCATGAAGAGGCGGCTGCCGAGGTCGCTGCAGGCTTCCTGCAAGAGTTCGAGAGCGTGGCGGTCGGGGTCAAAAAGCGTGACGCCCGGGAAACCGATGATGACCAGGGCCTGTTTTTTCTCCAGAGTCTCCGTGTGACGCACCACTTTGGTCAGGGCGGGAGGCTGGGGCAGTGGTGGCAGCGCAAGGCGCCCGCGCCAGCGGCCCAGCATTTTCTCGATTGCCTTGAGGGCCGGGCCGGTTTGGACGTCGCCGAAAATGGCCAGCACACAGTTGCTGGGGACCACAAGCTGCCGATGCATTTGCTGTAAATCGGCCAGGGAGAGTTTTTGCACGGAAGCCGTCTCCCCCAGGGAATCCAAGCCGTAACCGGCCGGGCCAAACAGGACGCGCCGCATCAGGCGGGCGGCGTAGGGAAGAATCTGGTCGCGCTGGTTTTCGAGCGAGGCAAGCTGGACCTGGCGTTCCCGTTCCAGGGCCTCGGCGGGGAAAACGGGATGGAGGAGGGCATCGGCGAGGAGGTCCAGGCCGCGGGTGAAATCCGCCTGCAAAACCTCCACGTTCAGGCCGAAAGACTGGTTGCCGCCGTAGGTATCCATGCTGCCGCCCAGGGATTCGATTTCGCGGGCAAGGCGCTCGGCGGAGCGTTTGCGGGTGCCCTTGAGGAGAAGGCGGGTCATGAGGGTGGTGAGCCCGCTGGTGTCCAGGGTCTCGGCGAGCACACCGCCGCGCAGGACGGCGCGAAACTCGACAAAGGGCAGGCGATGGTCTTCCTTGAGGAGGACGCGCAGGCCGTTGGGGAGGGTGAATTTCTCGATGCTGGCGCTGCGCGCGACGGTGATGGAGGGCGCGGCCAGGTGATTGGGCCGCGGGGGCGTGAGGGCGTAGCAAGTGCGGTTTTCCTCGGTCAAGTACTGGCGGGCCACGCGCTGCAAATCGGCGGCCGTGGTTTTCTTGACGGCCTGCAGGTAACGGGTGGAGAAGTCCAAATCGCCCGCGGCGAGCCAACTGGCGCCGAGGTCCTGGGCCTGGCCAGCCATGGTTTTGCGGGTGGCCAGCGTGGCCGAGGTGAATTGTTTGATGGCCTTTTGCAATTCCGCCGGTTTGATGGGGTGGGATTTCAGTTTTTCGATTTCGTCCAGCATGGCCGCGCGAGCCGCTTCCAGTTTGTTGGCGTCCATGACGGCGCTCATGCCGAACAGGCCGGGGTTGCCGGGGCTGTAAGTCCAGGCCTCAATGGAATTGACCAGGCCGAGACGCTCGCGCACAGTCTGGTACAGGCGGGAGCTGCGGCCACTGCCGAGGATGGTGGCCAGGACGTCCAGCGCAGGCACATCCGGATGCCGCAGGTCCGGAATATGCCAGCTAAAATGCACGTGGGCCAGGGCGATGGGGGCTTCCTCGATGACCTCGCGGGCGGCCAGTTGGCGGGGTTCCTCCGGCAATACCATGGGCGGCAGGGGCCGGGCCTTGGCGTGAGCAAAGTTCTGGCGGATGCGCTGCTCGACGGCGGCGGCGTCCACGTCGCCCACGACGACGAAAAAGAGGTTGTTGGGGGCGTATTTCTCGCGGTAATAGGCGAGCACGTCCTCGCGTTTCAATTCGTTGAAAATATCGGGGTAACCGATGACGGTGAAACGGTAGGGGCTGCGGGTATAAGCGGTTTCAAAGAGGCGGCGGGCGGAGCGCTGGCCGGGGTCGTCATGGGTCATGTCCATTTCGCGGCGGATGACCTCCATTTCCCGGGCCATTTCCTCCTCCGGCAGGGAGGCGTTTTGCATGATGTCGCACAGGATGTCCAAGGCGACCTGGACGCCTGTATTGGGCACATCAATGTAGTACACCGTGCGGTCAAAGCTGGTGTAGGCGTTGATGTAACCGCCGGCGCTCTGGACTTCCCGGTCAATTTGGGCGCCCGGGCGGGTGGTGGTGCCCTTGAACAGCATGTGTTCGAGGACATGCGAAAGGCCGGCGCCCAGCCAGCGGCCCTCGTGAATGCTGCCGGCCTTGCACCAGGCCTGCACCGAGGCCACCGGCGCGCTGTGGTCTTCGCGCACGATGATTTGCAGGCCGTGGTCCAAGGTGATGACCCGCGCCGCAGGCCCGGAAGCCACACGCCGCTGCCGCGGGGCAAGATTCTGGTGGGCGGCAGACTGCATCAGCCAACCTTGGGCTCCCGCGGGGGGGAAAGTTTGGAGGAAGGCAGAAAGGGCTGGCGGAAGGCGGTGTCGAAATCGTAGCCGCCCTGAAAATCCGCCCGGCTGTCTTCCTTGGTTTTGCTGAGCAGCCCCTGCTCGACCATGTTAAAAACAATCTCGCCAAAGTCTTCGCAGCGATGGATGCCCCACTCCTCAAAGACGGTGATGGTCATGGGGCCAAATTGCTTGAGGGCCAGGTCGCGGATGCCGTCCAGGAGTTGTTGGCCGGTCACGTGCCGGGTGTCGCTGCGGCCGCGGCCGCGGCTTTTCAACATTTTTTGGGTATGTTCGAGTGCCTCGCGCACAAAGTGGTAAGCTTCCCGGTCATAGCGCGGGTCGCGCTCCAGGATTTTCTCCAGTTCCTCGTCAAAATTAACTTTATGCATAGTTCACGGCTGCAGGGCCCTGGCGGGCGGCGGACTTGGGGGCCGGTTGTTTGCACGGTACCATTTCACTCCCAAACCCAACGCCAGCAGCAGTCCCATCACGGCCAGCGTCCTGAGCTGTTCCCGTGTTAATAAATTCACCTTCTTCTCAGTGTGCCATATTTCACGCGGTTTTCACGCAAATTTTATTCACAAGGGATGGACAGACTTGAGGTGAAGCCCCGAATCAAGCCTTTTTCGGGAGCCATTTCTGCAGGAATTGGCGGGCTTCGGGCGCGCCCAGGGTCCACAAGACCAGCCCGCCCGCCACCAGTCCCGCACCGCCGGCCAGGCCGCCCACCAGAGCATGGCTATACGATGTTTTCCACGTTGCCAGGGCGTCCACGCTCCACAGCAGGCTGCGCACGCCGAAGGCCATTCCCCCGGCCGTGGCCGCCGCCAGCAGGGCCTGCCAAAGACCCTGGCCTAAAGGAGTCCAAGGGGTCTGGGAGCCATGGCGGCGCACCCAAAGCCAGGAAAGAACGGTCAATTGAACCAAGGCGCCCAGGGAGCCGGCCAGGGCAATCCCCGGCGCGCCCCAGAGGCGGCTGAACCAGGCGTATAACGGCAGCGAAGCCAAGGCCACCGCGGTGCAGGCCACCATGGGCAGCCAGGTGTTTTGGAGGGCGTAAAAACAGCGGGTGACAATGGTCATGGCGGCAAAGGCAAAGGCGCCGGCCAGGTACCATTGCAGCACGGGGGCGGTTTGGGCGGCGCTTTGCGCGGTGAAGCGTCCGCGTTGAAACACCACGGTGACCACTTCCGGCGCCAGGGCCATTAACACCACCGACACCGGCAAAACCAGCAGCAACAGCCGTCGCAACACGCCAGCGGCCACCTGGTTCAATTCCCCCAGCCGCCCGCTGACGGCCAGGCGGGTGAGAAAGGGAAAAGAGGCAATGCCCACCGCCTGGCCGAACAATCCCACCAGCGCCCACATGATGCGCAGCGCATAGTTCAGGCTGGCCAGGGCGCCTTCACCCAGCGGCGCGCCGAAAATGCGGAAGGCCATTTCATTGGAGAATTGCATGCCCAGGCCGAGCACCAGCGGCAGGCTGAGCCACACGTAGCGGCGCAGGCCGGCATCGCGGAAGTCCAGCACCCAGGTCAGGGGAGGGCGCAAACGGCGCAGGCCGAGGGTCTGCACCAGGGCATTGCCCGCCAGGGCCCCCACCAGCACGCCCCAGGCGAATCCCTCGACGCCGAGCCAGCGCCCCAAAAAGAGTCCGCCCAGGATGATGCCGCCGTTGTAGAGGAGCGGGGCAAGCGCGGGCAGCAAGAATTGCTGGTGCGCAAATTGTACAGCCAACAGGAGCGCGCCCCAATAGAAGAAAATTTGCGCGGGCAGAATGATGCGGGTCAGGCGCGTGACTTGCGCCGGGGAAGCGCCGCCAATGCGGTCGCCCAGGAGGGCGACCAGTTGGGGGGTGAAAATCCATGCGGCAGCCACCAGCAGGGCCATGACGAGGGTGCCGGCACACAGGAGGTTGTTGAAAAGCCGCCAGGCGCCGGGGGCATCGCCTTGTTGGAGGCGCTCCTGAAACAGCGGGATAAAGGTGATGGACATGAAGCCCCCGGCCAGGAGGTGGTTGAGAAATTCCGGCAACAGGAAGGCGGCCACGTAGGCGTCCATTTCCGCGCTGGTGCCGCCCATGCCGGCGAGCACCATTTCGCGGACGATGCCGAGCACACGGCTGAGCAACACCGACCCCATCATGATGAGGGAGGCGGCGGAGATCGAACGCACCATCTGCCCGTGAGACGATGTCATGGATTCGTCCTGTGCGGCGGTCATCATGCCAGAGGGCGCGTCCGTAGGCCATGATTATTCAACGACGGGAAGCCGGACGCCCGGCCCTAGGAAAACGGCGCGTCAGCCCTGGGGCCGGGTTGCGGTGACGTGGAAGTATGCCATTATTGCTAATGTCTAACATGAGTAATGCTGCCATGAAGACACTCCGAGGCAAAAACGGTTGGCGCGCGGCCGCAGGGTTGCTGCTGGCCGGCGCACTGGCCTGGTGGCTTGCCGCCGGAGCGCATCGGGGATGGACCATGACCAGCGTGCCCAAGCGGGTACTGGACGAAGTGACCGGCATTGAGGCGGTGGTTTATGAGCAACGCCTGGTGCCGGGGGTGGATGTGCTGGCGGCGGCAGTGGGGGTGGCATTGCTGATGGTGGGGGTTTCCTTTCTGGAGCGGAAGTCCCGGGTGACCCCGGTTAAAACGTAAATCCCGCCGTCAAGGCGTTCAATCGAGAACTAGAATCATGAAGAAATCCGTAATGTTGGGCCTCACCTGCGGGTTGGGGCTGGCGTTGGCAGTGGTGGGGGCGCCGCAGACGTTTGATTTTGCGGACCCCAAGGGTGTGAACAACGTGGTGTTCAAGCTGGATGCGCCGCTGGAGGCCATTAATGGCAGTGCCAACGGCATCAGCGGCAAGGTGGTATTTGACCCGGAAAATCCCGCCGCCACCCGCGGAGAAATCGTGGTGAGCGCGTCCACCCTGCACGTGCCCAATCCGATGATGAAAGAGCACCTGCACAGCGCGCAGTGGATGGATGTGGCCAAGCATCCTGAAATCCGTTTCAAGGCCGAGAGTCTGAAGAACGTGAAAACGGCGGGCGACACCACCACGGCGGAGGTGACCGGACAGCTTACGGTGAGGGGGGTCACGCGCGAGGTCACAGTGCCGGTGCGTTTTACTTATCTCAAGGACAAGCTCGGCGCGCGGACCAACAACCGGCAACAGGGGGATTTGCTGGTGATTCGAGCGCAGTTCAGCATCAAGCGCAGTGATTACGGCATCAATCCCGGCGCGCCCCAAGACAAGGTGGCGGAGGAGATTGAACTGACGCTGAGCATTGCCGGGGCCGCGCCGCGCTCGTAAGCGGCGCCAGGGGGCTGGCGCAGGGGCGGGGGCGGCCAATGGCCTGCCCGCCCTGCCCCGCCGTTGATGCAGTGGGTCTTGCTCCGGCGCAGCCTTTGGCTTAGGTTGGGCCGCGATGCGCCTGCTGGACCGCTATTTATTGCGGGAGTTGTTGGTGCCGCTGGGCTACTGCCTCAGCGGATTTCTGATTTTCTGGCTGGCGTTCCTCACCTTTTCCGAGATGGACGAGTTCCAGCGGCAGGGTTTGAAGGCGGGGGAAATAGCCACGTACCTGTTTCTGACGCTGCCCAAGACGCTGGGCTATGTGGTGCCGCTGGGGTTGCTGCTGGCGATGTTGTACAGCCTGACGCATCACGCGCGGCATCATGAGCTGACGGCGATGCGTTGCGCCGGGGTGAGTTTGTGGCGGCTGCTGGTGCCGTATCTGGCGGTGGGGACGGTCTGCGGCATGGGTTTGTTTGTCGTTAATGAGGTGTTGATGCCGCACAGTCTGGATGAAGCGGACCAATTGCTCACCCGCCGGCAGCGGGCGCAGGAGGGGGAGCAGGCCTGGCAGCGGCATGTGGTGTTTCTGGATTACACCGGCGGGCACACCAACGTGGTGGGGCCGTTTGATTTTCATCCGGTGACGGGAGAAATGCGCAAGGCGCGGGTCATCTGGCATGCAGCGGATGGCAGCCGGGTGGAGCTGGCGGCCGAGCGCGGGGTGTACACCAATGGCCACTGGCAATTCCACAAGGTGCAGCAAAACATCTACGCGCCCGGCCAGCCCATTCCCACCGAGCGCCGCCAGACCGAGGTGCTGGCGCTGCCGGAGTTGCGGGCCACGCCGGCGCGCATCCGGAGTGAAATCAAGGTCAGCAGTCTGAGTGACCTGCGGGCGGCGCGGGGGATGTCGTTGTCGCTGCGGGAGATTTATGAGTATCGGCGCTGGCATCCGGAGCGGGGGCGGGATGCGCAATTGGACACCAAATGGCATGCGCGGCTGGCGGCGCCGGTGACGTGCCTGGTGGTGGTGGTGATAGCGGTGCCGTTTGCGGCGCGCAGCGGGCGGCGGAATGTGTTTGTGGGAGTGGCCAGCAGTGTGTTTCTGGCATTCGCTTATTTTCTGGTGCAGCGGTTTGCGGAGGCGCTGGGACTGAGCGGCCGGCTGGCGCCGTGGCTGGCGGGCTGGCTGCCGAATTTGTTGTTTGGGATGGCCGGCGTGTGGCTTACGGCGCGCACGCGGTGAGGGCGGCGGGGGGTGAAGGGGCCCGCGTGGATTAGGCCAGGTTGAGGGAAGGCAAGGTGCTATGCGTGTGGTAATTCAGCGAGTGTCGCAGGCGTCGGTGACGATTGGCGGACAGGTCAAAAGCGCCATTGGCCCCGGGCTGGTGGTGCTGGTGGGCATTGAGGGGGTGGACACCGCCGAGGATGTGGAATGGTTGTGCGGCAAGATTGCGCGGCTGCGCATTTTCAATGATGACGCGGGCGTGATGAACCGCTCGGTGCAGGAGGTGGGGGGCGAGGTGCTGGTGGTCAGTCAGTTCACGCTGCACGCGAGCACAAAAAAAGGCAACCGGCCCAGCTACAGCCGCGCGGCGCGGCCGGAAATCGCGATTCCCTTGTATGAGCAATTCGTGGCGCGGCTGGGGGCGGAGCTGGGGCGGCCGGTGGCCACGGGGGAGTTTGGCGCGGACATGAAGGTGGCGCTGGTGAATGACGGGCCGGTGACCATTGTGATGGATTCGCGGGCGCGGGAGTGAGAGGTTGCGCCTGGGCTGCGGGGGCGGATTGACAAAGGAGGGGAGTCGTTTAAGTTGGCGGCATGGCACACATGAAAAACTCGTGGTTCAACCGCCGTCATTTCCTCACCACCACCACGGCCGCCCTGGCGGGCGCCACCCTCACCCCGGCCTGGTTGCAGGCTGCCGCGGCGCGCGCGCAAATCAAAGTGGGGGCGTGCGTGGTGAATCTGGAGCAGGCCAAACAAGCCGGCTTGGAGGGCGTGGAAGTGGGAGTGGGCGGGGCGGCGGAGCGGCTGGCGATTGCCGAGCCGGCGACGCGGACGAGCTACAAGGCGCAGATGCAGGCGACGGGGCTGCCCATTTGCTCGCTGATGATGGGGCTGTTGAACGAATACCCGCTGGCCAGTGACCCGCGCGGGCCGGCCTGGCTGGAGCAGTCCATTGATGCCGCGCAAGACCTGGGCGCGAAGGTGATTTTGGTGGCGTTCTTTTTCCGCGGGGATTTGCTGGATGAACAGGGGCGGCTGAAGGAGAAGGAGATGGATGTGGTGGTGCAGCGGTTGAAGGACGCGGCGCCGCGGGCGAAAAAGGCGGGGGTGGTGCTGGCGATTGAGACTTATTTGAATGCCCGCGACAACCTGCGCATTCTGGACGCGGTGAATCACGAGGCGGTGCAGATGTATTACGACGTGTACAACACGGGCACGACCAAGAAGTATGATTCGCCGGCGGAAATCCGGTTGATGCGCGACCGCATCGCGCAGATTCATTTCAAGAACGGCGCCAAGTACCTGGAGGACGAGCCCGCGAAGTTTGAGGCGCTGGCGCAGGCGATTCATGACATTGGTTATCGCGGGTGGATTGTGCTGGAAACTTCCGCGCCGTCCAAGGACGCGGTGGCGGATGCGCGGAAAAACGCGGCGTTTGTGCGGCGGTTGTTTGCGTAAAGCCAGGGCGGGAATGAAGCGCGTGAGCACGCGGCCGCCGGGTGACGGCGGGCGTCAGGGGGCCGGTTTGGGGGCGGGAGGAGGGGGATTGGTGGCCAGGCGCAGCCCCGGAGGCGGGTTGGACAGGAGGCCGCTCAAGCCGGACTGAAACTGGTCCAGGCGCAGCTCGAGGACTTTCAATTTTTCGTTGAGGAGGGTGATTTGGTTTTGCAGGTTTTTGACCTGGTCTTCCTGCCGCAGTTTGAGCAGCTCGGTGATTTCCACCAGTTGCTGGAGCTGGGCGAGGGCGGTCTGGATGCGGCCGGCCACATCGGGATCAATTTTGAGGAGCGGATCGTACTTGGACAGCTCCTTGGTGAGGCGTTTAAGCTGTTCGAGGGTGGTTTGGAGGAGTTTCTGGCGCTCGGCTTCCATCTGTTTTTCGAGGTTTTGGAGGCGGGCGGTGTAGTGGAGGTCCAGGGTCATGATATTGCTCTGGCCCAAGTCGTTGAGGGCGCGGGAAAGTTGGCGGGTGAGGTTGAGGGCGGCGTTGGTGATGGTCATGGCGGTTTCGGTGCGGAGGGCCACCACCGCTTCGCGGTCGGCGCCGGCCTGGCTGGCGGCGAGCATGGCCTGGTGCTGGGCCAGGCGGGCCTGGGCGGCGTAATTGGAGGCGATGATGACCATGTAGCGGCCGCTTTGGTCGGTCCATTCCTGGCTGTGCTGGAGGCGGCGCTCGGCGGTCTGCCAGGACTCAAGAATCAAATAGGTGGCGGTGCCGGCGATGGCCGTGAACAGGACGACAGCCACCAACAACTGCACCATTTGAGTGCGGCGGGCGCGCTTGAGACACTGGTGCATCTCGGCCGCCGTGAGCAGGCGGTCGCCTACTGCCGGGCTGCCCGAGGTCTGGAAAGGATTGGCGGTTTTTTCCGGCCCCGGCCGTTGTTCAGGGGTCGCCATGACAGGGGCTATTTAATATGAGGCGGCGAGAATCACAATGGAAAAAGGCTGGGCGCAATGTGGGACGGCCTGCTGGCGGGCCAAGCATTTGGCTTGCGGGAACTCGCTCAATGCCCTAGTAACGGAGGGGGAGGCGGTGGCGTGGGCGCTTGGCGCAGTGGTTAGCGCGTCTCGTTTACACCGAGTAGGTCGGGGGTTCGAATCCCTCAGCGCCCACCATCAGCAATGTTTTCCTCCTTGCAGTGCGGCACGGTTGAATTATAGTGACGAGGTATGGAATCCATCCACAACCAGTCTGAATTTGATTACCACATAGATGACAGGGACTGGTCGGCGGTCCAACTTCTGGTAAGCGAACTTCAGGAAGAACTGGCAGAGCGGCGTTCGCACCTTTTATACCGCCTTGCGGCATGGTCTTTTGCCCTCAAAGTCTTCAAGCGAATCGAAGGTGAGCGCATCGTTGACCGGCAGCCATCAGAAAGGGACATCAATTATCACCGGGCCATGTTGGGCTTTCTCAAGGGTTGCGGCGAGCTTCTGTTGCATCAATTTAGAATGCACCAGGAGATTGATCCGAAAGTCATCGGCTTTGGGTTTGATAATCTTGCCGCCACTGTCGAATCGCTGCGCATTTCTGAAAGGATGTGGTACGGCGATATGACCAAAGCCAGAAGGGAGGAAATTTTGGCCGATGTCTTTGGACCGGAAAGCGCTGCTTAACCAGATACTGGAAACTCTCTATCAGCTTGAAATTTGCGACGAGTCCTCGCGGGCTAGAACCTTGGCCAATCTGAACTCCCTTTTAGACCAAGCAGTACAAGGCACCAAGGTTTCAAGGCATGAGCTGCTGGAAGCGCTGAAAGACAGGATGCTGGAATATCGGAAGGCTCGGCGCAAACAAGACCTGCCTTGGCCCCATATTTGAAAGCGGGATTCTCTTCGCGCAAAAATTTTTTGGCAGCCATCATGGGTGGGCAAGTGGCCTAAAGAAATAACGCGGCGAGGTTGAAGTAGCAGAGGAGGGTGAAAATGTCGGCCAGGGCCAGGGTAAGCGGGCCGGCGGCCACCTTGGGGTCCCAGCGGAGGGCGTGAAGCAGGGTGGGAATGCCCAGCCCAACGAAGCACGCGCCCGTGAGGGAAAGGCTGATGCTGCCGCCGATGACCAGGGCGGCGGGCAACACGCCACGCCAGAGCCAGACGATAAGCGACACGAGGATGCCACAACCCAACCCCAGGAGGAGGGCGGTGGTCATTTCACGCCGCAGGGCCTTGCCAAACCAAGCCCAGGTGGGACGCGTGGCGCGTAAAGTTTGGATGGCCAGGGTCATGGATTGGATGCTCACGCTTTCCCCCAGCGCGAGGACCAGTGTAAGGAAGAAGGCGAGCAGGATGCTGCGCGCGAGGGTCAGTTCATAAGCGCCCGCCAGCAAGGCGCAGAGGGTGCCGCTGAGGACGGTGGGCATAAGCCAGGGGAAACGGTAGCGAAAGGCACGCAGCGGGGTGGCATCACGCACCTGATTGAGGCGAAAACCGAGCATTTCAAAGACATCTTCGGCCTGCTCGCGTTCGGTGAAGTCAAAAATTTCGCCGGTGAACAACTGCACGTCCACCATGCCCACGATGCGGCGCCGTTCGTCCACCACGGGAAAGGCCAGGAATTTGTGCAGGATGAACTGCTCGCAGGCTTCGAGGACGGTGGCGGTGTGGGGAATGACCACCATGCGGGTAATCATGATGTTCTGCAATTTTTCTTCCAGCGGGGCGGTCAGCAAACGGCGGGTGGGCACGACGCCCACCAGGCGATCGTCTTCGGCCACGACATAGAAATAGACGATTTTTTCGCCAATGCCCTGCTGGCGGATGGCGTTGAGGGCTTCCTGGACGGTGAAATGAACGGGCAGTCTGGCAAAGTCAGTGCGCGCATATTTCAAAATCGGTTCCTGGAAGTGATGAGCGGAATCATGTTTCATCGCAGCCCATGCTAGCCCGGTTGCCCAGGGTTGGCAAATGGGACATGAAGCCAGGGGGCGGCGCGGTTTTCCCGCTTGACGGAAGGGGCAATCCACAGTGCAATTCGGCGCATGAAATCCACAACTGTTTCCACGACACGTCGGAATTTTCTGAAAACTTCTTCGACGCTGGCCGCGGGGGCGGCGCTGGCGCCCGGCATCCCCATGCCGGGGTATGCGGCGGAAAGCAACACATTGAAGATTGCGCTGGTCGGTTGCGGGGGACGGGGCACTGGCGCGGCGAAAAACGCGCTTTCCACCGCCGGGCCGACGCAATTGTGGGCGGTGGCCGATGTGTTTGAGCAAAAGACCGAGGCCTGCGTGCGCAATTTGACGTCGCAACTCGGGGAGAAGGCGAATGTGCCGCCGGACCGGCGCTTTGTGGGTTTCGACGCCTTCAAGCGCGCGATAGATTCGCTGGACAAAGGGAGTGTGGTGTTGCTGGCGACGGCGCCGGCGTTTCGCCCACTGCATTTTGAGTATGCCATTGAAAAAGGGATGCACGTGTTCATGGAAAAAAGCTTTGCGGTGGATGCCCCCGGCATCCGGCGCGTGCTGAAAACGGGCGAGCTGGCGCGGCAGAAAAATTTGAAGGTGGCCGGCGGGTTGATGAGCCGGCATTACCCGCCGCTGGAGGAGGCGATTGCGCGGATTCATGACGGCGCGATTGGGACGGTGGTGACTTCCTATGCCTACCGGATGCACGGGCCGGTGGGGCTGGCGCCGAAAGCGCCGGGCATGAGCGAGGTGGCTTATCAAATTGCCAATTACAGTTGTTTTACGTGGCTGAACGGCAGTTTCATTGTGGACTGGCTCATTCACAACATTGACGTGTGCTGCTGGGTCAAGGACGACTGGCCGGTGTCGGTGCAGGGTATGGGCGGCCGCCAGGTGCGCCAGGAGGCGGACCAGCTTTTTGACCATTACATGGCCGAGTACACTTTTGCGGACGGCACGCGCCTGGTCGCCCAGGGACGGCACATGACACGGTGCTATGATTTCTTTGGCAATATCGTGCACGGCACGACGGGCTGCGGAATCTTGGGCGAGGGCATTCCCGACCCGCGGTTGTTCAAGGGACATAAACCGGGGGGCGAGCAATTGCTGTGGCGATTCCGGGGAGAAAAGGGCGACCAATACCAGCGCGAGCATGATTTGTTGTTCGATGCCATCCGGAATGACAAGCCCTACAATGAAACCGAGCGCTGCGCGAAGTCCTGCCTCACGGCCATCATGGGGCGGATGGCCTGCGAGTCCGGCGCGCTCATCACATGGGAGGCGGCGATGAATTCCAATTTGTCCCTCGCGCCCAATTTGGAAAATCTGACGATGGAGGGCCCGGCGCCGGTGATGCCGGATGCGCAGGGGCGGTATCCGATTGCCATGCCGGGGCAGACGCAGGCCTTGTAGATTTTCCCACCGTCAACCCGCTGTCTTATGCCACGTCCCTTGAGTGCCATATCCCCGGATTGGTGGGACTACACCACCCTGCCCAAAGACCTGATTGAAGAAGTGGCCCGCCTGACCCCACGCGATGTGGAACGGCTCTCGCGGCCTGGCTTCAAGGTGGTGATGTACGACACGCTGGAGGATTTTTATCTGGCGGAGGCGCTGGAGTACATCCACGCCTGGCGGCAGAGCACGGCGGACAACCCGGCGGGCATTTGCGGCCCCATTGGCCCCACGGAGCAATTGCCGCTGGTGGCGCGGCTGGTCAACTCCCTGGAGTTGGATGTCCGCGAAGGCCACTTCTGGGGCATGGATGAATGGTATCTGGACGGGAAGGAAGTGCCGGTGACGCATCCGTTGTCCTTTGAGCGCGCGGACCGCGAGTTGTGTTTCAATCGCATCAACCGCAAGTTGCGGATGCCCGATGCCCATCTGCACTTCCCCAAGGCGGACACGGCGCCCTATCGCAAGACTTGGGACAGCGGCATCCGGTGCGTGGTGATGCAGGGCGGACAGGGTGACGTGAAACACTGGGCCTTCAATGACCCGCCGCAGCGCAAGGGCAAGTACAAGGACCAGCCGCCGCCGGCGGCGGAATACCGCAAGCTCGCCACGCGCGTGGTCAAGCTGCATCCGCTGACGGTGGCCCAAAATGCGCGTACCAGCGGCGGCGGCAACATTGCGCTGGTGCCCACCATGGCGATTAGCGTGGGGCCAGTGGAGACGTGGAAGGCGGAGAAGGTAAGCATCTGGCAGGCGGGCAATCATGATAATCCTTTTGGCCAACGGCTGACGGCGTACATGATTTCCAAACGGATTGTGGACACCTCTGTGCCCATGTCGTTGCTGGCGGAACACCCGAATGTGCAATTCAATTATTACCGGGGCGGCCTGGGCACGTGCGCGGTGGAGATGCATTAATCATTCAGCCGGCGTAGTCACTGCAGGGGGCGCAACCATCCCGGCTGAACCAGGCGCCGCCGGCAAGGCCCAAGGGGGAAAGGGTGGCGGCATTCAAATTCAGCGTGGAAATCAGGAGTAGGGCAGGTTTTAATGGGAGCATGAAACGTCTCCAGCTTTTCATGGCCAGCGCCTTGCTGGCCGCCAGCCTGGCGTGGGCGCAGGCTCCTGCCGGGGCGGTGGCCAATGCCCCCCTGTCTTTGGGATGCGCAGTCACCGATATTACGCCGCCGTTGGGCATCTCGCTGGCGGGTTATTATCATGAGCGGGGCGCGGAGGGGACATGGGACCCCCTGTTGTGCAAAGCGGTGGTGCTGCAATCGGGCGGGGAGCGGGTGGCGCTGGTTTCGCTGGACCTGATTTGGGTGACACGCCCCGTCACCGACGCGGCGCGGGCGGAGATTGAGAAGACCACCGGCATCAAGGCCGGGCACATTATGATTTATGGGACACATGCGCACACAGGGCCGGAGCTGGCGCATCAGGGACTGCGCCACGCCACGCAAGGCGAACCGCAGTCCAAGGTCAAGGAATACACTGCCCGCCTGCCGGGCTGGATTGCCGAAACGGTGCGGCGGGCGGATACGGCGCGGCAGCCGGCGCAATTAAGCGCCGCGAAAACGCGCTGCGAGGGTCTGACGTATAACCGCCGCTTCTTCATGCGCGATGGCACGGTGGCGTGGAATCCGGGGAAGCTCAATCCCAACATCATGATGCCCGCCGGGCCGGCGGACTCGGAAGTGGGAGTGTTGTTGTTTGAAGCGCCGCGCGCCCGCGGGCCGGCGCAAACGCTGGCCACGCTGGTGCATTTTGCCATGCACACGGATACCACAGGCGGCAGCAAATTCAGCGCCGACTGGCCGGGGGCTTTGAGCCGGGTGTTGGGCGGGTACCACGGCACGAATCACCTTACGCTGGTGATGAATGGGGCGTGCGGCAATTTGAATCACATTGATGTGAACTGGAGCTGGCCCCAAACCTCGCCTGCGGAACAGCACCGGATTGCCATTATTTTGGGGGCGGCAGTTTTGCAAAGTTACAAACAGCTTCAACCCGTGGAGGGCGGGCCGCTCCAGGCGGCTTCCGCCTGGGTGGACCTGCCGGCGGCCACGGTGACGCCGGCGGAGGCGGCGGAAGCCCGCCAGTTCCTGGCCCAGGCCAAAGATGACCGCAGCGCCAATTTCATGAAAAAGGTGCGGGCATACCGGGCGCTGGATTTGGCAGCGCAGGATGGCAGGCCCTACCGGGTGGAAGTGCAGGTCATCACTTTGGGGCGCGATATTGCCTGGGTCAGCCTGCCGGGCGAGGTTTTTACCGAGCTGGGGCTGGCGATGAAAAAGCGCTCGCCGTTTCCTTTGACTTTTCCGGTTTATCTGGCCAACGAAACGGTGGGGTATATTCCTGACCGCCGCAGCTATGCGGAGGGCGCCTACGAGCCGGAAAGCGCAAGGGTGGCGCCAGGGGCCGGGGAGCAACTGGTGGAGACGGCCGTGGCTTTGCTGAACCGGCTGCACCAAGGAGCGGTGGAAAAGAAAGCCCCCTAGCGGGGGTGGAAAGGCCAGGTGAAAGGCCAGGTCAGAAAGAGAAGCGGCAGCGCGAAATGGGGACACCCAATTTTCAGTGCGCCGCCCGGCCCTTTAATGTTGCGGGTGCGGCAGGGGGTGGACGGATTGGCCTGCCTCTCTGGTCAGCGGCGTTTGAAGAAAGTTTGCGGGAGAGTGCCTTCCTCAGTGCGGACGACAGCGCCCGGCCCGAGGTTGCGGCGTTGGAACCAGCCCTGGGTGGTTTCGAGGACGTACTGGATATTGTCCACCTTGGCCTCCTTGCCCTGTAAATCGCCCGGGTGCAAATCATGGATTTCCCGGATGACCCCCTCGGGGTCAAGGTAGGCGGCGCTCAAGGGGACCCGGGTGTTTTTCATGTAGAAACTGGCGCGATGCGGCCAGGGGAAGACGAATAACATGGCCTCGTTTTCGGCGAGGTTGGTGCGAAACATCATGCCGGTCATGCGCTGGACGTCGTTGGTGCACAGCTCGGTAATCAATTCGTGCGCGCCCACGTAAAGGCGCATGGTTCTGAGTTTGGGTTGGGCGCGGTCCAGATGCCCCTCCGGGGTAACGCGAGGCAGACCCTCCGCTTCCGCGGCGGGGGGTGCAGCGGGCGGGGGGGCCTTGGCATCGCAACCCGTGAAACCGGAAATTGCTGCCAAGGTCAAACCTGCCGCGAGAGCCAAACACCATGGCTTGCGGGCCGGGATATTTCGAGACATGCCCAGAATCACGAAAGATTTGTGTCAGTTTTCCTGCACCAATTCAATGCCAGAGAGGACCGGCTTGAGGGGGGAGCCTGGGGCCTGACGCAGGCGCACCGCCAAATCTTTGGTGACGAGAATGCCTTTGAACTCCTTGACCACGCCGCGGAAAGGCGCGCCGGTTTCCTGGATGATGTCCATTTTCTCCAGCAGTTTCTGGCCCTGGATTTCGATGTCGAAGACGCGCTGGCCCACGGCGATTTCATCCGGCTCGCTAAAATACAGGCGCACGGTGTAATGGGCCGGTTCAAGTTCCGGCAAATCGTCGCTCGAGGAGATGACGCGCACGGTGTTGGTGCCGCCGCCAAAGCCGAAGCCGGGGCGGGGACGGCCGAAGCGCGGCGGGCCTGGCGGCCAGGGACCGGCAGGCCGGTTGGTGGAAGCACCGGTGACGGCAGCGCTGTTGGTGCCGCCAACGGCATTGGTGGCGGAGGCAAAACCGTTTTGATTGGTATTCGCTCCACTGCCCCGCGTGGGGTCGTCGTCATCATCATCGTCCTCGCTGCTGGAGGGCCGGGGGGGAAGGCGGGCGGGCACGGTTTGGGGCGTGATGACCAGGGATTCGACCTCGCGCAATCCTGAAGCAAAAACATACGGATGGCTGTTGCCGCTGACGCTGCTGATGTGCCGGCGGAAAATAGGGGCATTGGTGAAGACATTGGTGACGCTGGCGCCGTTGAACGAAACCAGCACTTTGGGGGACAGCTCACTGGTGGGGGGGTATTCGAGCCACAGCGTACCATCCTCCGCAAGGCGGTCA
Organism: Fontisphaera persica; assembly: GCF_024832785.1. GTDB lineage: Bacteria > Verrucomicrobiota > Verrucomicrobiia > Limisphaerales > Fontisphaeraceae > Fontisphaera > Fontisphaera persica. The sequence continues at coordinate 2,736,124 of NZ_CP116615.1, forward strand.
CCGGGGGCGCCGAGGTTGAGGCCCATGCGGGCGATGCGGATGCTGTTGGAAAGGGTCAGGCCGGAGAGGTTGCAGGTCCAGACTTCCAATTCGGGCATGGGCACCAGGGCCAGGGAGGTTTGGTTCTGGTAGGGGCAACTGCAGGTGCGGGTGTAATCCGGGGCGTTGACGACGCCGTTGGCGATGATGAGGTTGGCGCTGCAACCGGATTTGAAGCCGCCCCAGTTGCCCAGGCCACTGTGGCGCTCCAAATCATAAAAACCAGCCGCGCCGCTGCGGAAGGTCATCAAGTATTCCCCGGCGATGGGGGTATTGCAGCCGTAGGTGCGATAGACCTTCCAAAGCTGGGGCTGGCCGGTAAGCGGGTTGACGATTTCGTGGGGTTTGCCGTCCCGGAGCCGGTAGGCGCCGGCACTGGCCTGGTAGGAGACGGGGGTGGTAATGATGAGGTCGTGGTACAACACGCAAGGGCCATTGTGCAGCAGGTCGTTGCGGCGCGCCCAGAGGGACTTGCCGTCGGAGGCCTGGAGCACCTGCATGCTGGAGCTGGTTTCGTCACGGAGGCGGTCAGTGGCCTTGGCACCGGCCAGGAGCAGCAGGTCTTCAGTCTTGCTATAAGCGAGCCACGAGCAGGAGACGATGTCGTCCTGCTCCCAGGCCAACTGGCCGGTGCGAATATCAAACGCCACAATGCGGTAACTGGAGGGCACTGGTTGATTTTGGGCGCGCAGTTTGGCTTCGACGCTCTTGGGCCAGCGGTCCAGGCAATAGACCTTGCCCTTGCCGGCCACGATGCCGTTGTGAATGAAGCTGTATTTGGCCTCCACCTGCCAGAGGACCTTGCCGGTGTGCCGGTCAAAGGCCGTCAATCCATGGCAGGCGGCAAGGTCCGCGGGCGGGGGCGGCCAGGCGAGGCGCGGGCCGCCAAAGCGGCGGTTGAACAGGGCGAAGTCGGTGCCGCCCAGGAGAATGTCTTCGTAAACGCCAATGTACGTCCATTGGCCTGAAGGCTGGCCCCGCAATCCGGGCATGGGGATGTCCTGTAAAATCTTGCCGGTGGCGGCGTCGAGCACGGTGCAATGGTTGCTGACAGCGACATAGACGCGGTCGGCGGTCACCACGAAGTTGGCGCCGCGAGCGTTGGCGCCGGGAATGTGGCGCTGGTTGTACAGGGTGGTGAAGGGGTCGTCTTTCAGGGTTTCATCGTAGTAAATGCCGGAAGTATCGAGGCCGGGAATCACGGTTTTCCACAGGCGGCGGCCGGTGTACACATCGCGGGCGCTGATGCAGTCCATGCCCTCGATGAACAAACGTCCGCCGGCGACTTGCTGGGAAGGGCCGTGGCCGTGGCGGGGCAGCACGTCCAGATGGGTGTTGCCGCCAAACCACAGGACCCCCACCGGCAGGCGCACGGTTTTGTCGTCGGATTTCACGGAATTGGCCACATCGCCATACTGGTGGGTCCAATCGGCCGAGCCGGGAATGGGGCCTTCGCGCACCAGACAAAGGTCTTCGCCCTCGGGGCGCAGGACCGCCTGCGGCAGGGCGGCAGCGCGGACCGTTTGGGCCTCGGCCGCCGCGCCGTTGAGCCAGAGGATGCCGCCGTAGGGGCGCAGGGATTCATAAACCCTGGCCAGGTCGCACGGTGTGACGGCCCCCAAGGCCAAGGCACCGCTCAACACGCCGGCAGCCTCGGCGTTGACGGTGGGAGTGGCAGTGCGGGCCAGTTTCTGGGCCAGCGAGGTCTCGGCAATCACGAGATTGGCAATATAAGGAGGAGCGCCAAAGTTGAGGGGGTCGGCGGCGAGCAAGGCCAGACGGCGGCCCAGCCAGCCGGCTTTGTCCCAGCGGCGTTGGAGCTGTTCAATCTTATTCGTATCCGCGTCCACCACAATCACATGCAAATCGGAAGCAGCGGCCAGAGCGGCGGGAAGGTCCGGGTCCGCCAGGCCGAGGTAATAGGCATAACCGTCTTTGATGCCGGTGCGCTCGAGGATGGTTTTGGCGCGAGCCACTGCATCAGGGGAAAGGGTGGGTAATTCTGGGGTTTCGTGCAGTATTTTAGGCGGGCCCACGCCTGCGCCGAAGGCCAGGATGTGCCCCTCCAGCCCGACGGCAAACAACATGCCCTGGGCCGCCAACAGACGGCGGATTTGGTTGGTGACGGTGTGGGTCCAGACAATCTGCGCGGGGTTGCGGCCAGCGGGAGGGGTAATGGCCTGGAGTTTGTTGGAGCCGGCCGCATAGAGCACGCCGCCGGCGCGGATTAAATCGCCCGAGCCGTCGGCCTCGATTTCCCAAACCAGGGTTTTATCATGGCGCCAGGCTTGAATGACCTTGGGGATGGGGCCGGCCGGGAGATTGGTGCGGGCGTTGGCCAGGTTGGTGATGGCGCGGCCCAACCGGCGTTCCATGCTGGCCAGGGTGTTGCTGGCGGAGCGGATGGCCATGCGGTCACCCGCCTCGAGGGCGTCCTCAAAATCTTTGCGGGCCTTGATGGCGTTATATTCGGCGGCCTCGAGGTTTTGCTCGGCGATGACCACGGCCATGAGGTTGCTGGGATAATCACTGGCGGTGTAGTAATGGCCCCGGCCAAGGACCGGCTCGTTGATGATGAAGCTGGTGCGTTTGCCGGTGGCCAGCTCATGGGCGCGGGTGCCGCGTTTGCGCGTGTGCACAAAAAACTCCTGGTCATTGGCCAGAACGAGCGAGCCGCCCGTGCCTTTGCCGGATTCGGTCAGATGGTAATACTGGAAATCACCTGATTGCCGGTCAAACACGGCGGGCACGGAGCGGCCGCCGGGCACCAGGAGATGTTTGGCGGTGGCGACCAGGGCGCCTTGAGGGGCCACGCCGCCAAAAGCCGGGGCGGCGTGGGGTTGTTTCATGTACATGGGGCCGTTGCTGTCATTCACCCAGCGCACATCGCCGGTTTCGGCCTCCAGCGCGTAAATGAAGACCCCCATGAACGGCCAGATGCTGGCGGCGAAATAAACCACGTTATCCCGAATCACCGGCCCGCCGCGGGCAGGCCAGGCGGAAACCAGGCGGGCGTTGCCCAGGGCCTTGCGGGGAGAGGGGCCGCCACGAAATTTCCAATGCAATTTGCCCTCGGCGGCGCTCACACAATAGAGCCAGCCGTCGTCACTCACGAAATAGACTTTGCCGTTTTGCGCGGCCGGCGGGAGCCGGACGGGGCCTTCGGTGTAGAAAACCCAGGCTTGCTCGCCGGTGCGAATGTCGAGGGCCACGACCCGATCGCGATCGTTGAAGCCCACGATGAGGTGATGGCCGACGACAATTGGCTCGAAGACCACGTCAAAGGGCATGAGGTCCTGATTGAGCGGGTCTTCCCAGGTGGGGGTGCGCGGCGGGTATTGCCACACCCAGCGCAGGGTGAGGTTGGTACCCAGACGCTCAGGAGAGTCTGCCGTGCGGCCGGCGTCATAACGCCATTGCGGCCAATTGGCGGCGGCGGCCGGCAAGGCGCCGCTCAGCATTAAGATGGCGGCGATGACCGCCATGGCGAGAGCTTTCATGCTGGTGAAAATGAATATCAGGCGAAAGGTTTTGGCAATGCGGAAAAGCGCCAATCCTTTGCACCATCCGGCTCGCTGGCTGCTGTCGGCGGGGCGAATAATAACTGTTGATAATTCAAGGCGTTTCCACAGTCTAATCCATATGCGTCACGTACTTGCCATTCTAGGGTGCGGGCTGGCCTTGATTTCAGGGGCCGGTCTGGCCGCTCCCGCCCCTGGTCAAATTATCTATCAGAATCATTTTGAATCCCCCGCCAGCACCCAGGGCTGGCAGGGCAAATGGTCTGAGGGGGAAGGGTTTAACAGTGCTCGCTCGGCCTTGTTTCAGCAGGCGGCGGAGCGCACCAATCAAGCCGTCATCGCCCGACTGGCTCTGCCGCTGGAGCAGGTGCGCGGGACGGTCTTGCGGGTGATCGCCCAGGTGAAGGCGGAAGGGGTGTCCGCCAAGCCCAATCCGTGGAATGGCATCAAACTCATGCTGGCCATCGAGTCGCCCTCCGGCAATCAATGGCCGCAGGCCAGTGTGGAAACGGGAACCTTTGACTGGCGGCGGGCAGCCATGACCGCGCGCATCCCCACCAATGCCACGGCGGTGTGGCTGACGCTGGGGATGGAGCGCGTGGCCGGCAAGGTGTGGTTTGACGAGGTAACGGTCACGGTGGCCAAGACCTTGCCGAAACAGTTGCCGCCGCCGTTCGCCGGCCCGATTTACAAGGGCCATGATTTGCCGCGGCTGCGGGGGGCGATGATTCATCCCAACATCAACGAGGACGGCCTGCGCACGCTGGGGCAGGAATGGCGGGCGAATGTCATTCGCTGGCAACTTATTCGCCAAGGCCGCGCCGGGCAGGTCAACCAGGTGGAGGACTTTGATGCGTGGGTGGAGGGAGAACTGAAGAAGCTGGATGCCGCACTGCCGCTCTGCCGGAAATACGGGTTGTATGTGGTGCTGGATTTGCATTCGCCGCCGGGCGGCAAAGCCACCGCCGGGGGGTACATCGGCTCGGACCATCTGCTTTTTACGGACCGCGCCGCGCAGGCGAAGTTTGTGGAGTTCTGGCGGCGCACGGCGCGCCGTTACAAGGACGTGGAAGTCATCTGGGGATTTGACCTGGTAAATGAACCGGTGGAGGACTATGTGGAGGAGGGTTGCGAGGACTGGCCAGCGCTGGCGGAGCGGGCCGCAAGGGCGATTCGCGCCGAGGACCCCAATCGTACAATTATCATCGAGCCGTCTCCGTGGGGCGGGCCGCAAGGGCTGGCGGAATTTGTGCCGCTGCCGCTGCCCAAGATTGTGTACAGCGTGCACATGTACATGCCCCATCGCTTCACCCATCAAAACGTGCATGGCCCCAGCGAGCCGGTGATGTACCCCGGGCAGGCGGAAGGCAAATACTGGGACGCCCGCCAACTGGAAGCGGCCCTGCAGCCGGTCATTGATTTCCAGCGCCGCTACAACGTGCATATTTATATTGGCGAGTTCAGCGCGATTCGCTGGGCGCCAGAGGGCAGCGCCTACCGTTATCTCAAGGACGTGATTGAAATCTTCGAGAAGCACGGGTGGGACTGGAGCTATCACGCCTTCCGCGAATGGCAGGGCTGGAGCGTGGAGCACGACGACAACCGCGCCAACCCCCGGCCCGCTGCCCAGCCCACCGACCGCCAGAAACTGCTGCAGGAATGGTTTGCCAAGAACCGCAAACCGGCGTGGGCGGGGAAGTGAAGATGCCGCAATAAAAAGTTTTGCGGACACGCCGGCCGGCCAGCGGGCCGCCAGCCCCCCAACTAAAGTTTTGCTTTATTCCTTGGCGCCGGCTTTGCGGAGCATTTCCGCGATGCCGACAAAGCCCTGTTTCTCGGCCAGCGCCAGCGGGGTGAGTCCGTCAATGGTTTTGGCGGTCAAATCGGGTTTGTAGGTGAGGAGCAGCTCCACGAGCATGCGGTCGCCACTGCGGACGGCGAAATGCAAGGGGGTGGCGTTTTTGTCGCCCTGCACGTTGATTTGCGCCTTGCGGTCCAGCAGCACTTTGGCGATGTCCACGCGGCCGCGGTCGCAGGCCACCAACAAGGGGGTGACCCCGCTCTTGGAGCGGGCGTTCACATCGGCCTTGTTGTCCAGAAGGAATTGCACGGTTTCCACAGTGCTGCGGTCGCAGGCCAGATGCAGGGCGGTCAGGCCGGCATCGTTGGTGACATCCACCGGCACATCCTGTTTCAAAAGGAACTCCACCGGCTCTTTGCGCCCCGAGAAAGCGGCGGCATGCATGGGGGTATTGCCCTCTTTGTTGCGCGGATTGACCGGGGATTTGTGTTCGACGAGAAACCGCATCAATTCCACGTTGCCGTTGAGGGCGGCGACGTGCATGGCCATGTTGTCGAGGCGGTCTTTGGCGTTGACAAGGTCCAGGCCGGGATTGTCCCGGATGATGGCCTTGGCCTTGTCGGTCTGGCCCTGGGCAATGGTGTCAAAAAGTAAATCACGCAAGGTGGCCAGTTTGTCTTCGGCCTTGGGATTGCTGGCGAGCAGGAGGTCCACGACTTTTTGATGGCCGCGCATGCGGGCCATTTGCAGGGGGGTGAGGCCCAGACGGTTGGTGGCGCTGATGTCGGCCTTGGCGGCGAGGAGGGCCTCCACCACTTTGAGATGGCCCAGGCGGGCGGCCACATGCAACGGCGTGGCGCCGTCTTCTTCGCGGTCATTCACGAGCTCGGGATTAGCGGCGAGCAGGGCTTTGACCTTGTCCACGTCGTTGGCGCCGGCGGCATCGTGGATGTCACCGGCCCGCAAGGTGAGACTGGCCGGGCCGCTGGCGAGCAGCAGGGCCAGGAGGAGTGTCCACCAGGTTTTCATCGTGCCATTCATGTTATTGCTCATTGGACGCGCCATGCGCGGCGGCGTTTCAAGCAAAGCAAGGTTAACTGTCGCGGACGTTGATGCCCAGCGTTTGTTTGAGATGCGTGACGAGTTTTTCCTGCGCCGCGTTGACCTCGGCATCAGTGAGGGTGCGTTCGGGATGGCGGTAGGTGAAGGAATAGGCCATGCTTTTCAGGCCGGCCGGGAGGTTGGCGCCGCGGTACACGTCAAACAGCTCCACCGCCTCCAGGTGGGGCGTCTTGGCCTTGCGCACGGCCTCCAGCACCGCCGCATGGGTCAGTTCGGCCGGGGCGAGGAAGGCGAGGTCACGGCGGACGCTGGGGAAAGCGGGCAGCGGTTTGAATTGCTTGTCAGCGTTACGTCGGCCCAGCAGCTCGTCCACCTGCAACTCGGCCAGGAGGACGGGTTCCCGCACATCGTAACGGCGGGCCACCAGGGGATGGAGCCAGCCCATTTCGCCCAGCGGCACTTTGCCGCCGAGCAGGACGTCGGCTGATTCCACCCAGAAGGCGGTGGACGCCGGGCGCCGCGCAAAGGCCACCGCCCGGAGGCCGAGGTGTTCAAAAAACTCCTCCAGCAGCCCTTTCAAATCAAACAAATCCGCGCTGGCGTCGCGGTCGGCGCCTTCCCAGAAGCGCGGGTTGCGCGGGCCAGTGAGGGCCAGCGCCAGGCGCCATTCTTCGTGGATTTTGCCGTGGCGCAGCTCGAAGACGCGGCCCACTTCAAACAAGGCCACTTCGTGGGTCTTGCGATTGACGTTATGCTGCACGGCATGCACCAGCCCCGGCAGGAGGGAGGGGCGCAAGACGTTCATGTCGCTGCTGAGGGGGTTGGCCAGCCGCACCAGGCGGGCGGGGTCCACTCCATGACATTCGCTTTCGCCCAGCAAGGTTTGCCCCTGGGCCTCGTGCAATCCGAGACCGGTCAGCAGGCGCCGGATTTCAGCCAGTTCATCATGCCGCCTATCAAAGGGATGCACCCCCAGCGCCCCGCGCGGAGGGGTGGACGGGATTTTGTCCACGCCAAACAACCGAGCCACTTCTTCAATCAAGTCCACCTCCCGCTTCAAATCCACGCGGAAGGAGGGGATTTGGAATACCAGGGGCGCGGATGGTGCGGGGGCGGGGGCGTCCACGGGCATCGGGACGCGGCGGGCCACTTTCAACCCCAACCCCACCAGGAGGTTTTCGCAGGTTTCGCGGGGAATTTCCACGCCCAGCAGGGCGCGGATTTTTTCCAGGCGCAGGCTGATGCTGCGCGGGGACGCGGGCCTTGGATAGGCATCCACCACGCCCTGCGCCAGCCGGCCACCAGCAGTTTCCAGGATAAGCTGGGCGGCGCGGCGGCTGGCGTAGTCGGTGATGCCGATGTCGGCGCCGCGCTCGAAGCGATAGGAGGCATCGGTGCGCAAACCGAGTTTTTTGGAGGTACGGCGGATGTTGGTGGGATGGAACCAGGCGCTTTCCAGCAGCACGTCCACGGTTTGGTCATTAATTTCGGTATTCTGCCCGCCCATGACGCCGGCGAGGGCGATGCCCTTGGCGGGGTCGGCGATGAGAAGGTTCTCGGGGGTCAGCACGTGCTCCTGGCCGTCCAAAGTCACGAATTTTTCGCCTGCCGCGGCGCGGCGTACGATGATGGCCGGCTTGCCGTGGGCGTCCTTGGCCAGCAGGTGGTAATCGAAGGCATGCAGGGGCTGGCCGGTTTCGAGCATGACGAAATTGGTGACGTCCACCACGTTGTTAATGCTGCGCAGGCCGACTTTTTCGAGGGCGTGGCGGAGCCAGTCGGGGCTGGGGCCGACCTTGACGCCCAGGATGACGCGCGCCGTGTAGCGCGGGCACAGTTCGGCATCCGCCAAGGTGACGCTGACCAGGGCATCGGCTGTCCGCTCGGGGTCTTCGGACAAGGGGGGGATTTGCGGCAGGCGCAGGGGGTTGCCGGTGAGGGCGCTGATTTCACGGGCAATGCCGAGGACGCTGTTCCAGTCCGGCCGGTTGGGCGTGGTTTCGAGGTCATAGACCACATCGCCCCGGGCGCGGCCCAGGTATTCGGCAAAAGGCTGGCCGACCTGGGCATCGGGGCGCAAAATCATCAGGCCGTCGGAGTCCTCGGCCAGGCCCAGCTCGCTGGGCGAGCACATCATGCCGTGGGATTCCACGCCGCGGATTTTGCCGACTTTGATGGTGAACGGCTCCTGGCCGGGTTTGGCCGGGAGGGTATGGCCGGGCAGGATGAGGGGGACTTTGTCGCCGGGCTGGAAGTTTTGGGCACCGCAAACAATCTGGCGCTCGCCCTGGCCGTCGTGGACGCGGCAAACACTGAGCTTGTCGGCGTTGGGGTGTTTGTCACGGGTGATGACCTGCGCGACCACGATGCCCTCGAATTCGCCGCCCAATTTCTGGACGCCCTCGACTTCCAAACCGAGCATGGTCAGCCGCTCGGCCAGTTCCTCGGGCGACCAGTCAAAATCCACGTACTGCTTGAGCCAGTTGTAGGTCAGTTTCATGAAGTATCGGTGGTGAATTAGGGGGCAATTCCAATAATAAAAAGCGGCACGGGCGGGCTGCTGCGTCCATGGCGTAACAGGTTGTAAATTTCACCTTCAAAATAGGCGATGCCGGTGGACATCCTGCGTCCGCCGTTCGGATCCTCCAACATTTCTTTCATGGGTAATATTTCAACCCCCACATTAATGGCGCCGCCAGTGTACAAAAGGAGGTGTTTGACAAACAGATCAAAGGCCACAAAGGCGTATTTGCCAAATTGCACTTCAACGGCAATGCCATTTTTTACAAAGTCTATCTGCTTTAACGATTTGATAGGGCGATTTATCCCCTTCTTCTCAAGGTAGTCTCGCTGCTCACTTAATGATCTCGATAAAAGAAACGGCAAATCTTTTCTGTCGGTGGTCACGTAATATTCGTAACGATATTCTTTCCAACCAACCTCGATAAAGAGCTCCCTAAAGCGTTTGTTCAAAGCGATGGGAGAGATGAGTTTTTTGCCGGGCATGGATTTTTCCCGGCTTTTTTTTTGATAACACTTTCCGGCATCCACCTGCCCGATGAGATTTATAATTTCATTATAAAGTGCTTGGTGGTGAAACCTTATATATTCTTCACCGTTCAAATGACTGAATGTTTGTACAACTCTCATGACGCGCCGTATTCCTCGTCCGATTTTTCCATGAAGGTCATTTGTTCCAATTCAACTCTCGCCTGAGGTCGGGCAAGCCAGGGAGCTGTAAGAAGGCTGGCCCCTGCGTTTTGAGGATCGAAAACAGGCCGGGTCATGGGGCGAATGCGCAGGCGCCCTTCCGCAGCCAGCCGGATGCGTTCTTTGGCGATGCTTACATACTTGGGCATAATTTCGCAACCGGCGCCGCGGCGATGATGTCGAAGGGCGGCAATGATCGTTGACCCTACCCCTAAAAAAGGGTCAAAAACCCAGTCATCTTCACGGGTTAGGGAGAGCACCAGACGTTCCACCAGCTCCACTGGAAACTGACAAGGATGTTCAGTTTTTTCCACATGGTTGCTCTTGACATTGGGAATGCACCAAACATCGCCTGGATTCTTTCCCAGCGGGTTGCAGGAGTACTGGCCGGCCTTGGGCCCTTTAAAGTATTTTTTTCCGGGGTATTTCTGAGGGACTCTCACTGCGTCCAGGTTGAAATAATAATTATCCGATTTGGTGAACCATAAAATGGTCTCATACCGCCCTGAAAAACGTTTGCTGCAATGCAAGCCGTGCTCGAAAAACCAGATGATTCGGTTTCGCAAGCTTAGTCCGTATTTCGCAAACAGGGGGTATAAAATGGTATCCAAGGGAATAATTCGGCCCTGCTCCACATAATTGCCCACTTCCCAGCATAAACTACCCTCGGTTTTAAGGGTTCTGACGCACTGCCGGATGACCATATCCTGTTGCTCCAGATAATCCTCCAGCCTCAGGCGTTGTTCGTATTCCTTGCCCAGGTTGTAAGGTGGTGAAGTGACAATCAACTGAAAGGTTTGGTCCGGCACGTCGCGGAGGAAATCGCGGCAGTCTTGCAACGCAAGCACTACGCGTTCGTGAGGAGCAAACCTTGCTGCAATGTCCACCAGAGCGTTCACAAAATTAAAATATCATCGGATGGCAATTATTAGAACTGCCGCAGGAAGCGCAAATCGTTTTCGTAGAAGAGGCGGATGTCGGTGATGCCGTAACGGAGCATGGCGATGCGCTCGATGCCAAAGCCAAAGGCCCAGCCGGTCCATTCCTCCGGGTCATAGCCCACGTTTTCAAACACCTGGGGATGCACCATGCCGCAGCCGGCGATTTCGAGCCAGTCCTTGCCCATGCGCTTGACCAGGGCGTTGCTGAAATCAATTTCAAAGCTCGGCTCGGTGTAGCTGAAATAATGCGGGCGGAAGCGGATTTTAACGTCCTCGCCCAGAACCTCGCGGAAGACAAATTCCACCGTGCCTTTCAGGTCGCCCACCGTCACGCCGCGGTCCACATAAAGCCCCTCGATTTGGTGAAAGGTGGGATTATGGGTGGCATCGGCGTTGTCGCGCCGATAGACGCGGCCAGGCACGACGATGCGGATGGGCGGGGGCATCTTTTCCATGACCCGGATTTGCACGGAGGAGGTGTGGGTGCGCAGGAGGGGGCGCCCCTGCCCTTCCAGGTAAAAGGTGTCCTGGGTGTCGCGCGCGGGATGGTCCGCGGGCGTGTTGAGCGCGTCGAAGCAATGGTAATCGTCCTCCACTTCGGGGCCGTCGGCCACCACAAAGCCCAGTTTGCGGAAGCTGCGCACGATGTCCTCGGTGACCTGTGTGAGGGGGTGCAGCCGCCCCAGCGGCCGCCGGCGGCCCGGGAGGGTGAAATCGGTGGGTTCCTTGGGCAACGCGGCCTGGAGCTCCAGCTCGCTGCGGCGGGCGGCCAGGGCGGCCTCCAGTTCGGCCTTGGCCTCATTGATGGCCTTGCCGGCGGCGGGCTTTTGCTCTTTGGGCAGGGTGCCCAATTGTTTCATCAGGGCCGTGAAACGGCCTTGGGCGCCCAGGTAGGCGCCCTTGGCCTGCTCCAGGGCGGCCAGGGTGGGGGCGGCGGCAAAATCGGCCAGGGCTGCCGCCTTCAGTGGGGCTATATCATCCATCAATCCCATAAGTCAGCTTGCGCGTTATGCGTCAAATTTGCGGGTTTGGACAGGAAAAAGATGGGCGGCAGTTCAGCGCGTCGTGGGCGGGCCTGCCGCGGCATACCGGTAATGGCAAAACGGGCGTCCCCCTTGGGGCGCCCGTTTGCTGGAAGCGGTGCAACCTGGGCCGCTGGGCGGCAGGCACGCTCGTTCAACCTTTGACGCCTTTGGCCTGCAGGGCGGCGCGGGCGGTGGTGACCAGCTCGTTGAACGCGGCGGCATCCGTGGCCGCGAGGTCGGCAATCACCTTGCGGTCGAGGGCGACTTTGGCGGCCTTCAGCCCTTCCATGAATCGGGCATAGGTGAGGCCGGCGGCGCGGGCGGCGGCGTTGATGCGGATTTGCCACAAATAGCGGAACTCCCGTTTTTTGCGGCGGCGGTCGCGGTAGGCATATTGCCGGCCGTGGTCCACGGCGTCGGAGGCGTACCGGTAAAGTTTGGAGCGGCGCATGCGGAAGCCTTTGGCGGCTTGCAGCATGCGGGAACGGCGCTTCCGGGAGGCTGGAGCATTCGTTACACGCATAGCAATCGAATCCTTAAAGTGTTGATGGTTGCATTACACCCGTCCCTGGCCGCGGGTCAACCCCGATGGTCAAAGGGCAGGCTGGCCAGCACGCGGTGGGCATCGGTGGGGGGCACCACCGCCGGCTTGCCAAGCATCCGCCGGCGTTTCGGGCTTTTGGTTTGCAGCAAGTGCCGGCGGCCGGCGCGCGCGCGCAGCACCTTGCCGGTGGCCGTGATTTTGAACCGCTTGGCCACGGATTTTTTGGTTTTTATGCCTTTTGGACGACGCATAACAGGCTCTCTTTCGTACCAATAAAAGAGCGGGGAATATACGCACCCGCCCCGGACATGGCAAGTGTTATTTCCATTTCTTTTTGGTGCCTGGGGAAGAGCGTGCGGAAGAGGCCCTCAAGCCGGTGCGCGACCGGGCTTCAACCGCGGGAGAAAGGCTCGGCGCCTACCCTGCCCCGCCACTGATGACCTGGCTTGGAAGGGCAGCGTGACACCCCCAAATTAGGCCGGTTACAAGCTTGTGGTTTCACGGCGGTTGTTTTAGGCTGCCTCGCATAACGGCTGCGACGCCTCGTCCGCGGCCCGATGAATGTAGGCGATTATGAAATGTCCCGCCTGTGGGAAGTCCTTGTGGTTCCGTCTTCCGGAATGTCCGCATTGTCATGCATCGTTGGGAGAGTCCGGCCCGCCGGCCCGGCCGTGGACGGTCAGTTTGCCCTGCTGGGTTTTCTTTGCGCTGGGTTTGTTGAATTTGACCCTGATTTTGCTGGCGGATTGGGCGCCGGGCAACGAGGGCTGGCGGGAGTCATTCCGGGTGAAAGCGCCATTTGCGTTTTACATGCGGTACGTGATGCCCCTGTTGATGGTGGCGCTGGTGTTGTTCATGCTTAACGGGCGCAACTGGGCGCGGTGGGTGTTTGTGGTGTGGTTTGGCAACGCGATTTTCTGGCAGGTCATCAAGGCGCCCCAAATGGCCTGGCCCCAGGCGGTGTTATTTGTGGTGTGCGCGGTGTTGTGGTTCCTGCCCCGCTCGGACCGCTTTTTCACGTGGGGGACCACGCGGGCAGCGGCCAGCGCCCCCGATGCCTCCCCTGCCCCGGCAAGCAAGGGGGCAGACTCGAGTCGCGCCTGACGGGCGGTGCCTCAGGCAGCCGGGGCGGCCGACCGCGCCGGGCGCGCCGCCTGGGCCTGGGCCGCCAGGCGCCGCAAACGCGCAAGGGCGGCTTTCATTTGCCGCTTTTGAAAGAGAAAGGTCCCCGCCACCAGGGTATCCGCTCCCGCGCGCGCGCATTCCGCCCCGGTTTGGTAGTTGATGCCGCCATCCACTTCGATGCGGTAGTCGAGGCCCAATTCTTCCCGCCAGGCCGCGGCCTGCTGGATTTTGGGCACGCATTCCTCAATGAATTCCTGGCCGCCGTAACCGGGGTTCACGGTCATGACCAGCAGCAAGTCGAGGTGTTTAAGATGCGGGCGGACGGTTTCCATGGCGGTGGGGGGATTGATAGCCAGGCCGGCCTGGAGGCCCAAGCTGTGGATTTTCCACAAGAGCTGAGAGACCTGCGCCTCCCCCAGCTCGACATGGACGGTGAGCTGATTGGCGCCGGCGCGCACAAAAGCCTCAAAGAGCACCTCGGGTTTCTGACACATGAGATGCACATCCAGAAACAGGCGGGTGGCCGAGCGCACCGTCTTCACCATGGCCGGGCCAAAAGAGATGTTGGGCACAAAATTGCCGTCCATGATGTCCAGATGCAGCCAGTCGGCCCCGGCGCGCACGGCGCGGGCCACTTCGGAGCGGATGCGTCCAAAATCCGCGGCCAGGAGTGAAGGCGCAATAATCATGCGCCGCCCACGATATAAACAGGCCTCCGGCTCGTCCAGTCCGGAACACGGCGGCGGGTCCTGAATCAGCGTTGACGGCGGCGGCCCCGCCTGCGAAAAAAAGCGCATGCAAGCCCCACCCGCATCCGCCGCCGGTTGCAGCCGCCGGCAATGGCTCAAGGCCGGGGCGGCCACCACGCTGGCCGCGCTCACCGCTCCCCTGCCCCTCCACGCGCAAAGCGCCGCTGCCCGGGCCAGTGTGGAGCCGGATTACCGCATCCGGCATGGCCGCATCCGGCAATCCATCATGGGATGGACGTTCAACCCGATGCCCACGCTGGAGCTGGCCAAATTGTGCAAGGACATCGGGCTGGTGGCGATGGAGGGCATTGACGCCAAGTTTTATCCGCAAGTGCGCGAGCTGGGGCTGGCCATTTCGCTGGTGGGGAGCCACGGCTTTGCCCGCGGACCTTTCAATCCGGCCCATCACGAGCATTGCGTGGAGAAATTAAGGGAGGGCATTGATCAGGCAGTACAGGTGAACTGCCGCAATGTCATCACCTTCACCGGCATGCGCGAGCCGGGCATCAGTGATGAACAAGGGGCCAAAAATTGCGTTGAATGCTGGAAAAAGGTCATCGGGTACGCCGAGCAAAAAGGGGTGAACCTCTGTCTGGAGCATCTCAACAGCCGGGACAACACGCATCCCATGAAGGGGCATCCGGGGTATTTTGGGGACGATGTGGATTTTTGCGTGGAGCTCATCCGGCGGGTAGGCTCGCCCAACATGAAGCTGCTCTTCGACATTTACCATGTGCAAATCATGAACGGCGACGTGCTGCGCCGGCTGCGCCAGTACAAGGAGGTCATCGCGCATGTGCACACCGCCGGCGTGCCGGGACGGGGTGAATTGGACGAGACGCAGGAGTTGAATTATCCTTTGCTCATGCGGGCGCTGGTGGAGATGGGCTACACGGGTTATGTGGCGCAGGAGTTCATCCCCACCTGGCCCGACAAAGCCCTGGCCCTGCGCCATGCGGCCAAGGTGTGTGATGTTTAATGCGGCCCCCTGCCCGCGCGAGCGGGCAAGGTGGTGACGTCCTTGAATTACCGGCAACAGGTCATTTATGTCCCCCCCGACCGGCACCACGGTATTGAGCACGGCGCCCCCCCGGCGCATTGGTTTCATTTCCACCCGCTTTCACGGCAGTGACGGGGTGACCCTGGAGGCGCGCAAATGGGCGCGCATCCTGGAGGACATGGGCCACACCTGTTATTGGATGGCCGGGCTGCTGGATGCGCCGCCCGAGCGCAGCCACACGGCGCCGCTGGCCTTTTTCAATCACCCCGAAGTGCTGGAGGTGCAAAAGCACCTGTTTGGGGTGACGCGGCGGCCGCGGAGCGTGACCGATAAAATCCACGCGCTGAAAGAGCAGTTGAAGGATGAAATCTACCGGTTCATCGAAAAATTTCAGCTCGAGGTGCTGGTGCCGGAAAACATCATGGCCATTCCCATGCACATCCCGCTGGGGCTGGCCATGGCGGAGGTCATTGCGGAGACGGGCATTCCCACCATTGCGCATCACCATGATTTTGCCTGGGAGCGCGAGCGTTTTGTGGTGAGCGCCGTGAATGATTACCTGCGGGCCGCCTTTCCCGGCGCCCTGCCGGGCATCGAGCATGTGGTCATCAACAGCATGGCCCAGAAAGAACTGGCCCGGCGATGCGGGCTAGGCTCCACCATCATTCCCAATGTGCTGGAATTTGAAAAACCCCCGCCGCCCATGGATGATTACAACGCGGACCTGCGCCGGGAAATCGGGCTGGCGGAGACAGACTGGATGATCCTGCAGCCCACGCGGGTGGTGGCGCGCAAGGGCATCGAGCACGCGGTGGATTTGGTGCGCCGACTGAAGGATCCCCGCGCCAAGCTGGTCATCTCCCATCCCGCCGGCGATGAAGGCAATGCCTACCTCTCCATGCTCATGGATCGCATCCATGACGCCGGCATTGACGTGCGGTTTATTGCGGACCGGGTGGGAGAACAGCGGGGCCGCAATGCCGCCGGCCAGAAGGTGTACACGCTCTATGACGTGTACCAGCACGCGGACCTGGTCACCTACCCCAGCTACTACGAGGGCTTTGGCAACGCCTTCCTGGAGGCCATTTATTTCGGCAAGCCCGTGGTGGTCAACCTCTACGCGGTCTATGCCCGTGACATTGACCCCCTGGGTTTCAAGACCATCGAAATGTCCAATCTGGTCACCCGCGAGATTGTGGAGCAAACGCGCGAAATCCTGGAAAACCGGGCGCTGCGCGAGAGCTGGGCGGCCACCAATTATCAGTTGGGGCTGAAGTATTTTTCTTACACCGTGGCCCGCCGCAAGCTGGTGGCCCGCCTGGCCAACCTGTTTGGCGAAGCCATTTGAGCCGAAGCATCCCGTGGAGCCCGCCTGGAAAGGAAAGCCAAGGCCCGCTCACCGCCGGGCATTGTAAGCGGCGCAGCCGTATTTGGTGGCGGCCAGTTGCTGGGCCGCCTCAAGCAACGCCGGGGGCAGTTTCAATTCCTCCCAGCGCACCTGCCAGTGTTCCGCGGCATGGGCGAGCATGGCGTTTTCCCAGTCCCCACGGGCCAGTCCTCGCGGCGGCGGCTGCAACGAGCCCTGGATGAGCAACCCTTCCCGCGTGCGGCGCTGGGCGGCGCCGGCGATTTTGCGGCCGTGGCGCAACAAATCAAATTGCTCATAGCCAGCGAAGCATTGGCCGGGCAATTCCTCGCGGCGCTGGGGGGCCAGCTCGGTGGCGATGCCGAGGCGTTGCAGGGCGCCCTGAATCCATTGGTGCATGCGCTGATAGCTTTGCGCCGCGCGCAAGTGGTACCAGGCCTCTGACGGCGGCACCGCCAGGCTGTAAGTCCAGTCGGCATCATGGGGCACCAGGCCGCCGCCAGTGGGGCGGCGGATGAGCGGACGCAGCGGCGTGGCGCGCTCGAGGTCGGCCATTTTCTGGAAAAAGCCGAACGTGGCCGCGGGCGCACTCCAGCCATAAAAGCGCAGCACCGGCCGCCCCAGCGCCGGCGCAGCGCGCAGGAGGGCTTCGTCCAGCGCCATGTTGAAGGCGGGTTCATGCAGGGCGCACGGCAGATAATACCAGAGGGAGGGGGTGGCACACATGGGAGGAGGGGCGGAGGCTTACCCTTGAGCCGCGCTGGGACAGAGGGCGCGAATTTCGCAATGCGCGCAATCCGGTTTGCGCGCGCGGCAACGGCGGCGGCCGTGCCAGATGAGCCAGTGGCTGAACAACGTCCAGTCCGCACGCGGCACAAGCTGCATGAGGTCGCGTTCGATTTTTTCGGGGTCAGTTTCGCGCGTAAGCTTCAACCGGGCCGCCAGGCGGCTCACGTGCGTATCCACCACGATGCCCTCATTGAGGCCGAAGGCATTGCCCAGCACCACGTTGGCGGTCTTGCGGCCCACGCCGGCCAGGGCGGTCAATGCCTCCATGGTGCGCGGCACCTCCCCGCCATGCCGCTCCACCAGGGCGCGGCAGGCCGCCTGGATGTTTCTGGCTTTGTTGCGATAAAAGCCGGTGCTTTGGATGTCTTTTTCCAGCTCCGCCTGCGGGACGCGCGCATAATCGGCGGCAGTGCGGTACTTTTGGAAAAGCGTGGCCGTCACCTGGTTGACGCGCACATCGGTACATTGCGCGGAAAGGATGGTGGCGATGAGCAACTCGAGGGGATTTGAGTAATTCAGCTCGCAGTGGGCGTCGGGATAGGTGGCGCGCAAGGCCGCGCAGATGGCCTGGACGCGGCGGGCCAGCGCGGCGGGCGATTCCTTGGGACTGAAGGCGGCACGAGGCATGGGGCACCCTATTTCTTCAAAAAGTACTGGCGCTGCTTGTCGCTGATGGGCAGGCCGAGTTTTTCCATGACCTGCAACAAATCCTCCCAGACTTGGCGTTTGGCCGCCAGGGATTGGTTGCGCAACAGGTAGGCGGGGTGATAGGTGGGCATGAGCGGAATGCCGCGGTAATCCCGCCAGACGCCGCGCTCCTTGGTGATGGAAACTCTTTGCTGGGTGAGGCCCTCCAAAGCCGTGGCGCCCAGGGCCACCAGCACTTTGGGCCGGATCAGGTCAATTTGCTGATGCAGCCACGGCAGGCAGGTGACCATTTCCTGCGGGGTGGGCTTGCGGTTGCCGCTGGTCTGGCCGGGAGTATCCGGCCGGCATTTGAGCACATTGGCAATGAATACGTCCTGACGGCGCAAGCCCATGGTTTGAATCATTTTGGTGAGCAACTGGCCGGCAGCGCCCACAAAAGGCTCGCCCTGCGCGTCTTCATCGGCGCCTGGCGCCTCCCCCACAAACATCAAATCCGCGTAAATGTTGCCCACGCCGAAAACCACGCTACGGCGGGTCCGGACCAGGTGCGGGCATTTGACGCAGGCCAGCACCTGGGTGCGCAGGGCCGCCACCGCCAGCTCGCGGTCTCCAGTATCAGGCTCGTCCGCGGTGGAAGCAGCCGAAGGGCCGGCCGGGGCCACGGTCAAGAAACCCAGCGCGCCCGCGGGAAGCTGAGGCAGGCGCGGCGGAGGCGCAGGCGGAGGCGCTGGCGCGTGCCGCGCCGGCGGTGAAGGCGGCACCGGTGATGTTGGCGGTGGAGGCGGAGCGGCCGCCGCTGGACGGCGCGGCGCGGCGGGCGGGGGTTTGGCCAGCGCGGCAAGGGTCTCAGGCTTGACCAGCACCCAAGATTGCCCGCGCCGGCGCAGGTCTTCCAAATGGGCGATGGTGGCTTCCAGAAGCTGTTGATAGCCGTTCACGGCGCCGATGTTAATGGGCGCACCCGCTCATGCACGAAAAAATTTACGGGAAGGCAGGATTCGCTGACGGCTCGCACGGCGAGGTTTCTCGGAGGACGTGGAAAACGTTCACGCAGAAAGGAAGGGAACATTGCCCCCCTCACCCGCCCTGCGGGCACCCTCTCCCGAGGGGAGAGGGTCGGGGTGAGGGGCATGGAAAAGGAACGCAAGGTTAACAACCAGGCAAACCTCCATCATCCATTCCTAAAAGCCATTTCGACGCCAGCCGGGGCGTGGTGGGCGAGATTTAATGACGGCCTGCACGGAGGCACTTTCGGGACGCCGTGGGAGGTGTCCCCGCAGGCAAGCCTACCAATTTTTGATGGGGCGGTTGGGGCGTTTGCGTGAATCGGCACTTTCGGGAGGGATGTAGGGCAAGACCTTTTCTTCCACCTTGGCCGCTTCCAACAGTTGGCGGGCTTGTTCGGGAGTAAGTCCGTGAGCCTGCACGGCGCGAGAAGCATCAGCCGGGTTTTGGCCAGCGGGAGGCTGCTCGGGTGGGGTGGGGGATTTTTGCGCGCCTTCCTGGGAATTATTTCCCTGCTGTTGCTGTTTGTTGTCCGGGGAGGATTGTTGCTGGGGCGGCGGCTGCGATTGATCCTGCTCCGGCTGGCGGGCGTCCTGCCCGTTTTGTTGTTCGTTGTTGGCCGCAGACTGGTCCGGCTGCGACTGCTGGTCCTGCGCCGAGGAGTCCTCGGAATTGTTTTGGGGTTGTTGCTGCTGTTGCTGCTGCTGTTGTTGTTGCTGCCGCTCCAGCTCCTCCAATTTGCGCCGGATGACTTCCAGGTTGTGCTGGGCGTCGGTGTCCTGGGGATTCAGGCGGAGGGCGTTGGCCAGGTGGTTGGTGGCGGCTTGCCAGGCGGCCTTTTTCTTGGCCGGCTCCGCCTCGGCCTCCCCCACGTGATAACGCGCACTGGCCGCGTTGTAAAAGGCGCGTTGCTGCAAATCGAGGTTGTCGGGCGAAAGGGTGGCCGCCTCAAATTCGCGGGCGGCCCGGTCATAATCCCGGTCGCGAAAAGCGGCCACGCCGAGGTTGTAGCGGAGGCGGTTGTCTTCGGGCCGTTTTTGCAGCAGCTCCTCGTAGGCTTTTTTGGCGGCTTTGTGGTAACCGCGGTCCAGTTCGCGACGGGCGTCGGCGGGGGACACCGCGGGGGCGGGGCCGGCGGTCCAGCCCAAAGCCAGGCCAGCCAGCCACATCGCCGCACTCCAGGAGCGGCGCCTTGTCCAGCGTTCACGCATGGGCCGGTCTCCCAGCAGAATTTCGGTGATGAGCAACAAAATGGCAAGTCCCAGGGGCCAGTGGTAGCGTTCGTGATAGACCCGCACCATGCGGGCGGCCTGTTCGGCTTTGGGCAGCGGGGCGATGCCTTTCTCGTAAAGCAATGCCATGGTGCCCGCCCCGGCCAGCCGCAGGTAAAAACCGCCACCCGTCCGGGCTATCTCGTGCAGGAGGCGTTCATCCAAACGGGTGCGGATGGGCGCGCCGGCCGCATCACGCGCCGTTTCCCGGCGGCCGCCCGGTTCGGGCAGGTGCAGTTCCTCGCCTTCCGGGGTGCCCACCCCCACGGTGAATATCTTGATGCCCGCCTCGGCCGCGGCTTTGGCGGCTTCCAACACGCCGGCTTCATGGTCTTCGCCGTCGGAAAAGAGCACCAGCACTTTGTGGCTTTCCCCGGCATTGGTGAAGGCGGCCTGCGCGACTTCAATCGCCTCGGCAATCGCCGTGCCGCCCTGGGGGATGATTTCCGTGTCCAGAATCATCACGCTCTGGCGGAAGGCCTCGGTGTCCATGGTCAGCGGGCATTGGAGGAAGGCTGTGCCGGCAAAGGCAATCAAGCCCACGCGGTCACTACGGGCGGTTTGCGCCAGGTCCAGCGCTGCCAGGCGGGCGCGTTCGAGGCGGTTGGGTTTGATGTCCTCGGCCAGCATGCTGCGGGAGGTATCCACCGCAATGAGGATGTCCACGCCCCGGCGTTTGACTTCCTCCCAATGATAGCCCCATTGGGGGCGGGCGGCGGCGAGGATGAGGAGGCCAAGGGCCGCCACCAGCAGGGCCTGACGCCAGCGGCGGCGGGCGGGGGACAGACCTTCGGTCAAGCTGTCGAGCAAACGCGCATGAATGAACCGCTCCAGCAGGGCGCGCTGGCGGCGGCCCATGTGCCAGCCCAGCCAGGCCACTGCCGGCAGCAGCAGCAACAGCCAGAGCAATTGAGGTTCAGCGAATCTCATGGCAACTGCCGGAGCCAGGTTTGCATCAACACCACCTCGAGCAGCAGCAGGCTCACCGCGCCCAGGATGAGCCAGTGGGCCAGCTCGGTATGATGCGAGTATTTCTTGACGACCACCTCGGTTTTTTCGAGCCGGTCAATTTCCTCGTAAATCTGGCGGAAGCGCTCGGTATTGTCAGCGCGGTAATACTTGCCGCCGGTCAGGTCAGCGATTTGCTTCAGGGTATCTTCATCAATGTCCACCAGCACCGGCTCGCGAATGAGCCGGCCCATGAACTGGCGCAGCACATAGGACTGGCCCTGGCGGCCAATGCCGATGGTGTAAACCTTGATGCCCAGGGCCTTGGCCGCCTCCGCCGCCGCCAGGGGCGGGACTTTGCCGGCGTTGTTCTGGCCGTCGGTCATCAGGATGACGATGCGGCTCTTGGCGGGCACGTGCTCGAGGCGGTTCACAGCGGTGGCCAGCGCCGAGCCAATGGCGGTGGAATTGTATTCGCGCACGGCGCCCAGCTTGAGCCGCTCCAGGTTTTGCAGCAAAAAATCATGGTCGAGGGTGAGCGGCGCCGCCAGGTAGGGGCGCCCGGCGAAAGCGACAATCCCGATGCGATCGCTGGGGCGTTTTTTGATGAACTCGCGCAGGACCTCCCGCGCCATGTCCAGGCGGTTCACATCGCGCCCCCGCAGGTTGAAGTCCATGGCCTCCATGCTGCCCGACAGGTCCAGGGCCACCATGATGTCCACGCCGCTGGCGCTGATGGAGGTTTCCGTGTGGGTGAAACGTGGCTGGGCCAGCGCCACCACCGCCAGCGCCACCGAGACCCACCGCAAATGCGGCAGCCAGGCCCCCACCGCCGAGCGCGCCGGCCGCAGGCCGGTGGGCAGCAGGTTCAACGAGGAATAGACCAGCGCCGCCCGGCGGCCCATCCGTCCCTGCAGCCACGCCAGCAGCGGCAGCAACAGGAGCAACAGCAGCAGATGGGGTTGTGCAAAGGTCATGCAGCGGGCGGGGAAGCAGGGGAGACGTTCGGCGCGGCCGCGGCGGGCGCGGGCGCGGGCGCGATTTCCACCAGCGATGTTTCATCCACCAGACGCAAGGCTGCGGCATGCAGCCGCCGCAGGGCTTCCTCGGTCGGCTCAAAGCGGGCGAATTTGATGAGGTCGCATTCGGTCAAAAAATCGGCCAGCAATTCTTTGTGCCGCGGCTGCAGGACAAGCGTGCGTTGCAAGTCCTGCAAAAATTCCTCCGTCGTCCGTTCCGGCGCGGGGAGGTGGAAGCGCCGTTCCAGATACCAGCGCAGAGCGGCGGACACCGCCACGGTGAATTTTTCCGGGTCGCCCAGCAGTTGCCAGGCGGCCTCCAGGCGGCGGCGGGCCTCGACATGCGCGGGCAGCGGGGGTGGCGTGTCTGCGGGGGCGGTCAGGCGGCGGCGCTGCCACCAGCGCCATGCCCACCAGGCCGCAGCAGCCAGGGCCACGGCGGCCGCCACCCACCAGAGCCATCCCCAGCCGGAGGGGATGTCCACCGGCGGCTTGAGCGGGCGCAGCTCCTCCGCGGCGTTGGTCAGCGCCGGCGGCGTGGGGGGCTGAGGGATGGGCAGACCAGCAGCCATAGGGCATCAGCCGCGCAAGCGCCGTTTTTCGCGGGTGGCAAAGAACCGCCCCAGCGCGGCCTCGTAGGGTTGGTCGGTGCGCACCTGCAGGGCATCGGTGCGGGCCAGGCGGAAGGATTGCTCCAACTGCGCCTGTTGCTGGCGGCGTTGTTGCTGCCACACCGCCCGCCATTGCTCGTCGCCGGTGTCCACCACCGCTTGTTCGCCGGTTTCGGCATCCTGCAACACCACGCGGCCCACGTCGGGCAGCGCCAATTCATGGGGATCGGTGATCTGCACACACACCACATCATGCCGCCGGCGGGCCTGGCGCAGGGCCGTCAGCCATGGGCGGGTTGGCGACGCGGGCCGCCGCTGCCAGCGCGGGGCGTTCTCCAGAAAATCCGACAGCACCACCACGATGGCCCGGCGGGTGATGACGCGGTTGAGAAAATCCAGCGCCTCGGCGAGGTCGGTTTGGGGCGATTGCGGGGCGTGAAACAAAATTTCGCGGATTACCCGCAAGACATGGCGGCGGCCCTTGCGCGGGGGGATGAACTTCTCCACGTGCCGGGTGAACAGGGCCAGTCCGACTTTGTCATTGTTGCGAATGGCGGAGAAGGCCAGCACGCTGGCGATTTCCGCGGCCAGCTCGCGCTTGGACGGGCCGGCGGAGCCAAAGCGACCGCTGCCGCTGGCATCCACCAGCAGCATCACCGTCAACTCGCGCTCCTCGACGAATTTTTTGATGAAGGGATGATTCATGCGCGCGGTGACATTCCAGTCAATGGCGCGCACTTCATCCCCCGGCTGGTATTCCCGCACTTCGTCGAAGTTCATCCCCTGCCCTTTGAAGACGCTGTGGTACTGCCCCCCAAGCGTCTCGGTGACGAGCCGGTTGGTGCGGATTTCAATCTGCCGGATTTTTTTGAGGATTTCCGGGGGAATCATAAGGGCCCCTGGCCGCCCTGCCTCAAGGCACAGGCAGCTCGTCAAAAATCTTCTGAATGATGGTTTCGCTGGTTTTGTCCTCGGCCTCGGCCTCGTAGGTCACGGTCACCCGATGCCGCAGCACATCCATGCCGATGGATTTGACGTCCTGCGGAGTGACGTAGCCGCGGCCCTTGAGGAAGGCGTGGGCCTTGGCCCCAAGGGTCAGGGCAATGGTGGCGCGGGGGGAGGCGCCCAGTTGAATCATGCCCTGCAACTGGATTTTGTAGGCGGCCGGGTCGCGGGTGGCGCAGACCAGGTCCACAATGTAGTCCTTCACCTTTTCATCCACGTAGATGTCATTGAGCACCTCGCGGGCGGCCAGGATTTGCTGGGGCGTGACCACCGGGCGGGCGGCGGGCAGCCCGCTGGTGCGCGCCATCAAGTCCAGAATCTGGCGCTCCTCTGCGCGGGAGGGGTAGCCGATTTTCAACTTCAGCATGAAGCGGTCCACCTGCGCCTCGGGCAGCGGATAGGTGCCCTCCTGCTCAATGGGGTTTTGCGTGGCGAGCACCAGGAACGGTTCTTCCAGGCGGAAGGTCTGCTCGCCAATGGTCACCTGCTTTTCCTGCATCGCTTCGAGCAGGGCGCTTTGCACCTTGGCGGGGGCGCGGTTGATTTCATCGGCCAGCACCAGGTGGGCAAATACAGGGCCGCGGCGGGTGGAGAAGCTGCCAGTTTGGGGATTGTAGATTTGTGTGCCGATGACGTCCGCCGGGAGCATGTCGGGGGTGAATTGAAGCCGGGCAAACTTGACATTCAAACACGCGGCCAGGGTTTTCACCGACAGCGTTTTGGCCAGGCCCGGCACGCCTTCGAGCAGCACATGGCCGTTGGCCAGGAGCCCGATGATGAGCCGCTCCACGAGGTAGGACTGGCCCACGATGACCTTGCCCATTTCATCCAGCAGCGGGCGCACAAAGGCCGAGGCCCGCGCCACTTCCTGATTAATCGCCGTTAATGCTGTGCTCATGTCCTGATGCCCATCATCCTGCCCGATAGACAATCCGGGGGCAATAATGTTCATTTTTTGCGCCCGGGCGCGCGCGGGCAAAATTTCCGGTTTGCCACCCGGGCGGGGATTGCTAAGATGGACTGGGCCGGGTTAAACGCCGGCTCCGGAAAGGCAGGCATGGATGAAAAAAATTGAAGCCATTATCAAGCCGTTCAAACTCGAAGAGGTCAAGGAAGCCTTGACCGCCCTGGGCATCGAGGGGATGACCGTCAGCGAGGTCAAAGGGTTTGGACGGCAAAAAGGCCACACCGAGATTTATCGCGGCAGCGAGTACACCGTGGATTTTCTGCCCAAAATCAAACTGGAGATCGTCCTGCCGGACGCGCTGGTCAACCCGGCCGTGGAAGCCATCGTCAAGGGGGCGCGCACGGGCAAAATCGGCGACGGCAAGGTGTTCATTCTGCCCATTGAAAACGCCGTGCGCATCCGCACCGAGGAAAGCGGGGACAAGGCGGTCTGAGCCGTCCTCCCCGGCCGGCCCGGAGCGCGAGGCCCAGGCCATGTTTTCCCATGGGGCGTACCGTCATCTACCCAGGCAGCTTTGACCCGTTGACCAATGGCCATCTGGACATTGTGCAGCGGGCCGCGCGGCTCTTTGACCGGGTCATTGTGGCTGTGGCCCCCAGCGAAGGCAAGGGGCCCCTGTTTGATTTGGAAGAGCGCGTTTCCCTCATCCGCCGCGCGGTCATGACCATGCCCAACGTGGAAGTGGACTCCTTCACCGGCCTGTTGATGGATTACGTGGAAAAACAAAACGGCCACGCAGTCATCCGCGGCCTGCGCGCCGTTTCCGATTTCGAGTTTGAGTTTCAACTGGCCCTCATGAACCGCAAACTCAATCCACGGGTGGAAACCATTTTCATGATGCCCAAGGAAGCTTACACCTTTGTCAGCAGCCGGCTGGTGAAGGAAATCGCCACCCTCGGCGGTGACGTCGGGCCGTTTGTGCCGGCGCATGTGAAAGCCGCCCTGACGCGCAAACTGCGCCAGCGCCGCCGCCGCGCCTAGGGCGGGAAAGCGAGACCGCCTATGTCCGTCCAATTCAGCTTAAGCCAGTTGGAAATCCGCAACCTCACCCTCCAGGGCGAGCTGGCGGTGGAAGACCTGGACCTGGACACCGGAGACGCCATGCTGCAGGTGCGCCAGCCCCTGCGCTATGACATCCAGCTCGAAAAGGTGGAGGCGGGCGTGTACGCCCACGGACGGCTGATGCTGCACTTGAACTGCTGTTGCGTGCGGTGCTTGAAGGAATTTGTCCTGCCCCTGGAACTCGCCCAGTGGTCCCGCCTGCTGCCGCTGACGGGAGAGGACGCGGTGCCGGTGGAAAAAGACATTGTGGACTTGACGCCCATCCTGCGCGAAGATATGCTTTTGGTCTTTCCGCAACATCCGTTGTGTGAACCGGGATGCGGCGGGTTGCCGCAGTGGCAACAAATGCAAGCGAGCCAGCAGGCCGCCAGCGGGGTCAATTCCCCGTGGTCCGTGCTGGATCAGTTGAAATTGAAATCGTGACTGCCGCCAGGCAGAGAAAGCTTATATGGGTGTACCGAAACGCAAACCCTCGCGCAGCCGCCAGCGCATGCGGCGCGCTTACAACAGTGTCTTGACGCTCCCGCAATTGAGCGTTTGTCCGCAATGCTCGGCGCCGTATGTGCCGCACCGGGTCTGCCCGGCCTGCGGCTTCTACCGGGGACGCCAGGTCGTGACCGTCAAAGTCCAGGGCTGACACGGGCCGGCATCGGGCGGCGCCTCCGGCGCAGGTCCGCGGCTCCGCGCTGATGCCGGGATTATTGCATGAATTCCCCGGCTCCGAAATCCTTTGTCAATCCGCGCGCCCGCCACAATTACGCCGGCCGCCCCTGCTCCATCATCGGCGTAGGCTCCTACGTGCCTGAACGGGTGCTCACCAACGCGGATTTGACCCGCATGGTGGACACCAGCGACGAGTGGATTATCACCCGCACCGGCATCCGCGAGCGGCGCATTGCCGCCCCCGACCAATACACCTCGGACCTCGCTGCCGCGGCTGCCCAGAAAGCCCTCGAAAATGCCGGCATCACCCCCCAGCAGGTGGATTTAATCATTGTGGCCACCATCACGCCGGACATGCCGTTTCCCAACACGGCCTGCCTGGTGCAGCAAAAAATCGGGGCCACCCGCGCCGCGGCCTTTGATATTGAGGCCGCCTGCTCCGGTTTCATTTACGCGCTGGAGATTGGCCAGCAATTCATCATGTCCCGCACCTACGAAACGGTGCTGGTCATCGGCGCGGAAAAACTCTCCACCATCACCGACTGGCAGGACCGCAACACCTGCGTCCTCTTTGGCGATGGCGCCGGCGCAGCCGTCCTCCAAAGCCGCCCCGACAGCCACGGACTGCTTACCACCTGCATGGGAGCCGACGGCAGCAAGGGCAGCCTCCTGTGCATGCCCGGCGGCGGCAGCCGCAATCCCGCCACACCGGAAAGCGTGCAGAGCCGGCTCCATTACCTGAAAATGGACGGCAAGGAGACCTTCAAAAATGCCGTCACCGCCATGGTCCAGGCCGGTCAGGAGGCCTTGCGGCGCTGCGCCTTGGACATCAAGCAAATCAAGTGCATCATTCCGCATCAGGCCAACCAACGCATCCTGGACGCCGTGGCGGAGCGCCTGGGAGCCACTCCCGAGCAGGTGTTCATGAACTTGGATAAATACGGCAACACCTCCGCGGCTTCGGTCGCCATCGCCCTGGACGAAGCCGTCCGCCAGGGACGCATCCAGCGCGGTGACCTGGTACTGCTGGTCGTTTTCGGCGCCGGCTTCACCTGGGCCGCCGCCGTGATTGAATGGTGAGCCTGCCCGGCGGCTGCCGGCCCCCCATCCAACGTCCCCCAACGCGAGCGTAACACCTGCGGCCCCCGTATCGCAGGCGTCCCGCACGCAGCAGCAAGATGAAGGCGGCTGTAGCGCAGGCGTCTCGCCTGCGGGTTCACGGAGCCTCCCGGCTCCGTGATTGCTGAATTGCCAAGGTCAAGCGTATGCGCCCAAAAGCACCAGTCCGCTCATCAATCTTTCATTTCCCATAGCGCAGGCGTCCTCGTCCCGCAAGGCGGGATAATGCCTGCGTCTTGCAGGGGGGGCAAAGGATGAATGAGTTTTATTTGAGCGGCTGCCGTTTCCCTCATCTTCATCTCGGCCTGCACCCCACCAAAGCGGGCAAAAAAATCCCACAACGCCCATTAACAGTTCCCCTCTCCCCGTGGGAAAGGGCCAGGCTGAGGGGCCTCTTCTCCCTCTTCGTTCCCTTCGTTTCCTTCTGTTCAAAATTTGTGTCCATTCGTGTCCATTCGTGGTTGATTCCCCACCCTTCACACGCTCTGCCCCCTTTTCCCTCCACCCCATCGTAGCAGAAAGCCAAGGTGAGGGTCTGTAGCGCAGGCGTCCTCGCCTGCGGGTTCACGGAGCCTCCCGGCTCCGTGATTGCAGAATTGATAAGGTCAAGCGTATGCGCCCAAAAGCACCAGTCCGCTCATCAATCTTTCATTTCCCATAGCGCAGGCGTCCTCGTCCCGCAAGGCGGGATAATGCCTGCGTCTTGCAGGCCGGGGGCAAGGGATGAATGAGTTTTATTTGAGCGGCTGCCGTTTCCCTCATCTTCATCTTGTCCTGCAACCAACAAAAGCGGGCGAAAAAAATCCCACAGCGCCCATTAACAGTTCCCCTCTCCCCGTGGGAAAGGGCCAGGCTGAGGGGCCTCTTCTCCCTCTTCGTTCCCTTCGTTTCCTTCTGTTCAAAATTTGTGTCCATTCGTGTCCGTTCGTGGTTCTTGTTTCCACTTTCACGCGTTCTGACCCCTTTTCCCTCCAACCCATCGTGGAAAAAGGCTAAGGTGAGGGTGTGTAGCGCAGGCGTCTCGCCTGCGGGTTCACGGAGCCTCCCGGCTCCGTGATTGCAGAACTGATAAGGTCAAGCGGACCCGTTCGGAAACAACAAACCGTGCGTTAATCTTTCATGCGCCGTAACGCAGGCGTGCATGAATCGAAAAGTGGGAATTGGCCTGCGGGACGCAGGCATCACCCGCAGGCGGGACGCCTGCGCTACATGGGTACGCCTTGCGCTACGAAACCGCTCCTATGGCCTAGGTGAGGCAAGCCAAAAGCCGATTTGGGGGCGAATGAGGGCTTGATGGAATAGGGGATTTGGGGGATATTGGGTTCGAGGTCAGCCACAAGATGCAGGTGAATGAAGCCATAAGCATGTGTGCAGTGTCGGAGGTGGAAAGTTGTCCCGAAGTGCATAGGACAAGGGGTGCGGTGCGCACGCACGTGTGGGGGGCGAATTTGTCGGGGACGACGCAGGGGACGGGTTCGATTTCAGGAGGGTTGCAAGCGGGGTTGGCGCACGTTGTTGGTCTCGGGGAGCACACGCCTCCGGCGTGTGCCCTTCGGCGTCCCGCCGAAGGGAAATTATTCCTCCACACGTCGAATGCGGCCACAGAGCAACGCTCGTCAGAACACGAATGCTGCCCGTTTGGCGAGCTCCTGCGCGCCACCGGCCCCCTGGCCCAGACGTTCAATCATCTCTTCTCCACCAAATACTTTGACTGGGAAACCGGCCTCTCTTACTACGGCCACCGCTACTACTCCCCCACCACTGGAAGATGGCCAAATAGAGACCCCATCGGAGACGAAGTCGTTCTACGGCATGCTGCCCGAACCATTCATCCGATGCGAGTAGCGATCCTCCAACACGAAGCTCTCGGCAACCTCTACACGTTCAATCACAACAACCCGATGGGATACGTAGACTCGGACGGGCGAGTCGCTATCGCAATCCCTGCCGGCGTGATCATTGGGGGTGGTATTTTGATTGGTGCTGGGATCTGCTACGCAATTCCAAGTTGTCGCGACGCGATGACTCAGGCTGGCCGAGAAATCGCAGAAGGCGTCAAAGAGCTTTGCAGGCCAAGGCCGAAACCACCGGAGATTTGTCCCAAGACGGGGGAGATGAACCAACCCGCAATCGGGAATCCAGGCGACCCAGACTATGTTCCTGCGATGAAAATCTGCATCTACACCTGCCCAAAGCAAGGCGTAGTGCGGAGATATTTCCCCGAAGGAACGTTGTGTGATTCAACAATCACCCAGCCCTTCCCGTAAATGCCTTTATGACGATGACCAAAGACGACGCACCTGTTGCTGAAATCTTTCTGCAACTCAAAGCCAAAGCTGCGAAGGGCGTGCCTTGGACAGTGGACGAAAGCGCAACGGTCAGGCGCGCGTTAGAGAAGGAAGGCGAGATTCGTGTGTTAGCTGCCTGCTGCGCTGTGGTGTCGGGACGTTTGGAAGAACACGCTCGCTCACTCCATGTGATTCGAAAAGCAGTTGAACAGAAAAATCCCTCACCCTACGTCGAGCTTTCGATTTACGAGGCGCTTACCCGCCTAGAGTCCACGACGCTCGCGCGATTCGGCGACGCAATTCTTTCTTTCATTGAACAGTCATTGGGCCGACGGGCTGTTAACTTGGACAACACGATTTTCTTGCTTGGGAGATTGGCACGCATAGGGCAAAGCAAAGCGTTGGAGTTTCTGCAGTCGCTCGCACACGACAGCAATGCGGAGGTTCGAGATAACGCCTCGCGCGTGCTCCAAGGTATTGAGCGCGATTGAAAACCCAACCGGCTGTCCCGCACAAGTGGTGATAAGAAATTAGCCGTGCTCAGGCCGCACGGGAGGAAGGTCGGCCGCCCGCCTGTCTGCGGGCGCGACGCACAGGCAGGCGCGTGTGGCACAACCCTTGTCCCGCTGTGCGGGATCGCTGCGGAGTGGGTGGCGTCCAGTCCCGCAGCGTGCGCCCCGGCTGCGGCGTCGGGTTAGGGTGGACTGGGGTTGAGACGGTGTTGATGACGATGCGAATACGGCTACCTCGACAGTGTGATAAGCAAGCGGTCTTGCTCCGGTTTGGTGGACACCTTGTTGAGGCGGGGGCGGATGGTTGTATTGATGACGGAGGTGGCATCGGTGACGCTGCGAGTGATAATTATGGCGGTGTAGGCAAACCCTGATGGGCAGTCGGAGACGTACACGAGGGAAGTGCGGATGCGTCCGGCGTTGGGGCTGGAGGTGGGGGGATGCAGGTGAAGTTGGCTTCGGCGGGACGCTCCCGCTCTGCGGGACCAGACGCAGGCGCTGTGCGTCCGCTTGACTTTGGCAACTCAGAAATCACGGAGCCGGGAGGCTCCGTGAACCCGCAGGCGGGACGCCTGCGCTACATGGGGCCGACGCCTGCGCTACACACCTTCACAATAGTCCCTTCCCACGATGGGGTAAAGGAACACGGAGGGACACGGATTTTGAACAGAAGGAAACGAAGGGAACGAAGGGGGAAAACGCCCCCTTACCCGGGCCCTCTCCCAGAGGGAGAGGGAAATAGTTACCGTGCGTCGGATTATTCTGTCGGCGGTCCCTTGGCCACCCTTTGGTCTGCGGGACGCAGGCTTTATTCCGCTCTGCGGGACGGGGACGCCTGCGCTATGGGAAATGAAAGGTTGCCGTGCGGACTGGGGTAACCAGGCGCGCCCGCTTGATGTTGGCAATTCAGCAGTCACGGAGCCGGGAGGCTCCGTGAACCCGCAGGCGGGACGCCCGCGCTACATGAGGGACGCCTGCGCTACGCCCCTCACCCTGGCTCTCTACCATGATGTAGTAGCTGAACACGGATGAACACGGATTTGGAACAGAAGGAAACGAAGGAAACGAAGGATGAGAAGCGTTCCCTCACCCTGACCCTCTCCCAGAGGGAGAGGGAAATACGCCAAGTTCGGTCACAGACTTTGACCGCCCTTTTCCATGGCGCTGTCCCAAGGGGAGAGGGAGGAATTGTAGTTGCGTGGATTAGCCTACCCTGGCCCTGTGGCCCCCCTTGGCCTGCACATGGTCAGCGGGAGGAAGCCGCTTAACGGCTTCCAGGCGAATTCCCCGTTAACATCCTCCCCGTTTTATTGGTCCTGGGCAGCGTTGTTTTTGGGAGTGTCTTTTTTGTCCGCCTCGGGATTTTGCCGCAGGGCCGGGTCTTGGGGGTGATGTTGTTCGAGCCAGCGTTTGGGGACGCGGCCGTCCCACCAGGCCAGGTTCATGGGATAGACATCGGGGTCGAAGATGACGTGGTAAAAATGCCAAACCACGATGGCCAGGCAGGCCAGGATGGCCTCGTAGTAGTGGATAGTGGTGGCGACTTCAATTACCCAGCGCGGCAGCCAGTGGGTCACTTCCATTTTGAACCAGATGACCAACCCCGTAATTCCCATGATGACCGTTCCCCAAATCACCGCCCAATACTCAATTTTCTCCACATAACTGAAGCGTCCGGCCTCCGGCTCCGAGCCGCGCCCCGTGAGCCAATGGCGCGTGGCGGCCAACATCTGCCGCAAGTCGCCCGCCCGCCAGAGGAGGTCCCGCCACAGCCGGCGGCCCTGGGCGAAGAAGATAATGTA
The DNA here is from genome assembly GCF_024832785.1 of Fontisphaera persica. Classification (GTDB taxonomy): domain Bacteria; phylum Verrucomicrobiota; class Verrucomicrobiia; order Limisphaerales; family Fontisphaeraceae; genus Fontisphaera; species Fontisphaera persica. The sequence continues at coordinate 2,768,216 of NZ_CP116615.1, forward strand.
GCCCAGATGCCAGCCCCCCACGCCCAGCAACACCAGGCCGGCGACGCGATGCACCCAGCGGCGGATTTCCTCATCCGCTCCGAAAAGCCAGGCGAGGCGGGATTCCGGAAACTTCAGCGCGAAACCGCTGACGGCAAGCACCACAAAGCTGGCGAGGAGGAGGCCATGTTGCCAGCGCTGGTGGCGGTCCATGCGCTCCACGAGCGGCCCGGCGGCCTGGCGCAACGCCAACAGTTTGCGCCACCAGGCCAGGGCATTGTGGATTAGCATGGCGCCCACCACCCCGAAGATGAGCGCCAGATAGATGCGCCGGACCCAGAAATTGACCCGCGCCGCCAGGTCTGAAGGTTCGTCCAGGTCCACATGGATTTTGCCCTCGACAAATTTGGCGGTGGCGCCGGGATGGCATTTGCCGCAGGTTTCCGGCAAATGCCGGGGATGGATGGAGGAGCGGGGGTCGGTACTGGGGAGGATTTCATGGTAGCCGTGGCAACTGGAACAGTTGGCGGCGCGCGCATAGCCGCTTTGGACGGCCAGGCCGTGATAGCTTTCGTAAAAGGTTTTCACCCGGTTGGCGGGCAGGCGGAACTTGGAGTTGATGCGCTCCGAGGCGTGGCATTTGCCGCAAACGTCGCCGGAAACTTTCAGCGCGGCGCTGCCCTTGAGGGTTTCAATGCGATGCTCGCTGTGGCAATCGGTGCAGGTGGCGGCTTCGCGCACGCCGCGCGCGACGGCGCGTCCATGCACGCTGTCCTTGACCTGGGCGGCCGCCTCGGGATGGCATTCGCCGCAGGTCTGGCCGAGCTTGGACCAGTGGAGCGGCGAATCAATGACCGTGGGGGGGAGAATGTCGTGCTGGCCGTGGCAGTCGGCGCATCCCGGCGCGCCCTGTTTGCCCTCCTGCAAGGCGAGTCCATGGACGCTGGCGCCGAAGCTGGCCGTCTGCGACGCGTGGCAGGCCTCGCATCGCGCGGGTTTTACGGCGAGGCCATCATCGGGGTGTTTCTCCGTGATGTCGGCATGGCAGGACATGCAGAGGTTGGTGCGATGGACCGAGCGGGCGAGCAACGCCGCATCCACATAAAGCGAGATGGCGCGGCCCTGGGCATTGGTCTTGGTCAATTCCTTGTCTTCATGGCAATCGAGGCAATCCTTGTTGGGCCTCAGGGCCACGGCGGCGCTGGCGATGAGCGCGACGCAGAAAAAGAGACAAAAAATCCCGGCTTGCAGGCAACCACCCATCGCTGGCAGCCATGGCCGCCACGCATTCCTACCTATCATCGCAGCGCAGTTTACCATGTTAAAAGCGGGCGGCTTGCCGGATTTTGGCAAAGATTCAACTTTTACCGCAATAGGCGCTGCCAAGGGGCCGGGTGTTCCCAGGGGCTTCGCGGCGCCCTCAACGGCAGTGCCGGTAATGTTTCCAAGGTCATTGGCGCATTGCATTTCTGCTGGCAATGTGGACGGCGTTTGGCAGACTGGGCCGCCAAAGGCAGGCGTGGCCCCGCGCCAGGCAGGGCACGCAAGCCCTGAAACCAGGATGTTTTATGAGCATGGATTTGTTTTCACTGAAAGGCGAGGTGGCCGTGGCCATTGGCGCGGGCGGGGTGCTTGCCGGCGCCATGGCGGAAGGTTTTGCCATGGCCGGGGCCCGGGTGGCGGTGGTGGATTTGCGGCTGGAAGCCGCGCAGGCTTGCGCGCAGCGCATACAACAAAACGGCGGGGTGGCCCAGGCCTTTGCCGCCAATGCCATGGAAAAGGAGAGCCTGGAACAGGCGCGCCAGGCCATCGAGGCCGCGCTGGGGCCGGCCACCATCCTGCTCAACGCGGCGGGGGGCAACGACCCCAAGGTGACCGTCACGCCGGACAATCCGTTTGAAAACATTCCCATTGAAAACTGGCGGCGCAACTTTGACTTGAACCTGGTGGCGGGCGCGCTTTTTCCCTGCCAGGTTTTCGGGCCGGGCATGGTGGCGCGCCGCAAGGGCAGCATCATCAACATCGCCTCGGTGTCGGCGCACATTCCGCTTTCCCGCGTGGTCTCCTATTCCGCGTCCAAGGCGGCGGTGCTGAATCTGACCCGTTTTCTGGCGCGGGAATGGGCGCCTTATGGGGTGCGCGTCAACACCATCACGCCGGGCTTTTTCCCGGCGGACCAAAACCGGCGGCTGTTGTTCAACGAGGACAACACCCCCACGGAGCGCACGCGCCAGATTTGGAGCCATACGCCGATGAATCGTTTTGGGGAGGCGCATGAGCTGGTGGGCGCGGCCATCTTTCTGGCCAGCCCGGCGGCCAGCTCGTTTGTCACCGGCGCGGATATTCGCGTGGACGGCGGTTTTCTGGCGCAGACCATCTGACCGGCAGGCTTGCGGACGCCCCCGCGGGCTTCTAACATCGCCCACGGCGCAAGGGTGTCCCCTGGCCGGGAGGCGGCAGGTGAGGGGTGGGACGCAAGCCGCCCCTCTGCCGGAGCGTGTCCCCCCCAAGGCGTCACTGAGCGCAGCAACAGCAAGGAATGACAGCGGCAGGGTCCGCATAACATGGCTGGCGAAACAACCACAGCAGCAAACGCCATCACCCGCGCACGGATTCGGGTGGACGGCAAGTTTTTACGCGCGGGCGCCGAGAAGTTTTACCTCAAGGGCGTGACGTATGGGCCGTTTGCCCCGGGGCCTGATGGCAGCCATTTCCCCGGCCAGGTCCAGGCGGCGCGGGATTTCGAGTTGATTCGCGCCCTGGGGGCCAACACCCTCCGCGTTTATCATCCGCCCCCGCGCTGGCTGGCGGATTTGGCGCAGGAATTTGGGTTGCGCCTGTTGGTGGACATCCCGTGGAGTCATCATGTTTGTTTTCTGGATTCTCCCCAGCGCCTGCAAGAGGCGCGCGACGCCGTGCAGCAGGCCGTGGCCGGGCTGGCGGGGCATCCGGCCATACTGGCCTACAGTGTGGCCAATGAAATCCCCACGGATATTGTGCGCTGGCAGGGCCAGCGGCGGGTGGCGGAGTTTTTGGAGGAGCTGGTGGAGGTGGCCAAAGCCGCGGACCCCGGCTGTCTGTGCACCTTCACCAACTTCCCGCCCACGGAGTACCTGCGGCCGCGCAACATTGATTTTGTCTGCTTCAATGTGTATCTGCACCAGCGCCGGGCGCTGGACAATTACCTGGCCCGGCTCCAGATGATGGCGGACCAGAAACCGCTGGTCCTGGGCGAGTTTGGGGTGGATTCCCTGCGCGAAGGAGAAGAGCGCAAATGTGAGATGCTCACGTGGCAGATTGAGACAGCCTTTCGCAATGGTCTGGCCGGGGCGGTGGTGTTCAGTTTCACCGATGACTGGTGGCGGGCGGGGCAGCCGGTGGAGGATTGGGCCATGGGTCTGACCACGCGGGACCGCCAGCCCAAACCGTCGTATGCCGCCGTGCAGGCGGCCTTCCAGCAGGCGCCTTATTTTCCGTTGCCGCAAACGCCCAGGGTGTCGGTGGTGGTGGCCAGTTACAACGGGGCGCGCACCCTCAAGGCCTGCCTGGACTCGCTGCAGAACCTGAACTACCCCGACTATGAGGTGATTCTGGTGGACGACGGCTCCACGGACACCACGCCGCACCTGGCGGCGCAATACCCTTCGGTAATCTACATCCGGCAGTCCAATCAGGGATTGAGCGCGGCGCGCAATACGGGCATCGCCGCGGCCCGGGGGGACATTGTGGCCTTTACCGATTCCGACTGCCGGGCCGATGAAGACTGGCTTTACTACCTGGTGGGCGATATGTTGCGGGGGCAGTTTGCCGGCATGGGCGGGCATAACTTCCTGCCGCCGGAAGATTCGCTGGTGGCCGCGGCGGTAATGGCATCGCCGGGCGGGCCGGCGCATGTGATGCTCACCGACCGCATTGCCGAGCACATCCCCGGCTGCAACATGGCCTTCTGGAAGTGGGCGCTGGACGCGGTGGGGTGGTTTGACCCGGTCTTCCGCAAGGCCGGCGACGATGTGGACATCTGCTGGCGTTTGCAGCAGCAGGGATTGCTGATTGGATTCAGTCCCGCCGGCTTTGTCTGGCATTACCGGCGCTCCACAGTGGAGGCCTACCTGCGGCAACAGCAGGGTTACGGAGAGGCCGAGGCGCTGCTCATCCGCAAACACCCGGAATATTTCAACGCGCTGGGCGGGAGCCTTTGGGCCGGCCGCATCTATACCAGCGCCAAGCTGGGCGTGCTGGCCAAGCGCGAGATTGTCTATCACGGCATCTTTGGCACGGGCCAGTTTCAAACCCTCTACACGCCGCGGCCGGCCTTCACCCTGATGCTGCTGACGAGTTTTGAATACCATGTGGTGGTGACGCTGCCACTGTTGATTTTGTCCGTGCCGTTCCATTTTCTGCTGCCGGTGGCGGCCACCTCGCTGCTGGCCACGCTGGGGATTTGCATCGCCGCCGCCTGGCAGGCGGAGCTTCCGCCGCAACGCCAGGTCTGGTGGTCCCGGCCGCTGGTGGCATTGTTGTATTTGCTCCAGCCCATCGTCCGCGGCTGGGCGCGCTACCGCCAGCGCCTGACCTACCGGCCCACCCCGGTCAACGCCCTGGAAAAACTGGATTCCATGGCCCTGCGCGACAGCGGCGAGCCGCTGGAGCAAGCCGCCTACTGGGCCGAGCACTGGGTGGACCGGGTGGAGTTTTTGCGGGAAATTCTGCGCCGCCTGGAAAAGGAGGGGTGGCAGCACAAGCCAGACAACGGCTGGAGCGAATACGACGTGGAAATCTACGGCAGCCGGTGGAGCCGCGTTCAGCTTACCACGGTGGCCGAGCTGTTTCCCGGCGGGCGCCAGCTTTTCCGCTGCCGGCTGCACAGCCTGTGGTCTCTGCCCGCGCGCGTGGCGTTTGGGGCTGCGGCGGCATTTGAAATGCTGGTCATTGGTTTTTCCAGCCCGTATTTCCCTTGGATATGGCTCTTGCTGCTCACCCTGCCGGCGCTGGGCTGGTTTTTTGCGCAAGAGCAACGCAACTTGCAATGTCTGGTGCACGCCTTTTTGGACGATGTGGCGCGGCAACTGGGCATGATTAAATTGAAAGCGTCCACCGGCCAGCCGTGGCAGCCGCCTGCCCAAGCCGTGCCGCCCAAGGCGCCCACCGCCACCTCTCCGGCTCCATGAAGCAATACCTTGATTTGTTGCGCCTGGTTTTGGAAAAAGGCAAGTTTCGCCCGGACCGCACGGGTGTGGGCACTTATGCGGTGTTTGGCGCGCAGGCGCGGTTTGATTTGCGGGAAGGATTCCCCCTGCTCACCACCAAGAAGCTCCACGTCAAATCCATCATCTACGAGCTGCTCTGGTTTTTGCGGGGCGACACCAATGTGCGGTGGCTGCAGGAGCGCGGCGTCACCATCTGGGACGAATGGGCCGGGCCGGACGGGAGCCTGGGGCGGATTTACGGCGCGCAATGGTGCGACTGGCGCCGTCCCGACGGCACCTCCGTCAACCAGATTAATGAGGTGATTGAGGAAATCCGCACCCGTCCCAACAGCCGCCGTCTCATCGTGTCGGCCTGGAATCCGGGGGAGCTGGACCAAATGGCGCTGCCCCCCTGTCACGCGCTGTTTCAATTTTTCGTGATGGACGGCGAGTTGAGCTGCCAGATGTACCAGCGCAGCGCCGACCTGTTTCTGGGCGTGCCGTTCAATATCGCCTCCTACGCGCTGCTGACGATGATGGTGGCTCAGGTAACTGGCCTGAAACCGGGCGAGTTTATTCATACCTTTGGCGACCTTCATCTCTATGCCAACCACCTGGAACAGGCCCGGTTGCAATTGACCCGCGAGCCGCGCCCCCTGCCCCGGATGCGGCTCAATCCGGAGGTGAAAAACATCCACGACTTCAAGTACGAGGATTTTGTGCTGGAAGGTTACGATCCGCATCCGCCGATCAAGGCGCCCATCGCGGTGTAGTCCCAGCCCTGATGCTGCCGGAAGGGGCAGCTCATTCATTTTTTGGTACCCCCGGCGCGTTTTACCGCAGCCAAATGTTCACAGAAAGTCACGGTTTTGTAACCTGCCTGCCAAATCCCGTGCCCATAGTGGGACGGCGATGGCGGCCAAAGGGCATTTACTGCTTCACCAGATTCTGGTAGTCCCAGCCGGCGAGTGGAATTTCCCCCCTGCGCCGTGGGTGGTGTTGCGCCTGGAACAAGGGTTGGCCTACTGGATTTCGCCCGCGGCCCCAATGGAGCTGGCGCCGGGGGATGTGCTGGTGGCCAGCAACCAGTTGCAAGGCGTGTTGCGGGCCAGCCAGATTTCCGAGGCCACCGTGGTTTATTACACGGTCAACCCGGACCTTCTGGGCGGTTTCCTCACCCTTGCCGAGCGGCATTTGCTGCAATCCCTCCAAAGCCGTACCTCCGGCCTGCCCCTTCACCTGCCGTCCCGCCACGGGCTGGCGGTGGAGTTTGCGCGGATTTGCGAGGCCACGTCCGAGATTACCCCGTTGGTGCAGCGCTGCCGGCTGCTGCATCTGTTTGCCGCCACGTTGCAACAACATCTGGGGCAGCTCCCGGCCTATACCGCCAACGGCCAGGCCGAAAAGCGTTTCCACGAGTTAATGGCCAGCCTCTCTGAACCTGAGCTGCTGCGTTATACGCCCCGCGAGCTGGCTGCTCGCTGCGGCTGCAGCCCCCGCCACTTTGCGCGGCTTTTTCATGCGCACTTTGGCTGCTCGGTGCGGGAAAAACTTACCGAATTGCGCCTCCGCAAAGCCCGCGAGCTGCTCCTGCTCAGCCACACCACAGTGGCGGGCGTGGCGGTGGCCACCGGCTTCCGGCATCTGGGACTCTTTAACGCCGTGTTCAAAAAGCACTTTGGCGAAACGCCGCGCCGCTGGCGCGAGCTGCACCGCCAAACTGAAGGAGCGTTATAGGCGGGGGCCGCCTGCTTTGGCTCTCGCCTGCCGGTTGCCTTTTAGCCCCCGCCACCGCGGTGATTCGTTTCGCCTTTGATTTCGCGCCTGCGGCGGCTAAAACTGGCGGCGCACATGCCGACGACGGCGTCATCCACAACTGCACAACGCCCCTGGCGCATCGCGCATTCCGAATGCTCGCTGGGCTGGGGCGGGCAGGAGCATCGCGTGCTGGCGGAGCTGGCCGGTTTCGCCCGCCGCGGCGCGCAGGTGTGGCTGCTGGCTCCGCCGGAAAGCTGCCTCTACCAGCGGGCGCAGGCGGCGGGGATTGAAGTTGTGCCCTTACGTCTCTCGCGGATGGGCTTTGTCTGGCACGCCATTCAATGGGCGCGCTGGCTTAAGCAACACCAGGTGCAGGTGCTCAACCCCCACAGCTCCCGCGACGGCTGGCTGTTGGGCGTCGCCGGACGGCTGGCGCGGGTCCCTTTCATTGTTCGCACCCGCCATATTGACGTGGACTATCCGCACGCATGGCTGAGCCGCCATGCGTTCACCACGCTGGCGGATCACGTGCTGACCACCAGCGAAAAAATCGCGGCGCATTTTCGCGAATTATTCCACCTGCCCGCGGATCGCGTCACCACCATCCCCACCGGCATTGACGTGCAACGGTTTTCGCCGCAGGGGTCCAAAGCGCAGTTAATCCCGGCGCCGGCCCAGGCCCCACGGGTGGGCATGGTCTCCGTGCTGCGCTCCTGGAAAGGACACGCCACTTTCCTGCAAGCAGCCCGCCAACTGGTGGACGCCCGTTTCCCGGCTCGCTATGTCATTGTGGGCGAAGGACCCATCCGATACCAAATCGAGGCGCAAATCGCCGAGTTACAATTGCAGGAGCAGGTGACGCTGACGGGCCATCGCGAAGACGTGCCGGAAGTCCTGCGGGGGCTGGACGTATTGGTCATCGCCTCCACGCGCCATGAAGGCGTGCCCCAAATCGGTCTGCAAGCGCTGGCCTGTCAAACGCCGGTGGTGGGCAGCAACGTGGGAGGCATCCCGGAAATCATCCGGCCGGGGGAGACCGGCCGCCTCTTTCCCGCCGGCAATGCGGCCGCCCTGGCGCAAGCCATACGCGACACCCTGGCCCAGGTGGAGGAAACCCGCGCCATGACTCAACGCGGCCGGGCCATGGTGGTGGAGCGCCATAGTTTGGACCACATGCTCGACCAGTTGGAACAGCTTTATCAACGGCATTTGCCCGCATGAAACTGGCGCTCATACGCCGTCATTTTGCCGCCACCGGCGGGGCTGAGCTGTACACCCAGCGGCTCTGTGAAGCGCTCGTCAGGGAAGGCCATGAAGTGCATCTCTTCGCGGAAACCTGGCCGGCGGCGCTGGCGGAAAAAGGGGGAGCTGGCTTCCATTCCGTGCCGGTGAGCGGGAGGCGGGCGCAACGCCCGTGGCGGTTTGCCCAGGCTGTGCAAGCGGAGCTGAGCCGGCATTCGTTTGATTGCGTGTTCAGTTTGGAGCGCACCCTTGGCCAGGATGTTTACCGCGCCGGAGATGGCCTGCATCGGGTCTGGCTGGAGCGCCGTCGCGCGGCCGCGCCGTGGTGGAAAAAATGGTGGGTGGGCCGGGGCGGGTTCCATCGCTGCATGCTTCGTCTGGAAGCCCAGGTGTTCCACCCCGGTCACACGGGCCAGGTGATTGTGAATTCTGAGATGGTGCGCCAGGAAATTCTCGCCCATTTTCCCTTCCCGGCCGAGCGCATCCATCTGGTCCGCAACGGAGTGGAGGTGGAGCGTTTCCAAAAAGGGAATCGGGCCCTGTTCCGCCAGCGCTGGCACATTGCGCCTGAGGCGTTTGTGCTCCTGTTTGCCGGGTCGGGGTGGGAACGCAAAGGCCTGCCGTGGGTGCTGGAGGCCTTTGGCCGGGTGCGCCGGTCTGACTGGCAATTGGTGGTGGCCGGCAAGGGGCGCATTCCCTGGCTGCGGCCCGCGCAGGTGATTTTCACGGGGCCGCTCGCCGATATGGAAAACGCCTATGCCGCCGCCGACGTGCTGGTGCTGCCGCCGCTCTATGAACCCTCGGCCAATGTCGTCTATGAAGCCCTGGCCGCCGGCCTGCCCGTCATTACCTCACGTTGGAATGGGGCCGCTGAAATCCTCGAAGAAGAGGCTACCGGTACGGTGTTACCGCGCTCGGATGATGTGCCTGCCCTGGCGGCGGCCATGCTCCGGTGGAGCCACCGCCGTGAACGCGTGCGTGTGGATGCCGGCCGGTTATCTTTGGAAAACAATGTGCAACAAACCCTGGCCATTTTGGCACGCGCGGCCCGGGAGCGCCGGCAATGAAGATTTCCCTCTGCATCATCACGCTGAACGAAGAGGCCAATCTGCCGCGGTGTCTGGCGAGCAGCGCGCCCCTGGTGGATGAAATGGTCATCGTGGATTCCGGCAGCACGGACCGCACGGAGGCCATTGCCCGCCAGTATGGCGCCCATTGGGTGCCCCACCAATGGCTGGGATACGTGCGCCAGAAAAACCTGGCCCTTTCGCTGGCGAGCCTGCCCTGGGTGCTGAGCCTGGATGCAGACGAGGCTTTATCGCCCGAGCTGGCCGGGGAAATCAAGGCGTTGAAGGCCACGGAGCCGCCAGCCGAAGTGGCAGGTTACGACATGCCCCGCTGCGTGTTCTACGAAGGCCGCTGGATTCGCCACGGCGATTGGTACCCCGACCGGCTGGTGCGCTTGTTTCGCAAAGACCGCGCCCGGTTCACCGGCGGCCAGGTGCATGAACGGCTGGAGGTGGAGGGCGAAGTGCGGCATCTGCGCGGGGATATTTATCATTACTCCTTCAAAGACGCCGCCGACCATCGCGCCCGCAGCGAGCACTACGCCCGCCTGTGGGCGGCCAGCCAGCGCGCCGCCGGCCGCACGGCTGGACCGCTCGCCCCCTACTATCACGCGGCGTTTCGCTGGCTCCGCGGTTATGTCCTGCGCGCCGGGTTCCTGGATGGCCCGCAAGGGTGGCGCATTGCTTCCCTCTGTGCGCGGGAAACTTTCCTCAAATACCAGTGGCTGCGGCGCAATCCAACCCCCTGAGCGGACCAAGCCTGTTCCCGCGGGCCGGCGGGCGTTTTTGACATCGGCACGCCGTGCGCTAACTTGCGCAATGCAGAAGAATGCTCCTGACCACGGCACGATGATATATTTAGGAGGCGCCCTCCTGGCGCTGGCCGTCCTCAGCACTTCCCTCGTCGCGGCGGACCCCGCGCTGAAAGTGGGCGCCAGGGCGCCCGAGTTCACCGGCCACGATGCTCAGGGCAAGGAATGGAAACTCAGTGAACATCTGCGCCGGGGGGCGGTGCTGCTGTATTTTTATCCCAAGGACAACACCCCCGGTTGCACACGGCAGGCCTGTGGGTTGCGGGACCGCATGGGTGATTTGCAAAAGGCGGGGGTCACCGTGGTGGGCATCAGTTTTGATTCGGCGGAGAGTCATCAAAAATTCATCGCGGAACATCAGCTCAACTTCACCCTGCTGGCTGACCCCGCAGGGAAAATCGCCGACCTTTACGGCGCCCGCATTCCGGGCCAGAACATGGCGCGGCGGGTGAGTTTTTTAATTGGCCCAGACGGCGTCATCCGCCATCTCACCGATACGCCCAAAGCCGAAACGCATCTGGAGGAAATGACCGCCGCCGTGCGGGCCCTGAAAAAATGAAAAGCGGGGCCTTGCGCCTGACGGCATTGCTCCTATATTGCGAGGGAGAGAAGTTAAACAGAAATTAAACAAACGAAAACGACCTATGGCCTATCAATACCCCAACAAACAGGAAATGCTGCTTGCCAAAGTCAAAGGCAAAACCGGCAAAATTTCCGACAAAACGCATGAGGAACACCTCAAGCTCTACACGGGCTACGTCAACAAGACCAATGCCATTCTCAAGGAGCTGGAGGTGCTGGCGGCCACGTTGGACCCGGCCAATCCGGCGCATGCCAACCAGATTTACAGCGAAATCCGCTCCCGCAAGGTGGACCTGACCTTCGCCCTGGGTGGCGTGATTAATCACGAGATTTATTTCATGAATCTTGGTGGCAAAGGCGGCGCGCCCACCGGCAAGGTGGCCGAGCTTATCCAGCAAAGCTTTGGCAGCTTTGACGCCTTCAAGAAGGACCTGAAGGCCACCGGCATCGCGGCCCGCGGCTGGGTGTGGACCGGCTACGACCCGAAGACCGGCCTGCTGTTCAACTATATCGGCGACGCGCAGAACACCTTCCCCGTCTGGGGCGTCAAACCCATCCTCGCCCTCGACGTGTACGAGCACGCCTACTATGCCGACTTCTACACCGCTCGCGCGGCGTACATTGACGAGTTCATGAACTACATTGACTGGGACAACGTCAACGCCAACCTCGGCCTGTAAGCTAGAGCAAACCTTGTCGGATGACACGCGCCCGCCCTGGTGGCGGGCGTTTTTTTTACTTACGGGGGCATCTTTCCCGGCCATTCACTTTACACCAGAGAGGACGAGCGGGGGGGAGGCGACGGCTGCAGCCGCCCCCAGGTTTTTGTGGCGCTGAGCCATAAAAAAAAGGCCGCCCGGGCAGGGCGGCCTTTGTCTTTTGAAGCAGCTCCGGGGCTTAAATGGCGTTGGCCACCAAATCGCCCACTTCGGTGGTGCTGTAACCCATGCGGCCGGCTGCCAGGCTCTTGAGTTTTTCGCGCACCACTTTGATGACCGCCGCCTCGATGGCTGCCGCGGCTTTGGTCTCGCCCAGGAAATCCAGCATCATCTGGCCGGCGCAAATGGCCGCCAGGGGGTTGATGACGTTCATGCCGGTGTATTTGGGCGCGCTGCCGCCAATCGGCTCAAACATGCTGGTGCCCTGTGGATTGATGTTACCGCCGGCGGCGATGCCCATGCCGCCCTGAATCATGGCGCCCAGGTCGGTGATGATGTCACCAAACATGTTGTCGGTGACAATCACATCAAACCACTCCGGGTTCTTCACAAACCACATGGTGGTGGCGTCCACATGCGTGTAATCGCGCTTGACCTTCGGGTAGTCCTTGCCCAGCTCAATGAAGGCCCGTTCCCACAAATCAAACGCATAAGTGAGCACGTTGGTCTTGCCGCACAGGGTGAGCTGCGCCGTCTTGCCCTCCTTCACCTCCTCGGGCTTGAGGCCGCGCCACGGCTGGCCGCCCCGGCGTTTCATGGCCAGCTCATAAGCGAACCGCAGGCAGCGCTCCACGCCCCGGCGGGTGTTGATGCTCTCCTGCACCGCAATTTCGTTGGGCGTGCCCTTGAACACAAACCCGCCCGCGCCGGTGTACAACCCCTCGTTGTTCTCGCGCACCACCACAAAATCAATGTCCTCCGGCTTCTTGTCCTTGAGCGGGCAAAACCGCTCGTCGTAGAGCTTCACCGGGCGCAGGTTGATGTACTGCTCCAGCTCAAACCGTGTGCGCAGCAATATGCCCTTTTCCAAAATTCCCGGCTTTACGCCCGGGTGGCCAATGGCTCCCAGCAGGATGGCGGGAAACTGGCGCAGCTCGGCCAGGACGCTGTCCGGCAGGACTTCGCCGGTCTTGAGGTACCGCTCGCCGCCGATGTCGTAATACGTGTAATTCAACTTCAAGTTGAACTTGGGCGCGGCGGCATCCAGAACTTTAATGGCCTCACGCACGACTTCCGGGCCGGTGCCATCACCACCGATGACTGCGATATTATAACTCTTTAGACTCATAAAAATTTTGGTTTGCCGTTATCCCCGGCAGGGAAGCCACATGGTAGGCGAACTCCTGTTCTTGGCAAACGCTATTTTGCCCAGCCTTAAACAAAAATTGTCAACCCGCCCCCCGCCACGCACAGCCGCGCTTCAACCTTTCTCGATGCAGGCGTAGGCGTTGTGGTTATGGATGCTTTCGTAGTTTTCCGCCTCCACCTTGTACCAGGTGATTTCCTTGCGCGCGTTCAAGCGCACCACCACATTGCGCACGAGGTCCTCCACAAAGACGGGGTTTTCGTAGGCCCGCTCCGTCACCGCCTTTTCATCCTGCCGCTTGAGCAGGGCGAATAATTCGGAGCTGGCCGATTGTTCGACCATCTCGATGACATCCTCAATCCAGACGGTGGCGGTGGAGCGCAACGCCACGGTGACCAGTCCGCGCTGGTTGTGGGCGCCATACTGGCTGATGGCCTTGGAGCAGGGGCACAAGGTGGTCACCGGCACTTTGACCGTCAGCACAAAATCAATGTCCTTCCCGCAGGCGGCCGCATCAAACCGCGCCGTGTAATCCATGACGCCCGGCAGGCCGGAAACGGGGGCGCGCTTGACCATGAAATACGGAAACTCCATTTCCAGATGGGCCGTTTCGGCATGCAGGCGCTTTTGCATCGCGTAAAGAATGTCCGGGATGTTCTCCACATGCACCACGCTGCCATGGGCGTTGAGCACTTCAATGAAACGGCTCATGTGGGTGCCCTTGAATTCCTTGGGCAGGTCCACAAACATGCCAATGGTGGCGATGGTGTTTTGCAGGGTCCGGGCCTTGTCCAGCACCTGCACGGGAAAGCGCAGACCGCGCACGCCCACCTTGTCAATTCGCAACTGCCGGTGGTCGCGCTCGCTCTGCTTGTCGTGCATGGGCTGCCGGGCTTTCATCTCGAATCCCGCTCCCGCGGGCGCCGCCAAACTGTCCATCAACTGAATCATGGGCAAAGATAGTCACCCGCGCCCTTTTTGCAAACGTATAGAATGGCTTGTCCTGCCAACGTCACCCGAAAGTCACAAACCAAGCGTGGTGGGTGGGCGCGCCTAGTTGTGCACCAGCGAAGCCCGCACCACCCGCTCCCGAATCAACGCCACAAAGACCCTGGCCCCGGTGTAAAACCAGCCCAAATGGCTCCGGCATCGGCCGCAGAGGCAGTAGGACCAGGCGCAGCCGGGAAACCAGGTGTGCTCGAGAGTGGGCACGCCCACGTTCAGACAGCCGCTGACCTGGCCAAACAAGAGAATGCAAAACCTGATGCCCGCAGGGTTGACAAAGGTGTGTTCCGCCGCGCCATGCACCTGAATCCGTTCCCGCTCACTGGCCACCGGTTGATGACAGGCCACACACAGCCATTGCTCCTGGCCCTCCCCGGACTGGAAGGATGTCTGGGGGTCCACCCGTGGGATGAGTACCTCTGCCGTGCCCAGGATGTTCTCGTTTTCGGACATGGCACTGATGTGCGTAGTCGCAAGCTGCTTCCTCAATTTAACCTTCCGCGCCTCTTTTGCAATGGCGGCCTGCGCCCCGGCACTCGGTGTTTACCGCCCGGGCAGCGCGCCCAAGGGCCATGCCATGGGAGCCGGCGCGAACGCCGGAGGCTGCGGCAAAAGGTCTGCTTGGCAAAGGCTGCCTGCCCCCTTACCATGCCCGGGCATGACTGCAACGGAAGCTTTGCAAGTTTTTCGGGAAACCGGCGCGCTGCTGGAGGGACATTTTATTTTGCGCAGTGGCCTGCGGAGCCGCCAATACTTTCAATGCGCGCTGGCCCTGCAACACATGCCCACGGTCGAGCGCTTTGGCGCCGCCCTGGCCGCGAAGGTCCGCCATCTGGCGCCCGCCACGGTCATCGCCCCTGCCATGGGCGGTCTGGTCATTGGCCAGGAAGTCGCCCGCCAACTGCGCTGCCGTTTCATCTTTGCCGAGAAAGAGGAGGGCAAGCTGGTATTGCGTCGTGGCTTTACTATCCAGCCGGGCGAACGCCTGCTGGTGGTGGAGGACGTCGTAACCAAGGGCGGGCGGGTGCAGGAGACGCTGGACATCGTGCGGCAGCACGGGGGGGTGCCGCTGGCGGTGGCTGTGCTGGTGGACCGCTCCAATGGCACGGTGGACTTTGGCCTTCCCTTTTTCAGTCTCATTCAGATGCACGTGGAGACGTTTGCGCCCGACCAACTGCCGCCGGACCTCGCCGCCATTCCGCCGGTAAAACCGGGCAGCAAATAGCGCGCGCCGGAAGTGGTTTTGTGTGACGCCCGCCGACCCCATCAAATTACTGCGCGAGCTGGTGGCGCTGCCCAGCGTCAACCCCGCGCTTGTCCCTCCCGGCACGGCTGGCACAGGCGAAGGGTTGATGGTTGATTTTTTGACCGCCGTGGCGGCCCAGGGCGGCCTGGAGGTGGAGCGGCAGGAAGTGGCCCCCCACCGTTTTAATTTGTGGTTGCGCCTGGCGCCTCCCGGGGCGGTGCGCATGCGCATCTGGCTGGCCCCGCATCTTGACACGGTACCGCCCGCGGATGCCGCGCAACTTCAGCCCGTCGTCCACCAGGGGCGGTTGTACGGGCGGGGAGCCTGTGACACCAAAGGCTCGGTAGCCGCCATGCTGGCCGCGCTTCTCCAACTGGCCCGCCATGGCCCGCGGCCCGCAGGCGTGGAAATCACCCTGCTGGCGCTGGTGGATGAGGAGCATCACCAGCTTGGCTCGCGCGCGGTTGCCGCCAGTGGACGCCGGGCCGATTTGGCGATTGTGGGTGAACCCACCGGCTGCCGCGTGGTTACGGCGCACAAAGGCAACACGTGGATTCAACTCGCCACCCGGGGCCGCGCCGCGCATGGGTCCACGCCTGAAAAAGGACGCAATGCCGTTGAGGCGATGAGCCGGGTCATTCAAATCCTGAGCACCACGGGCAGGGCCGCGTTGCAACGGCGAAAACATCCGTTGCTGGGCTGCCCCACCTTGAGTGTGGGACGCATTGAAGGCGGCTCCCAGCCCAACATTGTGCCAGATGCCTGCACGCTGACCTTGGACCGCCGTTTGCTGCCGGGGGAAAGCACCGCCAGTGCCGTCCGTGAAATCCAGCGCTGGCTGCGCGAGGCGGGGATGCGCGGGGTGACGGTGACGAATCTCAAACCCGTTTCCTGCCCCGCCCTGGCCACACCGGCGGATTTGCCGCTGGTTCGGGACCTCATGCGGGCGGCCCGCTGCCCCCGCCCCCTGGGCGCGCCATTCTTTTGCGATGCCGCGATATTGGCCGGCGCCGGCACCCCTTCGGTGGTCTTTGGCCCCGGTGACGTTGCGCAAGCGCATACCGCCGACGAATACGTGAGCCTGGCCCAGGTGCAACAAGCCACGGACATCTTGCGCCATTTTCTGGAGCAGCTCGAGGCATGACCACGGTTCCATCCACCCCCAAAGAAGGGCGCGCGCGCTTTTTCCGGCAGAGCGGCTGGATGGTCAGTGCCACGCTTCTGGGCGGCGTGTGCATGTTTGCCGTGCACGTCATCTACCCCATCCTCGGCCCGCGGGAGTATGGCCTGTTCACCACGTTGCTGGCCATGCTCAACGTGCTGACCATTCCGGCGCTGGGCCTGCAAACCACTTTCGCCCACCAGACCGCGGCAGCCATCACGCCGGAAGACGAAGCGCGGCTGGCGGGCACGGTGCGGGCGGTGCTGGGATGGGCCTTGGTGGCATGGCTGGTTTTTGTGGGGGTGGTGCTGGCTTTTCAAGGGTGGATTCAAAGCACCTGGGCCATTCATCAACCGCTGGCCCTGTGGATTGTCGTGCTGTTCACGCTTTGCCTGCTGTGGCAGCCGGTGCTTTTCGGCGTATTGCAAGGCCGCCAGAATTTCTTCTGGCTCGGCTGGGCCTTGATTACCAATGGCGCCGGGCGCCTGGTAACGGCCTTGTCACTCGTCTTTCTGGCAATCTGGCTCAGCCCGCCCCCCACTGCCACAGCCGCGCTGCTGGGGGCCTTGATTGGCATTGCGGCGTCGGTGGTGCTGGCCGGCTGGCGCACCCGCGAAGTGTGGGGGCGCAAGGAACACCTGCCGTTTGTCTGGGGCCCCTGGCTGCGCGTGGTCATTCCGCTCACCCTGGGGTTGGGAGCGTTTCAATTTCTGTTCAGCGTGGATGTGTTGCTGGTGCGGACGTTTTATCTGGAGGATCAAACCGGCAATTACAACGCCGCCGGCACCATCGGGCGCGGCCTGGTCATGTTCACCGCGCCGCTGGCGGTGGTTATGTTCCCCAAAGTGGTGCGCAGTCACGCCCTGGGCAAACGCAGCCAGGTCATGCTGGTCACGCTGGCTTCGGTGGCGGCCCTGGGCGTCCTGGCGGCCGCCGGTTGCACGCTGATGGCGTGGGGGATGCGCTACGTGGTGGAGCATCCGGAGTTCCACCCTGCCTGGCTGCCGGCGGGTGTGCTCAAGGCCCTGCGCGGAAGCGCCGTCAGTGTCCAAGTCCTGTCCAGTTTGATTCCCTGGTTTGTCTGGTGCATGTTGCCGTTGGCGCTGGGCAATGTGCTGCTTAACAATCTGCTGGCCCGAAAAAAGTATGGCGTGGTCCCGTGGCTCCTGTTGCTCATCACCGCCTACTTCACCACGCTGGCCGCCGGCGCGCCGCCCCCCGCCACGGACGGCTCCTATCAACATTTCAAATGGGTCATCCAGATTTTGGGCCTGTACAGCCTGTTGTTTCTGGCGGCTTGTGCCTGGTTCACCTTTCGCACCCGGAACGGCGCTCAAGAATCTCTTCCCCCCGATCCGCTGGCCGGGGAAGCGATCTAAGTCCCCCCGCGTGATGAAGCTGCTGCAAGCACCCCCGCCTGCGGCCAAAGGTTGCATCCCTTTCCCATTTGATTATGCTTGGCCGCAGGCATTGTGCCCGGTGATATGCACCAACGACGAACGGCTGCCCTTCCGCCGCTGCAGCCATCGGCAGCGGCAGGGCCACTGATCGCCTGAGCCTTATGGCCCATTCCCGCCCCAAACCCACCTCGGCCAAGCCCCGCCCGCGCGGGCAAGCCCGGAAAACCCGGAGCATCCGCGCCGCCCAAAAAGCCGAGGCGGGGCCGAAAGCCATCCTGCATCAACTGGCGGTGGTGGTGCAGCACTCGGATGATGCCATCTTCAGTCTGCGCCGCGATGGCGTCATCAACAGTTGGAATCCCGCCGCCGAGCGCATCTTTGGCCGCACCGCCGCCCAGGTCATGGGGCAGTCCTTCCATGTTTTGTTTCCGCCGGAACGCCGTCACGAATGCGATGGCATCTTGGAACGCCTCCGCCGGGGGGAGCACTTAAGCCGGTATGAACTGATGCTGCCCCGCCCGCCCGGCCCGCCGGTGCATGTAGCCCTCACCCTGTCGCCCATTCGCACCCGGCCCGGGACCCCGGTGCGCGGCGCGGCCATCATAGCGCGCGATAATTCCGAGCAAAAACGGGCCGAGGAAAAACTGCGGCAGTCCGAGGCCTTTTACCACAGCCTGGTGGAAAATCTGCCGCAATACATTTTTCGCAAGGAACTGGACCTGCGTTTTTCCTTTGCCAACCGGCGGTTCTGCCAGCTCCTGGGCCGCTCGCTGGAGGAAGTGACGGGGCGCACGGATTACGATTTCTTTCCGCCCGAGCTGGCCGCCAAATACCAGGAGGACGACCGGCGGGTGATCCAGACAGGCGAGGCGTTCGAGACAGTGGAAATCAACCAGCCCCCCGGTGGCCGCAAAATTTACGTGCACGTTTGCAAAACGCCCATCCGGGACGCCGCGGGCAAAATCATCGGCGTGCAGGGGATTTTCTGGGACATCACCGCCAGCCGCGAAGCCGAGGAGGCTCTGCGCCAGAGCGAGGAGCGTTACCGCACGCTGTTGAACAGCGTCACGGATTACATTTACACGGTGGAGTTTCGCGACGGCAAACCCTTCGCCACCCGGCACGGCCCCGGTTGCCTTGCCGTCACGGGGTACTCGCCCGAGGATTACGCGGAAGCCCCCTATCTCTGGTACCTGATGATTCACCCCGAGGACCGGGAAAAAGTGGTGAGGATGCTGGATCAAATCCGCGCCGGCCACACCGAGCCGCTGGAGCATCGCATCATTCACCGCGACGGCTCGGTGCGCTGGGTGCGCAACACGCAGGTGCCCCGGCGCAACGAAAAGGGCGAAGTGGTGGCGTACGACGGGCTGATTTCGGACATCACCGAGCGGAAGGAAGCCGAGGAAAAACTGCGCCAGGCCAATCTCGAACTCTCCACCAGCCGCGACCAGTTGATGAAGGCCTTGCAGGACCTCAACAAATCCCACGAGGAGCTCAAAGCCGCCCAAATGTTGCTCATCCGCGCCGAAAAAATGGAGACGGTGGGCCGGCTGGCGGCCGGCCTGGCGCATGAAGTCAAGAATCCGCTGGCCATTCTGCTCTCCGGCATCGAGTATCTGGATGGCACGGCGGCGGCCAAATTGGAAGACGTCAAGATGGTGCTCGAGGACATGCGCGTGGCACTGACCCGCGCCGATGGAGTCATCCGGAGCCTGCTGGATTTTGCCGCTTCGCAGGAGCTGGGCGTCAAACCGGAGAATCTGAACACGGTCATCGAACAGCCGCTGGCCCTCATGCGGCATGACTTTTCCAAGGCCGGCGTGCAAGTCGTCAAACGCCTGGCGCCGGACCTGCCGCTGGTGCCCATGGACCGCAATAAAATCGAGCAGGTGCTCGTCAATTTATTTATGAATGCGCTGCAAGCCATGCCCGAAGGCGGCGTGCTGACGGTCACCACCCGTTCCCGCACCCTGGGTCTGCGGGAGGGCACCACCGCCAATGTCCGGGGCGGGGAACGCTTCCACCCCGGCAACCAGGTGGTGGAGGTGGAAATCGAGGACACGGGCATCGGCATTCCCGCGGAAATGATGGCGCGGCTCTATGAACCGTTTTTCACCACCAAGCCCGCCGGCAAAGGCACCGGCCTGGGCCTGGCGGTTTCCAAGAAAATCCTTGAAATGCATGGCGCTGACATCCACATTTCCAATCGTGTGGAAGGCGGCGTGCAGGTGGTCATCACCTTCAAAATATGACCCTCCACGCGGGCGGCCTGTATGGAAAAGAAACGCATACTCATCATTGACGACGAACCGACCTTCACCCGGATGGTGCGCCTCAACCTCGAAAAAACCGGCAAATACGAGGTGCGCGAGGAAAACCGAGGACGGCGCGGGGCCGCGGCAGCGCGTGAATTCAAGCCGCATCTCATTTTTCTGGATGTCATCATGCCCGACGCCGACGGCGGCGAAGTGGCGGCGCACATCCAGGCCGACAACCGCCTGAAAAACGTGCCCATTGTCTTTCTCACCGCCACCGTCTCGAAGCGGGAAGTGGGCGACACCGGCGGCACGCGCGGCGGCCTTTTCTTTCTGGCCAAACCCGTAACCCTGGAGCAACTGGAAGCCTGCATCGCCAAACATCTTCCGGACCTCCCCGCCGCGCCGGAAAGCCCGGCGGATGCCGCCCCGCCACCCCCGCCCCCCGCGCCACCCCCTGGCGGAGGATGTGCTCCGGGCACCCAGGCCTAAACTTCTTGGGAGCATCCCTTTCCATGAAACGCCTTCTCCCGCCGGCTCTGCGTCGCGCTATGCGGGCGGGCTTGCAGCGGCTGGGTTATGACCTGGTCAATCAGCGGGAATGGGGGCGAGATTCTCTGATGGATGTGGCCAACCTTTTCGGCCCAAGCCCTCCCAAAGTCATTTTTGATGTGGGTGCCAATGTGGGGCAATTTTTGGGGCGGGTTTTGCAGCATTTCCCGTCCGCGCATTGCCATGCGTTTGAACCTTTTCCGCAGGCTTTCGCCACCTTGCAACAATTTGCCGCACCGTATCCCAACGTCACGGCCCATTGTCTGGCGCTGGGAGACGAAGACGGAAACAAAGAATTGCATGTCAATGAAGCGAACGTGACCAATTCGCTACTGGCTACGGATGCCGCAGCCTCCCATTACTCTCCTCCGGGTTGGCAGGAAACGCGCGGCGTGCTCCCCGTCCCCGTCCGTCGCCTTGAAACCTTCTGCCGCGAACACAAGGTGGACCGCATAGATTTGTTGAAAGTGGATGCGCAGGGTTATGACCTGCGGATTTTGCAGGGGGCGGGCGCGCTGCTGGAGCAACACCGTATTCGCTGCCTGCTGTTGGAGGTGTTGTTTGTGCCGCTCTACGAGGGACAGGCTTATTTTCATGAGATTTACGATTTTCTCTGGCAGCGGCATTACCACCTGGTGGGCCTTTATGAAATCAACCGGGCCCCGGACGGCTCGGCCAAATGGGCCGATGCCCTCTTTGTCAGCCATCGCCCGCCATCCTCGCCCTAAACCACCGCTGCCAGCGCATGGACTCCTCTTCCCAACTTACCGTGGCTTACGTGGCCGGTTGCGCGCCGGACGATGTGCGCCATTGGTCAGGCACGGCTCATTACATCGGCAAGTCACTCCAAAAAGCCGGACTGAACGTGCGGCATTTGGGGCCTTTTCGCGCCCCGGGCCATTGGTGGCGGCATTGCAAGTATCATTTCTACCGCCATTTCCTGGGCCAAACGTACCTGGCGCTTTATGACTTGAAACGGGCCAGGGCCTTGGGACGGGCTGTCTCTGCCGCCGTAGCCCAAACGCAGGCGCAGGTGGTGCTAGGCTCCTTTGGCGACCACCTGGCCTATTTGGACACCCACCTGCCGCTGGTGGTGTGGACTGATGGCACTTTCATCCGCCTGCGGGGTTTTTATCCGGATTACCAAAATCTCTGCGCCGCCACCCTCCGGGCCGGCGAATGGATTGACCGTACCGTCTTCCAACGCTGCCGCCTGGCCGTCTTTTCCTCGGACTGGGCGGCGGAGAGCGCGCTGCGGCATTACCACTTGAACCCCGAAAGGGTGCATGTGATTCCCTTCGGCGCCAACCTCGAATGCTCCCGGACGCTGGCCGACATCGAGGAACTCATCGCCGCCCGCCCGGAGTCCCCCTGCCGCCTGCTTTTTGTGGGGCGCATCTGGGAGCGGAAAGGTGGCGACCTGGCCATGGCCGTGGCCAGCCGCTTGAATGCCATGGGCCTGCCCACCGAGTTGACGCTGGTGGGCAGCCGCCCGCCTCAGGCGCATGACTTGCCACCGTACATCAAGGAAGCGGGATTCCTGGATAAAAGCACAGCGGAAGGGCGGGCCAGATTGGAGCGGCTGTTTGGGGAATCGCATTTCCTGCTGCTGCCCACGCGCGCCGAGGCCTACGGCATCGTGTTTTGTGAGGCGGCCTCCTTTGGCCTGCCGAGCATGGCCACCGCGGTGGGCGGCGTGCCCTCAATCATCCGGGAGGGATTAAACGGCCACACCTTTCCGCCCAGCGCCGGGCCGGACGAGTATGCTGGTCAAATTGAGCGCCTGATGCGCCGTTACCACGAGTATCGCAGGCTGGCGCGCAATTCGTTTCTGGAGTACCAGCGCCGGCTCAATTGGCCCACCGCCGCGCAACGCATGCGCGCCTTGCTGGAAAAAATCACCGGGCAGGGTTAAGGCGGGGAAGCGGCTTACCAATCCCCATCGGTCAACAGGGCGGTGATGCGCCGCGCCAAATCCTGGGCCAGCAGCGGTGTGGCCTGGCGCTCGGTGCTGTTCAAATCCGTGCCCACCCGCACCGTCGTGGTGCCGGTGACTTCGCGGTCCAGCAAAACCTTGCCGGAGGACCGCTCCACGGCCTTGACGCGTGCCGTGAGGGACAGGAAATAATCTTGCACGCTGACCAGGTCATGAGGTTGATAACTCAACGGCGAGCGGGAAAAGCGGGTGACGGCGCCGGTCACCACGATGTCAGCATCCCCATCAGAATTCAAACGGAAGGTGCCGTCCTGCTGCAGGCTTTTGCGCAAGGCATGCGTCACCGGCTCGCCCAGGCGCGGCTCCATGGTCTGGTTTTGGAAGGGTTTGACAAAGATGCTGCGCTCCCCGGCCGCCAAGCCGTTGCTGGGGCCCAGGCGATAGCCCGCGCAACCGGCCAGGCAGCCGATTACCAGACCCCACCACAAAGCCCGGGCAAGGCAGGAAAGTCCCCTCATAATTCGCCGTCACTTGGCGCTGGCGGCCGGTTTGTCGGCGGGAGCGCTTTCCTGGCGCGGCCCCAGCAGTTTGTTCAAGACCTCGAGCCGTTTGCGCGCGGTCTCGGCGTAGGGCGAGTTGGGGTCCATGGCCAGGCATTCGTTGTAGTAGATGCGCGCCCCCTCGTAACGTTTGCGTTTGTCGTAGAATTTGGCGACCTGAAAACTTCCCCGGGCCTGCTCGGTGCGAAGCAGCTCGATGTTTTTTCGGGCCTCCGGCACGCGGGGGTCCTCCGGAAATAGCGTGATGAAATCGGTGAAGGTGGCGACCGCCATGTTGGCAGCGTTCTGGTCGTACTCCGCCGTCTGCGACTGCCGCATGTAGGCGAGCCCCTGTTTGAAGGTGGCGTCCGCCGCGATTTCCTTGCGGTCATAGTACCGGTCGGCGGCGCGCTCGTAGGCCTTGGCGGCGCTGAAATTATCCGGCGCCTTCTTGAACAGGCCCCGTTTGTTTTCATGCGCCTGCCCGATTTTCATCTGCGCCTGGGCGGAGATGTCGGTGTAGGGACCGTTTTGGATGATTTTCTCGTACATGTCGGCGGTTTTGTCCATGGAACGGTACAAGGGCACCAGGCCCAGCACGCGGAACCACTTGCCTGCCAGGTAGCTATTGGCAATTTCAAACTGCCGCTGCATGACCTCCTCGTACTTTTCGTACTTGGGATATTTCTCGAGCAGTTTCTGGTATTCCCGGAAGGCCTTTTCGCCATTGCCCCGGGCCTCGTAGCAGCGCGCCACGTAATACTGGGCCTCCGGCGCGTAATCCGACAACGGCCACTGGGCCACGGTGCGCCGGGCGGCGCGCAGGGCCAGGCTGTAATCTTTTTTCTCGAAGGCCTGTTTGGCCACCTCCAGTTGGTCCTTGGCGCGGCCTTTGACCCATTCGCCCTTGGAGCCAACCGGCTCGTAATACCAGCCCTCGCCCGGCCTGTACACCAGCGGGGCAGGCGATTCAAAGGTGAAGGCCATCAGGGCCGCCGCCACCAGCAACCACCGTATCGTCCAGCGATTCATGAACCGCAACCGTACTGTCAGCGGGCGGGCAAGTCAAGACGGGGCACGGGCGCCGGCTGGCCGGCTGGCCGGCGGTCTGCCGCGGCGATGGCGGCGGCATACCACAGCGCCACCTCCTCGCTGCACGTCACGCAGTACTCCAAATCCCGCAACAACCCATCCTCCAGCGCATAGACCCAGGCATGCACCGACAGGTTTTGCCCGCGTCCCCAGGCATCCTGGACCACGGGCGACTGGCTGACGTGCAGGGCCTGTTCCAATACATTCAGCTCACACAAACGCAACACTTTCGCCGCTTCATCCGGCAACGCCGCCAGCCGTTCCCGGTGGCGCTCGGCCACCTCCCGCACATGCCGCAACCAGTGGTCCACCAATCCCAGGCGGTCCCCGCGCCAGGCCGCCTGCACGCCGCCGCAACCGTAATGGCCGCACACGATGATGTGCTCCACTTGCAACACCTCCACCGCAAATTGCATGACCGCCAGGCTGTTGAGGTCGCTATGAACCACCACGTTGGCAATGTTGCGGTGCACGAACATCTCGCCCGGCAACAGGCCGGTAATCTCATTGGCCGGGACGCGGCTGTCCGCGCACCCAATCCACAGGAATTTGGGGCGTTGTTGCTGCGCCAGGGTGGCGAAAAAACCGGGTTGCCGCGCCTCCATCTGCCGGGCCCAATTCTGGTTGTTGGCAAGCAACGTCTTGAGTGTGCGCATGGTCCCCCACCTTAGCCATGCCCCCTGCGAACAGCAAACTTTTATGTCACCAGCAGAGCCTTGGAGGGTGTGGTGCGCCGCCAATTTCGGCCAGAATCTCCCGCAGGGCCTGCATGGTTTTGCGGATGTGTGTTTCAGCAATTATCAGCGGCGGGGTGAAGCTGATGACCTCGCCCTGCTCGCCTTCCGGCAGGACGAGGAAACCTTTGCGCAATAGTTGCTGCACCACCTGCAACGCTTCCGCGCCGGCCGGCCGCCCGCTCCGGCGCAACGCCAGCCCCAGCATCAATCCCCGGCCCCGTGCTTCCATCTCCAGCTCGCCGCAGCGCGGTCCCAGTGATTGGAGCGCATCCAGAAACCGCGCCCCCGCCCGCGCACTGTTTTGCACCAGTTTTTTTTCGGTAATCTCCTGAATCTGCGCCAAAGCCATGGCGCATCCCACCGGGTTGCCCAGGAAGGTGCTGGTGTGGATGGCCTCGCCCTGGCTGGGCGGCCAGGCACGGTCCATGAAATCGGCCCGGCCCACACAAGCGGAAAGAGGGAATCCGCCCGTCAAGGCTTTTCCCAGGCAGATAAGGTCAGGAATCACTCCTTCATGCTCGCAGGCAAACCACATCCCTGTGCGCCCAAAGCCGGTGTAAATCTCGTCCGTAATCAACCAGGCGCCGCAAGCATCGCACAACCGCCGCAAGCCCGGTAAAAATTCCGGCGGCGGCACCCGGATGCCGCCCCGCGCCTGCACCGGCTCCACCAGCACCGCCCCGCAATGGCCCGTTTTGAGCTGAGCTTCCACCGCGGCGAGCACGGCGGGCACTTCTTCCGCATGGACGGGAAAGGGCACAAACTGCCCAAACTGTCCCAATTGCGAGAGAAACGGCTGCCGGAAAAACGGGCGATGGGTGGCATTCAACGCGCCATAGCCCAGCCCATGATACCCTCCTTCAAAGGCCACAATCCCGCGCCGGCCGGTGCCCAGGTGGGCCGTTTTCAAAGCTGCTTCCACCGCTTCAAACCCGGAGTTGCAAAAAATGATCTTGCCCCGGCCGGCGGGCGTGTTGGCCCGGGCTGTACCGCGGGTCCATCGCTCGAAAGTCAAGCGGCTCAAGGCGCGGGCCAGTTCGGCTTTGCGGGCATGAGGATGCACATCGCCCATGGCATGGGGCAGGCGGGCCATTTGTTGCCGGGCCGCACGAATGACCCGCGGGTTGGCATGACCCGCCGCCGCCACCCCAAAGGCGGCGGTGAGGTCCAGGTACTTTCGCCCTTCCGCATCCCAAACGTGCAGGCCGCGCGCGCACTCCCAGACGATGGGCCAGGAACCATCCGGCGCCATGAAGGTGACGTTGCGCGATTCATAGCGGCGCAGCAGCTCCAGCACCCGGCGCGTGGTACGCCCTGAAATATGTGCATGATGCGGCATGTTAGCTCAAACGCCCCGCTGGTCTGGTGCCCAGATGATTTTATGCAGTTGGGTTTGAAAACGCACCGGCAGACCATCCGCGAGGATGCGCTCTGCCAATTCCTGGCGGCTGATGGGTTCATGGCCCGCAGGCACCGGCTTCAGCGAGGCGTCCTGCTGCGCCTCGGTCAACGGCGCAGCCCAGGAAAACAGGATGGGACATAGTTCTGCCAGGCGGCGCTGCAAGACCTGCTCCCGCGCCCACTCGTAATCCTGGCGGGAGGCAATGACGAACTTCAATTCGTCGGTGGCCTTCAAGCAGGCCAGATTGTCCCAACGATTGCGCGCGGCCTCGCCGCTGGCCGGGCATTTGATGTCCACAATGCGCCGCACCCGCGGGTCCACGGTGGAAATGTCCAGCGAGCCGCTGGTCTCCAACAAGGTCACCCAGCCCGCATCACAGAGACTCGTCATCAGCGGCAGGCAGTTGGGCTGCAACAGCGGCTCGCCGCCGGTCACCTCCACCAGCGGCAGCGGCAGGCTGCGGCTCCGGCCCTGCCACGGCACCGCCAGCTCCCGCACCCGTTGGATTATCGCGGGCAGCTCCCAGCGGCGGCCCTCGGTGAAGGCGTAGGCGGTATCGCAATAAGAACACCGCAGATTGCAGGCGGTCAGGCGAATAAAAACACACGGCAGACCGGCGAAAGTGCTTTCGCCCTGCACGCTCAGAAATATTTCATTGACCACCAGCGATGCCATCGCCATGCCCGCATGATACGGCAAATCTGCGCGGGAGCAACTTTGCAGGCGCGCCCGTCCATGCCGGGGAAAAAGTAAGGGGTGCAGCGCTGGCTGGCCGAAGGCCCTGCCGCGCGGCGTTGGGATTTTGCGGTTGCGGGCCGTCCCCGCTCAAGGCATACAGCAGGCTATGCAATACCTTTCGGCAGGCCTGATTGGACTGGTGACCGGCATCATCAGCGGGATGTTTGGCGTGGGGGGCGGCATCATCATGGTGCCGGCCATGCTGTTTTTCCTCAGCCCGCCCATACGGGACATCAAGCAGGCCATTGGTACGTCGCTGGTCATCATGATTCCCACCGCGCTGATTGGGGCCTGGCGGCATTACAAGCCGGACCCCCTGCTGAGCAACATTCATTGGGGCACCGCCTGGATGATCATCCCCACCGCGCTGGTGGGCAGCTATTTTGGCGTCTGGATTGCCCAGCAAATGACGGTGGACAACCTCAAGCGCGCCTTTGGCGGCCTGCTGGTCATCATGGGCCTGCGCCTGATTTTCTTCAAGTAATCGCCGAGGGCGGCGGCGGGGCCACCGGCGGCACGCCCCCTGCCTGGTTGACATAGACGGTTTGCGTCGGGAAGGCAAACTCGATGCCGGCCTCATCAAAACGGCGTTTGACCTCCAGGTTGAGGGCGTGCATGCCCTCCACGTATTCCTTGTACACCAGCCCTTTCCACCAATGCACCACCAGGATGTCCAGTGAATAGGAATTGAACTTTTGGAAGGCCACAATCAAATCGGCCGTCATGGGGTGTTTGCCATAGACGTCTTTGAGAATGTCGGTGGCCAGTTGGATGCGCTCGGGCGGCGTGTTGTAGTTGATGCCGATGTACATCAGCGTGCGAATGTTCGGCCGGCGCGAGATGTTGGTGATGGTGGCATTGGCAATGGTCTTGTTGGGCACGGTAATCAGGTGCCCGTCCAGATTGCGGATGCGGGTGCTGCGCAGGCCGATGGTCTCGACGTTGCCATCCACGTTATCCATGGTGATGCGGTCGCCGATGCGGAAGGGTTTGTCGGCAAAAATGGACACGGCGCCAAACAAGTTGGCCAGAGTATCCTGCGCCGCCAGGCCCAGCGCCAGGCCGCCAATGGACAGGGAGGCCAGCATGCCGGTAATCTGGAAATCGAGGTTTTGCGCCGTGACGAGGATGGCCACCAGCACGATGAACACCTTGAGCGTTTTGCGAATCACCGGGAACAACTGGGCATTGAACTCCTTGTTCTCCTCCTGCACCCGGCTTTGGAGATGCCGCATGAAAATATCCACCGCTCGCACGGCCATGTAGGTGATGGACCACGCAATGACCAGCTTCAAACCCTTGGAGAGGTACTTGGAAACCCAGGCCGGCCAGTCAAAAACGTTGAGGCCGACATGCATCAAAATGACAAACACAATGACCTTGACCGGCCCCTTGAACAAATCCACCAGCAAATCGTCCAATTGCGTTTCGGTCTTTTGCGTCCAGCGGCGCAGCAATTTTTGAAAGATGAAATCCACGCCGCGCGAAGCCAGCCACGCCAGACAGATGTAAATCAGCGAGGCCAGGTATTTCCACAGGGCATGGCCCAGGAAGGGCTGGCGCAGGGCTTCATATTGGTCGAGGCCGAAGCTCAAGAGAAAATCCCGGTTCACCCCCAGCTTGCTGCTCAGCGCGTCCAAAGTGTCGCTGGTATGCTCCGCTGCCGCCACAATATTGGTGGCGGGGGCGGGCGGGTTGGTGGCGGTTTGCGCCGCCGCCCAGACCGAGGCCACCAGCAAAACCAACAACACCGCAATCAGACTGTGATAAATAACCTTAAAATTCTTCCACATACGCATGGCCCTCAATAAAGCCACGAAACACCCAAGGCTCAAGTCCTAAACGTGCCAGCAGAAACCTTTCAGACGGCCGCTACGCTTTTTCCACCTCCGCCTCCAACAGCCAATCCTCCCCCACCCGCCGCCAGCGCGGATGCGCCAGCCGCAAGATGTCCTGCCATCCCGCCGCCCCCCGGCCGGCCACGGCACGCCGGGAGGCGCCACCGCCCAGGATTTTCGGGGCGTAGAAGAAGGCGATGCGCCGGGCCAGCCCCTGGAATAGAAAGGCGGCCTGGGTCTCGCCGCCGCCTTCGACCAGCAAGGCGGTGACTTCCTCCGCGCCCAGCCGCTGCAACAGGTGAAGAAGGTCAAATCCCCCGGCAGTCAACGGCACTTTCCAGACCACCGCACGCTCGGCCAGCGCCTGCAGGCGTTTTGGCGGCGCATTCGGGCCGGCCACAATGAGGGTTTCGGTATGTTCCGCCGGTTGCAAAACCTGCGCTGACAACGGTGTGCGGGCACGCGGGTCCAAAATAATCCGCCGCCAGGGATGCAGGCGTTGCTGGAGCTGTGGGACGCGCAGGGTCAACGCCGGGTCATCCGCAAGAATGGTGTTCACTCCCACCAAAATGGCATCATGCGCCAATCTTAATTTCATGCCTTGGGCGCGCGCCGCATCACCGGTAATCCATTGGGAGCGGCCGCCCGCATCGGCCAGTTTGCCGTCCAGTGTCATCGCCGCCTTGACGGTGACAGCAGGCAGGCGATGCACCACCCAATGATTGAAGGCCCAATTTAACCGCGCCGCCGGCTCGGCCAGCACGCCTGCCTCCACCCGGAGGCCCGCCTGCCGGAGCAGTTCCAAACCGCGGCCGGCATGAGCCGGATTGGGGTCGGTGGCCGCCACCACCACGCGCCGGATGCCGGCGCGGAGGATGGCCTCCGTGCACGGCGGGGTGCGCCCGGTGGTGCAACAAGGCTCCAACGTCACATAGAGGGTGGCCCCGCGCGGGGAGGCTCCAGCCTGTTGCGCGTCCGCCAAGGCCTCAATTTCCGCATGAGGCGCCCCTGCCCGCCGGTGCCAGCCACGCCCCAACACCCGCCCGCCGCGCACCAACACCGCGCCCACCATGGGGTTGGGCGAGGTGCAGCCCCGTCCCCGCCGGGCCAGCCTCAAGGCCTGCCGCATGAATATGACATCCTGAGGGTCCGGCTGCATAAGCGCGGGCAGGGTCTAGCCTTTAATCATGAAGAGGGCCTCAGCAAATTGCTGCGCGTCAAAGGGCTGCAAGTCGTCCGGCTGCTCGCCCACGCCAACGAATTTGACCGGCAGGCCCAATTCCTTTTGAATGGCCACCACCATGCCGCCTTTGCTGGTGCCATCCAGCTTCGTCACCACCAGGCCCGTGACGGGCACGGCTTTGGAAAATTCCCGCGCCTGCAACAGCGCATTGGTGCCGGTGCTGCCGTCCAGCACCAGCAGCACTTCGTGCGGCGCACCCTCCATTTTGCGGCCAATGACCCGATGCACCTTCTGCAGCTCCTGCATCAAATTGTGCCGGGTATGCTGCCGCCCGGCGGTGTCTACCAACAGATAATCCTTCTTTTGCGCCAGGGCGGCCGTCACGGCATCATGCGCCACGGCCGCCGGGTCCGCTCCGTGGGCGCCGGCAATCACGGGCACCTGCAGCCGCTGTCCCCAGAGTTTGAGCTGCTCGACGGCCGCGGCGCGGAAGGTGTCGCAGGCCGCCAGCATCGGCGCCAGATTATCCTGCTGGGCCCGCCAAGCCAGTTTGGCCGCGGTGGTGGTCTTGCCGGTGCCGTTGACCCCCACCAGTGTGACCACGGTCAAACCGGGGACACGCTTCAGCCCGGGGTTGGGCACCTTCATGCTCGCCGCCACCTCCCGCGCCGCGATGGCAAAAACATCCAGACCGGCGCTGCCTTGCGTTTCGTAGGCCTGCTTGACGGCCGCGATAATCTGCTGGGTCATGGCGACCCCCAAATCGGCCCCCAGCAGCGCCGCCTCCAGCTCCTCCAGGGAATGACCGGTGAGCCGCGGCGAACCCGTGACGATGCGCTTGATTTCATGAACCAGTTGGTCGGTGGTCTTCTTCAGCCCCGCCTTGATTTTGTCAAAAAAACCCATGTGTGTTCCTTTACCACTCCCCGGACCCGCAAACAAAAGCCGGCGCGCCCATGGCATTAAACCTCGGCCATGCGCAACCGTGAGCGCCGTTGATTGGCCACGGTGCGCATCTCTGCCACGTGGGAATAAGGCAGCTTGATGGTGCCAATAAGCGGCCGGCCCTTGTTAAATCCATGGCAGTCCGAGCCGCCGGTAACCAGCAACTCATGCTGCTCGGCCAACTGCACATAATGCTCGCTGGTGGCCGGCGAGTGCCGGCTGTGATAACATTCGATGCCATCCAGACCCGCTTCCACCAGCGGCACGATGATATCATCGGAGCGATTCAATCCGGGATGCGCCAGCACCGCCACGCCGCCCGCCCGGTGAATCAATTGTATGGTATCCACCGCGCTCATGCGGAACTTGGGCACCCAGGCGGGGCGATTGCGCTTGAGAAAACGCTCGAAGGCCTCCTCCTGGCTGGCGCAGAAGCCCGCCTCCACCAGCGCCCGCCCCACGTGGGGACGGCCCGGGGAGCGGCAGTTGGCCAGCTTGAAAACCGCCTCCGCGTCCAAGGGGATGCCCAGCCCGTTCAAGCGGCTAACCATTTCCCGGATGCGATCCTGCCGCACGTTCTGAAACTTGCCCATCTCGGCGCGGAGCTGCGGGTCATCGGCCTGCAAAAAGTACCCCAAAATGTGAATCTCGGCGCCGTCCAGCTCCGCGGTCAGCTCGGTGCCCGGGATGCACTCCATGCCGCAGGCGGCGCAGGCCGCCGCCAGCCGGGCGCAACCTTCCATCGTATCGTGGTCGGTCAAGGCCAGTACCGCCAGCCCGCGTTGACGCCCTTCCTGCACCAGTTGCTCCGGGGTGAACGTGCCATCAGAAAAGACGCTGTGTAGATGTAAATCCGCAAACATGACTGCGCTTAAGTTATCACGGATAACGGCCCGCTCAATCCCCGTTTTGCGGGGCTTTCTTCATCACCTGCCGCGCGGGGCGCAAAATCTCGCTCTTGACCTTGTCCAGAATGCCATTCACAAACTTGCCGCTGTCCTGCGTGGAAAACTTCTTGGCGATGTCCACGGCCTCATTGATGCTCACCACCGGCGGGATGTCCTCCCGGTGCAGCATTTCATAAATCGCCAGCCGCATGATGTTGCGGTCCACCACCGCAATCCGCCGCAAATCCCAATTCCGGCAAAACTTCTGAATGAGCGCATCCGCCTCTTCCCGATGCGCAATGGCCCCGCGAATCAGCGGGTCGGCAAACGCGCGGACGGCCAGTTCCTCGGCCGTGGGAGGCGGCAACGGCCGGCTCTCGCCCCAGGTCGCCTTGCCGTGCTCCTGCTCCAGCAGGACCTGGCGTTGCGTCTGCCAGAATAATTCCAGCGCCGCCTCGAGGTCTTCCGGCGGATTCAGGTCATATTGAAACAGGAATTGGACCGCTCGTTCGCGGGCTTCACGTCGCTTGCCCATGGCGCCATTGTGCCTGAAGCCTTTTGCAGGGCAAACGGAAAAACAACCCCCCGGCGATTGGCCCGGCGACTGGCTTTGGCGCGGCCCGCGTTCACCCGGCATGGGCGGGATCAGTTCTGGCTGCCATTCCGGGCCTTCCATCGGCCAACGCGCGGCCAGTAACTCCATCCCAGCAGGCCCGCAGTCGCCCCCACACAGGCCCACCCAAACCAATCCCCGTGGCGATGATAGAACGTTAGAGCCGCACCGCCCTGGGGCGGCAGCGGCACCGCCGCCACATGCCAACCCTCCGCGTAAATGGAGGGAGGCTCGCCCCCCCCATGACTTTCCATTTCCCGCAGCCGGCCCAATTCATCCACCCAGCAGGTCCGCCCGTTGTTCGTGCAGCGCACCAGCGGGCGCCCGGTTTCCACCGCGCGAAACACGGCATTGGCGGCATGCTGGTACTGGGCGGCGCTTTCCCGGAACCATCCGTCATTGGTGAGATTCAAAATCAAATCCGTGTCCGCCGCCACCGAGCGCCGCACCAGGCCTGCCATGACATCCTCAAAGCAAATCAGCATGGCGGCTCGCACCTTCGCCCCGCCCGCCGCCGTCAGGGGCCATTCAAAATGCACCGCCTCAGCCCCCGGCTTGAATCCCTCCCCCACCGGCAGCAGCCGTTTCAGAAATGGCAGCCAGCGGGCCAGCGGCGCATACTCCCCGAACATGACGAGATGCCGCTTGGCATAGCGGTTTTTAATCACCCCTTCGGACGAAATGAGAAAGGCGGAATTGTAATAGGCGACCTCGCCGGTCCCGGTGGCTTCCGCGTCATCACTACCGACCACCATCCAAACGTTGCTGGCACGCGCCAGCCCGCTGACGGCGTGCCATACGTTCGAGTCAAACCGCAAAAAACCGGGCGATGCCGCTTCCGGCCAGACCAGCAGGTCCGGCCGTGAGCGCAGCGCCTCCTGCGAAAGCCTGACCAACCGCCGCAGCCGGGCCTCATCCTCGCGGCTGTCCCAAATCAAGGTTTGGGGCACGGCGGGCTGCAACAAGGCCAGGCGCACCACCGGCGCCGAGGGAGCGGAAAGGTGCCGGTAACATTCTCGCGCCCCCCACAACCACACCACCGCCACCACGGCAGCCGGCACCAGCAATTCGCCGGTCAACCAGCCCCGCCGCCCGGGAAACCGGGCCATCCCCGCCGCTGCCACCACCAGGGCCAGCGAAGTCCACACCATGACGAAGGACAACCCATAGACGCCGGTGACTTTCGCCAGTTGCACCAGGGGCAGCAGGGTGTATTGCGAAACGCCCAACAAATTCCAGGGAAAACCGGTGAGCAGCCGGGCTCGAATCATTTCCAAGCCCACCCAACCCACTGCTGCGGCCACCATCCATGCCATGCGCGTGAGCCGGGGCAGCGTCAAGAGCCGCGCCAGCCCGCGGTCCCACGCCCAACCTGGCTCCCCCTGGCTTACCGGGCCTGTGCCGGGCAACATGCGCAGGCAGGCCCAAGTCCACACCCCGTGGTACAATGCCAGATAGGCGCACAAAGCCAGCCATCCCACCACCGGCCAGAAGGCCACCGGGATGAGTAACAACCAATAAAGCGAAATTGCCCAATAGACCAGGCCCCCCCAAAATCCCGCCCAAAAGGCCCGGCGGGGAGAACATCCCAAGACGGCCACCGCCATCAACCCCGGAGCCACCCAGGCCAGTCCTGCCACTTCCGCCTTGGGAAACGCCGCTGCCAGCATGGCGCCCGCCAGCACGGATTGAAACACGGGATGTCGCAAACCCTTTTTCCAACCGAACACCACGCCAGGAGAATGCCGTGCCCCGCAAGGCGTTGCACGCAAAAAGCAACGGCGGCGCGGGCGCCTGCCTTGCCCCCCTGCCCCCGCCACGCGGCCACCGCCCCATCCGCTGGAGGGGGCAGAGGGCCACTCCGGTCCCCGGCGAAACCAAGGCGCCGGACCGTCTCCGGGAGTTGCGGGGCCAAAATTGGGGCGGAATGAGGGTTGACAAGTCCGGGGAAGCGGCTAGTGTACCGCGCTTTAGGTTGAACAATGGTAATGTGAGACTGAATCCGTAGAGACTATGCCGAATACAAAATCTGCAGAACGCCGCGTGCGCAGCAGCGCCCGGCGGCGCCTCCGCAACCGCAAGGTCAAGCTCGGCCTGAAGACCCTGCAAAAAGAATTGAACACGCTGGTGGCCGCCGGCAAAAAGGAAGAGGCGGCCGCTGTTTATCGCAAGGTCAGTTCGGCCCTCGACAAGGCCGCCAAGGGCGGGGTCATCCCCAAGGCGACTGCCAGCCGCAAGCGCTCCCGCCTGGCCCATCGCGTCAATGCGGTGAAATAACACCCGGCTCCGCCGGTGACATTCTTTTTCCGGGGCGGCCCCTTGCGGGCCGCTTTTTTTACTCACCCTCCTGCCGCAAGAAAACGTGGCTGGTTCCACGGCTCCGGGAAAGTCGCCCCCCCTCTTTTCGTTTCTTGCCGCGCTTCAGCCACCATCGGCCTTGTTGCCAGAGGTCATGCTGACCCCCAAGGCACGCGCCGGCTCCCCGCTGCTTGCCCGCTTAGACCGGCGGGCTTTTGAACACCAGCACCGACAAGGGCGGCAAAAGAATGGCCGCTGAAAACGGCTGGTGATGCACGCAATACGGCTCGGCCTGCACCCCGCCCAGATTGCCCTGGTTGGAGCCGCCGTAAATGGCCGAGTCGCTGTTCAGCACTTCCTGCCAATAACCGGGCCGCGTCAGCCCCACGCGGTAGTGCTCGCGGGGCACCGGCGTCAAATTCAGCACCACCAACAATTGGGTGGCGCCGTCGGGGGTTTGGCGCATGAAGGTTAACACGCTGTGCTCGGCGTCGTTGCAGTCCACCCAGAAAAAGCCTTCGCGGTCATAGTCGCCCACCCACAAGGCCGGCTCCTGGCGGTAGAGCTGGTTCAAGTCCTGCACAAACCGCTGCACACCGCGGTGGTAGGGGCCTTCGTCCAAGAGCCACCATTGCAAGCCGCTGTTTTCATTCCACTCGCCGCTCTGGCCAAATTCGCCGCCCATGAAGAGCAGTTTTTTGCCCGGGAACAGCCATTGATAGGCCAGCAGGGCGCGCAAGTTGGCAAACCGCTGCCAGTCGTCTCCCGGCATGCGGCCCAGCAGGGAGCGTTTGCCATGCACCACCTCATCATGCGACAGCGGCAGGATGAAGTTTTCCGAGTAATGGTAAATCATGGCAAAGGTCAAATCGTTGTGATGGTATTTCCGGTAGATGGGGTCGCGTTTGAAGTAATTCAGCGTGTCGTGCATCCAGCCCATGTTCCACTTGAAGGAAAAGCCCAGCCCGCCCAGATAGTCCGGGCGCGTCACCTGCGGCCAGGCGGTGGATTCCTCGGCAATGGTCACCACGCCCGGATGTTCGGTGTGCACCAGATGATTGAAATGCCGCAGGAATTCGACGGCCTCCAGGTTTTCATTGCCGCCGTAAGGATTGGGCAGCCATTCCCCCGGTTTGCGCGAGTAATCCAGATAGAGCATGGAGGCCACGGCATCCACCCGCAAGCCGTCAATGTGATAGCGGTCGCACCAGAACAGCGCGTTGGCCGCCAGGAAATTCCGCACTTCGTGCCGGCTGTAATTGAAAATCAGGGTGCCCCAGTCGGCGTGCGCTCCTTTGCGGGGGTCTTCGTGCTCGTACAAGGCCGTGCCGTCAAACCGCGCCAAGGCCCATTCATCCCGCGGGAAATGCGCCGGCACCCAGTCCACCAGCACCCCGATGCCTGCCTCGTGCAGGGCGTTGACCAGGTATTGAAAATCCTCGGGCGTGCCATACCGGCTGGTGGGCGCGTAAAAGCCGGTGACCTGATAGCCCCAGGAGGGATAATAGGCATGTTCACTGACTGGCAGGAATTCCACATGGGTAAAGCCCATCTGCCGCACATAATCAATCAGCGGCCCCGCCAGTTCGCGATAGCTGAACGACTCCGCAATGTTTTTCTTGCGCCAGGACCCCAGGTGCACCTCGTAAATGCTCATGGGCGACTTGAAAGGATTGACCTCGCGCCGCTGTTTCAGCCAGGCCTCATCCGTCCATTGGAACCGGCGATTGTTCCAGACGATGGAGGCATTTTTGGGGGCCACCTCGAAGAAGAAGCCATAGGGGTCGGCGCGCAGCCGGATGGCGCCATGCACATCGCGAATCTCAAACTTGTAATGCGCCCCCTCCCCCACGCCGGGAATGAAAATCTCCCACACCCCCGAAAGCCCCATCAGGCGCATGGGGTGGCAGCGCCCATCCCAGCCGTTGAAGTCCCCCACCACACTGACCCGGGCGGCATTCGGCGCCCACACGGCAAAGGCCGTGCCCGGCACGCCGTCAAACGTCCGCAACTGCGCCCCCAGTTTGTCGTAAATCCGCCGCTCATTGCCCTGATTGAACAGATACAAATCCGCCTCGCTCAGGGACGGCAAAAAGGAATACGGGTCCCGCGTGACGCGCGTGCGGCCCTGTTTGTCGGTGATGATTAAATCATAGGCATAGACCTCCCGCGCTTGCGTGGTGAGGCCCTCGAAAATGCCCGCCGGGTGGATGAGTTTAAGTTCAAAGGACGGCTTGGACGGTTCATGCACCGGCCGCAGCTCCACCCGCGCAGCGTCTGGAATCATGGCGCGGGCCACCACGCCCATGCCGTCGCCCAGCGGATGCATGCCCAGAAGCTGATGGGGATGGGGATGGAGCAACTGCACCAGACTTAGCAGCTCGGCCTCAGTCAGAATCATAGCGCGGCCATTATGCCTCAACCTGCCGCCGGGAGCAGTAAAAAATTGCAGGCGGCGACTGCGGCCGCACCCCACTTTCCGCTTGGCCTGCTGGCGAACCGGCGGCTAAGCTCCCCGCGTTTGAGGATGCTGCATGGCGTTGCGTTTATTTAACACCCTCACGCGCCGCGTGGAGGATTTTCAGCCGCTCGACCCGGCGGGCCGGCGCGTGGGGCTTTATTGCTGCGGGCCAACCGTCTATGACCTGGCCCACATTGGCAATTTCCGCACGTTTGTCTTTGCCGACCTGGTTCGCCGTTACCTCGAGTTTCGCGGTTACACCGTCACCCATGTGATGAACATCACCGATGTGGAGGATAAAATTATCCGCCGCGTCCGCGAAACCGGCCTCAGTCTCAAAGATTACACCCGCCGCTACGAGGAGGAGTTTTTCCGCGATTTCGATGCCTTGCGCTGCCGCCGCCCGCATCACACCCCGCATGCTACCGAGCACATCCCCGAAATGCTGGCACTCATTGACCGGCTCATGCACCGCGGCATCGCCTATCGGGCGCCGGACGGCTCCATTTATTTCAGCATCGAGAAATACCGCGGTTGCGGGTGCTGCTACGGCCAACTGGTCAACCTGGATTTGCAGCAGCTCCGCCCTGGCGAGCGCGTCAGCCACGATGAATACGCCAAAGAATCAGTGGCCGATTTCGCGCTCTGGAAAGCCCGCGCCCCCGAAGACGGCGAGGTCTTCTGGCCCAGTCCCTGGGGCGAAGGCCGCCCCGGCTGGCACATCGAGTGCAGCGCCATGAGCATGAAATGGCTCGGCCCCGCCTTTGACCTCCACCTTGGCGGCGAGGATTTAATCTTCCCGCATCATGAGGACGAAATTGCTCAAAGCGAGGGCGCCGCTGTGCAACCGCCCGGCCAGCGTTTTGTCAAATACTGGCTCCACGGCGCGCATCTGCTGGTGGAAGGCCGCAAAATGAGCAAATCGCTGGGTAACTTCTTCACGCTGCGCGATTTGTTCCAAAAAGGCTTCAACGGCCGGGAAATCCGTTATCTCCTGCTCACCGCCCACTACCGCGAAACCTTCAATTTCACCCTCGACGGCCTGGCCGGCGCGCGCACCGCCCTCAGCCGCCTGGATGAATGTCTGGGCAAGTTGCGCGAGCTGGCCGGCACGCAGCCGGCCGCGCCTGACGACAACCTGTTGCAACCGTTCACGCGCGCGCTGGATGATGACCTCAACATCGCGGCCGCCTGGGGCACGGTGTTTGAGTGGGTGCGCGAGTGCAACCGGCTGATAGCCGCCCGGCAAATGGCCCCGGCTCAGGCCGCCGCAGCACTGGCCGCGTGGGAAAAAGTGGATGAGGTGCTCGGCGTAAGCGCGGCGGCCGAAACCGCCATACCGCCGGAAATTATGGAGCTTGCCGCAGCCCGCCAGGCCGCGCGCAAAGCCAAAGACTTTGCCCGCGCGGATGCCCTGCGTCAGGAATTAAAAACCCGCGGCTGGCTGGTGGAAGACACTCCCAAAGGCCCCAAATTGAAACCGGTTTAACCGCGCGCGGCGGGGACGGTTCTCAGGGCAGCCGTTTCCACAAAAAGCCCATGATTTGCGTGACCAATGCCGGCTGGCCCTCAGCGCCGGGACGGAAAACGAAGTTTTGCTCCACCCCCTGTCCCCCCGGCAGTTGGAGCACCGCTGTCAAAGTGGCCGAGCCTGCGCCCGCCGGTTGCGCCGGTCCCACCACCAGCACACAATCCGCGCTCCCCTGCTGTGCGGCGCTCGCTGCCGCCAGCTTGAGGCGCTCCGGCCCGGCTGCCAGCCGTTGCCATTGCTCGGCAGGCACCCCCAAGGTCCGATATAAAACCGCTTCCGCCATGGCCGTCCACCCTTGCGGGATGGTTTCCCGGGCGTGCGCGGCCCGCCCCAGCGCCGCCATGACACTGCCGCTGCTGCCCATCTCCACCACCGCCAGCCGATGGCCTCGCTCTTTTAACCGCCGACAAATCACCTCTTCCAACGTCTCCGGGCTGGTGGCGTAAATGTTGTCGCCCAATACTTGGAACAACTGCTCCTTCAAAGTCTCCAAGGCCTGCCGCGCAGCGGGCGAATCCTCCGGCAGTGTGAAGGTAAAATCCACCCGGCTGCCTTCAAACGTGCTGCCCACCAACACGCCGGGAGGCATTGTCAGTTTCTGCTTGATGGTGTGGTCAATTTGGGACTGCCCCACCCCCAGAAAGCGCACCAGCAAACTGCTCGGCTGCGCGCGGATACCATAATGCTGCCTTAAAAAAGGAAGCAATTGCTCGCGCACCATCGTCTGAAGTTCCCGCGGCGGCCCCGGTAGCGCAATGACATGCCCCTGCTCCAAATCAAAAATCAAGCCGGCGGCTGTCCCCACATTATTTTTCAGATAACCGCCACGCACCGGCACCTCGGTTTGCCGGCGCAGGTTGGGACGCAGCTCGGCCTCGGGCGTGCCAAAGCGGCGTGCCATTTCGCGCAACAAGTCCGGGTTTTCCTTCAGCGGGATGCCCGTGCATTTGGACAGCGTCTGCCGGGTGATGTCATTATCCGTGGGCCCCAGCCCGCCGGTGACCAGCACCAAATGCGCCTTGTTGGTGGCCTGGCGCACCGCGGCCGTCAAATCCTCGTCCAAATCATCCACGATACTGACCCCCACGCATTTCAGTC
Organism: Fontisphaera persica; assembly: GCF_024832785.1. Classification (GTDB taxonomy): domain Bacteria; phylum Verrucomicrobiota; class Verrucomicrobiia; order Limisphaerales; family Fontisphaeraceae; genus Fontisphaera; species Fontisphaera persica. The sequence goes on from NZ_CP116615.1 coordinate 2,807,788, forward strand.
CCAGCGGCAGGAGGGTCTTGGTGATAAATGGGGTGTGGGCATCGGCCACGGCGCCCTCCAGCAATTCCCCGCCCGTGATGATGAGGTAATAAGCGCGATGGGTGGCATTGCTGTCCGCCGCGGCTCCTCTCCAAGGCGCCAGCAACATCACGCCCACCACCAGCCAGATATAACCCTTGCGCATAAACTCATTTTGATTTGGTTAAAAAAGCCCGCAAACCGCCCAAATCGTCAGTATTCAGCAAATCCACGCCCGCCGCCTGCAAGGCCGCCCACATCGGCGGGTTGTCGGGTGTTGCCCAAAACCGGAGGCGCCGTCCCTGTTGATGGGTCCGCTGCACCAGCTCCCGCAACTTCTGGCGCTCCTCCTCCGGCATGTCACCCGTCCCACGCCAGCGGAAATGCAAAATCCAGTTATCGCTGATTAGCGGCATCAAATGCGGCGAAGGATTGCGCTCCAAATCCGCCAGCCGCCCGTCAATTGCCACCCACCGCCAGGGTTCCGCCGCCACCCGCGCCGTCGGCCGGTTGCCCGATAAAATCACCGTCACTGCGCCGGGTACAGTGCTGGTGGGGGTAAAATGAGTCAACATGTTGGTGTAGCCCGCCAGAAGGTTGCGCAGCACCGCATAGGTGGCTTCCGCTTCGGATTTCAGGTCAATCATCAAGGTCACCACCGGCCCCTGCGGATAGACGCGCCCGCCGTTCTGCCGCACCCGCTCCTGCAAAGGGTCCAGGTACAAGCGTTGCAACGTGCGGTCCGGCCGCGCATCGCGGCGGTCGTGCGCCACCAAAAGCTGGCCCTCCACCAGCCAAATATCGGCCTCCACGCTGCAAAAACCATGCGCCAGCGCATCAAGCAACGGCCGCTCATGCTCGTAGTCGTTGTGCGCATGAGCCTGCGGAAGCGGTGATGGACCAACTGGCGCTGCTGCGTTGGCCCCAGCCACCAGCCAAACGAGCAGGACAACTCCGTAGCGCAGCCGTCCCCGGCTGCGGGTCGGCGCACCGTCCCGGTGCGCCATCTTTTCCGGCGGCGGGACGCCTGCGCTACAACTCAAGCCAAGTGAAGAAAGAACCGCAGGGGACGCCAATCTTCCCACCAGGTTAAATCCACAACTGGAACCTGCAAACTGCATGCACTCTTTGTAGCGCAGCCGTCCCCGGCTGCGGGTCGGCGCACCGTCCCGGTGCGCCGTCTTTTCCGGCGGCGAGACGCCGCCTTCACTCGCAGGCGAGACGCCTGCGCTACGACACAAGCGCGGCCCAACGCAAGTTACTTGTTCAAACATTGCTTTGGTGATACTCAATGGATGAAACCATTATTAACATGACAGATCAGACGCCGCCAGATCATCTTCTGACTGGCTTTCATTCCCGCAACAGTCTCCCCCATTTGAAACGCGAAGGAGCAACCTATTTTGTTACCTTCCGCCAAGCTGGCACCCTGCCAAAAGCGGTGCTTATTCGTTTCAAAAAAGAACGTGAGGCAATTCTCCAACGAGCCGTGGCTGAAAAACGACCGCTCACCTGGCATGAACAAAAAGAACTATTTCAGTGGTATTCCAGCCGCGTGGATCAATACCTTGATTGTGGTTACGGTACCTGCCATCTGCGGCGCCCTGATGTGGCGGCACTGGTTGCCAAGGCCCTGTGCTATTTCGCCGGCCAGCGCTATCAATTACAGGCGTGGGTCATCATGCCCAATCATGTTCATGCAGTCGTTCGGCCCATGCCAGGGCACACGTTGAGTCAGATTTTACATAGTTGGAAGTCCTATTCGGCGCATCAAATCAATGCGTTGCTCTCTCTAAAAGCATCGCCTTTCTGGCAAAAAGAATCGTATGACCACTTGATCCGGGATGAAGACGATTTGCTGCACTGTTATTCTTACACCGTCATGAATCCTGTTAAAGCAGGCCTTTGCTCCGTGCCCGAAGCCTGGCCTTGGAGCAGCGCCCATGCGTAGCGCAGCCGTCCCCGGCTGCGGGTTGGCGCACCGTCCCGGTGCGCCATCTTTTCCGGCGGCGGGACGCCGCCCTCACTCGCAGGCGAGACGCCTGCGCTACGGTTTTGGCCAGAGGGACTGCCAATACCGTTGTTCGATTTCATAAAAGTTGATTTGCGTGACCGCCGGGTCCAAATCCAGTGGCAATATCCCGTACCGTTTCATTTCGCGTATCCATCCCTGGCGCGGCACATAGCCCGGCATGTCAAAACGCTTGATTTTGGCCAGGTAATCCTTGCCCGCCTGCGCCATGGCCACCAGCTTCTGCCAGTCCGGGTCTGCCGTCTCTGCAAACACCACCTGCCCCGCGCGATTGGTGCATATTCCCAACCCGCCCGCCTCCCGCGCCAGCGGCGCCAGGGCGAGGAGGGATTTTTCCGGCCGGCTTAAATTGAACACAATATGGCGGCTGAACTGCAACCGCGGGTCCTTCAAATCAAACCGCCAGAAGGAAATGCCCAGCTCATCGGACATCGAGCGCGGCAATGTCCGAGGTCCCGTGTGGCATTCCGTGCAACGGCGTTGGATGACTTCCGCCCCGGCCCGGGTGGCGGGCCACGCGGTGTCGAGATGGATTTGCTCGTTTTCCTGGTAGCCCCCAATCGAACCCGCCCCCAAGGCCGCATACGTACCCGGATAAACCGCCCCTGACTCAATCCACAACCGCAGCCACTGTTTTTCCTGCGGCGTGGCCTGGACGCCGTAATGTGAGCCATCAAGCATCTTCAAGAGCCGGCTCGCGCTCGACCCCAATTCGCGCGGGCGGTAATTGCTGCGGGCCTCGTTGCGGCCGTCCCGGAATAGCTGCTTCACCGTCAGCGTGAAGTAAGCATGGGAAAACATGGGGCCGTAATCCCCCGTCAAAATGATGCCGCCCGCTCGCGGCCCGCCCCGCGGGGTGGCCGTGTAATCATGGCAATCCGCACATAAACGATTGAGGATGGGCTGAATGTCCCGCGGAAAATCAAACACCTCCGGCGCACCCGCGATTGGCTCAATGCGGCTGGGCGTCCGCCGCACGGCCATGAGCGGCCCGGGCGGCAGATAACTTTTGGTGCGTTGCTCATGGCATCCCACACAGCTCACCAGCTCGCCCGGCTGCACGGTAAGAAAACTCTGCATGCGTTTGACGGCCATGTCGTTCGCGTCCAGCGCCACAAAAAACAACCCGCGCATGGCCGGCAGCTCGACATAAGCCGAACCATCCGGCTCGACCGGGACGGTTCCCAAAATGCGCTCCAAGGTGAACGAGCCGCCGTAGGTCAGCGGGTCCATGCCGCCGGTGAAGTTGATGGGCTTGGGCAGGGTTTCAAGGACGAGGAGTTTTTTGATTTCACCCGGTTTCACTCCCTGCATGTTGCGGCCCTCGTAGATGTTGGCCAGAATCACCCGGCCGGTCGTCTGTCCCGGGTGCGCCAGGGGCGCAATCACTTTCTCGCGCGGATGGGGCAACAGCGGGCGCGGCTCGTGGAGCCAGTACCCGTCGCGGATGTCACTCTCCGGGAGCCGATACAAAGGAGTGGCCGCCCCCCGCCCGTTCATGAGCTGGATTTCCGCCCCCGCCGCCACCATGAAAGCGTCTTCAGAAAAAGCCCAGGGGTCGCGGAAGTCCTGCCGTCCCCGGCTGATGGTGCGCGCCATCCGGGGGTCATCCGGGCCGCCCGCCGGGTCCACCAACGCCACCGCTCCGGCGTGCTCGCGCTGACCGTGGCCCGGGGAGAAAATGGCCACCACTTTGGCGCTGTGAGGAATGGGCTTGGCGTCAATCATCACGATGCCCGGCCGTTGATTCCCATAAAAAATCATTTGCGCCGTGCCATCGGGATTGGCGGTCCACAAGTGATGATAATCCACCTGCGAGCGGTCCACATACTCCCAGCGCTGATAGAGAATCCGGCCATCCGGCAGGACCCACGGGGTGTTGTCGTGCTCGTTGTTGGCGGAAATCATGCGGAGGTTGCGGCCGTCGGCGTCGCAGCGATGCAACGTGGCCACCTGGGTCAGCCAGCAATTCACCCAGCGTTTGGCGCGCGTGCTCACAAACACAATGCCGCCATCCGGCAGCCAGCAAGGCTCAAAGTCATCGTAATTCCCGTCGGTCAACTGCCGCAGCCCCGTGCCGTCGGCCTGGATGGTGTAGAGATGGTAGTGCTCGCTGTCCCCCTTGCGGTAGGAGAAGAGGATGGTCTTGCCGTCGTAATGCACCACCGGGTCGCGCACGCCGCCGCGCGGATCATCAATCAGCCAGCGCACCTCGCCGCGGCGCACATTCAACACGCCCAGCTTGCCCCCCAGCCGATAGGTCACCCGCTTGCCGTTGTGGGTGAAGGGATGGCCTTGCTTATACTCCAGCTCACAATCCGCATAATAACTGATGTTCGCATACCAATGGCCGTCATCGCCCACCTTGCGCGTGGCAAAAACCACCTCCTCCACTTGCGCCATCGGCCCCGCCAGAAACGCCTCCTTGTCTGGCGGCTCCATGCCCCGGAGCGGCAGCGGGGCGTTGCGCGGCCCGAGATACACATAATCATAAATAATCCAACTGCCATCGCTCAGGGTGATGGTAATCCGATTCTCGCCCGCCTGCAGCGCCGCCGCCGGCACCGGAAACACCAGGGCGGACGCCTGCCCCTCCTGGTGCGGGTCACTCGCCACCCCACGCCCCCGCGGAGCCGTGCGCCGCGCCAGCTCCCGGCCATTCACCCCAATCACCACCGTGGAAGGCGTGTGCGCATCGGCCAAACCCAAAATCAGATGCAACGTTTCCACGGGCCGCTGCGGCAGATTGAAAACCATGGTGAAGGTGTGCGCCCTGCTTCCGGCCCACCGGTCATGATGCGAGGGATGGATATAAGGCCAGTCCTGCAAAGGGCTTTGGCCCACCTTGAACACAATGGGCTGAGGATACCGGCGGGCATACGCCGGCCATTGCTCGTCGCACAGGCCAAACTCCAGCGCCGAGCCATCCGGCTGGCCCAGTAATATAACGGCTTCTGAAACTGCCGCACTGGCGCCCATGGCCGGCAGAGCCAGCCAGGCCCAAATCGCCCACAGCCAGCCTCGCGACCTCATCTTCCAAGGACAGGTGGTCATTTATCTAGACCCTAAACTTCCCGGGCAGCCGCTTCAAGCGGATAGCGTCCCGGCCGCCGGGCGCACTCGCTCCCTCTAGTCTCCCTTCACCATCGAAAGAATCGGTAAGGGTCATCCCATTCCTCCGGCTGGTCAGCATAAAGCCCAACCAGCCAGCGGCGTTGGTTTGGGCCGGCGCCAGGGGGTTGATGAAAACGCTCCAGCAGCGGCGTGGCCGCTGCGGCGCCCAAGTTGCCCAGCAACCGGGATACCAGGCAATCAAGCCGCCGGCGGGTGCGCTTCAGATTGGTTTGTTTCGTGCCGTCAAATTGCCATGGAGCAAGCTGGCAACAAACCACGTTCGCCTTGTCCATGCGCGCCAAAACCCCGTTGCCGTAGATAACTGCCCCCCCGGCCACCAGCGGCAGCTCGCGCGGATCGCGGTTGTGCACCTCTGCCGGACTGACACCCGCCAGCAGCTCGCGCCAGCCAAACGGTTGGAAATACGCCGCAATATGTTCCCCCATCCGCAGCTCGAGGTTGAGCCATTTCATAGCGGCCGCATCCGCCGGTTCAAGGCCCAGGGCCAAAACCTGGCCGCCTTCCCGAATGAAGTCAGTGGCTGACGGCCTGGCCATTATAGAACGTCCGCCGCCCGGGCCAATCACCAAAACCTGGGTCTCGCGCGACAGCCGGCCGTCCCCCAGTTCCGCAGGTTTATAGCCCATGGCTTCCAGGTAGGCTCTGCCCTCGGGATGCCCGACATACACCAGGGTGCGGCGCGGGCTGGGCCGCCACGCGGCCAGGTAGCGCAAGAGGTTTTGTTTCAGCGTCTCCGCCGCCGGCTCCGGCGCGGTGCGCCCCGTCACATCTACCTGGCAGAACAAAATCACGCCTGCGCCTTCGCGATATTCCAACAACGGGCTGTATTGCAGACCATAACCGCCATCGAGCACCGGAAGGAAATCGCCCAAGGCCGGTTTTTCAATCAACACGGAGGCCACATTGCCACGGTTGCCGCAGCGCCACAGGCGCGTCACCGGCATCCCGCACCATTGCACAGTGGGTGCGCCGTTGAATTTGGGATTCAGCTCATATTTCAACCGCGGCGGCAGCAGGGTGGCTTCGCCGCGCCAATCGCGCAGCAGTTCATCCGTCAGCCCCGCCAGCAGGGGATGGTCGGGAATGCGCGCGAACACCTGCCGCAATCCGTACTCGGCCAGCCGAAAACCCAGCCGTTGCTCCAAAACCTCGGAGGTCTGCTCAAACACCAGCACTTTAAGCCCCTCGCGCACCCGGCGAAGGTCAGGAGCCGGGCCGTGCAGCGAGAGCGCCCCTTTGCCGAGGATGAGCAGATCAAACGCCGCCAGATCGGTTTCCGGCTCGATGGTTTGAAAAGCAATGCCCATTCGCCTCAGCCAGGCCGTCGTTTCACCGGGCGGATCGAACACGGCAACTTTGCCCCGCAGCGTGGCCGCAGCGGGGGTGGGCATGACGTGGAGGGTCAGCGTGTCCGACTGGGTTTCGCCATCGCCGAATTGGGCGGTCAGGTGCAGTTCATACCGCCCCGGCGCCAGGTCAGACGGCAACTGCCCGCGCAGCGGGATTCGCTCCTGTTGGCCGGTGGCCAGGGTGATTTTTCGCGCTCCTTTTTGCGGCCGGGGCAACGCCAGGACCCATTCACATGCAACGGTGGCCGTCTGGCGGCTGTTATTGATGACGATGATTTGTTTTGCCACCGTTTCCCCCGGCAGGAAATTATGTTCCTTGCTGGTAAAACGCCCCGGGCCGCCGGCCAGATAGGCGAGCCGGGGCCGGTTGTTGCGCAAGAGCGCTTGCGCCGCCGGTGTGGCCACCCAGTCCGAGCGCTCAAAAGCCAAATCCATCCGCTCATAACGCTGCTCCAGATAATCCGCGCTGAATCCGGGCCGCTGCAGGTTTTCCCAATCCGTCCTCAACTCCTGCCGGCTTTTGTCCACGCCCGGACGCAATTTCCAGTAATGCCCGTGCTCCCAAGGGGAAATGGCCGAGACGCCCCAGGTGCGAAAGGCGCGCCAGTTGTCGGTGAGGTATTGGGCCAGTATGGGGTAGTGCTCGTCAAAATCCCGCGAGCCCACCGGATGGGGGTAATCCCAGCGATGCCACCCTTTGTCGGCCTGAAACTGCCTGGCCTCCCAGCGCAGGTTGCGTTTTTCCTGTTCGCTAATCTGATAGGCCCGGTCGCCGTAGAACTGGGCGTTCCACTCCGCCAGGCAAAATTCCCAGGGCACCACCGCGCTGCCGAACTCGCGTTTGCCCTTGTACCAACCGCGATACATCGTCCAATCCCACGTGAACGGCGCGCCGTATTCGCAAAGAAACACCGGTTTGATTCCCTGCGTCGCCCAATGCTCAAACCAATCCGACATTTCCTGAATGGGAACAAAATTGGGATAAAAATTGACCGCGTGCATCGGGCCAAGGTTGCCCGAGGCGTGATGATAAATAATCCGCTCCGGGTCGAGTCGTTTCACGATGGCCTCGGCGCGCAGTGCTCGTTGGACATTCCGCTTTGCCCACGCGTCGCGCGCCTCCTGTTTGCCGTCAATCATATCGGGGTTCATGTCCTCGCTGTAGCCGGTGGCATTGTGGCTCATCGCATACATCACCACCGAGGGATGATTTTGCGCCACGCGCACATACGCCTCTGCCAGACCGGCGTAGCCATTGGTGCGGTCCGCGTCCGCATTCGGCCACTCGTAATGGCTGAAATGCGGCTGCGTCAGCGCCACCAGCATGCCCACATCATCCGCCGCGCGCAGGATTTCAGCAAAATCGAGATGGGAGCCGGGCAGACAGTCATAGTTGTGGGTGTAAACAAAATTAATGCCAATACTCTTCAGCCGCTCCAGACTTTCCTTCGCCCCTGCATAGGAGGCCCAGGCGGCGCCCACTTGCGCGTTGTCCAACGGCACGGCGGCGAGCTGGAGGCGCGTGCCGTTCAAATAAAAGTCCCGCCCCTCGATCCAAAACTCGCGGAAGCCAAAAGTCTCCGGCCATGCGGCGTCCAACGTTTTTCCTGCGGCATCCAACAGCGCAAGGTCGAGGCGAAATTGATGGTGAGGCGTGGGCAAATCCCAGCGCTGTTCGGGCAGCCAGTTGACGCTGAAGGCCAGGCGCCCCTCGCGCAAATCGCCGACGGTAAAAATGGGGCTCCTGAATTCCCGCCTGAACTGGCCGGCCCCGCTGACCTGCGCCACCAATTGATAACGTTCCCCAGCCTCCAGCCCTTCCAGGGCGGCGCTGAAAACAGCCTGCCCTCGCCGCACGGAGGTGTCCACTTTTGCATCCCGCAGACGCGGGCCGCGGGCAGCGCCGACCAAAAAGACATCGCCACACAGGCCGCGCCGGGCCACCGTTCCTTTGAACTGCCGGGCGGCGGCAGTATCGGCATAAGAAAGCAGCACGCCCTTGAGCGGCAGCGCCAGCACTTGAAGGCTTAGGAGTTGCCGGGAACCAGGACGGCACGCCGCGGTCAATTCCAATTCCCCGCCGGGAAAACGCAACTCACCCACCCGCTGGTGGTCCACCCACACCACTGCATACGAGTTCAAGGTATGGACGTTCAGCCATATCCGACGCCCCGCCCACCTGTCCGGCGTGCAGAATTCCCGCTGATACCAGGCAGCGGTGAGGGCGCCCAATCGCTGGGATTGCCAGGCCGGGTGAGGAATCACCGTCTGGCAATCTTTTTGCATGTAATCTGTGATGCCAGGCCACGGGCCGGGCGTCTTGAAATACCCCCAATTCTCCGCGGGCACGGAGGCGGCAGCATCCGCCGGTTGCCAGCGCCACAAGCCATTGAGGCAAATCCGTTCCCGGGTGGCGGTGGTCTGACGCCATGCCTTGTCGAGGTCCCAAACCGCAGAAACCCTTGGTGGTAAAGCGACAGCAGCGGAATCTGCCGCCTCTGCCGGGTGGAGCCAGGCTAGCGGCCCCCATAGCACCAACCAACAGCCGAATAGATACGCAGGACACTGTTCCCGCCACACGCGGCTGGCCGTCCGGCCAACCTTGAAAATCGCTGGGCCACGTTTCATGGGGAATTTTATCCAGATTAGACTAACCAACCGGCAGGAAGTCTTCAAATAATAAAGAACCTCCGGCAATGAAACCTACGTGGTGTGCCAAAACTAACTGTTACCCGGCGCTGGGTGGACAGGGTGGCCGTTGCGCCAAAAGGGGTGTTACCCAATTTGACCCCCGATTTGAGAACGAAGGAAGCCGCCGGGCTTCAATCGCCTGCTTTTTTTCGTGCGATGTCCCGCCCCAGTTGGAAGGGATTGAGCGTGGCAGGCAGCGCCCGAATGGCCGTCATGCGATGGTGGCCCTGGAGCGCCACCACTTGGTGCAGCAGTTGACCCTTGTAGTGCCGGCCGACCCGGGCCTACGCCCGCCGCCATTTAGCCAGCACTTCCTGTTGGGTTGATTGACTCGTGTCGGTGTCCATATCCGGTAACACTGACTTTTGGCTCAACGACTAGTTTCCGCCAACTAGTCATCCCCGCCCGGGTAACCCGCTTTTTGGCGCAATCGCCCTCGAATTGCTTGTTTTTGTCCGTTGACAAACAGCCGGAAGGCGGATTTACTAAATAGCCCATTTGACCGGAGGCCCCAGGTCATCATGAAAACGGGTGAGCAGCCCGCCTGGGGCAAGGTCACAGGAAGGATGTGAGCACAGGTGACGGAGATACGACTGAAGAAAGGCGAATCTATAGAACGCGCGTTGCGCCGGTTGAAGAAGAAACTCGACCGGGAAGGCACCCTGCGTGAGGTGCGCAATCACCGGCATTACGAAAAACCGAGTGAACGGCGCCGCCGGAAGGAAAAAGTGGCCCGCTTCAACGCGATGCTGAGCGCGCGTTACGCGGACCTGTAATTTGGTTTTTGGGTTTGTTTTGTGCAGCCGGGTGTGGCGCCCCCGCCACACCCGGTTCTTTATTTTATGTATTCCCTTTCCACGTGCTGGAATTCCCATCGGCACACCGATGGGCGGTTGATGCTGCGCGAAATCCGCTCGCTCGGCTTTGATTACGCCGAGCTGAGCCACGGCATTCGCATCAGCCTCCTGCCGGGCATCTTTGAGGCGGTGGACGCCGGGGAAATCCGCATCTCCTCCCTGCACAACTTTTGTCCGCTGCCCATGGGGGTAGACCGCGCCGCGCCCAATATTTTCAAGTTCACCTCGGAGGATCCGCGCGAGCGGGAAATGGCCTACCGGCAAACGCTGAAAACCTTTGAAACCGCCGTGCGAGTCAAGGCGCCGCTGGTGGTGCTCCACATGGGCAAGGTGGACATGAAGGATTACACCGACCGCCTGCTGGAAATGGCCGGGGCCGGCCAGCGCGAGACCCCCAAATACGAAAAACTTTGCGCCGAGGTGCTCGAAAAACGGGAAAAACGCAAAGAACCGCATCTGACTGCGGCGTACGAGTTGTTGCGGCGGCTGATTCGCGAGGCCGAGGCTCGCGGCCTCCGTCTGGGCATCGAGAACCGCGAAGCACTGGAAGAAATCCCGTTTGAGACGGATTTTCCGCTTTTTTTCCGGGAGTTTGACCGGCCTTCCGTGGTGTACTGGCACGATACCGGCCATGCGCAAATCAAGGAAAACCTGGGTTTCATTCATCATGGGCTGCATTTGGAGGCATTGGCCGACCGGCTGGCCGGTTTTCACATTCACGATGTGAGTTTTCCGGGACGCGACCACCTGCCGCCCGGCGCAGGGGGCATTGATTTTGCCGCGCTGGCCGGGCTGGTGAAACCCGAGCACATCAAAGTGCTGGAGCTGGGGCCGTGGGTGCCCACGGCCGACGTCCAGCGGGGCTGGGAGCACATCCGCTCCCTCTGGGGTGAAACGTGAGCGAGGCACGGAAGATATGGCGCATCGGCTGGCGGCTGGCGGTGTGCGCCCTGCTGATGGGGTGGATTTTTCACGCCATTTTCATGAACGAAGGCCGCCAGGTCCTCACTGCCCGCGGCCAGCATTGGGAGGCTCTGACCCGCGCCGAGCAATGGCGCGCCGCCTGGCGGCTGGGGCCGCCAGAATTGTGGAGCGAGCTGCGGCAGGTGCGGCCCGCCGCCTTTGGCTGGAGCCTTGTTTTCATGGGGGGCACCTTGCTGCTGGGCATTCAACGCTGGCGCATGGCCCTGCGGGTGCATGGCCTTGAACTCTCCTTCAGCCGGGCCGCCGAAATTTCGCTGGTGGCCCACTTTTTCAACTCCTTCATGCTGGGCTCCACCGGCGGGGATCTGATCAAGGCCTACTACGCCGCCCGCGAAACGCATCACAAAAAGGCCGAAGCCGTCGTCACGGTGGTAGTGGATCGCTTGATTGGCCTCTGGAGCATGTTGCTGTTTGCGGGGCTGATGATGTTGTTCCACGTGCCGCTCATCTCGACCCAGGAAACCCTGGGCGTCACCGCCGCCGTCATCCTGGCCATGCTCAGCGGATGCAGTGTCATCGCAGTGCTGGCCTTCTGGGGGGGACTCTCCCGGCGCTGGCCCCGCGCCCGGGAATTGCTGCGGCGGCTGCCCCGCGGCGAATGGCTGGAAAAATTGCTGGAAAGCTGCCGGGAATTTGGCCGCGCCCCCGGTTTCCTGCTGAAAGCCCTCGGCCTCTCCATGCTGCTGAATGTCGTCTGTGTCGGCCAATACTGGGCGCTGGGGAGAGGATTGGGACTGACGATGGCGCCCTCGCTGTACCTCCTGCTGGTGCCGATGATTATTTGCATTGCCGCGCTGCCCATCACCCCCAGCGGCCTGGGGGTGCGCGAAAACCTGTTTGTGCTGCTGCTCAGCGGCGCCGCCATCGGGGCCCCGGCCACCACCGCCCTTTCCCTGTCCCTGCTGGCCTACGCGGGCTTCCTGCTCTGGAGCCTGGCGGGCGGCGTGGTGTACATCACTTTCCGCGAAAAACACCAGCTCCAGGAAGTCACCGCCGGCTCGGCTGCGGAACTCTGAAATTCCAGCCCCGGCTTTTTACAGATGCTCAAGCTGGTATTCCTTGAGCTTCCGGTAAAAGGTCCGCCGGCTGATGCCCACCCGCCGCGCCGCCTCGGCCCGGTTGCCGTTGGATTCCTCGAGGGCGCGAATAATCAACTGTTTCTCGGCATCCCGGATGGTCATGGCCGGCAGGGGGCCGGCCGCTTTTTCGCGCGGCAGAGGCAGGGGATTCTCCTGTTTCCGCACCGAGGCCGGCAGGTCGCGCAAGAGGATTTTCTCGCCCCGGCACAAAACCACCGCATGCTCCACCGCGGTGCGCAATTCGCGCACATTGCCCGGCCAGTTGTGCTCCATCAGGGCCTCCATGGCCTCGGGTGAAAACTCGCGCACCGGCTTGTTATTTTCCCGGGCAAACTCGCGCAAAAACGCCATGGCCAGCAGGGGGATGTCCCCGCGCCGCTCGCGCAGCGGCGGCAAATAGATTTCCACCACGCGCAACCGGAAAAACAGGTCTTCCCGAAACTTGCCCGCCGCCACCAGCTCGGCCAGGTTTTTATTGGTGGCCGCCAGCAGGCGCACATCGGCGGTGATGGTTTTATTGGAGCCGACCCGCTCAAAAGTGCGCTCCCCCAGAAACCGCAGCAATTTAATCTGCAGGGTGGCGTCAATCTCGCCAATTTCGTCCAAAAACAAGGTGCCGCCCTGGGCCTGCTCGAAACGGCCAATCCGCCGCTCGTGCGCCCCGGTGAAAGCTCCCTTCTCATGCCCAAAAAGCTCGCTTTCCAGCAACGTGGGCGCCAGCGCCGCACAATGGACGGTGACCATCGGATTCCGGGCCCGCGGGCTTAACTGGTGAATGGCCTTGGCAATCAGCTCCTTGCCGGTGCCGCTTTCCCCGTGAATCAACACCGTGGCCCGCGTGGGCGCCACCTGCCGGACGGTCTCAAACACCTCCTGCATGGCGGGCGAAGCGCCAATGATGTTTTCCAGCCCGTATTTCTGATCAAGCTGCTGGCGCAGGTTCTGGTTTTCGCTCTCCAGCCGCTGCTGCCGCAAGGCCCGCGCAATCCGCAGCTCCAGTTCGTCAATTTGAAGCCGGCCCTTGGCAATGTAATCGTCCGCCCCCCGTTTCATGGCCGCCACCGCCACATCCTCCGAGCCATAAGCGGTCATCAAAAGGCACACCGGCGGCCGCGGCAGCGATTTGGCCCGGGCAATCAATCCCAAGCCATCCTCCCCCGGCAGGCGCAAGTCCGTCAGCAGCACATCAAAATGGTCCCGCTCCAGCAATTCCATGGCCGCCCGGGCATCCTCGGCCACGTACACGTCGTAACGCTCCTCCAGCGCCGCCCGCAGCCCCTCGCGGGTGGGCTTTTCGTCATCCACAATCAACAAGGTTGGCTTTTCCATGGCTTAAGTGGGTTTGGCCTCGCCCTCCACCACCGCCGGCGCCTCCAACAACCGCGGCGGCCGTTGATGCCGCGGCAGGATGACCCGGAAAGTGCTTCCCTGGCCGGCCTGGCTTTCAATTTCAATGCGCCCGCCGTGGCTGCGCACAATGCGCTGCACAATCATCAATCCCAGACCGGTGCCCTTCTTTTTGGTGGTGAAAAACGGCTCGAACAACCGGCTGAGCGTTTCCTTGGGGATGCCCCCGCCCGTGTCTCGCACTTCAATCCAGGCGTCGTCCCCGGCTTCGCCCGTAGCCAGGGTCAGCACCCCGCCCTGGCTCATGGCCTGCATGGCGTTTTTCACGAGATTCACCAGCACCTGCTTGATTTGCACCGGGTCATGCGCCACGGGCGACAAATGCCGCGCCAGGCGCAGTTGGACGGTGATGCCGCGGTTGTCCAGCTCCGGCTGCAACAACGCCAGGGTGGCTTCCACCGCTTCGTTCAAGCTGCCCAGCTTCATCTGAGGCGCAGAGGGGCGCATGGCCTGCAAAAACTCGGTGATGATGTAATCCAGCCGCCCAATCTCCCCCTTGGCCACCTCCAGATATTTTTCCAGGCGGTTCAAGGATTCGGACGCCCCCGCCTCAGGCGCCGCGCCTGACCGCGGACTCTTGCGCCGGCTTCGTCCCCCCACCAGCGATGCTGCCGGCGGCGCCGCTTCCTGCATGGCGCGCAACTTTTTGCACTCCCGCTCCATGAGCTGCAGATGGATGTGCAACGCATTCAAGGGGTTGCCAATCTCATGGGCCACACTGGCCGCCAACAAGGTCAGCGCCTGGACCCGCTCGCTTTCAATGGCCTCATAAGTTTTCTGCCGCGTCTCGGTTGCATCGTGCAATATCAGCGCCACCCCCAGGCTGCCGGCGGCCTCTCCGTCCAGCGGCGCCGCATAGAGCCACAAGTACCGTGGCCGAGGAAAACTCACCTCCAGCTCCATCCGCACCACCCGCTGCCCGCCCGCATGGTCAAAATGCAGCACCTTCTTCCAATCCAGCTCCGGCAAAAACCGCTCCAAACTCTGGCCCTCGGTCGCCTCGGGCGCCAGCCCCAGCAGGCGGGTCACTGATTGGTTGAAATAGATGATTCTGCCGTGCTCATCCACCACCAGGATGCCGTCTTCGATGGTGTTGAAAAGGGTTTCCAGAAAATTGCGCTCGCGCGCCAGGCGCTGGACCACCGATTGCAGCCCCTCCTGGTCCAGCCGCCCGATGCGGCCTAATACCTTATCCAAAAAGTTGGACTTGCTGCCCGGCATGGTTAAAACCAATGACGTTTTTTGAAATACCAAAAGGTCACGGCGGTGGTAGACACCGTCACCAGAAACGCCAGCAGGTAACCATACTGCCATTCCAATTCCGGCATGTTTTTGAAATTCATGCCGTACCAGGTGCCCACCAGCATCAAGGGGGTGGTAATCACCGTAATCAAGGTCAGCAGCTTCACCACTTCGCTGGTGCGGTTGGCCGAGAGGTTCAGGTACACCTGCAGCACCCCGGTCAACCGGTCATCATACGTCTGTGCCAGCTCGTAGATGCGGAAAAGCCCGTCATATACGTCCCGGTAATAAGGCACCATGTGCGCCCGAATCAATTTGAACTCGCCCCGCGCAAACCGCGCGAGCACCTCCCGCTGGGGCGAAATAATCTGGCGCAAGTGCATGACCTCCTTCTTGGCTTGCAGGATTTTGTTCAGGACCTGCGGCCCGCTCCCCTGCACCACCTGCTGCTCCAGCTCGGCAATCTCCAGCGCCAGCTCCTCCAAGGCCGGTTTGTAATTGTCCACCAGCGCATCCAGCAAACTATGCGCCACCCGGTCCGGGGCGCGGGCAATATGGATGTTGCTGCGCAGACAGCGCTCTTCCAGCGCCTGCACACTGCGCTGGGGCAAATCGTGGTACGTCACCAAAAAGTTGCGCCCCAGAAAGAAGTTCAGCTCGCTGGTCGCAAACACCCCGTCCTTGCGGCTGTAATCCACCGCATGAATCACCATGAACAAGTAGGGGCTGAACCTATCCTCATCTTTGGGCTGGTATTCCTCCACCTTGGGCGACTGGCTTTCCATCACGCAGTCTTCAATGCTCAGGGGATGGAAATGAAAGATGTCTTCCAAAACCAGTTTCGCTTCCTCGGCGGAGGCATTTTCCAGGTCCACCCACAAAAACAAATTGGTGTCCGCCAGCAAAGTGGGCATCAAAAACGGTTGAATATCCCGCATGTGCAGGCGGCCCTGGGTGGTAAAGGCAAAAGACCGTATCATATTTTCACATTCAACAAGGCATCGGCCCCCGTGTCATCATGACACAAACAGTCCATTATCCATCCTGCCGGCACAAGTCAACCTTCAATTCATGACCTGCGGTATTTTTCCTGCGGACTTGGAGTTATGGCAGGGCTTTTAGCCGCTTGGGGGGGCGTTTCTCCCCGCCTGTCCTGCGGGAGGTGGGCGGACTTCCATTAAACCCGGCTTGCGTGGTTATCCCGCGACTTTCCACCGGCGTTAACAAGCAGCTTGCCTTTACCGCCAGTTTCAGGAATGAATCTCTCGCGCACGGCGACGCCGTGTGCTACTCCAATTGCACTATGGGTCATGTAAAATTGCATATACCGGGGCCGGTGGAAGTCAGTGAAAAGACTTTCCGGGCCTTTTGCACCCCCATGATTGGCCATCGCAGCCAGGCCTTCAAAGACCTGTATGCGAAAATCCAGCCGCAGTTGCAGGAACTGCTCTACACCAAGCAACTGGTATATCTGAGCACTTCCTCCGCGTGGGGCGTCATGGAGGCCGCCATCCGCAACCTGGTTTCCAGGAAAGTCCTCAACTGCATGTGCGGCGCGTTTTCCGACAAATGGTATGATGTCGCCAAACGCTGCGGCAAGGAGGCCGAGCCATTGCAGGTGCCCTGGGGGTCGCCCATCCGCGCCGAGCAGATTGACGCCCGGCTGGCCACGGGCCAGTTCGACGCCCTGACGCTCATCCACAACGAAACCTCCACCGGCGTGATGAGCCCCGTGTATGAAATTGCCGAGTTAAAGAAAAAATACCCGGACGTCATGTTCATCGTGGACGCCGTCAGCTCCATGACGGCCGTCAAGCTGGAGTTTGACAAGCTGGGGATTGATGTGCTGCTCGCCGGCACGCAAAAGGCCTTTGCGCTGCCGCCGGGCATGACGGTGTTTGTCTGCTCCCCCGCCGCGCTGGCCAAGGCTGCCACCATGAAGGACCGCGGCTACTATTTTGATTTCGTTGAATTCCAGAAAAATGCCGAGCAAAGCATGACGCCCAGCACGCCGAGCATCGGGCATGTGTTTGCGCTGGCCTCGAAGCTGGAGGACATTTTCCAGGAGGGCCTGGAAGCGCGTTTTGCCCGCCATAAAAAGCTGGCCGAAATGACCCGGGCCTGGGCGGCCAAACATGGCTTTACCCTGTTCCCGGAAGCGGGCTTTGAAAGTGTCACCCTCACCTGCATCAACAACGGCGCCAAACCCGGCGGCCGCGTGGTGGACGTGCCCAAATTGCAGAAGCTGGTGCGCGAGCAGGGTTTCCTGATTGACGGTGGCTACGGCAAAATCAAGGGCACCACCTTCCGCATCTCCAACATGGGCGACGAAACGGAAGCCACCATGCAGCAGCTTTACGCGGCGCTGGACAATGCCATGAAACAACTTTAAGCCGCGTTATTTTCAAGGGCCGGCTGGCACGCCGGCCTTTTTTTTATGGGGGGCTCACACGGTAACCACCGGATTTTCCAACCGGCCCACGCCGGTTAGAGTGATGGCAATCCGGTCGCCTGGCTCCAAGGTGAAGTGGTCCGGCGGCACAATGCCCGTGCCGGTCAACAGCACGGCGCCATGGGGAAATTCCTGACAGCGATATAAATAACTCCCCAGCTCGGCAAAACTGCGTTTGAGGCGGTCCACGGGTGTTTCGCCGCTGAACACCGTGCCGCCCGCGCGCGTGATTTCCAGCCGGATTTCCCAACGGCGCGCCTCCGCTTCATCAGCGCCCACGCGAATCCAGGGGCCCACCGCGCAGGAGCCGCGATAAACCTTGGCTTGGGGCAAATAGAGGGGGTTTTCGCCTTCGATGTCCCGGCTGCTCATGTCATTGCCGATGGTAATCCCCGCCAGGCGTCCCCGCGAGTTAAACACCAGCGCCAGCTCCGGCTCCGGCACACTCCAATGGGCATCTGAGCGGATGCCCACCGGCTGACCCGGCCCCACCACCTTTTCCGGCAGCGACTTAAAGAACAGCTCCGGCCGCAGGGCGTCGTACACCCGGTCATAGGCGCTGGCGCTCAGGGCAGATTCCTCCATGCGCGCCGTCTTGCTGCGGAGATAGGTCACCCCCGCCGCCCACACCTCCTGGCGGTCCAGCGGACAGCACAAGGTCACCTGCGCGAGCGGCAGGCGGGGAAGGGTCCGCCGTGCCAGCGACGCGGTCAGTTCCGCCGGCTCGTCCACCTCCAGGATTTGCGCCACACTGAAAATGCCGGCCGCCGTCAAATCCATGACCGAGGTTTCCTCGAGCATCAGCCCCGGCCGCGGCACGGCATCGGCCTGGGTGGTAAATCGGCAGAGTCTCATGGTTTGGCGGGATATTCCAAATCCTTGGCTGAGGGCAGCGCCGGGAAAGGCGCATGCGGCTCCTTCTGGTACCAGTACGCTACCGAGGCAATGTCATCCTGAAGCTGGAGGTAACGTCCGCCTTCCTGCCAGCCCAGGGCCTGAATGGTCACGCGCAAATCCTTTTTGAAACGGACCGGGTCGGGGATGTGCCAGCGGTAGAGGCCAAAGCGCTGGCCGACTTCGTAGATTTGATTGGGCGGAATGACCTGATGCAGGCCGGAATAGGGCGTGTTGAATACGCCGTAATTGCGCTTTTTATTGTCCTGCCAGTCCCGCACTTCAAAATTGTAGGAGCCGCAGAAGTAATCCTCCGTGCCCGTGCCGCAAATGGTGGGCCAGTCTTTGTCACCATCCAGGTAAAACTTGATTTCGCCCTCACCCCACCAGCCCGGGCTGTGGACCTGCCAGGCCAGGTAGGTGCCCACGTAGTGGCCCTCGCCTTTGACGCCGTCTAAAATGGTGTAAAGCCCCTTTTGCTTCAAGGGCTTCTCCTGCCGGTATTGGGCGTGAAAATAAGCGGCATCCCGCGGCACAGGCGCCAAAGTGTAATTAATCTGGTAGTACAACACCATGTCGCGCGAGTCGATGTTTTCCATGGTAATACGCGCCTTTTTGAGGAAGGGCATGGGCCAATAGCAGTTGAAGGCGCTGCCCGGATTCACGCACACCGCCAGCGAGCTGAGCTGGCTGTACTGGCCCCAGCCCATCGCAAAAAAATCACCCACCGGACATTCCACTGACGGCGTGGGTTCATCGTCCCAGTAAAAGCGCAGGATGGATTTGCGCCAGTTGCCCGTGGGCGTCATCCAGATGCTCTGAATCATGCCCGGCCCTTTGATTTCGCCCAAAGTAAAAGTCTGACCGGCCGCAATCCGCACCGAGGGCGACACTTTCCAGCCCTGCCCCAAATCGCGCGCGGCATTTTTACCGGTGCCTTCGGTGGCCATGCCGCCCCGGCCTTTTTCACCGGTGAAGTTCTCCGGACTGATGGAGCGGCTTTCCGCTTTGGAAACCCGGAATAGATTGCCCATGCCCATGTCCAGGCCGTTGAATGCATCTGCGGCCCACAGCCCCGACGCCCAGCTCAGCAAGGCCCCGGCCAGCAACCAGGAGGTATGTTTCATATCGCGCATTTGGTTTGGGAATGATTTACCGTTTCCCGCCGGGTCACAGCAGGTCCACAGGCCTGCCAGCCCGGGCCGGGAAACAGGCGCATGATGCCGCGCCGGAGCGCGCTTGGCAATCCCACTTTTGTTCGTTTGCCTGTCCCGGCAGCGCAGGCAGCGGCACTGCTTATCCCAAGGGAAGCTGCCCGTTCCTCCGGCAGCCCGGCTGCGCTATTTCTCCACCCGCAGCAACCGGTTGGTGAGGGTATTCCAGCGGTTGGTCCAATCGCGCCAACTGGCCGCCCAGAAGACCCCCGTAAGATTGGTGCGGGCATGTTCCATGGCTTTTTGCACGACGGCCAGTTGCTTGCGCGCCTCCTGCGTCTGCCGCCACTGCCAAAGCGTCTCCGCCCAATTCAGAGGGTTTTCCGGATAAAGCGGGGCAAGTTGCAGGGCCTGCGCCAAATGTTGCCGGGCGAGGGTACGATTGCCCACGCTAATCGGCCAGCCGGGTGCATCGCGGTACAACAATCCCAGGCAACGGTCCGCGCCGGCAAAATCGAACTGGGCGTCCAAATCCCGGGCCCGATAAAAGGCGTCCTGCATTTCCTTCACCAGCCGCAAAGCGGCCAGTTGTTTGGTGCGGGCCAGTTGGCCCAGATTCATGCCCAGGTAGTAATGTCCTGCCGCATGATTTTCCTTCAGTGCAATCGCTCTGCGGCTGGCCAGGATGCCCTCTTCGGCCACGGCGGCCCGCTGGGTGTCATTGGTGGCAAATTCGCCCAAATCGAAACAGGCCTGGGCCCATTGCCAGGCGGCAGTGAAGTCATTGGTAAGCTGGCCGGCCCGCTGGCGCGCCTGTTGGTACCGCTGCTCATAAAAAGTGTAAAAGGACAGCTCGCTCGCCTCGCCCGCGCCCTTGGGAGGGGTTTGGGTGGAAGTCACCGGCTCGGCGGCGCCGGCGGCCATGCTCATGAGGCTGAATCCCGCCACCAGCCAGCCGGCCAGGGCCGGGGACCCCCACGACAGCCAACGCCACCGGGCAACGCCATGACAAGGGATGGGCATGCGACAGGCCTTTATTTGCCGAAATTTGCTATTGCTATCAAGGTCAATGGTTCTATATTACCCTGTTATTAGATGCAGATTCACTGGAAAATCTTCGGCAAGGCCTTGCTGGCAGGGGCATGGGTGGCTTTTTGGGCCACCGGCTGCGGCGGATTCAGCGGCAGCCATTCCATTTCCCCGGCCACGTTTCTGATGCCGGGGCTGCTCAAACATGAGTCTCCGCCCCCCGCCGAAGCTCCAGCGCCCCAGCTTGAGCTGACCAATTGGGTGGCGCAGCTCAAGTAATTTCACACTGTTTATGCGATTTCCTCTGGCGTTGACGGCGAAAATCGCCGGCCACATCCTCAAACATAAATGGCGCGGCACTCCGAAGTTTGCCCTGGTTTTGCAACTGGAGCCGCTCCACACCTGCAACCTCACCTGCACCGGCTGCGGGCGCATCCGGGAGTATTCCACCAGTCTCAAGGACATGATGTCGCTGGAAGACTGCCTGGCCGCCGCCCAGGAGTGCGACGCGCCGATGGTCTCGATTTGCGGCGGCGAGCCGCTGATTTATCCGAAGATTGAGGAGCTGGTAAATGGGCTGCTGGCGCAGGGACGCATTGTATATATTTGCACCAATGGCGTGTTCATGCGCCGCAAGCTCCGGGATTATCTGGCCGCCACTTACACCCCGGCCCGTGAAACTCTTCTCCAGGAGCTGTTGGCCGAGAAATTGATTTCTGACAAAGACGCGGAAACCATCCGCCAGGGTAAAAAGGACGGCAAACCCGTCATCGCGCCGACGCAGTGGCTGTATTGGAATGTGCATATTGACGGTTTGGAATACACCCATGACCTCATTGTCGAGCGCGAAGGGGTGTTCAAAGAATGCGTGGAGGCCATCAAAATGGCCAAGCGGCTGGGCTTCCAGGTGGCCACCAACACCACGGTTTATCGGGAGACCGATGTCCGCGAAATCGAGCAGATGTTTGCCTTCTTCTCCTGGCTGGGCGTGGACGGCCATACCATCTCCCCCGGCTACGATTACGACGCGGCCAAAAAGGACATGATTCAGCGGCTGGGCAAAAAACCGGAAGACTTCTTCCTCACCCGCGCCATGACCAAGGAGAAATTCGCGCGCATCCTCGAATGGGGTGAGAAATACACCATCTTTGGCACCCGCGTGTACCAGGAGTTTCTGGCGGGCAAACGCGAGTTGACCTGCACCGCCTGGGCCATTCCGACCCGTAACATTGCCGGCTGGAAAGCGCCCTGTTATCTCATGACTGACGGTCATTACCAGACCTACCAGGAGATGCTCGAAAAGGTGGACTGGGACAAGTACGGCACCGTCAACGGGGTGGCCCGGGACCCGCGCTGCGAAAACTGCATGGTCCATTGCGGCTACGACCCCAGCGGCGCTTTGGGCACCAATTACCAACCGGGAGACAACTGGAAAAACATCAAGTACAACTTCGGCCCCAAACCCAAACCCGACCCGGAGGGGGCCAAGGTACAGGCCTTCAACGGCGCCTCCGTGGGCAAAGGCCATCTGGCCGAGGCGCGCCTCGCCCTCAAAGAGGGCAAGGGCGGAAAAATCACCGTGCAACCGGCGGGTGATTGCGGCTCGCCGGACCATCGCCAACGCGAGGAGTTGCTGGCCAAAATGGGGCGCAAAGAGGCTTGAAGCGGCCCAAGGGCAATGATTTATTGCTCATGATGGAAGCGAGGCCAACCATGATCGCGGCGAAGCCACAAAAACTGGACTTTCCAGCGCTTCGCGATCCGCGCTATCCGGTGCGACAGATTGCCGACCAGGTGGAACCTTACCTGCGGCTCATTGTGGAGCGTTTCCATCCGGAAAAAATCATCCTTTTCGGCAGCCAGGTCAGCGGCCATCCCTCGGTGGATAGCGATGTGGATTTGCTTATCATCTGCCCGGAAGTCACTTCGGAAAGGGAAATGAACCGGCAGATTCGGGCGGCATTTTGGGAAATTTCCGGCCCAAGATTGCCCTTTACGCTGCTGACCAAAACGCCCCGTTTCATTGAGGAGCGGCTGGCTGAAGGCAGTGCGTTCTACCACGATATCCTGAACCAGGGGGTGGTGGTTTATGCTGCGTAAACAATCTTCCGAAAACAATCCAGCGGATTGGTTTTACTCGGCCGCTGACCGGCTCAAGGTGGCCGACCTCGCCTGGAAAGCGGAAGGGGTGACTCAATCAGGCATCGAACTTCCGCAAGAGGCTGTCGAGCGTTATCTGAAAGGTTATTTGGTCGCGCAAGGCTGGCGCTTGCGGCGGGTGCATGACCTGGGTGCCTTGCTGGCGGATGCCATGCAATTCGAGCCACGTTTTGCGCAATTCAAAAACCTGGCAGATGAACTGACTGAAGATTTCTTTGCGCAGCACTACCCCGGAGGCGACTGGACTGAGCTGGGCAAGAATTATGCTCAGCTACGCGAGCAAACCCACCATCTTGTCGAGCTGATTCGTGAATTGCTGCCCCACTTTTTTAAGGACGCATGACGATCCACCTCAACCAGTTTCAGGTGAAGACCTGCCTGGTCAAATTTAACTCATGGCAGGCGAGCGCTTGTAGCCCAAGGGCGCAAAGAGGCTTGAAGCGGCCCAAGGGCAATGATTTATTGCTGATGATGGAATCGTGGCAGGCCGGCCGAATGTGCTCTGATGAATTCCATGCTTAAACTTGAAAAGGGACAAAAGCGGGCAATGCCCCTGAAACCCGCCGGCGATGCCGGCCGGGTGGATTTGGGCTGCTCCGGCGGTTTCCGAAGAATTTGAAATGGCGAAATCATGACCAAAACTCTGTTTCTCAATCCCCCCTCGTTTGATGGTTTTGACGGCGGCGCCGGCTCGCGCTACCAGGCCGTGCGCGAAATACGCTCGTTCTGGTATCCCACCTGGCTGGCGCAACCCGCCGCCCTGGTGCCCAACAGCCGCCTGTTGGACTGCCCGCCGCACGACATTGACCGCGAGGCCTGCCTGGCCATTGCCAAAGAGTACGACCACGTCATCATTCACACCTCCACGCCCTCGCTGCGCAATGACTGCAAGGTGGCCGAGGCCATCAAGGCCCAGCGCCCCCAAACTGTCATTGGCTTCGTGGGCGCTCATGCTGCCGTGCTGCCCAGTGAAACGCTCAAGGCCTCGCCGGCCATTGATTGGGTGGGCCGCAAAGAGTTTGATTACACCTGCAAGGAAGTGGCAGAAGGCCGGCCGCTCGCGGAAATCAAGGGCCTTTCCTACCGCAACGCCGACGGCAAAATCATCCACAACCCCG
Organism: Fontisphaera persica; assembly: GCF_024832785.1. GTDB lineage: Bacteria > Verrucomicrobiota > Verrucomicrobiia > Limisphaerales > Fontisphaeraceae > Fontisphaera > Fontisphaera persica. The sequence goes on from NZ_CP116615.1 coordinate 2,831,389, forward strand.
AACGCGAGCTCATCACCAACATGGACGAGCTGCCGTGGGTGGTGGATGTTTATAAGCGCGATTTGCAGGTGGAAAAGTATTCCATCGGCTACCTCAAAGAACCCTATATCTCCCTTTACACCGGCCGCGGCTGCCCGGCGCAGTGCATTTTCTGCCTCTGGCCGCAAACCATTGGCGGCCATAAATACCGCGTGCGCTCCCCCGAAAACGTCGCGGCGGAAATGGCCCATGCCAAGAAACTCTTTCCGCAGGTGCAGGAGTACTTTTTTGATGATGACACCTTCACCGCCAACCTGCCCCGCGCGCGGGAGATTGCCAAAAAGCTCAAGCCGCTGGGCATCACCTGGTCCTGCAACAGCCGCGCCAACTTGAATTACGAAACCATCAAGCTCATGAAGGACTGCGGCCTGCGGCTGTTCCTGGTGGGCTACGAATCGGGCAGCCAGGAAATCCTCAACCGCGTCAAAAAAGGCGTGACTCTGGAGGAAATGCGCGCCTTCACCAAGGCTTGCAAAGAAATCGGCGTGGTCATTCACGGCACTTTCATTTTGGGCCTGCCCATTGAAACCAAGGAGACCATCGAGCAAACCATCCGCTTTGCCATGGAGCTGGACGTGTTTTCCATTCAAGTCTCGCTCGCCGCGCCGTACCCCGGCACGGAATTGTATGAAATGGCGCGCCTCAACGGGTGGTTTGCCAAGAAGGACAAGACTGACATTGTCCATCAGGACGGCTTGCAACAATCCACCCTCGAATACCCGGGCCTGAGCAAGGAGGAAATCTACGAGGCCGTGGACCGCTTTTACCGCGCCTATTACCTCCGCCCGCGGCCCATCCTGCGCATCATCAAGACCATGCTTGAGGACAAGGATGTCTGCGTGCGGCGCCTGCGCGAGGGCTACGAATTTTTCCGCACCATGCGGCAGCGCCGCAAGGACCTGCAGGCCGCCTGCGCCGCCCCCGCCGCGGCAGCGTAAACTGGCCGCTGGAGGGCCGCGGCCAGCCCGCTCTGCACCGGCCCCATTAAGCCGTGTCGCCGGCGGCGCAGGGGAGGTGTTGAATTTTTTCAACGCCACCGACCCTCTCAAAGCCATCCTGGCTGGTTCGTTGCGCAATCCCTCATCCTCTCCATGCTCTGGTAACCCGCCGCGCCCGGCCGCACCCCTGTCGTGGAAATGGGCCACCCGGAAGCAGAAGCAACGGCAGGCGCCGTTGCCTGCTGGGCAGGCAGGCAGGTGGAGTCCCGCTCTTAGGACAAGACACCGCAAAAATTTCGCAAGCGTCCGTTAGCCGATTTTCCTGCGGTCAGCTACATCGTTGATTGCATATGAAAAACATGACTTGTGGCAACCTTGCCTGTGACCCCTCAGCCACCCTCCCCAAGGTGGCGTGGCTGGTGTTCTCCGGCTGTCTGACGCTGGCATCAGCGGCCAGCCCTGAGAGTTTCTCAAGCACCAATCCCATTGTCCGCCTGCCCGATGTGGTGGTAACCGCCGAGGACAGCAACTCTCCGCCTCTCCACCAGCCTTACTTGCCTGAGGTCGTTGGCACAAAAATCTTGGCCGGCAAAAAAACCACGCTTGTGGATTTTGAAGCCACTCCTGCCCCTCAAACAGACAATTATCGCCAGGCCTTCGCAAAAACCCCCGGCTTGCTGGTGAGCGAACTCGCCAACCCCAGTCTCCTCAGCCTGGGGTCCCGCGGCATCGGCGATCCGCATGAGACCCAGAATTTGCTCGTGCTCAAAGATGGCATTCCCTTTGTGGCAGATTTGTTTGGCTACCCCACGGTGTATTACGCACCCCCCTTTGAATCCCTGGATCGAATGGAGTTTTACCGGGGCGGGGCGTCCCTGCTATATGGCCCCCAACCTGCCGGGGCGCTCAATTACGTTACCCACATGCCGCGCACCAACCGCCCCGGCGCGGTGACAATCCAGCAGATTGCCGGCTCAGACCACCTGCTCGCCACCTATGCCAGCTTCGATGGGACGGTGGGACGGCTTGGCTACCACGGCTATTTCAGTCGTCGGGCGGGGGAAAGCTTCCGAGACCTGAACAGCGATTACGAGGCCTTGGGCGGCAGCCTGAAACTGGTGATGCACACTTCTGCGGAAAACCGCTGGATTTTCAACATGGATGCCTTCAGGGCTGACAGCGGGGAACCCGGCGGACTCACCTTGGCGACAGCCCCGGGCGCGCTGAACTATCACGCCAACCGCCATGCCACCCAGACGCCTTTTGACCGCGTGCGCGTGGAACGTTATATGCCATCTCTCACCCTGGAACGTGATTTTACAGAAAACACGCTCATGACAGCCACCGCTTATGGCGGTTATTTTGGACGCTTCAGCAAGCGGCAGCAAGGCACCGGCTTTGGCCTGCTTCCCTCCGGCCCCACCGCCGACAACAATCTCATCCAGTTGCAACAATTTTACACCTTCGGCACCGACCTGCGGCTGCGGCATCACTGGACGGCCATGGGCGAGGAGCATACCTTCACCGGCGGTTTCTCCACCTATTACTCCCACTCCCCCTTCACTGTGCGACGTGGAAACACGCCGGATGCGGAAGTGGGTGAACTGCGCCAGCAAGTCCGCCGGCAAAGTGTTTATGGGGCATTTTTTGTGGAAAATTGTTTTCGTTTCCACCGCTTGAGCATCACACCAGCCTTCCGCCTGGAAAACCTGCATCAGAACATCAAGGAACTGGCCAACTTGGGCACGGGAGAAATTCCCACGCCGAAAGTGACTTTGGCCCAGGATGCTTATGTGGAGAGCGTGCCTCTGGTGGGACTGGGTGTGGCATACGATTTGGGCGCCAGGGTGGAGGCTTATGGCAACGTCTCGCAAGGTTACAAAGCCAAAATGTACACTGACGCTGTTCCCCTGGGCGTCACCGACACCATCAGCGCCAATCTGGAGCCGGGCAAAACCTGGACTTATGAGGTGGGACTGCGCGGCGCTCCGCGCCCCTGGCTGACCTTTGACACCAGCCTGTTCCTGGTGGATTACAATGACCGTTTTGGCCGTGTGGGCAATCATCTGCAAAACGTGGGGCGCTCCATTAATCAGGGATGGGATGCGGCGGTTGAGTTGGATTTGCTGGGCCTGTACGCCGACCAGGCCAGTTCCCCACAAAACCGAAAACTGGGCAGTTTCAGTCTCTACGGCAACGTGGAACTGTTGCATGCCAGGTTTGTCAGCGGCCCCGCCAACGGCCGCACTCCGCAATATGCGCCCGATTATTTGTTGCGAGCCGGCGCCATCTACCGATGGAAAGACCGCGTTAAACTGGCTTTGATGGGCACGTTCCTCGATGACCATTTTGGCGATGACGCCAACACGGCCGCTTATCACATTCCCGGTTACCTGGTGTGGGATTTGACCGGCGAGTTCAAAGTGTATCGAGACCGCCTGCGTCTGCTGGCCGGCATCAACAACCTCTTCGACGAAGATTACTACTCCCGCATACGCGGCAACGGCGTGGACCCGGCCTACGGCCGGAATTATTATGTGGGCTTGTCCCTTGGCTTTTGAAAACTGCCCGGCGATCACCTGCTCGAACCTTTTGAATGGAAGCATGATTGAACTGTTTCTCAAGGGCGGACCGTTGATGTGGCCGCTATTGCTGGCCTCCACGGTGGCACTGGCCACCACTTTTGAACGCCTGTGGTTTCTCTGGCAGGAACGTCGGCGGCGGCAGCCGGAAGTGGTGCAAATGATCTGGCGGCTGGTGGAACACGGGGAGGCGGATCAGGCCGTGCAAGCGGCGGATGGCACCACGGACTTTGTAGCGCGCACCCTGGCCAGCGCCATTCGGCACCGGGGAGAATTCTTTACCAGCGCTTTGCTGCGTGCCGCCCAGTTTGAATTAAGGCGCTACAGCCGTGGCCTGGTGGTGCTGGACACGTTGATTACCCTGGCCCCGCTGCTCGGGCTGCTGGGGACGGTCACCGGCATGATTCAGGCCTTTAACCTGGTGGGCGGCAAGGAAATTGAGGCTCCGGCGGCGATCACCGGCGGCATTGCCGAAGCGCTCATTGCCACCGCGTTTGGCCTGGCCATCGCCATCCTTGCCCTCATTCCCTACAACTACCTGAATGCGCGGCTGGAGGAGGCCCGTCACGAACTGGAAGATGCCGCCAATCGCCTGGAATTGTCATTGTCCCGGCACAATCGAAACGCAACCTCCCTGAATGTCGAACCATGATAATCCCCTGCCCCCTGCCGCGCCGCAAGGCCCGCATCGAAGTCATCCCCTTGATTGACATCATCTTCTTTTTGCTGGCCACTTTCCTGATGCTTTCCCTCTCCATGGTCAAGCATCGGGGCCTGCCTGTGAACCTGCCCATGGCGTCCACCGCCGTCCCGCAAGAACGCAAGCCCCAGGCCGTGGTCACGATCACGGGCGGCGGCAAGCTATACTATAACCAGGAACCCGTGGAGCGTGATCAACTTTCGGCGCGTCTGCGTCTGCTTCAGGCCGAGCATGCCAATCCGGCAATTTTGATCAGCGGAGATGCCCAGGCCGATTTTGGCGAGGTGGCCGGCGTTTTGGATGAAATCAGACGCTTGGGCCTCACCAAAGTGACCATCGCCACCCGTCCCCCCTCCGGGAAATAGTGCCATGCGTTTTGAGAACTTCCTGAGTTGGCTTTTGGCGCTGGTCGTGCAGGGAGCCATCCTGTTTGGCATTTCCCGGCCACCACTCACTGCCCCCAGCCAACAGACGTTGAATCTAACGCCGGAGTACCTGGAAGTGGCCTTGAGCGTCGCCCCGGATGCCTTGACCTCCGCTCCGGAAGGAAATGCGGAGGAATCATCGCCGGCATCCGCTCCGGTCGTCAGCGAACCCGTCCCCGCCCCCAATGCTCCCGCAACTATTGCGCCATCGTCGGTTTCCGAGCCACTGGCTGAGTTGCCGCCTCCCATCCCCCATCCGCAAATCACAGAGCCCCATATATCTTCCGCCCCGGATTTTACTCCCGAGCCGGCGACTGCGCCGGAAACAACAGCCGTTGCCATACCTGCTCTGCCAGCCCCCCAATCGCCACCCCATGAGGCGGCTGAAGCCGGCGGCAACCACGCTATCCCACCCTTTACCCCCAACAGCTCCGGTCCGACCAATTCTCCGGATGCCTATCAGATGCTGAGCCAGCCCTACTACTTAAAACGCGGCAAAGTCCGCTATCCGCTGGAAGCAAAAAAACAGGGGCTGGAAGGGACGGTCCGCCTTATGCTCTATATTAACGCGAGCGGGCGACTGGATAAAATAGAGGTTATTCAAAGTTCAGGCCATTCAGTGTTGGATAAAGCTGCTGTAGCCGCCGAGAGCCAGTCACGTTTCCGCCCGGCACGGGTGAAGGAGCGTCCCGTTCCAGCCAAAGCCGAGGTCAGTTACAAATTCCAGCTCAGGGATTCAGATTCCGCGGAATAGCAAATGCCCTCACAGCGCCTGACTTAAGTTTTAATAAAGGCGCTTGGGCATAGTTGCCTCCAACACGACTTCACCCAAAATATGGGCAGGGCCAGGGCAAACCCCTGAAGGTCTGGAACGGATTCAACCACCATGCCGCAAAACCTTGACTTTGGCACTTGCAGGCAAATACTGGGCACATAATTCTTATGGCCCAAAGCCACAGCGTGCGCGGCCCAGCGAGCATGGTGCTGGACAACTCGGGAAAGGTCAGGTGGTGGGGGCAAAACGCCGTCCATTTATTCCAGATTCCCGCAGCGCTGGCCGCCGGCTGTCCTTGGTGGGAGCTGCTGCCGCTGCCCCTGCGCCAGCCTGCCCAGCAAGCGTGGCAAAACGCCAAAAACAATGGGGGGGGACATTTTGCTTTTGCCGATCCCGCCGCTCCGGCGGCAATGGCATGGGGGCTGGCCCTGGAGCCTATGGCCGATCCGCTTTTGCATGAAACCTTGTGGCATGCACAGTTGGAGGCCCCTGCGCCTGACCCGGCCCGGGAAAACGGCCTTCTTGAGGCCGCCGCCTTTGATGCGATGAAAGATGCCCTGGTCATCGTCCAGGACGGCCGCATTGCGGGGCTGAACCTTGCCGCCGAGGATTTCTTTGGCTTGTCGCGGGAGCAGGCCATGGGGCAGCCGCTGGCCGCTTTGGGCATCAGCCTGGACCCCGCGCAACTCCTGCAGGAAAACCGCCAGGGGGAAACCGGGGGTTCGTGGTGGATCAGCGTGCGCCGGGGAAGCGCCGAGCCGGAAGCGGCGCCGGTGGAAACGGATATTACCCCGCTGCGAAGCGTCCAGGCGCCCGCCTTTCTCCTGCGCTTTCGCCAGCCAGCCCAGCAGCTCATGCTGCGCAAAGGGCTGTTGCGCGCCCAGCAAACCCAGAGTTTGGGGCCGGTCATCAATGGGGTCATCCACGACTTCAACAATTACTTCACCGCCATCCTGTCCAATCTGGATTTGGCCGAAACCTGCCCCTCGGTAGCGCCGGATTGTCTGACGTTCATCCGCAACGCCCGGACGGCCTCGCAAAACGGCGCGGAAGTCATCCGCCATTTGCAACTGTTCAGCCGCAAAAGCGCCGGCCATCCGGAGCTGCTGGACCCGCGGGTGCTGCTGGAGGAAATCATCACGCTGATGCAACATTGCCTGGGACGCGCCGTGCGCGTGGCCAGGCTGCAGGTGAACACGGCTCCCGGGCTGGTTCTGGGACGCCCCGGCCTGCTCCGGCAATTGCTCATCAATTTGTGCCTCAACGCCCGCGAAGCCATGCCCTGCGGCGGCGAGCTTTCCTTCACGCTCGACAAGGTGGAGTTTGCCACCAGCGAAGCGGACTCCCCACGGCGGCCGGGGGTCTTTGCGCGCATTACCATCAGCGATACGGGTCACGGCATGCCCCCCGAAGTGCTGGCCCGTCTGCAGCAACCTTTCTTCACGACGCATGCGGACCGGGAAATGGGGCTGGGACTTTTTGCGGTCAATGAAATCCTGACGCTGCACCACGGCTGGCTGGAAGTGGAAAGCCAGAAGGCCAAGGGCACCCGCGTCCACGTATTCCTGCCGGCCCGCCCGCCGACCACCCGGCCGGAGCCTTTGGCCCAGGATGCCCTGTTATTGCAGCAGAAGAAACTGGAGGGCACCGAGCGCGTGCTGGTGGTGGAGCCAGACCCGGCCACGCTCATGCTCCTGAAGGCGGTGCTCGGCTACCGGGGTTACCAGGTTCAGGCCGCGGGCAGTGGTCAGGAAGCCTTGCAGGCCGCGAGCGGGGCCGGGCCGGTGCAACTTTTGTTGGTGGACATGAATCTGCCGGACATGACCGCCTGGCAGCTCATGAATCAGTTGCGCCATGCCTGGCCGGAGTTAAAGGTCATTTTCCTGGTGCAGGAAACCACCCCCGAGCTGCTCTCCCTGGCCCAGCGCGTTCAGGCCAGCCTGCTCGCCAAGCCCATTGAAAACCAGCGGCTGTTGTCACTCATTCGCGAATGTCTGGAAAAAGCAGGCTGACCGCCTGCCTTGCAGGAGGGCCTGCCCCACGAGGCGGAGAAAAAACGGCGGGGCCGCCCGCTAAGACCACGATTCCCAGGCGGAAGTTTGCCCGGTCCCGTACGCGCGGCGTAACTGCCGCAATTGCCGGCGGGACTGGCCGATGGCCTCAAGCTGCTGGCGGGTGTTTTCCAAATTCGTGGTCAGGTGGTCATAATTACGGCGTTCCAAGGCCACAATTTCCTCCACCAGGGCGCGCACTTCGGCGGGCGCCTCGGCCAGCTCCATGGGTGCAAAGGGCCAGTCGCGCATCCAGTTGCTTTTTTGCGTCTGGCAGGCCGCCACCACCTCCCACCGGCCTTGTTCAATGGCTTGGGATTCCTCCAGCGTGGTGTCGCGCCATTGCCGTAGAAGCTCCACCAAATCTGCCGTGGCCGTCATATCAGGCGATCAGGGAGGATAAAGCGGGCGCCGGAGTTTCCTGGACGGCGTTTTGACGCCGAATCATCTCCGCCCAGGCATCCCGGATGACGCCCAGGCGCTGAATCACTTCACGCACCCCATCCGGGGTTTTGGTGCGGTTGCTTTCGGTCAACCGATAGTCCATGTATTCATACAAGCGGCGCAGATTGGCCGCCAGTTCCCCACCCGCGTCCATGTCCAGCGAGGCGTTCAGCTCATTGATAATGGCCTGGGCCTTGAGGATGTTGTTGTTGATGGTGGCATTGAACTCCAGCGGGTCGTCGAGGTTGAACCCTTCGGAGGCGCGTTCGAGAAAATTGATGGCGCCATCAAACAACATCAGGACCAATTGTCCGGGGGTGGCTGTCTGGGTGGCCATCCGCCGGTAGGATTGGTAGGGATTGGGCAGAGCCATGGCAGGGTGGCGGGGTTAAACGGTTACTGATTGGTGATGTCCCAATTCAAAGCCAGCAACTGCGAAATCCGTTGGATCGTCTCGCGCGGCGGATAATCCACCTGCCCAATGTCCTGGCGGGCTTTTTCCACCTTCTCCGGCCGCACATCGGGCGTGCGCTCCAACGCCTTCTCCAAGGCTTCCGTGGCTTTGAAATCAACCGTACCCTGCTCCCCGGAGGGCTTGACAGGGGCCCACGGCGAGTTTCCCACCGTGGGAACCGGCCGCAATGGACTATTCGGATTGATTTGCATGCCTAACACTCAACTTATGGCAGGCCTATTTTTCTTTTCCAACAGTATTATCGGCAGGTCTGGCCAAAACTTGAGGACCTTTTTGCAGGGTAATGGGCGGTATGGTTTGCACCAGGGCATGGAAGGCATACCGCCCGAAGTGCCTGGGGGAGTTGAGGATACTGTGGCTGTCGTTCAACGGCGGCTGGTCTTTGGTCTTCTTCTGGTAATATAGCCGGGCGCTGTTGGCCACCGCCGGGTTACCGGCATCAAAGACCTCGTCCGCCGCCCACACAATCTCCCCCTTGACCGCCTCCACCAGCTTCAAGTTCCACCCCATGGTGAGCGGGGGATAGGGCCGATAGGCCGTCAGTCGGCAAAAGAGTACGGCATCGCAACCTGTCTGCTGGCGCAACGTGGCCAGAAAGTCCCGCGGCAAGGCTTCCTCGGCACTCCAGGAGGTTTTGCCGGTCCATTGCCGGAGCTGGGAGGGGGTGGGATAAACCAGCTCAAACCGCCCCATTTGCGTCAGCTCAGCCCGGATTTCCGGCTCCAACGTATCACGCGCAAACTGGCCGGCTGCGCCCGCCACCTCGCTCACCAGTGGGAGCACGGCCACCCGCCGCAGGGTTTGGGCGGGGAATTGGGGACTGGCATGGATGTTGGATGGCCGATATACCTGCCCCATGACCAGGTCCGGCGGGCGGTCCGTCAGGCAACCCCCCAGCCAAAGAGGCAGGAGCGCCAGACCGGCACGGGCCAACCCTTGCATCATGAGGCGGAGCCGCAACATAAACTCAAGCGCGCAAATGCTCACCCATGCGGGCCAGGTGTTGGCTCAGGCCTTCGAGCCAGCGGCCCAGGGCATTTTCCATTTGCTCGGAAAGATTCACAGCTTCCATCAGCCCCCAGCGGTTTTCCGATTCCAGAAACATCCATTCGATGCGGCTGAAGTGGACTTCCACTTCTTCCAGATGCCGCCGCAGGGCCTGCCAAAGTTCTTCCCCCTGCGGACCCTGGGCGTCGCGGAGCTCTTCCAGACTCCAGATTTCCATCAGCAGTTCACGCAGCAATGGCACGATGGCCTGCCACAAATCGCGGGCCGGCCTCCACTCGTTGATAAGCATTACCAGGGACACCGAGCGCACTTGCTGGCGGAGCTGGTCCGCATGCGCCAGCGCCTCATGGAGCCGCCGGGCCTGGATTTCATCCAGGCTCGCGGTGGTCACTTTGAGCTGTTGGAATTGAGTCACCACCTGAGTGGCTTTTTCCGGATGCACCCGCATCCCGTCCACGTGCAAGGCCTCGACGACTCGCCGGGTTTGCAGGCTCCGGCGCGCCAGGTGCTCCAGCAGGGCTTCCAGCGAGCCGGGCGCCTGACTGAACCAGAGCTTGCGTCCATCCATGTCCACTTCCACCCCGGTCGGGCCAGCCGGGCAAGATTCACTGTTCACGTTCCACATTATCGGCACGGTGGCGAAAAAGTTGAGGAAAAGCTGCGCCTGGAGTTGGCCGCCTTACTTGGAGCCAAACCGTTGCAATAAAAAGGACAATTGTTGATTGGCCTGGGCCTGGGCATTTTCCATGGCCAGGAAGCTGCGCACCATCTGCTCGCGCACGTTCTGCACGTAGCGCTCCTGCTCGGCAATCTGGTCATCCAGATTGGAGACCTGCTTGTTCAGGGAGTTCTGGGTCTTGGCCAGCACGCCCTCCTCATCCACCACGTGTTCCAGGTAGGCGCTGTATTTTGAGGCAAAGCCGTAGGTTTCATCGGTGAAAAACGCCGCCACCTCGTCCAGGCGGTTGTTCAGCCAATCATCCAATTTGGCGCTGTCCGCCAGCTTGAGGGAATTGTCGGTGCCGCTGGTATCAATGCCCAGGTCACTCAGGCGTGTCAGATTGCCGGACAGTCCGCTCAACGCCTGGGTGGCCAGAGAGCGCAATTGCCGGGCAATCTCATAAACATCGGTCATGCCCGCCAGCGTGTTGGCCGTCACCTTGCCGTTGGCGTCGGTGGTAATCGCCGTCTGCGAATCAATCAGGGACTGGGTCTTGTTGTACTCGCTGATGAAGTCATTGAGCGCTGTTTTGACCTTTTCCGTATCGGCGCCCACCGTGACGGTAAATTCATGAGTTTGTCCCGCCGCCAGCGGTTTCAACAGGGTGACCGAAAGCCCCGCGATGCCGCTGGATTCCTCGGTGATGGTGTTGCTGCGGCTGACCAGTGTGCCCGAGTCGTTCACCGTATAGAGCATATCCGTGCCGCGCTGCAAAGAGCCGCCGCTCAAGCCGGTGGCCGCCAGAAAATTGCCGGTCACGTCCTCCAGCCCGATGCCCACATCGCCGGTGGTTTTGTTGGTCAGGAGGAAACGGTCGTTTTCGGCGTCGTAACTGGCGTACACCCCTGCCTGCGATTGATTGATGCGCGCCAGGACCGCGGCCACGGTGTCGGTGGCCGTGTCGTAGGTGATGCTGACCCCGTTGATTTTGAACTCGCCTTTGCCGGCGGCATCGCCCGTGATGGGTGTGCTCAAGTTGGCCGCGTTGAGTTTGGCGCCCACCTGCACCACCCCCAAGGCGGAGCGGCTGGTGACCGTGCCGGTGCCGTTGTTGGCCAGGCGGGCCACCTGGAGAAAATTGCTGGTGTCCGTGGCCGCGCCCAAAACGATTTCCGAGGCGCTGGTCAGGGAAATGGTGTCGGTGGCCGCATCATAACTGCCGGTCACCGCCCCGCCGGTGGCGGCGGCAATTTTATCGAAGACTCCCTGGAGGGTGTCGCTGGTCTCCACCGTAATCTGCTTTCCGTTCACCGTGAACGTGCCGGCGGTGATGGCCCGTGAGAAGGCCGCCTGGCTCAATACCAGCCCCGACACATCGTTGGTGCTGTTCAAACCGGCGCCGCGGTTGCTCAGCCCCTGCTGTACCGCGGCGGTGGCCCATTGGCTGACAGTAAAACGGTATTCTCCCACCGCCGCGCCGGTGGCCGCCGAGGCGCTGGCTATGGAGGCATCGGAGGTTTTGGCGGTGCGCGCCTGGTACAGCTCCTCTTTTTGCAGCGCCTCCACCTTGCCCTGGAGCGCCTGGAGCTGGGTTTTCAGGCTGGCATAGGCATCGTTGATTTTGCGCAGTGTGCTCTGCTCGTTGCGCATCCGCGTCTGCGGGGTGCGCTCGATTTGCAGCATCTGGTCAATAAAGCTGCGCCAGTCAAACCCCGAAGCGAGTCCGGATACACCCAGGTCCATAAGTCAGCCAGTTTAACGTTTACTCTCAAACAGCCGCCGGCCGGTGGCAGGTTCCGGCCGGCGGCCTTATTTAAGGCTCGGACGGCGCCCCAGCGCCGTCCGAGTTGTCCGCTATGCCCGTTCGGGTCGCACTGCTTAAGACAGCAGGCGGAGCGCCGATTGCGGGCTGGCATTTGCCTGAGCCAACATCGCGGTGCCTGCCTGAACCAGGATGTTGTAGCGGGCAAACTTGGTGCTTTCCTCGGCCACGTCCACATCCTTGATGCGGCTGTTGGACGCCACGAGGTTGTCGTTCAGGATGCTGAGCCGGTCGGCCACGTAGGTCAGGTGCGCGTTGCCAGCAGCGACAGTGGCGCGGTCGGTCGCCAGTTGATCGATGGCTGCCTTGACCGCCGTCAGGGCGTTGACCGCCGCAGCGCTCGTGGACACCCCCACCGAGGAGAAGTCGTACTGAGTCGCCGAAAGGTTGATGCCTTTCAAGTCAAAGGTCTTGGCGTCGCTGTCACTGGTGATCGCCAGATCCGTGTTCGTAAACAGGCTGATGCCGTTGAAGTCCTTTTGGGCGGTCTCCTCAATGAAGTCCACCAGTTCCTGGAACTCCTTATCGTACAGCGCGCGGTCATCTTCCGTCTTGGTCACATCCTGCGCCAGCACGGCCAACTCGCTCATGCGGTCGAGGGCCTTCTGCACCTTCTGCAAGTACCCATCGCGGGTCTGGTTGAAGGACAGCGCGTTGAGGACGTTCGATTTGGCCGCATTGTTGCGGTTGATCTGCGCGTCAAACTTCAACGACACGGCCAGACCGCCGGCATCGTCTTCCGGGTTCACGATCTTGGAACCCGAGGACAAGCGCGACAGCGATTTGGCGAGCAGGGCGGATGATTCCGAGAGCAGGCGAGCGCTGCTGATGGCCGATGTGTTAGTATTGATAACCATAGTTGACTCCTTCCATGAGTCACCCCCCTTTCGGGGGATTGCGCGGCTTCCTTGCCGCGGGTGGCGCTATCTCGGGGGCGGCCACCGTTGCCCCGCCGGCTCTTTCAGGCTGCCGACCGCCTTTGTCACACGACACTCCAGTTATCGGAACAACGCCGAAAAACTTTAAGCCGTCGTGGAAATATTTTGTTGACCTCCCGCCGCGTCCGTGTCGGCCTCCGCCAGGGCCGCCTGCAGCAGCCGGGCCGCCGAGGGCAACACCGCCGCCAGATGCTCCAGCCGCTGATTGACCTGCTGCAGCGCAGCGGCCCCGCGGCTGTCAATCAACCGGCGATACCAGCCCACAAATTCCCGGCTGACCTGCATTTCCTTCTCGGGGGCCAGCGCCGCCGGAGGCTGAGACAAGGCCAGCTCGCACAGGATGCGCGCCGCATGCAGGCGGAAGTGGCCGTTGAGCGCCACCTGCTGCAACAGGGGCAGCGCCTCCTCCGGCTGGCCGTTCAACAACAAGGCCTCAGCGCGCAGCGCCTTGAGTTCATTAGTGTCAGGATTACACTTTATGGCCTCTCCCGTCCAATCCAGCGCAAACTCGTGATACTCCGGCTGGCTGAGCGCGATTTCCGCGCCGAGTCTCCAGGCCGCCAGGTGCCGGGCATCCCTCGAAACAATGGCATGAAGCTGCTCGAGCGCCGGCACCGCCTCACGTTGTTGCCACAGCCAGCAGGCATAGTCCCACCGAAGCGGCAGATAATCCGGCCAGGTGTGGATGGCATCCGCAAAAGCCTGCCGGGCCGCCTGGGTTTCCCCGGCCAGGGCCAAGGCCTTGGCCAGGCAATGCCAAGGCGCGGCGGTGTGAATCAGGGTATTGATGCGGCCCAGGCACGGCCGCTGCCGTTTGGCCAGACAGGCGCGCATTTCCACTGCCGCTTCCTGCGGCCGTTTTTCCTCGAGCAAAGCCAGACCCAGGGCAAAATGCAGGGAAGCCGTCAACCCCCCTTGCAGACCGGCCAGGGGGGAGCGTAGCACGCGAACCACATCCCCAAACCGCCGCGCCTGCATCAAGTGGGAGGCGTACTGCATGAGCAGCGATTCGCGCAATTCCGGCACCACCTGTGCCAGCGGTTTGCGGCTCATGCTTTGGAAGGCGGCCTCGTACTGCTCCAGCGCCTCCTCCAGCCGTCCGGAGCGCGCCAGCTCCAGCCCCAGATTCATGAGCAGATTGGGTTCGTCCGGCAGCTCCTGCACCGCGGCCTGCAACAACCGCAAATTCCTTTCCACCTTGCCGCGCGCCTGCGTGACTTCCGCGGTGTAGCCGTAATGCCGCAGAACCGCCTGGCTTAACGCATTGTCCAGTCCCCACTCAGTGCGGCGCACCTCGATGCTGCTGAAGATTTGCTCATGCACCCGCCCCACAAAAAACAGTCCCGGCGCGTTGCGCCACAAGCGCGGCACATAGCTGCAGCCTTCGGCCTCCGCCCCCACATCCTCCAGAGGCAGCCGGTAGGCCATGACCTTGTCGTTTTTGATTTCTTCCAACAGCCGGGCGCGCGACTCGGCCTTCAGTTCCTCGTCCGCATCCAGCATCAGCACCCAGTCCCCCCGCACGTGCTCGAGCATGGCGTTGCGGGCGGCGCTGAAATCGTCGCACCACGCGAAATGATGCACCTCCGCGCCGTGAGCGCGCGCAATTTCCACCGTGCGATCCGTGCTGCCGGTGTCCACCACCACAATTTGAGCGGCCAGTTCCCTGACCGAGGCCAGACAACGGTCCAGAAAGGCCTCCTCGTTTTTGACAATCAAGGCCACCGTCAGCCGCGGGGCGGCTGATTCGGCGGGAGGCTGCGGCCAGTCCTTGCATTTTGCCGTTCCTTTTCCGTGCAGGGCATTCAACAGCTTTTTGGGAGCTTTCCATGCCGGCGCCATGCGGCGGCTGCGCTCGGCCATGCGCCGCGCCGTCTCCATGTCATTCAGGGCGCGGGCAATTTCCGCCAGCAGCAGATAGGCCTCCGGATGATAGGGCCGCAATTGAATGGCCTTGAGCGTCTCCTCCCAGGCTGGCCGCCAGTGCTTTTGGTTGAAATGCTCCCGGGCCTCTTGCAAATTCCCCAACCATCCCGCCGGCGGCAGGGTGATGGAGATGGGTTTGGCCCCGGCCACCGGCGCGGCCGGCGTCGAGTTTGACGGTGGAGCGGTCTCCCATTCCGCCAGACACACGAGGGCTTTCCGGGCGGCGGCATCCCAGGTCCAATGCTCCCGCACATGGGCGGCGGCTGCCCGGCCTTTTTGCTTCGCCTCGTCCACGTGCGCCACCACGTGCTTCATCCACTGCATCAAAGCGCGGCGATCCGGTTCCAGCACCCAGCCTTCACCCGCCAGCGTCATGCCACTCAGAGTGTTTCCGATGCTGCGCCGCTGCGCCGGGACGGCATACACCAGGGCGTCCGGTGTAAAGTCATCCGCGCCACCGCCCCGCGTCACAATCACCGGCAGGCCGCAGGCCATGGCCTCCAGCACCGGCAGGCCGAAGCCTTCGCCGCGATAAGGATGCACCAGACAATCGCAGGCGGTGTACAAACCGGGCAGGGCCTCCCCCGGCCAGTCCTCATTCAAATAAACGATTTCCGGCAAACCAGGCTTTTGCTGCAGGCTCTGGATTTTCTCGGCCATGGTTTGTCCGGCGTAAAAACTATCCCCGCCAAAATCCTTGATGACCAGGCAGACATCGTCCTGCGCGGTGAAGCTGGCCAGATAAGCCTCCAGCAGGGCGTCCGGGCCTTTGCGGAAAATCGTGCCGCCGACGAACAAAAACTTGAATCGCTTGCGCGTGGGCAACTCTCGGGGCGGCGCAGCAGGATGGAACCTGGACACGTCCACACCATTGGGCACGACGCGCACTTTTTCTGCCGGGATGCCGGACTCCACATAAACCCGCTGCACGTAGGTGGAGGGCACCCAGAATTGGTCCACCTGACCGGATTGCTTGACCCATTCCTGGGGCAGGCGGCCGTATTCCCAAGGCTGAATGACGACGAACTTGCTGCAGGCAGGCCGCCGCCAATCCGGCGGCCAGGCATGGCGCACCACGACGGCCTTGGGGTTGGGCAAAGTGGTGTGCTTTTCCAGCGGCAGGCGGGTTATGCCCCGTTGCCCCCGGGCCTCCAGGGCCGCCGTCAAAGCCCGATTCACACTGGACAAACTGCCATGATCGTCAAAAGTCCCCATCCATGCCAGCTCTGCCTTGGCGTGTGATGGGGGAGGCGGTTCATGTCGGGACTGAGTTTCAGGCCATACCTGCCAGCCTAACGCGGCAAGGTCTTTCGATAACTGGGTTTGTGCCTGCTCCAGGCTGGCGGCAGCTTCCAACATGCACGATGCCAGCCACGCTTCGCGTCGCAACAACAAGCCAAAACCGGGCGCATGCCACAGGCCCACCTGTTTCTCGACGAGCAACTGTGTCCAAGGCACCTCCGGCAGGGGGCACGCGCAAGGCAGCAACCAAATCCAAGGTTCACATGAACAGGTGGCCAGCTCTTGCATATGCTGCAGGAGTTTCAAGTCTTTGCGGTTTTCCACACAGGTCAAGGACACCTGAATTGGCAACTTCATTTCCGCCAGGGCCTGTTTGGCCAGCTTGGCATCCGGCACCAGCAACATGACCGAGCAAGCTCCCGCCGTTTGCGCCTGTTTTTCCAAAGACCTGATCATTCCCTCAAGGGCCTGTATCTTCAAATCCCAGGGGGTGATGACCAGCCATTCGGGTTTGTGGAGCTCATAGTTCCCGTGGGGGAAGTTTTTCAGCAAGGCATCGGCCATTTGGAAGAAGCGTACGGCGGTGTCAGGGCTTGCGGCATGCAACACGCCTTGCGGCCATAAGACCTTTTGCTGGCTCAACAGGCTGGCATAACCGCGCTCGCGAAAGGCCTGCAACTGCGGTGGTTGGATGATGGTCGTCAGGCCGGTCTCCAGATAACGGTCGTCCAACTGCATCGCGCCAAAGTGTTGGAGTTCAACCCCCAGGGGAAAGGCCGCCAGCCGGCTCAAGATGGCATGCAGGCGTTGATCCATATGCTGCCTCAGCTTCTGGGCAAAAGCCTGGCGCGAATCACCCAGCAAAGGCCGGCGGTCGAGCTGCCAGTGCCACAATTCCTGAAACAGTTCGACGCCCTGTTTAAAGGCCGCACATTGCTGTTTCACCGGTGCAGAAAAACGCGCCTCTTCCAGCACGGGCTCCACCCCGCCGTTTTCCAGCCGCCTGTAACCCAAGGTGGTCCCCACCGGCGCATTAAGGCATATCTCAGCAAAAGCCGGACTCCGCAGGAAAGCCGCCAGATGCCATGCGGGATGGCCATAGGCCCCCAGAAAATCGCGCACTTCCAATCCCTCCAGGACCCGTTCCGCCGCCCGCTCGCAAGTGACCACATAACAACCCAGCAAACGGTTGGGCACTCCTTCCAGGCGCAAGATGCGTTGGATTTGCCACTGGGCGGTGGCGTTGTAACCCAGGTCGCACAAGCCCACAATGGAGCTGCCGTGCAGCCAGGCGGTGAAATAATCCAAAAACAGCCGCCGCAGTTCCCGGCTTTGCCTTTCGATTTGCGAAGCCACTTCCTCCCGGAAGATGAATTTCGCCAGGCGCAGGATGCTGGTCTGGTCGGTCAACTTGGCCGTTTCCGCGACTTCCAAATGTTTGCGGCAGGAGGAGGCCACTCCCAATTGGTCTAGAATCTGTCCCACGGTGAGGGAGGTGCGCCGTTGGAGCCAATCCACCACGTTGTCGGCCGTCAACCGGCCCAACGCCGCCAGCTCGGTGGAGGCGCGATTCGCATATAACGGGGAGACTTCCAGGGAAAGACCACGGCGATGCGCCTCCCGTTGAATCAATTTTCCCAATAATTCGCCCTCGCGCATGAATGCGCCCACCTTTTCCACGCCGGCGGAGGCGAATTGATCACAAGCCCATTCCGCAAAGCGGGTCAGCAGGGGTCCGAACAGCATGGCCCCCTCGCGCGCAAAGAACGCCTCGGGATGCTCGCCGGGAAAATGGCGGGCCGCCAGCAAGCGCAGCGCGTCCAGACTGAACCACGGTTGCTGGCCGCCCAAAAGAATCTGTTCACGAGCCATGAGGGGGCCATACTCCGGCACGTGATGTGCCACATAACCCAGGGCGCGCACCCCCGCCTTGCGAGCGCCCAGCACGTCAGCGTGCAGGTTATCCCCCAAGTGCAGCACTTCGTCGGGACGCCATCCCTGCCGCTGCAACACCCACTCAAACAATCGCCCGGTGCCCTTGCACACCCCCGCATCACTGGAAGTGTAAATGGCAGTGAAGAAATCTTCCGGGACGCGATTGGCCGCCAGAATGGCACGCAAATGCGATGCGCTGAGATAAACATCGGATACGATGACGACCTGCAAGCCCGCGTCTTTCAGTCTTTGCGCCAGACTAAAGACCGCGGGATTGAGCAGGCATATTTCCTGTTCCACCGCCACCTCCACCTCTGGCGCCTGCGGCGCAGCCACCACCTCTTGCAGTTCGGCGTATATCTCTGCCAGGTTAATATCTTCACGCCGCTTGTCGGGGTGAATCCACCGCTGGCGCGCCTGGCGCTCTGCCGCACGGCGATAAACTTCAAAAGCCACAGGGGTCACGGGCTGGCGGAAAACCCCCTGTGCTTGCAGGCGCTCGCCCACCTCATAAAACACGTCCGTGGGCCGATGCGTCAAACGCAATACGAGCGTGTCAAAAAAATCCAGTGAGACCGCCCGGCAGCGGCTTCCCGGGCGGGTGGCCAGCGCGAAGAAGCGGGCTAGGACCGGGTCTTGTTGCCAGAGCCTGTCGTCCAGCGGCTGGGAAACCTCGGTGGTGTTCATAAGCTTAAGTGGGAGGCTTTGCGTGCCGTGTCGTTGCGATGGGGATGTTCCGCCCATTGGGCCAATTGTTCCAAGGCCTGCCAAAGACGCACCTCGACGGGAGCAAGCTGCCAGGAATCCCAACTTGCCCGCTGCAAAAAGTCCGCGAGATCCTCCAAGTCATGACGGGCAGGCGCCTCGGGATGACAGGCAATGAGATATTCACTGAGTGCCCACGCCAAAAACTGCTGCGCCCGTTCGCGGCGATGGTTCCATCCTTCCCGTGCCAGGGCAGCCCGCAACGCCGGGAGAAGTTCTTCCATGCGATTGACTTCGTAAGTGCAGCCGCGGCCCCACCAGGCACTTCGCCCCAACAGCAGCACCGGCTTATCGTAAAAGACCGTTTCATATTGCAGCGTGGTAAACTGCGCGGCCACCACGTCTGCCATATCCATCAAGGCATGTACGTTGAAGCCGTTGACGCAGATGACTGAGTCCCCCACCACGTCGGCATAACTGGCGGCATCCAAGGGGTGTGGCTTGAACAAGAGGACGGCCGAGGGAATTTGCGCCACCGCGTTTTTGAGTGCTGCCAGGCAGTGGCGCGTACCGGCAAAGACAGGTGCATTCTGGCGCATGGCGCGGGCCTCCCGTGGAAACAGCCCCGCGGCGTCACCCTGGCCAAACAGCAAGACGACTTGCCGGTTTTCCAGACCCAATTGCCGGCGCAATTCATTTCCCCCCCCGCCGAAAGCAGCCTGGGCGTACTTTTGCGGGCGATGGGTTAAATAGTAGTGCGACGCCGACTCCCATATTTGCCGGACGTCTTCTCGGAGCGCCAAGTCGTGCGCCAGCCAGTGTCGCAAGCAGTCCGAGGCCCCCTGAATACCCCACGAATCCACCATGAGCGTGTCCGGCAACAGGCCGCGTTCCAGAGCATACACCGGCAACCCCGCCCGCCAGCCCTCCATTTGAAAGATGGCTGTTTGGGGATGCGTGGAATTCCAGAGCAGCACGGCGCCCGGCGCGAGTGTTTGCAGGAGGAAGCGCGCCACTTTCTGGCAAGCCAGGAATCCAGACCATGCCTCGTCCGGTGGATAGGCATCATGAGCCCAGGCCGCGTCATTTCGCAGCAAAAAGGCCTCCCATGAATCGGTGGACGGGGGAGGCAATTCCTGCGGTAGTGTCCCAGGAAACCATTCAGCAAAATGCCGCAGCAAATAGGGGAGGGGCACCACGGGAAAAGGAACTTCTTCAGCCGGCGCAGTGCTTAGCAGGACGAGTCCAGCTTGGCGGCGCTTTAATTGCTCAGCCAATTCTGTCCGCCAGGCCAGGGTCGGCCCTTGGAGGGGCAGGTAACAAGAAGCTAAGATGAGGGCCTGGTTCATGAAGCATCAGTCTCAAAAAAGACCAAATTGCTTGACCAGCTCGCTGGTTTGAATGCCTTGAGCAATCGCCAGCAGAATGTCAGCCTCATTCTTCTTGCGGCTCATGGCCTCTTTCAGGATGGCCTGCTCATGCTTGCGCGGAATGACCACGATGCCGTCGCTGTCGCCAAAGATGAGGTCATCTTTGTGGATGCTGATGCCATCCACGACAATCGTGCGGTTGCGGGAGGTCACGATGCCGCGTTTGCGCGTGTCGCGGCAGTAATGGCCTTTGGCAAAGACCGGAAAGCCCATGCGCCGCGTATCGGGCCAGTCCCGCGTCACCCCGTCAATGACAGCGCCCACCGCCCCCGAACGCACCGCCAGGTTGGCATTCAACTCCCCAAAGAACGCGAAGCCCGGCGCATGATTGGCCACCACAATCACATCATTGGAGACCACGTGATCGTAGAGGTTCAAGCCCTCGTAGATTTTGCGGAAGTCTTCGTCATCCGCGCAGACATCAATTTGCAGGGTCTTGGCCCGCCCGAGGATTTTGCTGTCGGGCAGGTTCAACTGAAATTCGCGCGACAAGACGCCCTCGAGTTTCATATCGTCGAGGAGGTCCGACAGCAACGGACTGGAGAGCAGGAGCTTCATGTTGGCAAACAACCGCCGCTCCTGCTCGCGCTGGCCAATCGCAATCAGGTTGGCCATTTCAAAATCCGCCGGCCAGTTGACATCCACCGACTCCAAGGGGTCCAGAGGCAGGAGATAGGGATGATTGCCAATCCGCCGACCCGTGGCCAGGGCGGCTTCACGCCGCATGACATACAGCCCCATGGATTCGACGATGGTATCCTCCAAATCCGCACTGTTGGGAATGTGTTCCAGGTTGTAGAGGGGCCGCCCATTCTCCCACCGGTATTGTTTCTCCTTGCGCACCGCCACCACCGAGTCGTAACTCGCATCCGTTTTGAGCACTTCGATGGCCCGCTCAATCGTTTGCGGGCGGATGAAGGGCGAGGTGCACAGCAGTTGCACACAAATATCCGCATCGCAATGCCGCACCTCATTCAAGAACAACTGATGCCCATCGGTCTTGTTGGAGGCCAGCAACGGGTCGCGCCGCAGGATACGACACTTGACCTCGCCGGCGAGCGCTTCGATTTGGGCTGATTCCGTGTCCAGCCACACTTCATCCACCGACGGACACGCCAGCAACTTGCGCAAACCGCGCAAAAAAAGCGGCTCGCCGTCCAGCAGCATGGTGTTTTTGTTGGGCAACCGGTCACTCGATCCCTTGGCAGGCAGAAAGGCGGCGACTTTCATGGCAGGAAATGGTGTGCAGCAACCCTTGAGAATCGAATCCACTGACCCGCGCCGGCCCATCAGCGCACGGCGCCGCCTCCGGATGGGACGGGGCGGCGCCGTCAGCCTGGGTTGAGGTTACTGCAACAGGCGCAGCACGCTCTGCGGCAGTTGGTTGGCCTGCGCGAGCATGGCCGTGCCGCTTTGCACCAGGATGTTGTTGCGGGCGTACTCGGTGGATTCCTCCGCCACATCCACGTCGCGGATGCGCGAGCTGGCGGCGTTCATGTTTTCCTTGACCAGGACGAGCTGGTCAATGGTGGCCTGCAAGCGGGTCTGGTTGGCGCCAATCTTGGCGCGGTCTTCCGCCAACTGGCTGATGGCGGCTTTGACCTTGTCCAGGGCATCTGCGGCCCCGGTGGTGGTGGACACATTGGAGGCGATGGCGTCGTCGTAGGCCGTGACGCCAAGGTCCGTGCCGTTCATATTGAAGGTGTTGCCCTCCGCGTCAATGGTGACGCTCAAGGGGCTGCCCGTGAACAGGCTCACGCCGTTGAAATCCTTGGTGGCGGTATTCTCGATGAAACGGCCCAGTTCCTCGAATTCCTTCTGGTACAGCGCCCGGTCGGCGTTCGTCTTGGTGACGTCCTGCGCCAGGATGGCCAGCTCGCTCATGCGGTCCAGCGCCTTGGCCACTTTCTTAAGGTAGCCGTCCTGGGTCTGGGTGAAGGACAAGGCATTGAGCACGTTGGATTTGGCGGCGCCGAGACGGTTAATCTGGGCGTCCATGCGGTTGCTCACGGCCAGGCCGGCGGCATCGTCCGCCGGGTCCACAATCTTGGACCCGGAGCTTAAGCGTGCCAGCGACTTGCCGAGCAGTTCCTGACTCTTTTGCAGGTTCGAAGCGGCGACCTGCGCGTGGATGTTGGTGTTGATGACCATAGTTACTTCCTGTTGATGGTTTGTGGGTTGGGTTCAGTGTTTAACGTCCTGCTATGACACTCACAGGGCCGTGCTTTTGTTCGGGCAGAAGGCGCCGTTTCCGGCCGCAATTTCGGAATGGCCGGCCGGCCACTGGTCAACGCTTCCCTGTTGTTGTTCTGGATTTCCCGGTACACCTCCTCGCGGTGCACCGGCACATCGGAAGGCGCCTGTATGCCCACTTTCACCACGTCGCCTTCCACCCGGACAATCTTCACCGTAATGCGCCCGGCGATGATGATGCTTTCGCCGATTTTGCGTGAGAGAATCAACATAGATCATGGCGCAGGTTAAAGGTTTGGAATGGCCGTTTTCATTCACCCACGGCCAGAGGATGGTTGACAGGATACTCCGCCGCGTTATGCGGGATGACCTGTTTGCCCACCAGCGTCCGCCGGTTGATCACCAGCGGCCCTTTCAAATTTACCGTGGCACGGGTCGGCCCACGCACTGTCACAATGTTCAGCACCAGAGCATCTTCGGGCGATTGCAGCCCTAAAAATTCCACGTCTTCGTCACTCAAATCGGGGGTGTAATTCTCGACCACCGCGGCCGGCGGCACGACCACGAAAGCCAGGTTGGGTTCGTCCACCACCTGCAGCCACAAGAACGGCGCTTCCTCCGGCGACCCCAGCAGGACGTATTGTTTGAGGTTCTCAAAACCTAACAGCCCAGCGGGGAAATGGAGCACCTGGTTGGCATCTGCCGCCCACGGCCTGGCTTCAACTGTTTCGGCAACTTTCATATCGTTACTTCGTTGCTGGGCGAAGGGTAAGCAGCAGCCGTGCCAGCCAGAAAAAACCAGCGTTTTCCTGCGGTTTTTCGCGGTTTTTCGCGGTTTTTGGTCCCCGCCAGCCTGTTGGGCAACTCTTGCCCAGCCCACCTGGCTGGGAAAATAAGACCGGGGAGACCGGCCATTTTTGCCGGGCTGCAGCTCCTGGCCGGGGGCCTCTCCTTTTTCTTCAGGGAGTTCTCAAGTTCGCAGCTTGGGCTGCCGATAGTGTTACTGGGCCAAACCCATGGCAGGAGGCCGGTGGCTTGCGTTTCAGCCCGGACTGGAAATTCATTCACCTCCCGGGCGAGGGGCCGCTGGCTGGGGATGCCGCATCGGCAAAGGTTATGTTAAGAGACAAAATAGTGGCGCTGGGCAGCATGAGCGTGGAAAACCGTCCCCTCTGCACTTTGCATACCCCTCCCTTGGGGACGGCGGTGGCCGTCGCCATTTTTGACCCCGTGAATTCCGTGGGCGGCCTGCTGGCCTGCATTCTGCCGGACTCGACACTGGATGAAGCCCGTGGCCTTGACCAGCCTTGTCTATTTGTGGATACGGGGTTGCAGGCGTTGTTGAATGAATTTACCCGCCAGGGCGGCCAACTGTCCCAAGCCCACCTTCATGCAGCCGGGGGCATGGAAGTCATTGATGGGGAAAAAGCCTATGACCTGGGGCCGCGCAATGCCCAAATGCTGCAAAACCTTCTGCCCGTGTACGGTTTGACCCTGGCAAGTGCGGAGCTGGGAGGTTATTTCAGTGTTTCCTTGTCGCTGGATTTGGATACAGGCGAAATCGTGGTCAAACGTCCCGGCCAACAAACCAAGCCCGACTTATGCAGGAAATAGACGATTTTATAGCCAGTGCCCGGCACCTGCCCCCGGCGCCGCAAGTTTTGCCACGGTTGATGCAGACCTTGGCCACGCCCAACGTGCCGTTGAGCGATGTCATTCAACTCATCAACGTGGACCCAGGCCTCACGGCCAGCGTCCTGCAACGCTGCAACAGCGCCTATTTCCGCGGCAGCTTGCCGGCGGAAACCGTTTTTGAGGCAGTCACCCGCCTGGGTTTCAACCAGATTTTCCGGCTCGTCACCTCCCTCAGCGGCACGCAGCTTTTCAAAGGCTCGCATCAATCCTATGGCCTGAAAGAAGATGAACTGTGGAAACACAGCCTGACGGCCGCCGCTGCCGCCCAGGTCATCGCGCAAGACCTGGGGGATGACGAAAACGTCGCCTTCACCGCCGCCCTGCTGCATGATGTCGGCAAAATTGTGCTGGCCCAGGTGCTCGAGCACATCTACGACCGTCTGGTGCAGGAAATCGAGAGCCGTCCGTGCGACGCCGCCGATACGGAAAAACAATTACTCGGTGTGCACCATGGCGAAGTTGGCGGGCGCCTGCTGGCCCAGTGGAAATTCCCTCCCCACCTGGTGGCGGCCGTCTGGAGCCATCACCAGCCAGAAGCGGCCGGCCCGCATAAACGCCTGGCCTCCATTGTGCACATCGCCAACCTCACCGCCTATTTCCTGGGCAGCGGCTATGGTTACCAGGCCTTCGCCCTGCGGGGCAGTCCGTCCGCGCTGGAAGTCCTGAACATCACCTCAGACCAGATTCCTGCTTACGTTCTCCGCACCAGGGATTTAATCGAGTCCATCTTCGCCCTCCTGCGGTTGCACAATTAAATGGCCAGCGGCGGCACGGGATTACCCGCATGCCAGCGACGCCTGCGGTGGAGCGCACAGCACTCCGCACTTTCCCTAATTTCACGCAATGGACCGGCCGCCCAAGCTGCTCCGGCGGAGGTTTCGTCTCACACCGTCCGCTTGTGGTAGTACCACCACTCCCACATCAGCACCAGCAACCCCGCCGCCGCCAGCCAGCGCCACAATTCCAAATTGGCCGGCGCCTTGGTCATGGCCGCCGCACGGGTATAGGTGCCCATGACCAGTTCCTCCCGCGGCGCGGTGGCTGTTTCCTGCGCATCGGCGAGATTGACACAAAACGAAACACGATTGGTGCCGGCCTCCATTTGATACCTACCCACCCGAGTCGTGGCGCCAAAAACCACTTCGGCGCGGCCGGCCTCGAGCGGCAGGGGTTCTTCGCGTCCATCCGGCAGGATTACCCTGCCCCTGCCGGCCGTGGCCTTGGGCAACACCCAGCGCAGCGGTTCACCGGCCTTCACCATCCCCTGTCCCGCCGCGCCCGGCGGATTCAGCCATTCCACGGCATTGGCCATAAAAATGGGAAAGGTAAATATCAGCGGCCAGTTGCTCTGCAACGGATCAAAGCCCAGCCACAACACCCGATGCCGGTTGATTTCACCGGCGACGATTAAGGGTGTCTCGCGCGTCTCGACAA
This sequence comes from Fontisphaera persica, assembly GCF_024832785.1. Lineage (GTDB taxonomy): Bacteria > Verrucomicrobiota > Verrucomicrobiia > Limisphaerales > Fontisphaeraceae > Fontisphaera > Fontisphaera persica. The sequence continues at coordinate 2,856,807 of NZ_CP116615.1, forward strand.
GCACCGTGCCCCAAGGAGGCGGGGGCACCGTCAACGCCTCCCGTATCCATACATTATCAAAGCCAACAAACCGCAACACCGGATGGTTGGCCCGCCAGTCCACGATGGTGGGATTCTGGAGGCTCCCCACCCGCTCAAACCAGTTGGTGCCCTGCACGTGAATGGCCAACAGGCTCGTCTCCGGCCAGGTGGCCGGCAGGACATTATCCAGCACCACCAAATCATAGCCTGCCGCGTTCCCCCAGAGCTGGGGCTGCACGGCCAACTGCACTGACGGCTGCGCCCGCAAGGCCCGCTCCAAAAACCGGTTGCCCTGGGTCACCAGCAAGGTCCGCACCGGCCGCGGCAAATGGCTCATCAGCCACAATTGATTGTCCACCGCCAGGTCATCCTCAGTTTTGATGTGCAGTTGCACCACGCCATCCCGCGGCTGCTGCAAAGTGAACAACACCGGCACGGTATTGGTGGGCGGCGCCATCACCGCCTGCCGCTCCACCGCCTGCCCTTCAAAGGCCAGTTCCACCTCCACCACCACCTCATTGGTCATGGGATTGAAAAGCCGCCCGATAACGGCGCGCCGGGCGGGGTCTTCCGGATGCGCCCGCACATCGCCCCCCACCCAGCCCACATTCCGCCCCCGCTCCCCCACGCGATGATACACCAGCGGCAGGTTGGCATGCGCAAACTCCTCCAGCCCGGCCGCCGCGCCGTCACTGAACAAATGAATTTCGGCTTCGTTCTGATTGCGGATGAGCGTTTCCGCCATGCGCAACGCCTCCTGCAACCGCGTGGGCACATCCGCCGGCGCGCAATCCTGCGCTGCGCGCCGCAGGGCCGGCTTGTGCGAAGTGGCCGATTGTTTGACCACCGTCTGCGCCCCGGCCAGCAGCAGCACCACCTGGTCTTCATCCCGCAGGCTGTTCAGCCATTTCAAAAACTCCGCGCGCGCCGCCTCAAAACGATTGGGAGTCACATCGGTGCATTGCATGGAAGCTGAGCCGTCCAAGATCACCACCCGCAGCCGCGCCAGCTTTTGCTCCCCGCCAAAATAAGGGCGCGTGAGCGCCAGAATCACCAACGTCAGCAACAGCAGTTGCAGCCACAACAACCAGTTGTGCCGCAATTTCTGAAACGGCCGGCTGGCCTGGGACTCGGCAATGAAGCGCTGCCAAAGCACCGTGCTGGAAACCAGCCGCACCACGCGCTTGCGCTTGAGCAGATAAAACAACACCACCACCGGCAGCGCCGCCGCAAACACCAACGCCTCCGGCGCCAGCCAGTTCATGCCCACACCTCCGCGGCCCGCAATTGCCGCAGCAACAGCTCCTCCAGCGGCGTGGCTGAGCTTACGCTGAAAAAACTGACCCCGCGCGCCGCACAATACTCGCGCAACCGTTGCACATACCCTGCCACGGCCTGTTGGTAGGCGCGCAGACGAAACCGGCCAAAGGTCACCTCCTGCACCCCGCCGGTCTCGGCGTCCACCAGCCGCAAATCGCCATAAGTGGCCGGCGCCAGTTCCTCCGGCGCCAACACTTGCACCGCGTGCACCTGAAAGCCCCGGCCCACCAGAGCCTTCAACCCCTCCTCGTAACCGGCCGGGTCCAGAAAATCGCTGATGACCACCGCCGCCCCCGTCTGCCGCGTCTCCAGGGCCGCCCGGCGCAGCGCCCCGTTCAAGTCCGCCGCCCCGCCCGGTACAAGCTGCGCCAGCAAATCAAAAAATTGCAGGGCCGATTTGCGTCCCCGCACCATCCGCAACCCCCGCCGTGCCACCGCTTCCTCCGCATGCTCAGGGAAAACCGCCACACTCACCCGGTCAAACCCGCACAAGGCCACATACCCCATGGCCGCAGCCACTTGCCGCGCATAATCAAACTTGGCCGGCTCCCCGAAAGCCATGCTCTCGCTGGCATCGAGCAAGATGAGCACTGGCAATTCCCGCTCCTCCTCGTACAATTTCAGAAACAACCGCTCCAGCCGCCCGTAAAGATTCCAGTCCAAATACCGCAAATCATCCCCCGCCACATACGGGCGGTAATCCGCAAACTCCACCGAATGACCGCGCGCCCGGCTGCGGCGCTCGCCGCGGGCGGCGCTTTTGGCGCGGCGGCGCGCAAGGAGCTGAAACTGCTCCAATCGCCTCAGCAACTCCGGACTGAGCAAGGCATTCGACATGGCCTGACCTGCGGTTGACGTGCCCCAGCTTGCCCCAACCGGCCCTTTCCCGCAATGCCGAACTCCCGCCAGCTATCATGGAGGACGATGTTTTCTGCAGGCGCGGCCAGCGAAATCAATCAAGACCCCCCTGGGGCTTCAGCATTCATGCCACCGCCCACCCTGAGTGCTGCGGAGGGGAAAACGGTCCGCAAAGCGCTGGAAATGGAGCCACAAGGCCCCTTGCGCCACGCAAAAATGCAGTTTTCGCAGAACGCTGACCCAAGTCAAAATTGGTATTGTGGACAAAAGAAGGTTAATATAAATTGGCTTTGTGGAAGCAACTTTTGGCAAGTCGCCAACCGTGCTTGAGCCGGCGCAGTCTGCGGCGGCCCAAGCCCCCCATGCTTCCCCCAAACAACACCGACGCGCATCCGAACGCGCCCCCAAAAAGAACGCCCCCGCGCCCGTTTCACCTTTCGCCGAGAACGACCGCACCATCGCGGAGATTCTGACCCAGTCTTCCATCTACCAGGATTACGAGCGCGCCTTTGAGGAAATCACCGGCCTGCCCGTCAGCTTCAAGCCGCTGGAATCGTGGCAACTGCCGCATCACGGCAAACGCCACGAGCATCCCCTCTGCGCGATGATTGCGGAAAAAAGCCGCTCCTGCGCGGTGTGCCTTCAAATCCAGCAAAAACTTTCCGAGGCCGCCCAGACTGAGCCGCACACCCTTACCTGCCCCATCGGCTTGACGGATACCGCCGTGCCCGTACGGCTGGGCGAGCGCCTCATCGGTTTTCTGCAAACAGGCCAGGTCTTTCGGAAAGCGCCGACGGAGGCGCAACTGGACCGCACCGCGCGGCTGATTGCCGAGTGGGGCATCCACATTGACCGCGAAGAATTGCGGCATATTTATTTCAACACCAAACTCATTCCCCCCAAGCACTACGAAGCCATTGTCAAACTGCTCACCATCTTTGCGCAACATCTGGCCATCGTGAGCAACCAGATTCTCATGCAGCGCGCCAACGCGGAGCCGCCCGTCATCACCCGCGCCAAGGAATACATTCAGGCGCATCAGGCCGAGGACCTTTCACTCTCCATGGTGGCGCGGGCCGTGAACACCAGCAGCTTCTACTTCTGCAAAATGTTCAAGAAGGTCACCGGCTTGAACTTCACCGATTACGTCTCGCGCGTCCGCATCGAAAAAGCGAAAAATCTGCTCCTCAATCCCAACCTGCGCATCAGCGAAATCGCCTTCGAGGTGGGCTTTCAGTCCCTCACCCACTTCAACCGCGTCTTCAAGAAAATCACCGGCCACTCCCCCTCCGAATACCGCGCGCTCCTTCCGCACGCCGGCAAACTGGAAGGATGACCCCCTGCCCCGGCTTCCTCGACCCAGTCCAAACCGCCCACCTCCAGGACAGGTGGAGTGATGAAAGCGGGAGAATAATCATGCCGTCCCGACGGGGCTTGTTCAGATTGGTCAGGCTGTTTCTATCAACATACCGCCCCGCTGGGACTGTTTCTTTCAGGGCTAGTGGCGGGTGGACAAATACCAGGCGCGATTGCCCAAGGCCGTTGCTGGGAACTCTAGGCCAGTCCCATAGGGACGAGTGCTAGTAACGACAGTGCCATACCGGTTAGAAGACTCCAGCCAGTCCCGTAGGGACGACCTGTTTATAGAAAACGGCCCTCTATATATTTTCCACTCCCATAGGGGCGACATAAAAGCAACTCCCCTCTCGCACCGGCAGAGGGTCAGGGTGAGGGGGCGTTTTCCCCCTTCGTTCCCTTCGTTTCCTTCTGTTCAAAATCCGTGTCCATCCGTGTTCACCAACCCCATCAGAGGAGAGAGAGCCAAGGTGCGGTTGTGTAGCGCAGGCGTCGGCCCCATGTAGCGCAGGCGTCCCGCCTGCGAGTTCACGGAGCCTCCCGGCTCCGTGTTTCCTAAACTCCCGAGGTCAAGCTGACGCACCTGTAAGAACCAGTCTGCCCGTCAAATTTTCTTGCGTCGTAGCGCAGGCGTCTCGCCTGCGGGTTCACGGAGCCTCCCGGCTCCGTGATTCCTGAATTGCCAAGGTCAAGCGGACGCACCAGTAAGCACCAGGCTGCAGTGATACAGCAGATGTCGTAGCGCAGACTTCCCTTCTGTAGCGCAGGCGTCCTCGCCTGCGAGTTCACGGAGCCTCCCGGCTCCGTGATTTCTGAGTTGCCAAGGTCAAGCGGACGCGCAGCGCCTGCGTCCCGTCCCGCCAAGCGGGAGCGTCCCGCCGAAGTCAACTCCACCTGCGTCCACCCTCCTTCACCTAAGCCCTAAATCAAGTCTTCATTTTTTAATCCCCTTGTCGCCGCCACTAGCCCTCCAGGCGGCGGCAGCCACTGCGGCTGAAGGGTCCTCCTACTCGTCGTCCGCGTGACCAGCACGGCCAGCCCCAGCACCGAGTCTGCTTGTCGGCAGACAGGCCGCTCGCCTGGACCACCCCATTTACCCCGCGTCAAGAGCTATCGTCCACTATCGCGCCCCAAAAACCGCACCTTGTCATCTCGCCAAGAAGCGCTTCCGGGCGTTTCCAGATCATCGCCTGGCCAGGTGGCGTCCGGCAATGCAGCGCCAGGATCATGAGCGTCACAGTCGCCCTGACCGGGGCCAAACCGCAGCCCCTTCTGTGCCTGGCCAACGGCCAGGACGGGGCGGCAGGCTTGCCGCGTTATACATGGCGCAGGCTGGGGCCTTCGGAGCAGGATCAAGGCGGGAGCGCGGCTGACTTTCTTACACCATCTGTGCGGGACACCCGTTCCCCAAGTGCTCATTAGTCTCGGTGCCGTCTTAAGATGAACACCCACACCGGACTTGTGGCACACGCAAAGAGTATGCCCCAACAGACCAAGGCACCCACCACCATCTCGACCGGATTCTCTTTCGGATTCCAATGCAGCCCGCATTGGCGTGCAAGTGCGCTGCACGGCCAGAGAAACACGTCACCCAGTTCAAGGCCAAGGAGAAAAGGCCAAATGGCTATCCCGAGAGACGCAAAACTGCAAAGCGCCAGAAAAACCCAAACGACGATCCGTTCGATGCTGACCAGCGTTCTTCCAATCGTTATCACAGACCCCATCTCAGATACGCTTCTTGAATCAGAATCGCCCACCACAATAGCACGCGCACTTGACAGCCCAGCGCTCCATGTTGGCCTTGAGTTTCGGTGTCGTGAACACGACGGCGGCTTGCTGCCGTGCATTGCCCTCAGCACCACCAGGTTCGCCACCCCCGTGCTCACCTGTATCTCCGAGGCCACCCCAGCTACTTGGAACAATCCGGCCACCTGTTCCACCTGGATTCTCGGGCGACCCCGTGATTGGCGGTTGCGCTGTCCAGAGCGTATGATCATGCCCCGTGCGCGTGAGGACTACACTGTGGGCGTAGTAATCCTGCCAAGAGTGCATGAGCCGCCCCATCGCCTCAAGGGCCTTCTCACAGTCGTCGTTCGTCACCGGCCTCTTGCTCAAGGCACGGTCAAAATTCCTCTGCTCTACACCCAGATAGCTACTGTAAAGCCTGATAAAGCGGGCGGCTTGGCTCCCGACAGGTGTATCAATGTCCCTGTTGAAGTGCCTGAAGTTCTGTTTGAATGCTATCCCGTCGTCTTGTGTTAAGTTCCAGTGAATCAGCCTGTCCAGCACTGTTTCCGCGCAAGGAAAGGACTTTAACGCCCCTGGAAAGGCCTGTTCAAAAGCCTGCCTTGTGAGCGAGGTGTGCCCACCCGACTTCCACAGCCCAAGAACATCCACCTTGTTCTGCGAGTCATTGCCACAAAACGCATAGACGTTCTGACCACCTTTCTCCCCGATGGGGTCTCTGTTTGGCCACCTGCCGGTGGCGGGGGAGTAGTAGCGGTGGCCGTAATAAGAGAGGCCAGTTTCCCAATCGTGGTATTTGGTGGAGAAGAGATGGGTGAACGACTGCGCCAGGGGCCGGTGGCGCGGAGGAGCTCGCCAAAGGGGCCGTACTCATATTGCGCCACCCACACCCCATCCGCCGCCCGCACGTACCCCATCACATTCCCATTGCCGTCATACACCGGCCAATACACCCACGCCCTCGGACCATTGTGAATCACCGTCGCCATCGCCTCAAGGGCACAACTTGCCTCCCCCACGGCTTCATCCCCCCGCATGGCTTCTGTCGCTTGCATCTTCAGGCTGACCCACCGCCAATATCCCCCAAAACCACCCCCCCTTCAAGCCCCGTTTTCTCCCTCCCATCGGCGGGACGCCGATAGAACCCGCACGCGGGACGCGTGCGCTACCCGAGACCTTCAACCCCCGCACCCTCGCGTCACTGCGCCTCGGCATTTGGTGTTAGTTTTCCACGTAAAACGTCCCCCTTACTCACCCGCCGCCACGCCCCCTCTCGTGCCACTCTCCGCCACAATCCCAAACAGCGGTACAAGGACTGTGGCACGCGCGCCTGCCTGTGCGTGTTGAACCTAAAAAAACGAACCTGCTCCCAACAGCCGCAGGATGCGGTGGGTGTCCAACTTTCCTCCCGCAAGGACTGAGTGCGATTGGTTTCCTATGCACCGTTGTTGCACAACACCGAGATCTATGTCACTGAGTTCCGGCTAACCCATTGCTCACAAGGAATACAGCTCCCAAAGCGAGTATCTCAATAGGGATAGCTAGGAGGGCTATCAGAAGAAGAACCAGCTTTCTCCCGAATGGAGCCCGCTGCATACCAACGCCGATAATGCATACGCCGAAACTTAACAGTGCAATAAGCCCACCACCCACGCCGAGATGGATCCCAGTCCGTTCAACAAGCGTCAAGACACCCACAAGAAGAGCAGGACCGATCAGGCCAAGCACATACACAGCAGTTGCAATTTTAGTTCGCGATAAATCCATCTTTGCACCCTTTATGATGAAATTCTTTCCACCCACATTGAGCAACATTCTGTGCAGCCCAAACCAAGATCGTTTTCATCTCGGCTGTGGGCTGTCTACCGCCTAAAAACCAAGTTGGATCGAAGTCGTATTTGTCAAAGATACACGCTTCCCAAGTCAGAGTCCGGCAAGCGCAGGATGTGGTCAAGTTGATGGTAACTCGCCCAATTGAAGCAGACCATGGATTTCCAATCGAATCCCCGACTTGTGTCGTTCGGTTAAACCAATAAAACGGGTTTGTCTTGCAGTCTTGCGCTTGCTTTTTTAATTCAGCTTGGAAGGCTGGCGCTGCTGCCAATACCGTCCCCATCTCAGACTCCGTCAGTTCAATATCATTCGCCGTGCCACTAACGAACCTATTCCACGCTCGAATGTCCTCCGCGGTATTCAGATAGCCTCGAATTTTCCCCTCCAACCAGGTGCAAAGCCCTTTGTGAATGTCCGGCAGCGGATTCTTGAAGCTAGGCAAAGCCACCGCCAACGTGGTTCCACAGGAACCGGCGCAAAGCCCAACTGGATCGAAAAGGTTAATTGTATCGTTTGCAACGCAAGCGTACAGGTTGTTCCCTCCCAACTCCCCGATGGGATCTCTGCTCAGCCAGCGGCCTTGGGCGGGGGAGTAGTAGCGGTGGCCGTAGTAGTTGAGGCTGGTTTCCCAGTCGTGGTATTTGGTGGAGAAGAGGTGGTGGAACGCCTGCGCCAGGGGGCCGGTGGCGCGGAGGAGTTCGCCAAAGGGGCCGTACTCGTATTGTGCCACCCACACCCCATCCGCCGCCCGCACGTACCCCATCACGTTCCCATTCCCGTCATACGCCGGAAAATACGTTCCCGCATTCGTCCCGCTGTGCACCACCACCGCCAAAAGACCCCCCACGCCCCCCGCCCCCTGCGGCGTGCCCGACACGTCCACACCCCACACGTGCGTGCGCACCTCGCCCGTCACTTCTTCGACTTCGGCGATCATGTTCCACCCATCATACACATATCTCCACCGGCTTTGCAACTGCCATGCCGTCCCCACCTTATTCGACACCACCTTGCTCACCCGCCGCCCCAACCAGTCATACCCAAACCGCAACTCCAGGTTCGGCGCGCCCAAATTCACCGGCGTGCTGCTCATGTACATCCGCGCCAAGCGGTTCTCCGCATCCCACCGGTACGCCCACCAGCCGTCCGAAAACAAATTTCCTTCCACGTACGTCCCCACCCCCAGCACCCACGCCGGGCGCATCCGCACCTCCCGCGTGTACGTCTCCGAATGCCCACCGGGGTTTGTTTTTACGGCCACATTCGTCACCGCCAGCCACACCGGCCCGCTCCCGTTGGCCACCGCCAGTGCCGCATATTATTCATTTCGCTAACCGGCAATGCAAATCGTCTTACTCTAACTTTGCGTCGCCCGGTTCGCCTTCACTGCCGCTAGGGCAGCATCGTCATCCTCCAAGCCTTACATACATCCTAAAATAAAAAAACCTTTACGCCGGTAAAGTCGGCGGAGATCCATGAACTCTGTCTTACTGTACTCCATTCCGAAATGGGCCTGATTGTACTCCAATATCAGGGTAATTTCCTCCGTCGTAAAATCGGACCCTTCCACGCGCTTAACAAACACGATGTCCGATGCGACCGTTAGCAGCGCAAGTGTCCGCGTTTGGCCCAGTTCAAGGAGCAAGCCTTGAGCAATACGGCGAACTTCTGCAGACAGAGGGCAAATCTTTGGACTGGGAAAACCAAAGGTCTCAAGCAAACCTAGTGACTGTTCATAGGAACATTTAGGCAGATACCAGAAATCTGCGGTCAGGGAAGCAAGTTTGTACCCTGTAATCCCCCCTGTATTAACGATCTCTTCGACTATGTGAGCGTCATGCAAATGACGGACTAAAACTGCTTGTTCTCTGATCAACGATATTAAGTGTTCTTCGATAAACGGATGATCGATGTTCACATCACCACTGGCCCGACGGCGGTAAGCCTTCACCATACCATCTCCCAGTTTGAGAAAGCATGCCTTCCACTCGTGATCAATCGTAAAGGACATAATTATCTCATGCAACCGTTGGAGCTAACTCAAGGGCGGAATTGATAGTAGGGAGCATATTGGGGCGCATTCTGGCTATATCCAACGAAACCAAATCGCTGCTGGAAAAAGATCGAGTAAGAAAGTTTACACTTTAGAGCCACTCTTTGTTGCCGGCCGAATTGTTGAAGGTCTCTGCTGAATATTTTGTTCATCACATACGTCCACTCGGGACGTTTGACCGTTCCCGCCCACCGCCGGCCAGTTTTTGCTTCGTAGGCGGCGGTAACGGGTCCTGGAAAGGTTGATCCGGCATCATACCTTGCTGTCTCTCCATCTGGAGCTATGACAATCAATTCGTAGTTCGGCTGAAACAACCGGCTGATATAAGCATGGTGAGCGGCATTTCCGCCAAGTCCTGCGGCGTCCCAAATGAATTTGCAGCACGTTTTGGGGTTTAGACTCTCCGCCACTTTGGCGTACGCTCGCGGCTCTTTGCGTTGGTTTTCCTGCAACTCCTTGAGCAGTTGCTCCTGTTCCTGAATCATCACCTCTGCTTGGGCGTTTTGCTGGTCAATTTTGTGAATTTCGTAAACCTGATATGCAGCCAATCCGGCCACCGCGACACCGGCCACCCACACGCCACCTGCAACGAGTGCTCCGCCTGCGCCAACCGCTGCCGCGCTTCCGCCGCCTGCCGTTATTGTAAGCGTAACTCCGGCCCCTCCAGAAGACGCAGTTCCCAGTGTGGTTCCAAGGACAACGGATTCGACAAGGACTCTTCCGTCGGCATCAATGTGGGTAATTGGGCGATTATAAACAAAGCCATACAGATTTACCCCACCGTTCTCCTCAATCAAATCTCTGCTCAGCCACCGGCCGGCGGTGGAGGAGTAGTAGCGGTGGCCGTAGTAAGAGAGGCCGGTTTCCCAGTCAAAGTATTTGGTGGAGAAGAGGTGATTGAAGTCCTTGGCCAGGGGGCCGGTGGCACGAAGAAGTTCACCAAACGGGCCGTATTCGTATTGCGCCACCACGCCACCGTCAGAGGCCCGCACGTATCCCGTTACATTCCCATTCCCGTCATACACCGGAAAATACACCCCCGCATCCGGGCCGTTGTGAATCACCGTCGCCACCAAACCACCCACACCCCCCGCACCGTGCGTCGTCCCCGACAAATCCACCCCCCACACGTGCGTGCGCACCTCGCCCCTTGGCCCATACACTTCGGGACAATTCTTCTCCTCCACGATTGCCCACCCGCCTATGGCTTCATTCACCTGCATCTTGTGGCTGACCTCGCACCCAATATCCCCCAAAACCACCTCCCCTTCAAGCCCTCATTCGCCCCCAAATCGGCTTTTGGCTTGCCTCACCTAGGCCATAGGAGCGGTGTCGTAGCGTAGGCGTCCCGTCCCGCACAGCGGGATACCGCCTGCGTCTCGCAGGCTTATTCCAACCTTACGATGCGTGCTCACCTTCGTTACTGCACAGGAAAGATTGACGCGAGGCCTAGTGCTTCCCAGCGCGTCTGTTTGACTTCGGCAGTTCTGCAATCACGGAGCCGGGAGGCTCCGTGAACCCGCAGGCGAGGACGCCTGCGCTACACACCCTCACCTTAGCCTTTTACAACGATGGAGTGGAGGGAAAAGGGGGCAGAAATGGTGAAGGGGAAACACCAACCACGAATGAACACGAATGGACACAAATTTAAACAGAAGGAAACAAAGGGAACGAAGGGTGGAAACCGCCCCCTCACCCTGGCCCTCTCCCCGGGGGGAGAGGGAAATACATCAAGTTCTGTCACAGACTTTGACCACCCTCACCCTAGCCCTCTTCCAATGGGAGAGGGAGGAATTGTAGCTGCGCGGATTATCCTGCGCTGGCCATGGATCTCCCCATGGCCTGCGGGACGCGGGCCGAATCCCGCTGTGCGGGACGGGACGCCTGAGTTACGGCACAGGAAAGATTGGCGCGCGATTTGGTGTTTCCAAGCGATTCCTCTTTACGTCGGCAGTTCTGCAATCACGGAGCCGGGAGGCTCCGTGAACCCGCAGGCGAGACGCCTGCGCTACGGACGGGGACGCCTGCGTTAGGTGCTTGGTGGTGAAAAAGGGGGATGATTCCGCTGGCTTGGACAGCCGATGTCCACCCCTGGCTGGCATGCTGGGGGCAAATGCAAATGGAAGCCCTATGACCAAAAAAGAGCGGTTCATGACTTTCGTTTTTCTGGGGGCCATTGCCCGAGACCTTTCCCGCGGCACGCGCGACTCGCAATTGATTGCGCTTCAGGCCGACCAAATCCCGGAAACAGACATCCCCTTGAATCCCTGGAATGCCGCCAAGGTGTTTCTGGCGTATGTGGATGGCCGCACGGCGGCGCACCGCTGGATGCGCATCCCGCAGGACTGAAGTCGAGGGACGGCAAGGTGCGGCTCCATGGTTCACAGTGTGCCGGGTTGAAATTGAGCGTGGCCCACGTCATAATGAGGCGCGTGCATCCGCAGATTCAGGCCTGGACGCGGCGGCGTTTCCTGCAACGTGCCTTGTGGGGAGGGGGTGCGTTGTGCCTGGCGGCGGGGCCGAACTTGCTGGCTTCCTCGCGGGAGCGGCAACGGTTGCGGGTGGCGGTCATTGGCTGTGGCGGGGCGGGGACGGGATGCGTGGGGGTGGCGGCCATGGAGCGGCTCGTTGCGCTGGTGGACGTGGACGAGCGCAAGCTGGCCGCCGCCTGGCGGGCTGCGTCCAGTCATGGGCAGCAACCGCGCGTCTTTCGGGATTACCGGCGCATGCTCGAAATTTGCGGGGAGGAGTTGGAGGCGGTGTTCATTGCCACGCCGGACCATCATCACGCGCCGGCGGCCTCGCGTTGCCTGGCCCTGGGGAAGGCGGTGTTTGTGGAGAAACCGCTGGCGCACAATATCGCTGAGGCGCGGGCCTTGCGGCGGGCGGCGCGGCGGGCGATGGTGCCCACCCAGATGGGCAATCAAGGCCACAGCAGCGAGGGTTACCGGCTTTTGTGCGAGCATATATGGGCGGGCGCCATTGGGGAGGTGCGGGAAACGCACAGTCTCTTGGAGCGCGAACCAGCGGCGGAGAGTGCCGGCGACATGGCCGCATCTGCGCCGCCGTGGTTGGAGTGGGATTTGTGGCTGGGGCCGGCCGCCGAGCGGCCCTATCGGCCGGGCTTGCATCCCGCGGGCTGGCGGATGGCGGTGGATTTTGGCACGGGGGTCTTGGGGGACATGGGATGTCACGTATTGGACGGGGTGTTTTGGGCGTTCAAATTGTGGCAGGTGGAGCGTTACACCGTGGAATGCCTGGCGCAAACGCCCGCTGCTTCGCCGGAGGCGCATCCACGCCATAATGTAATTTGCTGGCGCATTCCGGAGCGCGCCGATTTTCCCGCGCTGACGGTTTATGCTTATGACAGCGTCTGGCCGCCTAAAATTCGCGAGCTGGAGCGGCGCCTGGGCGAAAAACTGCGCGGGGGCACGGTGTATTGGGGGGACAAGGGCGTCATGTTCACCGGCCCGCAGGGGGAAGGCCCGCGTTTTTTGCCGTCCAGCGAGCAGGATGCTTTTCCCAAACCCCCAAAGAAAATTGAGCGTCCGGGCAAGAATGGGTACCGCGAGTTTTTGGATGCGTGCCGTGGCCACCCTCCGGCCAGCTCTAATTTTGAAATGGCCGGGCCGCTGACGGAGTTTGTGTTGACCGGGGTGCTGGCGAGCCGGGCAGGAGTGGGGCAGGCCTTGGCGTGGGACAGTACGCGGCTGACGGTGGCGGGGCGGGCGGATTTGCAGCCGCTGGTGCGGCGCAGTTATCGAGCGGGCTGGGAGGTGGAGGGAGTGCGGGGATGAATGCGCCCGCGTCACATGCAGGTGAGGGCCGGGCGGGCGGGGCGCTGCCCGGAGCGAAGATGGCGCTGGGTTTATTGCTGGCAATCAATCTATTCAATTATCTGGACCGGCAGGTGCTCGCGGCGGTGGTGCCGCATTTGAAAACCTCCCTGTTTGATAGCGGCCAGGCTCACGGCATGGAGGGCGTGCTGGCGTGGGGCGAAAAACATCTGGGCTTCAAACCGGAGAATGCGCTCATCGGCCTGCTCTCGATGGCGTTCATGGTGTGTTACATGGTGGCGGCCCCGCTATTTGGGCGGCTGGCGGTGCGGTATTCGCGTTGGCTGATTATTGGCCTGGCGGTGATGGTCTGGAGCCTGGCCAGCGGCGCCTCGGGGCTGGCGGTGACGTTTGCCGGCCTGTTGCTTACCCGGTGTTTGGTGGGCATTGGCGAAGCCGCCTACGGCCCCGCCGCGCCGGCCTTGTTGTCGGATTATTTTCCAGTGCAGGTCCGGGGGCGCATTCTGTCCGTGTTTTATCTGGCGATTCCAGTGGGCAGCGCGCTGGGGTATGTGTTGGGCGAGCAGGTAGCCAAATCCAGTATCGGCTCCTGGGCCGCGGCCTGGCTGGGATGGGAAACGGAAAGCTGGCGGTGGGCGTTTTACCTGGTGGTGCTGCCGGGACTGGCGCTCGGCCTGTGGGCGTTGTTCCAGCGTGAGCCGCAAAAAACCGCTGGCCAACAACCAAGCCGCGCCACCGGATGGAAAGATTACCTGGGCTTTTTCCGCATTCCGTCCTTTGTGTATTGCACGCTGGGGATGGCGGCGATGACGTTCGCCATTGGCGGCATCGGTTTTTGGATGCCCTATTTTCTCGAACATCTGCCCGGCAAACCCGGCTCGCCCACCACGATTTTTGGCGGGCTTACGGTGATTTCGGGGCTGGCCGCCACCCTGGCGGGCGGATGGGCCGGGGACCGGTTGCGCGAGCGTTTTCCCGGCTCTTATTTTCTGGTCAGTGGCGCCGCCATGCTGACGGGCTTCCCGATATTTGTGGCGGCGTTGCACGCGGGCTATCCGTGGATATGGCCGGGAATTTTTCTGGCGTGTTTCTGCCTGTTTTTCAACACGGGGCCGACCAACACCATTCTGGCCAACATTGCTCCTTCGGCATTGCGGCCGGCGGCGTTTGCCTTGAACATTTTGATTATTCATTTATTGGGCGATGTGATTTCGCCGGTGATTGTGGGGCTGGTGGCCGACCGGTGGAATTTGCGCGTGGGTTTTCTGGTGGTGGGCGTCATGTTTTTGGTAAGTGGCGTGTTGTGGCTGCTGGGGGCGCGGCATCTGGCGCGGGATACGGCGCTGGCGGAGAGTCGCGGGCCGGCAAGTTGACGGAAGCATGATTTATGGAATCTCTGCCCTGGAATGTGCGATGGTTGCAAAGGGTCATCCGCCTGCTGCTGCGGGTGTTGTTTCGTTTCCGGGCCTACAACACCGAGGTGCTGCAAACACCGGGGCCGGTGTTGTTGACGCCCAATCATCTGACGTGGATTGACTGGCTGTTCTTGATTGCGCATGTGGACCATCGGTGGCGGTTTGTGACCAGCCGCACGACGGCGCAGACCTCGCCGCTGCACCGGTGGATCATGATCAACCGCTTCACCTTCCCCATTGACACCGCCTCGCCCTACGCCGTGAAGCAAATGGCCGAGCACTTGATGCAGGGCGGCCGGCTGGTGTTGTTCCCAGAGGGCCGGATGTCCCGCACGGGCGCCATGATGAAATTATATGAGGGCACCGGCTTCTTGCTGTTCAAGACGCGCGCCCGCGTCATTCCCTGTTATCTGCGGGGCGCCGAGCGCATCCGGTGGGCCAAACACAAGGGATGGAAACGGTGGCTGGCCCCCGTGAGCGTGCATTACGGCCAGCCGCTGGAGCCGCCGCAATATCCCGGTTTGAGCACCACCGCCGCGCGCCTGCGGCTGACCCGCTGGCTGCGCGATGTCATGCTCGAACAACAACTGGCGGTGGAGCAGGCGTTCGGCCCGCCCACGGTGACGGCGGCGCTGTTGCGGATGGCGGCGGCGCGGCCGGGTTTCCGGGTGTTGGAAGATTTCACCGGCCAAAAACTCACGTACCGCCGTTTGGTGGTGGGCGCCGAGCTGCTCGCAGAGGTCTGGCGCGCGCAATGGCCGGAGGAAACCCAGCGCATCGGCGTGCTCCTGCCCAACGCCAATGCGTTGCCCGTGACCTTGTTGAGCTTGTGGCTGACCGGCAAAGTGCCGGCTCTGCTGAATTACACCACCGGCCCGGCGGTGATGCGCGCCTGCGCCCAACTGGCCGGGCTGCGGCACATCATCACCTCGCGCGCATTCATCACGCGGGCACGGCTGCGCGTGGAGCCCTTGCAGGAGGCCGGGCTGGAGCTGATTTACCTGGAGGACGTGCGGCAGCGCATCAGCAGCGGCCGACGGCTGGCCCGCATGTGCTGGCGGTGCTTGAAAATGCCACGGGCCGGCGCGGGGTTGGCTGACCACCGCGACGCCACGGCGGTCATTCTCTTTACCAGCGGCTCCGAGGGCGTGCCCAAGGGCGTGGAGCTGACGCATGGCAACCTCATGGCCAACATCCGCCAGTTGTTCACCGCCGTGCCGTTTCAGGATGATGACCGTTTCTTCAACGCCCTGCCGCTATTCCACAGTTTCGGCCTGACCGCCGGCACGCTGGCTCCCTTGACCCGCGGACTGGGCCTGTTTCTGTATCCCTCGCCGTTGCATTACCGGCTGGTGCCCGAAGTATTTTATGACCGCGCCTGCACCGTTTTGCTGGGCACCAACACCTTCCTCAATGGCTACGCCCGCCGGGCGCATCCTTACGATTTTTACCAACTGCGCTACATCTTTGCCGGAGCCGAAAAGGTGCAGGAGTCCACCGCGCAAACCTACGCGCGGAAATTTGGCGCGCGCATTCTGGAGGGCTACGGCGCCACCGAGTGCAGCCCCGTGATTGCCGTGAACTCGCCTTTGGAGCCTCGCTTTGGCACGGCGGGGCGGCTGCTGCCGGGCATGGAATATCGCGTGGAGCCGGTGGAAGGCGTGCCGCAGGGCGGGCGCCTGCTGGTGCGCGGGCCGAATGTGATGAAGGGCTATTTGAATCCGGAGGCCAACGCGGCCTTTCAGGCCCTGGGCGGATGGTACGACACCGGCGACATTGCGCATGTGGACGAAGACCGTTACGTCACCCTGCTGGGACGGCTCAAGCGCTTCGCCAAAATCAGCGGCGAAATGGTCAGCCTTACCGCAGTGGAAGAAGCGCTGGCGGGGGCGTTTCCGCAGTACGGCCAGCGGTGCACCGTGGCGGTGCTCAGCCAGCCCGACGCGGACAAAGGCGAGCGGCTGGTGGCCGTGGCCAACGATGCGCGCCTGACAGTGGACGATTTGCGCCAGGCCCTTCTGCTGCGCGGCCTGCCGGCCTTGTGCGTGCCGCGCGAAGTGGTGTACTTGCGCGAACTGCCACTGCTGGGCACGGGCAAGGTCAACTATCGCGAATTGCAAAGCTGGCTGGCGGCGCGCAAACAAGGCGGATGATGTAGGCAAGCCCAGAGGCACCCTGCCGCGCAAAACACCCCCCGCATTTACCCCCTCGCGCCAGGCTCTCTGCTGGTGAGGAAGGGTCAGAGTGCGGGGACGCTTCTCATCCTTTGTTCTCTTCGTTTCCTTCTGTTTATAATTCGTGTTTGTTCGTGTTCATTCGTGGCAGACCTTCCCCCCTTTTCCCTCTCCCCCTGGGAGAGGGTCAGGGTGAGGGGGTTCCTCTCCATCTTCGTTCTCTTCGTTTCCTTCTGTTAAAAATTTGTGTCCATTCGTGTTCATTCGTGGTTGTTGTTTCTCCTTTCACGCGCTCTTCTTCGCATTCCCCCTACCCCATCGTGGTAAAAGCCAAGGTGAGGGTGTGTAGCGCAGGCGTCTCGCCTGCGAGTTCACGGAGCCTCCCGGCTCCGTGATAGCTGAACTGCCGTCGTCAAACAGACGCCCCTATAAGCACCAATCCGCCCGTCAAATTTTCCTGCGTGTAGCGCAGGCGTCCTCCCCCGTAGCGCAGGCGTCTCGCCTGCGAGTTCACGGAGCCTCCCGGCTCCGTGATTGCTGAATTGCCGTCGTCAAACAGACGCCCCTATAAGCACCAATCCGCCCGTCAAATTTTCCTGCGTGTAGCGCAGGCGTCCTCCCCCGTAGCGCAGGCGTCTCGCCTGCGAGTTCACGGAGCCTCCCGGCTCCGTGATTGCTGAATTGCCGTCGTCAAACAGACGCCCCTATAAGCACCAATCCGCCCGTCAAATTTTCCTGCGTGTAGCGCAGGCGTCCCGTCCCGCAAAGCGGGATGAAGCCTGCGTCCCGCAGGCCGGCTTCGGCGTCCCGCCGAAGTCAACCTCACCTACGTCCCCACCTTTTGTATGCGCGCCGCACGTCCCCCTCAAAACCCTCAACCCCCTGCGTCTTCGCGCCTTTGCGCCTTGGCGTTAATTCAAACCAAACCGTAACTCCAGGTTCGGTGCGCCCAAATTCACCGGCGTGCTGCTCATGTACATCCGCGCCAGCCGGTTCTCCGCATCCCACCGGTACGCCCACCAGCCGTCCGAAAACAAGTTTCCTTCTACATACAACCCCACCCCCAGCACCCACGCCGGACGCATCCTCCCCTCTCGCGTGTGAGCCTTCGACTTCCCACCAAGGCCTGCCTTTACCGCTACATTCGTCACTGGCAACGTCTTGGCCCCACGTTACGTAATGTAATACCCCTGCGCACCGACTCCTCAAGGTGTCCATCAAACCGGGGCAAGCACAGGAGAAACACCCACCACGAATGGACACGGATAGACACGAATTTTCAACAGAAGAAAACGAAGGGAACGAAGAGGGAGAAGAGGCCCCTCAGCCTGGCCCTTTCCCACGGGGAGAGGGGAACTATTAATGGGCGTTGTGGGATTTTCGCCCGCTTTGGTGGGATACAGGCCGAGATGAAGATGTGGGAAACGGCAGCCGCTCAAATTATATTCATTCATCCCTTGCCCCCCAACTACGGGACGCAGGCCGGGTTCCGCTTGACCTTATCAGTTCTGTGGTCACGGAGCCGGGAGGCTCCGTGAACCCGCAGGCGAGGACGCCTGCGCTACATGCTCTCACCCTGACCTTCTCCGGGGGGAGAGGGGGGGGTAGCGGGACGGATTATCCTGCCCCCCTAGCCTGTGGGACGCCATACGTTATGACTAATGCGAGATTGAGGTGCGGCTTGGTGCTTCCAGGGGCGTGTGTTTGACGACGGCAATTCAGCTATCACGGAGCCGGGAGGCTCCGTGAACCCGCAGGCGGGACGCCTGCGCTACAGACCCTCACCGTGGCCCTGTCCCGGGGGGAGAGGGAAAATAGTTAATGTGCCTCGAATTATTCATTATCTGCGTTTGCTCAATGCAGTCGAGGAGGGAAAGTAAGAATAGAAACCCCATAGATGTTCTCATCTCAATTCGTTGCCTCCGGCCTGCGGGACGGAGGCTGAATCCCGCTTTGCGGGACGAGGACGCCTGCGCTACAGGGAAGGATACGCCTAAGCTACGTGGGGGATGGTGGAAGGTGTATTTCCATGATTAGCTCATGTGCTGGAGACAGATGGTGGGGGGCAAGCACAGATGGGCTTCACTTATTATCAGGCGGGGAGGATGAATAAGCATAGATTATGCTGGGGTTAAATATTTGTAAGTCATTTGCAGAAAACGACTTACCTTGGTTTTTGGGCGATAAAATCATTGACCTGGAAGCCCGTTTCGCTTAAATTTTTTCAATAAAAGCCTGCTCTACATAAAACCTTATTAGTATATGTTTAAGGTCCCTCCGGCGGGTTATTTGGAGATAGGGTTGCTGGTCTTGCTCTTTTTTTGGGTCATCAAGGAGACAACTATTAAAGGACTTTTCATGATAGGCTGGACGGCTTTTTTCTGGCACTTGGCAGGGGTCGTACCGGCTTATGGGAGCATAGTGCTTGCCTTATATCTTGCTGGAGTTGTCGGAGTAATTTGGACAGGCAAAACGGCCAATCTGTTCACCGACATTATCTTCAAGTTGTTTGATGACTACGAAGACTACAATTATAAGCATGAGCAACTCGGCATCCAAACCTTGTCCGCTTATGCCCACAAGGGCAAGCATCGGAAGGTTATCCGGCTGGCCGAGCGCTTGAAGCGGGACGGCACTTACAATCCGCTGGTGCTGGAGGCGTTCATCGCCCGGGCCAAGCCCAAACCGGAAAAACTGTATGAACCCACCTTGTACAAATTAAAGCGGGAATATTTGGAGCCTGAAAACAAGGCACGGGATAAGTAGGCGCGCGTGGGGGTTGATAGAAGGTTCTTACTGCTCCCCAAGGGGCGGATTTACAAGCGGAGCCGAAGTTTTTCGGGTAAACAGGAAAAGTATCAGCGCAGGTAGTCCAGGAGGGATTGACGGAGGACCATGCCGCCGGTTTGGAGGGCGGCCATGTAAGCTGTCTGGGTGGTGTTCAACCGCACCAGTGTTTGCGCCAAATCGGCATCGGCTTCCTGGGACACCAGCTTTTCGACGCCTTCCAGACGGGTGCGCGCCAGGTTGTTGGCGGTGTCGAGCCGTGCCTGCATGACGCCGTTGGCGGCGAGGTGGTAAATGAAATTTTCCTCGTCATCCTTGAGCCTGGGAATGTCAGTGGTTTGGATGCTCTGGCTGTCGCCCGCCTTCAAGTGGTCTCGCAAAGCCACCAAGTGCGCAAAGAAATCGGCCCCGGTGCGGCTGTCGGCCAGAAGCCCGCGCGGCCCGCTGCCGCCGGTGTTCACGCCCGGTGTTTGGGCCGGCAACGCCAGTCCTTCGGCAATCTCCACCTCGCGCACGTCGGCGTTTCCCTGGTAGGCCACGCTGATGACATTGCCGTTGGCATCGTATTGTGCCTCGAAGGGCGGGGTCTGGGTGCGGGTGCCGCCGAATAAGTAATCATCGCGATGGCGGGTGTTGGCCAGTTGCACCGCCTGCTTAATCAATTCATCCAACTCGGTGGCATAGGCCTGCATTTCCTCGCGGGAGCGCACACCGCCAGCGAGCACGGCAATCTCGCCGGCGCGGTCACTGATGCGTTTCAGGCCTTGAAAGACGGTGAAGGATACTTGGGCGCCTTCCTTGAGCAGGCTGATATTGCGCTGATATTGAGACAAAGTGCGGCCTTCCTGCTGCAAGTCCAGCACGCGCCCCATGCCATCGGGGTCATCGGAGGGGTTGCGGATGCGCTGGCCGGTGGCGGCCTGGGTTTGCAGCAGATTCTGGCGCTGGGTCAAGCGGCCCAGATGCACCACTAAATCATTGGCAAAGGTATTGGCGGTAACGCGCATGGGTCAGCCTCCGTGCTTAACGTTTCATACTGATGACGGTCTCCAATAATTCATCCACCGTGCTCACCAGCCGCGCCGAGGCCTGGAAAGCTTTTTGGAATTTGACCATCTCGGTCATTTCTTCGTCCAAGGAAACTCCGCTGACAGCGTCGCGCTGGCGGCGCAACATTTGCTCGACTGCCTCCTGATTTTTCACCTGGCGATTGGCTTGCGCGAGGGCTTCGCCCAGGTTGGTCACGGTCTGATGGTAAAATTGCTGGAAGGTTTGATGGCCCAGAGCAGGCTGCGCGGTTACCGCCAACCGTGCCAGGGCCAGAGCGGTTTGGTTATCGCCGAGGGCGCCGGCCACGCCTGCCGCCTGGAAACGGCTTGGATTCTGCGCCAACACCTCATTCAAGCGGATGGTGGCGGCATCGGTGCCCTCAAAGAAGTCCAGTCCAGTGTTGCCCTCCAGGTCAAAACCGGCGCCGTGGGCGGTGTTCACTGCGGCAATCAGCGCCCCTGCCAACTGGTTGAGGCGAGTCAAGGCGTCTGCCAGGGGGCCGTCGCGGGTTTCGATGAGTCCTGCCAGTGAGCCGCTGGACAACGGGAGGGGCTGGCCGTCGGAGGTCCGCACCTGCCACTGGCCCTGGCCGGCATCGTAAATCTCCAGGGGCAAAGCCACCTGCTGGCCGTCCACCAGCATGACGCCATTAACGGAAACGTTGACCTGGCCAGTTTCGTCTTCCACCGCCTCCAGATTCAGGTATTTACCCAGCTCCTCCAGCTTCTCCTGCCGCAAATCGCGCAGGTCATTGGCCGGCCCTTTGGCGGAAAGTTCGGTGCGGGCAATTTGATGATTCAACGCAGCAATCTCGGCGGTGAGACGGTTGACGGCGGCCGCTTCGTCCTGCAATTGCTGTTGGATGGTGGATTGCAAACCGGTGAGGCGTCCGGCCAGGCGGTTAAACTGCTCGGCCAAGGCTTGCGCCTTTTGCACGAGCACCTGCCGCTCTTCCAGACTGGCGGGCTGGGCGGCCACGCTCTGGAAGGCATTGAAGAGGTCGCTCAGGTTTTCTGCCAGGCCCATCTGCCCGCTGATGCCGCTGGTGCCGGCGGCGCTGACGCTGCCGGCCTGGCGGTCAAGCTGCTGGCCGAGGGAAGTTTCAGCCTGTTCCAGGAGCTGTTGCTGGGTTTGCCAGTAGGCGCTGAGGCCCGCCTCGTTGATGAGCTGGCGGTCCAGCAGGGCGTTGCGCAATTGAGTGATGGCCACCACCTGGGCGCCGGTGCCTTGCGGTCCCAGGGGCGTGGGGATGGTGGTGTTGGTCTGGAAGCGCACCCGCTGCCGGGCGTAGGCGGGGTTGTTGACGTTGGCCAGGTTGTGACCAGTGACTTCGATGCCGGTCAACTGGTTTTGCAGTGACCGCGCGCCCATGTCCAAGGTGCCAAACAAGCCCAGCATAAGCGTTTTTAGCCGACAGCTTCGTACAAGGAGGTGCCCGGCAAGCCCGCCCCCACCCGCCCGCTCTGGTCGTACACCGGAGTGCTACCGGAAGGAAACAGCGACTCAATGAATTTGCGCATCAGCTCCACGGTGCGCGCCAGGAGCAGGTGGTTCTGGCGGGCCCGCTGTTGCACCCGCACCAGGAGCCGGTTGTTTTCGTCCACCAAGGCCTGAATTAACAACTGGTATTCTTCGGGCAGGTGCGGCAACAGGCCGGTCAGGGTGGGGTCCCCCGGCAACCCCAGCGCGCGTGCCAGTTGGCGGCGGCATTGTTCGCGATGCTCGCGGGCCTGGCGGACCAGGCTGCTCTGGTGATTGATGGCGGCGGCCAGGCGCAAGGTTTCATCGGCCTCCCGTGCCATGACCTGCTCCTGCTGCTGGTCCAACAGCGCCAGCAGCTCGCCATATTGGGTCAACTCGGCACGCAAAGCGGCCACCAAGGCTTCAAGATGCTCCCTCATGTGTCAAAGGCCGGCGCTCGGCCGGCGCGGGTGGTGTCTGCCATTGTTCCAAAAGAGCCCGGGCCAAACCCAAGCCGCCACCCTGGGTGACGGCATCGGCCAGTTGGGCCGTGAGCTGGTCCCGGTAAATGGCAGAGGCAGTGGAATCCTTGACCAGGCTGCTGCGGAACACAGGTTTCTGGGCTTCAGTGAGGATTTGCCGCACCAGCATGGCTTCAAATTGACGGGCGGCCTCGGCGCGCCGCGCGGCATCTTCCGGTTGCGGCCGGCAGCTCAGTTCCTCCGGCGAGAGCGGGCGGGAAGCAGCGGCATTGAGGGGGGGCACGGGGGCAATCATAACGTCAGCGAATGATGAGTTCGGCCTGCAAGGCGCCGGCCTGTTTCATGGCCTGAAATATCGCCATCATGTCGCGCGGCGTCACCCCCAGCGCATTCAAGCTGGCCGCGACTTTTTCGATGGTGGGCATTTCGGGCAGGGCCACCAGGCTGGATTTGTTTTCGGTGACGGTGGTTTCGGTGCGCGGGAGGACCACGGTGGTGCCGCTGCTTAACGGCCCCGGCTGGGAGGCTTCGGGAGAGGAGGCGATGGTAATGGTCAGGTTGCCGTGGGAGATGGCGCAGGCGGAAATCTGGACGCGGGCATTGGCCACAATGGTGCCGGTGCGTTCATTGATGACAATGCGGGCGGGCACATCCGGCGCCACTTCGAGGGCCTCGAGACGAGCCAGGAAATCCACCGGCGTTTTTTCCGCGCCCGCCGGCAGTTTCACCCGCACCGAAGTGGCATCCAGCGGGACAGCGCTGTTGGGGTATTTCTCGTTGATGGCCGCCGCCAGACGGGCGGACGAAGTAAAATCGGGCTGCCGGAGGAGCAATTCCACGCACTGGTTTTGGACAATGGTGGCCGGAATTTCCTTTTCCACGAGCGCGCCGCCAATAATCTGGCCTACGGTGGGATGATTTTTCTGGACGCTGGCGCCGCCAGCGCCGCCCGTGCCACCAACAAATCCCCCGATGGAAATGGCCCCCTGCGCCACGGCATAAACCCGGCCGTCGGCGCCCAACAGGGGGGTCTGGAGGAGCACACCGCCTTGAATGGTTTTGGCGTCGCCCATGGACGATACAAGAACATCCAGGCGCATGCCCGGTTTGGCGAAAGCCGGAATATCCGCCGTGACAAGGACGACGGCGACATTTTTGGACGACAAGGTGGAGGGGGGCACCTGCACGCCAAAGCGCTGAAGCATGTTGGCCACGGTTTGCAAGGTGTAGGTGGGGTTTTTGTCGCCGTCATTGGCCACGCCCGTCACCAGGCCATAACCCACCAGTTGGTTTTCCCGCGCACCCGCCACCATGACCAAATCCTTGACGCGCACGCCGGCGGCGAAAGCCGGCAGCGAAAGCAGCAGGGCCATGCCGGCGCCCAGCCAGGCGCGCCACGGTTTGCTGGAGTCAGGAAAGCACATCATACTCATGTTTGGGGCGCCTCAGAAGGGGCTGATTTTATCCCACACGCGAGTGAACCAGCCTTTTTTCTGGGTGTTGGAAACCGAGCCTTTGGACAAAATGGTGATGGTGGCATCGGCCACCTGATAGCTGAAGACGGTGTTGTTGGCGGTGACATCCTCGGCCCGCACCACCCCGCGCAGGACCACATCCTGCACCTCGCCGGAGAACGACGTCTGGCGCCGGCCTTCCACCACCAGGTTTTTGTTGGGCAGCACGTCCACCACCCGGACGGCGATGCGGGCGGTGATTTTCTCGCTGTTATTGATTTGGCCGCCGCCTTCGAAGTCATTCTTGGCGCTGAACTTCAGTGCCGGGTATTGGCCGCCCTTGGTTAACAAGCCACTGGCCGCCGGCCCATAGAGAAAATTCTGGATGCTCGCGTCCACACCGCTTTTTTTGGCGGTCTTGGTGGTGGCTTCCTTGGAGGCGGCGTTGTTTTCCTGCACCACAATGGTGAGAATGTCGCCCACGGCGCTGGCCCGTTTGTCGGCAAACATGCTGCGGGAAGATTCCTCGTCCCACAGCGAGTCCGCGCCGGCGGAGAAACCGCCGCAGACCGCCACCGCCACCGCCAGGGGGGCCAGTTTAGAGAACAATGAGAATGGTTTGTTCATCTTGCACCTTTCCGCGCAGCTCGCGCTTGCTTTGAGGGTTTCGCACGCGAATCCATTGGCCGGGCGCGCCGTCTTCGAGGACTTCCACCTTGAGGGCGATGGAGAGGGCGCCCTCTTGCACCACCCCCCGCACCAACTGCCCCCGGTTGACCACCGGCTTGAGCCGGAGGGCGCGGCGCAGCAAAGGCACGCCCGCCGGCAGGTTTTCGGTAACCTCCAGCAATTCCGGCTCGGCTGGCAGGGTGTCGCAGGCCTCGCGCAGCAGCAACACATCGCGCCGCTCCAGCGTCACGGCCTGGCGGTCGAGGGTCTGGCCGCGCTTGAGAGGGGCGGCGGTTACGTAAACCTCTTTCCATACCCGCGCCTGCACCGCCGCCTGCCACACGCCAAACGCCTCGGTGTCCCCGCGCAATTCAAATCGCAAGAGGAACGAGGCCGACGGCCCCGTGGCCGGCAGCTCCACCACCTTCAGCGTCAGGGGCTCGTCCGGCGCCAGCACCGGCACCGGCAAACGGGCCACTTTCAGCTCCAAATCTTCGGGCCGGCATTGAAACTCGCGGCTGAGCGGCTCGCGCAGCAGCGCCGCGACTTCCGCTTCGGACAAGGCCCGCACGCGTCGGCTGATGACCACCGCCGGCGCGCCCGTCCATTGGGCCGCGGCCAGGGTGGGGGCATTGGTCAAGAGTAGCGCGCTCAAATCCGCCCGGCTCAAGCGCCATGGTTTTCCGGGCGCCGGGGCGGGCAGCAGCCAGAGATTGGTGGGCACTTCAGGGGCGGGAGTTGCCAGCAGTTGATGCAGGAACACTCCGGAACGCTCCACCGCCACCGCGGGCAGCAGCGAAAAGCTGGGGGGCTCGCCGCCCAGGAGGGAGAAGGCGGCCAGCCCCCCAAACAGGAGGGCGCGGTGGAGGAGGGCACGGGCAACCCCGGCCAGCCGCGCGCCGCCGCGAGCGGCTGCGCAGCCGGCTTCCCGCCAGAAAGGAATGAGGGCAAAACGGATCATGATTAACGCCGCAAATTGTTGCTGATCTGCATCATCTCATCCGCCGCCTGCACTGCGCGCGCATTGATTTCATACGCCCGCTGGGCCAGGATCAGATTGACCATCTCCTCCACCACCTTGACGTTGGACATTTCCAGAAAACCCTGGGCGAGAGTGCCAAACCCATTTTCGCCCGGATTGCCCAGCTCGGGGGTGCCGCTGGCCTGGGTCTCGCGGTACAAGTTGCGGCCGAGGCTTTCGAGCCCGGCGGGGTTGGCAAAGCGCACCAACTGCACGCGAAACGTCTGGGTGCCGTTGGCGCCGGTGAGGGTGACCTCGCCATTGGCGGAAATGCTGATGCCGGTGGTGCCGGTGGGAATCGGCTGAAAACCGCCCAGCACCACCAACCCATCACTGGTGGTGACCCGGCCGTCCGGGCCGGTTTTGAAGGCGCCGTCGCGGGTGTAGGCGCGAGTGCCGTCCGGCATCTGGATTTCAAAGAAACCGTCCCCCTGAATCGCCACATCCAGCCGCTCGCCGGTCTGTGTCAACTCGCCATTGGTGAACACCTTGGATGTGGCCACGGCGCGCGCGCCATGTCCGACCTGCAAGCCGGTAGGCAGCATGTTGCCGCCGCCGGTCTCGCTGCCCGGCGCGCGCGTGGTCTGATACAGCAAATCCTGAAACTCCACCTTGCTTTTCTTGAAGCCGGTGGTGTTCACGTTGGCCAGGTTGTTGGCAATCACATCCAGGTTTAACTGCTGGGATTGCATCCCGGCCGCCGAAGAATATAACGCGCGCAACATAAGCCTCTCTCACTCAGCCATTGCCGGACAACTCAGCAATCGTCCGTCCCATGCGTTCATCCTGCATTTGAATCACCCGCTGGGCGGTTTCAAACTGGCGCATGGCCACAATCAAATTCGCCATTTCCAGCGTGGGTGAAATGTTGGAAGCTTCCAGAAAGCCCTGGCATACCGTCGAAACGGCCGCCGGCCGCGCCTGAAGCTGGGGATTTTGCGCTGTGAACAGACCCGCGCCCGCGGGCGTCAGCAGGTGCGGCTGGTCGAACTCCACCACCTTCAATTTCCCCCGCACCACGCCGCCCTGGCTGACTTCGCCGGAAGCGGTAATGGTCACCGGTTCACCGGAAGCGGTGTCAATCTGGATGGGCCCGGTTTCCCCCATCACTGGCTGGCCGCCCTTGGTGATGAGCTGGCCTTGGGCCGTGAGGCGAAATTCACCATTGCGCGTGTAAGCCGGGCTGCCGTTGGGCATCTGCACTTCAAAGAATCCCGGCCCTTCAATCGCCACATCGGTGGCCACGCCCGTGCGGCGCAGCTCCCCCTGCTGCAAATTTAACTCCGAAGTGGCGTGCGGCAGCAAAAACACCGGCGCTGGCTGGTTGCCGGGAAGCATCAAACCCGCCTGCACGGCCTCGGTGCTCAGCTCGCGCTTTTTGTAACCGGTCACCGGCGCGCCCGCCAGGTTCTCGGCGATTAACTCTTGCCAGCGGGTGGCGGCGTTCATCGCGGCAGAAGCCTGGTAAAGACTGACATTCATGCTTCCTGAAGCGCAAGCACACCTTGTGCCAGCCGCAGGAAGGGCCTGAAACGCGATTCTTTGGACGTTTCCATCCCTCAAGGCGGCAAAAGCTGCCGTTGAAGCTGGTGTAATTTTTCCGGCAGGGAAGGCAAAGCGCCCGCCCCAGGCGGGCAGGCGAAGGAGGCAACCGGAGGGGTGAATGACGGCGGTCGGGCCGGTTCATTCAAGGCGCAGTCTGATAGCGGCAATCCAGTTCGATGACCTGGCCGCAGGTGCAGATGATGCGAATCCGGGTGATGGTGCGGCCATTGCGCTCCAATTCGACTCTGGGACCCGCCGGGTCCGCCCCGCAAGCGGGCGCCGGCAACAAACTGGCCAGCGGTTCGAAGCGGGTGTCGTCCGTGGTTTTCACCACATGGGCGCGGAACACCGCGGATTTTTCACCCTCCGCTGAGGAGCCCAGCGCCAGGGGGATGAATGGGCCAGGAGCTGGCATGGGAAAATCGTGTTATTTATTGCTCACCCGCAGCATAACGCTGACGCGGCGGTTGACCTCATCCTCCGGCGCCATGCCGGGCATGGGGACGGTGTCGGCGTAACCGGCCACCTTCTTAATCTGGTCCGGCTGCACGCCGTGCTTCACCAGCTCGCGGCGGGCGGTGTTGGCGCGGCCGCTGGTCAGTTCCCAGGGGTCCGGCGCATGGGGCGGCGGAGTGGCCACTTTTTCGGTATGGCCCTCCAATTCCACATTAAAACCGCGATACCGGGCTATTTGCCATGCCAGCGTGCTGAAGACCCAGGCGCCGTAGGAGGTAAATTGATCCGAATGCGGCTGGAACACCGGCTTGCGGGCGCGATCAAACACGCTGATGCGCAAGCCGTCCGGCGTCAGCTCGATGCGCACGGTCTGCTCCTCCTCCGGCTCCTGCGTATTGAGCGCCTTGAGCAAATCCTCATTCAACCGGCGTAGCATGTTGAGCTCGACGGCGGAGGCAGCATCGAACTTTCCGCTCTCGGCCTTGACGGAATGGTATTCCTTGTTGGGGATGATGCCGGTGGACTCCTTGGTCACCGACATGAAGGGGTTGCGGAAACTGCGGGCAATGGCTTCCTTGATTTTCTGGTCCTGCGAGCTGAGCCACAACACCAGAAACAAGGCCATCATGGCGGTGACGAAGTCCGCGTAGGCCACCTTCCACGAGCCACCGTGCGAACCGTGTTTGCGCGCCATGGCTTATCCTTTGGTCTGGCCCACGCCTTTGAGCATCTTTTCCAGCTCTTCGGCGGTGGGCTTGACATCGCTGTTCAAGCCGCGCCGGGCCATTTCCACGGCCATGATGGGCGCCATGCCGCTGGAAAAACCCACGACGGCGGAAGCAATGCACCGCAAATACGCCGCCTTGGCCTGCCCGTTGAACTCCAGATTGACCGCCAGGGGATTCAGGAAACCGTAGCCGAGGAGAATGCCCAGAAAAGTGCCCACCAGCGCGGCCGCCACCTTGTGGCCAATCTCTTCAATGGGTCCGGAAATGGCCGCCATGGTGATGACAATGCCCAGCACCGCCGCCACAATCCCAAACCCCGGCATGGCATCGGCGGTTTTGCTCAACACGCTCACCGGCGCATAATGCTCCTCCTCCATGCTTTCCAGTTCAATATCCATGAGCATTTTGAGCTGGTCCGGCTTGATCTTGCCATCAATCACCGGCCGCAACGCGCTGCACAAAAACTCCAGCGCCTCGGCATTGTTCACGAAACTGGGATACTTGGAGAAGATGCTGCTGGTCTGCGGATTGAGGACATGCTCTTCCAGGGCAATCATGCCATTGCGGCGGGCCAGGAGAAACAGCTCATAAAGCGCTTTGAGCAAATCCTCATACGCCGCCTTGCTATAGGGCGTGCCCTTCAATGCCGCCATGATTTGGTGCACCATGTCCTTGAGCACCTTGGCCGGCGACATGACCACCAAGGCCCCCAGCGCCGCGCCCCCGATGATAATCAGCTCGGAGATGTGCAGCAGGTTGCCAATGTGGCCGCCTGCCAGCACGTAACCGCCCAGCACCGACATGAGCACCACGACACTGCCAATGATGACAATCATGAGAATATCCGGGTCATTCGGGAATCGCTTCCCGTTTGATTAAATAGGATTTGATGGCCATGATGGCCTGCGCGTGAATCTGGCAGATGCGGGATTCGGTCAGGCCAAACACCTCCGCAATTTCCCGCAGCCGCATGTCCTCAAAATAGTAAAGCGCCAGCACCTTGCGCTGCATTTCCGGCAACTGCTCCAGCCGCTCCGCGATGAGGGCCGCCAGTTCGCGGCGGGCGGCTTTTTGCGCGGGGGTTTCCTGCTGGCTGTCTGCCACGCTTTCGTATTGCGGCGGGCTGTCGGCATCGTCCAGCACCCCGGCGGAATCCAGGCTCACAAACGCCGCTGGGCGCACCTCGTCCAGCCAATGTTCATATTCCCGCAGGGACAAGCCCAGCGCTTTGGCCACTTCCGCCTCGGACGGCAGCCGTCCCAGTTTCTGCTCCAGCTCCTGAATGGCCGCCTGGATTTTGCGGGCCTTGGCATGAACGGAACGGGGAATCCAGTCCATCTTGCGCAATTCATCCAGGACGGCGCCACGAATGCGCAGGCGGGCGTAGGTTTCAAAGGAGGCATTGGAGCGGGGATCGTAATTGCGCACGGCGTTGAGCAGCCCCACCAGGCCGGCGCTGTATAAATCTTCCATTTCCACGTGCGGCGGAAGGGTCATCGCCACGCGGCCCACCACGGTTTTCACCCAGGGAAGGTACTGTTGAATCAACGCCTCCTCCGCTTCCGCGGAAGTGCGGTCCTGGTGGTAGCGCTTCCAAAGCTCGGCCACCGTCACCTGCGCCGCTTGGGGTGCGGCCGGCTCGCAGGTATTTTCTAGAGGCGCGCTGTTCATGGTGGCTTACGGTTTTTTGGTGGTTTCAGTTTTTCTGGCTTCTTCGGCTTCGGCCGCCGCCCGCGCTGCCTGGTCTTGGTGAGCCTGGCGGAGGCTCTTCACCCACACGCGTCCCCACCAGCGCATGAGCACCCCCCCCACCAGCGCAGCCGCTGCCGCTCGCCACAGCGCCTCGGGGCCGGGGCTGGATTCGGCCAGGCCAAACCCAATGCCGATTCCGAATCCAATAATTCCGCCAAGTAACATCATAAACTTCATGACCAGTCAGCGACGCCTTGCATAGCAGAAGCCTTGCCAGCCGCCCCCACAGCCGTCGAAGCGGCCCAAGGGGCGGATTCTGCCCACAAAATGGCCGGTCCCAGCGCGGCCGGGGTGGCCGGCGAGAACTCACCCGGAATATTTTGCCCGCCCGCCAGAAAGCGGACTGAGCAATTTGTGCCGCACAGGAGATTCCAGAGCTTGCCCAGGTGCGGCTGTTCATCCACATGCGTTACCATGACACCCGCCAGCGGCAGGCAGGAAAAGGACTCGACTTGCTGGAGCATCAGGCGCGTGTCATACGCAGCCGACACCACCACATGCCATTGGACCGGCCCCCAGGCTTCGGCGCGTTGACGCAACGCCTCGATGGCGGCCCGGTTTTGCCAGGACACCCCCGGCATATCCACAAATTGCCAGTGATTTTCCCGGCTTGGGTCTGAAGGCAGGCCCGCGGCTCCCAGGCGGGCCACGGGCACGCCCAGTAATTCGGCCTGCAACCGCAGGGATTCGGATAAATTGGGGCGTTCCCCGTCCGCGCACCAGACGCGTGCGGACTGGTTTTCCCGCAAGACCAACCGGGCCAGCCATTTGCACAGGGCGGTGGTTTTGCCCACCCCCGGCGCGCCCACCAAAACCTGCAAACAATCGCGTTGCAAAGGGACTGGCGCCCGCCATCGCTCCTGCAACAGCGATTGCAACGCAGCCAGCATGCCGCGGTGAGTCACCCCGCCTTGCGGCGCTTCGGCCACGCGGAGGGCCGCGGCCATCTGGCGGGCGTAGCGCGGCAGCAGCCCCATGCGCAGGAGAAAGTCGGTGAGTTCACCCGGCTCCGGCGGGCAGTCCGGCTCCGTCTCCAGCGGAAGGGGCGCGGCCACGGGGGTGGTCTGCTGTCTTTCCACCAGGGCGCGCAGCTCGGCCAGCTCGCGTTTGACCTGAGCCAATACGTCCTGCGCCTGCGCCGCCGTGTCCGGCTCCGGCAGGGCGGCCACAACTTCAATGCGCGGGCGGCCCAACCAACCCGCCAGGCCCTGGGCGCGCACCTTGCGCACCTGCAACACCACCGCCTCCGGCCCCAGGGTCTCGCGGATTTGGGCCACCGCCTCGCGGGCATTGCGCGCGTGAAAGGTTTGGGTGCGCATCATGGTTTATCCCTCCAGCGCGCCAATCAAAGCGGCGCTTTGCACTTCCACCCGCGGTGGAATCTCGGTGTAGGCCAGCAGCACCACGTCCGGGAAAGTCGGCGCAAGGAAACGGCGAAGCGGCAGGCGAATTTGAGGAGCGCAGACCATCACCGGCGCGTGGCCCTCGGCCAGCAGCCGCTGCACGTGCCGCGACAGCGCCTCCACCAGATGGCGGGCCAGGCGCGGCTCCAGGGCCAGGGAAACTTCCGTGGGCGTGCTGCGCAGACCCAGGGCGATCTGCTGCTCCAGCTTGGGGTCCATGGCGATGACGCGCAGGACCCCCTGCTCATTCAGGTACGGGCGCACAATCTGCGCCGACAACGCCCGCCGCGCCGCCTCGCTCAAATCATCCGGATTCTTGGTCACCAGCGCATGGTCCGCCACTTTTTCCAGGATGCCCGCCAGGTTGCGAATGGACACGCCCTCGGCCAGCAGGTTCTGCAACACACGCTGGATATGGCCAATGGAAAGCAGATTGGGCACCAGCTCATTGACCACCGCCGGATGAGTTTGCTTGAGGTGGTCCAACAGCGTTTGGGTATCCTGCCGGCTTAATATCTCGTGGGCGTGGCGGCGGATGGTTTCGGACAGATGCGTCACCAGCACAGAGGCGGCGTCCACCACGGTGAAGCCGTGCACTTCGGCCGTGCGGCGTTCGGCTTCCGTCACCCAGATGGCGGGCAATTGAAAAACCGGCTCCACGGTGGGAATGCCCTTGAGCTGGGTCTTGCTGCGCGTGGCGTTCATCGCCAGCCAATGGCCCGGCATCAATTCGCCGCGGGCCACTTGATTCCCTTTGAGCAGGAAGCGGTATTCATTGGCGCCCAGTTGGAGATTGTCGCGCAGGCGGATGGGCGGAATGACCACGCCCATTTCCGTGGCAAAATTGCGGCGCACCCCTGTTACCCGCTCCAGCAAATCGCCGCCTTTGCGCGCATCGGCCAGCGCCACCAGGCCGTAGCCCAGCTCGATTTGCAGCGCGTCCAGTGCCAGCAATTCCTCCAGTTTTTCGCCGGTGGCCTTGGCCGTTTCCTCCCCTGCCTCGCCCGCTTTGGTGGTTTTGGCGGCCGCAGCCCGGCCCCCCGCCAGCGCCGCGCCCGCCGGGGTGCCGGCCAATTCCATGTCCAAATGATGCCGGTGGAGCAACCGGCCGGCGCCATAGGCCAGCCCGGCCATGAGCAGGAAAGGCAGCATGGGCAGGCCGGGTATCAACGCCATGATGACCAGCATGACCGCCAGCAAGTTCATGACGCGCGGATAAAACAACAATTGGCGGCCCAATTCCCGGGCCAGGTTGTCCTTGGCGGCGGCGCGGGTAATCAGAATGCCGGCGGCGGTGGAGGTGATTAGCGCGGGAATCTGGGACACCAAGCCATCCCCGATGGAAAGCAGGGTGAAGCGCTGAAGGGATTCGGTGACGGTCATGCCTTTTTGAATGATGCCGATGGCAAAGCCGCCAATGATGTTAATCAACGTGATGAGCACCGCCGCAATGGCGTCACCACGCACGAACTTGCTGGCGCCGTCCATGGCCCCGTAAAAGTCCGCCTCCTCCTCCACTTTGCGGCGGCGCTCGCGGGCTTCGGCCTCGGTGATGATGCCCGCATTGAGTTCGGCATCAATGGACATCTGTTTGCCGGGCATGGCATCGAGGGTGAAGCGCGCGGCGACCTCGGCGATGCGGCCGGCGCCCTTGGTGATGACCACAAAATTGATGAGCACCAGAATCAGAAACACCACCATGCCCACCACGTAGTTGCCGCGGACCACAAAATTGCCGAAGGCCTCAATGATATGGCCGGCATAGCCGTCGAGCAAAATCAGGCGGGTGGAAGCCACATTGAGCGCCAGGCGAAACAGGGTGACAAACAGCAGCAGCGTGGGGAATCCGGTGAAGTCGGCTGGGTCCCGCACATACAAAATGACCAGGGCAATGAGCAGCGACAGCGCGATGCTCGAGGCCAGCAGCCCGTCGAGCACAAAGGGCGAAACCGGCAGAATCAGCAACAGGATCGTGCCGAACAGTCCTACCGTCAGCCACAAATCCTGAAATTGAAACCATCGCCGCGGCGCAGCCACGGCCACAGCGCCTGCATTCATGCCCTGCCCCTTTCCTTGTCCTGCGCGGCGGCGGCCGCGTATGGAAACCCGGTCTGCATGTGCGTTTTACATCAGGCGGCCGCTCTCGGTGTAGTAGCGGTAACGGTACGTCCGGTACACCCAGGCCAGGATTTCGGCCACGGCCGCGTACAGCTCGGCGGGGATTTCCCCGCCAACCCGCCCATGCTTAAACAAGAGGCGTGCCAAAGGTTTGCTTTCCACGATGGGAATCTGATGTTGCTGGGCAATTTCCCGGATGCGTTGCGCCTTGAGGCGGGCGCCTTTGGCGAGGATTTTGGGGGCGCGCATGGAGCGGCGGTCGTAGCGGAGGGCGATAGCCAGGTGGGTGGGATTGGTCACAACTACGTCTGCCTTAGGCACTTCCGCATACATTTTGCGCAGGGTCATTGTGACCCGCCGGCGTCTCTGGGCGGCTTTAATCTGGGGGTTGCCCTCGGTGTTTTTCATCTCCTCCTTGACCTCCTCCTTGGTCATCATGAGGTCGCGCAACGTGCGCCAGTACTGGTAAACGTAGTCAATGGCGGCAATCAGCACCAGCACCGCCCCCACCCGCAAGGCCAGCCGCACGGCAGATTCGGCCATGAAGGTGGAAATTCTTGCCGCGTCCACCGTCGTATAAAAGATGGGATCGCCCACCACTTTTTTCACCTCGGAATAGGACAAAATGACGATGGCGGAGAGTTTGATGAGGTTGAGAATCAGCGGCGGGATGGAGCGCAGGGAGAGCAGCCGCTTAAATCCGGGCACCGGATTGACACGATTCCAATCCACTTCGAGAACTTCGCTGGCGGTGCGGAAGCGGCTTTGCAGGCTGCCCGCCACCAACGCGCCGGCCACGGCGAAGAGAACCACCGGCCCCACACTGGCGACCAGCAGCCAGACCCACTTGATAAACAAGCGCGGGAGCGAGTTGTGGGAAAGGGGTTGGTCGTGCAAATGGGCGAGATTGGACGCCATGGCTCCCGCCAGGCGATACCAGGTTTCCTGGCCGGTAAAGACCAGGGCCATGAGACTGGCCGCCAGCACGAAGACGGTTTGCACCTCCTGGCTGCGGGCGAACTGGCCTTTCTTCTCGGCCTCGTGCAGCTTGCGTGCTGTGGGTTGTTCTGTCTTGTTGTCGCTGTCGAATGCCATGCGCCAGCGCGGTCAACCTCCCAGACCCAGCAGTTGCGCCACGCGCAACAGGTCTTCCGGCAACCGGCGCAGGTAGTTCAGCACGTGTTGTGCCATGATGCTCAGCGTCAGGCCAAAGCCGGCCAGGCCGGCCAGGATGCGAATGGGGAAACTGTCGGTCAGCACGTTCATCTGCGGCAGGGCGCGTCCCAGAATGGTGAACAGGAGCGTGATGAGAAAGGCAATGGCCAGCACGGGGGCGGCCATTTGCAGGGCCAGCAGGAAGATGCGCGAGCTGTGCCCCAGGACATGCCGCAGGAGCGGTTCGCCGGGTTTGATGAGGCCGGCCGGGAGCACTTGATAACTTTGCTGGAACGCGGCAAGCATCCAGTGGTGCATGTCCAGCGCGAAAAACAGCACGGCGCCAAGGTAATACAGAATCATGGTGGGAGCCTCGGCGCGCTGCTCGGACAGGGGATTAAAGGAGGCGGCCATGTTCAGGGCCATTTCATGGGTGATGATGCCGCCGGCAATTTCAATGGCGAAAAACACCATGCGGCAGGTGAAGCCCATGAGCAATCCCGCCGCCATTTCCGCCAGAAGCAGCAGCACCACGGAACCCAGATGTTGCCCAACGCCGGCGGGCACTACGACCATCGGGGCAATCAGGAGGCCCATCAGCGCGGCCAGCCCCACGCGCAGCGGGCGGGGGAAGTTGCGCCCGGCGAAGACGGGAAACACCGTGAGCAGCGCGCCCGCGCGCACAAACACGGACATCCAGGCAATCAACCATTCGGCCATGCGCACCTCCCGGCCCGCATGGCTCAGCGGGCCATCTCCGGGATTTTCTGGATGATCAGGATGGAGAACTCGGTCATCACGCGGATGATCCAGGGCAGCAGGAGCACCAACAGGGCCACAATGCCCAGGGCCTTGGGCACAAAAGAAAGGGTCTGCTCGTGAATGGTGGTGACCGCCTGAAACAGGCTGACAGCCAGCCCGATGAGCATGGCCGTCAAGAGCACCGGCGCGGCGATGAGCACCGCGTGGTACATCAGGTTTTTCAGCAAATCAATGGCATATTCAGGCGTCATAAGCAGCCTCCGGGCGGGGCGGCGGCCGGGTGCGGGCGCGCTCAGGTGAAACTTAATATCAGCGAGCGCGTCACCAGGCTCCAGCCGTCCACCAATACAAACAACAAAATCTTCAGCGGCAGGGAAACAGTCATGGGCGGCATCATGATCATGCCCATGCTCATCAGCACCGTGGCCACCACCAAATCAATGAGGATAAACGGCACAAACAGCAGAAAGCCCATCTGGAAGGCCGTGCGGAGTTCGCTCAAGATGAACCCGGGAATGACCACCCGCAGGGGCAACTGCTCCGGCGGCGTGGGGGGCATTTTGGCCAGCTCCACAAACAGCTCCACATCCTTGGGCCGGCTTTGTTTGAGCATGAACGCCCGCAGATGCACCGTGGCCTGGTCCATGGCCTGGCGGGCGGTGATTTGTTTGGCGTTGTAGGGCTGGATCGCGTCGCGGTCAATGCGCTCCCAGACCGGCGCCATGATGAAAAAGGTCAGAAACAGCGAGAGGCCAATGATAATCTGATTCGAGGGCGTGCTTTGCAGGGACAGCGCGCTGCGCACAAAGGAGAGCACGATGACAATGCGCGTGAAGCAGGTCATCATGAGGATGAGCGAAGGCGCCACGGCCAGCAGCGTGATGATGGCCAGGACGCGGATGGCCGGGTCCAGGTCCTCCGCGGCCTGCCCGCCATCAATGGTCACCCGGAAAGGCAGCACGGATGCCGGGCCGTTGGTGGCCGCCGTCTGGGCCATGGCCTCCCCTGCCCCGCCCCACAGGAGCAGAAGCAGCAGCAACGCTCCCAGGAGCCAGCCTTTGCCACGTTGCCCAAGTGCGTTCATGAGCGGGCCAAAACTTGTTGCAGCGCCTCAGTGAAACTGGCGGCTGCCGGCGCCGGGGCCGCAGGAGCGGCGGTTTCCTCCGGCAGGGCGCTCAACAGGTTCAAGCCGCCCGGCGAAGCCGCCACCAGAAAACGGCATTGGTCATAGCCCACCACGTAGAGGGTGTGCCGCGGACCCAGGGAACGGCTTTCGAGAACTCGCAAGCGGGGTGCTTGGCGGCGGGGCAGTCCCGTGCCGCGCTGCCAGCGGCGCACCGCCCAGGCGGCACAGAGAAACAACGCCACCACAAAGATAAAACCGCCCAACATCCGCAGCACGGAAACGCCCGTATCCAGCGAATGGCCCGCCGCGGCGGCATCGGCCGCCGCCAGGGGGTAGGCCAGGCCGCAGACCAGCGCGGTCAGCACGCCGATGGAGCGGATTTTAATCATGGGGTTTTGGCGGCCAGCTCGGTGATTTTGAGGCCCAACTTTTCATTGACCACCACCACCTCGCCGCGGGCGATGAGTTTGTTGTTCACGTACAAATCCACGGGCTGGTCGGCCTTGCGCTCGAGGGGGACCACCGAGCCGGCGTTCAGTTGCAGCACCTCGCGGATGGACATCGCGCGCTCGCCCAGGACCACGGTCACCTGGACCGGCACGTCCATCACCACCTCCAAATTGGAATTCTCTTGCGTCGCCATAACCATGTTCCTTCAAGTTGCCCGGGCCTGGATTTGCACGGCCCAGCAGCCGTTTTGCGTGCCCAAACGCCCCGTGAAAAAGGGGCGCCCGCCAATGCGCAACCGGACTTCGCCGGCCACGCCGCCTTCCCACACAAGCTGGTCGCCGGGCTGCAACTGGGCCAGCTCGCGGGCGGTCAATTCCAGACCGCACCACTCCGCGGTGACCTTCACCACCACGTCTTCGAGAAGGGGATTCCAGGCCGGTTTCCTGGCGGCTTCAGGCTTGGGCGCGGCCTCGGGGGTGACGGCGGCGGCCGGTTGCGGCAACAGCTCGCGCACCAGGCTGACTGGCATGGCCAGGGCAACGGTGCCGGTGGTCTCGCCCAGCGCCGCGTCAAAGTTCAGCACACACAGCAGTTCCTCCGAATCCTTCACCTCCAGAAATTGGGTGCTGCTTTCGCAGCCGACGGGCGTGACGTTCCAGCCGCGGCCCCCTCCCCAGTACTGTTTCCACTGCTCGAGAAACATGCGCACACCCGGCTCCAGCAGGCCGGTCTCCAAATCGCTCAGGGGCCGCTCTTCCGCTTCCGGCAGGCCCGGCCCGCCCAGCCAGCGGTCCACCATGGCCAGCGCCAGAGCGCAGGGCAGATTAAAATACAGGACCCGGCCATTGGGGGTCAGCTTGAAGAGACTCAAATGGGTGGGCGAAGGCAGCCCCTCCAGGAATTCCGCGACCGGGCGCATGACGGCCCCTTTGGGGGTCAGGCGGAAATCCATGCGAAGCTGCAAGGTCAGCCAGTCCGCCATGGCCCGCGCGTAGCCCTCATGGCGCTGGCGCAGCCACTGCAACTGCCGGAGCGGCACCATGTCGCCGCGAGTGCTCTGCCAGCGCAGGGGTTTGGCAGGAGCCTCGGCAGGGGCGGAAGACTGGGCAGGGGCGGCGCTCATGGAACCGGTTACTGGATGGCGAATTCGGTGATGTAAATTTCCTTCACCAGGTTGGCGCCCAGGGCGTTGTTGAACACGCTGATCAGCTCGTTGCGAATCAGATTGCGGGCGCCGGGCTTCTCGAGGTCGCTGATGGTTTTGGTGCTCATCACGCCGGCCGCCAAATCCAGCAGCATGTCGCGATTGGCCTCGATGCGGTCCTTGAAATCGGGCGCGGTGCCGACCAGGGTGTAGTTGGCCATCAAATATCGGGTGCCCACACTGCCGGCAACATTGACCAGCACCTTGTTCAACTGCACCGTCTGGCGCGGAGTTTTTTCCTGCTTTTTCTTGTCTGTGGCGGGTTCCTCCTGCGCGGCGGCGCCGGCGCCCAGGGCCTTTTGCAGCTTGGGCAGAAGCAGGAACTGCGTGGTGCAAAAGGCGAGCACCGGCATGAGGATGATGGTGACAATCGCCGGCAGCCACGCCTGCAAGGCGCTGGCCTTGGGCGCGGGCGCCGCCCCGCCGCCCTTGGCGGGGGCTTCGGCCGGAGCATTTTCAAGTCGGTTGGCAGCCATGACGACAAGGGAGATGAATTAACGTTTGAGATTCACCAGCTCCGACAGCAGCTCGTCGCTGGAGGAAATGATGCGCGCGTTGGCCTGAAAGGCGCGCTGGGTAGTGATGAGCTGGGCAAATTCGTTGGACAAATCCACATTGCTCAATTCCAGCGCGCCCGCCTCCACCCGCCCCAGCCCCTGGGTGCCAGGCGCCGCCGGCTGGGCCAGCGGGCCGGCCGCGGCAAGGTTGGCATACAAATTGTTGCCTTCCTTGGTGAGCACCTGCGGGTCCTGGAAGCGCTGCAACAGAATCTGCCCGCGCACAAATTGGGTGCCGTCGCTCAGCCGCACCGTGATGCGGCCTTCGGCGTCCACCGCGAAATTTTCCACCACGGCGGTGGGGCTGGCCGTAGCCGGCGCGCCGGTGGCATTGATTTGAATGTCGCCCAGGGTGGTCAAGCCGCTGTCAGCATAGCCTTGGACGCGCAAGCCCTGGTTGGTGACGAGGTAGCCATTCTGGTCGAGCCGAAAATCGCCGGCCCGCGTGGCATACGTGGCGCCGGACAGGGAATCCCGCACCAGGAAAAATCCCTCGCCGGAGATGCCCAAATCCGTGGCCACCCCCGTGCGGGTGAGCGCCCCTTGCAGAAAAGTGTTCTTGATGGCGGCGGTGGTCACGCCCGTGCCCACCTGCATGGCCGGGGTGGCGCTGGTGTTGCCCGAGCCGGGCGCCGCCGGCCGCAGACTTTGGCTGAAGGCATCCGCAAAGCTGATGCGGGCGGATTTGAAGCCCACGGTGTTGACGTTGGCGATGTTATTGCCAATGACATCCATGCTGGTCTGAAACTGCTGGATGCCGCTGACGCCGGAGTTGAGGGATCGCATCATAACGTTGGATTCAGGATTGAGGGTTGGGATTGGGCGTAAAGAGTGCGACACTGCGGATTTCGCTCATGTCATAGACCTGGCCGGCCACCACCATCCGCGGGGCGCCATTGTCCCACAACACGGCTTCCACGGGGCCGGAGGTGACTTCGCCGGATTGAGTCAGCAATTCCACCCGCGCCCCCAGCATGGAATTGGCCAGCAAAAATTGCTGCTCGCTGCGCAGGCGGCTCATCTCCGACTGCATCGAGCGGGCCTGCTCCAGCGCGCTAAACGAGGCCATTTGCGCAATGAACTCGGTGTCCTTCTGCGGATTCAACGGGTCCTGGGCGGAAAGCTGGGCCACGAGCAGTTTCAAGAAATCCTCCTGCCCCAGCGTGCGCTGCGGGATGCGCGCCGTGGTGGTGGGGTTTTGATAAGCGGCAGCCGGTGAAGATTGAACGGGGGTCACGGGCATAAGCATCTCCTAAGTTCAGGCCCACCATTCCCAACCCGTCGGGGTACGGCGTTTTTTGGGGGGTGGATTGCCGGCCAGCGGGGTCAGGGCAGCCCGCGGAGCGGGTGGTTCTTCCACGGCGGAGTTTTCCGGAGAACGTTGGGGCGGGCGGTCTGCGCCCCATTGTCCGGCCTGAGGGTGGAAGGAGGAATATTTCAAAGGCTCGACCACAATGTTTTGATCCGCCAACACTCGTTGCAAATCGCCCCAGGATGATTGCAGCCAGGCGCCGTCTCCACTTTGCAGCCGCGCCTCGGCATACACCCGCCCCGCGACCACCATCAACCGCAGGTGCAATGCGGTGTCTGCATCCGGGCGAATCAGCACCGACATGGAATCGGCCTTGAAATGGAGCAACTCCACCGCCATTTCCTGAATTTCCGTGGCCACCCGCGCCAGGCGCGCGGGATGCGCTGGCGTACCGTGCGCCAAACCTTCGGCAGCCGCCATATCCCCCACGATGCCCGGCATGGCCGAGCCATTCACGGCGTGGGCGGGCGCCGTCGGCGCGGGGTGAGTCAGTTCCGGCGGTTGGGCCGCCCGAAAAGGATTGGCCGCGCCTTCTCCGTTTTCTTTCTGGGGCGCGGCCCCGGTCTCCCCACCAATCGAGGCGGAAAGATGCTGAGGCACAGTTGCCGAGTCCGGCTGGACGGCTGGAACTTTTTGCAGGCCGTTGGCGGCAAGCTTTTCCGATTCCACGTGCGTCACCATACGCTCGGGAGGTAGAGCAGAACTGATGCCAGCCCTTGGACTGGGGGTAAAGCTGGGCATTTCCGGGGTGGTCGGCTCATCGCAAACAGCCGCTTGTGGGAGTTCCGGCCCATGGCCCTCCATGGACTCGGCGGCGCCGCCTGCCGGAGCGGGGGCAGAGGCTGCGGCGCGATGGGGGCCAAAACGGGTAATGGCTTGCTCAGGGACTTCCTTTCCCGGCTGGATTTCTGCAGCCGGCGTCAAGTCCGGCTCCAAAGCCGGGGAAGCGTCCGATGTTGGGCCGGGCGGGTGAACCGTAGCCGTCGTAGCAGTATTTGCAGGCATGGTGTCCATAAGGACAGCCCCGGGTAAAGCCTCAGGCGTGGCGGGTATTTCCCGGCTGGGAGAGGGGTGGGAATATTGTGCTTGGGCAGTGGAGAAAACTTCCGCTGTAGGCCCGGGTGGAATCGGCAATGGAACCGGTGGCACTATCAACGGCAGGCCGGCTTCCTGCGCCACCGTCTGCAATTCCAACAAGGAAATGCAGTCTGGTTCCGTGTGGGGCGTGGCCGGCGCAGGGTCACCGGCATTTTCCAAAATGGCTTCTGGTGGACTGCCCTTTGCGGGCAGGCACGCCAGCAAAAGCTGCCAGAAGCCCAAACTGGCCTCGGCGGGCGGGATGGCCTGCGCCACCGCCCCCTCCCCGGTTTGGAGGACGGGGCGAGCCGGCGGCGAAGCTTGCCCCACAGTGGTCATGGACGAGGTGTGTTGCCGGTGGCGCTGCGCACGCGGGTCAGGCGCAACTGGTCGGTAATATCCGCGGCGCGCCGCGCGTCATTGGTGCCGCCCTTGCCCAGGCTTTCCAGGATGGCCGCGGTCTCGGCCTCCTTCATGAAACTGAAGATTTTCACAATCATTTCGTCCGGCAGCTCGCGCACAATGGTGGCGGCGCCTTCGGGGGTCATGGCGGTATAGACTTTGGCCAGTTTTTTGAGATTCGCCGTTTCCTCTTCCTTGATGGTCACGATGTTTTTATCCAGCTCCACCTGCATGCGATGAACCAACTGGGTAATTTGGTTGATTTCGGCCCGCTCGGCCTGCAGGCGCGCTGCCAGCTCCTGAAGCTGGTGTTCTTTACGGGCAAGCAGTTCTTTCTCACTGCGCAGCTCGGCCATGAGCTGGTCCAGCTCCGGGTTGACGAAATGCCAGGAGGGGCCGTCCACCACGGCGCCCGTCTCACGGGGCAGCGCGCCAATCTGCCGGGCGACCCGGCCCGGCTCCAATAGAACAAGGGTGGTGACCAGAAAACAAATGGCCCCGGCCAGGGGGGTGACCAGGCGTTGGATGAGGAGGGGGTTCATAAGCTCAGGGAATCGGCGGCCATCGCCTCGGTGGCCCGCAGGGTTTCACCCTGGGACAAGAAACGCAAGGTGGCCAGTTCATCGAGTTGTTTCTGTTCTTCCCGCGCCAGCGCCAGCTCGTACTGCCGCCATTGGCGCTGCCGCAATTTTTCGACGGCCTCGCGCTGGCGGCGGGCCACGGCCAGGCGCGCCCAGGCCGCGGAGGTTTGTTCGCGGGCCTGTTGCAGGGCGGTTTCGGCCTGGCCACAACGCTCTTCCAGCAGCGCGCACCAATGCTGCCCATGCACCAGCCAGAGAGCCGGGGCGCCGGACGCCTCAAGCTCGCGCTGCCGCCGCCAGCCCTCTTCCAGATTCTGGCGGGCCTGCTGCAAAGCCGCCTCGGCCTGCTGGCGCGCGCGCAGACACCGTCCGTATGCCTCAAGAGCCTGGCGCTCCTGTTGCTGGCGCACCACGTGGACGGCTTGGAGGGTGAAACGAAATTTTTTCATGGTTTATGCCGGGCGGCCGGGTTCTTTGAGAAGTTCGGCGAGCCGCCGCCAGCTTTCCGCGGCGGCCACCCCTTCCCCCACCGCCTGACGCAGGAATTGGTTGAGCGGCTCGCGCAGGCGGATGGCGCGGTCAATGTCGGGATTGCTGCCGGCGGGGTAGGCGCCAATGTTGATTAAATCCTGGTTGCGGCGGTACACCGCCAGCGCCTCGCGGGCCTGGCCCGCCAGCGCCAATTGCTCCGGGGTTAACAAATCGCGCACCAGGCGGCTGACGCTGTCGAGCACTTCAATGGCCGGGTAATGATTTTGGGACGCCAAATCACGAGACAGCACAATGTGCCCGTCCAAGATTGAGCGCACCGAGTCGGCGATGGGGTCATTCATGTCGTCCGCCTCCACCAGGACGGTGAACAAACCAGTGATGGAGCCTTTTTCACCCGTGCCGGCGCGCTCCAGGAGCTGCGGCAGCAGCGAAAAGACCGAGGGCGTATAACCGCGCGTGGCCGGAGGCTCGCCCACCGCCAGGCCAATTTCCCGCTGGGCCATGGCAAAGCGCGTGACCGAGTCCATCATCAACAGCACATTGCGCCCGGTGTCCCGGAAGTATTCTGCAATGGCCGTGGCCAGGAAGGCGCCTTTCAGGCGCGCCAGGGCGGGTTGGTCGGAAGTGGCGACGACGACAATGGATTTGCGGCGTCCTTTTTCGTCCAAATCCTTTTCCAAAAACTCGCGGACTTCGCGGCCACGCTCGCCCACCAGCGCGATGACGTTCACATCGGCCTCGGCGTGGCTGGCAATCATGCCCAGCAGGGTGGACTTGCCCACCCCGCTGCCAGCAAAAATCCCCAGGCGCTGTCCGCGGCCGCAAGGGACGAAGGTATCGAGGGCTTTGATGCCGGTTTGGAAGACGTGCTGGATGCGCTGGCGGCGCAAGGGATGCGGGGGTGGCAGGTGCAAGCCCACCTTCACGCCATCCGGCAGGGGGCCACGGCCATCCAAGGGACGGCCCAGACCATCAATCACCCGGCCCATGAGGGCTTCACTCACGGAGGCCTGCAACGGATGCCCCAAGGCCACCACTTCGCTGCCGGGGTGAATGCCGTGCACTTCCCCCAACGGCATGAGGAGCAGGTGATGATTGCGAAACCCCACCACCTCAGCCAGCGTGGTGCCATCCTTGCGGGCGGACTCGATGCAGCAGACTTCCCCCACGGCGGCCAGCGGGCCTTCGGATTCAATCACCAGCCCCACCACCTGCACCACGCG
This sequence comes from Fontisphaera persica, assembly GCF_024832785.1. Lineage (GTDB taxonomy): Bacteria > Verrucomicrobiota > Verrucomicrobiia > Limisphaerales > Fontisphaeraceae > Fontisphaera > Fontisphaera persica. The sequence goes on from NZ_CP116615.1 coordinate 2,900,647, forward strand.
GCCGCGGCTTTCAAAGTGGCGCACCTGCCGGGCGCGCGCGGCCAGGGCCTGCAAGCGCCGGGCGGGCGAGTTGTGGGCCAGGTCTGGGTCAAGCCGGTTCATGCAGCAAGGTTTGTTTGACCATTTGCAGACGAGTCTCCCGCCGCGCATCAATCAGCCCAAAGCGCGTCTTGACCAGGCAGCCGCCGCGGCTTACCTCGGGCGATTTGACAAATTGCAGGACATCCATGCCCCCGGCGGGCAGGAGCAGCGGGGAATTGACCTGTTGCAGCAGGGCCAAGTCGTCGGGATGCAGGCACACTTGAATTTCCGTGGCCTCCTCAACCTGCGCCAGGGCGTCGCGCACGGCGGCCTCGACCATGGCCGGGGTGATGGGCAGGCCCGCCACCAGTTTCTGGGCCACTTCGAGGGCCAGCTCCACGAGGGCATTTTCGCACTCACGGGCCACCCGCGGCACCACCTGGCGCAGGCTCTCCAGGACGCCGTTCTGCAGTTCAATCAGCTCCGCCCGCTGCCGCAAAAGCTGCTCGCTGAGCGCCTTTTCGCCGTCGCGCCGGCCGCGCTGGTAGGCGGCCTCCTCGCGGGCGCGCACCTCGGCCTCCGAAGGGCCGGAGGCCGGTTGCGCCCGGCAGACCTCCAGCAGGGGGCGGTCCAGCTCAAGCGTTTGTTGCCATCGCTTCATTGCGGCTGCTTTGCAAGATTTCCACCAAATCCAGCTCGCCTTCGGCCTCAAGCCGGCGCACCACTTCGATGATGCGGCTCTGGGCGGCCTGGACTTCCTTGGCCTTGACGGTGCCGAGGAAGTTGATTTCTTCGTTGACGGTCTCGGCCGCGCGGCGGCTGACCCCCGCGAGCAATTTTTTCTTGAGCGTTTCGGACGCGTTTTTCAGGGCCATGGCCAGGTCGCGCAAGTCCACCTCGCGCATGATTTTCTGAAGGGAGGTGTTGTCCAGCAGCGCCAGGTCATTGAAGGTGAACATCTTGGCGCGGATATCCTCGGCCAGGGCGGCGTTTTGCTCCGTCAAAGCGTTGAGAATGGCGCGGCTCAGGTCGCGGTCCATCGCGTTCAACAAATCCGCGGCGGCGCGCAGGCCGGCGGCGGCAGCCACCCCGCGCCGGGCCACGCCCGCCGGCCCCAGTTTGCGGGCCAGCATCTGGGCCAGTTGCTCCACCGTATCCTGCGGGGCGCTGGTCAGGGTGGCCAGCCGCTCCACCACGCGGGCCGGCAGGGGCTCGGGAAGATTTTTGAGGACTTCGGCGGCCCGCTCATTGGGCAGATGGCTGATGACCAGGGCAATGGTCTGGGGGGTCTCATGCCGCAGCAAATTGGCCAGGGCCTGGGTATCCATGGCGCGAATTGGCTCCCACACCGGCGTGGACGCCGCCGCGGACGGCGCCACACGGCTCAATATCGCCTCGGCCTGCACTGCTCCCAGGGCTTTTTCCAGAATGGCGCGGGTGGAGGCCACCCCGCCCGCCACGCCCGAGGCCGCGCTGACCGCCAACGACATGAATTCTTTCATGATCAGGGTCTGCACCTCTCCGCTGATGAAAGGCAGGCGGGCCATTTCGGCGGTGATTAACTCCACTTCCTTTGGCTCAAAACGCCGCAGGATTTCGCCCGCTGTCTCCGGCCCCAGCATCAGCAAAAACGCCGCCAGGCGCTGGACTTTGGGCATCTTCAGAAATTCCGCCTCCGCCGGCGTGACCGCCGGGGCCGGCGCAGTGCCCGGGGATGTGGGTTCAGCTTCGGCCATGATGCTTAATCGTTAGCGCGGCCCCGCAGCATCCAGGCGCGAATGGCCTGGGACATGTTGTCGGGATTTTCGCGTATCAGTTGGTTCAAGGCTTCGACACTCAAAACTTCCTCTTCCGGAGCTTGGCCGCGCGCCAGTACCGGTTTGGCGCGGACGCCACCGGGTTTGCCGTGCCCATTGCCGTGGCCGTTGCCATGCCCGTTGCCGTGTCCGTTGCCGTGGCCATACCCCAGCGGGACACCCAGGGGAATGGCTTCATCAGCCGTGCGGCGGAGCATCCGGAAGAACAGGGCCAGCACCACCAGCGCCAGCGCGGGATAGGCCAGCTTGGGCAGCAAATCCATCCAGAACTGCCGCCGCTCCTGCTGCTGCAACTGTTGGGCCACCTCCACCTCCAGGGCATCGTTGAACGGCATTTCCTCCAACACAATTTCATCCCGGCGCTGGGGGTCCGCCTCCACGATGCCCAGCGCACTCTGCACAATGCGGCGCAATTTCTGCAATTCTTCCGGCGTCCGCGGCTCCACCACGCGATTGGTGCCGCTGCCGGAAGTGCGGGCGGCGATGAACACCGCCGCGCTGAGCCGCTTGATGCCGCCGGCCAGTTGCGTCATGTTGCTGGTGGTCCGGCTGAATTCGTACTGGTTGTTGGTGGTCTTTTTCTTGGTGGTGGACTTGTTGATGGAGGCAGTGGAAGCGGTGGTGGTGGCATTGGTGTCGGTCACTGCGTTGGCGCTGACTCCCGGCACGCCGCCCGGCCCGCCGGCGTTGGTGGTGTCGGTGCTTTCGTCATTCAAGGTGGAGACGCGAATCACCTGGCTGTCCGGGTCCAGCTTCTCTTCCGTCCGGGTCAGACTGTCAAAATTGATGTCGGCGGAAACCCGGACCACGGCCTGCCCCGGCCCAAGCACCTTTTCCAGCATCCCTTCCGCCTTCTTGGACAGATAAGACTCGAGATTTTTGCGGGCGGCGAGCTGGGTGGCCGTCAAGCCGGCCACGGAATCGCCCTCGGCCTCCTGCGAGAGCACGTTGCCGCGGTTGTCCACCACGCTGACGCGGCTGGCCTGCAAACCTTCCACCGCATTGGCCACCAAAAATTGAATCGCGCTCACCGACGAGGCCGAAAGCTGAGCCAGTCCCTTGGTCTTAATAAATACCGACGCCGTGGGCCGCCGGGAGTTGTCCGCCAGCAACCGGTTTTCCGGGATGACAATCATGACGCGGGCCGCCTCCACTTCATCCAACTGGCTGATGGTCCGCGCCAGCTCGCCCTGCAACGCGCGCAGGTAATTGGCGCGCTGGACGAAGTCCGAGATGCCGAAGTTGGGTTTGTCGAATATCTCGAAGCCCACGCCCGATTCATTTTTGGGGAGGCCCTTGGCCGCCAGTTGCATGCGCACCTGATGGACTTTGGCCGCCGGCACGTAGATGGAGCCCTGCCCGGTGCGGTAGGGGATTTTGGCATCGTCAAGGGCCGCGAGGACCTTGGCCGCCTCGGCATCCTCCAGACGGCCATAGAGCAGGGCGTAGTCGGTGCGGCTGCTCCACAAGACCATGCTCACCAGGCCGCCCACCACCACCGCGCCGGCGAGCACCACGCTGATGCGCTGGTTGAGTCCCAGTTGTTTCCAGATGGCCGCCAACTGGCGGCCCAGTTGAGCCAGAGCGACATTCATGGCTTAGAGCTGCATGCGCATCAGTTCCTGATACGACTCGAGCAGTTTATTGCGGACTTCCACCATGAGCTGAAAAGAGACCTGGGCCTCCTCCATGGCGATGACCGTTTGATGCAAAGACACATTTTTGCCCGCCAGCAAATCATTGACGGCCTCCCGTGCCTGCAACTGGCGGCCATTGACTTCCGTCACGAAATGGTCCAGCAAACGCCCAAACGCCGGTGGTTCTGCCGCCCCAGAAGCGCCTGACGAAGCGCCCAAGTTTTGGAGTTCGGCGGGGGAGATGCGGCCCGGCGCCGCCGGAGCCATGGGGGAGGTGACCGCGGTGGCGCTGCTGGCCAGATACGCTTGAACAGGAGAAACAGGTATCATGGCACGCGGGCGGGTTAACTGCGTTTGCCAATGCTCAAGGTCTGCGCCGCCATGGTCCGGGCGGTCTTGACCACGGCCAGGTTGGCCTCGAAGGCCCGCGAGGCGGCAATCATGTCGGCCATTTCCTCGTGGATGCTGATGTTCGGCAAGGCCACCATGCCTTGGGCGTCAGCGTCCGGATGCCCAGGGTTGTACACGAGGCGGAAAGGCCGGGGGTCAGGCACGATTTTGCTGACAGTGACCTTCGCCGGGCCGGCCGCGCCGGGGCGGCCCAATTCCTGGCGCAGGAGACTCTCAAACACCACCTGCTGGCGGCGGAAAGGTTTGCCATCCACACCGCGGGTGGTGTTGGCATTGGCGATGTTTTGACCAATCACCTCCATGCGGATACGCTCGGCCTCCAGTGCCGAGGCGGTGCTTTCTACGGCGGGGATGAGCTGAATCATACGTCAAAAACCTCATATCGGCCGTCCGGTGATGGCCAGCCGCAATTTCACCAGCGTACCGGTGATCAATTGCGTTTCCACCGCATGGGCCAGGCTGTTCTGGTTGAGCTTGAGAAGTTCCTGCTCCAGTTGCACGGTGTTGCCGTCGCGGTTCCGGGCCACGGCGGTGGCATCCACTTCCAGTTGGGGGGCCAAGGCGGCAATGCGGGCGGGGTCCTTGCTGGCGACGGCCTGGCGCAATTCACTTTCAAAAGCCGGGGAAATATCCACGCGCTTGTAGCCGGGGGTCTCCAGGTTGGCCAGGTTGCTGGCTATCGCCTCGTGGCGCAACAAGGTGGCGTCCAGCATCTGCTTGGCCGCCACGTAATTCGGCTGATTGAACAAGGCGCTTATCATACGGCGTCCGTTGTCGCACTGCTGAGCATTTTGAGTGCCATGGACGCCGGAGGCTCTAAACCCGGCTTTATCAAGAAGAAATGCCGACCGACTGGAAAATCTTGCCGCTCCTGCCGGGAAAGCTCCCGGCAAACTCTGCCCTGCGCTCAGGCCTTCTTGCGGTAAGCCACCGTTTTGCCCAGGGTCACCGACTCGAAGCACTCATCCACATAGAGGGTGGTTTCGCTGGCCCCCAGGAAGAAATAACCATCCGGTGCCAGGCGGGCACGCACGCCATTGAGGATGTTGCGTTTGGTGGCGGTATCAAAGTAAATCAGGACATTGCGCAGGAAAACCAGGTCAAACAACGGAGACGGCGGCAGGGGACGCGCCAGGTTCAACTCCTGAAACTCCACCATCGCCCGCACCTCCGGGTTGATTTGCCAGTTCTGGTCCGGGAGTTTTTTGAAATGCTTGACCAGCAGCATGGCGGGCATGCCGCGGTTGACCTCCAACTGGGTGTAGATGCCGGCACGAGCGCGCTCCAGACTTTCAGTGTTGATGTCGGTGGCCAGAATCTTCACCTGCCAGTCTCTGAGCTGGGGAAAATACTCCCGGATGGTCAGGGCGACGCTGTAAGGCTCCTGTCCGGTGGAGCATGCCCCGCACCAAATGCGGAGGGTGCGCACCGATTGGCGCTTCTGCATCAATTCCGGCAGCAGTTGTTTCCGCAGCGCCTCAAAGGGATGCAAATCCCGGAAAAAGAGGGTCTCGCCAATAGTCAGCGCCTCGATGGTCTTGTGGTGGGCGCCATTGACCGGCTCGGAGCGCAGCCGGGCAATCAGGTGATTGACCCCCGGCAATCCCATGCGCTGGGCCAGTGGCGCCAGGCGGGTTTCCACCAGGTATTCCTTGCCCGGATCAATGATGATGGCTGCCTGTTCGCGCAATAAATTGCGCACGTAATTGAATTCGTCCGCCGTAATGGCCATAACCTAAACCACCGCCGCCGTCCTGGCAGCGGAACTTAAATGTTGGGGCTGCCAACCGGGCCGCCCGACCTGTAATTTTTGCGTAATGAGCAAGGCCAGTTCTTCCAGAGGCCGCACCGCCTCCGCCACCCCCGCTTTCACCACCGCGCCCGGCATGCCCCACACCACGCTGGTGGCTTCATCCTGAGCGATGACCGAGCCGCCGGCTTCGCGGATTTCGCGCCCGCCACGCAAGCCATCCTGTCCCATGCCGGTCAGCACCACCGCCAGCGTGCCCTGGCCATACACCGCGGCCGCCGAACGAAACAACACATCCACCGCCGGCCGGCAGGAGTTTTCCGGCGGGTCCTGGTTCAAGTGCGCCGTCACTTCGCCGTTGTGACGGGCCACAGCAAGGTGGTAGTTGCCCGGTGCCACCAGTCCCTGGCCGACGCGCACCAGCATGCCATCGCTGGCTTCGGAAACGGGGATGCCGCAATGGGCCGTGAGGTGCGTCGCCAGCATCCGGGTGAACATCGGCGGCATGTGCTGCACAATCAGCAGCGGCACCGGCAGGTTTCGCGGCAGGCCGCTGAGCAGCACCGCCAGCGCATTGGGACCGCCGGTGGAGGCTCCAATCACCAACGCTTCCACTTTTGGGGAATGATTGCCGGCCAGCGAAGTCAGATTGACGGGAAGCGCCGGCGCCGGCACGGGCGCCTTGACGGCGGCAGTTGCCGCGGCCGTCCGTTTGGCGGGCACGAGCGCTTTAAGTTTGGGGACAATGGCCTCGCGGGTCTGGCGCAGCCCCTCAGAAATGGTTTCGGCGCCGGAAGGTTTGTGGACGTAATCATTGGCCCCCAGCGTGAGGGCCTGCACGGTGGCGCTGGCGCCAAACTCGGTCAACGTACTGAACATGACCACCGGCAATTTGGGATACTGCTTGCGGATTTCCCGCAAGGTCGTCAGCCCGTCCATCTCCGGCATTTCAATGTCGAGAATCACCATGTCCGGGTTCAACTGCGGCAGGCGGGCCAGGGCAATCTTGCCATTGGCGGCCACGCCAACGACTTCGATATCGGGGTCTTGCGCCAGGGCTTGCGACACGACCTGCCGCACCACCACGGAGTCGTCCACCACCATGACCCCGATTTTAGGCATAATTGGGTGAAGTTCAGGCCACTCCCAACAGCGAGAGCTTTTCCTGAATCACTTCTTTGGTGAAGGGTTTCATGGCGTATTCATTGGCGCCGGCCTCCAGGGCCTGCGTCACCTGTTCCACCTCCGTCTCGGTGGTAACCATCATGATTTTCATTTCATCATACGCCGGCTCCGCCCGCACGGCTTTCACAAACTCATAGCCGTTCATCTCGGGCATGTTCCAGTCCACCAGCGCCAGTTCCGGCCGCTCGGCCTGGACTTTTTCCAACGCCTCCACCCCATTGGCCGCCTCCACGATCTCCATGCCCATTTCCCGCAGAATGCGGCCAATGATGTTGCGCATGATTTTGGAATCATCTACTACCAACGCTTTCATAAGGCTTGCTTAATCATGGTCTCCGTTGCCCGTGCCCGCCGCCAACAAGGCTGGGGCGGCCCGCCGGGGCGAAATCTCACGCTGCCGTGCCGGCCCTGGAGCCCGCCAAACCGCCGCCTGGCTCTGGCTCCCTTCGCCGGCCTCCGCTTCACTGCCCAGTTTGAACTGCGCCGCCGCCGCCTGCAGCTCCTGCGCCAACGCGCCCAAATCCTGCGCCACTCGCAAACTCTCGGCCGCCGCCTGGGTGGTGCTTTGGGCGGCCTGCGACACCCCCGCTATGTTCCGCGCAATCTCCTGGCTCCCCTGCGCCGCCTCCGCCGCGTTCCGCGTAATCTCGTTCATCGTCGCCGCCTGCTCCTCCACCGCGCTGGCAATCACCGTCTGAATCTGGTCAATCTTCCGGATCACCTCCCCAATCTCCCGAATCGCCTCCACCGCCCCGTGGCTGTCCCCCTGAATCGTCTGAATCTTCACCGCAATCTCCTCCGTCGCCCGCGCCGTCTGCTTGGCCAGCTCCTTCACCTCGTTGGCCACCACCGCAAACCCCTTCCCCGCCTCCCCCGCCCGCGCCGCCTCGATCGTCGCATTGAGCGCCAGCAGGTTCGTCTGCTCCGCAATGCTCGTAATCACCTTCACCACGTTGTTAATCTCCGCGCTCGACGCATCCAGCCGCCCCATCGTCTGATTGGCCCGCTCCGCCGCCGTCGCCGCCTGATTGGCCACCTTCGCCGCATCCACCGCCTGCCGCGCTATCTCCTTGATGGACGCGCTGATCTCCTCGGCCGCCGTCGCCACCGTCGCCACCGACTTGCTCACCTGCTCCGACGCCCCCGCCACCACGTTCGCCTGGCTGGCCGTCTCCTCGGCGGTGGCGCCCATTTGCTGGCCGCTGCCCACCAATTCGCTGGATTGCGCCTGCAAGGTGGTGCTGCTTTGCTGCACTTTACGGAACATGCGGCGCAGTTGGCGCACCATTTCGTTCATGGCCTGCGCCAGCTCGCCGGTTTCATCTTTGGAATGAATCTCCAGCTCGCGGCTGAAATCCCCCTGGGCCAGACGCTGAGTGAAGGCCACCCCCTGGTTTATGGGTCTGACAATTCGGCCGGCCACATAGAAACCGCATACCAGCGCCACCACCACACCCACCGCCGCCACGCCCAGCGTCCATCGCAACAATCCGCGAAATTGCTGCCCGATTTGCAGGCATGTCTGCATCACCCCCTGCGCCACCCCTTGCAATGAATTGCGCACCTCCATGTATTCATCCTCATAGCAACCGGCGTTGATGACCCAGTTCCACGGCTCGTAGTACATCAAAGCTGCCACTTTGACGCGATTGGTGGTTTCACCCGGATTCCGCCACTCATACGAGTCAAACACCGGCTCCCCTTTGGCCGCCACGGCCTTGTTCACCGTCTCCTGCACAAACGGCCGGCCTTTGGCATCACGCACTTCCCAAATGTTTTCGCCATCCCGTTTGCCGTCTTTGGAGATGATGTACACGCCGCGCTGACTGCCCGTGCCGCCCACGATGACCACGTTGCCGGTTTTTCCTACCCTGGTTTGCTGCACCATGCGGGCCACCTCCAGGTTCACATCGCGCAAACTCACCCCCGTGTAGAGCATGCCAATGACCTTTTCCTTTTTCTCATCCCAAATCGGCTCATACACGGCGGCATGCCAGTCATCCACCACGAAGGCCCGCCCGCGGTACGTCTGGCCGCTGAGCACGGCCTTGAGCACGGGGTTCTCGGTGCCATCGGGCTGCATGCGCGGGATGTAAGTGCCAATGGCCCGTGTGCCATTGGTCTTTAACACGCTGGTGCACACCCGCAACATGTCCCCCTCCTCATTCATGCGCTGAAAGATGGTGCAATAATCCCGGGTGGTCTGCTTCACAAAATCCACCAGCGGCGCCGGCTGGTTGGTGGTGGTCACCTGCCCCAGCCATTGCTGGCCCAGGCAAAAACCCGGGAGCGTGATGTTTTTCTGCTCCCCGTTAAATTGATTCACCACCGTCCAGGGAACCGTGGTGTTGGCCAGCCGGAATCCGCCCGCCTCCTCAATCTGCTGATGGGCCACCCCCAACGCATGTAACAGCCGCCGCTCCGTGCGCTTGTCCGATGCTTCCAGCAGCGTGTAAATGCTGCGCGCGCTTTTTTCCAAATCCGCCCACATTATCCGGCGCAGCTCGGACTCCATTTCCTGCTTCAGTTTATCCGTGTTAGCCTGCGCCTCCTGAACGCGCTGGTTAATCTGGCGGGACTCCAATAAAATAACAGCCACCAGCACTGCTGCCATGCTGACAGCCAGACCGGCGCCTAAAGCAATGATTTTGGTGCGTATCTTCATCAGCGTATGTCACGGGTCCGCCATGGTGAGTTGGCCAATTCCAATCCCCTATCGGCAAAAACGGCGGGTAACTTAAGTTTTTTATGCTCGAAAGAGTCGAAAAATCACTCATGCGGCACCGGCTAAACTGGAAGATTAGAGGGTATGCCACCAGACCTCCTTACGGCACTCAATCCGCGGCCGCCTGTGCCCTGTGCGACACGGTTGCGGCGGTTGTAGGTTCAGGGAGTGGAATCCCTGACTACTCGGAAGTTATTGCGCGAGAATATATTAAGCCTCTGAATTGAGGCTTCAAACGGACTCGGCAGTGGCAGGCTCATTCACCTCGGGCAGTGGCAACTTCCCTAATCGGCTGGATTGACGCAGCTTATCTTGATACTCGGCAATGCGCATGGCGGCCCGCACATGGGCCCGAAACACACCCGAGTCATACGGTTTGTAGAGATAGGCGTCCGCCCCCGAATCCAAGGCTTGAATCAAATCCTCTTTGGATTGCATGCAGGTGGTCATTAACAAATAAGTGCGTCCGTCCTTTTGCTCCATACGCACGCGCCGACACACCTCCAGGCCGTCTATGTCCGGCATCATCCAATCCAGCACTGCCACGCCAGGCGGGTTCGGTCCCAAAAGAATTTTCAAACAATCCGCCCCGCAGCCCGCAGTAATAATTTCATGACCATCTTTGGCCAGATGGTTGTACATCACGCGCAAAGCCAGCGCGTTGTCATCCACGATTAAGATTTTCATGGTTCAAGCACGGCTAATCAATAACGCTGCCCGGGCACCCGGCAGCCAGGCATGCCGCTGACTGCAACCGTTATGGTTAACGTCCCTATTTTCATCGGCAGGTCCGGCCAAAACTTAAGTGTTATCTTTCGTTGAATCTGTCCCTGTGGCTCCCAGCCTCCAAACTCAACCGCCGGCAGCCCTTCCGTGGACTGCCGGCGGCGGTCTGATGGCGTCTGAGGTTGCTCAGGCGGCCACCATATTGGCCTCAGGTTTGACCTCCGTCTTGGAGGCCGGGGTGCGTTTGGGCATCCGTTTCTGCAAGGCCTCGGGCACTGGCGCGCCGCCCGCCATGCCATGGCCATTGCCGCCGGAATCCAGCTTGAACTGGCCGACCATGACCTTGAGATCGCCAGCCAGCCGCGCCAGTTCGTTGGCGGCGGCGCCGGTGCCCGCCACCGCCTGGGTGGTGCTTTGGGCGGCCTGCGACACCCCCGCAATGTTCCGCGCAATCTCCTGGCTCCCCTGCGCCGCCTCCGCCGCGTTCCGCGTAATCTCGTTCATCGTCGCCGCCTGCTCCTCCACCGCGCTGGCAATCACCGTCTGAATCTGGTCAATCTTCCGGATCACCTCCCCAATCTCCCGAATCGCCTCCACCGCCCCGTGGCTGTCCCCCTGAATCGTCTGAATCTTCACCGCAATCTCCTCCGTCGCCCGCGCCGTCTGCTTGGCCAGCTCCTTCACCTCGTTGGCCACCACCGCAAACCCCTTCCCCGCCTCCCCCGCCCGCGCCGCCTCGATCGTCGCATTGAGCGCCAGCAGGTTCGTCTGCTCCGCAATGCTCGTAATCACCTTCACCACGTTGTTAATCTCCGCGCTCGATGCATCCAGCCGCCCCATCGTCTGATTGGCCCGCTCCGCCGCCGTCGCCGCCTGGTTGGCCACCTTCGCCGCATCCACCGCCTGCCGCGCTATCTCCTTGATGGACGCGCTAATCTCCTCCGCCGCCGTCGCCACCGTCGCCACCGACTTGCTCACCTGCTCCGACGCCCCCGCCACCACATTCGCCTGGCTGGCCGTCTCCTCGGCGTTGCTGCTCAACTGGCTGCCGGCCGCGCTCAATTCCTGCGAAGAAGCGGCCAGGGTATCCGAAGTCTCGGCCAGTGACTTCATGTTCTTGCGCAGGTTAATCACCATGGAGTTCACCGCCTGCGCCAGCTCCCCAATTTCATCCGACCGCGCAATGGACAAGGTCTGCGTCAAATCCCCGCTGGCCACCTGGCTGGTCAAGCCAATCGCCTGCTTCAAGGGCGGAATGATGTTGCGGACGATGAAAATGGCCACAGCAACACCCGCTACAATGCCAATCAACAAGGCAATTATAATAAATGTCCTTGCCGTGGATAACGAAGCAGCCGCTACATTGGACTTTTGCATGCTGAGACCAATGGAATTGGTCACCACCATATCGGCCTGGCTCAGAAGTACCTCCGCCACCTCCGCCCGACTCTTATTCAATTCTTCACGTTTCTGCCAAGTCTTGAGGAAATCAGCCATTTCTTTCTGATAGTCGGCGCCGGCTTTTTCAACGGCCGCCAACTGTTTGATGTTAATTTCCTGCCGGGTCAGGGCTTTCAAAGCGGCAAACTTGGCTGGCAGTTCGTTAAACTTTTTCATGGTTTCCTGAAAAAGCTCTGGGTTGCGCGTGGCCTGTGACTTGAAATTGCCCACACGTATGGCATTACCAATATCAATGACATCATTAATGAGTTTGATTTTCTGCACCCTTTCACGAAACTGCTCCAAATCCAAATTCTGGCCTTGGTTGGTCTGGCTCAGCAGTTGATCCAATATTTTGCTCTGGCCCTCCAGGTAAGCATAGCATTCCCGCATGTATGAGGCCGCCGCAGCATCCATTGCTTGACGCAGCATTTTCAACATGTTGTTGGCCTCCACGGTTTGTAGAGACAATCGCTCATATTCTGCTGCTTTTTCTTCGGCCACCTTGGCAGCCTCACTAAGAAAAGCCAGAGTCTCGCCACGTTCCTTGGCAAGGTTTCTGGCTTGATTGATTGCCTCCTTGGTTTTTTCAAGGCGTTGCAGTCCCAGAGCCAGGAAATTAGTTTCCTCAGTGTAGGCATAGCCTCGCATCTGATACATGGTCCAGAGGGCATTGCCTTCCACCCCACTGGCCACCGCGGTGGCCGGCATGTAATCCTCGGCAATAACATCGGCGGTTTGGTGGACCTGGTTCATTTTGAACACGGCCAGGACGCCTATGATGGCGGTGATAACAAGCACGCCGGCAAAACCGGCATTGATTTTGGCGCTAAGTTTCATAAACGCTTCATTTTTTGGAGGGTTGGTTGCAGTTTGTGACTGATTGGCTTTTCGATTACGACAGGGAAATGGCTTTGGTTTCATCCAGCAGCAGCAACAGGCGGTCCTCCCGCCGGGCCACGCCGCGCAAAAGAGCCCGAATCACTGGATTCACCGTCTCAGGCGGCGTTTCCATTATCTCGGGAGCCACCTCCTGAACGTCTTCCACCTGGTCCACCATCAGGCTGACGGCGCCGTCGCCATCGGAAAGCAGCACATGCACCGGCGCGGTCTCGGCGGATCGCTCCGGCAAGCCCAGCCGCCGCCGCAAATCAATGGCGGTGACAATCTGGCCGCGCAAATTGAGCAGGCCCCGGATTTCCGGCGCGGCCAGCGGCACGGGGGTCATGGATTGATTGCGCACCACCTCCTGCACGCGCAGGACCGGCGCGCCAAAGAGGTAATTGTCCACGGTAAAAGTGCAATACAGCTCAGCGGTTTTCATAGGCTTGCTTCGTTCAAACTGCGGCGGTCATCAAACCGGCGGCCTGCACCACTCCGGGCACGTCCACCAGCTCCGTGGTGCGCCCTTGTATGACGCAACGGCCCTGAATGCCGGTGCGCGCCTCGTGCCGGTCCAGTTCGACAGCTTGCTCTAAAATGTCCATGATGGTTCCCACCACCAGGCCCACGGGGCGGTCTTGGCAGGTGTACACCACCACATTCAGATCGCCCTCCTCAGGATCGGCATATCCCAGGAACTGGCTTAGGCGCACCAAGTCCATCAACCGGCCGCGGTACTGCACCACCTCCCGCCCGCCGGCGTGCTCAACCTGGGTGCGCGCAATCTTTTCCAGACGGCCCACCGTGGCCAAATCAATGGCCAGCCGCTGCTGGCCCAAGGCGCACAGCAACAACTGGCGCGCCTGCGCCCCGGCCCGCCCGGCAGCCGCAGCGGCTTCCACCCGCCGGTGCTCGTGCTCCTGCGCCTGGCGCAACACATGAGCGTGTTGAGCCAGACCCAGCACATCCAGAATCAACGCCACCGTGCCATCGCCCAGCACGGTGGCGCCGGCAAAGACCGGAATGCGTTTGAGGTGTTTGCCCAGCGGCTTGACCACAATTTCACAGGTGTCATTGATGCAATCCACCACCAGGCCAAACTGCTGTTGGTCGGCCTGCAACACCACAATGTTGACCGCGCCATTGTCCTCCGCCGCCGGCGGAACTTGAAACACGCGGGACAAATACACCAGCGGCAGCAGCCGTCCCCGCAACCGGCATACCGGCGCGCCCATGATTTCCTCGATTTGCCGGCGGCGTTGGTCCGCCTCCACCCGCACCAGCTCCACCAGGTTGACCTGGGGCACGGCGTAGCGCTCCGTCCCGCAGGTAACCAGCAGGGCGGGAATGATGGCCAGCGTCAGCGGGATTTTGATTTTGACTGTAGTGCCCTGGCCGGGCGTGCTTTCCACATCCACCGAACCGCCCAATTTCTCGATGTTGGTCTTCACCACGTCCATCCCCACGCCGCGTCCGGAAACATTTGTGACTTTTTCCGCCGTCGAAAACCCGGGCAGGAAAAGCAGGTGAAACGCCTCGCGATCAGTCATCCGATGAGCCTGCTCCGCCGTAATCAATCCTTTCTCCAGGGCTTTGGCCTTGACTTTGGCGGCCTGAATGCCGCGGCCATCGTCGCTGACCTCGATGTTGACCTGTCCGCCTTCATGGAAGGCGCGCAACACCAGCCGCCCCATCTCCGGCTTGCCGGCGGCTTTGCGCTCGGACGGCAGCTCGATGCCGTGGTCCAGCGCGTTGCGGACCAGGTGCAACATGGGGTCTTTGATGGCCTCGATAATCGCCCGGTCCAGCTCCGTATCCTGCCCAATCAACTCCAACTGCACCTGCCGCCCCAAGGCCATGGCCGTGTCCCGCACCACACGCGGAAGTTTGCTCCAGGCATTCTGGATGGGTTGCAGGCGCGTTTTCATCACTTCTTCCTGCAACTCGGTGGTCACCAGATTCAAACGCTGCGCCACGGTGTTCAACTGGGTGTTTTCCGCATGGTCGCTGAGCTGCAGGATTTGATTCCGGGCCAGCACCAGCTCGCCCACCAGATTCATCAACCGGTCCAGCAGGCCCACATCCACGCGCACATGGCTTTCGGCCATGCTGGAAGTAGCCGAGACCGCCGGGGTGGCGGTGGCAGTCTGTTCACATTCTTTATTGGCCATATTTGCATTATTTGAAGACTCGCAGACCGGCGCGGGCGCCGGCGTGGCCGGTATGGCAGTGACGGCGGCCGCGGCCGGCTCCGCCGGGGCCGGGGAAGCCGGGGCAGGCAGGGTGGCCTGCGGCGCGGCAGGGGTTTCCGGGGCGGCAGCCGGAGCTGGCTGGCTTTGCAGCAGGCGATTAATTTTGAGCGCCAAAGGGGCGTGTTGCAAAGCAGCGTCGTTGCCCTGCGCCTCAATAAGCGTCATGGCCTGCTGCAAGGTGTCCACCAGATTTAACAATAAAGTGGTGATTTCCTGGCTCACCGCCATCCGCCCATCCCGCAAACGGCTTAAGAGGTTCTCTCCCGCATGAGTCAGCGCCTCCAGCTTTTTCAAGCCCAGAAAGCCGCTCGCCCCCTTGATGGTGTGCACCGCGCGGAAGATGCGCGACAAAATCTCCCGGTCCTGGGGATTCTTCTCCAATGCCACCAGGTCCGCCTCCACCTGGGCAAGATGCTCACGCCCTTCGGCGATGAACTCGCGGGTCAAATCAACGTTGTCCATGAGGCCAGCAATTCCAGAGTTAAACCGGCAAAGGCTCCCATGCCAGGGAGCAGCAACACGCGTGTTATCGGCACTGACCCGTGCAACTTGAGAAAAAACCGCGTGACAACTATCGGCTAAACTTTTGCCGCCCGATGCCGATAAGTCGGGCGTGATGATGGAAGCCTGTGCCGCGGCCAGGCAGCCATTGCCGGGTCATTTGATGGGAAACCCTGAGATGAATGTTTATTTTTTAGATGACGGCCAAAGCCTCTGGCCCTTTGTGCGGGACCGGGTCCTGAGCGAATTGACCAGCCGGGGCCATGAAGTGCTGCCTCGGCAGGATGCCCAGGCACTGCTTGACCTGCTGCGCAACTCGCATGAGCCATCGGTTACGGTCATCGGGCCTGAGCTGCATGGGCTGAAGGGAATGGAGTGGGTGCGCCGGGTGCGCGCCAGCGAATGCGCAGTGCGGCCCCACCTGTTGCTGGCGCTGGATGACGACGGAGCTCGCGCAGTCATCGAAGCTCTTCAGGCGGGCGCCGATGATTGCCTGCCGGCCCCGTGGCAGCCGGATGTCTTTGCCGCGCGGGCCCTGGCCGCCGTCCGCCTGGCCACGCATCAGCGGCAGTTGTTGGACGAGATCAAACAACGGGATCATGTCCTTTCCCAGATGGTTTCCCCTCTCAAAGGGGAAAACAAAGAAACGGCCGCCAGCATAATTGCCGAAGCGCCCCCTGCCGCGCCTGCCAACGTCAAAGCCACTAATGGCGCTTCCGTTAAACACGATCCAAAACAGATACTGGCGGAAATCATGCCCGCCGAGGGCGTGGAGCAGTTGGTGGCAGAAACGCTTTTCTCCATGGGCTTCAGTGAAAGTGAGCCGGAAATCCGGCCAGACCGCTCGCTGGAAAATCCTTTCAGCCTGGTCCATTTTCTCATCCTGCCGGGAAAAACCTTGTGGCTGGACCTGCTCCTTGAAGCCGACCGCCCGTCCAGCCGCAAATTATTTGAGGCCTTCAGCGGCATGGATGCCGAAGGCGCTGCTGACAGCGATTTCATGGATGCCTTGGGGGAGACGTTGAATCTCATTCAGGCCGCCTTGAAAGCCCGTTTCAAAGCGGCCAAGTACGATATTCTGACGCCCATTGTGCCGCAATACGTGCCGCCAGATAAGTTGCCGCCGGGCATTCATCAATCCATTTACAGCCGCCATTTGTATGCCATGGGCGATATTGAGTTACGTTTCACGTTGTATGTCCATGGCCGGCCGGTGACCAAAAAGCCGCTCAAGGCGCTGACCCTTGGCGATGTGCTGGTGGAACCGCTGCGGCCGGATGAAGAGTCGGACCTGGTCATCATCAACAAGGGCACCCTCCTGGCCGGGCGTTATCTCGAAAAAGCCGCCGGCGTGGCCGAAAACGCGCCCCAAAAACTCTACCAGCCCATCGTGGAACCCTCCCTGCTGGGGCTGGCCGTGTGCAAAAAATAAGCGGGGCCTGGCGCAGTCAAACCCCCGCGGCTGGCTCGCCGAAAACCTGGCCATCGCGCAGTTCCACCACGCGCCCCGCCCGCGCCGCTATGCTGGCGTCGTGCGTGGCAATCACCAGCGCCGTCCGGTGCTCTCGCTGCAGTGAAACCAGCAAATCAATAATCTGCCCGCCGGTCTGGCTGTCCAGATTGCCCGTCGGCTCGTCCGCCAAAATCACGTCCGGCCGGTTGATCAAGGCCCGCGCCAGGGCCACCCGCTGTTGCTCGCCGCCTGAGAGCTGCCGGGGGCGATGCCGCCAGCGTTCACTCAATCCCACCCGCGCCAGCAGCTCGCGCGCGCGCGCCTCCGCCTCGTCCGCGGGCAACCGCGCCAGCCGGGCCGGCAGGCAGACGTTTTCCAGAGCATCCAGCTCAGGCAGCAGATGATACGCCTGGAAAACCAGGCCGATATGGCGGTTGCGCATGGCCGCCAATTCGAGCGCCGACAGCCGATGCACAGGCAGTCCGCGAAAAAAGATTTCTCCCGCGGTGGGCTGGTCCAGGCCGGCCAGCAGATGCAATAACGTGCTCTTGCCCGCGCCGGAAGCGCCGCGCACGGCCACAAATTCACCCGGTTGCACCTCCAGTGTCACGCCCCGCAGCACCGGCACGGCCTGGCCGTCCACGTGAAAGGTTCGGCGCACCTCGCGCGCTGCGAGCAACGGCTGGCGAGCGGGGGGCGGGGCAAGCTCACTCATACCGCAGGGCCTCCACCGGATGCAGGCGCATGGCCCGCCACGCCGGCAACAAACCGGCGGCCACACACAGCAGCATGGCGCTGCCGCAAATCATCAGCACGTCCCAAGGCATGGTCAAAGCCGGCAGCTCATGAAAGGCGTAAATGCTCGAAGGAAACAAATCCATGCCGGTGGCCTGATTCATGAAGCGCAAGAATTCATTGCGCCACCGCAACAAGCTCAGCCCAAAGCCCAGGCCGGCCGCCACGCCCAGCACGCCCACCAACAGGCTCTGGCTGAAGAACAGCCACGCCACCTGACGGTGGGTGGCGCCCAGGCTCTTCAAAATGCCAATCTCGCGCGTCTTTTGGTACACAAAGGCAATCTGGGTGCCCGTAATGCCAAAGGCCGCCACAATCATCACCACAAACAACACCACAAACATGGCCTGTTTTTCGACGGCCAGCGCATTGAGAATCACCGAGTTTTCCTCCATCCAGGTGGAGATGGCCAGCTCGCCCCCCAGCCGCGAGCGCAGCTCCGCCCGCACCCGGTCAGCCTCCATCGGATTATGCAACATCACCAGCAGCCCGTGCACCAGGTCATCCAAATCATACAAGTCCTGCGCGTTCTCCAGCGACGTGGCAATCACCGTGGCGTTGTATTCGTAATGGCCCACGTCAAAAATGCCCGTGATGGTGTAATCGTCCGGCAAGATCGCCTGCTCATTGGTCTGGCCCAGGCTCTGGCGCATTTTCTGCAGATTGCGCGGGGAATACACCGCCAACCGGTCACCCACCGTCACCCCCAAACTGTGGGCGCACTCGCTGCCGATGACCAGGGTGCGTCCCTCCAGATTAAATTCGCCTGAGCGAATGCTGGCCGGCAGGCGGCTCACCGTCTTCTCCAATGCCGGCTCCACGCCGCGCACATACGGCGTGAATACGACCGGATTACGATTGCTGTCCCCCGTCTGCGTTTCCACCAAGACCGGGCCCAACACAAAAGGCGCAACCCCGCGCACATCCGGACATTGCAGAATTTGCTCGCGCAGCCGCTCCCACCCCCCCAGCGGGGCCTGCGGATGAAAGACCTTGAGATGCGCGTTGAAGCCCAGAATCTTGTCGCGCAGCTCGCGGTCAAAGCCGCTCATGACGCTGATGACCACAATGAGCATGCCCACCGCCAGCATCACGCCCACCACCGCGATGAGCGTGATGACCGACACATAGGTACCCCGGGGGCGGAAATACCGCAGCGCCAGAAACAATTCAAACGGCAGCCTTGACACAGCCCCGTAGCGTCCAAAGCCAGCGCCTTTGTGGCAAGCTTAATGTGTGCCGCGCCGGCGGGAGCCAACCGGCAGACAGGCGCTTTCTCCCCTATTGCCTGCATCGCTTCCCTAGTTCCTGCTTGCCCCGTCCGCCCGACAGGGTAGAGTAATTGTATGCGAGAAATGCCACGAATTTTCCCGGCCAGCGTGTTGTTCTTGAGTCTGTTACTGCCGCTTGCGGCGCAAATCCCCCAGCCCGGCAGCGAGGGCCGAGCCAAACTGCCCTGGTTGTCCAGTTACACCGAAGCCCTGAAACGGGCCGAGCGCGACAAAAAGCCCATCCTGCTCGATGTGACCACCGACTGGTGCAGTTGGTCCAAGAAAATGGAGCGGGAGACCTTTGCCGACAAGGAAGTGCAAAAAGAGATGAGCGATTTTCTGCTCGTGCGGCTGAATGCCGAGGAGGAAGCCAACGAAAGCGTGGTCAAGGAATTCAAGGTGAGCAGCTATCCCACGCTGCTGGTGCTCAATTACAAAGGCGAAGTGGTGGGGCAAGCGGAGGGCTTTCTGGACGTCAAGGACATGAAGGTGTTTTGCCAGAAATACAAGAGCGTCTTCAAAGGCAATCCCCTGGGCTACAAGGAAGTGCAACTGCCGCCGGAGGACCCCCTGTTTGCCGCGTTGGAAAAGGCGCGCAAACTCTCGGACAAAGCCCGGGAGCAGGGGTATGCGCAAGTGCTGGATTATTATGAGTGCAAAATTCAGGCCGATGGCCGGGACCGCGCGCTGATTCGCTCCACCTATTGGGTGCTGGATGACGAGGCGTTCGGGCTGCCTGAACCCGAACGAGTCTATGATTCCGCCCGCTTCAAAATCACCTTAAAATCCGTGCGCATCCTGAACGAGCGCGGCCAGGGCCGCGAGGTGGATACGCGCCTGGCAAAAATCGAGAATGTGTACTCCGAAGAAAGCATTTATTGGGATGTCAAACGCATCAGCCTGGACATCCCCGCCGTGAAAAAAGGCCAGATTCTCGACATCATCGAGGAATGGGAGCGGCAGCCTATCATGCCGGGCGAATACTTTATGCGCTGGAACACCGGCCTCAAGGTGCTGGTGGACTCCGACATCATCCTCACTTTTCCGAAAAATTTTCCCTTGAAATACAAGGCGCAACGGTGCCCCACGCCGGTGGAGGAAAAAATCCTGCCGGATGGATGGGTGCAATGGCGGTTGAAGACCTCCAACTTGGAACCCGCGGAGGTGGAGCCGTACATCTCGCCGCTGGATTTATGGGAGGGAGTCATTTTTCACACCCGCCTGACGCCGGATGACCTGGCGAAGTGGTACACGGGCCTGTGCAAGGGCCGGGACCAACTTCCGCCGGAGGCGAAGACGCGCCTGCGGGAAATCCTGGCCAAACACCAGGGGGCTGAAGAGCGGTTGCAGGCCATCATGGATTGGGTGACCAAGGACATTCGCTATGTCAGCCTGGCGTTCAAAGACTCCACCCATCAGCCGCATCCGGTGAAAGATACCTTGGGCCGCAAATATGGCGATTGCAAAGACCAGTCGCTGCTGGTGATGGCCCTGTGCCGCGAGGCGGGTTTTCAGGCGCATCTGGTGCTGCTGGGACAGGAGTTTGGGGAGGAGCCGGACCCGGAGACGTTGGCGGTGGAAAAATTTGACCATTGCATCGTGCAGGTCAAAACCAAGGAGAAAATCTACTACCTGGACCCCGCCGCCGGGCCGCGAAAAGTCGGCCAAATCGTCAAGCAGTATGCCAGCCACCCCGCATTAGTCATTGAGGGCAACAAGGGCAGCATCGTGACCCTGCCCCCCTATGACACACAGGCCAATAAGGAGCATACACACGCCATTTTTGAGATTACGCCTGAAGGCGGCGGCGTCATCATTGAAAAAATGCGCCGGGAGGGCGAGGCCGCCCGCCGGAGCAAGGAGGAAATCAAGGATACCGGCGTGGACAAAGTGCGGCGCGTGCTGGAGGAGCGGTTCAAATCCGCCGGGGGCAAGGTGCTGGAGTTCACCATGACCAAACCGACGGATGAAGGCGATGTGTTTGAAAGTTACTTGAAGGTGCGGTTGCCGCGGGTGGGCATGAAACTGGCCGACGGCCTGATGCTGCAACTGGGCACCACGCCAGCCATTAATCCGGAAATTATCGGGGAAGAGCGGCAGTACCCGTTTCGGTTTCACGCCACGGACCCCTTGAGGCGCACCTTCGAAATCATCCTGCCTGAGGGAGCCAAACTGGCCGACCCGCCCGAGTCCATTGAAATCAATGAGCCGTTTCTCAAGGCGTTCCGCAAATTCAAAGTGGAGGACAACAAGATTACCCTGGAGGAGCACTTTGAGTTTCTCACCGCCCGGTTGCCGGCGTCCGACAAGGACAAGGTGCGTGAAACATTCCGGCGCTGGCATGAAAACCGCACCATGGCCCATCGGATTTCTCTGCCGAAAAAGTAAACGCCCACGGCGGGCGCAGGGACGACAGGAGGGCTGCGGTCCCGCTATGGATTGAGGAGGACGCGGTAGAAGCGGCGGGGGCGCCCCGTGGTGTCGTCCACCACTTCCACTGTGCCGCTGCCAATTTGGGCGGGGCGCAGCGGTGTCCACTGCGCCGCGCGAAGGTCTTCCGTGTACTCAATCAAGTAGTTGACCGGCGCCGGCAGTTGGAAGGCAAAGCGGAATTGTCCGCTATTTTGCCACTGAAGGGCGAATAGTCGCGGGGCCAGCGCCGGCGGGGCCAGCCGATTGGGCAGCCCGGGTGTGGGATAGTTGAAAAAGGCCAGTGTGGCGGCGCCGTCAGGCAAGCGGCCCTGGCTGACATCATTGGTCTGTGGTCCAAAAGTTAGGGTATCCAGCGCGGTGATGCCATCGGGAGCGAACAGGCCGATGGCTTCGCCCGCCTGGCGCAGGGCAAAATTCACGTGCAACCCGGCACCCAGGGCATTCTGGCCGGTTTCATTGTCGGCCCAGACGAGCAGGAAGCCGCGGGCGGGGATGACAAAACCATCGGGGATGCGGTACTGGCGCGGATTGGCCAGGTTGTCCGTCAAGTAATAACCCGCCAAATTCACGGGGGAATCGCCGGGGTTGTGCAGCTCAAACCAGTCTTCAAAGTCCCCATCGGCCGGGTCAGCCACCGTCCGGTTGTTGGCCGCCATCCATTCGTTAATAAAAAGGACGGGCAGCGGCTCGCGGGCATCGTTGGGCGCGCCAGGGCTGGGGTAATGGAAGGTCTGGCGGTAAAAGAGCTGTCCATCCGGCCACGCGCCATGCGAGCGGTCCGGGGCCAGGCGGTCGTAACGCAGCTCATCCAGCACCACGGTGGCATTGGAGGCAACCAGGGTCAGCACCACCACGCCGCTGGTGGGGGACAATCTGAAGTTCGTGTGCCATTCCCCCGCGGTGCTCTCGCCGGCCTCGCCGTCCGCCCAAACCAAGCGGAACTCTCCCGGCTGGAGCACGGCCCCCGTGGGGAAGGACCAGCGTTTCAGATGCTCCGGGTCCTCCGAAAGCCAGCATTGGGCCAGATTCACCGGCTCCGTGCCAGCATTATAAATCTCAATCCATGGTTCGCGCTCGCCCATCCTGTCCACCGGTCCCGACCGGTTCTCCGCCTGCACTTCGTTGAGATAAATAGGCGGCAGCGCGGGCAAGGCCGCGAAGACGGAGTTTGACAAACCGGGGGTCAGGCGGGCAGTGCTCCCGGAGCCTGAACCGAGCGGCAAAGTCACGCGGAAACCCGCATTCACGTACAAGTTGAGCGTGCCGCGCCCGTCGGAGCGATACCAGAAACTGAGGGTGCCAACGGTGTTGGGCGGCAACCCGCCCGCGATGACGTTGGTCAGAGTCTGGTAAAAATGGGATACACTGCCGGAGCCGACAGCATTGTGGAAACGCAGGCTCGCAGCGCCCGTGTGCGCCATGCCATTGGTGAGGTAGCTGTTGGTGGCAAGGCCGGAGGGGCTGACCATCCAGGTCGGCGCCAGGGGTGATTCAAAGCCGGCATTGGCCACATAATTGGTGCCGGCCTCTGGTGTGTCGCCCACCACCAGGGCAAGGTCATCCAGCAGGACTTCACCGCCGTTGTCGAAATAGAGGGACAACCGGCTGAAACGATTCACACTGCCCAGGTTGCCGGTGTAACTGAAAAACCGCCAGAGAGGGGTGTTGTCGCTCCAGTTGCCGGGTCGGCTGTTGTCCTGCGAGGGGTCCATGAGTTGCAGGGCGGCCCCCTGCCCCGCCGCGCCCGCAGGCCAGGGCGGCAGCGGACTATAACGCACGCGGTCCACGATGAGGTCAGGGGCGGGCGGGAGGCCGGGCTTTAACAAGGTCAACGTTTCGCCGTCCCCTTGCAGATTGCCCGCAAACTGGCCCACAGCGGGCGCATTGATTCCGTAAGCATTCCAATAGGCATGCAAATCTTTGGTGACCACCACGTAGGCACCCGGCGCAATCCAGGCGCCCGGCGGGAAGGTGTAATCCAGGCCGTTGATGCGCCAACCCGACAAATCAAACCCGCTGGAGGAGGAGGCATTGTACAGCTCCACGTACTCCGCCCCCGACCAGGCGGGTTGATACATGATTTCGTTGAACAGGATTTTGCCCACCGGCGATTCCGGGGCCGCCTGGTACTCCACGGTCACCAGAGCGGAAGCGCCGGGTCTGGGGTTGCCCCAGCGATCCACGCCCTGAACTTGCAACGTTTGCACGCCCTGCGTCAAAGCCACGCGCAGCGTCCAGTTGGAAACCGTCGTCCACGTCACCGGCCACGGAATGCCGTTCACCAGCAGGCGCTCCACTTCAATAGGCGCCGTGCCTGAGATGGTCAGCAAATTGGTCTGGGAAAGGAGGTTAGTGGGGGTGGTGACCGCAAAAACACTGCCGGCCTCGGCGGCGGCCTGGGTGAGGATTTGGTTGCGGCGGGCAGCCAGGTAATTCTTGATGGGCTGCGGCGAGCTTACCGGCGCGCCATTGGTTTGGAGGGCGGCGTAACGCGGGTCCAGCCAGGCATCGGCATTGGCGGGCAGGAAGGGACCGTTGGCCAACTCCAGCAAGGCCCGCCAGTAGGCGCGGCGATAAACCGGCACGGTGTACAAACCGGCCAGCACGGGGTCGGAGGAGCGGAATAAATCTGAGGTGGGCGGGTCGCTGGGAGCGGAGCCGAGCAGGATATCGGCGTCCACCGGCAACAAAATCCAGGGTTGTCCCTCCGGCCGGGTGAGGAAGACGTTTTGCCCGTTGTTGTTGCCCCAGGAATCCCAGTTGCCAACAGCATGCTCAAAAGCAAACAACCGCATCCACTTGTCCGCATCCGCCAGCATGCTGAAGCGCGACTCCACCACGGAGAGGGGGAAGTTGGCCGCGTCCACCAGCGCAAACAGGTTGGTATAGGCCACCGCCGACTCCGGGTTGCCGCGCTGGGAGAAAATCCAGCGGTACCGCGCCAATTTTTTGGCGCCGCCGGTGGTGGTGAAGTTCTGGAGCGTGGCCTGGGTGGTCACATACGTGGCAGCGTTGTCCTCAAATTCATGCCACATGGTGACCTTGTATAATTCGCCGTCTCCACCGGTTTCCGGCCAGAACGACTCCATCAAGTCCGGGTCGGGAGTTTGGGCGTCCTCCAAAATTGTGCCGCGTCGCTGGCCATTAACGAAGAAGTGCACGTAACGGTGATGGTTGAAGGGGAGGCCCAGCAGTTCGCAAAGCCACAAGCCGAATTGTTCGCGCAGGGCGGTGGCGTCATCGGCATCGTTGCCGGGGAAAAAGATGCGGAAATCCGTGGCGCCGAGCAGCCGGTCATCCGAGGGCATGAACAGGGCATAATTACACCAGTTGCCCAGGGGGGAATCATAAAACTGGCTGTGCCAAGGGCTGCCGCTGAACTGGGCGCCAGCATTGTAAATGACGCGATGCCGGCCATAGGCAAAAGTGGCGTCCAAGGGGTCATTACTGAGCTTCTCACGGCGCACCCATTCTTCCAGAGTGGCGCGAGTGAACCACAGACGATACACCCCCAAAGCCCCGGCCTGCTCCGGCTCACCCCAGCGCACGAGGCACTCACGGGCGATTTCGGCCGGAAAGCGGCTGACGGCGGGTGGCTCGCCGGCATCCCCTGCAGTGATGTAAAAGGCGGCCAGGGTACCGGCGGCCTGGCCGGGGATTTCCGCTGCATAGCATCCCGCTCCCCGGTATTTCATGGGCAGGACGGACCAATTGGTGGAGGGGTCCAGGCGATAGTGCAAAAAGACATAAGCCAAGGGGTCCGCATCGCTCACCTGCGCAGCCACCGTTACGGTTTCCTGACTGGCAGGCAACACCGGCCAGTGATTGACGCCGGTGATGGCGGGGCCGGCGTTGGGACGCGCCTGGGAATTGGGCCGGCCGGGCGTGCCCATGGCGGTGGTGGTCAAGGCATTGCCCACGGCCTCGAGCCAGTTGCCCCGCAGGCGCAGCAGGATTTGTGGCTCGCCGCGCAGCCATTTGACCCGCGCCCGCAGGGTGGCAGTCTGGCCAGGGCTTAGGGCAGCAGTCAAGCGGGTGCGGATGCGGTTGGCGCCGGTGTCACCGCGGTCGGAGGCCACCACATGCAGGGAGCGGGCGCTTTGATAGCCCTGGGTGGTCTCGAGGTAAGTGTACTTGAAAGCCCCCTGGGCATACCAGCCGTCGAGACCGCTTTCAAAATCGGGATTGCGCACCAAATTGCCCCCGCCAGCGGGGATGACCTCCACGTTGTCCACCAGACATTCCCCCGGCCCCAGGAGCAGGATTTGGAGGGAATCAGCCGGGCCATTGCCATGGTCAAGCAAGCCGGTGGTCTCGATGGTGGCCCAGCCACTGGTGGCGGACTCATCACTATCTGTCCAGGCCGGCGCCAGGCGTTTGTCTGCGCGGGCATCCACCAATTCCAGGCTGCTGCCGCCGCCATCGGCCCAGCGGCCCCAGCGTCCGCCGTCGCGATAAATCAACTCGTCCACCACCACCATCAAGGTGTTGGTCACCGGCACGCCGGTTTCCACACTCACGGAAGGCACCGGACGCGCCAGTTGCAAACGTTCGCCTTGATTGCTTAATTGGCCGCTGAAGTCGCCCAGGATGAGGTTGGGAGACAGCCCCGGATGCAGGCCCCGCAACCGAGCGGCATTGCGCGCAATCACCAGGTGCCCGTAAGGAGGAAGAATGACGTGGGATGGGATGAGATAGCTGATGCCGCCCCGCAATTGCCAGCCGCTCAAGTCCACTGGCTGGCTGATGCGGTTGTATAATTCAATGAATTCATCATCGGGGTTGCGGCTGATGGGGTTGAACATGATTTCGTTGATGACCACCTCGCTGAGGCGGGACGGAGCATTGGGCAGACCGGGTGAAGAAGCCGTTAGACGGCTAAAATCGGGCGCACCATCAGGATAACGCCCCCAAGTCACCCCCTGCTCTTGTGCGCCAAAGCGGACCGCTTCCAAAACCAAAGCACCATCGGGCGCCTTGAGCCAGAGGGTATCGCCGCCGGTTTTGAGGCCGAAACCCAGCGTGGTTTGATTCACCACAAGGAAATTTTGCGGAGGCACCAAAGAGCCAGGGGGAAAAACGTATTTATTGGTTTCGGGGTTGTCCGTGAGCACGCAACCAGCCAAATCCACCGCCTGCGTACTGTAATTAAACAACTCCACAAAATCCACTTCGCCGGTGGGAGCGTTGGCCAGGAGTTCATTCACCCGCACCCATGCCAAGCCACCCAAAGAGGGCAGCGCAGGCTCGGCTGCGCCGGGGGAGCCACCGGGTGCGCGGCTGGCGCCCCAGGCGCGGGCGTCGCGCTCCCCGTAGCTGGGGCGGCGCAGGACCAAGGAGTGCCCGCCACCATCGGCGGCCACGGGCCAGGGGTCGCTGTCCTCGTACTCGGTCTCCCACATTACAGCCCCCTGACGATGATGCAGGCGGAGCGTGCCGCGGTCATTGGGGAGGCTTTGGCCCAAGCCCCACGGGCCATAAACGCCAGTAATCCCATAAATGGCCTGCACATCCGCCGGCACCGCCGCCACCACCACAAAGCCCAGGGCTGGCACGATGGTATTGGAGGGGAATGTGTAGTCCACCGCGCCGGACAGATAATAACCGCTCAGGTCTTCCGGCCACGGATTGCTGTTGAATATTTCAATGAACTCGGCGTTGCGCCCGTCAGCGCGCCCCGGCGGATGGTAATGGATTTCGGAGATGACCCAGGAGGTTCGGCGACTGGAAGGTCCCAGCGGCTCGTCCACGGACGGCTCCTGCCAGGGCCGGCCTTCACGGGCCAGCGGTTGATGACCGGGGATGAAAGTGGCCTGGGCGCCGGCGGCAATGAGGTTGCGCGCCGCACTCTGGTCACGCACGCCATTCACCGTGACAGTGCAGGCGAGGCCCGGGGCCAAGGGCGTGGTTTCCAACACCACCGCGCGGCCGCCAGCCGCCAGGCGGGCGGCCAGAACTTGAGCGGCGCCGTCCAAGGTATAATGGGCGGCATTAGTGGCGGAAGCCGGTTCCAGCGGTTCGGAAAACAGAAGCGTGACTTGATTGGGCTGGCCGAACCATTGGGCTTCCAACAAGGCGGGCGGGGTGGCATCTGCGGCCACGCTCAGCAAGGCCACGCGGCTGGTGACGGAATAGGTTAGGCCGCTCACCACATTGGCCGCCACCACGTGAAATTGGGCCAGGTGGTCTTCCACGCCCACAGGACCAAAAGCCAGTGTGGTCTGTTGGGCGCCGCTGAGGGGTAAGCCATTGCGGTACCACTGCACATTCCAGGGAGGCTGGCCCCCGCATTGCACGGTAAAAACGGCCGTGCCGCCTTCGGCCACCGTGACATCCGCAGGCTGGGCCAGGATGCTGACGGCGCGCGGCGCAGCCCAGGACCAGAGCAGCTCAGGGATGCTCAGAGCAGTGTCGCTGATGCGGACTTCATCGAGCCGGCCATTGAAGCTGTCGGTGGGATTGCCATTGTACATGCCGCGGCCAAGCGTCCATGAGCCGCCCTGGGAGGCCATAGGCCCCATCCAGGTGGTGGAACCTTCCACCACATAGGTGCCCTGGGTTTCGTCATAGCGCAGGAGGGTCAGGGTGCGATTGGTCGCGTTGGCCACCGCCGCAAAGTGGTACCACCGTCCCGGCTGGACCGGCGCCTGGCTGAACACAGAACGAAACACGTTGCCGCTGTCCATGATTTTGCAGCCGACATGATTCTGGCGGCCGCTGTCCTGGACCATTTGGAAATACAGGGCCGCAAGCGGACTGAAATTGGCGTCGCGTCCCACAAAAGTTTGCCAGGTGCCCAGGCCGTCAAACATGACGCTGGCTTCGATGGTGAAGCTGGAAAGCGAGGCCTGATTTAGGGAGGTGGTGGTGTACAAATCCCGCACGGGTCCGCCGGGGCCGGTGTACAAACTGAAACGATTGGGCGCGCCGGTCTGAGGAATGGTCAGGCCGGGCACTGCATCCGAGTAACTGGCGGAGTTTTGGAGGGAAAAGGAGTTGCCATGATGGCCATTGCCGGAGGTGTCCACGGAGTAGCGGGTGGGGTTGTTATAGACCAGCGCCCCCGCCGGGCCTTCTTCAAACCGCCAATAGGCCAAGGTGGCCGCGGACAAGGGTCCCGCCAGCCACAACCAGGCGCAGGCCAGGCCAAGGCCGGCCACATGCGCCCGCCATTCCCGCCAGTTGGATTTCATAGTAACACTTTCGTAACATTGACCTTATCGAAAAAGCCGCCGGGCGCTGCGCCCGGCGGCTTTAACATGGTTGCCCGGTACCGGCGGCCGGCCTGGGCCGCGTGGCCGGGACATCCTCAAGGCTTCACCGTGCGGAAGTAACGTTGCGGGAACTCCGCCGTGTTGGTGAGGATGTAATTAAACCGCCCGTTCACCAGGTCAGCCACATTGGTGCTGATGGTCTGCCACACCGTGTTGGTGGAGAGCTGGGTGGCACCCTGGATCCAGTAGGTTTGGCCCTGCTGCCCGGTGAACTCCAGGGTCAGGGTGTTGTTGTTGCGGTCCAGCAACCAGCCACTGATGACCGGTGGCACCGTGACCACCCGGATGACCTGCAGGATGCCGGTGGCTTCCAACGCCTCAATGTCCCACGCCAAGCCAGGCTCCAATTCCGGCAGTACCACCTCGGCGAACGCGCCACTGAAGGACGCCGCATCGAAGAGCCAGAAGGAATCGCCCAGACGAGCAGGCCCGCCGAGGTTGCGCACCACCAGGCGGCCGCCGAAGGTCACGCTGGGCGTGCCAAAGATGCGGTCGGCGTCCATCTGGTCAGGATTGATGTCCAGGTAGAGGGTACCCTGCAGGTTCAGCGCCCCTTTAACTTCCAGGTCTTCCAAGGCCGGACCCAGGTCCAGCGCGCCGCCGTTGGCCACCGTAACGGAGCCGGCAAAGGAGCCGTCATGCACCAGCGTGCCCCCCTGCACCAACACCGGCCCGGTGAAGGTATTGGCGCCGGTGAGGGTGAGCCGGCCTTCGCCGAGCTTGGTCAAACCGCCGGAGACATTGTCCCCCAACACGGCGGTGGCGCTGGCGCCCGTGCCGCCGCCGCCGGAGAGCGTCACATTGACCGTCGTATAACCGCGGCCCGGAGAGGTCACGATGATGTTGGTGACGGTGCCCGACAGCGGGTCAATTTCAGCCACCGCCGTGGCGCCGGTGCCGTCGCCGGTGATTTGGACGATGGGCGGCCCCAAGTACGCGCTGCCCGGGTTGTCCACCGTGATGCTCACCACACCCTGACCATCCGGGGCGAGGAGGGGCTGCGGGATGACAATATCATAACCGGCGGAGTCAATCACGGCGCCGCCAGCATAGACGTAGGCGGCCGTCAGGTTGGCAATAAAGCTGGCCTCGCTGTTTTTGGCCTTGAGGATGCCGCCGTTCAGGTTCAGGAAGGAGGTGGCGCCCACATCCCGCATGGAGACGCTGGGCGTTGCCAAGGTGCCGCCATTGAGGTTCAAGATGCCGTACCCGGCAAAGCCACCATAGTTCAGGCCAATCCAAATCCCCGCCGCCGTGTCCATTTCGGCAGTGCCGGCGAGAGTGAACTCGCCACGGCCCTGCTCGGCCACAATCACGCGCTGGCCCGGCAGGACGTGCAGGAATTTGCCACCCGTCACGTAGCCCACGCCATAACCATAGCTGGGGCTGCCGCCAAATCGCCCAAAGGCCGTCCAGCCGCCCTGGTAGTTGGTGCCGCCGGTCTGGTAATAGACGCCCTGGGCATAAGCGCCCACCTGCCAATTGTTCACCACGTTGGAGAACACGCCGCCGGAGAGCTGATAGAACCCGTAGGCGCCCACGTCACCCGTGCCCCACTGGCCGCCGATGCGCCAGTCGCCAAACCAATTGGCGCCATTGCGGAGGACACCCGCGGTCTGGTAGGCCACGCCCACGCAGTTGGCGGGCTTGCCGATGTCGAAGGCGTTGCAGACCACCTCGGCCTCGTCGCTAATCAGGTAGAAACGGGCGCGCGAGGGCGTCACGTCGCCGATATTGAAGTCGTGCGCCACGTTCAGGCGGGTATTGCCCGCGATGACGAGCGCGCCGTCCGCGTTGGCCGAGCTGGCCACGCCGCTCCAGCGGTTGACCGAGAGGTTGGCGTTGCTCAACACCAAGGTGCCGCCGTTGACAAAGAAATGCGTGGCATCCGCAAAGGCCGTCGTGCCCGCGTACACCATGGTGCCCGGGCCGGTCTTGAAGAAGTAGGTGTCCGCGCCGGCGCCGCTCATGCTGCCGGTGAAAAGCGCCACCTGGCCTTCATCCACGGCAAAGGTGCCGCCATTCCAGGCCGCCGTGCCAAACCAGATGTTGCGCGAGGACGCAAAGGCATTGGTGCCGGTCACGCGCAGGGTGCCGCCGGGATTCAGGTCAATGCGGCCCGCCCCCAGGTTGGCGTCTTCCGTCACCACCACCGCGCCGCCGTTGCCCACCACGGTGTTGCCGCCGTAGGTGTTCTGGGCGGCCAGCACGAGGGTGCCCCCATTCACCACGGTGGCCCCAGCCTGCGACAGCACGCCGTTGACGGTCACCGTGCCGCCGCCGGACTTGGTCACGTTGCCCGGGCCAGCCAGGTTGGCATTGACGGTGCCGCTTTGCAGGTTGAAGGAAGGCGCCGTCAAGGTGCCGCTGCCCGCCAGGGTGCCGTCCGTCAACGTCACCGCCCCGGCAGCCTGGTCATTGGTCAGAATGTCCAGCGCGCCGCCGGAGACTTGCAGGGCGCTGTTGGGAGAGAGGGTGTTGGCAGCGGCTGCCACCAGGGTGCCCCCCGAAATCAAGGTGGGACCGGCATAGGTGTTGTTGCCGCTCAAGGTCAATACTCCCGGGGTGGTCTTGGTCAGACCGCCCGGGCCGGCCAGGTTGGCGCTGATGGCGCCGGCCTGCGCCTGGAAGCTGCCCGCCAGCAAGGTGCCGCCGGAGCCAGCAATCGAGCCGCTGGCCAGACTCACCTGCGGCACGGTCTGGTTGTTGCCCAGGATGTCCAGGACGCCGCCAGCCACTTGAACCGCGCTGTTGGACGACAGCACATTGGGCGCCGCCGCGCGCAGGAGGCCGTCGTTGATGGCGGTCACGCCCGCGTAGTCATTGCCGCCGGTGTTGGACAACGTCAGGGCGCCCGCGCCATTCTTGGTCAGACCCGTCGCGCCGCTGATTTTGCCTTCGCCGGTGAGAGTGTAATTGAGGTTGCTGTTGTTGACGATGACGGAAGCCGGTTCCACCGCCGCCATCAGGTTGACCGTCGTGGTGCCGGGCGCGCTGTCATCAAACAACACGCCATCGCCGTTCTGGAAAACCATCGGGTTGCCCGTGGAGGCCCCCACCCAGTTGGTGGTCAGGCCAATGTCCCAGGCGCCGCCGGGCACCATGCCGGCCCACTTGGGCGCTTCAATGGAAGTCACGCGGACATCAATGGATTGATTGGCCTGGTTGTCCACCAGCTCCGCCACCACCCGCGGCGGCAGGCTGCCCAGCATGACCTGGCCCACGCCGGTCTTGGTGCCGTAGTGAATCAGCGGGAATTGCCCCACGGTAAGGCTGGCCGCGGAGAGGTTGACCACCACATCCGCATTCAGGGTCAGCGTGCCGGCAACTTCCACCGGCGCCACCGCCGGATTGCCAAACGCGCCCAAGTCCACTTCGAGGGTGGACCAGATGGCCTCGCCCAGGGTGAGGTTGGCGGCGGTCAGCCGGCTGTTGGCAGCGGCGACTTGCACGCCCAGCGTGGCATTGTCGGCCACGGACACATTGCCGAGGTTGGTGGTGGCGGTGGAGAACACCAGGCGTCCCGCGCTCACCAGGGTTGGGCCGCTGTAGTTGTTCGCGCCGCTGAGCACCAAAGCCCCCGAGCCTTGCTTGGTCAGGCCGCCGGCGCCGGAGATGTTGCCGGAGAACACCGTGGAGGTGTTGTCGCCACCACTGGTCAAAGAGGCGGTGCCCAGCAAAACCTGGCCCGCCCCGCTCAGAGAACCCACGACCTGATCGTAACCATTCAAATCAAACGTCGCTCCCAACGCCACCGTCAGACCAGCGCCCGCCGCCAACACATTCAGGCGGTTGGCGCGCAGCGTGCCCGCCTGCACCAAAGTGGAGCCGGTGAAGGTGTTGGCCCCGCCCAGGGTCAGAA
Source organism: Fontisphaera persica (assembly GCF_024832785.1). GTDB lineage: Bacteria > Verrucomicrobiota > Verrucomicrobiia > Limisphaerales > Fontisphaeraceae > Fontisphaera > Fontisphaera persica. The sequence continues at coordinate 2,933,082 of NZ_CP116615.1, forward strand.
TCCCATTGCCCAACTTGGTGACGCCCCCGCTTTGGTTGGGCGCCAGCGTGGCCACATCCAGCGTGGCCGGGGTGACCGGCAGGCCGCCGTTCAGGTTGACCGTCGGCGGCAGGGTGTAATCGCGTCCCGGGCAGGTGACGAGAATGGAGCGCACCCGGAAGGTGCCGTTGCCCGTGCCGTCATCCTCCATGAGGGCCACCGCGGTGGCGCCAAAACCATCGCCCACAATCTCCACCCAGGGCGGCCCCATGTAACCGCTGCCGCCATCCACCACGGGAATGCTGGCCACACCGTTGCCGGTGGGTGCAACCAGCGGTTGATTCACGCCGATGTTGAAGCCGGCCGTGTCAAACACCGCGCCGCCGGCGTACACCCGGGCCTCGGTCATGTTCTCAAAGAAAGCGCCTTCATTGGCCTTGGCCTGGACCACGCCGCCGTTGAAGCTCACATAAGCCAGCCCGCCAGGGGCATCACCCCAGCGCTCAAAGCGCGGCACCTGCACGCGCCCGCCATTAATGTTGAGATAACCTTTGCCCGTGGCCCCACTGTAAGCATGAGCCACCACCAGCCCCAGGTTGCAATCCACCACCGCATCCCCATAAACGTTGACTTCGCCCCGGCCTTGTTCCGTCACAAACAGGCGCGTGCTGGCGCCGGTGTGATTGACGCGCCCGGAGGTCAGATACACCACGCCGCGCCCGCTGGCGTAACGGCCAGGCGCGGTCCAGCTCCCCCAGGTGGTGGTGCCGCCGGTCTGATACCAGAGGCCGATGCCGCTGGCGCCAATGTGCAGGTTGTTGGGGTTGTTGAAAGTGCCCGCCGCCATCCAGTAGAAACCATAGGCGTTGCCGCCCTCGCCAATCCGCCATTCATTGGCGGTGGGGGTGAAACCCTGCAGGGTGCCGCCGCGCTGCACCATCACGCCGGCGGTGTCGTTTTTGCCCACCCAGAAGCGGCGCACCTCGATGCGCGCGTTGTCCTGCAGGTACATCCAACCGCGGCCCGTGCCCCAGTCGCCAATGTTGAAATCCCGGCCGTCGGCCAGCAACAGGCGGGCGTCGTCGCGCATGAAAACCCAGCCCCAGCCGCCCTCGCCATTGCCCACGCCAAACCAGCCGCCATTCACGTTGACGGTGCCAGTGCCGGCAATGGTCAACGTGCCGCGGCAATTGTTAATGTCCCCCACCAGGAAGCCGTCCCCGGCCTTGTTCACGATGCCGTTGTGGACAATCAAATGGCTCATGGGGGTAAAACCGGACCCCGCGCGCCCGGAAACCAGCCAGTTGGCCACCGTGAGCACGCCGCCGTTGGTGACGACAATGATCCCGGGGACGCCACTGTTGCCGGCCCAGGCCTCACTCACCCGCGGCACGGCGGTGCTGATGATGGCCATGCCATTGGTGACTTCGGCAATCGCCCAGCCATCGGCGTCATCAGGCAGGACGCCATTGCTCCAATTGGTTGGCTCATGCCAGGGTCCGGACGGTCCACCCACCCAGCCGCCGGAAGCGGCCTGGAGTGAGCTGGTGAAGAAAGAAAGGCCTGCACAGAGGCAAGCCAGGGCGAGGAAACGCACGGTTTTCATAGTTAGTTTAGTTAATTAATTAACTCTAATTCCACTCCTTGAGGCAAGGCAAACAAAATCGGCGCCACTCCGCCAGAGTGGCGTATTCCCTACATCCATGGTTACAGGCATGTTATAAATATGCCACGCTCACCCCCAGCCTTCCATGAGGAATTGGAGCAAAAACTTAAGAAATCGGGTCTCACGACAAACGGCTTTCCTGGCCGTTCTGCCAACTCCTGGAGCGCAAGTTCCCCTGTCCCGGATATGAGAGTTAATGCCCAAATAACAAGGCATTCCGGGGAAATGTCCTCGTGTTGCGCCGTCTCGCGCCCAGCCGGGCAAGCAGGGCAATTTTTGCTTTTACCGGTGTCCTGGATGCTTTACGGTGGGTCTGAGTTAAAAAATCTGGATAGCCCCATGGTTACGGTTAAAAACCACCGCCGCCAGCGCCCGCATGTGGCCCTGATTGTGGAGACCTCCCTGGCCTCGGGGCGGGCCATTTTGCGGGGGGTGGCGCGGTATGTGCGCCGGCACGGGCCGTGGGCCTTGTTCTACCAACCCCGCAGCCTGGAGGAGGCGGTGCCCAAGTGGCTGCGGCAATGGCGGGGTGACGGCATCATTGTGCGGGTGCAGAACCGCAAAATTGCGGAGGCCGTCCTGGCCGCGGGCCTGCCGGCGGTGGACGTCCTGGGCGTGGTGCCGGGGCTGCCCCTGCCCCTGGTGCATGTGGACGACGCCCAGGTGGCCCGCCTGGCCGCCGCCCACCTGCTGGAACGTGGTTTTCAGCACTTTGGCTTTTTCGGCATCGAGGGCGAGAACTGGTCGCACAACCGCGAGCAGGCGTTTGTGGAGGCGGTGCTGCGAGAGGGCGGCAGCGCCCAGGTGTATAATTTGCCGCGGGGGGTGGAGACATTTGGCTCGTGGGAGGCGGTGGAGGACGACCTGGCGGCGTGGATTACCCGCCTGCCCAAGCCCGCCGGCCTCATGGTCTGCTCCGACCAGCGCGGCCCCCTGCTGTTGGAAGCCTGCCGCCGCGCCGGCGTGGCCGTGCCCGATGAACTCACCATCATCGGCGTGGACAATGACGAGCCGCTCTGCGAGGTCTGCAATCCCCCGCTCTCCAGCGTGGTGCCCAATCACGAACAGGTGGGCTACGAGGCCGCCGCCCTGCTCGAACGCCTCATGGCCGGCCAGGCCCCGCCGGAAAAACCCGTGCTCGTGGCGCCGGCGGGAGTGGTCACGCGGCTTTCGAGCGACACCCTGGCCATCGAGGACCGCCAGGTGGCGGCGGCGCTGCGGCTCATCCGCGAGCACGCCTGCGAAGGGCTGAAAGTCAATGCCCTGGCCCGGCAGGTGGGGTTGTCGCGCACGGTGTTGCAGCGGCGATTCCGCGCCGTGCTGCGCAAATCGGTGCATCAGCTCATCATCGAGGCGCGCTTGAAACGCGCCCAGGATTTGATTGTGAACACGGATTTGCCGATGATTGAAATTGCCGAGCGCTGCGGATTCAAGCACGTGGAATACCTGTGCGCCGTCTTCAAACAACGCCTGGGCATGCCCCCCCGCCAGCTCCGCCGCCCCCAAAAACCAACCCCCGCCCGCACCTGACCCCACCCAGCCCCCCACTACGCCGCCAGCGCCCCCGAATCCGCCCCATCAGCCGCTCGCCATATGCAGCAAAACCGCCCCGAGCCCATTCCCTGCTTGACAACACCCATGTCTGTACTACAGTCCCTGCCAATGGCAGACTACCAGCAAATTATTGATTCTCTTCGCGAAATGCATTTAGACGGCAACCGCCTTTGGCTGGTCGGCTACGGCGGCAGCAGAGACAGAATATTGGTCTACGCTTCAACAAATAATGCCAGGGCGCAGCGGAGGGCTAAGAACGCGCCACGGTTGAAGCACTCCCAAATGAGCAAACAAGCCCTGCAAAAGGGAGCTTGTCCACATTGACTGCAAGCTTCCGGCGGGCGCAGCCTTCAAACCGCATGTCACGAGACAATGAATTCTGCAGGCAACGGAACCCCAGTCAAAGTCGGCTCGCTGTTCGCTGCAATTGGCGGATTTTGCAGGGCTTTCATAGAAGCAGGCGCAACCGTTGTTTGGGCAAATGAAAAGGACAAATTGCAGGCTGAAACATTCCGCCTGAACTACCCCAACGTCCGATGTCTCAACAAACCTATAGAAGAATTAACGGTCCTTGGCGATTGCCTTGAGGAAGTTGACGTATTAACGGCTGGATTTCCATGCCAACCTTTTTCAATAGCAGGGGAAAGGCGAGGTTTGAAGGATGAAAGAGGGCTGCTGTTTTTCCAAATAATACGAATTATAAAGGAGTTTGGCCGCAGAAAGCCCAAGGTGCTGCTGCTGGAGAATGTCAAACATTTCAAATCACATGACCAAGGCCGGACTTACAAGCGGGTTCAGACAGAAATTCAGAAGGCAGGTTATTGGTTCGGGGATAGCAACGCAAAATTATGAACACACTGGAATACACAGTGATCCCCCAAAACCGAGAGCGTATCTTTATGGTCGCATTAAGCTGTGACCATTTTGCAGCAAACCATTTCGAATTCCCAGAACCACTGCCAGACGGCTCACTGCGCAGTGTGCGCGAGTTTCTCGATTTAGACCAGAAAGCACCAGAGTGTTTTTACTTCAAGCCTTCCTCTAAATACTATCAGATGTTCGCCGAAGCTATGGCCTCAGGTGGAAGCGACTCGATATATCAACTGCGGCGAAACTACGTTAGGAAAAACATGACAGGCACGTGCTTTACGTTAATGGCCAACATGGGTGACGGAGGGCACAACCAGCCAGTAATTAGAGACCACTGGGGGATTCGAAAGCTGACCCCGCGCGAATGCGCACGCCTTCAAGGTTATGAGGACTCTTGGTTCAAAATTCCCGAGACACTCTCCAAGAGGCAAATATACAAGCAAATCGGCAACTCCGTCACAGTGCCGTTAGTTGTTCGCATAGCTAAAAGATCATTGAATGCATGCACAATTGCGCTTAAAATGATTTGAGGAATTTCTTATGCCTGAACTACGGTGGTTTTTCCCAAAAAACGATGGGGGCGCGATAGCGGGCTTCATGACGCCGGGGTTGAAACGTTCAAAGGAAATTTTGACCGCTACCTAGCGCGTGAAATGATACAGAACAGCCTTGACGCCAGGCATGACCAGTCTAAGCCGGTGGTTGTCGTATTTGAGCATTTGGTACTTTCGCGAAATGACATACCAGACATGGATGGGCTTTCAAATGCTCTTGAACTATGTAGAGAGTACTGGCAACACGATAAGAAAGCCGAAGATTTTTCCGTCGCGCTGTGGATGTTTCTAGAAGAAATATAATTCCCGCGCTTCGAATAGGAGACTACAACACAACGGGCGTGCTGGGCAGTGACATGGACGAGATCTAAGAATTGGTATAATTTGATTCGATGTGCCGGCTCTTCCTCAAAGGGTGAAGGCGAAGGTGGCTCGTTTGGCATCGGAAAGAACGCGCCATTCGCTGCTAGCTTGCTCCGGACAGTTCTCTATACTACGTTTAACACGGATGAGGAGCATGTATTCCAAGGAGTAGCAACGCTTGCGTCACACCGCCATCCGGCAGGTGGCACTTTGCAACCAACGGGGTTTCTCGGCGAGCCTAACGGAGCTTCAGTAAGGAGTTTTGAGAACATTCCAGCTATCTTTCGTCGCTTACGGCATGGAACGGACGTAATTGTTCTTGGCTTTCCCGACTCCTACAATTGGCACAATGATCTTCTATATTCAGTTCTGGATAACTTCTGGCCGGCTATCTATTATGGCGATTTGGAAGTGAAAGTGGGCGACATGCAAGTTTCGAAAAACAACTTGCAGAACCTGTTAGAAACTTTTATTCCAATGGAGGGCTTCACTGCTCATCAATTTTACAAGGCCTTTACTAACCCAACTCACGAATATTCAGAATGTTTGACTTGTTTGAAAGAAGTCTCGCTTAGAATTATTGCAGGGGACCCCGAACTGCCGAAGCGCATCGCAATGGTTAGAAAAACCGGCATGAAAATATTTGAGAAACATTTTCGTTCAATAGTTCCTTTCTGTGGGGTCTTTATGTGCCGCAATGATATTGGCAATAAGCTGCTGCGAGAAATGGAACCGCCCCGCCACGATGCCTGGGATCCTGATCATCCTGAAAAAGGTGCAAATCGAAGAATTGAGTCTGAATACGTTAACTTTATCCGTGAATGCATACGCAAGCTGTCGCAGCCTGACGACGCTAAAGTTATCTCCGTCCCTGATCTTAGCCGTTTCCTGCCCGACGATGACGAAACGCCTGAGGAGTCTTTCGATCTCAACTTGAGCGGCACCTCTAGCACACCATCGGCTCCTGAAGTGATTAAGGGGCGCAAAATTGAAAGGGACAAAATGTCCATGCAGGAGGACCACATGTCGCCATCCGATGGAGACCAAGAAACCCAAGAATGGAGTTACGGCAGCATGGAAAACTCGCCTAAAGGCAATAGTACGTCTGATGATAGATCTGAAGGGGCCGGAAGCAGAAGCGGCTCCAATAACGCAGCCGATTCATCAGCTTCACATGGCGGCGAAAACTCGAAACCAGCTATAAAGATACGTTATCGCACCTTTGTCCGGGACTCCACTTCCGGCGAGTATCGCGTTACAGTGACACCATTAGAACAGCCAAGCAAAGAAGTTGAGCTTTCGATTTCGGCAGTCGGAGATGACCAAAAGTTGCTGCCGAAATAAAATCGGCGAGAATTACGGGTGGAGAGAATATTGCCATTAAGAAAACAGGCATTCTCGGCCCTCTGAAGTTACAAAAGACCAGCGCGTGGTTTTAGACATAGTACTGTCAGAGCCGCTGCGCGTAGCTATGGAGGTCTCCGCACATGAAGCTTAGCCAACGATCATATCCCCATCCAGTTGTCGGCAATCGCGATGATGTTCCAAACGTTGCTTTTCAGGCAGCCGTCGAAATGTCGTCGGACAAACAATATTATTACATTAAGTTGGAGATCAAATGCAGCAGCGTTACAATCAATCAAATGCTCATAAATGAAGAGGCCAAATACGTTCTGCACGTAGAGTGCAGCAACACGCTGTTTCGCAAGGCCTTTATGTTTTCCAAGTCCCAGCATCGAATTAGCATACCTGCAGATTGCCTGTACAACACCGTTGAAGTGAATGTTTTTGTTTGTTCCTGTATTGATAATTCGGGTTATTCAGTAGAGGGAGCGCACCAAGAATATGAAGACGCTACATTTCAAATTCGTCTCGGAGATATACTCGCTGTAGCCGAAGGCTACGAATTCAATATCGAGGACTCTTTTGACTCGACAAGACGAATCGGGTCAATAATGCAAATCGAAGAGGCCCGCGAAGAAGGCGACCTCCCAATGCGCGTTGACTTCAACGCAGATAAAATTCGGATCATTTTATCAAAAAGCGATTTTGGAGATTATAAATTACTTAAAGCTCAAGAAGGTGTTTCATCCGCGCTGACAGCTACTATCGTGCTGCCAGCCCTTGTAGAGGCACTGCATTGCTGCAAGGCAGAAGAAGCTGGCCAGAGAGATGACAGCTTGCGCTGGATGCGTTTGTTGCGTAAGCGCATTACACTGCTCAACTTGGAATCGGAAACAGATAATTTAGTGCTCGCCCAAAAATTACTTGAATTGCCATTGCGGCGCGCATTAACTGCATCGAAGCAGGTATTGGAGGCCGCATCATGAAAGAGCTTACATTATTTAAGGAAACGTTTGTGAACAGCCTGCGAGGGAGCGTGCGGCAAAATTTGAACAATTACTATTCAGATACTATTTGGGTATCCGACCAAGTACCGAAGAACCAGCTTATTCTGACCTCATTCGAGTTAAAAGACACACTTGAGTTTGTGGAACCGGCCGATGGCGACCTCAAAGACATTGAAAATGCCATTCGTATTCACAAAGCCATGCCGCACCTTACGCCGCTGCAAGCTCGAGATCCCCGCCTATGGACCCGGCTGACGCATGATGAAGGATGGTCTTATATGCGAAAGCGCTGGCCGGCAGACAAGTATAGGGAAGACGTAAACAAGGCGGTCAAGTTCATCGAGTCGCGATATTTTATCACCCAGGCACAGGGCAGGGCACTACTGAGGAACGGCATTGCCCGTTTGTGGTGGACAGCCAGCCTGTCCCACGATCCTGCACGCGACAATCCATATGAACTCACGGCAATATTATTGTCTAGACTGGACATTACGCAGCAGATTTTGGAGCGTGGAATTGGCCGTTCGCGGCAAGTATTGGTTGGTTTTTAGAATTTCTAAAGCGCCACAAGGCTCTCTTGCTTGAAGACGGAAATAACAGCCGTTTACGCGTTCGTAAGCTCGCAAAGTTTCTTAATATGCATGGAGGCGTTTGTATTCTGGATTGCTTGAGCGAAAGGCAGGTCATGGATCTCCTTGATGCAGAACTGTCAAGAATTCAAGCAATTGAAGCGACCTCTTCTCAGCATCCAGATGGGTAATGGACGTGTTTAGCAAGCGTGAGCTCGCAAATTATGTCGCGCATTCGGAGTTGTGAAAACGCAACCACCGAGATTCGTCTTATTCAACTTTTTCGAATCCACAAAATCAAAGGCTGGAGGCGAAACCAAAGACTTCCTGGTAAACCTGATTTTGTCTTCCCTAAAAGTCGTCTCGCTGTATTCGTTGACGGTTGTTTTTGGCATGGTTGCCCTCGCTGTTATCGCCGTCCTCTTTCAAACCAACAATATTGGGACGCGAAAATTCTTCGAAACCGCCAGCGAGACGTTGACGTGAAAAGGTGCCTAAAAAACTCGGCTGGCGTGTTGTTCGTATTTGGGCACACGAGCTTAAGAAGCCAGCGCGCGCGCTTGCTCGCATTCGTTTGTATCTTGAGCCGTCTTTGGGGAGCGTTCCTTCTGCACGCACCCCGCCTAAAGGCAGTTAAAAATGTGATGTTCGTGTTATAGAAGTACCAATCAAATTTTGGTCTTCATGATCAAACATTCTTTCAACATTCTGCTAAGCAATGCCGCTCAAACCTTAAGTAGGCATTTTATTTTTTCAACGCCTGTAGTCTCATTTTCTTTTCTCCTTTTGTATGCATCAAGGAGCCTGGCGATTTCGCATTGAAGTTTTTCGGGGGCGTCTGAATATTCGCGCCAATTTCTATTTCGTCGTTTGAGCCATGCCTCAGTCCTTTTACGCCACGGGCAGCCAGTTTCGGGTCAAGGCGGGCGAAGTTACACAGCTTAAGCGCAACTGCGCTTGGGGTTCTGCCAAGTAGAGCGGCGAGTTCGATGACTTCTGGAGTGCGGCTATGCATCTGGCCGAACGGTATTTTTCGGTAAAGGCTAAGGGCTAGAGTAAGCTCCTCGCGGCTCCACTTCTTATTTTTACCAGCCATAATTCAATCATTCAGCCAGTTAATTTTAACCTCGCTTTCCAAAGCTTTGAATCTGGGGTCGCCGGTGACGAGGGTGGCCTTTTGGTTTTGGCCAGGGCGGCGGCAAAGCCGTTGGCATAGGCCATTTTGTGGGCGGCCTTGAAAACCGCCGCCTGCCTCACCAGGGCCAGATCGTCGCCCACACCGACAATCTCGATGGGAAGCGCAGCGATCTCGCGCGCCATTTGCTCCGCCGCCTCCTGGGAGATCTTGCGCATGGTGTTGTAGTAGATTTCGCCCCAGTTCACGGCGCTCAGCAGCAGCTTGTGCCGCCCCGCCGCCGCCTGAGCCAGCAGTTTTTCCACCGCCGCCGCCGCCGGTTCATCTTCAAAAAGGCCAGGAGCGCCCAGCCATCGAGGACAAAAGCAGCCATGTCACAGCTCCCGTTCGGCCTGGCGATCCTCCATCATGGCCTTGAGCACGCCGCGGCCCTTGAGCGAGCCGCGCAGCCTGCGGATGTATTTGGGGGTGATGGGGCGCAGGAGGATGCCTTCCGGCGTGGCCTCCACATGCGCGCGCGTCCCCTCCTCGATCTCGAATCCCGCCGCAGGCGGCGGGGAATGACCACCTGGCCTTTGACCGAGAAGCTCACGGTTTCCGCTTTGGCCTCTTGATTCACGTATCTAGCTTACATGATAAAAAAAGTAAGTCAAATGGAATTTTGTAGGAAACCATGGTTTGAGTGTACCACAACGTTTTTTGAAGGATTCATGGCCGGCACGGTCCCCACTTGGAAGCAAACCGCCCGGCGTGCCCCGGAGTCCTTTTGCAGGAGGAGGGTGGCCTTTAGAGGGCGTGGTGCGGCCCAGGAGTGCGCCTCTTGAGGGTTGATGGGGGCCAGCGGGGGTTATTCGACGGTGACGGATTTGGCGAGGTTGCGGGGTTTGTCCACGTCGCAGCCGCGGGCCACGGCGATGTCGTAGGCCAGGAGCTGCAGGGGCAGGACGGCCAGGAGGGGCCAGAGGCATTCGGGGGCGCGAGGGAGCAGGAGGACTTCATCGGCTTTCTGGGCCAGGGTGGTGTCGCCCTCGGTGCCGATGGCGATGATGGGGCCGCGGCGGGCCTTGATTTCTTCGAGGTTGGCGACGGTTTTTTCGTAGAGGCTGTCGTGGGGGGCGAGGATGACGGTGGGGGTGCGTTCGTCAATCATGGCGATGGGGCCATGTTTCATTTCGGCGGCGGGGTAGCCTTCGGCGTGGATGTAGCTGATTTCCTTGAGTTTGAGGGCGCCTTCCAGGGCCACGGGGAAGTTGAACTGGCGGCCCAGGAAGAAGAAGTCTTCGGCCTGGGCAAAGCGGTGGGCGATGCGGCGGACTTGTTCGCGCAGTTGGAGGACGGTTTGCATCTGGGCGGGGATGGCTTCCAGGGCGGCCAGCAGGCGGCGGGCGTGGGCGGCGCCCAGCATGCGCATGCGCCCCAGGAGGACGGCCAGGAGGGTGAGGACGGTGACCTGGGCGGTGAAGGTTTTGGTGGCGGCCACGCCAATTTCCGGGCCGGCGTGGAGGTAGATGCCGCCGTCGGCCTCGCGGGCGATGGTGCTGCCGACGACGTTGCAAATGGAGAGGACTTTGTGGCCGCGGCGGCGGGCTTCGCGGAGGCCGGCGAGGGTGTCGGCGGTTTCGCCGGACTGGGTGATGGCCAGGACGAGGGTGTGTTTGTTGATGGGGGCGTTGCGGTAGCGGAATTCGCTGGCGTATTCGACTTCCACCGGCAGGTGGGCCAGCTCTTCCATGAGGTACTCGCCCAGGAGGGCGGCGTGCCAACTGGTGCCGCAGGCCAACATGACCACCTGGTCAAATTCGCGCAGTTCGCCGGGGCTGAGGTTCAGGCCGCCGAAGCGGGCGGTGGCCTCTTCGGGGTCCAGGCGTCCGCGCAGGGCATTGCGGACGGTTTGGGGCTGCTCAAAGATTTCCTTGAGCATGAAGTGGGGGAACGCGCCGCGTTCGGCGGCGGCGGTGTCGAATTCGAGGCGGCTGATTTCGACGCGGGAGGCTTCGCCCTGGAGGCGGTGGACTTCATGGCGCTGGGGGGTCAGGAGGACGAGGTCATGGTCCTGCAGGTAGATGACGTCGCGGGTGTGGGCGACGAGGGCGGCGGAGTCGCTGGCCAGGAAGTGCTCGCCCTGCCCCAGGCCCACAATCAGGGGCGAGCCGCGGCGCGCGCCCACGATGAGGCCGGGATGATCGGCGCAGAGCACGGCGATGCCGTAGGTGCCGATGACTTCGCGGAGGGCATCGGCCACGGCCTGGGCCAGGGGGTGGAGGTCGCCGCTGGAGCCGCGCCGGGCCTGATAATGCCAGCCAATGAGGTGCGCCAGCACTTCGGTATCGGTCTCCGAAAGAAACTTGTGGCCGGCGAGCTGGAGGCGGTTTTTGAGGAGGGCGTAATTTTCGATGACGCCGTTGTGGACGACGACGATGCGGCCGGAGGCGTCTGTGTGGGGATGGGAGTTGGCATCGGTGGGGGGGCCGTGAGTGGCCCAGCGGGTGTGGCCGATGCCGTTGCTGCCCTGGGGAGGGGCTGTTTGCACGAGGCGGGCCAGGCCTTCGTCAATCTTGCCGGCTTTTTTGCGGATTTCGAGTTGTTCGCCCAGGACCGCCAGGCCGGCGCTGTCGTAGCCGCGGTATTCCAGGCGCCGCAGTCCGTCCAGGAGCACGGGTGCCGCCTCCTTGAACCCCACATAACCAATGATGCCGCACATGGGCTTCATGGATAACAATGGTTGGGCTGGAGGACGAGCAGAAAATGGCGGGGGGCGTTGGCAGGAGGGAAGGGAGGCCGGCGTGGTGTCTTGCGGCGTGCAAGGTAGGTTTTCCCGCAGAAGGCGCCGGCGGCTTGGGGAGTGGGGGGTTGCGAGGAGCGGTTTTGCGCAAAGTTTTTTGACAAAGGCCGTAAAAACTGGCAAAGATAGGCCGCAACGTCAGCCTTTTGCGCCCATCTCTAATGCGGTTGACGAGCACAACACCGCAGCAGCTTGAATCGGCCCGCCGGCACGCACGCAGTGCGGGACCCAGGCGCCAACACGTGAGCGGATGAGCACTGAGGATTCATCGGGCGAGTTTAAGTACTGGGCCTTTATCAGTTACAGCCACGCCGACAGCAAGTGGGCGGACTGGCTCCATCGCGGTCTGGAGACGTATCGCGTGCCGGGGCGGCTGGTGGGCAAAAAAACGCGCAGCGGTGTCATCCCCAAGCGGTTGTTTCCGGTTTTTCGGGACCGGGATGAATTGCCGGGGTCGGCCAATCTGGGCGAGAATCTGACGCGCGCCCTCAAGGAATCGCGTTATCTCATCGTCATCTGCTCGCCGCGGGCGGCGCAATCCCAGTGGGTGGACCAGGAGGTGCGCATTTTCAAGTCGCTGGGGCGGGAGGACCGGGTGTTGTGCCTCATTGTGGACGGCGAACCCAACGCCACCAATCACCCGGAATTGGGGCTGCAGGAATGTTTTCCGGAGTCCATCCGCTACTGGGTGGACGCGGAGCGGCGGATTACCAACATTCCCACCGAGCCGATTGCGGCGGACGTCCGGAAGGGGAAGGACGGCAAGCACAACGCGCTGCTCAAACTGCTGGCGGGGGTGCTGGGAGTCAATTTTGATGACCTCAAGCAGCGGGACCACGAGCGCGCCCAGCGGCGCCTGCAAATCATCCTGGCGGGCGTCAGCTCGCTGCTGGTGCTGTTTCTGTTTCTGCTTTTCCAATTGTTCACGGAGCAACAGCGGGCGCGGGATGCCGAACGCACGGCCAAGGCCAACGAGCAGCAGGCCAAAACCGAGCGCATGAAGGCCGAAAAAGAGCGCCAGATTGCGATGGAGGAAAAACGCAAGGCCGAAGAGGCGCTCAAGGGCGAGCTGGCCGCCAAAGCGGCCCGCGACCAGGCGTTGCGCGAAGCGGAAAAGGCCCGGGACAACGCCCTGGAGCAGCAGCGCAAGGCCGAAGAGGCATTGCAGCGGGAAAAGGAGGCGCAGCAGGGGCGCATCGAGGCCTTGAAACTGGCCGAGGAACGCCGGGCGCGCGCGGAGGAATCGGAACGCCGGGCGCTGGCCGCGCAAAAAGAGGCGGAGGCCAAGAAACGCGAGGTGGAGCGCGCGCTGAGCATGGCCGACTTTAATACCGGGGCGCGGCTGGCCGAGGACCAGAAGGAAAGCCGCGCGCTGGCCTACCTGGCCCGCGCCCTGCGCTGGAACCCGGAGAATGAATCCGCCGCCGCCCGTTTGCGTTCGTTGTTGGACAACCGGAATTGGGCGCTGCCGCGGGTGAATGTGTTGGAGCATCCGGCGCCGGTGCTGGCGGCCGCTTTCAGCCCGGACGGCCGGCGGCTGGCCACGGCGTCCACCAACGGCGTCCAACTGTTTGATACGCAGACGGGGCAGGCGGTGGGGCAACCACTGCGGCACAAGGGCAACGTGCTGGCGGTGGAGTTCAGCCCGGACGGACGTTGGCTGGTCACAGCCAGCGCTGACCGCACGGCCCAGTTATGGGAGGCGGCCAATGGCAAGGCGGTGGGGCCGGCCCTGCCCCATGAGGACTGGGTGCGAGTGGCGCGCTTCAGTCATGACGGGAAGAAACTGGCCACCGGCACGCAAAACCGGCAGGCGCGCATTTGGAATGTGGAAAATGGGCAGCCGTTGACCGAACCGCTGCCGCATGAGGGGCCGGTGATGGATGTGATGTTCAGCCCGGATGACCGCGTGCTGGCCACCACGGCGGCCAATGCGGCCTACTTGCTGAATGCCGAAACGGGCAAACCTGTGACCCCCCAGCCACTTCAGCACAATGGCGGCGTGGTGAGCGTGCGTTTCCGTCCGGACGGCAGGCAAGTGGTGACGGCCTCGGGCGACAAAACGGCGCGGGTATGGGATGCCACCACCGGGCAGCCGGTGACTGAACCGCTGGTGCATGAGGATTGGGTGTACCAGGCAGTGTTCAGCCCCAGCGGCCTGCGGGTGGCCACGGCCTCGCGGGACCGCACGGCGCGGATATGGGATGCGGTGACGGGCAAGCCGCTGACCGCGCCGCTGGCGCACGGGGACGCAGTGAATAGCGTGGAGTTCAGCCCCCATGAGCAATGGTTGCTGACCGCCTCGGACGATCGGACCGCGGTAATTTGGAATGTGGCCACCGGCGAGGCTTATGCCGAGCCGCTGCGCCATGAAGGCACGGTAAAGGTGGCGCTGTTTCGGCCGGACAGCCGGCAGGTTCTGACGGCCGGCAGCGACGGCACGGCCCGGTTGTGGGACAGCCTGCGGGGGCGTCCCCTGCCCACGGTGCTGGCGCATCGGAGTTTTGTGGAAGTGGCCGCCATCAGTCCGGACAATCGGTGGGTGGTGACGGGCGGGCAGGATCGCAACGCCGTGCTTTGGGACCTCGCCACCGGCTTGGCGGTGGCCAGCCTGCCCCATGAGAAGCCGGTGCGCGTGGTGCATTTCAGTCCCGACAGCCGGCGCGTGGCCACCGGCTCGGAAGACTACACGGCGCGCATCTGGGAGGTGCCGACCGGCAAACCGGTGGGCAAACCGCTGCAACATCAGGGGTGGATTGTTGCGCTGGATTTCAGCCCCGATGGCCAGCGAGTCCTGACCGCCTCGGAGGATCGCACGGCGCGGCTCTGGAATCCCGAAAATGGCCAGCCGGTGGGAGAAGTCATGACCCATGACCGGGCGGTGCGCGTGGCCCGCTTCAGCGCCAATGGCAAGGTCATCGTCACCGCTTCCGGGGATCGCACGGCGCGGATATGGGACGGCCAGACGGGCAAGGCCCTGGGCGCGCCGCTGGCGCATGGCGGCGAGGTGCGGGACGCGGACATCACGGCCGATGGCACATTGGTGGCCACGGCCTGCGAGGACCGGACCGCCCGCATCTTCCGGGTGGACGGCACGCCCGTGACGGAGCGGTTGCGCCATGATGGGCCGGTCAACAGCGTGAGCTTCAGCCGGGATGGGCGCCTGCTGGCCACCGGCGCAGAGGACCAGAGCGTGCGCATCTATGATACCCGCACGGGCTTGCCAGTGACGGAGCCGCTGCGGTTGGAGGCGCCGGTGCGCCAGGTGGTTTTCAGCCCGCAAGGGCACATTCTGCTGACCATCAGCCGCGAAAAAGCAGCGCGGGTGTGGGACGCCGAGCTGGGTCTGCTCATCGCCGAGCCGTTGATGCACGAAGACTTGGTGCGTTTTGGGGCGTTCAGCCCGGATGGCAAGTTTGTCATCACCACCGGCAATGACCGGGCAGCCCGGCTGTGGCTCGTCAGCTTCCCGGCCAAAGCGCCGGCATGGCTGCCGGAACTGGCCGAAGCGGTGGGGGGCTACCGCATCAGCGACGCCGGTGGCAGCGAGAGCCTGCCGCGCTCCGGGGAATTGCTGCGTCAACTGGAGCAAAAAATCCGGCAGGCCAGGGGGGACAACCCGTTTGATGACTGGGCGCAGTGGTTTTTGGCGGCCCGCGACTCCCGGCCCACCTCGCCGTACAGCTCGCTCAAAGTGCCGGAGTTTGTGCAACGCCACGTGGAGGCAGGCGAGGAGGCCCACCTGCCCACCGTGCTGGAGCTGGCGCCGGACCACGCGCTGGCGCTGACCAAACTGGCTCTCTCGCGCCTGAGCCGCGCGCCGGCGGAAGCGGAGGCGCTCACCACGCTGGCGATGAAATATGACAGCCGCGCCAGCGAAGTGCTCTGGGGGCGGGCGCAGGTGTTGCACGCGCAAAAACGGTTTGAGGAAGCCTATCCCATCATGGAGAAGGCGCTGGCGGCGGATGTGCGTTTTGTCAACACGCTGGGGCCGGAAGGGCGTGAGCTGCAAATCACCAACCAGGAAACGGTGGTGGCGGGCTGGCTGCCCAGAGGATGGTCGGAGCGGGTGGGTGGGTTGTCCGGCACGCTGACCTTGGGCAAAACTGACGACCCGGTCACTGGGGCTAGAGTGTGGCAGTTGACCACCAGCGAAGGCCGCGGGCAGGCGGTGCTGCGTGGGCCGCGGTTCATCGGCAAGGCAGGCCAGCGGTTCATCCTGCAGGGAAATGTGCGCAGCCTGCGCGGCTCCAGTGTCACGGTGGGGGCGGTTTCCCAGTGGGATACCCAAAAACTGGCGGAGCAATCCATCCGGGCCACCGACCGCTGGCGGCCGTTCAAGATTCCCTTCACAGCCAGCGCCGATTTTGCCGCCGAATGGATGTTGAGCCTGCTGCCAGAAGCTTCAGTGGAGTTCACTGACCTCACGGTGGTGAAAGAGTAGGCGGAGCCCGGCAGCAGGGCTGCGAAGGCGCGATTAAACTCAAAAAAGGGGGTTACCCTGATGCCCCCAGAAAATGAAAACCAAGGAAATCCGGCAAACGTGGCCCCGCCGACCTCCCTCGCTCCCGTTTCATGAAGGGCCTTTCTCTCCCCTAGCCCAAGCAGCCCAGTAAAGCTGGACGCGCCCGCGCACCGCCTCAATGGCCCGCAACTACTGCTCTCCTTCCCGTCCACAGAGCGGGATTCAGCCCGCGTCCCGCAGGCCAAGAGGCCAAGAGCAGGATAATCCGTGCAGCTAATAGTCCTCCCTCTCCCCCCGGGACAGGGCCAAGGTGAGGGCATGTAGCGCAGGCGTCCTCGCCTGCGGGTTCACGGAGCCTCCCGGCTCCGTGATTGCAGAACTGATAAGGTCAAGCGGATGCGCCCAGAAGCACCAGTCTGCTCATCAATCTTTCATTCCCCATAGCGCAGGCGTCTCGCAGGCCGAGTGTGCTTAGGGGCCGGCGGTATCGGAGACAGAATGATGCGATTAGCTACCTTCCTCCCTCTCCCGCTGGGAGAGGGCCAGGGTGAAGGTGTAGCGCAGGCGTCCTCGCCTGCGGGTTCACGGAGCCTCCCGGCTCCGTGTTTGCTTAATTGCCGCAGTCCAGCGGCTACGCTTGAAAACACCAGGCCGCCCGTCAATCTCTCCTGTGCTATTACTCAGGCCTTCAGCAGGCCAAGGGGAACTCTTGACTAGGGCAGGACAATCCGCGCAGCTACCATTCCTCCCTCTCCTATTGAGAGAGGGTAAGAGTGAGGGGGCTTTTCTTGCTCTTCGTTCTCTTCGTTTCCTTCTGTTCAAAATTCGTGTCCCTTCGTGTTCATTCGTGGTTGGTATTATCCCCTTTCACGCGCTCTGCCTCCCTTTTCCCGCAACCCCGTCTTGGAAAAGGGCGAAGGTGAGGAACAATAGAGTCCATGTCGCCCCTACGGGGCTAAATAATTCGGAAGGGACCGTTTTCTATAAACATTTCGTCCCTACGGGACTGGCCCGAAGCAAAGCAAAGCTCGCTTGACCGTCGAATAGATCATTTCGTCCTTACGGGACTAGCGGGAGTTTTCAAATTAGCCTTGGGCTATCGCGCCTAGGATTTGTCCGCCTGGCACTGGCCTTAAAAAAAACAGCCCCAGCGGGGCGGTATGTTTTTAGAATCAGGCTGACCAATCCGCTCAAGCCCCGTAGGGGCGACATGATTATTTTCCCTTGTAACCCCTACGGCTTGCACCGAAGGCAGGCGTGCTGGGATGTTTTGGTTTTAATTAACGCCAAGGCGCAGAGGCGCGAAGGCGCGAGGTTGGAGTTGACTTCGGCGGGACGCCGAAGTCGGCCTGCGGGACGCAGGCGCTCCCCGAGACCAGAAGTTCAGGTCTTGGACGAGGGTGATCAAGCTGGGTTTGGCCTGCGGGACGCAGGCATTATCCCGCTGCGCGGGACGAGACGCCTGCGCTACGAAGCAGGAAAATTTGACGGGCGGATTGGTGCTTATAGCGGCGTCTATTTAGCAACGGTAATTCAGCCATCACGGAGCCGGGAGGCTCCGTGAACGCGCAGGCGGGACGCCTGCGCTACATGAGGGACGCCTGCGCTACGAGACTCCATACGTCCCTAACCTCTACGGTGGGGATGGGAGAATGAAACGCAGACACCGCCTTGCGATGATAGTGGATAACTCGACCAGTGCGGTGATGATTTGGCTCTTGGGCGCCTTGGCCGCGCGACTGTAGCGCTCCCACTTCTGGACCAGCCCTTGCTGGCGTGTGTTCTCGCTCATGGCGGTGAGCATGTCCGGTAACACCGACTTTTGGCACAACGACCTGTTTCCGCCAACTGATTATCCCTGCGCGGGTAACAATCTTTTTGGCGCAAATCGGTCAAATCGGGCGGACTTTCTTGGCGGAAAAGTCCTTGCAGTCAAGCGACCTTCTTTTACTTTAAGCATGAATGCCGTTAATTACGGATCGCACATGGTTTCTGGCGGCGGTGATCGTGTACGGAATTGCCCTGGTGTACTCAGTGTTTCTCTGGCGGCGGGGTTTCCGGCGGGATGACCGCATTCATTATTTGATTCTGGTGGTCGCGTATGGGCTACATTTGCTGGCCATGATGAAGCGGGGATATTCCCTGCAACGCTGTCCCACCTCCAACCTGTACGAGGCCACGGTGTTCATCGGTTGGGCGATGATGTCAGCCTGCCTGGGGCTGGCGCTGGTGCAGCGGTTTCGGTTTCTGCCGGTGTTTGCCAATCCGGTGATGGTGGGGCTGGGAGTTTTTGCGATGATGCCGGGTCTGGACACCCCCGGCGGGGCCTTGTCCTACACCGGGGTGATGGTAAGCCTGCATGCGGCCTTTACGCTGCTGGCTTACGGCGCTTTTGGGCTGGGGGCAGCCGCCGGGGTCATGTACCTGAGCCAGGAACGGGATTTGAAAATGCACCGGAGCCGGATTCTATTTTCGCTCCTGCCGCCCATCACCCGGCTGGAGAAAGTGGTCACGTGGCTGACGCTGGCGGGTTTAAGTTTGCTGAGTGTGGGGCTGGTGGTGGGTTTTGCCGGCATCACTCCGCCGCCGGGGGTGCGTTATACTCAGGATTTCAAGGTGTGGTGGTCCTGTGTGGTCTGGGCCGTGTATGCCGTCCTGCTGGGGCTGCACTGGCGTTTTGCGGTGCGGGGACGCCGCTTTGCGTGGAGCGTGGTGGGCTCGTTCGCCTTTGTCTTGTTGACCTATTGGGGGTCCAACCTGGCCTCCCCCTTGCATCAGCCATGAGCATCCTGGTTGTTGGCATCAGTCACCGCACCGCACCCGTGGAGCTTCGGGAGCGTTTCGCGCTGCCCCCGCCGCGTATTCCCGAGGCCTTGAGCGCGCTGCGTCAGCAGGAGCTGGCCCAGGAAGCCGTGCTGGTTTGCACCTGCAATCGCACCGAGCTTTACGTGCAAAGCCAGACCCCCGCGCCGGAGGCCTTTGCCGCGCTGCTCAAGTTCTTTCATCAATTCACGGGGCAGGCCGAGGTAGTACAGGAGGCCTTTTACACGCTGAGCGAGCCGCACAGCCTGGAGCACTTGTTCAAAGTGGCCGCCGGCCTGGACAGCATGGTGCTGGGGGAAACGGAAATCCTTGGCCAGTTGAAAAAGGCCTACGAGCTTGCGCTGCAGGGGCAGTTCACCGGCCCGCGCCTCAACAAGGCCTTCCAGCGCGCCTTCAACACCGCCAAGTACTTGCGCACGCACACCAACATCCAGCGCGGCAGCATCTCGGTGGCCTCAGTGGGCGTGGAACTGGCCGAGAAAATTTTTGACACCCTTCGCGGCCGGGTGGTCATGGTGCTGGGGGCCGGCGATACCAGCGAAAAAGCCGCCCGCGCCCTGCTCTCGCGCGGCGCCACCAGCGTCCTGGTCTCCAATCGTTCTTATGAACGCGCCGTGGCGCTGGCCCAGGAATTGGGGGGGCGAGCCGTCCGCTTTGATGACTGGAGCGCGGAGTTTGCGGCGGTGGACATCGTCATCAGCAGCACGGCGGCGCCGCACTACATTCTGGACCGGGCGAAACTGGCGCCGCTGATGGCCCTGCGCGAGAACCAGCCCCTGCTGCTGATTGATTTGGCCGTGCCGCGGGACATCGAGCCCGAGGTGAACTTTCTGGAAAACGTGTATCTCTACAACATTGATGATTTGCAGGAGATTGCGGCGGATTATCTCAAGCAGCGGCAGGAGGAGGTGGGCCGCTGCGAAGCCATCATCCGCGAACGGGTGCGCGAACTGTTGAACGTGCCGGCGGCCGCCGCCGCCCCCCAGACGCCGCGTCCGGCGGAAGCCTGACGCCCCCCTTGAGCGCAAAAGAAAAGGGCGCTGTCCATGACAGCGCCCCTGAAGTTTTCCCGCCGACGGTTGCCAGCCGCGAGAGGAGGATTACAGGTTTTTGAGCTTCCCGCCGTACACGGCGTTCTTGCCCAGCTCCTGTTCGATGCGCAACAATTGATTGTACTTGGCCACGCGGTCGCTGCGGCTGAGGCTGCCGGTCTTGATTTGACCGCAGTTGGTGGCCACGGCGATGTCGGCAATGGTGGAATCCTCGGTCTCGCCCGAGCGATGACTGAGCACGGCGGTGTAGCCGTGGTCATTGGCCAGCTCGACGGCATCCAAGGTCTCGGTCAGGCTGCCAATCTGGTTGACCTTGACGAGGATGGAATTGGCGACCCCCTGCTCGATGCCCTTGCGGAGGAATTTGACGTTGGTGACAAAAAGGTCATCACCCACCAACTGCACTTTGGCGCCCAGTTTTTCCGTGAGCAGCTTCCAGTTCTTCCAGTCGCTTTCGGCGCAGCCATCTTCTATGCTGATGATGGGGTATTTGCCCACCAATTCCACATAGAAGTCCACCAGTTCCGCGCCGCTCACCTTCTTGCCCGTGCTTTTCTTGAAGGTGTAAGAGCCATCTCCGTTGTAAAACTCAGAGGAGGCGACATCGAGGGCGAGGTAAATCTGCTTGCCCGCCTTGTAGCCGGCATCCTTGATGGCCTGCAGGATGGCTTCGATGGCGGCCTCGGTGCTGTCCAGCTTGGGCGCAAAACCGCCTTCGTCCCCCACCGCGGTGGAGAGGCCCTTCTTCTTCAACACCGCCTTCAAGGCGTGGAAGGTCTCGACGATGGAGCGGAGACCTTCGGAGAAGGTGTCAAAGCCCACCGGCATAATCATGAATTCCTGGAAATCAATGGGGGCGTCGGAGTGCGCGCCGCCGTTGATGATGTTGGCCATGGGCACGGGCAACACCTTGGCGTTGACTCCGCCGAGGTATTTGTAGAGCGGCGTGCCCGTGGCCAAGGCGGCGGCCTTGGCGGTGGCCAGCGACACGGCGAGGATGGCGTTGGCGCCGAGCTTTGATTTGGTTTCCGTGCCGTCCAGTTTCAGCATGGCGGTGTCCACGGCCACCTGGTCCAGGGCGTCCATGCCTTCCAGGCGGGGCAGAATCTTGGTGACGATGTTCTGCACGGCCTTGGTCACCCCTTTGCCGTTGTAACGTTTTTTGTCGCCGTCGCGCAGCTCCAGCGCTTCGTGTTCGCCTGTGCTGGCGCCAGACGGCACTGCCGCCCGGCCCATGGCGCCACAGGCCAGATACACATCCGCTTCCACTGTGGGATTGCCGCGGGAATCGAGCACCTCGCGGGCTTTGATATCAACGATTTTGGTCATAATTCTTTATCAGTTTTTTGCAAACCAGCGGGGGGCACTATAAGCCAGCCTGCCAGTGCGTCAAGGAAGGCTTTTGGAGGCAGGGGCCAACCTCCGCCAAAAAGCGCAAACCCGAGCAGCAGCCGCCAGCCAGCATGCCCCCCTGTTCACTGAATCTTCCGGCGGGCCGCGCGGCCGGTGCGCCAATAATGAAACAAGTATTGTTGGGCGTAACCCGCATGGGGCCCAAAATGGCTCTGGATGAAGGCCTCCAACCGCCGGGGGGTGGGCCGCCGCCGCGGGAAATAGGCCTCGCGCAAGGCCCGCCGCACCCAAACATCCACCGGAAAAGCCCGGGGAAAACCATAGGCAAACAACAGGACGCAGTTGGCAATTTTGGGGCCGACGCCGCGCAAAGACATCAATTGCCGCCTGGCGGCGGCTTCGTCCAGATGCCGCAGAGATTCCAAGTTCAACACACCTTCGGCGACCCGGCAGGCGGCTTCCTGCAAGGCCCGCGCGCGAAAACCCATGCGGCAGCCGCGCAAAGCCTCCTCTCCTGCCCTGGCCAGTGTGGCTGCCTCCGGAAAGGCATAAACAGGCGCATGGCCGGGGGGCACGCAGACGGGCGCGCCAAATCGCAGGCAGAGACATTCAATGATTTGCTGAATGTGCGGTATCTGTTTGGTGGAAGAGAGGATGAAGGAGGCCAGGCACTCCCAAGGTTCCTGCCGCAGCAGGCGTAATCCGAAGCAGGCCTGGACGGCCTTTTGCAGGTGGGGGTCATGGGCGGGGAAGGTTTGCAGAATGTCCTCCAGCCGCACGTGGAGTTGCAAGTAATCAGCCAGCCATTGCCAATCACTGACCGGTTCGGCACAAAAAGCCTGCAAACCGTCGCGCAAGGGCCGCAGCCGCACCCATTTGCCCGCCACCACGCCTTCCCAACCGTCGGGAGTGTTGCGCCAGCGAAAGGACTGACCGCAGGACAAAGTAAGGGGCAGGTTGTAATGGCGGACCGGAAACCAATGCTCTGCTGGCGTCCTCATGCCAACGGGTTAAGGTTTGGCGCAGAAGGCGCAGGACAAAGCGCGCTGACCCGAGGAAAGGAAACACCCTCCCGCAGGGTGTAATGCCCAAGGCTCGCTCATTTTTCAGCGGAGTCTCTCACGTGGACGGCGGCGGGGCGGCCTCCGCTTTGGCCTTGGGAGGCGTTTCCGCGCCGGGCGGAGGACCGGGTTTGCGCCAGGCGGCCACAAACATGCCGTTGCCGCCATGGAGATGGGGCCAGATGTGCAAGGTGGGGGTGGGCGGCGCCGCAGGGTCAAAAGGATTGGGGAAGGG
This sequence comes from Fontisphaera persica, assembly GCF_024832785.1. Lineage (GTDB taxonomy): Bacteria > Verrucomicrobiota > Verrucomicrobiia > Limisphaerales > Fontisphaeraceae > Fontisphaera > Fontisphaera persica. The sequence continues at coordinate 2,955,894 of NZ_CP116615.1, forward strand.
CAAAGGCTCAAACTCAGGATGGGCCTCTTGAAAGGCCTTGACCACCTCGCGCGTCTCGGCCCATGTGGTGGTGCAGACGGAATAAACCAGTTTGCCGCCGGGTTTAAGCGCGGCAACGGCGTGGTGAAGCATTTCCTTTTGTTTGGCCGCAAGTTCCAAAACGTCCTGGGGCAAAGTGGTCCAGCGGGCATGTGGGTTGCGCTGCCAGGTGCCCACTCCGCTGCAGGGAGCGTCCACGAGGATGCCGTCAAATTTCAAGTCGGTGGGCAGCTCAGGGCCGCCCTCCCAAAGGGCAATGCGGTAATTGAAGACCTGGCAGCGGCGGGCGCGAAGCTTAAGGCGTTGCAGGCGCCAGTCGGCGCGGTCGGTGGCCCAGACGGAGCCTTTGGTACCCATCAGGGAAACCAGGTGCAACATTTTGCCGCCCTCGCCGGCGCAGGTATCCCACCAAAGTTGCTTCGGCTGGGGGGCGCAAATCCAACCCACCGCTTGAGAAGCAATGTCCTGCAATTGGAATTCGCCCGCCTGGAATTCCGGGATGCGAAACAGGTCCTCCCGGCCCGTGTAGAGGAGGGAATCTGGCAGGGGGCCGGGTTTGGTGCTGCCCAGCAATTTGGCCACCGTTTCGGCCTGTCCCGGCTTGGTACGCAGCCAGAGTTTCACGGGTTGCTGGAGGGAGGCGAGCCAATCGTCGGGGACTTCCGCATGTTCAAAAATCCAGGCCGGGACCGCCTTGCGCAGCTCAGTGGGGCTGAACAAACCGGGGTTGTTTTGGAATTCGGCGTCCAGCTCCAGGGCGCGCTCAATGCGTTTAGCTGGCGGGTCTTCGGGATTCAACCAGCCGTACCACCGAAAATGAGAGTACACCAATCGGCTGATGTGCCAGCTTTCCTCGCGAGTGATGTCTTTGCGACCACGAAACTCACGGCGCAAAATGGCATCCGCAGGATGCTCGCGGTCAAACTGAGAGATAACCCGGACAGCAAAATCTCGCAGCCTTTTGTTGTTACTCATGAGAGAGTAGTTGTCGGCATATTAACCGGACGCGGCCAATTGGCGCAAGACAAAAGGCAGGATGCCGCCGTGCTGGTAGTACTCAATCTCAATGGGCGTATCAATGCGGCACTGGACGGGCACTTCTTCCACCCGTCCGTTGGCGCGGGTGATGCGCAAGGTAAGCTGCTGTTGCGGGCGGAGTTGCGCCGTAAGGCCCAGCACATCGTAGATTTCCGTGCCGTCCAGACCGAGGGTTTGGGCGCTGACCTGTTCGGGGAATTGCAGGGGCAGCACGCCCATGCCCACCAGATTGGAGCGATGGATGCGCTCAAAACTGCGGGCCACCACGGCGCGCACGCCCAACAACCGGGTGCCCTTGGCAGCCCAGTCGCGGGAGCTGCCGGTGCCGTACTCGTGCCCGGCCAGAACCACCAGCGGCACCTGCTCGCGGGCATAGCGCATGGCGGCGTCAAAAATGCTCATCTGCTCGCCGCTGGGTTGATGGAGGGTCACGCCGCCTTCAACGCCGGGAACCATCAAGTTCTTGATGCGCACGTTGGCGAAGGTGCCGCGCGTCATGACGCGGTCATTGCCGCGGCGCGAGCCGTAGCTATTGAAATCGGCAAAGGCCACCCCGTGCTGCAACAGGTATTGCCCGGCCGGCGAGGCCTTCTTGATGGCGCCCGCGGGCGAGATGTGGTCGGTGGTGACGCTGTCGCCGAAAATGCCCAGCGCCCGCGCGCCCCGGATTTCGCTGATGACCCCCGGTTGCAGGCTGAAGTTCTCGAAGAAAGGCGGCTCCTGAATGTAGGTGGATTGGGCATCCCAGGCAAACACCTCGCCCACCGGCGCGGGGATTTCATTCCACTTGGGATTCTGGCTGGCGAAGTCCTGATACAGGCGGCGGAAGGTCTCCGGTTTGAGGGCCGAAGCAAGTAGTTGGCGGATTTCCTCCAAGGAAGGCCAGACATCGCGCAAGTACACCGGCCGCCCATCGCGGCCCTGACCCAGAGGCTCCCGGGTCAAATCCACCTGCACGCGGCCGGCCAGGGCAAAAGCCACCACCAGCGGCGGGGACATCAGGAAGTTGGCCTTGATGTTTTGATGGATGCGCGCCTCAAAGTTGCGGTTGCCGCTGAGCACGGCGGCGGTGACCAGGTCATGCTTGACCACCGCCTCCTCGAGGGGAGCCGCCAGCGGGCCGGAATTGCCGATGCACGTCATGCAACCGTAGCCCACCAGGTGGAAGCCCAACTGGTCGAGATAGGGTTGCAGGCCGGTGTCGCGCAGGTATTCGGTGACGACGCGCGAGCCGGGCGCCAGCGAGGCTTTGACACCGGGCGGGGTCCGCAAGCCACGCTCGACGGCCTTCTTGGCCAGCAAGCCGGCGGCAAGCATGACGGTGGGGTTGCTGGTATTGGTGCAACTGGTGATGGAGGCAATCAACACGGAGCCATGTCCCACCTGGGCCTTGCCCTGGCCGTTGAGGGAGACTTCCACCTTCACCTGGTCCAATTCCTGGGCGGGCTTGCCGTAACCGCTCTCAGTGATGGGTCGGCTGAAGGCGGCCTGGAAAGTCTCCTTGAGCTTGGGCAGCTCGATGCGGTCCTGAGGGCGCTTCGGGCCGGCCACGCTGGGGGTGACGCTGCCGAGGTCCAATTCCAGCACTTGCGAATAATCCACCTGCCCGGCTTGCGGAATGCCCCACAAGCCCTGCGCTTTGTAATAGTTCTCGTACATCCGGCAGTGCTCCTCGCTGCGGCCCGTCTGCCGCAGGTAGGCCACAGTTTCCTGGTCCACGGGAAAGAAGCCCATGGTGGCGCCGTATTCCGGGGCCATGTTGGCAATGGTGGCGCGGTCCACCACGGGCAGCGCCGCCGCGCCGGGGCCGAAGAACTCGACAAACTTGCCCACCACCTTCGCCTTGCGGAGCATTTGCGTGACGGTGAGCGCCACGTCGGTGGCGGTGACACCCTCGCGCAAGCTTCCGGTCATATGCACGCCCACGACGTCTGGCGTGAGGAAGTACACCGGCTGTCCCAACATGCCCGCCTCGGCCTCGATGCCGCCCACGCCCCAGCCCACGATGCCCAGGCCGTTAATCATGGTGGTGTGGGAGTCGGTGCCCACAAGGGTGTCGGGATAATAAACGCCGTCCTGCTCCAGGACCCCCTTGGCGAGGTATTCCAGATTGACCTGGTGAATGATGCCAATGCCCGGCGGCACCACCTTGAAGGTCTTGAACGCCTGCATACCCCACTTGAGAAGCTGATAGCGCTCACGGTTGCGCTCAAACTCCAATTCCAGATTCCGGGCAAAGGCGTCCGGCGTGCCTGCAAAATCCACCTGCACGGAATGGTCCACCACCAAATCCACCGGCACCAGCGGCTCGATGCGTTTGGGGTCGCGTCCCATGCGCGCCATGGCCGAGCGCATGGCGGCCAAATCCACCAGCAGCGGCACGCCGGTGAAATCCTGCAACACGATGCGGGCCACGACGAAGGGAATCTCAGCTGTGCGCGGCGCCTGCGGCTGCCAGTTGGCCAAATCGCGCACGTTCTGCTCGGTCACGCGGCGGCCGTCACAGTGGCGCAGCACCGCCTCCAGCACCAGGCGCAACGACACCGGCAGGCGGGAGATGCGGCCAACGCCAGCCTGTTCCAAGGCGGGCAGGGAGTAAAAAATGCCTGTGCGACCGTTGCCCAGGTCAAAGCTCCGGCGCACACCAAACGGATCATGCAATAAACTCATAACTTAAAATTAACCAACTGATGATGGGCCGCCATGCGCGTCCATTCCGGTCATAGTGGTGGGCAGGTGCGGTGATGTCAAGCCGCCCACGGGCCCAATCCGGCATTCTCCGGCTTAGGTGGAAAGGCCGCAGCCGGCCAGAAAGTCCTGCCGTAAATCTGGGGTCAAGGTCAGTCCGGGCGGGTCTTCCCGCAGGGGCACCACGCCATCCAGTTCCAAAAGCTGGGCCGCCACGCGGCTGACATCCAGGTGGGGATGGGCGGCCACGATTTCCGCAAAACTCACCTTTTTAATCTTGCCGAGCATCATGCTGATGATGGTGGCCGCGGCGGCGGTGTCGAGCTCCCGGAGGCGCCGGGCGCGGCGCAAATCCTGCAGGCCAGCCCACATTAACTGCGGACTGATGAGACAGAGGGCGGCAAGCAAGCGTGTCACGCTGCGCAAAGTTTCGGGGTGAAATAGTTGCACATTGGTGAGCAAACCCACCGGCGGGTACCAAATGCAAAAAGGGGGTTTGTCGTCCCGCGTCTCCACTTTGATTTCCGCCAGCTCCTCGACATGGGTGCGCGCGTGCAGGACATAAAGCCCCACCACGATGCCCAGCGCCAGCAGGCGTTTGAGCCAGTAAGGGAGGGTGAACAGCCAGCCAGTAACCAACCCGAGCACCGCAAAGGCAATCCAATACGTCACCACGGCTGCCACGAGGGCCAACCCACAAATCAACAAGCCGCCGGTGAAATTGGCGGTCACGGCCTCTTGAACCTTCTGGCGGAGGGTGTCTTCGACAGCCGCGTGAAAGCTGGTGGGGTCAGCGGGGGCAGGGCGCGGTGGGACGCGCACACGGATTTTGGGACGCGGGTCCTTTTGCATGAGCAGCACTCCTCAGGCTTCCGGGCCGTGCCATTTCAATTCCGCCCGCCGCTCTTTGGGCACCAGCCGAAACAACTCGGCGATAAGCTGGCGGTGATAATCGTAGTTGCGGCAGAGGGCCGGGCTGGCTTCGCTGAGGTAGGTCCGGGCATGGTGATTCAGAAACCAGAGGTCGTTGTCGGTAAAATCCTCGTCGAGAATGGAATTGGGCAGGGTGTGCAACAACTGCGCTTCCAGCAGCGCCGAGCGGTCTTTGAGCCGCGCCCAGCCGCCCTGGGCCAGCGTGTCCCGGATATAAGGGAGTCCCCAGCGCAGCATTTCTTTGTAGATTTCCTGTTTCCGGCTCACGCGGTGGAGCATAACCCGCCGCGGGCCGGCCGGAAAGCGGCAAATCAGAAACCCCCGCCGCGAGGTTGAGCGGCACGGGGCTTTGTGGTTGAATCAGCGCCCTATGGAAAGCATTTCACTGGCGGGCAGGACGGCGGTCATCACGGGCGCAAGCAAAGGGCTGGGCAAGGCGATGGCGCTGGCACTGGGGCGGGCCGGGGCGCGGCTGGCGCTGGTTTCCCGCGATACCCGTTTGCTGGAACAAACGGCCACGGAGGCCCGCGCCCTGGGGGCGGAGGCCCGCGTGTATGTGGCCGATATTACGCAGGAAGAGGCGGTCAACGCTTTGGGACGCCAACTGGCTGCCGACTTTGGGAAGGTGCAAATCCTGATCAATAATGCGGGCGTCAATGTGCGCAAGAACGTCACCGACTTCACGCTGGCCGAGTGGCGGCTGGTGTTGGACACCAACCTGACCGGCGTTTTTTTGATGTGCCGCGCCGTGGTGCCGTTGATGACGGGCCAGGGGTGGGGCCGCATCTTGAACATGACCTCCATCATGAGCCATGTGGCGCTGGCCGGGCGCTCGGCCTACGCGGCCAGCAAGGCGGGGCTGCTGGGCTTTACCAAAGCCCTGGCGCTGGAGCTGGCGCCGGAGGGCATCACGGTCAACGGCATCAGCCCCGGCCCGTTTGCCACGGAGATGAACCGTCCCCTGCTGACCAATCCGGAACTGAGCCAGTTTTTCCTGAGTCGCATTCCACTCGGGCAATGGGGCCAGGTGGAGGACATTGGGGCGCTGGCGGTGTTTCTGTGCTCAGAGCACGCCCGCTTCATCACCGGCGCGGATATTTTGGTGGACGGCGGCTGGACGGCCCAATGAGGGCAACGCAATTCAAAATGACTGACCGGCAAAGAAGCGTTTCTCCCATTTTTCCAGGTCTTTTTTGACCTTGTCCACCTTCACGTTGGCGGGAAGGAAATAAGCGGTCCAGGCAGGACGTTGCGGCATTTTGTCAATGGCATCGTAGAGGGCCTTGATGCCTTCCACTCCCAGGCCGGCATCCAGTGCGTTGCGCGCGCCCCACTTGAGCGATTCCTCCCATTCGGCGGGGGTCAGAAAATTGTTGATGGGCAGGGTCTTGCCCTGAGCGTCCTCAAGCTTGCTCTTATACTTTTTGTAGTGCCCCAGGTAGTGATGCGTCAATTCAATGGCCACCACCATGCCCACCATCTGATTGAAATTACTTTTTTGCTCATTGAGCATGTCATCCGTCCAGTAACGTTTGTCCTTGAAATTCGGCAGCTCACGCAGCTCCTTTTCGCCGGTTTCCTGGGCCAGGGAAACAATGTATTTCTGGAAATACCCCTTTTCGATGCGGTCAATGGCGCGCGCATGGGCGACATAATTCATCAAATCAATGAATCCCGCCGAAATAAACACCGCCCGCATGGGTTCGGGTTCGTCGTCGTATTCCACCAGCTTGATGCTGGGCATCATGTCCGTCTCCAGGAAGATGGGCTGTTTATGAATAATTTTCTGGTATTTCTTGTCGAGGGATTTGTGCAGGTCCGCCCCCAGCGACATGATAACCGCGTAGCCGGTGCGATAGGTAATGCCATCCGGGCTGCCGGGCTGGGCCAGAAGAGCCACGCCGCCCACGCCCAAAGCCAAAATCACCATCCAGGCCGTCCATTGAGCTTTCATAAGAATAATTTACCATAGCAGCATTGAAGCGAAATGCCAACTGGGCCCACGGCCCGGCCATTGCCCCCGGGCGCGGCGGCAGCGCGATTTCCCCCAACCAAAGATTGAAGCGCGGCCCGGCTCTTGGCAAACTGACCGCTTATGGGTCACGCGCTGCGTGAATGGATAGAAAAAGTTGAGACCTACGTCCTGGAGGTCATCGTCGGCGAACGACGGGGTGGATGGACGCCGGTCTTGCGTGGCCTTTTATATGGCTTGAGCCGGGTGTTTGGCGTGGCGGTGCGCCTGCGGCGGTGGCTCTACAACATGCGCATCCTGCGCGACACCACGCTGGGGGTGCAGGTGATTGCCATTGGCAACCTCTCGGTGGGCGGCACGGGCAAGACGCCCGTGGTGGAGCGCTTTGCGCGGGAGCTGCGCGATTTGGGGCGCAACGTGGCCATCTTGTCCCGCGGGTATCGCTCGCGGCCGCCGCCCCTGCGCCAGCGTTTGCTCAATAAAGTGTTGTTGCGCGAAGACCAAACCCCGCCGCGGGTGGTCTCGGACGGAAAAAATCTGCTCCTCGATTCGGAAACCGCCGGGGATGAGCCTTACATGCTGGCCTCCAATTTGCGTGATGTGGTGGTGCTGGTGGATAAAGACCGCGTGAAGGCCGGCCGCTACGCCATTGAGAAGTTTGGGTGTGACACGCTGCTGCTGGACGACGGCTTTCAATACTGGGATTTGCGGGGCCGCCGGCATGATGTGGTGCTGGTGGACTGTCAGCAGCCCTTCGGCAACGGGCACCTGTTGCCGCGGGGCACCCTGCGCGAGCCGCCCAGCCATCTGGCGCGGGCGAGCACCATTTTCATCACCAAGAGCGACGGCAACACGGCTGACTTGCGGGCACACATTGCCCGGTTCAACCCGCACGCGCCCATCATCGAGTGCGTGCATCATCCGCTGTATTTTGAGGATGTCTTCACCGGCGAGCGGTGCGGTCTGGAGTTAATCAAGGGCCGCAAAATCGCCGCGCTCAGCGGCATTGCCCAGCCGGAAAGCTTTGAGGCCGGGCTGGCGCGGTTGGGCGGGCTGCTGGTGTATGCCAAGCGTTTCGCGGACCATCACCGCTTTACGCAGCAGGAAGTGCTCAACGTGATCAACCGCAGCAAAAAGCGCCAGGCGGAAATGATCATCACCACGCAAAAGGATGCGGTGCGTTTTCCCAAATTGGACCGCCGGGACCTGCCCATTTATTTCATGCGGGTGGAAATCAAGATTATCGCCGGCGCCAAGGACTTTAACGATTACGTGCGCCGGATTTGTTTCCTGCGCTAAATTGACTTATGGATTTTTGCCTGTACTGGCTGGCGCGTGCCGTGGTGGGCTTGCTGCAATCCCTGCCCCTGGGGTGGGTGGCCCGCCTGGGACGGGCGGGGGGCGGGCTGGTGTATCTGCTCGACGCCCGCCATCGGAAAATGGCGCAGCGCAACCTGGCCGCCGCTTTCCCGGAACTGCCCGAGGATGAAATCAGGCGGCTGGCCGCGGAAAATTTCCGGCGCATTGGTGAAAACTTCGCCTGCGCGGTCAAAACCGCCGCCATGCCGGACGAGGCGCTGGCGGCGCATCTGGAGTTTGGGGAGGTGGGGGAACTGCCCGCGGTTTTGCACCAGCAGCCGCGCTCGGTGGTGTTTGCCATTGGGCACTTTGGCAATTTTGAACTGTATGCCCGCGCGCGGCGGCTGCTGCCCGGCTGGCAGATGGCCACCACCTACCGCGCGCTCCGGCAGCCGCGATTGAATCAATTGCTGCAATCCCTGCGGGAGCGGACGGGCTGCCTGTATTTTGAACGGCGGACGGAGGGGGAGCTGCTGCGGCGCAAGTTGCAGCAGGAGCGTCTCATTTTGGGGCTGCTCAGCGATCAACACGGCGGGCGGCGCGGTTTGCGCCTGCCGTTTTTTGGCCGGGACGCCGCCACCAATCCGGCCCCGGCCATTTTCGCGCTGCGGTATCGTCTGCCGTTGTTCACCGGCTATTGTTTCCGCATCGGCCCGGCCCGCTGGCGGCTGGAGGTGGGGGAGCAAATTCCCACCGTGGCCAACGGCAGGCCGCGCCCCGTGGAAGAAATCATGCGCGACGTCAACCGCGCTTTTGAGCAGGCCATTCGCCGCGACCCGGCCAACTGGTTCTGGGTGCACAACCGGTGGAAAACACCGGGCCGCGCCCCGGCGCCGGCCAAGGCAATGGCCAAGGCAGTCGAGTGAAGGTTATGCCGCCAATTGCCCAGGCATTTCAGAACGCCCGGCACATCCTGATTCGGGGCGTGAACTGGCTGGGGGACGCCGTCATGTCCACGCCGGCAGTGATGCGGCTGCGGGAGGCTTGTCCGCAAGCCAGCCTGACGCTCCTGTGCCATGAAAAGCTTGGGCCGCTCTGGCAGGGGCATCCGGCCGTCAACCAGGTGCTGACTTTTTCCTCGGAAGACAGCGCCTGGAAAGTGGGCCTGCGGCTGGCCCGCGAGAGGTTCGATGCCGCCGTGATTTTTCCCAACTCCCCCCGCTCGGCATTGCAGGTGTGGCTGGCGCGCGTGCCGGTGCGGGTGGGCATGGCCGCGCCGTGGCGCAACTGGATGCTGACCCATCCGCTGCCCCCACGCCCGGGACACGTGACCATGCGCAAACGCACGCCCGAGGAGATTCACCGACTGCAAGCCGCCGACAAACCACCAGGACCGCCACCGCCCCCCGCCGCCCATCACCTCTATCATTATCTGCATATTGTTGCCGCTGTAGGGGCTCGGGCGGAGCCACTGGCCCCCACGATTGCCGTGGCGCCGGAGGTGGAGCAACACATCCAAAACCGGCTGGGGACGTTGGCGGGGCCGCTGGTGGGATTATGCCCCGGCGCGGAGTATGGCCCCGCCAAACGATGGCCCAGGGAGCAGTTCATCGAGCTGGCCAAAGCCTTGCAAACGCGATGGCAGGCCGAAATTATTCTGTTGGGCGGACATCATGATGCGCCCATCACCGGCGCGATTGCCAAAGCAGTGGGCGGCCGCTTGCGGGATTGGGCCGGGCAAACCTCGCTGGCGGAGCTGGCGGCCGTGCTGAAATTGTGCCGGGTGGTCGTGGCGAATGACAGCGGCCCGATGCACCTCGCCGCTGGCGTGGGCACGCCGGTGGTGGCGTTGTTTGGCAGCACGTCCCCTTATTTGACCGGCCCGGGTCTGCCGGGCGAGACCAGACACCAAGTGCTTTACCGCCAGGCGCCTTGCTCGCCCTGTTTCCTGCGCGAATGCCCGGCGGATTTCCGCTGCTTGAAGGAGTTGAGCGCACCGGAAGTCCTGCAAGCGGTCACGAAGGTTTTGGGGGGCGGTTAATTCCCCTGCCCTCTCGCCCGCCGCTGGGACCTGGCAACCCACACATCAAAGCCTGCGGGCGGATTGCAGCAAGGGCGCCGCAGGGTGGGTCAGGGCAATTGTTGCAGGGCGCCAGACGAAACCTGCAACATGCGCTCGATGGGCACGCGGGCGCGCTCGATGATTTCCCGGCTCAGCTCCACCCTGGGCTCAAGCTGCAACAGGCAGTCCAGCAGCTTTTCCAGGGTGTTGAGCTTCATGTATTTGCAATTGTTGCAGGCGCAACGTTCGGTGGGAGCTGCCACGAAAACCTTGTCCGGGCATTCCTTCTGCAAACGATGAATCATGCCTGGTTCCGTGGCCACGATAATGCACCGCGCCGGGGATTGCTTGCAATAGCTCACCATTTTTTCGGTGGAGCAAACCTCGTCGGCCAGCATGCGTACCGAGCGCGGGCATTCTGGATGGGCCACGATGGGGGCGTCGGGAAATTGTTGGCGAATGCGGACGAGCGCTGCGTGAGTCCATTCCACGTGCACGTAGCAGTTGCCCTTCCACAACGTCATGGGGCGGCCGGTTTTTTCCATGACCCACGCGCCCAGGTTTTCATCCGGCACAAACAGAATGTCGCGTTGCGGCGGGCAGGCCCGCACAATCTGCTCGGCGTTGCCACTGGTGCAAATCACGTCGCTGAGCGCCTTCACGGCCGCGCTGCAGTTGATGTAGGAAACGGTGTAGAAATTGGGGTTGGTGGCCTGCAACGCCTGCAATTTGTCCGCCGGGCAGCTTTCCTCGAGCGAGCAGCCAGCATCGCGGTCCGGCAGAATTACCAATTTGCCGGGGTTCAGGATTTTGGCCGTCTCGGCCATGAAATGTACGCCGCAAAAGACGATGATGTCGGCATTCGTCCGCGCCGCCTGCTGGGACAAGCCGAGGGAATCGCCCACAAAATCCGCCACGTCCTGAATTTCGGGCACCTGATAATTATGGGCCAGGATGACTGCCTTGAGCCGGCGCTTAAGGTCCAGGATTTCCCGGGACAAGGCGTCCAAATTGGCCGGCGGCGGCGGGGCGCAGGCGCGCACCCGCAGCTCGGGCGGCGTTATGGTGATGGCATCACGCATTCAAGAAAGCCTATCCCGGCTCCAGCCCATCGTCAACCGGGCGGACCGGGGCGTGACGAATGTCTTGGCAAACTAGAACAAGCGGCGCATCTTTGCTGCGCATGAGCGTGGTGACCAAAAAAGGCGACGGCGGCCAGACGGCGTTGATGTATAATCGCTGCGTGCCCAAGAATCATCCCCGGGTGGAGGCCTATGGCAGTGTGGATGAACTGAATGCCGCGCTGGGTCTGGCGCGCGCCACCGCAGCAGAAAGGTTCATCCAGGAAGTGTTGCTGGGGGTTCAGCAAGATTTAATCGCCGTGATGGGTGAGTTGGCCACGCTGCCGGAGGACCTGGAGCGCTACCACGGGGAGGGGTACCCGCGCGTAACCCCGGAGATGACGGCGCGTCTGGAAGCGTGGGTGAAGCAAATTGAGGCCCAGAAGATTTCCTTCAAGGGGTGGGCCACCCCCGGCGCCAATCTCAACGCCGCCGCTCTGGACGTGGCCCGCACCGTCTGCCGCCGGGCGGAGCGCCGCGTCTGTGATTTGGCGGAGAGCCAGCAGCTCCCCAATGCGGAAATCCTGATTTTTCTCAACCGGCTGGGTGATTTATTGTGGTTATTGGCGCGGTGGAATGAAACCCAGGCGGCCGCGGAAGGGCAAGCTATGGCATGAAAAGAACAGCGGGCACCGGTTTTCAGTGCCCGCTGCAACCCAAACAACCAAACGCCTCCTTTGGACTTGCGTCCAATGCAGGTGCTCCGGTTTGCCGGAGGGTGACTGCTGGCGATATGGTGGGACTCGCTCAACAGTCTCCAAACACTTGGACGAATGGGAGTGGTTTCATGTTCAAGCAAAAAATGAAAAATAAATTGGGGACAAGCCGGCACGGCTGTTAGACCTTCCCTAAATTCGTCCGCCCAAGTTATTTACGCAAAGGACGATGGGCGTCAGCAAACCCTTCCCTCCCCCCGGAGATTCATCCCCATTTTTCCACCTTCATCTGGCGTTTGTCGGCTTTTAATTCATTGAGCACCAAGGCTTTGAGGGCATCCACCATTTCATTGGAGCCGCAGGCGTAAAAGACGGTGTTGGGCAAATCAGTAATTTGTTCCTTAATCCAGTCGAGGGTGATGCGCCCGCGCCGGCCAGTCCAGGAGGGGTCTCCCTCGGGCACGCGGGTGCAGGTGACCAGAAAACGGAAGTGCGGATAAGCGGCCGCCAGGGCTTCAAAGTCTTTTTTGAAGATGATTTCGTCGGGCGTCTTGACGCTGTAAAGCACAGTAATGCGGGTGGTAAGCTGGCGCAGCCAGGCTTCGCGGACAAACCCCCGGAACGGCGTGACGCCGGAGCCGCCAGCCATGCAAAGCAGGTGTTTATCAGGCTCATACACCGGCAAGAAAACGCCGGTGGGCGGGAGCACCATGAGCCGGTTGCCCACCTCGGCCCAATCCACCAGGCGCGTGCCCATTTTGCCTTCGCGCTTGACGGTCACCTCGTAATAACCGCGGTCCAAAGCGCAGGAGGAGAGGCTGTAAGCGCGCTTGTAATGGGGGCTGTCCGGCCAATGGAGCGTGATGAACTGGCCGGTTTTGAAGTCCACGTCATAGCCTGCCGGCCACTTCAATCGCACAGACTTGACTTCTGGCGTTTCCTGGGTGACCGCCTCGACCACCATTTCCACAGCTTCACGTGCCATAATTAAGTGGTTAAACTAGCGCAGATGAGGCGCGGCCACAAATGGGAGAAACCCCCGCAGGGGGCCGGGGAGCCATAGCAGCACGGCCGGAGGGACTCAGGGGCGGCAGTGCCAGGCCAGACCGGGGGCCGTTTTCCTCCAAGTCACACTTGAAACCTGGCCCGGCGCCACTATTGTTTCCCCCCATGCGGATACTTTCAGGCATACAACCGTCCGGCGCGCTGCATCTCGGCAATTACTACGGGATGATGAAGCCGGCCATTGAGTTGCAGGACAAAGGCCAGGCGTTTTATTTCATCGCCGATTACCACTCCATGACCTCGCTCTTCGATGCGGAGGAGCGGCGGCGCAACACGATGGAAGTGGCGCTGGATTTTCTGGCCTGCGGGCTGGACCCGCAGAAGACGGTGTTTTTCAAGCAGTCGGACATACCCGAAGTCACCGAGCTGACCTGGCTGTTGCATACCGTGACGCCGATGGGGCTGCTGGAGCGTTGCCACAGCTACAAGGACAAAGTGGCCAAAGGCATCAGCTTCAACCACGGCCTGTTTGCCTACCCGGTGCTGATGGCGGCGGACATTCTCATTTACGATTCCAACCTGGTGCCCGTGGGCAAAGACCAGAAGCAACACCTGGAGGTCACCCGGGACATCGCCATCAAGTTCAATGAACTCTACGGCAAAACCTTCCTCCTGCCCGAGCCCATGATACGCGAGGAAACCGCCGTGGTGCCCGGCATTGATGGGGAGAAGATGAGCAAGAGCTACGGCAATGCCATCGAGATTTTCGGCGAGGAAAAAGTGCTGCGCCAGAAAATCATGAGCATCAAGATGGACAGCCGCTCGGTGTCCGAGCCTAAACCGGATGCCGACCAGAATCTGGCCATCCGGCTCATGAAACTGGTGGCGCCGCCCGAGGTGGCCCGTGATTACGAGGAACGCCTGCGGGCCGGCGGCCTGGGTTATGGGGAGCTGAAAAAGGCCCTGTTTGAACACTACTGGAATGCTTTTGCCCCCGCCCGCCAGCGCCGGGCCGAGCTGGTCAACAATCTGGATTACGTCCGCGAAGTCCTGCGTAAAGGCGCCGAGCGCGCCCGGGTCGAGGCCGCCAAAGTCCTGGCCCGCGCCAAGCACGCGGCCGGGCTGGATTAAGCGCGGCGCGGGTGCTCAAGGGCAACGCAGGACGATTTTGCCCGCCAGCACACCCGTTTTGCGGAGGGTATTGTCCTCCTGCAATTGGTGGGCTTTCGCAGCTTCGGCCAGCGGCAGCACACGGTCAATGCGCGGTTGCAGGCGGCCCTCGGCCAGCCAGCGGCTGATGTCTTTGGCACAGGCCTCCTGCTCCTCCGGAGTGGCGTTGAACATGACAAAGCCATGGAGGGAGCAGTCCTTGACGTAAAACGGGCCCACCGGGAAAGGCGGCCGAGCCTCCCGCCCCGCCATGACCACCATCCGGCCCCGTTGAGCCAGACAACTTATGGCGCGGTCAAAATCCGGGTCCCGCTGAGTCTCCCACCAAATCTGGACGCCGTTGGGCGCGAACTGGCGGACGGCCTGCACGACATCCTGTTTCTGGTACTCGATGACGTAGTCCGCCCCCAAATCCCGGCAGATTTTCGCCTTGGCCTCCGAGCCGGCGGTGGCAATCACGGTGGCGCCGGCAATTTTGGCCATTTGCAAGACCATCGAGCCTACCCCCCCACTGCCGCCGTTGATGAACAGGGTTTCTCCCGCGCGCAACTGGGCGTTGCGAAACAGCCCCAAATGCGCCGTGATGCCCACCAGCGCCGCGGCGGCCAGTGCTTCGTCCTCCACGTCCGCAGGGGCGGGGTATAGCCAGCACTCGTCCACGGCAGCGAACTCGGCAAAAGTGCCCTGACGTCCCAGCAACCCCTGATTGCTGCCCCAGACGCGGTCGCCGGGCCGGAAGCGCCGGACTTGGGGGCCGACGGCTTCCACCACTCCGGCCAGGTCGCAACCCGGGATGTAGGGCATGGGCAAGGGCATGGGCACCGCGCCGGCGCGCAGGTAGGTGTCAATGGGGTTAACTGATACCGCCTTGACCCGCACCAACACTTGATGGTCTTTGACGGCGGGCACCGGCAATTCGCCGTAACGAATGACCTCCGGGGGGCCCGTCCGCTCAATAAAAGCCGCTTTCATGGTGTTTGATTTCATGGCTTCAAATTATGCCTGCGCCCCCCCACGATGCAACTGGCAAAGGAGTTGTCCCCAACAGGTCTGAGGGCATGAAAAAACCGGCGATTCCCGCAGAAATCGCCGGTTCTGATAATGAATGCAACGACCGCTTACAGGCCCTTGCTGAGGATCAGCTTGATCAGCTCCGCCACGCGGCAGCTATAACCCCATTCGTTGTCGTACCAGCTCACGAGCTTAAAGAAGTTTTTGTTCAGCTCGATGCCGGCGCCCGCGTCAAAGATGCTGCTCAGCGGGCAGTGGATGAAGTCGGTGCTCACCACTTCGTCTTCGGTGTAACCCAGGATGCCCTTGAGGTAGGTCTCGCTGGCGCGCTTCATGGCGGCGCAGATTTCGGCGTAGCTGGTTTCCTTGACCGTCTTGACGGTCAGGTCCACCACCGAGACGGTGGGGGTGGGCACGCGGAAGGCCATGCCGGTGAGCTTGCCTTTGACCTCCGGCAGCACCAGGGCCACGGCTTTGGCCGCGCCGGTGCTGGAGGGGATGATGTTGATGGCAGCGCTGCGGCCACCCTTCCAGTCCTTCTTGCTGGGGCCGTCCACGGTTTTCTGGGTGGCGGTGTAGGCGTGGATGGTGCTCATCAAGCCTTCGGCCACGCCGAAGCCTTCCTTGAGCAGCACATAGACCACCGGCGCCAGGCAGTTGGTGGTGCAGGAGGCGTTGGAAATGATGTGATGCTTGGCCGGGTCATATTTGCTGTCATTCACGCCCAGCACCACGGTAATGTCTTCGTTCTTGGCCGGGGCGCTGATGATGACCTTCTTGGCGCCCGCCGTGATGTGGCCGTAGGAGGACTTGGGATTGTCCTTGGCGGCGTCCGTGAACAGGCCGGTGGACTCGACCACCACTTCGACGCCCAGCGCTTTCCAGGGCAGTTCGGCGGGAGTCTTGGCGCTGACCACCTTGATTTCCTTACCGTTCACCACCAGAATGTCGTCTTCCGCCTTGTCCGGGCTGGATTTCTTGGAGCCAACTTCGCCTTTGAAAGCCCCTTGCGTCGAGTCGTACTTGAGCAAATAAGCCAGGTTGTCGGCCGGGACGATATCGCCGACGGCGACGACTTCGACATCTTTGCCAATCATGCCTTGTTCCGCGATGGCGCGGAACACCAACCGGCCGATGCGGCCGAACCCATTAATCGCGATTTTGGTAGCCATAATTATTTCAAGTTCATGTGTTGCGCCGGGCGGCCTCGCCCGCTTAAGAACAGGCATTGTTAGCTGACCCCCAAGCATCGTCAATGATGAATTAGAAAATATTTGGGAAAGACTGGGTAGATCATGACCCCCCCGTGGTTAAGATCAACGTGTTGAGTGCACGCCGCAAGGATGAGCTGCTGCACCTCCTCCGGAGGAGGTGCAGCAGCGGCGCGCCCCATCTGCTATCCTCCCGGCGTGCACACCACCTACTTTGAATTGTACCGTATGCGCACCCACCGCCATTGGTTGCGACAAAAACTCGTCGCCTTCGCCAAAACCCACGGCATCAAAGCCGCCGTCCGCGAGTTCGGCTGTTCCCGCAACACCGTCCGTAAATGGCTCCGACGCCACGTGCCCGGCAAGCCCTCCTCCCTCCAAGAACACAGCCGCCGCCCACGACGCTCCCCCCGCCGTATCCCCTCCGGCCTCGAAGGCCAAATCGTCAAACTCCGCCACCAAACCGGCTTCGGCGCCGAACGCCTCCAGCGCGAATCGCCCTCCCCTGCAGCCACAACGCCATCGCCCGCGTCCTCCGCCAACACCATCTCCTCCGCCCACGCAAAAGAAACCCGCCACCAAAAACTCCTCCGCGCCCTCAAACGGAACTGGCCACTCTTCTCCCAACTCTCCGCCGATACCAAGTATTTACAGGACATTCCCCATTACTGGCCCCAAATGAACCGCCTCCACCTCCCCGCTTCCAATACACCGTCCGCGAACCAGTCTCCGGCGCCTGCTTCACCGGCTACGCCGACGAACTCTCCAAATCCTACGCCACCCTCCTGGCCACACAACTCTCCGCCCACCTCGCCGCCCACGGCGTCAACCTCACCACCCTGGTCTGGCAAACCGACAACGGCAGTGAATCCAAGTCAACCAACACCACCAAGGCCTCCCCGCCACCGTCCGCGCCCTCGGCTCCGACCACCGCTTCATCCCTCCCAAACGCTACACCTGGCAAAGCGACGTCGAAACCGTCCACCGCCTGGTCGAAGACGAATTCTTCGACCGCGAAACCTTCTCCAGCCCCCAAGACTTTTGGGCCAAAATCACCACCTACTGGCTGTACTTCAACCTCGTCCGCCCCAACCGCGGCAAAGAATGGCAAAGCCCACTCCAAATCCTCAACGCCAAGGCCCCAGCCCTCGCCGGGGCCCTAATCCACTGGCTCCCCCTCAACCTCTCCCAACCCCACCATCCCGACTTGCCTCCACCCCTCCACCGGGGTCATGATCTACCCAGCTTTCCCTGAATTAGAAAATATTTTGGTGCGGCGCGTGATCCCGGCGTTTTCCGGCAAGTTTGTCAGGTTTTGTTCTGGCCTCGTCTAGCCCCCCGTCCGCCGCCCCAAAGACGGCAAGGGGGCCGCCGGGGTGAGGGCCACACTTTCCCCTGGCGAATGGCGATTGACGGCGCGGCCAGTCTTCACAATCATGCCGGCCATATGCTGGCCTTCCCCATGGTGTTGCGGGAAATGCAGGAGGCTGCGCGCCGCCGCGGCACTTATTGGGCACGCCTGGTGACGGTGGTTTTCGCCCTGCTCATCATCCTGATTATCTTGCTGATGACACGTTTGATGAGGGATTCAGAGTCCCGCAGCACTGCTATCTTTGTGGGGTTGGCCTTGTTGGGATGGCTGCTGGCGTTGTCGAGCGGTCTGTGGCTGACGGCGGACAGCATCAGCGCCGAGAAACGCGAAGGAACCTTGGGACTGCTCTTTCTTACCGATTTGCGGAGCCATGACATTGTGCTGGGCAAGCTGGCGGCGCATTTATTGCAGGGCCTCACTTGCCTGCTGGCACTGATTCCCATCATGTGCCTGCCGCTGCTCATGGGCGGACGCACGCCGGAGGAAGTCGGACGGGTGGCCCTGGCCATTGGGGCCACTTTTTTATTTTCCCTGTCGGTTGGCTTGGCGGTTTCGGCCTGTCTGGTGCGCATCCGGACCACGTTTGTCGTCACCGCCATCCTGCTGGCATGGTTTGCCTTTCTCTCACCCTGGCTGGGCTATGCCCTGATGGAGTCCCAACGCGGGACAGGGGTGGAGGTATTTGCAGGCTATCTGTTGTATCGTCCCGGCCTGGTCATAGGAATCTGGCATAGCTTTGATTTTTCCTTCTCTGGAGCCGAACTTTTCTGGACCCCCATTATTCACAGCCAGGCATTGGCCTTGGTGGCCTTGATGGTAACCTGGTGGAGGCTGCCGCGCTCCTGGCAGGACACGGGAAGCAGCTTCCGCCAGGGAAGCTGGCGGGAGAAGTGGCATCGCTTCCGGGCGGGCAGCCAACGCTGGCGGAGAGCTTTTCGGCAAAAAGCGCTGGAAATCAATCCCTGTTATTGGCTGGCCAGCCGCAATCGGTGGGAGCCTTGGGTAGTGTGGTTTCCCCTCATCATTGCGGCGGTCTGGTGGGCGTATGGATTTTGGGAGGAAGGCACGTATTGGATAGATGACGAAGTGCTGTTCACCACCGCTTATTCCCTTACCGCTTTTTACAAGTTGTGGTTTGCCTGGCGGGCCGCCCTTTTTTTGGGTGAGGCCCGCCGCGAGCAGACCCTGGAGTTATGGCTGACAGCGCCGGTGCATCCGGAACAGGTGCTTTGGGGGCAGTGGCAGGCTTTATGGCGGATGTTTCGCGGCCCCTTTACGTTCATGGTCTTGCTCTATATCACCTTTGGCATCCTTTACCTTCTAGATAATTACGACCTGAGCGAAACGCATTGGGCATATATCCTTATCTATTACGAAATCGATCATAACGACCTGTTTGGTTTATATTATTATGGGGTGGTTTCCCTTTTCGACATGGCGGCGTTGGGCTGGCTCTCCATGTGGCTGAGTTACCGGCTGGCCCATCCGCATCGGGCGGCGCTCATGGCGATTCTTTCAATCATGAGTCTGCCCTGGATTCTTTGGGCGGGAGGGGCCATTATCTTGGAATTGCTCCGCCAGATGGATGCCTTCGACTTTTTACTAAACAACTCACCGCGTGGGGATATCATGGTTTTGATGCGTATCGGCCTTTTCCTGGCCATTCATATTGGGGTGGACTTGCTGGCCCTCTATTACGCGCGCTGGCGGTTGCGTCGCTATTTCCGCCTGGTGGCCGCCACACCGGTGGGCGTCAAGCCAAGCTACCGAACCGGCTAACCCGATGATGTTTACCACCATCGCCTGGCGCGAATTGACCCTCAGGGCGCGGCAGGAAACGACCTTTTTGCAGCGCTTGTTATTGGCCGCCGTGGCCATGGGCTTGCTGGTCACGCTGCTGATGGTTGGCGAGATGATGCGCAATCCCCGCAGCATGGGCGAGTTCATGTTCAAGTTCATGGGTTGGACTGGCATGATTCTGGGCGGCCTGGAGAGCGTGCGGCAAACGGCGGACAGCTTGAGCCGGGAAAAACGGGAAGGCACGCTGGGACTGCTGTTCCTCACCCACGTGACGAGCCTGGATGTGGTGCTGGGCAAGTGGGTGGTGCGGGCCTTGACGGTGTTTTACCATTTGCTGGCCGTGTTCCCGGTGCTGGCCGTTCCTTTCGTTCTGGGCGGAGTTACCTTTGGAGAATTTGCCCGCCTGCTGCTGTCGCTGGTCAATATAATGTTTGTTGGGCTGGCCTTGGGCATGCTGGTCAGTGCCTGGGGGCGTGAGGAGCACGAGGTCTGGGCCAGCGGCCTCGCCTGGCTGGGGCTGCTGGAGGCTGGGCCGTTGTTGTGCAATATCCTGCCCGTGTTTGCGGGCGCCGCCTGGCTCGTGCCGATGGTGGCGGCGCTCAGTCCCTTGCAACCGTGGCTGCTGTCCCCCCATGCGGCGTACAGCATGTCTCCGAGTTCCTTCTGGAATGCCCTGGCCCTGTCCCATTTGCTGGGCTGGCTGCTGCTGGTAATGGCCGGGTGGAGCATGGCCCGGGTGTGGCGGCAAATGGCCCTGGCCACCCCGCCGCGCAAAGCGGGTTATCTGGAAAGGCTGGTCCGCCCCGTGGTGCGGGCTTTGCAATGGTTCGAGCAATCAGCGTGGCAGCAGAAGCTGAGATTCCAGCCCCCCTCCATTCACGCGCAGTTTCTGGCCAGTTACCAGCCACCCCCCGTCTTGATTTTAACGGTATTGTTCAGCGCCGCCATAGCGGTGGCCATGGTGGTGGCTACGGCTGCCACAACCTCCTGGCTGGCCTTCCTGCCCGTCCTCATCTTTTATGCGCTGCACTGGGTGGTGCGCCTATGGGCCGCGTCGCATTGCAGCGAGGTGGTGCGAAAATTGCGGGATACAGGATGGCTGCATGTGTTGTTGACCACCCCCCACCAACGCCATGAGATACCCCGGGCGCTGATGTTCAGCCAAAAACCAGCTTTGCGGATGGTCTTTACCCTGGTGATGGGCCTGGAAGTGTTCGCCTTGATGGTTGCCATTTATTTGTGGCCCAATCTTTGGACAGGACCGCTATTGGCCATAGTGTTTTTGTGGCTGGGCGCCGGCATCGTTTTTTGGGCGGACTTGCATGCCCTCAATGCCGCGGCGTTGTACCATGGTCTGACCCGGCCACACGCCCTCTCCGCCGCGCGGCGCGCCATATTTCAAGTGCTGTTGCTGCCCTTGATCTGCGCGCCCTTGGGCCTTTTTTGCATGAGCCTGGCCCTGCCACTAATCTACGTGCTGAAATCGGCTGTTATTCATCAATATTTCCGCGAGCGTCTGGAGCAGGATTTTGCCGCAGCGCTGGAGCGCAGCCAGGACATGGCCCCGCAGTTCTTAACGGAGAGATGGCGCTCGATGCTCAATCTGCATCCGAAACCGCCGCAGGTCGCCGAACCCTCCCCGCAGTGTGTATCCTGCGGCCGTGGGGTGGGTAACGCGATGTATTGCCCGTTTTGCGGATATCGCCAGCCGGGCATAGAAGTCTGAGGGAGCAGCCATGGTCCCGCCCCCCCTGGGGCAGGCAGCCGAAGCAGGAGCCCGTTCGAGCACTTGCGGCGACCCGGGGCTGGTTTGAACCGAGACGGGACGGAAGGTCAGGCCATCCAGGCGCGGTCGCGGTTTTGGGCGGCCTTGATGACGCGGTTGGCAATGGCCACGTTTTCAGCCACCTGGAAGTCAAACATGCCCACGAGACAAAAATCTGCGCCACTCTCGAAGGCATATTTGAAGCCGACGTTGGGATGGATGGCCCCAGCGGCAAGGACTTTATAAGCAATCCACGGACGATTGACTTCCTGCATGTAGCGCACCGTGGCCTCCGGCTCGAGGCACCAATAGTTATCCACCGAGTAATTATCAATGACTTCCTTGTTCTGGTCGGGCCGCCGCTTGGACCAGTAATTCTCGTTGTGCAGGGTCTTCATGTAGAAGTCGGGCTGGATGCCCGCCTTTTCCACCGCCTGGATGGTGCGCAGCTCATGGCCGGCCACGCCAGCAATCATGCCGTGGTCCTTGACGATGCCAACAAACTTGCCGATTAGTTCCACCTTGTTTTCGCGCGTCCAGGCATCGCCGTAGTTGCCCACCAGCAACGCGCCGACCGCCCCGGCATCGGCGGCCTCTTTAATGTTGCGGGTCAGGTCATTGGGATTGGGGTCCAACTGCGCCATATATTGAATCTTGCCGCCCCGCTGGCGGTACAGTTTCAAGGTGTTCACCGCATTGGGGTCATGCGGATTGAAAATCATGGTGTTGACGCCGTGCTCCTCGCAAATGGCCCACGTCTCCATGATTTTTTCCGGGGTAAAATAGGCCTTGAGCAGCTTGGAAACGTAAATGAGGTCGCGGCTGTGGGCGTAACCACTAATCAGGTTGCCGCCGCAAATCAACCGGCTTATGGTCACCTTGCCTATCTTGCCGGTGGGACAGGTGGCCTTGGAGCCGGGCACCGGCGGCGCCGAGACGGGACGCGCCTCTTGCGCGGCCAGGTTGGCTTCCTCGAAACTGAAGGCCACCGGAGCAAGGAGGGTGGCGGCCATGGATTTGCGGATGAAACCACGACGCGAGGCTTTCGTTTCCATAGTCAAAATATGTATAGGGCGTTAGCAGGTAACCTTGCCACGCCCGCCGCAAAAATCAACCCTCAAAAAAAGGTTCAGGCCTTTTTAGGCGAAGCCGCCCGCGCCGCCTCGATGAGCTCCCAGAATTTGGGGTTTTGCTCCAGCGCCTCATCTTCGCCTGCAGGCAGGGAGGGGTTGCGGAAGAGGAAGTCCTTGAGCGAGTGGCGGTTAAGAATGCGATGCACCAAAATGCCCAGGTCATGGCGCTCGAAGTAAATGCGGTAATCGCCGATGCGGAAGCGGTACAGAGTGCGCCCCCCGCGCTGCAATTTGCCGAAGCGGTGCAAATCGGTGCTCATGGCCTCATGGGGCAGGCCGCGGAACTCCCCCAAAATGGAGAGCTGCAACTCCTTGGGCATCCGCGTCAATTCAGCCGCGCTGGTGGGATTGAAGATGATTTGAAAGGGCATCATGGTCACCCGACAGTTGGCAGTCACAAGTTATTCTTTCTCCTCTTCGCCGGATTCGAGGTATTTTTCCAGATGCCGGTCCAAATCCATCAGGCTGCCGGCGCAGGTGGCCTTTTGGACAAAATCCACCATCGCATCCGTCCAGGCCTCTTCTTCCACCTGTTCCTTGATGAACCACTGGAGCATGACCTGGGCAGCGTAATCCTTCTCGGCAAGCGCGGCTTCATAGGCTTGGTGGATGCCGGCGGTGTTGGCGCGCTCCATGGCCTGGGCCTGGGTGGCCACTTCCAATAAATTGCCATAGCACGTGCGCGGGGTCTTCACCTCTGCCAGCCCGGGTTGGACATCGCGGTCCAACAGGTGCTGCATGACACGCCGGGCATGCTCCCGCTCCTCCTGTTCTTGCTTGTAGAAAAAACTGGCAAAGCCGGGATAATTTTGGTGCTCACACCAGAGCGCCATGGCCAGGTAGGCATGGGCGGCGCCCAATTCATAATTCAACTGGCGTTGCAGCTCCTGCTCCACCGCCGGGGTCATGGATTTGCTTGGCATAGGCATTTCATTCAAGTTCCGGCCCTCAAACTAGCGCGACTCGGCCCGGGTGTCGAGCACCTGATGAAAGGCATCCTCCGGCGGCAGCCCTTCGCCCACCCGCACTTTATTTCAACAGCCGCGAAAGCAATGCGTTGGCCGTGGTGCGGATTTGACTCGATTGCTCCTCCAACAGCCGGTAGCGCGCAAACCAATCGCGCTCGCGCTCGTGGCGCTCGCGCCAGACCATTTTGAGCACGCGCTCCAGACGCTCAATTTGCTGCACGGCGGCGGCCAGGGTGTCCTGGCCCTGGGGCAAATCCGTGAGGTCACCCACCCCAAAGCGGCTGACGCGGCGTTTGCTGAAGACGGCCTGGAGGAGGATGACCAGCGTTTGCTCATACGCATACCAGCGCTGGTGCATGACCTCCGTCAAGAAGGAGTGGCTGATGGCAAAAAACTCCGAACGCGGGCGCTCGCAGATGCGGCGGATTTCCTGAGCTTCTTCGGGGAACCAGTTGAGCAGCAGGGCAAAGGTGCCGTAGGTATCAATAAGGCACTTGGAATCGCAGCCGTCGCGGGTGATTTCGCCCACGCACAAATCCTGGTCCAGCTCCTCGATGATTTCCGGCAAATCATGCAACCGGCCCAGGACTTCCCGCCCCACCGGCGAGCCATAATTGAAATCGCCCGGAATCAGCCAATACACATCGCCGTTGCGTCCGCGGTCCAGGGCGGCGCCCAGACCGGTGTACCACATCTGGCAGGTGTCCACACACCAGGCCTCAATTAAATCGGAATGTTTGGCCACGGTGCCGCTGCGAAACGCCTCGAAAGCTTTGTCCCCGCGGAGGCGGGCGGCCGTTTTCCGGTCCATGACGGTGATGGGCCGCGCAAAGCGCTGCGGCTCGCCATTCAAGCGGGCCACCAGCCCGTAAAGCTCCTCCAGGTCATGGTAATGGTTGGGGGGCTGGAAGGGATAAATGACCACCGGGTGGATGCGGCCGGAGGGGGTGGATTTGGCTTTCGCGGCGGCCGACGGCGCAGGGGAAGAGTTGGTGGCGCTTTTTTTCATGCAGATTTCTTTCATGGACTGCCTGAATCCCGCCAGCGCACGGCGCCAAAGCCGGCTCGGACATTCCCGGCGGGGTTCTGAAGCGACTATAGGCCGTCCCAAGGGGGAGCGGCAATGAAAAACTGGCAGGCCCATCTGAATTGGGCGGAGAGGGAGCCACGCGGTTGACCGGGCCGCCACGAGCGCAGGCGATGCCGGCCGCACAAGAATAATAACTTTAATTGGCGGTTGCGCGGTTTGGGCTTTTAGGGCATAAGTGAGGTATGTTTGGCATTCAAGCAATTGTGGTACTAGTCGTTTTGGGGGTTATCCTTGGGCTGGTGCTGCTGGTGGGGCTTTGGCTCATGGTCACTTACAACGGGCTGGTGGGGCTGCGCCAGCGCGTGAAAAATGCCTGGGCGCAAATTGATGTGCAGCTCATCCGCCGGCACGATTTGATCCCCAACATCGTCAACACCGTCAAAGGCTACGCCGCGCATGAGAAGGGCACGCTGGAAGCGGTGGTCAACGCCCGCGCCAAGGCCACCAGTTGCACGCTGCCCGCCGAGCGCATCAAGGCCGAAGGCGAGCTGAGCAGCGCCCTGGCGCGATTGATGGCCATCAGCGAGGCCTATCCCGACCTCAAAGCCAATCAAAACTTCCTGGCCCTGCAGGAGGAGCTGACGTCCACCGAAAACCGCATCGCCTTTGCGCGCCAGGCTTACAATGATGCGGTGACCCAGCTCAACACGCGGGTGAAAATGTTTCCCACGGTGCTGGTGGCGGGCATGCTGGGCTTCAAGGAAGAGCCGTTCTTCGAGGCGCCCGAAGCCGAGCGCAAACCGCCCACCGTGCAATTTTAACCGGCCCTGCGGCCGCGCGGCCGCTTTGGATTGTGGACCCGGTTTTCATTCGCTTTGGCCCCCTGACCATTCACTGGTACGGGGTTTTTATTGTCCTGGCCATGGTGCTGGGCGCCTTTCTGGCGGCGCGGCGGGGGCTGCGGGACCGCTTGTTGCCCGAGGTTTTCTACGACCTGCTGCCCTGGATCATTGTGGGCGGCATGGTGGGGGCGCGCCTGTTGTTCGTGGTCACCTACTGGGACCAAACTTTCAGCGGCCAGCCTTGGTGGCATGTCTTCGCCGTGTGGGAGGGCGGACTCGTCTTCCACGGCGGTTTGGCCGGAGCGGCCGTGGCGGTCATCGTCTTTGCCCGCCGCCGCCAATTGCCTCTATGGGTGCTGGCCGACGCCCTGGCGCCCAGCCTGGCCGCCGGCCATGTGCTGGGGCGCGTGGGCTGTTTCATGAATGGCTGCTGTTATGGCGCCCCCACGGATTTGCCCTGGGCCGTGCGGTACCCGGTGGAACATGAAACTCACGGGCTGGCGGTGCATCCCACCCAATTCTACGAAGCCGGCGCCAACCTGCTGCTCTACCTCGCGCTGGCCGCGCTGTACCGGCGCAAACAGTTTGATGGACAGGTCTTCGCCGTCTATCTCATCGCCTATGCCTGCTTGCGCGCCGGGGTGGAGTTTTTCCGGGGCGACTATCCGAGATTGACCGCCGGCTGGATTACGCCCGGACACTGGACCAGCCTGATTGTGCTGGGCGTGGGGTTGGGTTTATGGTACCGGCTGCCACGGGTGCTGGCCCGGCGTCAGACCACCGATGCCCCGGCGTGAACGCCATGCCCACGCACGCTCCTTTTTACCTCACCGGCCCCACCGCCGTGGGAAAATCGGCCGTGGCCATGCTCCTGGCAGAGCGGATGGGCGGCGAGATTATTTCCGTGGATTCCATGCAGGTGTATCGCGGGCTGGACCTTGGCACGGCCAAACCCTCACCCGCGGAGCGGGCACGGGTGCCGCATCATCTGGTGGATGTCTGCCACCTGCAGGAGGATTTTAACGCCGCGCGCTTTGTCGAGCTGGCCGGCAAAGCCGTCGCCGACCTCCAGCGGCGCGGGCGAGTCCCCATTTTTTGCGGGGGCACGGGTTTATATTTCAAAGCATGGCTGGAAGGCTTGGCGCCCCTGCCCCCCCCTGACCCCGCCCTGCGCGCCGAACTGGAGGCCACCCCGCTGGAGGTGCTGCTGGCGGAACTGGAGCAAAAAGACCCCGCCACCTTTGCCCGCGTGGACCGGCGGAATCCGCGCCGCGTCGTGCGGGCGGTGGAGATTTGGCGTTTGTCCGGCCGTCCCATGGCCGAAGCGGCAGGAGGGTGGACCAGACCAGCCGGGCCGGAAATCCAGGTTTTTGCCCTGCGGCGCAGTGCGGAAGATTTGCGTCGGCGCATTGAGGAGCGGGTGGACGCCATGTTTCGGGCGGGACTGGTGGAGGAAACCCGGCGGCTCCTGGCAGCGGGGCTGGCGCAAAACCGCACAGCCATGCAGGCGATTGGTTACCGGCAGGTGGTGGAATACCTGCGGGGCGAGCGTGACCTGCCGGCCACCGTGGCGCTGGTGAAACAGCGCACCTGGCAATTTGCCCGGCGGCAGATGACCTACCTGCGCCATCAACTGCCCGTGGTGTGGGTGGACTGGCCCCCCGAAATGTCCGCCGAAACCCTCGCCGACCAGCTCCTGGCCCGGTGGATGGCCCGCGTTTGAACCGCTTGAGTGCCCGCCGCGCCTGGTGTCAGGAGGCGGGATACCCGCCTGCCTGACCGCAGCCTTGCTGCCGGTACCGCAATGGGATTTTCGCCGGTTTTCCCCCGGCCCCTATTGCCAAATGGCAGAAATCGGTGTTAAATCGCCCCCAAAAATGGCCGCAACCACCGCATTCCGCATCTATTCCAAACAGCGAATCCCCACCTTTACCTTCGGCGGACACCTGCCCCCACAACAACCGCCCGTAGGGGCGAATTATTATTCGCCCCTACATTATTCGCCCCACCATTATTTGCCCCTGCATCAACCGGAGGGGGCCTGATGACCCGTTACGACCCCAAACGCCACCACCGCCGTTCCATTCGCCTCAAGGGGCACAATTACGCCCACCCCGGCGCGTATTTCATTACCCTCTGCGCGCACGCACGGGCGCACTTGTTCGGTACCGTGGTGAATGGGGAAATGCGGTTGAACCGGGCCGGTCGGGTGGCCGAACAAGGTTGGCGCGACATCCCCGCGCATTTTCCGCAGGTGGAATTGGATGCGTTCGTCATCATGCCCAATCACATCCATGGCGTGTTGTGGATTGTGGGGGATTTGGTTGGGGCGAAAAATTTTTCGCCCCTACCGCCGCCACCGCCGCGCGGCACATCAAAAACCATTGGTTCGGTGATACGTGGATTCAAAATTGGCGTGACCCAATGGTTTCGTCAAAACACAACGATTTACCCCGTCTGGCAACGCAATTACTACGAACACATCATCCGCAATGAACTCGCCTTGAATGCCATTCGCCGTTACATCTCCGAAAACCCGTTGCGTTGGCCTCTAGACCGTTACAATCCCAACCGCGCAGACGAAGACCCTCTGGCGCAGGAAATTGGGAATATGTTCATCGAAACACGCGGCAATCTGCCCGGCGGCAGATGACCTACCTGCGCCATCAACTGCCCGTGATATGGGTGGACTGGCCCCCCGAAATGACCGCCGAAGCCCTCGCCGACCAGCTCTTGGACCGGTGGACAGCCCGCGTTTGAACTGCCTGGGCGTCCGCTGCGCCTGGCATCAGGAGGCGGATGCACGAATGCATGACCACAGCCTTGCTGCCGGGGCTGTGGTGGCAATTCCCGCGGATTTTCCTCTGGCCCCCTATTGTCAAAAGGCAGGAATCGGTGTTAAATCATCTCCAAAAATGGCCGCATCCACCACCACAACCATCAAGTCCAAACAGCGGGTCGCCGACCACGGCGAAGTGTTGACGCCACAGCACATCGTGGAGGCCATGCTGGATTTGGTCAGGCCAGAGACCGAACGGATTGACTCACGCTTTTTGGAACCTGCCTGCGGCACGGGCAATTTTCTTATCGAAATCTTGGAGCGAAAACTGCAGGTGGTCGAGAAGCGCTACGCCAAAGTCCAACTCGAATACGAGCGCTACGCCGTGCTGGCCGTGTCGTTGCTCTACGGCATTGACATTTTGGAAGACAACGCCGAAGAGTGCCGCGCGCGGCTGTTTGCCGTGTTCGACGCCGCCTACACGCGCCTGTTCCAGGACAAGGCCAAAGCGGCCTGCCGGGAAACGGTGCGTTACCTGCTCCAGAAAAACATCATCCACGGTGACGCGCTCTCGCTTCAAACGGTGGGGGAACATCCCCAGCCGATTGTCTTTGCCGAATGGTCGCTCGTAAACGGCAGCCTGATGAAGCGCCGCGACTTTGCCTTTCACGAACTGGTGGCGCAGAGTTCCATGCGCGAACTGCCGCTCTTCTCTGATTTAGGAGAAGAAGTATTCATCCCAGAGCCGGTGCGCGACTATCCGCCGGTGCATTTTTTGGAGCTGGCCCATGCCTACGCTGACGACCTATAACCCCGATGTGCTTTCCTGCCTGGCCAATCTCTCCAGCGACGAGGTCTTTACCCCGCCGCAGGTGGCGAACCAAATGTTGGACTTGCTGCCGCCCGCGCTGTGGAGCAACCCGGACGCCCGCTTTTTGGACCCGGCCTGCAAGACGGGCGTCTTTTTGCGCGAAATCGCCAAGCGGCTGAACAAAGGCCTGGAAGCGCAGATTCCCGACCGCCAGAAGCGCATCAACCACATCATGACCAAGCAGCTCTTCGGCATCGCCATCACCGAATTGACTGCCCTGATGGCGCGTCGCACGCTCTACTGCTCCAAGCACGCCAATGGCAAATACTCCATCTGCACTGCCTTCGAGACGCCCGAAGGCAACATCCGCTACCGGCGCACCGAGCACACCTGGCAAGACGGCCGCTGTACCTTTTGTGGCGCAAGTGAAGCCAATTACGCCCGCGGCGCGGAACTGGAAACCCACGCCTACGAGTTTATTCACACCGAAACGCCGGAGGAGATTTTCAAGATGAAATTCGATGTCATCATCGGCAATCCGCCGTATCAGTTGAGTGATGAAGGATACGGAAGAAGCGCATCGCCTATCTATCATCACTTTGTTAAGCAGGCCAAAAAATTAAATCCGCGTTTCCTGGTGATGATTATTCCTTCCAGATGGTTTGCTGGAGGAAAAGGGCTGGATGAGTTTAGAGAGTCGATGCTTTCAGATAATCGGTTACGTTCACTTGACGATTATCTTTGTGCATCAGATGCTTTTCCTGGAGTGGGCCTCAAGGGTGGTGTCTGCTATTTCCTTTGGGATCGAGACAATCCAGGTCTCTGTCAAGTCAACACACATTTCGGAAATCGGCCTATCTCAATAGCCACTCGTCCACTCCTCGAGAAGGGAATGGATGTATTTGTTCGATTCAATGAGGGGCTTTCAATCCTCAAGAAGGTCATTGATATTGAGAGCGGAAATGCACAATTCTTTTCTCTGCCCAATGAAAAAAGGTTTGACCGACTGGTTAGTTCTAGAAAGCCATTTGGATTGGACACGACATTCAAAGGGAGAGCAACTAAACGCACAGGTGACGTGCTAGTTTATCAAAAAGGCGGGACGGGATACATACCAAGAAACTTGATAACAACTGGGCATGAACTTATAGATAAGTGGAAGGTGTATGTAGGCCGAGCAGCTCCGGGGACTGGTAACAGAGATACTTACCCTCACAGAATCATCAGCACGCCTTTCGTAGGTGAGCCTGGGAGTATCTGTTCAGAAACATATTTGTGTATAGGCCCGTTCGATTCGAAACAAGAGGCCGAAAGTGTTTTGTCCTATCTGTTCTGTCGCCTGACACGCCTTCTGATTCTATTGCACAAACCGTCACAGGACACAACGCGTAAGGTTTATGCCTTCGTCCCAATCCAGAACTGGAACAGAATGTGGACAGACAATGATCTTTACACAAAATACAATATATCGCCAAGCGAGATAGGCTTTATTGAGTCTCTTGTTCGCCCAATGATGGATGACGATGAGGCAGACGAGGAGCCGAGCGATGAGTGACTTCTTCCCGCCCCGCCCCAAGGTCGCGCCGAAAATTTACGCCTACGAGGACGCCAACCCGCAATACCGGGGCTTGCTCAAAATCGGCTACACCACCCGCAGCGTGCAGGAGCGCGTGGCAGAGCAATACCCTACCTTGCGGCCCGACGGCGCACTGCCCTATCGCATCGTGCTGGAAGAGCCGGCTCTGCGCAGCGATGGCACAGCCTTCACCGACCATGACGTGCACCGCATGCTGCGCATCAACGGCATCCGCCACGAGGGCGGGGAGTGGTTTCGCTGCACGGTCGAGCAAGTCAAGGCCGCCATCCACGCCGTGCGCGAGGGGCAACTGCTGGAAGAACAGCGCTCGCTCACTTTCAAAATGCGCCCGGAACAGGAAGCCGCCGTCGAAAAGACGATGGCTTACTTTACGAGTTACCGCCGTGAGAACCACAAGCCGCCGCACTTCCTGTGGAACTGCAAGATGCGCTTTGGCAAGACCTTCGCCGCCTATCAACTGGCCAAACGCATGGGCTGGAAAAAAATTCTTGTGCTTACCTTCAAGCCGGCGGTGCAAAGCGCTTGGGAAGAAGACCTGCGCGCGCATGTGGATTTTGCCGGCTGGCAGTTTATCAAACCGGGCGGGCTGACCTACGAACAGGCCGATAAGAGCAAGCCTATCGTCTGCTTTGGTTCGTTTCAGGATTACTTGGGGCGCAATCCCAGCACCGGCGGCATCAAGACCAAGAACGAATGGGTGCACGCCACAAATTGGGATTGCGTCATTTTCGATGAGTACCACTACGGCGCCTGGCGCGAAAAAGCTCGAGACCTGTTCGAGGCGGAAGACGAGCAGGAACAAAAGTTTGCAAAAGGTCAAGGCGCCGAATTCTTAAAAGAGCTCGATGAGGAAATTGAAGACATCCTGCCCATCGCCTCCGACCATTACCTATATCTTTCCGGCACGCCGTTTCGCGCCATCGCCACCGGCGAGTTCATCGAAGAGCAGATTTACAACTGGACCTATTCCGATGAACAGAAAGCCAAGATGAAATGGAAAGGGAAGAACAACCCCTATGCGGTCCTGCCGCGCATGGTGTTGATGACCTATCAACTGCCGGACGCCATCCGCGAAGTCGCCATGCAGGGCGAATTCAACGAGTTCGACCTGAACGTGTTTTTCTCGGCAGAAGGCATCGGCGAAAAAGCGCGCTTCAAGTACGAAGACGAGGTACAAAAGTGGCTCGACCTGATTCGCGGCGCGTACCTGCCCACCAACCTGGATAACCTGCGGCTGGGCGCCCAAAAACCGCCCTTGCCCTATGCAGATGTGCGGCTCTTGAGCGTCCTTTCGCACACATTGTGGTTTCTGCCCAGCGTGGCTGCTTGCCATGCCATGCGCAACCTGCTAGCCAAAAAGCAAAATTGCTTTTATCACGATTACAAAATCATCGTGGCGGCAGGCGCCGCAGCGGGCATCGGTGTCGCTGCCCTGAAGCCGGTGCTGGAAGCGATGGGCAACCCACTCAGGACGAAAACAATTACGCTGACCTGCGGAAAACTGACCACCGGCGTCACCGTGCGGCCCTGGACGGGCATCTTCATGCTGCGCAACACTTCAAGCCCCGAAACCTATTTCCAAGCCGCCTTCCGTGTACAGAGTCCTTGGACAATTCAAAATCCCGATGGCCTTTCGCCCAACGCGGAACTGATTCTCAAAGAAGAGTGCTATGTCTTCGACTTTGCCCCCGACCGCGCCCTGCGCCAGATTGCCGATTACAGTTGCCGGTTGAACGTTAACGAAGACGACCCGGAGAAAAAGGTGGAAGAGTTCATCCGCTTTTTGCCGGTGCTGGCTTACGACGGCAGTTCCATGAGGCAGATAGACGCCGCCGGCGTGCTGGAGATGGCCATGAGCGGCACCACCGCCACCCTGCTGGCGCGGCGCTGGGAGAGTGCGCTCTTGGTCAATGTGGACAACGATACCCTGCGGCGGCTGATGGACAATGAAGCAGCCATGAAAGCATTGATGAGCATCGAGGGCTTCCGTAACCTGAATCAGGACATTGAAACCATCATCAACAAATCCGAAGCCGTCAAGAAGGCCAAAAAAGAAGCCAACGACCGCGAGTTAACCCCGGCGGAAAAAAGAGAACTTACCGAGCAAGAAAAAGAATACAAAAGCCTGCGCAAGCAGATTCAAGAAAAGCTCATTAAATTCGCTACCCGTATCCCCGTTTTTCTGTACCTGACCGACTACCGCGAGCGCACCTTGCGCGATGTCATTACCCAACTGGAGCCAGGCCTGTTCAAACGGGTGACGGGGCTGACAGTCGAAGACTTCGAGCTTTTGGTGAGCTTGGGCGTGTTCAACAGTGCCTTGACGAACGACGCCGTCTATAAATTCAAGCGTTACGAAGACCCCAGCC
The DNA here is from genome assembly GCF_024832785.1 of Fontisphaera persica. Taxonomy (GTDB): domain Bacteria; phylum Verrucomicrobiota; class Verrucomicrobiia; order Limisphaerales; family Fontisphaeraceae; genus Fontisphaera; species Fontisphaera persica. The sequence goes on from NZ_CP116615.1 coordinate 2,988,565, forward strand.
TGGTGTATGCGGGCATCAACCGGCATGAGGGAGAAAATGTAGGGCTTTACGATACTACCCTGCGTCCGAAAGAGTATGAAGGCGTGTTTATCGCCAAAGAACCCGGCGGCCGGCAGGGGTGAAACGGAGGTTACTTTCCCGGTTGGGGGGCGGGTTTGGGTGGGGGTTTTGGGGTGGCGGGGGCAGCGGGGGGCGGGGCGGGCGGGGGGATTTTTTCCACACGCAGGGAGTCGAGGGCGAAACGGGCTTCGCCGGCGGCGTGGCGCAGCTCGCAAATTAATTCCAATTCTTCAAAGGGCGCGGTGATTTCCACCGGGCAAACCAAGGGGGTCCAGTTGGGAGCGTTGGTGGTGTAGGCGGACGGGCGCCGTGGGTCGGCGCTGGCACGCAGGCCGACCCCCAGGGGGCCGCTGCCCGGGCCGGGCTTGAGCGAGGTGGTTTTGACGTCGGCGCAGAATCGGTATTGCCCGGCCGGCAGGGTGACGCGCGCCCGCCAGGAGGCGGTGAGGGGCTGGGCGGCGGCGAGGAGCAGGGAGTTGGTGCCCTGGGCGTCTGGGGTTTGCTCGAGCCGGGCGGTGGTGGTCTCTTCCTGGCGCCGCCAGTTGCGCAGGGACGCGGTGTTGCCGTTGAATTTCAAGACGGAGGGCGGCATTTCCTTCAGTTGCCGCTCGATGCTGCGGGCACGGGCCATGATGCGCTGGCGCAAGTCCTGCGCGGGGCCGGCCAGCTCGCGGGCAATGTGGGCGTATTCCTTGGGCAGGGTTTGCTGGATGCGCTGCTCCAATTGCCAGAGCTGATTGGTCAATTCCGCGGCCCGGTACACGTTTTGGAAAACCTCGTAATAGCGCTGGCGGTAGAGGCGGCGGCCTTCACCGGTGCGCATGACGGAGAGCGCCAGCATGCCCTGCAGCGGGCTGAGCAGGGGGCCGTCGGGCTGGCTGAACATCTGGTCGGTGCCGTGGGGCAGGAAGACCATGCGGCCGGTGCTGGGGTCGCTGTAGATGCGGTAGTTGTTGCGGTTCATGGGGTAGCCGTCCCAGTCCCAAGTCATGTTCTCCACGGCCATGTAGTTCATGAATCGCTCCATGTCCAGGACCATGCAGAGCTGTTCCCAGCGGCGGTCCAAATCTTTCTCCTGGGCCGCGGCGGCCAGGGCCTTCAAGTCTGCGTGGTCTTCGGGGCCGCTGCCGCTGTCTCTTTCCAGGGGGTCGGTGATGTCCTTGACAAAGCCGCCGTCGTAGAGGTTGCCGGAGGTGTTGCTGAAGTGCAGGCTGAGAAACTCTTTGGTGAATCCCTCTTTGAGCACGTACAGGCCCAGTTTGCGCCCGTTCAGTTCCACCACCGCATGGGCCACGCGGGGAGCGGGCACGTCCGCCGCGCGAAACATGACCCCGCAGAGGTACTCGGCGAGGTAACTGGGGTCCTGCACGCTGTTGTTGAGGTGGATTTTGCTCAGGCCGTAAAAGAACTGGTTGCGGGTGAACCGGTCAAACGACACGGTCAGGGCCGGCTTGTCATCCACGTTCCGGAAACTGCCCGCCGCGCCTTTGAGATGCACGGCCACATCGCGGTAATGAACCTCGCCCTCATATAGTTGCGCCCTCACGTAGCGCCGGGGGTCGCGCCGGAGGGACTCCATGGCGGACTTTTCCAGTTGCAGGCGCAGGTGGAGGACGCCGCGGTTGGTGGTGAACAAATCCTCGCCGGGCTTGAGATGGGCGGGCCGGCGCGGCGGGGGCTTCAAGGCGGGCGCGGTGTTGGTGGCCGGGGCCGGGGCGGCAGCCGGCCTGGCGGCAGGCACGTTGGTTTTACCGGGGCGAACCTCTGCAGCCATTAACACCGCCGCCACGCCCAGCCAAACCCAGGCCATCCAAAACCACCGTGGGCGGAAACCAGAGCACAGGCGGGCCGGGGCAGGCGGTGGACAATTCATCACATGCATTACTCAGAAGACGCTACCACAGCCGAAACTGTTCAAAAAGCGCATTTCCGGCCGGGCGGCGTCGCGCCTGGCTGTTCGCCCCGGCGTTCGTGGAAAGGCACGTTGGCCGCGCATAAAGCAAAATTTGCAAAACAATGAACAAAGCAAGGTTGGGCAGAAGGAGCCGTCGGGTGCAAGATTAGAAAGCGGAAATGGTAATGCGCCCGACCGCATAAATTAAGCATTGCTAATTCTAACCAAGCCGGAATAACATATGGGCTTCTAAGGCGCCCGCCTGCAGAACCCGGCCCGCCGGAACATACAAGGCGGGAATTTCTGCGACCGCGCCCGGCGCATGATGGCGAGATTTTATGAACAGACCATACATTACGATTGATGGCAACGAGGCGGTGGCTTATGTCGCTTATCGTTGCAATGAAGTCATGGGCATTTACCCCATCACGCCTTCCTCGAACATGGGGGAGTGGTGCGACCAGTGGGCCTCGGAAGGCGTCCCCAACCTCTGGGGCACGGTGCCGCAGGTGGTGGAAATGCAAAGCGAGGCCGGCGCCGCCGGCGCGGTGCATGGCGCGTTGCAAACCGGCGCCCTGACCTGCACCTTCACCGCGGCGCAGGGGTTGCTGCTCAAAATCCCCAACATGCTCAAAATTGCGGGTGAATTGACGCCCACGGTCTTTCACATCTCCGCCCGCACCGTGGCCACGCACGCGCTGTCCATTTTTGGCGACCACAGCGACGTGATGATGGCGCGCATGACGGGCTTTGCGCTGCTCAGTTCCACCAGCGTGCAGGAAGCCATGGACTTTGCGCTCATCGCGCAGGCGGCCACGCTGGAATCGCGCGTGCCCTTCCTGCATTTCTTCGACGGGTTCCGCACGTCGCATGAAGTTTCCAAAATTGTGCAGGTGACCGAGGATGACATGCGGGCGATGATTGATGAAAAGTTGATTTTGGCCCATCGCCAGCGGGCGCTGAATCCGGACAATCCGGTGTTGCGCGGCACGGCGCAAAACCCCGACGTGTTTTTCCAGGCGCGCGAGGCCTGCAACCCTTACTACCTGGCGTGCCCGGATGTGGTGGAACGGGTGATGGACAAGTTTGCCGCGCTCACCGGCCGCGCGTACAAGTTGTTCCAGTACGTGGGCGCGCCGGATGCCGAGTGGGTGATCATCCTAATGGGCTCGGGCTGCGAAACGGCGCACGAGACGGTGGAATACCTGACCGCCCGGGGCGAAAAAGTGGGCGTGTTGAAGGTGCGGTTGTTCCGGCCGTTTGACATTCGCCGCTTCATGGAAGCGCTGCCGGCGACGGTGAAGTCCATCGCCGTGCTGGACCGTTGCAAGGAAGCCGGCGCCTCGGCGGAGCCGCTGCATCTGGACGTCATCAACAGCCTGGTGGAGGGCTTGAGCGCCGGGTACGGCCAGCTCAAGAGCATGCCCAGGGTGGTGGGCGGCCGCTATGGCCTGTCGTCCAAGGAATTCACGCCGGCGATGGTGAAGGCGGTGTTTGACAATCTGGCCGCAGCCCAGCCGAAGAATCATTTCACGGTGGGCATCGAGGATGACGTGACGCATCTGAGCCTGCCTTATGATCCGGAGTTTTCGACGGAGCCGGATGATGTGGTGCGGGCGATGTTTTACGGGCTGGGGTCGGACGGCACGGTGGGCGCCAACAAGAACTCCATCAAAATCATTGGCGAAAACACCAACAATTACGCCCAGGGCTACTTCGTGTATGACTCGAAGAAGGCCGGCGCGGTGACCATTTCGCACCTGCGCTTCGGACCACGGCCGATTCGTTCCACCTACCTGATTTCCCGGGCCAACTTTGTGGCCTGCCATCAGCCGGTGTTTCTGGAGCGGTACGACATGCTCAAACCGCTGGTGCCGGGCGGCACGTTCCTGCTCAACACGCCGTTTTCCAAGGACGAAATCTGGGACCGGCTGCCGCGCCCGGTGCAGAAGTCGTTGATTGAAAAGAAGGCCAAGTTCTACGTGATTGACGCGGTGCGGGTGGCGCGCGAGACCGGCATGGGCGGCCGCATCAACACCATCATGCAGACGTGCTTCTTCGCCCTGGCCGGGGTGCTGCCGCGGGAAGAGGCCATCGAGGAAATCAAGAAGGCCATCAAAAAGACCTACGGCCGCAAAGGCGATGAAGTGGTCAAGAAAAACATCGCGGCCGTGGAGCAGACGCTGGCCAACCTGTTTGAAGTGAAGGTGCCCGACAAGGTCACCAGCACGCGCGAGCTGCCGCCGCCCTTCACGGCGAATGCGCCCAAGGACATCGCCAACACCCTGGGCCGCATTTACGGCAACGAAGGCGACTTGCTGCCGGTCAGCAGCTTCACGCCCGACGGCACCTTCCCCACGGGCACGGCCCAGTACGAAAAACGCAATCTGGCGCTGGAAATCCCGGTATGGGATGAAACCATTTGCATCCAGTGCGGCAAATGCGCGGCCATCTGCCCGCATGCGGCCATCCGGCCCAAGGTGTACGAGGCCAAATACCTGGCCGGCGCGCCGGCCACCTTCAAGAGCACCGATGCCCGGGCGCCCGAGTTCAAAGGGCTGAAATACACCCTGCAGGTGGCGGCGGAGGATTGCACCGGCTGCGTGCTGTGCGTGGATGTGTGCCCGGTGAAGAACAAGAGCGATTCCAAGCTCAAGGCCATCAACATGCGCCCGCAAATGCCGTTGCGCCAGAGCGAGCGCGAGAATTGGAACTTCTTCCTCTCCATCCCCGAAGTGGACCGCCGCAAAGTCAAGGTATCCCAGCTTCGGCAGCAACAATTGTTGCAACCGCTGTTTGAGTTCTCCGGCGCCTGCGCCGGCTGCGGGGAGACCCCCTACCTCAAGATGCTCACGCAGTTGTTTGGGGACCGCATGGTGGTGGCCAATGCCACCGGCTGCTCCTCCATCTATGGCGGCAACCTGCCCACCACGCCCTGGTCCAAAAACAATGAGGGCCGCGGCCCGGCCTGGAACAACTCGCTCTTCGAGGACACGGCCGAGTTTGCGCTGGGCTTCCGGGTCTCGCTGGACAAGCAGGCCGAGCTGGCACGCGAGCTGGCGCAGAAACTGGCGCCCGTGCTGGGCGATGACCTGGTGCGCGGGCTAATCACCGCCGACCAATCCGACGAGGCGGGCATCTACGAACAACGCCAGCGCGTGGCCGCCCTCAAGGAAAAACTGCGTGGCCAAACCTCCAGCGAAGCCCGGATGCTGCTGGGGGTGGCCGACAGTCTCGTCAAGCGCAGCGTCTGGGCGGTAGGTGGCGACGGCTGGGCCTATGACATCGGCTACGGCGGGTTGGACCACGTGCTGGCCAGCGGGCGGGATGTGAACCTGATTGTGCTCGATACGGAAGTGTACTCGAACACCGGCGGGCAGGCCTCCAAGTCCACCCCGCGGGGCGCGGTGGCCAAATTTGCCGCGGGCGGCAAGCCGGTGGGCAAAAAGGACCTGGGGCTGATTGCCATGAGTTATGGCTCGGTGTATGTGGCCTCGGTGGCCATGGGCGCCAAAGACGAGCACACCTTGCGCGCGATGATTGAAGCCGAATCCTACCCCGGCCCCTCGATTATCATCGCCTACAGCCATTGCATTGCGCATGGCATTGACCTCGACCGCGGCATTGGCGCCCGGCAGCAGAAACTGGCGGTGGAGTCCGGCCAGTGGTTGCTATACCGGTTTGACCCGCGCCGCGCGGAGAAGGGCGAGAACCCGCTGCAACTGGATTCGCAGGCGGGCAAGGTCAAGGTGCAGGAGTACCTGCTGAGCGAAAACCGGTTCAAGATGCTCACCAAGAGCAAGCCCGAAGACGCCCGCCGATACTTCGAGCAGGCCCAGAAGGACGTGGAGGCGCGCTGGCAGTTGTACGCCTATCTGGCGGCGCGCAAATACGGGCCGGCTCAGCCTGCGGCCCCGGCCGCCTCTTGATTCCCCGGCCCGGCCTGGGATTCCCCGGTCTTTGCGCCGGGGAATCCCGCCGGCTGAACCCTGAAGCGACAACCCAGAACCGAAACACGTATGGATCTCTCAACCACTTATCTCGGATTGAAATTGCGCACGCCGCTGGTGCCCTCGGCCTCGGTGCTGAGCGAAAAAATTGACAACCTGAAGCTCATGGAAGACTCCGGCGCCAGCGCGGTGGTGCTGCATTCTCTCTTCGAGGAGCAGCTCCGCCAGGAGGCCGGCGACCTGGAAGAGGCCCTCACCCAGGGGACGGAGAGCTTTGCCGAGGCGCTGAGTTATTTCCCGGAGCCCAAGGATTTCAAACTGGGGCCGGAGGAATACTTGGAGCACATCGCCAAAGCCAAGGCCGCGGTGAAAATCCCCGTCATCGCCAGCCTGAACGGCTCGTCGGTGGGCGGCTGGATTGATTATGCCCGGCAGATTCAACAGGCCGGCGCCGATGCGCTGGAGCTGAACATTTACTACATCCCCACCGACCCCAACCTCACCGGCGCCGAGGTGGAACAACGTTATTTGGACATCATTAAAGCGGTGCGCGCCGTGGTGAGCATTCCGCTGGCGGTCAAGCTCAGCCCCTATTTCAGCAGCATGGCCAACATGGCGGCGCGCATTGACAAAATGGGCGTCAACGGGCTGGTGCTGTTCAACCGCTTCTACCAGCCGGACATCAACCTGGCCAGTCTGGAGGTGGAAAACACCGTCCTGCTGAGCACACCGCAGGCCCGCCGCCTGCCGTTGCGCTGGATTGCCATTCTCTACGGGAAGATTAAGGCCGACCTGGCCGCCACCAGCGGCATCCACACCGCCCAGGACGTGCTCAAGACCCTCATGGCCGGCGCCAAGGTCACCATGCTGTGCTCCGCGCTGATGAAGCATGGCATCCCCCATATCAAGATTGTGGAAGCCGACATGGCGCGTTGGATGGAGGAAAACGAGTACGAGTCGGTGCAACAAATGATTGGCAGTGTCAGCCAGAAAAATTGCGCTGACCCCAGCGCTTTTGAGCGCGCCCAGTACATGCGCACGCTGCGCAGTTTTGTGCCGTCATCCCTGGCCTGATTCCCCGGGTGTTCCTCCGCGCCCAACCCGGCCTGCGTTCCAGGCCGGGTTTTTTATTGGCTCAAGGAAACGGGCAGCAGAGGGGTTTCCCGCCAATCACTTTCCAGTGGCCAAGCGGGCCGCGAACTCGCTACATTGCCGCCATGCAAACCCCGTACTTTGCGCATAGCCTCTCCTGGCAGCTCAACCGCCGGGCTTTTCTCAAGGCCACCGGCCTGCTGGCGGCAGGCGCCGCGGCCGGCGGGCTGCCGGCGGCTGAGCCGGCCCCCAAAACCCTGTTTGGGTCCAACGTGTATGGTTGGACGCAATACTACCAACGCGAGAAAAAAGCGTTTCATTTGGACGAGGTCATTGCCGCCCTCGCCGATTGCGGCTACGACTACCTGGAGAATTTCCTGGATGCCAACAACCCGGAATCCAGCGCCCGTTTTGCGGAGAAATTGCGCGCCAAAGGGATGCGGCCGGTGAGTCTTTACACCGGCGCGGCGCTGCATGAGGCGGCGCGAGCGCGCGAGGTGGTGGCGCGCCTGCTGAAATGCGCCGCCGTATGCAAGGAAGCGGGCTTTGAAGCACTCAGTTGCAACCCCGACCCCCTCGGGCGCGAAAAAACCGACGAGGAATTGAAAAACACGGTGTCCGCCTTGAAAGACCTCGGCCAGGGCCTGAAAGAACTGGGCCTGAAACTGGGCATCCATCACCACCTGCCGGAAATGCAAAATCAGGCCCGCGAGTTTCACTACGTGTTGCGGAATACTCCGCCGGAAACGGTGGGCCTCTGCTACGACGTGCATTGGGTCTGGAAAGGCGGCCTGCCACCGCAGAAAGTGCTGCATGAATACGGCCGGCGCGTGGTGACCTGGCATCTGCGCCAAAGCCGCAATGGCGTGTGGCATGAAGTGCTCGACACCGGGGACATTGATTATGAAGCGGTGGCCCGTTATGCCCGCGAGCAACAACTGGCCCGGCGCTTCACCGTCGAGCTGGCCCTGGAAGGCAAAACGGAGGTGACCCGCTCGGCCGTGGAAAATCACCGGCTCAGCCTGGCCTGGGCCAAGAAAGTGTTTGGCACATGAAACTTCGCCATTTTCTCCTCCTCGGGGTGGCCGCCTGGCTGGCCCTGCCGTGGCTGGGCTGCCGCACGCCCCGCAACACTTCGTCGGCAGCGTCGCCGGAGGCACGCTATCCGGTGCGGATTGCCTTTCTGTCGGACATCCACATTACCCACCGGTTGAAGCAGGATCAGCCAGTGCGGGAGCAGCGCTTGCGGGAGGCCATCGCGGCCGTAAACGCCGAAAAGGTGGATTTGGTTTTATTGGGAGGTGATTTGACCGAGGATGGGACGGTGGCTGAGTTTCGCGATTTTCAACGGCTGGCCCGGGATTTTAGTGCGCCGGTGTGGTACGTGCCGGGCAATCATGACATTGGCAACAAGCGGATTGAGGGAAAAAAGGAATCCGTCACCTCGGCGCGGAATCAACGCTATGAATCGGTGCTGGGCCCCTCCTGGTGGGTGCGCGAGCACGCTGGCGTGCGGGTGGTGGGCGTCAACGGCCCCCTGCTGGGCAGCGGCTTGCCGGAGGAATCAAAAATGTGGGCCGAGGTGGAGCGCGCGCTGGCGAGGACGTCCGCCGTGCCGACGCTGGTGCTGGTGCATTTTCCGCCCTTCCAAAGCTCCAACAGCGAGCCGGGCGGGGTTTATTGGAATTTGGAACCGCAACCGCGCGCCCGGTTGCTGGGATTGGCCAGGCAAGCCGGGGTCAAAACCATCTTGAGCGGGCATCTGCATCGCAATCTGACCAATACTCACGAAGGAATCACCCTCCTCACCACCACCACCATCGGCGTGGGAGACCCCCGGAAAAATCCGCCGCGCGGCTGGATGTTGTTGACGGTGGAGAAGGACGGACGCCTGGGCATTCATCCCCGGACGGTGAGGGATAAACCGTCCCCGCCCAAGGAATAACCTTGTGCTTTGACGGAAAAGGAAGAGGACTTTCCGCGACCCAATAGACCCTTTTTCGAGCCCCTTCCCTGGGCTTGACGGGCCTAAAAAGGAAAAAAATGGCTATGCTTGCTTTTTTCTCTTTACCCCCACCAACGGAACGATTACACGAAACGTGAACCCAAAGTTTAAAAAAAATGAAGTATGAAGCGCCTCGCCTCGTGGGTCGTACCGGGAGCAACTTCTAGTCATCCTTCTCAACCGACAACCCCACCGCACCGCTGGTGGTGCAAACCACCGGGTCGGGCCTGGTGGCGCCTTGGGCTGGCGGTCTTGCCCTTGCTGGTCTTCAGTCTTGCCGCGCAAGCCGCAGGCTATGTCGTCGTGGTTTCAGAGACCACCTGGAATAATCCGGCCTGGCAGGCGGTGGCGAGCCATTTGCAAACCAAACATACCGCCCAGGTGTTGCGCTACGACGGCGCTCCGTTTCCCGATGCCTTCCGCCACGCGCTGAGCGCCAGCACTCCGGACTACGTATGCTTCGTGGCGCAGCCGGAGGAGGTGACGCGCGATTACGTGGAAAATTGCCATCGCTTGTTGCGCAATCTCGATGGCGACCGCTACACCGATGCCCTCTGGGGGATTGTGACGGGGTACAATGCCCAGCATGCCCTGCGGCTGGCCTCGCATACCGAGCCGCTGACCATCCAAAATGCGCTGCTCAAAACGGCCGGCGATTGGCTGGATTACCTCTATGCAGGCGAGTACCACGCGGAATCCGACCCGCATGAATGGTGGACGCGCAGCGACGGCGGCACGATTGTCAAGCGGCTGGATGCCGTGCAGGACGACGCGGCGCCGTTTGCGCAAAAACTGAACTCCAATCGGGTGGATTTAATGGTCACTTCCGGCCATGCCAACGAGTACAACTGGCAGTTGCATTATCCGGACGCTTACCCAGAGGGCTATTTCATCGCCAACCAGGGACAGTTATTGGCGCAGGATGCGCTAGGGGGCCTACATCCGATTAACAGCACCAACGCCAAAATCTATTATGCGCCCGGCAACTGTTTGGTAGCCCGCATCCCGGAAGGCAACAATCGGGATTATTCCCTGGCCCTGGGCTGGCTGGGCAGCGGTGGCGCGGCGCAAATGGCCGGTTATGTGGTGGACACCTGGTTTGGTTACATGGGGTGGGGAGTGGCCGAATATTTCATCAAGCAGCAGGGACGATTCACCTTCGCGGAAAGCTGTTATTTGATCAACCAGGCGTTGCTCTTTGATCAGGCTCACCAGACGCCCGGCGTGGACCCCACGGGGCTGGCCTATGACAAAGATGTTTTTGTGCTGTATGGCGACCCCGCCTATGCAGCGCGACTGCGCGCCGTGACGCAGCCGGATTACGACCAAACCCTGACCTGTGTGACCAACGGCGGGCGCCTGGAATACACGCTGCACATTCGCATGAATCGCGCCGTCAACGTATTGCGGCCCGCCATCGCCTTTTTGCCCACGCGGATATACCAACCCACGGTGGAGGACAACGCGGGCCGGAGTGTGGAGGTGGCGGACAATCTGGCACTGGTGCAGCTCTGGACCAGCGGTGAAGCCAACCTGGTGAATGGCCAGCAATGGACCATCCGCTTTTCGGGCAACCTGACCAATGCCACGGCCACCAGCGTTTCGTCGGTGCAATTGGCCATTACCGCCCGCACCTATGTGGGGCCGGTCTGCTACTTCGCCACGTCACCGGTGGATTCCCGTTTATTTGGCGCGAAATGGGAGGAGCCTTGGGACGGAGCGCGCGTCCTGGAATTTGACCCGGTCACGCTGGAGTCCCGCGTGGTGGCCCGTTTTGGCACCTGCCACGGCGATTTGGTCATCACCGGCGACGGTCAGCGGTTGTTCACCCCGGATTATTACTATGACAACATCAGTATGGTGGACTTGCGGTACACGAACCGGGTTTGCTCCAAAATGGTGCCCCCGCCGGGCAGTTGGCCAGGTGGCATCAGCATTTCCCCTGACCGTTCCAAAATAGTGGTGGGGGTGGGGCTGGATGGCAGAAATTATGACATGGGCAACGACGGACTGGCGGTCTATGACGTCAGGCATGAAGCCTTTGAGTTGATTGGATGGGTTCCCATGGAGGACGAACCATGGACTTTGGAATCTGGCTTTTCACCCGATGGACGTTTCATTTATCAACTCGCGCGTCCCCGGCGATCCTCCACCGCGCAGCTCTATGAAATCCAGGTGGAGCCGCCTTGTGCCGTGGTTCGCAGAATGCCTGTTCCCTTGAGTGCCGCCCCCATTACTTATGCGCTGGCAAGCCACGGCAACCGGGTCATTTTTTCCGATTACACCCAGAAAAAACTCTGGGTGGTCAACCGCGACACCTGGACGCTGGAAGAGCATGATGTGAGTTTTGTGGCGGGGAACATGGAAGTCCATCCTAATGGGAAATACCTGTTCATCCATTCACCGTCGGAGATGCGCGTCATGGTGCTGGATGTGGAAACTCTACAGGTAGTGGGAAGTTCGGAGGTTTACAATGAAGACCTGATGGACCTGGAAATTAGCGCTGATGGCCGCCGGCTTTACGTGGGCCGGCGCTACTTGATTGCCATGGACATCATCCTGCCCGAAACCACGGGCACCGCCCATTACACCCAGCACTTCGCGACGTCTCCCGGCTGGAATACCTCCCACCCCGGAAGTCTGCAATGGAATGGGGCCAGTGGTGCCTTGCAGGCCACCCTGACCAACCTCCACGGCGCCACCGCCTATGTGGACCTGCCCCAGTTTAATCCCAATCGCTCCTGGCATCTGGAATGGGAACAAATCATTCAATCTTGTGATTACGGCGCGGGATTGACCTTCGGCCTTTGGGACGAAGCCATGAGCATTATCACGCCCGGCTCAGCCGCCATGGAGATGGGAAACATGGATTGCGGTCTCGGTTTCATTTTGTACGGCGGAGGCGTGGGGCGCAACCAATGCACTCCCCCATGGCAGGTCGGGGTTTGGTATCGCTGCCGACTGTTCTATGACGCGCCGCATCGGCGGCTCGCTTTGCATGTGTTGGAACGCGACACCGGCACTCTGGCCGGCTTTCTCGACATGCAGGTGGAGTCTTTCCCGCCTGGACTGAGGCGCCTGGGCATCAGCCGCACCCACCTGCAGGGCACCGATGCCGGAGGGCTGGGCGCCGCCACGGTGACCTGCACTTTGGATAACGTGAGGTTGTATCAGGAGCCCCCGCCACCGCCGGCCGCGGTTTCCGTGTCCATGATGCCCAGCCTGGCTATTAATGGCCGGGTGGGACAAACTTATCGGGTGGATTACGTGACCAACTTGCAGGCCAACCATCAGTGGCAAACCCTGACCAATATCACCCTGACCACCACGCCCTTCCTGCTGTTGGACCCGTCAGGCTTGGGGCAGTCCAAGCGGTTCTACCGCGTGGTGCCCGTGGAATAGAGCCGGGAAAATGGTGGCGGACGCCGCGGCGTTGATTTCCCCGCGCCGGGCTTTATTGCGCGCCTTTGACGCGCATTTTCAGGCCATACACCGCGTCGCTGGCGGTGATGAAGAGCAGGTTGCGCTCTTTGCCGCCAAAGGTGACGTTGGCCGTCCACCCTTTGGGCACGTCAATCTGCTCTATTTTCTGGCCGTTTTTGTCATACACGCTGACGCCGCGGCCGGTGAGATAGACATTGCCCTCATTATCGAGCGTCATGCCGTCGGAGCCTAGTTCGCAGAAGAGGCGTTTATTGGTGGGTTTCCCGTCGGCCTGCAAATCATAAACATAAGTGCGGCGCGCGCCGATGTCAGCCACATAGAGGGTTTTGCCATCCGGTGTGCCGATGATGCCGTTGGGCTGGCGCAAATCATCAATGATGCGGGTGAGGGTTTTACGGTCGGCGCTGAGCAGGTACACATGCTGGCCGTCCTGCTCCATCCCGCCGCGATTCCAGTAGGGGCGTTTGTACAAGGGGTCAGTGAAATAAATCCAGCCCTTGGGATGCACCCACAGGTCATTGGGGCCGTTGAGGAGTTTGCCCTGGTAATCCTTGACCAGCACCGTGTGCTTGCCGTTTTTGTCAATGGACCACAATTCATTCTTTTCATCCGCACAGGCCAGCAGGTTGCCGTTCAAATCAAAGTACAGGCCATTGGCGCGCCCGCAAGGTTGCAGAAAAGTGGTCAGCTTGCCGTCCACGCTCCATTTCATGATGCGGTCATTGGGCTGGTCGGTAAAATAGACGTTGCCCTCGGCATCGGCGGCGGGGCCTTCGGTGAACTTGAAACCATCGGCCAGCAATTCCAGTTTGGCTCCGGGAGCAATGATTTTGCTTTCGGCGGCCGGGAGCGCGGAAGCCGCAGACAATACCACCAACACAGCAAGGCACATGAATGCAGATTTCATGGGGTGCAGCATACGCGGCGGCGCGGTTTTGCGCAATGGCGAATACCCCCCCGGCAAAGGGCGGCCAGGGAGACCCGCGGACGGCGTGGAAGCGGCCGCTCCGTGCTGGCGTCTGGCAGGAGGGCTTCCCTGACGCCGCCGGGGGCGCATTTGCGCCAATTTTTTTCATTTTCCGCTTTGACAGGCAGCGGGGCGGATTGGCAAGGTTTAAGTATTATTATTGAAACTGAATTATGGCTGAATTAGTTGGCAATCTATTGGTGGCCCAATCAGGCGGGCCTACTTCCGTCATTAACGCCAGCGTGGCGGGGGTGGTGACCGAGGCCGGCAAGCACGAGTTTATTGAGGAAATCTATGGGGGGATGAACGGCATCCTGGGCATCCTCAATGAGGATTTGATTGATTTGAATGACGAGCAGCGCCGGGCGATTGAGGGGTTGCGCTACACCCCGGCAGCGGCCTTGGGGACCTGCCGCTATAAGATTGACTTCAAAAAGAAACCGGAAAAGGCGGCCAAGGACATGGACCGGCTGTTTCAGGTGTTTGAGGCGCATAACATCCGCTATTTCTTCTACATCGGCGGCAATGACTCGCAGGACACCTCGCACAAGGTGCATGAAGAGGCGGTCAAACGCGGGTACGAAATGCGCGTGATTGGCGTGCCCAAGACCATTGACAATGATTTGCCGCACACGGACCACTGCCCCGGTTACGGCTCGGTCATCAAGTATAACTGCACCACCGTCATGGAGGTGGGCATTGATGTGGGCAGCATGGCCACTGATGACGGCTCCTGCTGCATCATCGAGGTCATGGGCCGCTCGGCGGGCTGGATTGCCGCCGGCACCGTGCTGGCCAAGCGGGGCGACCCGGCCAATCCGCCGCATATCATTCTCCTGCCCGAGATTCCCTTTGACGAGGACAAGTTTGTGGCCAAGGTGAAGGATGTGGTGGACGCCTACAAATACTGCGTGGTGGTGGTGGGCGAAGGGGTGAAGTACCCCAACGGCGAGGAAATCGGCGCCGACAAAACCCGCCTGGACGCCTTTGGCCACCCCGTGCTGGCCGGCGCGGCGGAGAAACTCAAGCAAATCGTGCAGGGCCGGTTGAACACCAAAACGCGGACCGTTTTGCTGGGGTACGCGCAGCGGGCGGCGGCCCATTTCGCCAGCTTGACCGACTCCAATAACGCCTTCGCCGTGGGTGAAGCCGCGGTGCGCGCCGCCGTGGAAGGCAAGAGCGGCTACATGGTGAAGATTGTGCGCAACGTGGGCGCCAATGGCCAGATTCAATGGGGCACAGACCTGCAGCCGCTGCAGGATATTGCCAATGTGGAACATTTCCTGCCGCGCGACTGGATCAGCGAGGACGGTTTCATGCCCAATCAAAAATTTGTGGACTACGCCCAGCCGCTCATCGAAGGCGAGGTACGCCCGCCCATGGAGCATGGCCTGCCCAAATACGTGAGCCTGCTCAAGAATCGCGTGGAAAAGAAACTGCCTCCGCGAGCATAAGGCGCAGGACGCCATTTTGCTGACAAAAGCCCCGAAGGCCGTCTGGCTTTCGGGGCTTTGATTTTCTAAAAGAAGGGAAGGCGCCCAGACCGCGTGGGCGACGCCGCCAGCGTGGCTTGCGGGGGCTTAAAAGGGGCAGGTTATTTGACCTCCAGGCACACGCCTTCCACCGTGCTGCGGAGGTATAGACGTCCGTTGCTCAGCGCGGGGGTGGTCCAGCACTTGCCCGTGACCGCCTTGTAGCGCGCCAACTCTTTGTAACCCTCCGGCGCAGGCTCCACGAGGACCACCTGTCCATCATCCGCCAGGGCCACCAGCTTGTTGCCGGCCAGAATAATGTGGCCAGCGCCAAAACCGGGCTGCTCCCACTTGATTTGCCCGGTCTTCACGTCCACGCACTTCAAGGGGCCGCGGCCGTACTGCTTGAAGCTGAACATGCCATAAAGATGGCCGTCTTTATAAACCGGCGTGCTCCAGTGATTGGCCACCTTGGTATCGCCGGGCACCTGCCAGAGGGGGACGGCTTTGAGTTGGCTGCCCTCTTTGGTGATGCGGCAGGCGCCGCCACCCACGCCATAGCCGGCCGAGCAATAAACAATGTCATCGCACACCACTGGAGATGCCGCGGTGGAAACGTTGAACTTGTAGGGGAACCGCCACAACTCGCGGCCATCCACCACGGAGACGGAGACCAGGCCGCTTTGCATGAAGTAGATGATTTGGCGGACGCCGTGAATCGTAGCCACCACCGGCGTGGCATGGGTAATGCGCTCGTTGCCCGTTTTCCAAAGCAGTTGGCCGGTGTTTTTATGGAAGGCCAGCATGGAAGCGCCCGGCCCACCGCCAGCCACATACACAAAGTCGCCGTCCACCACCGGGGACATGGCGCTTTTCCAGCCAATGTTGCGTCCCTGAAACTCCTTGAGGATATCTTTGCTCCAGACTTTTTTGCCCGTGGCGGCGTCCACACAGCTCAACACCAAATCCTGCGAGAAAACATAGACGCGGTTGCCGCTGACGGCGGGGGTTGAGCGGGGGCCGTCGCCGCCCCGATTGTCAGGGGCGCCGTCGTCGCCGCCCCGGTCATACACGGCCGGGCCAATGTCAAACCGCCAGAGTGCTTTGCCGGTGTTGGCGTCCATGGCCACCAACTGCTCCATCGCCCCGCCCTGTCCCTCCCCCACAATCTGGGTGTACACCCGGCCACCCGCCACGGAAAAGGAGCTGAAACCACGCGGCGTGGGGACTTTCCAGATTTGCTTCGGGCCGCTGGCTGGCCACGGCGTCAGGGTTTCAGCCGTAATGCCATTGCCGAAGGGTCCGCGATAAGCCGGCCAGTCGGCGGCGGAAAGCGCAGCAGCCGCAAACAACAACGCGAGTGAGAGGGAGGTTGAGCCAATTTTATGGGTGTAGTGCATCATACCTAGTCTACATAAAGTTACTGCGTTGGACGCTGCCGGCGCCAGTATTCTTCACCACGGCGGGCTAAACTAAATGCCCAGGCGCTCGCAAAATTCCTGCGCCAGCACCTCATAGGCGGCGGCCCCGGCACTGTATTTGTCGTAATGGATGATGGGCTTGCCAAAACTGGGGGCCTCGGCCAGCCGGGTGGTGCGGGGGATGACCGTGTCGAAAACGATGGAGCCAAAGTGCTGGCGGACTTCGCCCTCGACTTGCTTGGAGAGATTGGTGCGGGCGTCAAACATGGTCATGACCACGCCAAAGAGATGCAGGCGCGGGTTGACGCCGGTGTCGCGGAGCTGATTGATGATGCGGGTGAGGCTGGAAATGCCTTCCAAGGCGTAATACTCGCATTGCAGGGGCACCACCAGCCCATCGGCGGCGGCAAAAGCATTCAGAGTCAACACGGCCAGCGAGGGAGGGCAATCAATCAACACCACCTGGTAATGGTTGGCCGCCTGGATGGGTTCGAGCGCCAGGGCGAGGCGATGCAGGTGTTGCTCGGCTCGAATCAGCTCCACATCCGCCCCGCACAAATCCATCTCGCTGGGAATGGCATCGAGCCGCTCAAAAGGGGTGCGCTTGATTTTCTCGGTCAGCGAGCCTTGCCCCAGCAGAGGCCCATAGGCGCTGCCGCCGGGTTCTTTTTCCAGCCCCACGCCGCTGGTGGCGTTGGCCTGGGGGTCCAAATCCAACAGCAACACGCGCCGCCCTTGCGCGGCCACGCAAGCGGCCAGGTTCACGGCCGTGGTGGTTTTCCCCACGCCGCCTTTCTGGTTGGCCACGGCTATGACTTTCGTCGCCACGCCGCTGATTTACGGGAAAGCGCGGCGCGAGGACAGCAAAAAATTGCCCGCAACGGACGGGGCGCGCCGGCGGCGCTGATTGGCCGGCGCCTGGTTCAAGATTCTCGCCGTGCCGGGGCGACGCCAGGGAGCATGGGCCTCTTCCCCTGCCCTGCTTTTCCTGAGCGCAAAACTGCGCCGGAAAAAATGGGGCCACCGCGCGCTGGTCAAACCCCCTGAAAACGCTGCACCAGCCGGTCATTGACGAAAACCAGATAGCGGCTGGAAATCAGCCATTGGCGATGTTTTTCAATGCGCACGCGCAGCTTTTCCAAACCGTCAAGGTCCAGCTCATGGGCTTCTTTGACCGGCTCAGAGAAAAGGCGCACCCGTTTTTTAATTTCCCGTCCATTGGCCCGGATGACGGTCAGGCCGAGCAGTTGGTTGAAATAGAACTCGACTTGTTGCCGGGCCACTTCTCCCACTTCAATCGCAAAGCGCATAGTTTTTCCTGATGGCCAACGCCCCGGTAACAGGCGTCCACCTGGAAAAACAGCAGGCCGTTTGCCAACCCTTGGTACGGGTGGGAAAGCGTGCTTTCAGGTCAGTTTTGGCGGGTTTTTATGGCGCTGGGGCCGCCCCATTGTCTGCAAACCGGGGCGGCATGCCCGTTTTTTGGACAAGTTGCGTCCAGCGCAAAAGACACCCGGAGTTACTTCCCGGAAATGATTTTGAGAAAGTCCGGATGGCTGCGCAGGTTGTGGAAGCGGCCGTCCCCCAGAATTTCCTCGCGGAAATTTTTCGTATTGGGGTTGGTGGCGCGCGCCTGCTGGTTAAGCTCCATCGCCCGCTGCAAATGGGTCAGGGCCTCGGTATTTTTGCCCTGCAACGCCTGGACCCCCGCCAGGTCATAAAAGACTTCCGCGGTATTGCTGGCCACCTTGCTCATGCGCAGCAGAGTCTGCTCCAGCAACGGCACCTGGTTGAGCTGCATGAACGCCGTGGCCAGCGCCGCCAGCTCGTTGGTGTTCAGGCTGGGCTGCATCAGGGAGGTGGCCAGCGCATTCACCGCCTTGTTGGTGTCATTGGCGAGCAGATACACCTGGGCCAGGGAGAAGGCGTTGCTCACGGTGGGGTTCACCAAAAAGTTTTTCTCCAGCTCGCTCACGCGCAACAAGTTTTCATTGGCCTTGCGGATTTCCCGCAACCGGTTCACCAAATCCGCCACTTGGGGGTTGCCGGGGTCCAGCTTGCGGCAGGTCTCGGCGATGAGCAGCGCATCGTCAATGCGCGCCGGATTCTCGTGGAGATTGGCCAGCAACAGGTTGATGTAGCGAAACACGGCTTCCGGGCTGTAAGGGCAAAAGGCCAGCGCCTGTTTGAAGGCAAACTCCGCCTCCTTCATCAGCCGCCGGCGCTGGGCCGGAGTTTTGGGCCGGTACTCCGGGGGGGTGTCGGCGGAATTGGACAGCCGCCACGCATAGACGCCGGCAATCGAGCTGCGCAGTTTGCTGAAGGCTTTTTGCGCGTTGTCGTCGCGGATGAATTTGCGGTCGCCGGTGAATTTGCTGTAGTCGCGATGCAAATAGACGTCCTCGGCGAATTTGCAGATGTTGGAAATGGGCGTGTCGTAGGTGATCCAATTGCCAATGAGCCGCTCGGAGTAGTGCGCCCAAAACTCATGGTCCAGCTCCAGTTGGCGCTCGGTCAAATCCGGCATCGGCGTGCGGTTGATGCGCATGATGATGCCGTACGGCTCCAGGTACGGATACATCCATTGCAGCGGAAAGCTTTCCTCCACGTAGAATTCGTGGGTGGGATTCTTGTCAAAAATCACCTTGGCCAGCAGGGCGTTGATGGACATCACCGCCACCTGGCCGGACACCTGCACGCGGCCCCCTTCAATGCGCACATCTTCGCCGGGGCGAATCTGGCCGCTTTGCATGCGGCGCTGCACATCATCCAAATACTCGGAAAAGCACCGCTGGGAGTCCTCGACGGAAGGCGTGTGGATTTCCCGGTCGGGATAAACCCCGCCCAGGCTCGGCGCAATTTCCTTGGGATAAGCCTCCTCCAACAGGAGCCGGTTCAGGCGGATGCGCGTGTGGCTCTTGGGCTGCTGGGCAATGAAGGCCTTGGTGGTTTCCTTCAGCGTGACGCCGGCAAACCGGTTGGAATCGTAGAGGATTCCGCCTTCCAGGACGCGATTCAAATCGGCCGCGAGGGCCTTGGCCAGGGCCGGGCCGGGTGTGCCCAGCAGACTCTGAGTTTGCGCGCTCAACTGGGCCAGGAGGTATTTGGAAACACCCGCCGGCTCGCCGCCGGTCTGGATTTTTCTGGCCAGTCCGGCCAGGTCGGTGAAATGTTCGGGTTGGAAGTAGGAGCTGCCGACGCGCCGGCGTTTTTCCACCCGATCGCCCAAATTCAGGAAAAAGGCATCCACCGGCCGCATCATTTTCGCCAGGAGATTCGTGCGGTTCTGCTGGACATCAGCCGTGCTCCGGAACAATTCCTGGAAAAATGGCGGGTCCACCTGGGCGCTGCGGTTGTAATGTGCGCGGATGTAGTTGAGGTAAGTGCCGTCGGCCAGCGCGTTTTGCGTGATCAGGTACACATCCCGCCGGTCAAACACCGGATCGCGCGGCTTGTATTTGGCGTCAATGAAACTTTCGCAGAAAATCATGTAGGTGGGATTGAAACGGCCCGGGTCCGTGCCGCCAAACAGCACGGCGTCGCGGGCCATCTCCGGATACACCAGTTTGCCGGCCTTGAGGAGTTCGGCCCGTTCTTTGGCGTCATAACTCCACTCGCCTTTGGCGTTTTTGAACGGCGGGGTGAACATGTCATGCCCGAACCAGTAGCCGAACAAGTGGCCGCGCTGCTCGTTGTCCTCCCAGTGGGAGAGGATGCTCTTGATGGGCATCAGGGCAAACACCGCGAGCACCAGCGGCATGCAGACGCGCGCGCGGAACACGCCCAGGGTAATCAGCCCCAGCACCGCCAGCACCAGGCTGTACACGGCGGTAAAACGGACCAGCGGGCTTTTGTTGGGGATGGCCATCCAGTCGTAAAACCAGCTTTCCGGGTCAATGACGGTTTTTTCGGTGTCGCCAAATGTGCCCAGCACCACATACAACGCGATGCCGGTGGCGGCGCCCACCCCGAAGAGCAGCGGCATGCGCCAGCGCTGATAATCCGTCAATAACAACGCCGCCAGGATGGCCAGGCCGTAGCCGATGAACATGGAAACCACCACGTGCGAGGAGGTGAAAAACACGCGGTTCAATTCGCGGCTCTGGCGGTCCGTCCCCGGATTGAGCATGATCATGAGCAACACCGCCAGACATAGATAAATGGCCGTGAGGCCAATCACCCAGGCCCGCTCGCGTTTTTGCATCTTCTTGAGAAACGCCAGCGGGACCAGCCCGATGACCAGATAAACAAAGGTGAACTCATTGACCATGCCGCCAGTGTAATCCCACATCTGCCGGATGAAGCGCAGCGGGTTGGTGAAGATGTTGGTGGGGTTGGTCTTTTCATACTGGCCGCGGGTGAAGGCATGCCAGAAACCATCCTCCGTGCGCGGGTAGCCCCAGTTGAGCGGCGGATTGGTCATGGAGGTGATGGGCATGAACAAATAGAGGGAGGCGCCCACAAAGAAGAGCGCCCCGCCCAGCAGGACGACCCAGATTTGCTTGTACTGCTCCAGCTTGAGGAAGGCATGTATCCCCAGAGCAACCACGGCCATGAAGACCATGAGTTTCATGAACACCACGGTGGCGCGATGCTCCTGCTGCCAGATCAGTGATTCCTTGCCATTGGCATACACCACGGCCAGCGCCACGAAGAAGGCCAGAAACAGACCATCGCGCACGAAATAATAAGTTTCTGTCTTGAACAGCAGCCATACATACGCCACCAGGGAGGCCAGGCCCACCATCAGGAAAATGGCATAGACCATGTTGATCTGGCCGGGCGGCGAATCAAAGGTGGAGAGGCAGCCCCGGGCTTTGAGAATCAGGCCGCCCACAAACAACAGCACGTTGCCCAGCATCAAGTCGCGCCCCAGCTTGGGTTTGGCAAAGATGATGGCCACCTGAATGCCCATCGCCGCCAGAATCAGCGTTTGATGGTTGGTGAAACAAATGCCAAACATGAAAAACGCCAGATACAAGTAGCGGTTTTGATTGGGCGCATAGGTCCACCGCAGCAAAAACACCAGCACGGCGGTGAGCGAAAGCACGCTCAGCGAATACACCTCCACTATCACCGACTGGCTCCACATGAAGCCATTGAATCCCATGACCAGCGCCGCCACAAAGCCGGTGAACAAACAGATGTAATTTTCCCAGCGCCGGTCAATGTTGCGCAGGCTTTCGAGACTCTCAATCATCATGCTGCTGCCACGGGAGACCATCAAGCCAATCAACCCGCAGGCCAGCGCCCCGGCAAAGGCGCTCGAAACCGCCACCCGGTAGGCAATGTTGGAAACCGGCAGCAGCTCGGTGAACAGCCAGGTGTAGATGGTCCAGACGGGATAACCGGGCGGATGCGGCACGCCGGCATAATAGGAGGCCACCGCCAGCTCGCCGGAATCCTCCAAGGTCACATCCGGCGCCAGCGTGTACAGGTATCCGGCAAACACCACCAAAAAGGTCAGTCCCAGCGTAATCCAGTCCACCGGCCGAAACAACGGCGGCACCGGCGCCACCGGCGCGGGCGCGGGCGTGCCCCGCGACTCCGGAGCTTTAGCCAGCTTGGTCTTGGCCACCGGCTGCGCCGGGCTGGCACCCTCGTTTTTTCCCCCGGCTGGCTTGGTCGGTTTTTCGGTACTCATATTGGCATTTCCATCAAACCTTGGGCCATGGCCCTGAACAGACAATACAAGCGGTTAGACTGCGAGAGAAGGGCTGGCTTTGTCCAATAGAAAAGTGCGCGCCGGCCGGCGTCCGCAACGTGGCAGAAGGCCCGGCGGCCAGTCGGCTCGGATAGACAAGCCGCAACGAAGGCGCCTCATGGCCACCTGCCCCCGGCGTATTGGCGGCCTGGGCTTTGGCCCCAAAGAAAAACAAAATGGCTGCCAGATAAAGAAAGATGATTCCGACTGCGGGCAACAGGCGCAGATTCTGGCGGGGACGGTTCGTCAACAGCGCCTCAATCCGGCGCGCCAACGTGGAGGGACGGGCCGCAGGCAGGGCCGCCGCCCGGGCGGGCAGCGCCAGCCTTCCGGCCATTTGCAGCAAAAACTGCGCGTATTCACTGGGCCGCACCCCGGCGCGCAGCACCCAATCATCACAGGCCTGTTCCCGCTCCTGGCGCAAGTGGCGGCAGGCCAGCCAGACCAGGGGGTTGAACCAGAAAACCGCGCGCAACAGGCTGGCAAAACCGTGGGTCAAGCTGTCCCAGCGCTGGATATGGGCCAGCTCATGCCGCAACATCATGCGCAACTGGCTGGCCGGCCAGCGCAGGGCTTCCCGGGGCAGCAATATCACCGGATGCCAATGTCCCCAGGTCATCGGCATGACGGGCAGCGGACTCAACAACAACGTGGGGCGCCTCCGCAAACGCACCGCCGCACACTCGGCACGCAATAATGCGAGAAGCGAGGGCTCCTCGCAAACCGCGGCCTCGCGCGCCAGTTGCCAGCGCTGCCAGCGGCCCAAGGCCAGATGGGCCAGCAACAGGCCAAACCCCGCCAGCCACGTCCATGGCAGCCACGGTCGCCGCGACGTCGCCCCAGCAGGCACCGGCGACACCGCCCGGGCAGCCAGCAGGGAAGCCGGCGGCTGGAGGGCCGATGACGGGGATGCGCCCGTCTGGAGGTGAGCTGCGTTGGTCTGGCCGGCAAAGGTAAGAGTAATGACCCAGTTGGTGACGGGATTTTCAAAACCGGCCCATTCGGGAGTTTTCAGCGGCAGGGGCACCTCTGGGGCCAGGGGCAGCAGCAGCAGGCTGCCCAGGCCCATCAGCCAGATAAAATGCCGCACCGCCGCCGCCCCGCGTTTCAGCAGAGCGAGGGTCAGGGCCACCACCAACAAGAGCAGGAAGCCGTTGACGGCAGCCCCCAGGAGTTGCACCTCCCATCCTTCAGGGCCAGTCCACGCCAGGTCGGTCGTCGTGTTCATGGGGTTTCCTTGCGTTGCAGGGCCAGGCGCCCGCGCCAGCAGTCCGTTTGTCCCCAGCCGCTAACGCCCCTCCTTTCTGGCCTTGGCAATGAGTTTGCGCAGCCGGCGCCGGTCCGCCTCGCCCAGCGGCGTCTCGGAGACTTCCAACAGCGCCTCCACCGCCTCATCCACCGCCCCGCCAAAGAAAGTGTCCAGCACCCGCTTGAGCGCCGAGCGGCTGGCCTGGTTGCGCGGTTCGACGGGCATGAACACATAGCGCAACCCCTCTCGTTCGTGGCGCACATACCCCTTGATTTCCAGGATGCGCAGGAGGGCGCGCACCGCGGAGTAACTGGGCGCGTCCGGCAGGGCGGCATGGACCTCAGCCGCGGGGACGCGGCCGCGGGCATGCAGGATGTCCATGATTTGGCGCTCACGGCGGCTGAGCTGTGTTTCCCAAGTCATGCGTAGGTGCTAAATATTTAGCATCACCGCTGGCGTGTCAACCCGGTTTTGCTAATTTTTTAGCACCCACCCGCCCACCGGGAAAAGGTTTGCTTTTTCGCCGCGCCCGCTCTTAAGTAGTGCAGGTACACATGGCCGGCTTGTTGTGCCACTGGCGTGACCGCCGGCGGTGCGCGCAGGCAATTGATTCGCACACGCAATGAAACACGCAGCTATGGAAAGCGCCAATGTCAGCATTCTGCTCGTGGACGACAGCCCCGACGCGCTGGAGCTCTATCGCACGGTCCTGGGTGATTTGGGATTGAATCTCATTACGGCGCAAAACGGCGAGGAAGCCCTGCGTCTGGTCAAGGACAATGAGTTTGCCGCGATTGTGCTCGACATTCAAATGCCCGGCATTGACGGCTATGAAACTGCCATCCGCATCCGCAGCCTGGAAAAAAGCCGCCAGACCCCCATCATCTTTGTGACGGGCAATTACAAGGACGAGCAAAGCGCCGCCCGCGGCTATGCGCTCGGCGCCGCCGATTACATCACCAAGCCGTTTCGTGTGGATGCCTTCCGCGGCAAGATTCAGGCCTACGCCGAGCTGTTCCGCCGCACCCGCAAAGTGCTGGAGCAAATGCGCACCGCCGTGCCCGGCGTGGAGCGGGAGCGCGTGCTGGTGGCGCACAGCGGGCTGGCGCCGCTGTTCAAGTCCGCCGGCTGGCCCGACAAACTGGGTGTGGAAATCCTGGAATGCAATTCCATCAAGGACGCCACCGAATGGGTCAAAAAAGGTGTGGACCTGGTCATTTTAGGCAGTGAATTAAGCGATGGCGACGGTTTCGAGGTGGCCCGGTTCATCCGGCAAAATGAAGAATACGCCACCCTGCCCATCATCCTCATCACCGGCCAGTCTCCGGGGGAGGAGGTGTTGCACAAAGGCTTCAAGGCTGGCGCGGTGGATGTGCTCCCCATGCCGGTGAATCTGGAACTCTTGCGCGCCAAGGTGCAGGCGTTGCTCAGCCAGTTCCGCCAAATCCGCAGCCTTAAGCAGCAGTATCAGGAAATTGAGCGGCTCAAGAGCGAAATCGAAAACACCCGCAAGCGGCTGCTGGAAATCGAAAGCGAGCTGGACCGCCTGGCCTCGCTGGCCGTGTAAGCCATCCCTGTTTGCAGGAAGCTTCAGGACGCCTTGACTGCTTCCGGCGCGGCAGGAGGAGGCGGTTCCTTTTGACGGAATTTGGCCCTCCATTCGGAGGGGGTCATGCGGAAACGCCGCTTGAACATCCGGCTGAACAGGCCCAGATGACGGAACCCCACCGCCCAGGCAATGCTGAGGATTTTATCGTCCGTCTCCATCAACAACTGGCTGGCGCGATGCAGGCGGTATTCGGTTTGCTGGGCGCGCAAGGACACTCCAAAACACTGGCGGAAAAGCCGCCGCAAATGGCGCAAGCTGCAGCCACAAATCTGCGCCAGCTCGGCTGGCTCACGCTGGATCCATTCATCCTTGGGCAGGCGGCTGATGTAGGCTTCCAGGCGCTCGCGTGCGCCCAACTGCCCATTCAAAGGATTGCCGGCGGGCGCGGACGGCGATTGGCGGGCATGGTCGCCGGCGGGATTGATCGTTTGAACCGACATAGTCATAACACCGGTGCAAACGTCCCATCGAATTATCACAAGAGCGTGACGATTGGTTAAAAACTACGCAAAAAACCGGGCGGAAAATTGGCTTGGCAAAAGGCGGGGAGCTAGACCGCTGCCTGGTCTGCCAGGCCACGAAGCAGCCCATTGTGCTCCAAACCGTTAAGCGCCCAAGTTATTGCCTTTTGCCAGATGAGATGGGGACTCACAAGCCCGGCTACACCTCCAACAGCAGCCGGGCCGGGTTCTCGATAAATTCCTTCACGGTTTTCAGGAAGGTCACCGCTTCGCGGCCGTCCACCAGGCGGTGGTCATAGGTCAGCGCCACATACATGATGGGCCGAATCACCACCTGTCCGCCCACCGCCACGGGGCGCTCCTGAATGGCATGCATGCCCAGCACGCCGCTTTGCGGCGGATTAATCAGAGGGGTGGACAACATGGAGCCATACACGCCGCCATTGGTGATGGTGAAGGTGCCGCCGGTCAGGTCTTCCGGGCGCAGTTTGTTCTCCCGCGCCCGCGCCGCATAATCGGCAATGGCCTGCTCAATCTGGGCAAAGCTCATGCGCTCGGCGCGCCGCAGCACGGGAACCACCAGGCCGCGGCCGCCGCCGATGGCGATGCCGATGTCATAACGCTTGTGATAAACGATGTTGGCGCCGCGGATTTCGGCATTCAAGCCGGGGACCTGTTGCAAGGCCGCCACCACGGCTTTGACGAAGAAGGACATGATGCCCAGTTTGACCTGGTGCTTTTGCTGAAAAGCCTCCTGGTACTGCTTGCGCAACGCCTGCACCGCCGACATGTCCACCTCGTTGAACGTGGTCAGCAACGCCGCCGTTTGCTGGGCCTGCACCAGCCGCTCGGCAATTTTCCGCCGCAATAAACTCATGGGCACCACTTCCTCCTCCGCGCCCGCGCTGTCTGCCGGTCCCTGCGCGGCGGCAGGGGCGGGCGGCGGGGTAACAGGTTCCACGACGGGCGGCGCGGCCGGCGGCGGGGGCGGCGCCGCGGCCGCCACTGCACGTTGCACGTCTTCCTTGAGGATGCGCCCACCCGGTCCGGTGCCGGGGACCTCGTTCAGATTAACGCCCTGCTCAGCCGCCAGCCGGGCGGCGGCGGGCATGACGATGGGCGCAACGGGAGCCGGGGCGGGCGGCGGGGGCGGTGCGGCCGGTGCCGTTGGTTTCTCGGCCGGCGCCTTTTTGCGCGCCGCGGCCTTGATGATTTCCGGGGTGGCCTCCGGCAGCGCGGCCGGCTCCAGCAAACCCAGCACTTCGCCCACCTTGACTTTGGCGCCGCGCGGGCAAAGGACCTTGACCAGGCGCCCGTCTTCGGGAGCCGGCACCTCGACGGTGGCCTTGTCGGTTTCCAAAATCACCACCGTGGCGTCGCGGCGGACTTCGCCGCCTTCGGCCACCTGCCACTCGCCCACTTCCACTTCGGACACGGATTCGCCCACCGAGGGCACCCGCAATTCAATGGTTGGTTTGCTCATAGATAAATCCACACTGCCACGCGGTTTTTCCCGTGATTACGCCTGAGTCTGTTTGGTGCCGATAATCGTTTCGGTGCGCGGCCGCACCACCGGCTGCTCAGCGGCGAACACCTTGGCCAGCAATTCTTCCTGCTCAAGCTGGTGCGCCGAAGCCGAGCCGGTGGCCGGCGAGGCCGAGGCCGGGCGGCAGATGCCGCTGAAGGGCAGGCGATTGAGGAATTGCATACTGACGGTGACGCGCAGGTAATGCCAGGCACCCATGTTCTCCGGCTCCTCCTGCACCCAAATAACGTTGGTGCCCGGTTTGCAGTCGCCCAGCAGCGCCTCCAGTTCGGCGCGAGGGAAGGGATAAAGCTGCTCCAGACGCACAATGGCCACATCCTCGACGCCCAGCTTTTCGCGCCGGGCTTCGAGTTCGTAATACAATTTGCCCGCGCACAACAAGACGCGGCTGACCTGGTCCATGGCCCGGTGCCGGGGGTCCGGGATGACCCGCTGAAACCGCCCGCTGGCCAGTTCGTCCAGCGAGGAAACCACGCGTGGATGGCGCAACATGCTCTTGGGGGTGAACACCACCAGCGGCTTGCGCCAGCGGCGCAGGGCCTGCCGCCGCAGCAGGTGAAACATCTGGGCCGGGGTGGTGGGAATGGCCACTTGAATATTGTCATCCGCCGCCAGGGTTAAAAAGCGCTCAATGCGCCCGCTGGAGTGCTCCGGCCCGGCGCCCTCGAAGCCATGCGGCAGCAGCATGACCAGCCCGCTCAAGCGCCGCCATTTGTCCTCACCGCTGGCGATAAACTGGTCAATGATGACCTGGGCCACGTTGACGAAATCGCCAAACTGCGCCTCCCACATAATCAGGCCCTCGGGACAGTCGAGGCTGTACCCGTACTCAAAGCCCAGCACGCCGGCCTCAGACAGGGGGCTGTTGATGATGTCCACCGGCGCCTGATTGCCGGCCAGGTGCTGCAAAGGACAGTAGGGGTTGCCGTTCTCGACATCGTGCAACACGGCATGCCGGTGGCTGAACGTGCCGCGGCAACTGTCCTGGCCGCTCAAGCGGATGCGCACGCCGTCCACTGCCAGGCTGGCCAGCGCCAGGGCTTCGCCGGCCGACCAGTCCAGCGGCTGCTCGCCCTTGGCCATGGCGCGGCGCGCTTCCATGAACCGTTGCAGTTTGGGATGCAGATGAAAATCCTCCGGCAAATCGGTGAGCCGCTCCAACAAGCTGCTCAACTGCTCCCGGGGCAATCCGGTCTCCGGCTGGTCATCCGCCGGTTCCGGGCCGCCCAGGTAACCTTTCCAGCGCCCCATGAGGCTGCTGGGGGGCATGATGCGCGTGGAGCGCCGCGCTTCGCTCAGTTGCAATTCCAGCGCCTCGGTGCGTTTCTTTTCAATCTGCTCGGCCAGCTCGCGGGTAACCCCGCCCAGCTCAATCAGCTTTTCGAGGTAGGCATCGCGCACGCTGGGTTTCTTTTCAATCAGCTTGTACATCAACGGCTGTGTGAAGGAAGGCTCATCGCCTTCGTTGTGCCCCAGCCGCCGGTAGCAGTACATGTCAATGACCACGTCCACCTGGAAGGTTTTCCGAAAGTCCATGGCCAGTTGGATGCAGCGGGCCACCGCCTCCGGGTCCTCACCGTTCACGTGCATGATGGGAGCCGGCAACATCTTGGCCACACTGGTGGTGTACATGGTGGAGCGGCCTTCAGTGGGGGGCGTGGTAAAACCAATCTGGTTGTTGAGGATGATGTGGATGGTGCCGCCCACCTGGTAGCCCTTGAGCCGGCTCAGGTTCAAGGTCTCCTGCACGATGCCCTCGCCAATGAACGCGGCGTCCCCGTGTATGAGCATGGCCATCACCTGCGCCCGCTCGTCATCCCGCAGCCGATCCTGCTTGGCTCGCGTGCGGCCGAGGGCCACCGGGTTCACGAATTCCAGATGGCTGGGGTTGAAACACAGGGACAGGTGCACATGCTGGCCGGCGGCGGTGCGATAATCGCTGCTGTAGCCCATGTGGTACTTCACATCCCCGCCACCCATGTACAAATCGGGGTCCTTGTCCTCAAACTCGCGGAAGATTTCCTTGGGACTTTTGCCGATGATGTTGGCCAGCACGTTCAACCGCCCGCGATGCGCCATGGCGAGCACAATCTCTTTGACGCCCTGCTGCGCCGCCGTGCCAATCGCCAGGTCCAGCAGCGGGATGAGGCTCTCGCCGCCCTCGAGGGAGAAACTTTTCGCGCCCACAAACTTGCGGCGCACAAATTGCTCAAACACCACCGCATCGGTCAGCCGGGTGAGGATGCGCCGCTGGATGTTGCGCGGCAGGGGCGCCCAGTACTGCTCTCCCTCGATGCGCTCCTGCACCCAGTGCCGCATCCGCATGTCATCAATGTGCAGGTACTGGAAGGCAATGGAGCCGCAATAGATTTGCCGGAGGCGGCTGATAATCTGGCGCAGTGTCAGCGGCCCCTCCGTGCGCATGGTCTCGCAATAAAACTGGCGGTCCATGTCCTCCTCGGTGAACCCGTAATATTGCGGGTCCAGTTCCGGCACATAACGGGTGGGGGTGCCCAGCGGGTCTATGCGCGCCTGGATATGCCCCCGCCCGCGGTAGGCCCGCACCAGCCGCTCCACCCGGTGCTGCATGAGCACCCGGTGCTCCAAATCTTCCCCCTGCAAACCGGGGGCGCGGGGCGCCGGCGCCGGAGCGGTGGATGCTCCCGCGCCGCCTTTAGCCCTGGCGGAACCGGTGGGGGGTGCGCTCACCGGCGCCGGGGACGGCGGGGACACCGCAGCCTTCGCCGGCCTGGATGCGGGCAGGGGGGCCGACGGTGCGGCTCCATCCATGCGTTGAAAATACTGCTGCCATTCCGGCGGCACACTGGCCGGATCGCGCAGATAGTCGGCGTACATCGCCTCGACAAATTCCCAACTTGCTGCCGGGCCAGCCTCGTCCATGTTGCTCATAGTCAATCGTTAACCCACAATATAATCGCAACCCGCCATAAAGCCACCCCTGGCGCCGGCTCCGCAGCAAGTATCAGCCAAACTTGGCGGAGGTGATTAACCGCGCTTAAGCAGGATACTGCCAGCCCGGGCGGTATTCACGCTGCAGGAGCCGGTTGGCTTCCGGGTCGCCGACACACTCTTCCTTGCGGCCATCCCAAACCACGCTGCGGCCCAACTTGAGCGAGAGCATGCCCAGCAGGCTCATGTTGGTGGAGCGATGCACCTCCTCAATGTCGCTCACCGGCCGCCGCCCGGTTTTGATGGCATCGAGAAAGTCCGCCCACAATTCCTTGATATTCTGGTCATCCGGCGGATGCAATTGCGGCGCCTGCCGGACCGGCTCGGCGCGGCTGTCGGCTGGATAAAACACCCAGCCATTCTTCCATCCCATGTGGAAAGTGCCGTTGGTGCCGTAGAAATAGCAGCCCACATTTTCGCCCTTCTCGGCATTGTTGCCCGCAAACTGGCGGTGCTCCCAGGTGGCGGTGAAGTTCTCAAACTCAAAGGTGGCAATCTGGTGGTCGGGCGCGTCGGTGGTCTGCTCGGTTTCGGTGAGCACCGGCTTGCCTTTGACGGGGCGCCCGCCGGTGGAATAGACCTTGCGTGGCCACAATTCTCCGGTAATGGCACCCATAATCCAAAGAATCTGGTCCATCCAATGCACCCCCCAATCCCCCAGCGTGCCGTTGGCGTAATCGAGATAGTTGCGGAAACCCCGCGGATGAATGCCGCCGCTCCACGGGTTTTTGGGGTCGCCGTTGTAGGGGCGTTTGGGCGCCGGGCCGCACCACAAGTCCCAGTCCAGTTCCGGCGGCGGCTCCACATTGCGCCGTGGTTTCTCCGGCCCGCCGCCGTAATGCACAAAACTCCGGATGAAGCCAATCTTGCCCACCTTGCCCGATAAAATGAATTCGCGGCCGGAAACATTGTGAGGCGACACCCGCCGGTGCGTGCCCACCTGCACCACCTTGCCGGTTTCCCGCGCCGCTTTCACCATCGCCCGCCCCTCGCGGATGGTGTGGCCCACCGGCTTTTCCACGTACACATGGGCGCCGGCGCGCACGGCGTCTATGGTCATCAAGGGATGCCAGTGGTCCGGCGTGCCGACAATGACAATCTCCGGTTTAACCCCGGCCAGCAGCTCGCGATAGTCCTTGAACAACTTGGGTTGCGCCCCGGTGAGCTGTTGCACTTTTTGGGCCGCCGGCTCCAACAGGCGCCGGTCCACATCGCACAACGCCACCACCTCGCACTGGCCGGAAGCCATGGCTTCACCCAAAATGTTCATCCCCCACCAGCCGGTGCCCAACAGCGCGGTGCGGTACTTTTTGCCGGCGGCCTCCGCCCCGAGGAAAGCGGGCGCACTGGCCAGCCAGAAACTCGCGGCCGCAGTGGCTTTGAGGAATTGACGGCGTTCCAGGCGGTTCCCGTGCGAGGCCGCCCCATGGGCTTTGGACAGGGCTTGTTTCATGAATGCCAGTTTGCCGCCGGCAATGGTGGCGTCAAGCCGGTTTGCTCGTTCTGGGCCGGGCGTTATTAGAAAAACCTTTGCGAAAAAGGGCCATCTTGGGCATTTATACCACCGTATGAATCCATCACCGGTCACCGCAGCGGAGATTAAGGCAGCCATACGCAACATTCCGGATTTTCCCCAGCCGGGCATCCAGTTCAAGGACATCACGCCCGTGCTGGCCAGCCCGCGGTTGCTGGCGGGCGCCATAGATTTGCTGGCCGGCCATCACGCGCCGGGCAGCATTGATGCGGTGGTGGGCATTGACGCGCGCGGTTTCATTTTCGCCGCGGCGGCTGCCTTGAAGCTGGGCGCGGGGTTTGTGCCCGTGCGCAAGAAGGGCAAGCTGCCCTACCAGACCCTGGAGCAGAGTTATGCCCTGGAGTACGGCACCAACACCATCGCCATTCATGTGGACGCGGTGAAGCCCGGCGCGCGGGTCATTCTCATGGATGACCTGCTGGCCACGGGCGGCACGGCCGCGGCGGCAGCGGAGCTGCTGCAGAAAATCAACGCGCACATTGTGGAGATTTCCTTTCTGATTGAGCTTTCGTTTTTAGAAGGCCGCCGCCGGTTGAGCCAGTATCCGGTGCGCTCGGTGGTGGTGTTCTAAGGGGGGCGGGCGCATGGGCTTTCACCCCGGTCTCTCCAGTGCAAAAACCTGCCATTGCACTTTCCCCGGTTCATGTCGTATTAATTAGCGCTTATGTTGATAGTGATGGATCACGCCGCCACCCCGCAGCAGGTGGAGGCGGTCATGGAGCAGGTGCGCGCCTGCGGTTTCCGCCCTGTGCCGATGCCCGGTGCCGAGCGCACCGCCGTGTGTGTGCTGGGCAACACCGGGCCGGTGAACCCTGCCCCCTTTGAGAATCTGCCGGGGGTCAAGGAATGCATCCGGGTCACCAAGCCCTACAAACTGGTCAGCCGCGAAACCCAGCCCCAGGACACCGTGGTGACGGTGGCCGGCACGCCCATGGGTGGCCCGGCCATTCCCGTCCTCATTGCCGGCCCCTGCGCGGTGGAATCCCGGGACCAGATGTTTCGCACGGTGGAGTTTTTGGTCTCGCACGGGGTGAAATTGATTCGCGGAGGAGTGTACAAGCCGCGCACCTCGCCTTATGCCTTTCAGGGGTTGGGAGAAAAAGGCCTGGAAATCCTGGCCGAAATCAAACAACAGTTTCCGGTGGGCGTGGTCACGGAAGCCCTGGACCATGAAAATTTCAATGCCGTGGAGCCCGTGGCTGACATGATTCAGATTGGCGCGCGCAACATGCAAAACTTTTCCCTGCTGCGCCGGGCTGGCGAAAGCCGCAAGCCCATCCTGCTCAAACGCGGCCTGGCCGCCACCCTGGAGGAGCTGCTCATGGCGGCGGAGTACATCCTGGCCGGGGGCAACCGGCAGGTGGTGGTCTGTGAGCGTGGTGTGCGCACTTTTGCTGACCACACCCGCAACACCCTGGATTTGAGCGCGGTGGCGGTGGTGAAACAACTCAGCCACCTGCCCATCGTGGTGGACCCCAGCCACGCCGCCGGCAAGTGGCCCTATGTCATCCCCCTGGCGCTGGCCGGCGTGGCGGCCGGCGCCCACGGGCTGCTGGTGGAAGTGCATCCGGACCCCGCCCGCGCCTTGAGCGACGGCCCACAATCCCTGACATTTGACAAATTTGCGGAGCTGCAGGAAAAAGTCCAGCGCCTCCTCGCCGCCACGCAGCAGGGATAACACTTGAATTCTGCGGCGAGTGACGTATAGGGAGGTCTGGCAGAGCGAAAACATGAGCGAGAATCAAACCGGGCAGGACGGCTGGAGCCTGGAGGAGGCCCGCCAGCTTTTTCACATCCACCGCTGGGGGGCCAATTACTTCGACATCAACGAAGCCGGCCATGTGGTGGCCAAGCCGCTGCAGGACAACGGCGCGGTGGTGGACCTCACGGACATCATCGAGGAGGCGCGGGGACGCGGCCTGAAGTTTCCACTGCTGGTGCGGTTTCAGGACATTCTCCGCCATCGCGTGGAGGCGCTGAACGCGGCGTTTCGGGCCTCGATTGCGGAATACAATTA
Source organism: Fontisphaera persica (assembly GCF_024832785.1). Taxonomy (GTDB): domain Bacteria; phylum Verrucomicrobiota; class Verrucomicrobiia; order Limisphaerales; family Fontisphaeraceae; genus Fontisphaera; species Fontisphaera persica. The sequence continues at coordinate 3,021,960 of NZ_CP116615.1, forward strand.
CCAGGGCAGCTATCGCGGCGTCTTTCCCATCAAAGTCAACCAGTTGCGCGAGGTGGTGGAGGAAATCCTCGATGCGGGCCGCCCCTTTCAATTTGGGCTGGAGGTGGGCAGCAAGCCGGAGTTGTTTGCCGGCCTGGCCATTCAGAACCAACCCGGCTCCTTGATTATCTGCAACGGCTACAAGGACGCTGCCTTCATCCGCATGGCCATGCTCGGCATCAAACTGGGCAAAACCGTCATCACCGTGGTCGAGAAAATTGAGGAGCTGCGCCAGATCATCCAGATTTCCCGCCAGTTTGGCGTCGAGCCGCTCATTGGCATCCGCGTGCGCCTCTCCGCCAAGGGGGCCGGCAAATGGGCCGACAGCGCCGGTGAGAATGCCAAGTTTGGCCTGAGCACCACCGAGCTGATGGAGGCGGTGCAAATCTTGAAGAACGAGCAACTGGCGCATTGCTTCAAGCTGATTCATTTCCACATCGGCTCACAGGTGCCGGATATTCTCACCGTCAAAAAGGCCGTGCAGGAGGCCGCCCGTTTTTACGCCAAACTGCATAAAATGGGCTTCAACATCCAATACCTGGATGTCGGCGGCGGGCTGGGGGTGGACTACGACGGCAGCCGCTCGGCCTACGACAGCTCCACCAATTACACGCTCCAGGAATACACCAATGACGTCGTCTATTACATTGCCGACGTCTGTCACAACGAGGGCGTGCCGCACCCGGACATCATCAGCGAGAGCGGCCGCGCGCTGGTGGCGCATCACAGCGTGCTGATTCTCGAGGTCTTCGGGGCCATCGCCAAGGTCACCCCGCAGGCCATTTTCAAATTTGGCGACCACGAGCATCCGCTGGTGAACGAGCTGCTGGACATCCGCAAAAACCTCCACAAACTCAACAAACTCGAGGCCTTCCACGACGCCCTGGAGCGGAAAGAGGACGCCCACCAGATGTTCATGCTCGGCCTGCTGGAGCTGGTGGACAAGGCCAAGATTGAAAGCCTTTTCTGGGAAATCGGCCAGGCGGTCGTGCAATGCTACAAAGGCGGCGGCTATGTGCCGGAGGAAATCCGCAAACTGGAAGACAGCCTGGGGGACCAATATCTTTGCAATTTCTCCGTCTTCCAATCCCTCCTGGACCACTGGGCCTTGGGGCAGCTTTTCCCCATCATGCCGCTCAACCGGCTCAATGAACGGCCCACGCGCGAAGCGACGCTGGTGGACATCACCTGCGATTCCGATGGCCAGATTAACAAGTTCATTGATTTGAACGACGTGCGCGACACCCTGCCCCTGCACCAGCTCAACACCAACGGCAATGGCACGCCGGAGCCTTACTACCTGGGCATTTTCCTTATGGGGGCGTATCAGGACATCATGGGGGATTTGCATAATCTCTTTGGCCGCGTCAACGAGGTCCATGTCTTCCTCGACCCCGATGAACCGGCCGGGTACTATGTCGAGGAAATCATCGAAGGCACCACCATTGGCCAGGCGCTGATGTCAGTGCAGTACGACGAGAACGAACTAAAACGCCAGATGAAGGCGCAAATTGACGAAGCCATCCGCTCGGACCGCATGAAACCTTCCGAGGGGATGCGGCTGCTGGACGATTACGAGCGCGGCCTGAAGGAATACACGTACCTTTCCTTCCATCCTTGACCGCCCCCCTGCATGTCCTCCCCCACGCCGAACCCTGAACTGATGCGCGCCTTGGGCCGCTTGGTGCGGGGACTAACGGCGATATTCTGGGGGCTGCCGGCCGCGTTGATTGCCGGGGTGCACACGGGTTTGAAAACCCGCCTGGATTTGCGCGTCTTCGATGCCTTTCTGCCGCCCGTCACCACCGGCCTGCTGCTGTATGGGGTCTGGCTGCTGGCCGCGTTTCACCCGCAGGAAAACATCTGGATGCGCGCCGTGGACCGCTCGCGGGCTCTGGCACTGGTGCTGACAGGTTTTTCCCCCTTCTTGTACTGGCATGTATTGCTGCCTGAGGTGCCCGCTTTTTCGGCCTGTGTCTGGTTCCTGGCGGTGTTTGCCGTGCTGTTCCTGTTTCACTTCAATCACCTGCTGCAACGCCTGGTGGCCATGCTGCCGGAGGAGGCGCTCCGCCAGGAAACCATGACCTTCACCCGCCTTAATCAGGTCGTGCTGGCCGGGCTGCCCTTGGCCGTGGCGCTGAGCAACATGCTGCCCCACCTGTTCCACGGCGGCGATTCCGCCGCGCGCCTCGCGCGCGCGTGGGGACAGTGGGGTCAGGCGCAAGAATGGCTGTTTCTCCTGTTCACGTTGCTGCCGGTGGCCACCACCATGGCCCTGGTGTGGAAAATCAAGGAAGCCGTGTTGCACAGCGTCTTCTCGGCGCGCCGTTAGGCGGGCACCGCGGCGGGCGCCGGCCCCGGCTGGACCGGCGCGCCTGCGGTCTGGGCTTTCACCACGCAACACAAGGCCCGCAACCCCAGCTCCGGCATGGAGAACGGTTTGCCCACCAAATCCGTGCCCCCCGCCAGTGCCAGTCGCATGCGCGCCTCAAAGCCGGACAGGCTGGTGATAAAGACCACCGGCACCTGCTTGCCCTTGGGCAATTGCCGCAATTTTTCGCAGAAGGCAAACCCATCCATGCCCGGCATCATGACGTCGGAGAGGATTAAATCAAATTCGTTGTCTTCCAGAATTTGCAAGGCGCTCTCGGCGTCCTGAATGGCAACGGAGCGGAGGCCCGCCTTGTGGAGGGCCGCGCGCATCGTCCGGCGGCTGATGACATCGTCATCCACAATGAGCGCCAGGGGTGTTTGTTGGAAATTCAGCAGCCAGCCGCCCTCGGGTTTGAGCATCCCCCCAAGCACATCCAGTGCCACGGCCAGAGACCGCAGATTGGAGGGATTGACTTTGCGCGGCGCATCGCGCAACTCACGCAGCAAAGCTTCCAGCAGGCCCGTCAACTGGGCCAGCACCAGAAATCCCGCCGCCGCGGCGCCGCTGACCAGCGCATGGGCGCTTTCCGTGGCGGCGGCCAGCTCCGCGCCCAAGGCCCCGGGGTCCGCCGTCTGCCGGGTGATGGTTTGCAAACGGTTGCGCAGCACTGTGAGCGCCAGCCGCGCGTGGCGGACAAACTCTTCCCGCCCCTTGGTCGCGCCCTCGGGGCTGGTCTCCACGGAGGGCGGCAGCCCCAGCAGGTCGCGGGCCTGCGCCAGCAACTCCGCGGGGCTGCAGGAATGTTTGGATAAGATGCGGCTCACCCCCGCCGCCTGCGCGGCCTGGCGGAGATAATCCTCCTCGGAGCGGGTGTAAATGAGGACCGGCGTGTCTTTTTTGACGCCTTGCGTGCGCAGGGTAATCAGGAGCGTCAACCCGGCCCCTTGCGGCATGGCCAGCTCGAGCACCACGAGGTCATACGGGGTGACCTTGAGTGCTTCCACCGCCCGCCCGGCATCGGTTCGCACTTCCACCGCAAATCCATCCGCCTCGAATTTGCGTTGGCACAGGGAAACAAGCTGGGCGTCGTCATCGGCCAGGAGGACGCGCTTCATGCCGGCACCAGATTGTATTTGAACCGCTGTTGCAGGCAAGCTTTCACGCGGTCATGCGCCGCCTGCACCACCTGCCAGGCGCCAGCGGCCGCCTCCCAATGGCCGGCCAGGGCCTCCCGCTCCAGTTGGGCCAGCGGCTCAATCAAAGCCGTCATGCCACATGCGCCGCAAGACCCCCGCAACTTGTGCGCATGGACCTTGATGCGCGCACTGTCCTTTTGCTCCATTCCCTCCTTGATGCCGGCCAGCAGCTCCTCGGCCTGTTCGAGGAATAATTGGCCCATCTCGGCCATCATGTCGGCATCCTCATTGCTCACTTCCGCCAGCCGGGCAAAGTCCACCGGCTCCTCCTGCCCCGCGGCGCTCGCCGGAGCGGCGGCTTTGGCGGGCGAGGATGCCGCCGCTGCTGTAGTGGGCGCCGCAGAAGGCGTTGCGGGCGACGGAGCTGGGGGGGCAGGAGAGGCGGAATCGGTTGGGTGGGCACCGGACAGATGGGCGGCCCATTTCTCGATAAGCTGCTGCAATTGCTGGGCCCGGAACGGTTTGCTCAAGTAATCATCCATGCCGGCAGCCAGGCATCGCTCGCGGTCGCCCTGCATCGCGCCAGCGGTGAGGGCGATGATTACCGGCTGGCGGTCCGGCGGCAATTTCTGGCGTGTGCGCCGCGCCACTTCCAGGCCGTCCAAGCGGGGCATTTGCACATCCAGCAACACCAGGTCATAGGGCTGGCGCTCCAGCGCCTCGAGCGCCTCAAGGCCATCGGCGGCGAGGTCGGGCTGGTAACCCAGTTTTTCCAGGGCGCCCGCGCCCACTTTCAAGTTGATGGGGTTGTCATCCACCAGGAGGATTTTCAAGGGCAGGCGCTGCGCCATGGTGGCATCCAGCGCCGGAGTGGCGGGGGCGATGACCGGCCGCGACTCGCCCTCCCACAACGCGGCCAACTGGCGCGGCAAATCCGTGCTTAACAGCGGTTTGTACACCACGCCCGCCAGGGGAAGATTCATCGGTTGAATGTGTTTGATGTCCGTCTCCCGATAGGTGAGCACGGCCAGCCGCGTGCGCGGCAAGGCGCCGGCCAGTTCGAGCACCAGTTCGCGCAGCAGGTCCGGCGAGGCCCAGGGTTCAATCAATATCAAGTCAGGCAGCGTTGAGCTTTGGAGCATCTGCCACATGCGATCCACGGTGGCGGCTTTTTGAATCTTCATGCCCAACCGCTGCACCGCTCCTTCCACCATCAACCGGTTGGTGTAGTTGCCCGACAAGAGCAGCAGGGTGCGTCCCTGCCAGGCGGGAAGTTCCTCCACCGGCGCATGGGTCAGGGCTGGTTCAAACCGCACTGTGAAATGGAAGGTGGAGCCTTCGTTAATCTGGCTTTCCACCCAGATGCGCCCCCCCATCATTTCCACCAGCCGCTTGCTGATTGCCAGCCCCAACCCCGTGCCGCCATGCCGGCGCGTGACCGAGGCATCCCCCTGGCTGAATTTTTGGAAGAGCCGCGCCATGTGCTCCGGCGGTATGCCCGGCCCGGTGTCGCGCACGGCAAAATGCAGCACCACGCCAGCCCCCGCCGGGGGCTGACTTCCCGCCTCCGGGTCCCCCACGCTAACTTTGACCACCACCTCGCCGTGGGTGGTGAACTTGAGGGCATTGCCCACCAGGTTGAGCAGAATTTGACGCAAGCGCAAGGCGTCCCCGCGCACGCGCGACGGCGCTGCCGGCTCCAGGATGGCCGCCAGGTTCAGCTCTTTCTGCGCCGCCCGGGGCGCCAGCGCCTGCAGGGCCTCCCGCACGCAATCGGCAAGGTTGAAGTCCTCCGGATGCAGTTCCAGGCGTCCGGCTTCAATCTTGGAGTAATCCAAAATGTCGTTGAGCAGCGCCAGCAGCGCCTCGCCGCTGGAGCGAATGCTGCCCACCAAATCCCGCTGTTCCGGGGTCAGCGAGGTGTGTTCCAGCAGGCTGGTCAGGCCAATAACGCCATTCATGGGCGTGCGGATTTCATGGCTCATGTTGGCCAGGAATTCCGACTTGGCGCGGGCGGCCTCTTCGGCCGCAATCTTCGCGGCCTGCAACTCCTCCTGGGCCCGCTTGCGCTCGGTGATGTCCTCCATCGCGGCGACGAAATTGGTCACCTGTCCGGCGGCGTTTTTCAGGGAGGATATGTGGGCCATTTCCCAATAAAGCGACCCGTCTTTGCGGCGGTTGAGCATCTCCCCCACCCAGGAGCCTCGGCTCAGCAGAGAATCCCACAGCTCCTTGTACAACTCGGGAGGCATGAGGCCGGATTTAAGGATGCGGGGGTTCTGCCCCACCACCTCCGCCGCGGTGTAGCCGGTCAATTCCTCAAACTTGGGATTCACGTACTCAATGCATCCCTTGGCGTCGGTGATAATCACAGCAATGGGGTTGTTTTCCAGCGCCCGGGAAAGCTTGCGCACGCTGGCGTCGGCGCGCTGATGCCCCTCCAATTCCTCCGCCAGGACGGCATTCAGCCGGCGCACATCTTGTGTCACCTTGCGCCGGTAAAGAAAGCCCAACAGGAACAGCCCCACCACCAGGCCCGTCACCAGCCCCACCGTGCCCCCCAACAGGCGATGCTGCAAGCGTACGGCCTCCAGGTACGCTTCCGGCACCATGATTTCCAGGACCGCCCGCGGCCGGCCCTGGTCTTGTTTGATGACCGGCACCAGCACATTCAGCGCCAATCCTCTGGCCTGGCAGGCGGGGCACCGCAGCAAAAGCGGTGCGCCAGAGTGCATGACCGTTTGCACCCCCGCCCTGAGTTCCGGCGAGGACATCTGCGGGGTGGAGTCCTGGGTATATTCTTTCCACCCCTGCCCGGCGGGAACCCATAAACGCAGCGGCGGACGGCCCTTCAGGCTCTGACTGACCCGCCCCAGCCAATCGGTGAGATATCCCAGGCGCACATCCCCGGGCGGCGCGCTGGGACTGTGGCCCAGCATTTCTTCGTTAATCATGCTGCCCGCAAACTGGGCGTGCTCGATGACGGCTTCCAGCTCCCCTTTTTCCCCTTGCCGCCCCAGCCACGCACCCACCACCAGCATGCCTGCCAGGGCCAGGGCCAGGGTCATCCACAAAGCTCGGCGCAGGGCATAGCGCCATACCTGCCCGGAAGCCGCACCGGCCTCTTTGCCAGAGCCACCCGCAGGAGCCGGCACAGCTTTTTTGCCCTCGTGCCCGCTGCCATTCTGCGCTGTTTTATTAGCTGACATGGATGATGCGTATCACCACAACGGAGGCATATGATGAATGCCCCACGAGAGTATCGGCAGCCCCATGGCCCTTCCTTATCCGCCAAATCCTGAAAAACCGGTCAGAAAAAACCTGTTTACCATGTCAGAAAATTCTTACACGCGAGAACGGGGCCCGGGCTCCATCCGAGGAATAAAGGCGGAGCAGCCGCTTTGGTTCCCGCTTTCTTCCATCCATGCAAAAGTGGCGGGCTGGCAGGAGGGGAAGGGCCTCTTGTCCCCAGAAAATGCGATGCCCCGGAGCCGGTTCGGCCAGCACTCCTCCATTGTCAAAAGGCTGGTTTTGGGGCATCGTAATCTGGCAAGGCGTTGTGCCCATGCCCAAGTCTTTCAAATCACTGAAGGGGCAGTTGCTGCTGGATGGCGGCAAGTTGGGGGGGTCTTTTTTTCATCGGACGGTGGTGCTGGTGTGCCAGCACGATGAGGAAGGCGCTTTTGGGCTGGTGTTGAATCGGCCCACGCAAACCAAGATTGGTGAGGCGCTGGTGGCCGATTTGCCCGAAGTGCTCAAGGAGCAAACGTTGTACCTGGGCGGGCCGGTGCAAACCAATGCCCTGAGCTATCTGCACTCGGACATTTTCCTGCCCAACGCCAGCGTGATGCCCAATTTGGAATTGGGGCACTCGCTGGACAGCTTGATTGAGCTGGCGCAGTCCAGCTCCCCCACCCAAAAGGTCAAGGTGTTTGCCGGTTATGCGGGATGGAGTCCCGGCCAGTTGGACGATGAAATGCGCCGCAAGGCGTGGCTGACCCATCCGGCCACGCTGGACCTGATTTTCACGCCGGAGCCCGAGAATTTGTGGAAGACCATTTTGCGCGCCAAAGGGCCGGAATACCGGTTGTTGTCGGAGACGCCGGAGGACCTTTCCTGGAATTAGCTTTTTTCCGGCGGCGCGGCCACAGGAGTGAAAAGGAGCTTGTCCACGCGATGGCCGTCCATGTCGAGGACCTCCACGCGGTAATCGCCCGCCACGAAAGTGTCCCCCTCCGCCGGCACCCGCCCCAGGCGTTTCATCACCCATCCGCCCACCGTCCGGCAATCACGGTCAGGGGCCTCCTCCCCAAGAAGGCCGGGCAGGCAGGGCTGCAAGTCCACCACATTTAACATGCCGTCCACCAACCAGGAGCCGTCTGTGCGGCGTACGGCGCGAGGCTTGCTCCGCTCCTGCGCGGACGGGAAATCCCCCAACACCGCTTCCATCAGGTCATGGAGGGTGACCAGCCCGGCAATGCCGCCATATTCATCAGTGACCAGGGCCATGTGCTGGCCGGTCTTGCGGAAGGTTTCCAGCAACGTGGTGGCCCGCTGAGAGAAGGGGGCATACAAGGGAAGCGTCAGCAAATCTTTCAAGCGCAGGGGCACGCCGGCGCCAATTTGAGCGTATAAATCTTTCACCGTAACGATGCCCGCCACCTGGTCGCGGCTGCGCTCGTACACCGGAAAGACCGAGTGTCCGCTGACCACCACCTTGTGCCAGATTTGTTCCGGGGTGTCCTGCAGATTCAGCCAGAAAATCCGGGTGCGCGGGGTCATCAAATCGCTCAGGCGCAGCCGGTCCAGGTGCATCACCCGCGCCACGATTTGTGGCTCGGCGTGATGGAAAATACCAGCGCGCCGCCCTTCCTCCATAAGCACGCGGACTTCTTCCTCGGTGACGGGCGCATGCGGTGTTTCACGAATGCCCAGCAGGCGCATCAACCCGTCCGAGGAACCGCCCAGCACATCCACGGCCGGCCGCGCAAGGCGGGCCAGGGCCTGCATGGGTCTGGCCATGAGACAGGCAATGCGCTCAGGTTGGGTGAGGGCAATGCGTTTGGGCAGCAATTCGCCCAGGACCAGCGAGAAATAGGTGAGGGTCACCACCACCAACCCCAGCCCCAGGCTCTGCGCGTAGGGCGCCAGGAAGCTGATTTTACGGATGCCTTCGGCCAGATGCTCCGCCAGCGTGGCGCCCCCAAAAGCCCCGGCCATGACGCCCACCAGGGTGATGCCCACCTGCACTGTGGGCAAAAAGCGGTTGGGCGAAGCGGCCAGTTCCAGGGCGGCACGGGCCCGGGCATCGCCCCGCTCGGCCAGCCCTTGCAGACGCACTTTGCGGGCAGAAACCACGGCCAGTTCGGTCATGGCCAGGAGCCCGTTGAGCAGCAGGAGAACAGCAATGACCAGGATTTCCAAAATTACCAGAGTCATGGGAGGCAAGGGGTGAGGGTGGCAGGCGCTTCAACTCCGGCCGCCGAGGAAAGGCGGCAGCGGACATTCCAGGGCATCGGCAAAAGCGCGCAGGAGTTCGGCCTCGGCAGGTTGTACCACGCCATCGGCCGCCACAGTGGCCACCATGGCCGTCAGCAGGCGCTGGCGCACGCCGGGGGCGGCGGCCAGACAGGCATCCAGGGCGCGGTCCAGAGCTTCGGGATGGCATTCTTTCCACTGAAAGAAGGGGATGTACACGCCATTTTCCACCAGCGGAGCGATGCCATTTTGGAAAGCCTGGTGAATGGCTTTCTCCTCACGCTGGCCCACATGGGCAAGGGCGGAAAGCAACAGGCCAATTTCCGCCGCCAGGCCCTTGTGCGAGTAATACTGCACCACGCGGCGCGGCGGCGGGCCAAAATGCGGTTCGAGATGCCGGCGCACCACCTTTTGGAGGGCAAACTCAAACAAGTCCACCTGCTGATCGGCCTGAATCAGCTCCTGCAAACTGCGCACAAAGTTCTGGTATTGCTCCGGGGAAAGTTCGCGCAGGGCCGGGCTGGCCAAATCTACCAGCGGCAGCTTGTGACTGGCGGGCAGGGTTTGCAGAACTTCCCACAAACGCCGCGCTTCTTCCGCCATCGGGCGGCCGGCGTGGCGGGCCAGGGCGGCAAGCTGGCGCTGTTGGACCTCCGGCTTTTCATCCAATAACAGCGCCAAAACCAAGGCCGCCGCGCCGAAGGGTTCCACGACGGCCGTCCCGATTTCGTCCGGCAATTCTTCCACCACCTTGGAGGCGTGCGCAAGGTGCTCCCGCGAGGTGGTTCCGGCCAGCGAAAGCACTTGCGGGGCGGGAATGGGCACAACTGGCGGCAGGGCGCCCCGGCGCGCGGGCCGGGCTTTGGTAGGCGCGGGCGGCGGGGGGGTATCCAGCCGTCCCTCCTTGCGGGGCGGGGGAAACACGCCGTCAAAGGAAGGATCAATGGCCTGAATGCGTTTCACCAGAGGGGGATGCGTGGAAAGCAGGGAGGTCAACCCCGCGCTGACGGCATTGGAGAAAAAGAGATGGGCTGCCTCGCCCGCACGCGGGGACTCCACTCGCGAGCCTTGCGCCAGCCCGCCGATTTTTTTGAGGGCACCCGCCAGGCCGTCCGGCAGACGGGTGAACTGCACGGCGGCGGCATCGGCCAGGTACTCGCGCTGCCGGGAAATGGCGGCTTGGATCAGACGCCCGAAAAGTGCGCCCAGCCAGCCGATGGCCAGCAGGGCCAGGCCCAGCAACACCACTTGTCCCGACCCTTTGCCACGCCCCCGCACGCGCATGAGCACCGAGCCGATGGTGGCCAGCCCCATGACGCCCGCCACGAGGCCAATCAAACGCACATTCAGGCGCATGTCGCCATTGAGAATATGGCTGAATTCATGGGCGATGACTCCCTGCAGCTCGTCACGGTTCAACCATTCCAGACAGCCGCGGGTCACGCCAATGGCGGCGTCATTCGGGGAGAAGCCCGCGGCAAAAGCGTTGATGCCGTCTTCCTCGTCCAGGAGATATACCTCGGGCACCGGTACCCCGGAAGCCAGTGACATTTCCTGCACCACATTCATCAGCCGGCGCTCCGCCGGGTCCCGGGTCTGGGGTGAAATCAGCCGTCCCCCCAGCGAGCGCGCCACCGCGCCCCCGCCGCTGGACAGCTCCATGATGCGAAACAGGCTGCCCGCCCCGATGACCACCACCGTGAAAACGGTCGAGCCAAGGAACAGCCGGGGATGCCACCAACCCTGGCCGCGCCCGGAGCCAGCCTGAGTGAAGAGCATGGCCAGCACCAGATACACCAGCAACACCGTCCCCACCACTGCTGCCGTGAAATACACCAGCAATAGCCCGCTGCGGCGGCGGGCCTGTTCCTGCCGTGTGAAGAAGTCGGTCATGGCTTCACGAACTGCTGCTCTTTCAACCACCGCACCAGCTCCAGCGCCCACGGGTGGGGCTGGGCAAAGGGCGGTTTGTCGGCCAGTCCCAGCCCATGCCGGCCTTTGGGATAAATATGCAGCGCGAAGGGCACTTTGTGCCGGCTCAGGGCCGAGGCAAACTCCAGCGCATTCTCCACTTTGACGACGGCGTCATCGGCCGTGTGCCAGATGAAACAGGGCGGGGTGTCCGCCGTGACCTGCAATTCGCTGGACAAGAGCTTCACCAGTTCTGGGTCGGGATTGGGACCGAGCAGATTCAGTTTCGACCCGGCGTGTGTCAACGGCCCCATGCTGATGACCGGATAGCACAAAATGCCCAAATCTGGCCGGCAACTCTCACGCTCCACCGGGTCGGTGGCATTCGGGTTGCCGCGGTCGAAATGCGTGAGCGCCGTGGAGGCCAGATGCCCGCCCGCGCTGCTGCCCATCACCCCCACGCGCTGCTTGTCCACGCCCCATTCGGACGCGCGGGCGCGCACCAGGCGCAGGGCGCGCTGCACGTCCTGCAACATGGCCGGATGCCGGTACCCGGCAGTGCCCAGGCGGTACTTGAGCACGAAGGCATGCACGCCCTGCTGATTCAAAAACAGCGCGTAATCGTGGCCTTCATGGGGAGCCAGACCGCCATAACCGCCCCCGGGACACACCACCACGGCGGCGCCGGTGGCTTTATCGGCTGGAGCCAGATAGGGCGTCAGGGTGGGGATGTCCTTGGGTTCCTGGCCCAGCGCGCCCGGCGCTCCCTTGGGCCAGAGAGGCAAGGGCGCATTGGTTTGGGCCATGACACAGGTGAGCATTCCGCCAGCCAGCCAAAATAACCATGGTAATCGCATGGCTCCACCCTATCGCAATCCCTGCCTGGATGCAACCTGCCCTGCTGTATTCCAGCCCAGCCAGCCGCCACGACGCCCCGAATGGCAAAAGCATAGCACGCGCATGCTGCCCGCGCTGGGCCGCTGCCCCTGCCCTTACTTGTGCGACAAGGTGAAATTATCCAGATAAAAAACCGTATGCGTATTGGCATTGCTGGTGAATCCCACCCAGGTCAGTTTCTGGAATTTATCATTGGCGTGCTTCAGGTTTTTGAATTCACGCCGGGGCTGACCGGCGGGGGTCACCGCCAACTGCCACTGGCCAGAATGGTTTTCGCCCACGTCCGCTATAATCTCGAGATGCACCCAGGTGTTGAGGGGGAGGGACATGGTTTGTCCTGCGGCGCTGAGCTGGCCGTTGCGGATGCTGACCATGGGGCCGGTGCGATAGTCGCTCTCGCTCCAGTCGCGCCATTCATAGACCACGTAAGAAGCCTGCTCCACCCGCAGGTCAAACGTGTTGGTGTAGGTGCCTTTGGCGTAACCCACCTGCAGATAGAGATGGGGCTGCCACACATGCTGCAAGTTGGGGGCATCGGTGATTTTGAGGCTGCGTTTGCCGCTGGCGGCGGTTTCTTCAGTGACCAGAATGGAATCCCCCTTGTTCTCCACCAAGAGCCCAAACGCCCGCGGACGCTGGCCCGGCGCAGTACGCTCAAAGTTCTCGTGGACGGCCAGGGCTGACGGCGGCGGCGGTGGCACCATGGGCGGGTAGGTGGCATTGCGGGCCTTGGCCACCCACGCGGCATCCCCGTACACCCCGGCCTTTGTATAATCGAACGGTTGAAAACCCAGCCGCAACGCGGGGGAGTTGGCGCGCAGGCGGAAATCGCCGCGGGCAGCGTCCACAAACAGCGGGTCGGCGATGACGCTGCCGGTCTCGCGGCCCATGGTGGCCTGCCATTCGGCGAGTGTTTTTCCACTGAATTTCGGGGTTTGGTGGGGATTCCAGTACAGGTTGTTGCGGGTGATGTGGCGATTGGTGTGCCAGGGGCCGGCATAGGCCGGGCTTTGGTTGGTCCAATAAATGATGTTGCGCTCCAGGGTGAAGGACAGGTGTGGCTCGACACGGGTGATTTGCAACTGATGTTGCAGACTGTTCACCAGGATGTTGTTGCGCAGGAGGTTTTCCCGGCCGTAGTGCTGATGGAAGCTGCCGGTTTTGGTATTATAAACCAGGTTGTTCTCAAACAAGATGCCCGTGCTGCCCTCGTCGGTGTACAGCCCCCAGCCGCCGTAGGAATAGGCGTAGATGGTGTGAAAGACATTGTTGGTGACCACCGTGCCCTCGGACGGCCCCAAGGTGTAAATCCCACCCATATCGCTCAACATCCAGTAGCCGAGGTGATGCACATGGTTGAAAGCGATGACATTGCGCTTGGCGAGGCTCTCGGCGTAACCCCACCGCCAGCCGGCGCTGATGCCGGTGTAAAACAGGTCGGCAATTTCATTGTGGGTGACCCGGTTGTCGCCGCTGTGCCCAATCCACACCCCCACTGCGCAGGGAAAAATATAGCCGCCATGGCGGATGATGTTGTTATCCACGGTCACGCGATAAGTGCGCTCCGGTTCGTTGGCGATGGTGGTTTCGCCGATGCGCACGCCCCCGGCGCCAAAATCAAACAGGTAACAGCGTTGCACGAGGATGTCGCGGCAGCCTTTGCGGAACCAGATGACGTAGGTGCCCACCCGCCCGATTTCGCAATCTTCGACGCGAATGTGGCGGGCGCCGTCGGCCTGGAAGACAGCCTCGATGGGCGCCGCCGCCTGGGCCGGCTCAAAACCGCCGGGCGGCGTCAGCCATTGGCCATGATGGAAGGTCAGGCCGCGGAAATTGAGGTACTCCACATACCGTCCATGGGGCGCATCGCCTTTGAGGATGATGAATTTTTCCGCCACGGGCGCGATGACTTCGGCGCGGGTCATGTCCTCGCCGGGCCGGGGCAGGTAGGCAAGCGTGCCGTTGCGCGCCAAGAACCACTCGCCCGGCTGGTCCAGGGCGCGGCGGTAATTTTCCAGGATATAACCGTTGTTTTTGCGCCAGGGATTCCATGATTTCATGCCTTCACCGGAGGTTATGAGCGCTTTCTCCTCGGCATCCACGCGGTCCAGGAACCGGCGCGTATTGTCCCAATTGTGATAAACCACGAGATTAACATCCTTCAGTTCCTCCTCGCTCAAACCGGCAATGGCCGGAAAGTCCTCGGGGCGCATCCAGACGGTTTGCCGGGCTTGTTTGGCGCGGCGGCCGCTGCCTTCCAACGTTTCCTCCTGCACGTCGGCGAGATAAAACCAGAACTGGTTGGGCGAGCGCGCCCGGGTGGCGCGGCGGCCATTCACCCACAACTGCTCAAAGTACCATTGGCCGGCGGCCACTTCAGGAATTTGCGCCTGCCAAACGCCCCCTTCGCCGCGCTTGAAGCCGCGAATGACCCGCCCGCCGCTGAAGACGGGGCGCGCGCCCGGCGCGGCTTGATAGGTGATGGGCGCGGACGGCGCGCCGCTGTCCTCCAGCTCGAAAACCACCGGTGCGGTGAGGGTGTAGCGACCATCGGCCACCAGCACACGCACCGGCTCGTGCAACGGGCCGGCGGTCTTGAGTTTGCGAATGGCGTCGCGCGCGCCGGCCAGCGAGGCCAGCGGGCCGTCCGTGCGGGTGGTGTTGGGTTTGGGGAGACGGCCGGACCAGGCATCATTGCCATTGGGGGCCACGTGTAAATCCAGCGCGGCCAGGGACGACACGGTGGCGCACACAGCCAAAACTACAAGGACAAAGCCGTGCCGGTTTTTTTGCCAGCGGGTCAGTTTCATGGCCTTGATGTTTCTCCGTGCCCCGGTATTACTCAAGAGCAAAAGCGCGAAAACCCCCAGGATTCGCAGGCCATGACCGGAGACCGCCAGGGAAAAGCGGTAACCTGCTGAAATCATTGCAGGCTGGTGGCCCCCTGTGCCTTGCTGCTGACGGCCCGCCGTGGATGGGCGCCACCGCGCCCCCTATGCGCCAATCTGGCGGCGGAGATTTTCCATGATGCGCGCCGCCCACTGGTCAAGCGCGGCGGCATCGCGGCCCTCGAGCAGAAGCCGCACTTTCGGCTCGGTGCCGGAGTAGCGCAGGAGCACACGCCCCCCTTGGGCCTGCAATTCGGCTTCGGCCTGCCGCACCAGCTCACACACGCCGTCCAGCTCTTCAAAGGGGCGTTTCTCGCGCACTTTGAGGTTGACGGTTTTTTGCGGGAAGCGCGTCCAGCACTTCACCAGCTCGGAAAGGGGTTTTTGCGTGGCGGTCATGGTCTGCAGGACTTGCAAGGCCGCCACCAGGCCATCGCCGGTGGTGCTGTGGTCGCGGAAAATCAAATGGCCGCTCTGCTCGCCGCCCAGGTTGTAACCGCCGCGCAGCATTTCATCTATGACGTTTTTATCGCCCACATCCGTGCGGATGACCCGCCCGCCGGCCGCGCCTATGGCGGCGTCCAAACCGGCGTTGCTCATGACGGTGGCCACCAGCGTTTTCTCCACCAGCGCGCCGCGGCTGAGCATGTCCAGCGCGGTGATGGCCATGATGTCATCTCCATCCACCAGCCGGCCATGTTCGTCGCACAACAGGACGCGGTCGGCGTCGCCGTCATGCGCGATGCCGACATCGGCGCGGAATTCGCGCACGCGGGCGCACAGGTTTTCAGGATGCATGGAGCCGCAATCGCGGTTGATGTTGAGGCCGTCGGGTTGATTGCCAAACACAATGACCTCGGCGCCCAGCTCGCGGAGGACGCACGGGGTGGACTTGTAGGCCGCGCCGTGGGCGCAATCCACCACCACGCGCACCCCCTCCAGCGTGCGGCCCTTGGGAAAGGAGGCCTTGGCAAACTCGATGTACCGGCCCAGGGCATCGTCAATGCGGACGGCCTTGCCAATGGCGCTGGCGGTGGGGCGGATGCTGTCAATGCGGCCGGTGAACACCAGCTCCTCGATTTCCGCCTCGATGGCATCATCCAGTTTGTAGCCGTCGGCGCGGAAGAACTTGATGCCGTTGTCGTCGTAAGGATTATGCGAGGCCGTGATGACGATGCCGGCATCGGCGCGCAGGCTGCGGGTCACATACGCCACCCCGGGGGTGGGCAGCGGCCCGATGAACAGCACATCCACCCCCATGGACAGGATGCCGGCGGAAATGGCGTTTTCCAGCATGTACCCCGAAAGGCGGGTGTCTTTGCCGATGACAATTTTGTGGCGGCCGCGCCCCCGCGAAGGACCGGGCAGATTCTTGAAAACATGGGCGGCGGCGCGGCCCAGCTTGAGGGCGGTCTCCGCGGTGACCGGCTCAATGTTGGCGATGCCGCGGACGCCGTCGGTGCCAAAAATGCGTTTGCCGTTGCTCATAAAACCCAATTCCTTTCATCGCACGCGCGCCACATGCACTTCCGGCGGGTCCACGCGGGTGACCGCCACGCCGGGCGGATGGTGCACCATGACCTTCAGCGGCAGCGGCGGAGCGTCGCCCAGGTCCACCAGATTGATATAAACCATGATGTCACCGCTGCGAAGTTTGTTCATGATTTCCACCGGGCCCTTGAGCGTGACGTCCACCGTGGCGGGCGTCACGCGAAAGGCGCGTTCATCACCGGCGGATTTCATGACCGTAATGGAATGGCGGTAAAAGGTAACCTCGCCGGAGGCCACCACCGGCGGGCGTTCCAGGCGCCCCCCCTGCTGCCAGGTGTTGACCACATGCCAGATCATGACCGCCAGCAGCAGCGAGCAGACCTTGGCCCAGAAATTATGAAAAATGAGCTTTTGCAGCGGCATGGCCTTATTTCATCTCCGATTTGGCCGCCACCGGCGGGGCGGGCCGGAAGCGCTGGGGCAGATAATCCCGCACCCGCGCCAGCCAGCGGGGCGGCTTGGCCTTGACCAGCAGGTTGCTCAAAAAGGCGCGCAACTCCTCCAGGCTCAGACCGCGGGTCAACTGGCCGCGGTAGGCCACGGAAATGGCGCCGGTCTCCTCCGAGACCACCACCACAATGGCATCGGTTTCCTCGCTCAAACCAATGGCGGCGCGGTGCCGCGTCCCCAGGGAGGGACTCAACCCCTGCTGCTGCGTGAGGGGGAAGATGCAGGCGGCGTACAGAATGCGATCCCCTTTCAAAATGACCCCGCCGTCGTGGATGGCGTTGTTGGGGAAAAAAATCGTCTCCAGCATTTCTGGGGTGGCCTCGCAATCCACGGTGATGCCGGACTCCACCGCATCGTGCAGGCCGATGGATTGCTCGATGGCCATGAGCGCGCCGATGCGCGCCTCCGACAGGCGCTCGCAGGTTTTGACAATGATTTCGATGTTCTCGCGCTGTTCATGGGCGGAGGCAAACAGGGAGGTGCTGCCCAGCTCGGCCAGGATGCGCCGCAATTCCGGCTGAAACAAAATCAGAATGGCCACCAGGAAAAAGGCGAAGAAGGTGGTCAGCAGCCAGCGCAACACCTTCAAATCGAGCACCACCGTGATAAAGGTCAGGGCCAGCAGCAACACCAGGAAACCCGTGAGCACCGGCGCCCCCTTGGTGCCCCGGATGAGCACAAAGCCGTAGTAAATCCCCACCGCGAGGATGAGGATTTCCAGCGCCGGCCGCCACAGTTGTAAGAGCCATTCCATCATGCAAGCTGCCGGGCCATTAACGCCTCGGTCATGCGCACTGCATGGACCGTGGCCCGTACGTCGTGGGCGCGGATGATTTCCACTCCCTGCATAGCCGCCCAGCAGGCGCAGGCCAGACTGCCTGGCAGGCGCTCCGGCGGCTCCGCCCCCAACAATTTCCCGATAAAGGATTTCCGGGAAACACCCAACAATAATGGCCGCCCCCACCTTTTAAATTGGCGCAGCGCGGCGAGCAACTGCAAATTATGCTCCACCGTCTTGCCAAAGCCGATGCCCACGTCCAGCACCGTCTGCTCCGGCCGCACGCCGGCCTGCTGAAGACGCCCGAGCACGTCCTCGAAAAAGCGGCCCACCTCCGCCACCACATCCTGATATTCGGGATGCTGTTGCATCGTGGCGGGGGTGCCCTGCATGTGCATGGCCACATAGCCCGCCCCGGTGGCCGCCGCCACCTCCCACATCTCCGGTTCGGCGCGGTTGGCGGCAATGTCATTGATGATGCTGGCCCCGGCGCCAATGGCCGCCCGGGCCACCGCCGGCTTCACCGTGTCAATCGAAAGGGGGATTTTCACCCGGGCGGCCAGCGCCTCAATGACCGGCAACACCCGCCGCCGCTCCTCCTCCTCGGGCACCGGCTCGGCGCCGGGGCGGGTGGACTCGCCGCCGATGTCCAGGATATCCGCCCCTTCCGCCACCAGGTCGAGCGCGTGCCGCACCGCCGCCTCCACGCCAAAATAACGCCCGCCGTCATAAAAGGAATCCGGTGTCACATTGACAATTCCCATGACCAGCATGGGCCGGGGAAACGTGATGGTGAATTGCCGGGCCGTCCATTGCATAGGCCATCAAATCTCGCGAAACCGCTGGGCGATGGGCAGGCGCCGGCCCATGCCAAAGGCCTTGCTGGTGACTTTCAAGCCGGGGGCGGCCTGCCGGCGTTTGTATTCGCTCAAATCAATCAGCCGCACCACCCGGCGGACGTCCGCCTCCGCAAAACCGGCCGCCAGAATCTCCGCCACCGTTTGCCCCTGCACCACGTACCGCTCCAGAATCTCGTCCAGCACCTCGTAAGGCGGCAGCGAGTCCTGGTCTTTCTGGTTGGGCCGCAGTTCGGCCGAAGGCGGCTTGGTGAGGGAGGCCTGCGGGATGATTTCGCGTTCCCGGTTGATCCAGCGCGCCAGGCGATACACCATCTGCTTGGGCACGTCACTGATGACCGCCAGCCCGCCGCACATGTCGCCATAAAGCGTGCAATAGCCCACCGCGCTCTCGCTTTTGTTGCCGGTGGTCAGCAGCAGCTCGCCAAATTTGTTGGACAATGCCATCAAAATCACCCCGCGCAGGCGCGCCTGAATGTTTTCCTCCGTCACATCTTCCGGCCGTCCGGCAAAGAGCTCCCGCAACTGGCTTTTAACACTCTCGAAGGGCGGTTGAATGGGAATGACATGGTACTTGATGCCCAGATTTTCCGCCAGCGCGCGGGCGTCATCCAGACTGCCCTGGCTCGAAAACTGCGAAGGCAGCGACACGCCACGCACGTTTTCCCGCCCCAGGGCGGCCACCGCCAGGCAGGCGGTGAGGGCCGAATCAATGCCGCCGCTCAACCCCAGCACGGCGGCCCGGAAACCGCATTTGTGCAAATAATCGCGCAAACCCAGCACCAGCGCCTGATAAACCTGCTCCTCTTCGCAAGGCTCCTGGAAGGTGATGGGATTCGCCTGCTCCAGGTCCACCATGATAAAGTCCTCCGCAAAAGCCGCGCCGCGCGCCACCAACCGGCCGGCGGCATCGAAAGCCAGGCTTTGCCCGTCAAACACCAGCTCATCATTGCCGCCCACCAGATTGCAATAAACAATGGGCCGCCCGATGTGCGCCGCCATGCTCGAAACCATGTCCTGGCGGGTGCGCGTTTTGCCGAGGTGCCATGGCGAGGCGGAGCAATTCACCATCAAATCCGCCCCCGCCTGCGCCAAATCACGGCAGGGATTCCGCCGGTAACGGCGTTCGCGCCAGAAATCCTCGTCATTCCAGATGTCCTCGCAAATGGTCAGCCCCAATTTCCGCCCGCGAAATTCCACGGGGGAGTTGTCGGCCGCCGGCTCAAAATAACGGTCCTCGTCAAACACATCGTAAGTGGGCAGCAGCATCTTGTGGCGGATGGCCTGGATTTTGCCCTCACTCAACAAGGCCACCGAATTGGTGGCCTCGCGTCCCGGCCGGGTTTCGTGCCGGCCCACAAAGCCCACCACCAGGCCCGTGCGGCCGGTGACGGCGGCCAGTTCATTAAGGATGCGCAGGTTTTGCTCCACAAAGACCCGGCGCAGGAGCAAATCGCGCGGCGGATAACCGGTAATGGCCAGCTCTGGGGTGACCACCAAATCCGCCCCGGCCGCCACGCCGCGCTGGTAAGCTGCCAGAATGCGGTCGCGGTTGCCGGTCAGGTCCCCGATGAGGGTGTTGATTTGCGCCAGCGCAATTTTCATAACGTGCTGCCAAGATACCGCAGGAGCGGGCGGCTGAACAATGAAAAGGAAATTGTCCCCCTCGCGGCCCGCCCTTCACCGCCTCCGCCGTTCGCCAGCCCGCCCCGCTGGCCGACTTCAGCTTAATAACTCTGCCATCTTGGCCTCCAAGGAAGCGGAGCGCATGAGCGACTCGCCCACCAGGATGGCCCGCGCCCCGCAACGCGCAAGGCGCTCGACATCCGCACGGGCATGGATGCCGCTTTCGGCCACCAACAGGCAGGTGTGGTTCCCGAGTTGGGCAGCCAGGCGCTCGGTGGTGGCCAAATCCACCGTGAACGTGGTCAAATCCCGGTTGTTCACCCCAATCAAGGGCGCGCCCAGTGCAATGGCGCGTTGCAGCTCCGTTTCATCATGCACTTCCACCAACGCCGCCAGCCCCGCCCCGGTGGCCAGCTCGTGCAAATGACGCAGCCGCGCATCGTCCAGAATCGCCGCAATCAACAAAATCGCGTCCGCGCCCCATTCCACCGCCTCGACAATCTGGCGCTCGTCCAAAATGAAATCCTTGCGCAGCAGCGGCAGCGAAACGGCCGCCCGAATCTGGCGCAGATACTCGAGCCGCCCCTGAAAAAACCGCTCATCCGTGAGCACAGAAAGGCAATCCGCCCCGGCGGCTTCATAAGCGCGCGCAATTGCCACCGGATTAAAATCGGGGCGGATGACGCCAGCGGAGGGCGAGGCTTTTTTGACTTCGGCAATCAGAGCCATCCGGCGGCCTCCCCGCGGCCGTTGCAGGGCGCCCAGAAAGTTCCGCAGGCCACGGCGTGCCAGCCGGTCACGCAAATCTGCCACGGTGACCCGGCCGGCGGGCAGCGCCGCAATTTCCTGCTGTTTATGCGCGACTATCGTATCGAGAATGTTGGCCATGATAATTACCTCGGCAGGGCGCTGGCAGCGAGGCGGGGGCTTTGCCGGTTAATCCTCGTCCTCATCCTTGATGCCTTGCATCCGCTTGGTGGGGCCGCCGGCGCGGAGCCAGGCGTTGACAAACAAATCCAAATCCCCGTCCATCACCCGCTGGGTGTCGCCGGTTTGCACCCCCGTGCGCAAATCCTTGACCATGCGGTACGGCTGAAACACATAACTGCGGATTTGATTGCCCCACGACACACTCCCCTTCTCGCCGTAAAACCGCTCCATCTCGGCCTTTTTCTGGTCTTCGCGCAAAGCGTACAACTTGGAAAGCAGCAACTTCATGGCGGCGGCGCGGTTCTGGGCCTGGGACCGCTGCGCCTGCGAGGCCGCCACCAAACCGGTGGGCAGGTGGGTGATGCGCACGGCCGTTTCCACCTTGTTCACGTTCTGGCCGCCCTTGCCGCCGGAGCGGTAGGTATCAATCTGCAATTCATTGGGCGGGATGACAATTTCCGTGTCATCCTCAATTTCCGCAATCACGTCCACGCTGGCAAAACTGGTATGCCGGCGTTTGTTGGCGTCGAAGGGCGAAATGCGCACCAGCCGGTGCACGCCGCGCTCGGCCTTGCAATAGCCGTAGGCATATTCGCCGCGCACCACCATCGTCACGTTTTTGAGGCCCGCGCCTTCGCCGGGCAGGATGTCGGTAATCTCCACCTCCCAGCCGCGGGATTCACACCAGCGCTGATACATGCGCAGGAGCATTTCCGCCCAGTCGCACGCCTCCGTGCCGCCGGCGCCGGCGTTGATGGTGAGAATGCAGTTGTTGCGGTCATGCGGGCCGCTCAGGAAAAAGCGCAGCTCCAGCCGGTCAATTTCCTCCAGCAATTTCTGGGTGTCGCGGTCCAGCTCGGCGGCCACCCTGGCCTGGCTTTCGGGCGGCTCGGCCTCGGCCAGCTCGAGCATCACTTTCAAATCGGCGTGCTGGCGGGTAATGGTGTCCAGGGGTTCAAGCTTGCGCTTGATGTCGTTGGCCTCCTCAATGGTTTTCTGCGCCTGCTCGCGGTTGTTCCAAAAAGTTTCCGCGGCCATCAGGGTTTCCAGTTCCCCCAGCCGCTGCTGCAACTTGGGGAGGTCAAAGAAACCTCCGCAAATGCGCCAGTTTTTCTTCCGCCGTCTGCAACCGCTTTTCAATGACATCCAACATAGCGCGCGGAGCATAGCCCTCCCCTCCGGCACCGACAAGGCAGAAAACCAACCGGCACCCGCTGCCGCCGGGCGTTCTGCCCGACCCCAAGCTTGCCTTTTTCGGTCATACCGGCTCCAATGCGCGCAACCATGAAACTCAACCGTTACTTGTTTTTCAGCGCCCTGGTGGCCGCCCTGGGGGGATTGTTGTTTGGGTTTGATACCGCCGTTATTTCCGGCACCACCGACTGGTTGCGGGAGGGCTTCGTGGCCCAAATCACCACCGCCCTGGCACCGCACCTGACCTGGGTTTCCGCCGAGCGTCTGGGCAGTTTCATGCAGGGCTTCACCGTGGCCAGCGCGTTGCTGGGCACCATTGTGGGGGCGGTGGCGGTGGGCAAGCCGGCCGACCGCTACGGCCGCCGCGAAGTGCTGTTTGCGCTGGCAGTGCTGTTTCTCATCACCAGTGTTGGTTGCGCGCTGGCATGGAGCTGGGCGTCGTTTGTCATCTTCCGCTTCATTGGCGGCCTGGCGGTGGGCGGAGCCTCGGTGGTGTCGCCCATGTACATCGCTGAGATTTCGCCCGCCCGGTACCGGGGCCGGCTGGTGGCGATCACCCAGTTCAACATCGTGCTGGGCATCCTGCTGGCCTACTTTTCCAATTATCTCATTGGCAGCCTCAACCTCGGCCCCGCCACCTGCCGGTGGATGTTTGGGGTGATGGCCCTGCCCTCGGCGGCGTTTTTTGCCCTGCTCTTTTTCACGCCGCAAAGCCCGCGCTGGCTGGTGGCCCAAAAACGCCCGGAGGAGGCGGTGGACGTGTTGGTGCGCTGCGGCGAAGAACCGGCGGCCGCCCAGGCGATGGTGCGGGAAATCCAGGAATCGCTGGCCTCCGGGAGCGAGCCTGCCGCCGAGCCTTTTTTCTGCCGGAAATACCTCAAGCCCATCCTGCTGGCCGTGGCCATCGCCATGTTCAACCAGCTTTCCGGCATCAACGCGGTGATTTATTACACCATGCACATCTTCAAAATGGCGGGGTATGACAGCGTGGATGCCCTCTGGCAATCGGTCATCATCGGCTTCACCAACCTGGTGTTCACCATGGCAGCCATGACGGTGATTGACCGCTTTGGCCGCCGCAAACTCATGTTGGTGGGCTCCGTGGGCTACATCCTCAGCCTGCTGGTGGCCGCGTATTCCTTCTACTCCGGCACGGGTGGCAAGCTGCTGTTGGGCGCGCTGGTAGTGTTTATTGCCTCGCATGCCTTCGGGCAGGGCGCGGTCATTTGGGTGTTCATCAGCGAAATATTCCCCAACCGTGTCCGCGCCCGCGGCCAGGCCTTGGGGAGCTTCACCCATTGGATTATGGCCGCGCTCATCTCGTGGACGTTCCCCCTGATTGCCGATGTCTCCGGCGGGCATGCCTTCCTGTTTTACGCCCTGTGCATGGTGGGCCAGCTTTTGTGGGTCATCCTGGTAATGCCTGAAACCAAAGGCATCACACTGGAGGAAATCCAGCATCGCCTGGGCATCCATTGAAATAAAAAAGCCGGCTCCCCACAGCCGGCGGCCCCACAAAACTGGTGGAGGCGGCGGGAGTTGAACCCGCGTCCCTGACCGATTCCCCGGTCGTGACTACATGCTTAGCCGAAAGCGAGTGTCATCCGGCGGAGCAGCTTTCGGCGACACTCCACCAGCCTAGCCGGCGGTAAGATTCTCGGGCAATGTCGCGCCAGCGCCGCCATCACCCCAGCCTGCTGTGGCGTCCCGCCGCCGTAGCAGGCGTCCAGCGGGGGACGTCGCGGCTCAATTAGGCCGCGAGGGCCAATTCTTCGTTGGCACTTATTAGTTTTGATCCGGTGATTAACGAGGCCAACGGATCGTCCTCGGCATGCCACTTCCGGCGTCTCGACCAGGTCGAATCCAGTACGCCCCCGGTTAAGTTGCAAGATTAAGGTACCATTACTTCAGGGGCAGTTCAAGTGCGCCGGGATACCATCTTGAGCATCGCAGGGTTGCAATTTGAGCCATTTCGGCGGATGATATGGCCGTATGATTTCACGCCGCGGGGCGCTGGTCCTTGGCGCCATTGTGTTGGCGGCGGTGTCGGCTGTTCGCTTTGCCCAATACCAGCCTGCGCCGCCTGATTCCCCGGTTTTCCTTGCAGCTCAGCCGTTCGCCAAAGCGCCCACCTCTCCGGTGTTGGCGGCTGTCCCTGTTACCCCCCGCCTGTCTGCACCTGCCGCAGGGGAGGTGGATGAGCACGTGCACGCC
Organism: Fontisphaera persica; assembly: GCF_024832785.1. Classification (GTDB taxonomy): domain Bacteria; phylum Verrucomicrobiota; class Verrucomicrobiia; order Limisphaerales; family Fontisphaeraceae; genus Fontisphaera; species Fontisphaera persica. The sequence continues at coordinate 3,046,283 of NZ_CP116615.1, forward strand.
GCTTCTCACGCCCCGACTGTGCCCGCCCCCCGCCGGCTGGGAGACGGCTGGGCCGTCGAGCCGCCCGAAACAATTCTGGCGGCCTTTCAACACTGGGTGGGGCGGTATGTCAGGGCCAGCGATGCGGAAAGGGAATCTATGCTTCCAGAGGGAGTGGCGCTGGCACGCGAGCGCCTGACGCTGATGACGGAATGGATTCAAAGCGACCCCGAGCGGGCCCTGGGGCGGGCGGTGCCCCCGTGGGTGCGTGAGGCCTTGCCGGCGGCCGTGCGGGAGCAGGTGGAACAATGGGTCAACAGCACTGCCCACTACGAAGTTTTGTGTGTGCTGCCCGCCGGCGCAAGCCAGCCGGGAGGCCTGGTGCGCACAGCCCAATGGGCAGACATGCGCTGCCGGGTTTATACGTTTGGGCGGGGTTTGGACTATGTGACACGCCCCCAGGTGCCGTTGCAAGGTGTCGTGGTGCCGCGGCCGCCCAATCAGGCGCTGGCGCATGAATCGGTGGCGTCCGCCACCCACTTGATGGCCTTGGACCCCCAACCCGCGCGGTATTTGGACGCGCCCGAGTTGGAAGCCCACCTGGCCGCGGTAGGCCAAGACGCGCCCTGTCTGGTTTCCGGTCAATCGTGGACCGCTCAAGGCACCCCGGCAGCGTTGCAGCTTGGCGGCGAGGTACGCACTTTCGCCAGCCCGGCAATGGCCGCGCGCTGGTTGGAAGAGCAGCCTGCCCTGCAAAACCTTGATGACCCGCTACCGCCTGACAACTTGCCGATTGCCGCCTCTTCCTACACTGAGGGGCGCAAGCGATTCATCCTCTTCCGGGTGGACTTCCCGGACTACGCCGGCGAGGTCATGACCACCAATGAAGCCCTGACCTTGATGCGCGACCTCAGCCAGTGGATGGCGGAAGTCTCTCAAGGCAAGCTCACGCTTGCGCCCGTGGGCGAGGGCTCGGACATCACTCCCACCATGCGGCTGCCCAATGACGTGGAAAGCTATCAAAACATGGGCACCCTGTTGGGCGCCTGCCGCACCGCCGCCACGGCGCTGGGGTACGACATGAACAAGTATGATTTCTATTTTGTCTGCACTGCCGGCAAACCCACGGCGACCTTTGCCGGTTTGGGGTATGTGGGTGGGGTGGGTTTCTGGCTGGCCAATCGCTATTGGGACGTGCGCACGGGCGCGCATGAATTCGGCCATAACCTGGGGCTGGGCCATGCCAACTGGTGGAACACCAGCGGCGCCAGCATGTTGGGCACGGGCACCAGTGAGGAATACGGCGACCCCTTCGATACCATGGGCGGCAGCGGGGGCGGCGCGCGGCACTTCTCTTCGTTCAGCAAAAACAAACTGGGCTGGATTCCCGATGCCGACTGCCCCACGGTGAGCACCAGCGGTTTTTACCGGATTTACGCGCACGATGACCCCCGGGCCAGCGGCCTGCGCGGCCTGCGCTTCCGCCGGAGCAATGGCGATTACTGGATGGAATTCCGGCAGTTGTTCACGGGCAACCGCGCGTTGATGAACGGCCTGGCCTTCCGGTGGGTGGGCGGCAGCACCACTTTGCTGGATGCCACGCCCGGCTCCTCCGGCAACAAGGATGACCATCCGCTGGTCATCGGACGCACCTTTAGCGACAGCAAACTTGGCCTGCATGTGACGCCCATCGGCAAGGGCAACACCTATCCGCAGTCCCTGGACTTAATCATCCAGGTGGGCGCGTTCCCGAACAACCGCCGGCCCCAGACGCGCGTGACGGCCTCCGCCACGCAGGTGGCCGTCAACACCCCCGTGCAGTTCAGCGTCGCCGCCTCCGACCCGGATGGCGATGCGCTGGCGTATTACTGGGATTTTGGCAATGGCAACTACAGCGTGGAAAATCAGCCCACCGCGACGCAGTCCTTTTCCAGCGCCGGGGAATACGCCGTGCATTGCATCGTCAGCGACATGAAAGGCGGGGTGAGTGCCGGGGCGGTGGTGGTGCGGGTGGGCAGCCCCACGACGTTTCAAATCACCGGCCGCGTGCTGACCACCAACGCCCAGCCAGTGCCGGGCATGTGGGTGCGGGTCAACGCCTCACGCTACGCCATCAGCCAGGACGACGGCTCCTTCCTCCTCACCCAGCTCGGCGCGGGCAGCCATTCCTTGGCCGTTTATGAGCCGTTTTACAATGAGCTGAACTTTGTGAATCCCTTCTTCAACAACCCCGTGACAGTGGGGCCAAGTTTTGCGGGGGCGGATTTTGTGCAATTTCCAGGCTCCCTGTTCATCACCACTCCCCTGGTGGCCCGGGAAAGCCGGTGGAAATACCTGGATGACGGCTCGAATCAGGGCACCGCGTGGCGGCAGCCCGGTTTTAACGATGCCGCATGGGCCAGCGGCAACGGCCCGCTCGGCTACGGCCAGGGCGGCGAGCGGACCACGCTGAGTTATGGCGGGGTCAGTACCAACAAACACATCACCTACTACTTCCGCACCACCTTCACCAATCAAACCCCGCCCAGCGCCTTCAGCAATCTGGTGCTGGAAGTCCTGCGCGATGATGGCGTCCTGGTCTGGCTCAACGGGCAGGAAATCTTCCGCGACAACCTGCCCACCGGCGCCGTCAGTTACACCACCCGCGCTGTGGCGGCGGTGGAGCCGGATAATTATCTCCGGACAGAACTTTCGCCCACGGTGCTCCAGGTGGGCGTCAACACGCTGGCCGTGGAAATGCATCAGGTGGAGGCGACCAGCTCGGATTTGTATTTCGATCTCGCGCTCACCGGCATGAGCCGCACCAATGCGGCCAACCTGCAAATTTTCTACCTGGCCAGCCCCCGGCCCGGAGAGGTCTTCACCTACCCCACCAACATCAGCCTGAATGCCGTGGCCCAAAGCGATGCCACCGCCGTGACGCAGGTGCGAATCTACGCCAACGACCAGCTTTTAATTGCCGATTCCACCCCGCCTTATGCCGGGTTCTGGCCCCAGGCGCCGGTGGGTCAGCATCAACTTTATGCCGTCGCCACGCTGGCCAGCGGCCAGATGCTCACCATCGCCCCGGTGGCCATTACCGTGAAAATGCCGGAGCCGCCGCCCACGCCGGCGGTCACCAATCTGGTCATCGCTCCCGGCTCCCGCTGGCACTTCTTCACCGGCCCCACCGGCGCGCCACCCGCCTGGGCGGCGTTGGAGTTTGATGCCTCCAGTTGGAGCAATGGCCTGGCCGAACTGGGCTATGGGGAGAATGACGAAGCCACCCGATTAAGTTACGGCACCAACAGCAACAACAAATGGATTACCGCTTATTTCCGCCAAGCCTTTGTGGTGGCCGACCCCTACACCATCACCAACGCCGTGTTGCAATTAAAACGCGACGACGGCGCGGTGGTGTATCTCAACGGCCAGGAAATCCTGCGTGACCTTATGCCCTCCGGGCCGGTGGCTTTCGACACCCTCGCCACCATGGCCGCTGACGACGACGGCAAAACCTTTTTCAGCTTCTCCTTCTCGTCCCTGCCATTGCTGCCCGGCACCAACGTGCTGGCTGTGGAAGTGCATCAAAATGCGGTGACCAGTTCAGACCTGAGCTTCGACCTCGGACTCACCGTCTGGCTTTCCACCAATCGCCCGCGCGGAGTCTATTGGGTGACTCCCACCAACGGAGCCACCCTGCCGGCGGGCGCGGTGTCCCTGGCCGTTCAAGCCGTGGGCGGCGGTGGCTCCCCCTTCCAGCGCATCAGCTATTACGCCAACGGCCAGTTCCTGGGCGAAGTGCCCGCGCCTTTCCTCTTTACCTGGGCCAACCCGCCGGTGGAGCATGTGGAGTTATTGGCGGTGGCCACCGATGCCGCCGGCATGACCATCACCAGCGCGCCGGTACAGGTGACCTTCACCGCCCCCGCTCCTTTCCAAAGCTGGGTGGCGTGGGGCGAAGTGTGGAAATACTGGGATGACCGCCAGCCGCCGGCCGACACCTGGACCACCCTCACTTACGCCGACCACGCCTGGAAAGCGGGGGCCGCCCGGTTGGGCTACGGCGGGGACGGCGAGCGTACCGTGATTAATGACGGCGGCGACCCTGCTTTCCGCCATATCACCGCGTGGTTCCGCAAAACCTTCCAAGCCAGTCCTGCAGGACTGACCCAGCTTGAGCTGCGGCTCATTTGCGACGATGGCGCGGTGGTGTATCTGAACGGCCAGGAGGTTTTCCGGCACAACCTGCCCGCCGGCCCCATCAGTCACAACAGTCTGGCGTTAAACGCCGTGAGCGGGGCTGATGAAACCACGCCCGTTAGTGTGGCCCTGAGTCCCACGCTGCTGCGCTCCGGCACCAACGTCCTGGCGGTGGAAGTGCACCAAAGCAGCATCACCAGCAGCGATTTGGGCTTCGATTTGGAGCTGGTGGGCCGCCGCATGGTGCCCGCCGCGCCTGCCGTCGCCTATATCACCTCGCCCCCGCAGGGAGCGCGGCTGGTGGCGCCGCCCGCCTTGACCTTGAATGCCTTCGCCATGGCTGATTCCCAAACGGCCAGGCAGGTCACCTATTTTATCAACGGCCAGCGCCACGGCGCCGCCCTGGTATATCCTTTTGCCTACCCCTGGCAGAATCCGCCCCCCGGTGAACATGCCCTCGTTGCGGTGGCAGAGTTTGAGGGCGGCCTGGCTGTGACCAGCGCACCGGTGACCATCACTGTTACGCCCCTGCCCCTGCCCGTGCAACCGGTGATGACTACCTGGATTCCGGCCGGCGCCCACTGGCGCTACTGGGACAATGTGAGCGCCGTGCAGCCGGGCTGGAACCAGACCTCTTTTAATGATGCCACCTGGCCGCTGGGACAGGCGCGCTTTGGCTGGGGGTGGGATGGCGAACGCACCGAAATCACCTCCGGCCGCATCACCCATTATTTCCGGAACACCTTTGTGGTGACCAATCCCGCCCTTTATACCGAGCTGGTCTTTCAACTCGTGCGCGACGATGGCGCGGTGGTGTACCTGAACGGGCGGGAAATCTTCCGCAGCAACATGCCGGAAGGTTCGGTGACCGCCAGTACCCTGGCCGCCACCACCGTCAACACGCCGGACGAAACCACCTACTTTGAATCCATCGTCCCGGCGTTGAGCGCCGGTTTGCTGGCCGGCACCAACGTGGTGGCCGTCGAGCTGCACCAGTCCAGCGCCACCAGCTCGGATGGCGGCTTCGATTTGCAGCTCACCGGCCGCGGCACCACCGAGCCGCGCCTGCTCCTCCTCCGCCCCGCCCCCGGCCAGCTCGTGGTGGTGGGAGAAGCCATGACCCTGCAGGCCGCCGCATGGACCGGCCTGGCTTCAGGCGGGGAAACCATTGAATTTTGGGTGGGCAACCAGAAAATTGGCGAAACCGCCCCCGGCGAAACGCAATGGATTTGGCCTAATCCCGCCCTGGGCAGTTATCAAATCACGGCCCGGGTGCGCCTGGCCAATGGCACGGAGCTGGTTTCGGCGCCGGTCTCCGTTACCGTGCAATATCCGCCCTATCAGGCCACTTTAATCACCACTGGCGCCGTGTGGCGCTACTGGGACCGCGGCTCGCTCCCCGCCACCAACTGGCAGCGCCGGGCCTACAGTGACGCCGCCTGGGGTTCCGGACCTGCGCGGCTGGGCTACGGCGATGACGGCGAAGTCACCACCCTGCAAACCGGCCCCAGCAACAACAAGTACCTCTCCTATTATTTCCGCCGCTGGTTCTCCGTGCCTTCCGGCGTGACCTTGACCAATCTGGTCTTCCGCCTTCTGCGCGATGACGGGGCGGTGGTTTATCTCAATGGCGGCGAAGTCTTCCGCAGCAACATGCCACAAGGCCCGGTGGGCTACGCCACCCTGGCGTCCAGCGCTGTTTCCGGCACGGACGAGCAAACTTATTTTGAGTTGAACGCGCCGGTGGCCGGGGTGTTGCCGGGTCTGAATTTGCTGGCGGTGGAAATCCATCAAAACTCGGCCACCAGCAGCGATTTGGCCTTTGACCTGGCCGTTGAAGGCCGGGGCTTCCAAGGTCCATCCCCGGCCACGCTGGCCCCGCCGCCAGAATACCAGGCCGGTCAGCTCCGGCTGCTCTGGCCCGCGCACATGCACGGGTGGGAGCTGTACGCCTCGCCCGCTCTCGGTCCCCAGGCCGACTGGCAGCCGGTCACCGAATCCCTGCTCCTGACCAACGGATTTTATCTCTTCCGCACCACGCCCACCGGCGCCAGCCGCTATTTCCGTCTGGAACAACGGTGAGGCGGATTCGCTTTCCGCATGTCCTCCGGCCGGGCCGGAGGGCGGGAGCAAGGGGGAGGGTTTTGCCTGTGAGCCGGCAGCCTTCGCCGTGGCGTCTCGGCGGGGTGGGCGGCGGCTTTTTTCCCTTGTCGCTGCCGTGGCCTTGGCCCATCTTCTGAACATGGCCCAATCACGGGTGACCGATGTACTCAACAAACCGGACGCAGCCCTGGAGCTGACGCTGCGGCCCTCCTTGTTTTCCGAGTTCACCGGCCAGCCCAAAGTCAAGGAACGGCTGGAAATTGCCGTGGCCGCCGCCCGGCAGCGGGGCGAGGCGCTGGACCATTTGCTGCTCAACGGCCCGCCCGGCCTCGGCAAAACGACCCTCGCCAACATTCTGGCGCGCGCCATGGGCGTCAACATCAAGTGCACCAGCGGCCCGACCATTGAAAAAGCGGGCGACCTGGCGGGGCTGCTCACCAATCTGGAGGAGCGGGACATTCTCTTCATTGACGAGATTCACCGCCTGCAAAAAACCATTGAGGAATACCTCTATCCGGCGATGGAGGATTTCAAGCTGGATATCATCATTGACCAGGGCCCCAACGCCCGCAGCGTGCGGCTGAATCTGCCCCGCTTTACCTTGATTGGCGCCACCACCCGCAGCGGCCTGCTGTCCTCCCCCCTGCTCACGCGCTTCCCCATGCGGGAGCGGCTGGATTACTATGACGCCGGGCAACTGCAACAGATTGTGCTGCGTTCGGCCCGCCTGCTGCAGGTGCCCATGGAGCCGGAAGGCGCCATGGAAATTGCCCGCCGCAGCCGCGGCACGCCGCGCATCGCCAACAACCTGCTGCGGCGCGTGCGTGATTACGCGCAGGTGCGCGGCGACGGCCGCATCACCGCCGCCGTGGCCGATCAGGCTCTGGCCATGCTGGAGATTGACGCCTACGGGCTGGATGAAATGGACAAGCGCATCCTCGAAACCATCATGGTCAAGTTTGGCGGCGGCCCGGTGGGCATCAACTCCCTCGCCGTGGCCGTGGGGGAAGAACCGGATACCCTCGAAGAAGTGTATGAGCCGTATTTGATCATGGAAGGTTATCTCCATCGCACCCCCCAGGGACGGGTCATTACCGAGCTGGCCATGAAACGACTCGGACTTAAGCCCGCCAGCCGGCAGGGCAGCCTGTTCTAAGGGGGCTGCCTCAGGTTTACCGCTGCTGTATGAGTGAGCCAGAGCCAGCCAACGCCGGCAATCAATACGCCGCTCAGCGGCTGACCCCCGCCATGTGCCAGGCCCTCCTGGAAAGTCTGGGCGACCGCCTGGTGCTGGTGGACCGTCATCTGCGAGTGCAATGGGGCAACGCCACCTTTGCCCGCCTGGCCGGCTTCTCCCCCGCCAGCCTGGAGGGACAATTCCTCGGCGACCTGCTCAAAGGCGAACACCTGGGGGCCTTGCGGGCGCTCATCCTGCAAGCCTTTGCCGGCCACCCGCAACGTTTGCCATATCTCTGCCTCGACTTTACCCACTCCCACGCCACGGGCTGGTTCACCATCCTCGTGCGGCCGGTGTCCTCCCCTGAAGGCGCGATTTCCGCGGTCCTGTTGCAACTGCGCGAGATGCCCATGGCCGAAGACACCACCGTCCTGCTGCGCGAAAATGGACCGCTTTATCCAGCCCCGCCCGCCAATGAACAGCCGGGCTGTCTCCATGAGCCTTTTCCGGGGTGTTTTTTACGCCCGGAAAACGTGGACCAACAACAGTTGCTGATGCTCCTGAACGCCGCCCGGGAAAGCATACTGCTGCTTGACCGCCAAGGCCGCGTCCTGATTGCCAACCGCACCACCGCCGAGCGGCTGGGGCTGGAAGTGAAGGATTTGGTGGGGCGCAGCATAGCCGACTTTCTGCCCCCGGAAGTGGCCCGCCAGCGTTTCCAATGGGGCGAGCATGCCCTGCAAACCGGCACTTCGGTGTTCTTTGAAGACCAGCGCGCCGGACGCTGGCTGGAGCACCGCTTCACCCCCATCTTCGATGCGGACGGCAAACCCTGCTGCCTCGCCTGTTTCAGCCGGGACATCACCGAGCGCAAAAAGGCCGAGTCCGACCGCGACCAGTTGCTGGCGGAGCTGCTGGAGTTTCAGAGCCGGTTGCGGGCGGTGCTGGAAGGCGCCGGCGAAAGCATTCTGCTGCTCGATGCCGATGGGCGGGTGGTGCTGGCCAATCCCGCCGCCGCCATGCGCCTGGGGGACGCGCCCGGGGAATTGATTGGGCGCAGATTCTGGGACTTTTTGCCCACGGACATCCAAACGGAAACGCAAAGCTTTTTCCAACAGCTCGTGGCCCAGGGAGAGGCAACCACGGTCGAGGGAGAATTCGGCGGGCTATATTACGAAGCCTCGTTCTATCCCGTCCGCGGACCGGGGGAAAAGGTCCTGTACGTGGCGTTGTTTGGCCGCGATGTGACCCCCCGCAAGAAAATGGAGCTGCAGATTGAACACCAGCGCCGCCAGCTCCAAACCCTGTTGGACCACGCGCCCATCTTTCTCTGGGCGATGGACGCGGAGGGCATCATCCAGACCGCTGAAGGCTCGGTGTTGCTCTCGCTGGGGCTGCAACCTCGGCAGGTGGTGGGCGTCTCCATCTTCACCGTGGTGCAGGACCAGCCGGAATTTACCGCCGCCTGCCGGCGCGCGCTGCGGGGCGAACGAGTCTCGCTGCGGCACGAGTGGCATGGCCGGGTGTTTGACACCCGCATCCTGCCGCTCCCGCAAGACCGCGGCGGGGTGCAAAGCAGCGTGGGCATCATGCTGGATGTCACCGGCCGCGTGCAGGCCGAGCGGGCGCTGATGGAACGGCTGGAGTTTGAAAGCACCCTGCTCGCCATCTCCTCCCGGTTTGTCGGCCCGTGCCATCTGGACCAGGCCATCCAGCAATCGCTGGCGGACTTGGGCCGTTTTTGCCAGGCCAGCCGGGCTTACCTGTTTCGTTTCAGCGAGGACGGCAAGTTTATTTCCAACACCCACGAATGGTGCGCCGATGGCGTGCGCCCGGAAATCCAGAACCTGCAAAACCTCCCCCGGGAAAGAGTGCGCTGGAGCATGGACCTGTTGGAACGCCAGGGCGTTCTGCACATTCCCGATGTCTCCCGCCTGCCGCCCGAGGCCCGCCAGGAACAGGAAATTTTGCAGGCGCAAAGCATCACTTCCCTGTTGATGGTGGCCGTGCCAGTGCAGGGGCGTTTCAGCGGCTTTATTGGTTTCGATGATGTGACCGGCATGGTGCGCTGGGGGCCGCAACACGAGGGGGTGCTGCGCCTGTTCTCCGAGGTCCTGGCCAATGTCCTGGAACGCCATCTCGCCGAGGAGGCGCTGCGCACTTCGGAGAACTTCAACCGGGCGATTGTGCAGGCCGCCGCCAGCGGCCTGGCGGTGTTTGACCGCCAACTGCGCTGCCGCTTGTGGAATCCCTATCTTGAGCGCATCACGGGCATTTCCTCGGCCCAGGCCATGGGACAATACCTGCAGGCCATGATTTGGCTGGCGGGCGACCAAACCCCCGAAGAACTCCTGCGCCGCGCCCTGGCCGGGGAAGTCCGCGAAGGCGCGGACGCAGCGTACCTGGTGCCCGCAACCGGCCGGCGCGGCTGGCACCAGGCCACCTACTCCCCCCTGCGCTCCGGCAGCGGGGAAATCATTGGCGTGCTGTGCAGCGTGCTGGACATCACCCAGCGCAAACTGGCCGAAGAGGAATTGCGGCGGTCGGAGGAGCGTTTTTCGCGCGCCTTCCACCTCAGCCCGATTCTCATGCTGGTCAGCCGCTTGCGGGATGGGTTGATTGTCAATGCCAATGATTATTTCCTGCAATGCGTGGGGCTGAGCCGGGAGGAAGTCATCGGCAAAACCACCCTCGAGTTGGGGCTGTATGAAAATGCCGAAGTGCGCCGCCAGCTCACCGAGCCCCTGCGCCGCGGCGAGACGGTGCGCAACCTGGAAGTTGGACTCCGCCTCAAACAGGGCCGCATGGACTGCCTGATTTCCGCCGCGGCCGTGGACATGGGCGGGGAGCCGCATATTTTGTCGCTCGCCCTGGACATCACCGAGCGCAAGCGCGCCGAGCAGGCCATCCGCGAATCCCGCGAGCAGCTCCGCGCGCTGGCCGACCGGCTGGAAATGGTGCGCGAGGAGGAGCGCCGGCAAATTGCCCGCGAAATCCATGATGACCTGGGCCAGTGCCTCACCAGCCTCAAGCTGGACCTGGCCTGGGTGGCGCGCAATCTCCAGCGCGACCCGGCCGCCGTCGAGGCGCGCCTGGCCGACATGATGCAAGTCATGGACCAGACCATCCAATCGGTGCGCCGCATCTCCAGTGAATTGCGCCCGGGCGTGCTGGACGATCTGGGATTGCCCGCCGCCATCGAATGGCAGGCGCAGGAGTTCGAGCGCCGCACCGGCATCCCCTGCCAGGTGCACTGCGACGAAGGGCTGGACCAACTGGAATCCCGCTGCGCCACGGCGTTGTTCCGCATCCTCCAGGAGTCCCTCACCAACATCATCCGCCATGCGCAGGCTTCGCGGGTGCGCGTGAGCCTGACGCAGGAAAATGACCACGTCATTCTGCGCGTGCGCGACAACGGCCGCGGCCTGCCGCCCAAACATTTGATGCGGACCGACGGGCTGGGGCTGCTCAGCATGCGCGAGCGCGCCGCCGCGCTGGGCGGCCGCTTTGCCATCGCCAGCCGGCGGGAGCGCGGCACCACCATTGTGGCCAGCATCCCGTTGCACGCCAAACCGCCCGAGTCACGCCCGCTGCCGGAGCCGCCGGCGCCCGAGGCCGCCGCTGAAGATTAGACCGCGCATGCACCGCCTCTACCGGGTTTTGCTGCTGATTGAGTCCTCCCGCGCCTCCGGGCGCAGCCTGTTGCGCGGCATTGCCGGCTTTGCCCGCCACCACGGCCGCTGGCTGTGCCACTGGGAAACCGGCGGGCTGGAAAAAGCCTGGCCGCATCTGCGCACCTTTCAGGCCGACGGCATCATCATGCGGGACGTGGACCGCGTGGAGGAAGCCATGGAATACCACGTGCCCCTGGTGGTGGTGGGGCACAGCCGCCATGAGGTGCCGGGCGTCGTCAATCTGGTTTCCAACTCGGAGACCATCGGTCGCCTGGGGGCGGAGCATCTGTTGAACTGCGGGCTGAAACACCTGGCCTTCTACGGCCTGTCGGGCGTGCCCTGGAGCGAGGAGCGCGCCGCCAGTTTCTCCGCCCGCGTGGCCGCCGCCGGGTTGGCCGCGCACCATTATCAAACCCCGCCCGGCACTTCCGGCGAAGACGAGCGCCGGGGGCTGGCCGAGTGGCTGCTGCGCCTGCCGCATCCGGTGGGAATCATGGCCTGCAATGACGACCACGGCCAGCAAGTCATCGAAGCCGCCAAACTGGCCGGCTTGCGCCTGCCGGATGAAGTGGCCGTGCTGGGGGTGGACAATGATGAGTTGGTGTGCGAGTTGAGCTCCCCGCCCATGTCCTCGGTGGCCGTCAATTTTGAGCGCGCCGGTTATGAGAGCGCGCAACTGCTCGACCGCCTGATGCGCGGCCAGCAGCCGTCCACCAACCGCATCGTGGCGCAGGCGGTGGGCGTCATCACCCGGCAGTCCACGGATATTCTGGCGGTGCAGGACCCCCGCCTGGCCGCGGCCCTGCGCTTCATCCGCACCCACGCGGACGCCCCGCTGACCGTCTCGGAGGTGGCCCGCGCCGCCGGCATGTCGCGCCGCGCGCTGGAAAAACAATTTCGCGCGCTGCTGGACCGTTCAATCCGCCGCGAGATTGCGCGGGTGCGCGTGGAGCGCATTTGCCGTTTGCTGGAGGAAACCAACCGCCCAATCAGTCACATTGCGGAGGCCATGGGCTTTCAGGGGCAGGAGCATTTTGCCCGGTATTTCCGCGCGGAAAAAGGCATGACGCCGCTGGCCTACCGGCGCAAGTTTGCCCGCTGGTAAGGATTCGCGCCACCCCCCTCTCCGCCGCCCGCCGGCGTGGGGGCAGCGCCAAAGCGGTCTTTTTCCGGCGCATAATCGGGATTGGGCAGGGGCAATTGCGCGCCCACCTCCCGGCGCCAGGCCTCCAAGCGCGCCCGCAACCGGGCCGCCAGTTCGGGGCGGGCGGCGGCCAGATTCTGTTGTTCGCCCACATCGTTCTTCAGGTCATACAATTCCAGGCGGCGGTCCTCAAAAAACTCGACCAGCCGGAAATCCCCTTCGCGTATGGCGCTGTACGGCGTGGCGCCGCCGGGATGATAATGCGGGTAATGCCAGAACAAAGCGGTGCGCTTCAAGCTGCCGCTGCCACGCAACAACGGCACCAGGCTCTCCCCATCCACCACCTGCCCCGGACGCAATGGCGCCCCCGCGATTTCCAGAATCGTCGGATAAAAATCCATGCTGATGATGGGCGTGTCATTCACGCTGCCGGGCTTCGTCACCCCGGGCCACTTCACCATGGCCATGACGCGCACGCCCCCTTCGTAAGCCGAGCCTTTGCCGTCGCGCAGGGGCGCATTATCCGTCACCGGTTTCAACCCGCCATTGTCCGAGGTGAAAAAGACAATCGTGCGCTGCTCCAGTTGTAATTCGGCCAGCTTGTGCAAAATCCGGCCCAGACTGTCATCCACGCTCTCCACCAGCGCGGCATAAGCCGCATTGGTTTGCCGGGAGCCAGGGGGCACGCGCGCCTGGTACTTTGCCCGCACCTCTTCTTTGGCCTGAATGGGCGTGTGCACGGCGTAGTGCGGCAGGTACAGGAAAAACGGCCGTTGCCGGTTGGCCTCGATAAACCGGCAGGCCTCCGCGGCTTCGCGGTCCGTCAAAAACTCACCCGGCGGGCCTTCAGGCAGAGTGGCGATTTTATAGGGGGCAAAATAACTGGGTGGCTGGCCGCGGTCCGTGCCCCCAAGGTTCAGGTCGAAGCCGTGCTTCTCCGGGTAATAATTCGTGCCGCCCAGATGCCACTTGCCGATGCTCGCGGTGGCGTAGCCCAGGGGTTTGAGCGCCTCGGCCAGGGTGATTTCCTCATGCGGCAAATACTTTTTCCAATCAGGCGGCTTAAGCCGGGCGTAGGGGCGCCGATGCCCGGCAATCCAATCGGTGAGATGCAACCGGGCCGGATATTTGCCGGTCAAAATGGCCGCGCGCGTGGGCGAACAGACCGTGCAGGCGGCATAGGCTTGCGTGAACCGCATGCCCTCCCGCGCCAGCCGGTCCATGTGCGGCGTCTGATAAAACCGGCTGCCATAACACCCGGCATCCGTCCACCCGAGGTCATCCACCAGAATAAAAATAAAATTGGGCGGCGCCGGCGCGGCCGGGTGGGCAGGGAAACACAAACCCAAGACCCCCGCCATCAAGCCAAGGCATCCCAGGATGGCACGCTTCATAAGGTTGACCCCGGAAGTATGCGCCAATGGGCGATGGCCGCGACAAAAAAATCGGGAGGATTTGGCCAGGCAGATTATCTTCACCGTGGAGGTCCGGCATTCCCACCCACGCCGGCAAGGCCACGCCGCCGGGCGCGGTGTCCTTCCCTGATGGCGCGAAGCCGCCGGGGTCAAAGGCGTTGGATTCCCGGTTGACAAGCGGGGGATTATGGCAAACATTTATAAAGCAGCACAGGGCGCTGCCTTGGGCCGCAAAAGGGCGATGTATGATCACAAACGACCGTTCATCGTACGGGCAACGGCCATCCCACGGATCGGCGGGGGGAAGCAGACCGCCTGCGCCGGAAGAAACACTCCGGCGCGAGGAAATCGTGGTGGAACGCAAGAAATTCATTTTCACGCTCAAGGAAAATCAGCGCGGAAGATTTTTGCGCATCACGGAGGACGTTAACGGGCGGCGCGACAATATCATCGTCCCAGCGCCCGGTCTGGCGGAGTTCAGGCGCGTTTTGGAGGAGATGGCGAAGGCGGCGGAAGCGCCCAGCCCCTCCGGCCAGGCGCCCTCCCCGGAATGACCCCCAGAAGCCGGGCGTTCAGCCGGCCACCGTCTTGACCTTGGCTTTGCGGCGCGGCCGCAGCCGGGGAGCATCCCCCCACAGCCCTTCCAAATCATACTTGGCGCGCACTTCCGCCCGCATGACATGGGCAATCACATCCACATAATCCAGCACCATCCAGTGCGTCGGCACCTGCCCGTCAATCGCCCGCGGACGCAACCCCGCGTTCTCCTCCAGTTTTTCGGTGATTTCGTCCGCAATCGCGCGCAAGTGCGGCTCGCTGGTGCCGGTGGCGATGACAAAAAAGTCCGTCACCGTGCTCAAGCCACGCACATCCAGCACCGTGATGTTCTCCGCCTTCTTGGCGTCGGCCAGTTCGCGGATGGTTACGGCAAGTTTTTTGGAATCCATGCTGCCTGGGTTTGAGGTTAAGGAGCGTGATAGATTTTTTCCCGCATTAAATCTTCCGCCACCGCGGCCGGGAGCAGTCCTTCAAGGGACAGCCCGGCCGCAGCGCGCTGCCGCACGAGGGAGGCGGAAACTCCCATGGCCGGCGCTTCGATGACCCGCCCCCGAAAGGGCGGCGATAGTGCAGGCGCCGGCTGGCCCGGCCGCGGGCAGACGGCAAATTGCACCCACTCGGCCAGCGTTTCCGCAGCATGCCATTGCGGCAGGGTACAGGCCTGGTCGGCGCCCAAAATCCAGAACAGCTCTGCGCCGGGGTAACGCCGGCGAAACTCGGCCACCGTATCCACCGTGTAGGAAATGCCACCCCGACGGATTTCCACATCATCCACGACACAGCCGCTCCAGCCCGCCAGCGCCAGGCGCAGCCAGCGCAGGCGCAGCGCCGGAGGCGCCGGGGGCGAGTGGGGTTTGAAAGGCGACTGGCTGGCCGGGATGAAATACAGGCGTTGCAATTCCAAGGCTTCCCAGGCCGCGCGCGCCATGCACAAATGACCATAGGTCACCGGATTAAACGAACCGCCAAAAAGTCCAATGCGTTCCATGGCCTGTCAGGCGGCGGTGAACCCTCCGGAAAATGCGCTCATTCCTTGCATGATGACGCACAGAATGGTTGTGCTCCGGCTTTGGCCGGCAAGTCCTGGCCCGGGTGGGCAATCCAACGATTCATGCAGCGCTTCAACAACAACGATTGACTCCTCCACCATAACGCTTTTCCAGCATTTGCGCAACGATTTCCCCGCGGGAAGGCAGGGGAGGCCCCGGCTCCGGCGCCCCGGGCCTCACGGCGGCCGCCGGGGGGGCGGGGTGCAGGTGTCCGCACGCGCACAGCGCCTGTTGCTGCGCGCGCTCGCAGGCGGCCTGCCCGGAGACCTCTTTGGCCGCCAGCAACACCAGCGCCAGCCAGCCCCACCACCCGCGGGGCGAGCCTTCCACCACCGCGTACTCCGGCAGCCAGACCGGCTCGGTTTCTTTGAGCGTGGCGGGCTGCCGCTGCCGCAGCAGTTGCCACCACGTGCGCGCGCTCAACGTCACCATGGTGGCAATCAGCGCCAGAAACACCGCGGTCACCACGGCGTCCACCCGGTTGTTGAACCGGCTGCGCCGGGCATCCAGCACACGCTGCTCGAGCTGCGCCACCGCCGGGGCGTCGCCCCGCGCCCGGGCTGCGGCCAGCTCCTGTTGCAGTTTGGGCAGGGCCTGGTCCGCCGCCTGCGCCGCCGCCCAGAAACCCATGCGCGGATGGGGATGAAACACCTTGATGGCCCCGGCACTGCACGTGACCGCCAGCAACCACACCAGGGGCACCGCCGTCACCAGCACCACCGCCAGCGAGCGCGGCACTCCGGCCGCAGCGGCTTGCCGGCGCTGAAGCTGCATCTTCAGCAGAATCGTCGTGCCCAGGCACAACGCAATGGCCGCCAGCATCTGGTTGGCAATGCCAAAAATCGGCCAGAGCGCCTTCACGCCACCCTCCGCATCGCGCACCCCCTGAATCAGGAAAAATCCCCAGCCGGACACCATCAGCACGCTGGCCAGCAGGTTGGCGCCAAACCGGCGCGTTTCGCCCAGCGGGGCATGGAGACGCCCCAGAAAATCTTGCAACAAATAACGCCCCACACGTGTGCCGGCATCCAAGGTCGTCAGGATGAACAGCGCCTCAAACATGATGGCAAAGTGGTACCAGATATCCAGCCAGCGGCCATGCGTCAGCCGGGAAAAGATGTTGGCCATGCCCACGGCGAGGGTGGCCGCGCCGCCGGTGCGGCCATAAAGGGTTTTCTCGCCCACCTCCTCAGCCAGCGTGGTCATGGCTTGCGCATCCACCGTGACCGGCTGGGGCAGCCAGGCGCGGGAGGCCTCATTCCATTCATAACGATAAAAGCCGGACTGGCTGACTTTCTGG
Source organism: Fontisphaera persica (assembly GCF_024832785.1). Classification (GTDB taxonomy): domain Bacteria; phylum Verrucomicrobiota; class Verrucomicrobiia; order Limisphaerales; family Fontisphaeraceae; genus Fontisphaera; species Fontisphaera persica. The sequence continues at coordinate 3,062,864 of NZ_CP116615.1, forward strand.
CGGATGTCCGCCGCGGGGTCCGCGCCCGCGCCCTTGACATTCATGGCCAGGTAAACGCCGGGGTCCAGCGTGCAGGCGGCAATCATGGCCATGATGGCCACCAGCGACTCCAAACACATGGCTCCGTATCCCACCATGCGGGCATAGCCTTCGCGGGTGATGATTTTGGGCGTAATGCCGCTGGAAATGAGCGCATGAAAACCGGAAATCGCCCCGCAGGCGATGGTGATGAAACAAAACGGAAACAACTTGCCCGGCACCACCAGCCCGCTGCCGTCCACGAATTTGCTGACCGCCGGCATCTGCATTTCCGGCAGCACCAGCAACACGCCCAGCGCCAGCAGAAAAATGGTGCCCAGTTTCATGAACGTGCTGAGATAATCCCGCGGCGCCAGGAGCAACCACACCGGCAACACACTGGCCATCAGGCCATACACCAGAATGGCCCACGCCAGCGTCTCCGCATGGAGATGAAACACCTGGGACCAGACCGGGCTGGCATAAACCTTCTGCCCGCCCCACACGGCCAGCAACAACAAAACCACGCCGATGGCCGACACTTCCAGCACCTTGCCCACCCGTAAAAACCGCAGATAACACCCCATCATCAGGGCGATGGGAATGGTGGCCCCCACCGTGAACACTCCCCACGGGCTTTCGGCCAGCGCATTCACCACCACCAGCGCCAGCACCGCCAGCAATATGGTCATGATGGCCAGAATCCCCACCATGCCCACCGCCCCCGCCGTGGTGCCAATTTCCTCCCGCACCATTTGCGCCAGCGACTTGCCATCGCGCCGAATCGAGGCAAACAACGTCACAAAATCATGCACCGCGCCCCCGATGACCACCCCAATCAAAATCCACAACGTCCCCGGCAAATACCCAAATTGCGCCGCCAACACCGGCCCCACCAGCGGCCCCGGGCCGGAAATGGCGGCGAAGTGATGCCCAAAGACAATCCACTTGTTGGTCTTGACGTAGTCCTTGCCGTCCTCATGCACTTCGCAAGGCGTGGCGCGGCGGTCATTCAGAGCCAGCACCTTGGCCGCCAGCCATTTGGAATAAAAGCGGTAGCCAATGGCATAAGTGCACAGGGCCGCAATGAGCAGATACCCCGAATTGATGGGTTCCTTGCGGGCGGCGGCCAGCGTGGCGTAAGCTGCCGCCCCCAACACCGCCACGCCGCCCCAGATCAGCCAGCGCACCCAAGTTTTTCCGTTCATGGTGTGTGATGCCGGTTTGCTTTCAGTCCCCGCATCTTGGGGACATGCCGTGGAAAATTCAAAAGAAAACCAATCCGGAATTTATTGGCGATGGGGACGCAACCAGCAGCCAAAAGACCACGCCGATGCGGGCCCAAACGCGGGACGGGCCGGGCAAGCACGCCGCGCAACGCTTTCCTGTTTCCAGTTGCGCAAATGGGGCAGGCCCGCTTTATTGGCAGGGTCATGCAAGTGGCAGGAAAAACAGCCACCCCCCCGCAGCGCACGCCTCGGGCGGGCGGAGGCACCTTGTATTTGGGGCTGACGCTGCTCGCCATCACGGTGGTGGCGGTCATATTACTTTGGTTTTTCCGCCAGCGCCTGCAGGAAGCCAGTGCTGCCCGCAACGCTCCCCTGCCCGTCCTTGGCCAAGTGCCGCCCTTTACTTTAACCAACCAGTTGGGACAGGTCGTTACCTTGAATGATTTGACCGGCAAGGTTTGGGTGGCCGATATCATCTTTACCCGCTGCGCCGGCCCCTGCCCCGTCATGACCTTGCAAATGAGCGAGCTGCAACCCCTCTGGGCAGCCGAACCCACCGTGAAACTCATCACCTTGACCACCGACCCCCTTTACGATACCCCCGAGGTGCTGCGGGCTTATGGGCAGAAGGTCAAGGCAGACCCCCAGCGCTGGTGGTTCCTCACCGGCGACAAGGCGGAAATTGCCCGCCTGGCGGTCCAAGGTTTGCGTTTGACCGCCGTGCCGGTGCCGGAAGCCGAACGCGCCAACCCTGCCGATTTGTTCATTCACAGCACGTTGTTTGTGGTGGTGGATAAACACGGCCGCCTGCGCGCGGTGGTGGAAACCCAGGAGGACGACGTGGAGGAGGGCGAAGCACCCCGGCAGGGCCGTTCGCGGTGGGAGCGCGAAGCCAAACCGCACCTGCAGGCTATCGTGCGCCGTTTGCTGGAGGAGCCTTGATGCCGCTGACCTTGGAAATGCTGCCCACCCTCAACGCCTGCCTCAACACGCTGGCCACGCTGTGTTTGCTGGCGGGCTATTGGGCCATCCGGCGGGGCCATCCCAAAGTTCACCGGGCGCTGATGGTCAGCGCGTTGGCCGCCTCCACAGCTTTTTTGACGAGCTACTTGATTTACCATGCGCAGGCCGAGCGCACCGTGTTTCGGGAGCCGGCCTGGTTTCGCCCCATTTATTTGGTCATTTTGCTGACGCACACCGTGCTGGCGGTGGTCATTGTTCCGCTGGTGCTCACCACCCTCTGGCGCGCCTGGAAGGAGCAATGGGATGCGCACCGGCGGCTGGCCCGGTGGACTCTGCCGCTGTGGCTTTACGTGTCGGTCACTGGCGTGTTGATTTACTACCTCCTCTACGTGAAATACCCGCAAACTCGCCCGGTGCCTCCCCCGCGCGGGGCAACGCTGCAATCATCTCCCGGACCTTACAGGGCGCGCTGCATGCCCCCGGCCGAGGCTGTTTCCATGGGCCGACCGTCCAATACATCGCGGACCAGCTTCAACAGGGCCGCGGTGGCATAAGGCTTGGCCAGAAAGCGGGTGCGCAAATCCTGGGAAGTCTCGGCCAGCGCGGCTTCAGCGCTGTAACCGCTCATGTAAATAATTTTCAGTTCAGGATTTTTGGCGCGCAGCCGTCGTCCCAGCTCCAATCCGGTCATCCCTTGCGGCATGACCATGTCGGTAAGCAATAAATCAAATCGCCCTTGATATTCCTCCCACCGTTCCAGGGCCTCTGGCCCGGAGGCGGCCAGCACCACCTGATAACCACGGCGCTGCAACGCCGCTCCCACCAGCATGCGCACCGGTGCCTCATCCTCCACCACGAGCAGCCGTTCGGTGCCGCCGGAAGGCGCTTCCTCGGTTTGAGCAGCCACCGGCGCCGGCCGCGCCGCAGGCTGGGCGGGCAGGAATATCCGAAATGTGGTACCCTTGCCGGCCTGGCTTTCCACCTCCACCCAGCCCTGATGCTGTTTAACGACGCCATAAACGGTGGCCAGCCCCAGGCCGGTGCCGCGGCCCGGTTCCTTGGTGGTGAAAAATGGCTCAAAAATGTGCCGCATCACTTCCGGAGTCATCCCGCAACCAGTATCCGTGACCGTAAGGCAAACAAACTCTCCAGCGCGCCGCTCAGGATACGCCGACAAATCGCTTTGCGCGAATTCCACCGCGCTGGTGGCAAGGGTCAAGGTGCCTCCGTCGGGCATGGCATCACGAGCATTCACCGCCAGATTCACAATCACCTGGTCCAACATGCCCGGGTCAGCCAGCACCGCCGGCAATCCCGGCCCATAATGGAATTGCAGATGAATGTGTTCGCCAATGAGACGGCCCAAGATTTTGGTCAGATTGCTCACCAGCTCGTTAAGATTGATTTCCTGGGCCTGCATGGCCTGCTTGCGGCTGAAAAGGAGCAGCTTGCGCGTCAAGGCGCCCGCTCGATTCGCCGCTTCGGTAATCTGCTGGCACGCCTCGAGCAACTCCGGCCGATGCCCGAGGTCTTCCTCCAGAAAGCTGGCGTTGCCCTGGATGACCGTCAGGATGTTGTTGAAATCGTGCGCCACGCCGGCAGCCAACTGGCCAATGGCCTCCATCTTTTGCGCCTGGCGCAGTTGCGTTTCCAGCCGCTGCTGTTCCTCCTCGGCCCGTTTGCGGGCGGAGATGTCATAAATCGCTCCGTAAATGGCGTTGACCTGCCCAGCAGCATCCGGTTGATTCCTGGCAATATCCTGCACCCAGCAAACCGTGCCGTCGGCGCGCAGGATGCGATATTCCGATGCCGCCACGTACCCGGGCTGGCGCATTAATTTATGTCCCTCCTCCCGCACACGCGTGCGGTCTTCTGGATGAATCAAATCCCACCATAAACGGCGATGGGCATTAAAATCTGCCTCGGGGTAGCCCGTGATTTTTTCCACCTGCCCATGGAAAAAGACCGGTTTGAAGGTGGCCGGGTCCACCTGATAATAGATGCCGGCGGCGTTCTCCAAAAAATGGCGGTAGCGTGTCTCAAGCTGTGACACCTGGGCCATTTGTTCGCGGATAATTTTGGTTTGATGCCGTACCTGCCGCCGCAACAGGGCCACATAGCCCACGCCCAAAAGAATGCTCACTCCCAACAGGACCAGCGCCTTGGCTGCCCGTTGTAGCGTCCACCACGGGGGCGAGGCCACCACCACAATGTCCTCCAGCGCTCGCACCGCCAGAACCACGCTGCGCGGCTGGCGCTGCTCATCAGCGGTAATCCAGCACACGCCAGTCACACGCACCCGGCTGCCCGGCTTGAGATGTTCCAGATTCTGGAGTTTCTTGTCCATCACAGCGTCCACCAATCCCTGGGAAGTGCGAATGGCCAGCCGGTCGCTATAGGCCAGGCGGGATATGTCGGCCAGTTCGCCCTCCAATTCCACCCGCTGGCCATCAAAGTCGCCTGTCATCAAATCTTTGAGCGTGGCGCGCACGGGCGCCGGCCAGGTGCCCGGCGGGCCATGGCGGAATTGCGCATCCACCAATTCCGGCGAGTAATTCACAACCACCGGGAAGCCCACCACCTCCACCTGATTGCCCTCTTTCACCGCCTCGGAGGTGGCCGGCCGCACGCGCACCCCGCCGCTCTTGTCCTGCACAAAAAAGGACCCATCAGCCAGCCGGAGTGTGACCACCCCCGCAACTTTTACCCGCTGCAGGGGGCCAAAATCCGGGTTGAACCGCAGCAGGCCGGAAATGGGCTGCGCCGGCTGCGTGAAGGGATCCATCGTCTCCTGAATCAGCACCCTGACCTGGTTGAGGGACGGGATGAACAATTGCATGCCGATGGCCTGGCGCCGATTGTTGAAAATCGTGCCGCAAGCGGCCTGGACACGCACCCGCGAATTGATTAATTGCTGGGGCAAATTTTGCACCAGATTCCGCGGAATTCGCGCATCGAAGTTGTAACCTCCTCCAGCCATTTTGAGACGCAGGTGGTATTCGTCTGTGTACACGGCACGAATCACACCCTCCACCTCCACCCATTGACTGTCATAAGCCCCGCTGACCAATTGAAATAAAGGCACCACCACCGGGTTGGGCAGAGGTTGGATGCCCAAACGCTCCACCCGCCGATACCCAATTATAGGCGCAAAATGTCCAGGCAAGGTAATGCCCTCCAATTCAACCCAGTCCCCCGCCATGGGGAGGAAATTGTTGCCAACATCCCCCACATAAATGCCGGCAGTTTCATCTTGAATAAAAAAGGACCGCCACGCCGGGTCCGCGTAAGTCACCACCCCCTGAACTCGAACCGGCAAGCCTCGCGCGGCCATCTCCAGCGGCAGCTTCCGAACTTGCTGGATGTTGGTGAGCAGTGTCGAGCTGCCGGGCACAGCCTCTTCGGCAGGGGCAGCCCCCGCAGTCCAGCCCGCGCAAGCGGCGAACCAGACCAGCAAGGCCATGCCCGTCCGAAATATGTTTCCGACACATTCCACTTACCCTTAAAAACAGCATTTTACATGCCGTTTCCTGCTTTGTAGAGTTGACTGTCCGAATGTTCCCTGCCTTTGTGGATATTTCTCAACTTTGGCCAGACCTTGGGGGATGTGCAAGAAGGTTAAGGAATCAAATGGGACGGGCTGGTCCCTGCTCCCACCTGCTCCATGGCGAAGGTAAGAACAACGGCTAGGGCCAGAAGTCCCTAGGCTGTTGGGAATTATTCCGCTTCCAAGCCAAGGATGGCCGGGTCCCCGTGCAAAGCGAAATTGCCAGCACGGGTGATGCGCACCGGCAAAAGCTGGCCGATGTGCCGCTCTGACCCCTCAAAAATCACAATTTTATTGCACCGCGTCCGGCCCATGAGACGAGCCGGGTTGCGCTTGCTAGGGCCTTCCACCAGGATTTCCACGGTTTTGCCCACCATGGCCTGATAACGGCGGGCTGCCACCTCGTTGACCACTGCCATGAGACGTGCATGACGCTCTTCCTTAACTTCCTGTGGCAGTTGTCCTTCCATCATGGCGGCGGGTGTATCCCGGCGCGGGCTGTACTTGAACAAAAAGGCTTGGTCAAACTCTGCCTCGCGCACCAGCGAAAGCGTCTGCTCAAAATCTTCCTCCGTTTCGCCCGGAAAACCCGCAATCAAGTCTGTGGCAATGCCCATGCCGGGGTTGACCTGGCGCAGTTTCCGCACAATTTCCAAAAAACGCTCGCGGGTATAGCCGCGGTGCATCAACTTGAGCACGCGGTTGCTGCCGCTTTGGGCGGGGAGATGGGCACTTTCGGCCAGTTTGGGCAGGCGGGCGTAGGCCTCCACCAAATCGTCACCGTAACCTTTAGGATGGGGGGCGGTGAACCGGAGGCGTTCCAGCCCTTCAATTTCATGCACCGCCTCCAAAAGTTGCACAAACGGCGACTTGCCGTCGCGCATGGGAATCATGCGGCGGCCATAACTGGTAACAATTTGCCCCAGCAGCGTGATTTCTTTTACCCCATGCTGCACCAGCTCGCGGCATTCGGCCACGATGTCCTCCAGCGGGCGGCTGCGTTCCTGGCCGCGAGTGTAGGGGACGATGCAAAAAGTGCAGTACTGGTTGCACCCTTGCATGATGCTCACAAAGGCGGTGGGCGCCTTGGGGCCGCTGCCTGAGAGGAGATGCTCCCGAATCTTGCCCTCGCTGGCCGGCTCCTCGCCAATGTCCACAGCCTTGGCGCGCTGGCCATTGAGCAGCTCGTCCAGGTACTCGCCCGTCCGGTGAAACTTTTGCGTGCCCAGAATCAAATCCACATCCGGCAGGCGGTCCAGCAAAGCGGCGCCGCGGCTTTGCGCCATACAACCGAGAAATCCCACCACGACGCCCGGACGGCGGCGCTTTTGCTCGGCCACCAGCGAGCGCATTTTATTGAGCGCCTTTTGCTCGGCAAAATCGCGCACGCTGCAAGTGTTCAGCAAAATGACGTCGGCCGTCTCCTCCGAAGGCGCCAGGGTATAGCCGCGGGCCACCAGTTGGGCCGCGACGGCTTCGGAGTCGCGGGCGTTCATCTGGCAGCCGTAGGTTTTAATATAAACGCTGGGCATCTGCAGGCCTCGGCCATGGGCGCAGGGTTCAAGCCGCCGGCGCAATCACGCGCACCCCGCCTTTCTGGGCGGCGCGCTTGCGTTTGGTTTCATCTAATTCCTTTTTGCGCAAACGCAAGCTTTTGGGCGTGGCTTCCACGTACTCGTCCGGCCCAATATATTCCAGGGCACGTTCCAGCGACATCTTCAAAGGCGGCTCCAATTGGATGCCTTTGCCTTCGCCCTGGGAGCGCATGTTGGTCAGGTGCTTGGTCTTGCAGGGATTGACCGGAATGTCGTTTTCCCGCGCATTCTCGCCCACAATCATGCCTTTGTACACGCGGTCCCCCGGCTCGATGAACAACCGGCCGCGCTCCTGGTTCATGTTCAGCGCGTACGCGGTGGCGATGCCGTCCTCGATGCTGACCAGCGAGCCGTTTTTGCGCGAGATGATTTCGCCGCGGAAAGGGCCGTACTCGTGAAACAGGTGGCTCATCACCCCCAGGCCGCGGGTCATGTTGACCAGGTCCGTCTCGAAGCCGATGAGGCCGCGCATGGGAATCAGCGCCTCGATGGTCACGTGCTCGCCGTGATGGTCCATGTGGGTGATTTCCGCCTTGCGGTTGGACAGGTTTTCCAGCACCGCCCCCATGTATTCCTTGGGGATTTCCAGGAACATCTTTTCAATCGGCTCCAGCAGGTTGCCCGCGGCGTCCTGGCGGAAGATGACTTCGGGCCGGGAAACCAGCACTTCGTAGCCCTCACGGCGCATCTGCTCGACGAGAATGGCGATTTGCATTTCGCCGCGGCCGCTGACGTTGAAAATATTGGGGGCGTCCGTGTCCTCCACTCGCAGGGAAACATTGGTGCGCAGCTCCTTGAGCAGGCGTTCCTTGAGATGGCGCGCGGTGACCAGGCTGCCCTCCGTGCCGGCCAGCGGGCCGTCATTCACGGCAAACTGCATTTGGATGGTAGGCGGGTCAATCGGCACAAACGGCAGGGCGGGCCGCTCCTCGGAATCCGCAATGGTTTCGCCGATGAACACCTCTTCAAAGCCGGTCACGCCCACAATGTCGCCGGCATGCGCCTCGGGCACTTCAATCCGCTTGAGGCCCTCGAAGTGGAAAATGGCGGTGATTTTGCCCGGCGTCTTCACGCCGTTGCCGTGCAGGCAAACCGCATTGTCGCCCACCTTGATTTTGCCGCTGTAAATCTTGCCAAAAGCAATGCGGCCCAGATAATCCGAGTAATCCAGGTTGGCCACCAGCAGTTGAAAACCCTCCCCTGCGCGGGCTCGCGGCGGCGGGATGTGCCGGACAATGGCCTCAAACAGCGGCCCCATGTGGTCGGTGGTGTCCTCCAGCTTTTCCCGGGCGTAACCGTCCTTGGCGCTGGCGTAAATTACCGGAAAATCCAGTTGCTCATCGGTGGCATGGAGCGACAGGAACAAATCAAACACCTGGTCCAGCACGCGGTGGGGCTGGGCGTTCTCGCGGTCAATTTTGTTGATGACCACGATGGGTTTGGCGCCGGCTTCCAGCGCCTTGCGCAGCACAAAGCGCGTCTGCGCCTGGGGCCCCTCCGCCGCGTCCACCACCAGCAGCACGCCGTCAATCATGTTCATGATGCGCTCGACTTCACCGCCAAAGTCGGCGTGCCCCGGCGTGTCCACGATGTTGATGTGGTAGTCTTTGTATTTGAAGGCGGCGTTTTTGGCGCGGATGGTGATGCCCTTCTCGCGCTCCAAATCCATGGAATCCATGATGCGCTCCTCGGCCGCAATGGCCTGGTTGGCGCGGAAGGTGCCCGACTGTTTCAACAAGCAATCCACCAACGTGGTCTTGCCATGATCCACGTGGGCAATGATCGCGATATTGCGAATATGCTGCATAAAATTACTGACGGCGGCGGCTGAATGGCCGCCTGCCTAATATACACCGAAGGCCAGGGTTTGGCTGCCTCCGTGACGCCGCGGGATGCGCTGACCCCGGCGGGCAGCGTAGTGTGCCCTTTTTCCGCCAAACGTCAAGTGGCGGCAAAACACCATTCCCTGCCCCCCTCCACCAGGCCCCCGAAAAGAGCGGTTGCCGACGCTGTTCCTGGGGGACGGCCCGCCGCCGAACCTTGACGCCATGCAAGGCCCATTTTCATGAGCTTTTCGTGGAGAGAGGACCACGGGCATGCCTTCTCCCGCTGAACGAAGAACCCCTTGCCGGGAAGCTTGAGAGCCATGCCTCCGGAACCTGGCACCCCTACCGTCCCGGAGCGTTTTCCGGTTTTTCCGGTTTATCCGGCTTCTCCAATTTGCGGAGGCGCTCCGCAAAGGCGCGGCGCTGGGCCGGAGTTAATTCCGCCTCAATGTTGCGATGCAACTGGCGCAACGCCTGCTGCAATTCCTGCCGCGTATTGGACTGGATGCGGGCCACTTCCTGCGTGAAAACCTGGAAGTGTTTTTCCAGCGCTTCCGCCTGCTCCGCCGTGGGCCGGATGGCGCGCAGGTAACTGGCCTTGCGGCTCTCTCCCCAGCGCCGCGTCAGATTATCTGTGCGCGCCGGTTTGTTGGTGGCGGCAGGCGTCAGGATTTCGGCGGAAGTCGCCGGCGTTTCCTGCCGGCTGACGCTACGCTGGCCAATTACCACCCCCGCGGCCATTCCCAGGCCAAAGAGGGCCACCAGGGCCAGGCCGGTTTTCCATGCCACCCAGTTCACCATGTCAAAGCCTCCTCCATGACCACTTCGGTCAAATCAGGCTCCCACTCATTGACCGGCAGGATGAACCAGCACAGCAATACAATGAGCGTGGCCACCGGCAGGGCGCGCACGGACATCTGCCACCACAACTCCAAAGACACCGTGGGCGCGGCGGACAAGCGCGACAAGACGCGCGTATAAAAGCCCGGCGGCGGCTCGCCTGCGGGCCCGGGTGTGGGCCAGCGCCGCCGTGCGGCCGTGCTCAAATGTTGCCAGGGGGATTGGCCAGTTTTCATAACTTTGACCCCATGCGTTGCATCCAAATCTTTAATTTACGCCGCGCCCGGAAAGCCCGCACGCGAATGGCCACGCTGGACCACCCGGTCAACTGCTGCACCTCAGTGGCCGTCCGCCCTTCCAGGTCCAGCATCTCAATGACCACCCGCTCCTCCGGCGCGAGCCGGGAGAGGAGTTTCCGGGCCAGCTCCACCGTGCCCGCCTGCAGGTCGGCCAGCCGTTCGGGCGATTCCAAACTCTGCTCTAGCGCCTGCGCCTCTTCTTCGGTCAAATCGGCCAGGCGCAGCTCTTTATTGCGCACCTCGGCCCGCAAATAATCCAGGCATTGATTGGTGGCAATCCGTGCCAGCCAATGCCGCAGCGGAGCGCGCTCGCGCCAGGCGCCCAGTTTGTCAAAAAACTTGATGAATACTTCCTGCGCCACGTCCTCTTCCGCCGGCGGCGGAATGCGCCGCGCGCGGATGATGGCCATGACCGTGGGATAAAGGGCCTGCATCAAGGCGCGCGCCGCCGACTCGTCGCGCCGGAGCAACCAGGCTTGCGCCCAGCGTTTAAGGTCGGCATCCGCAGCTTCGACTTGAGCCTCTGCATCCCAGGGCACCCGGTTAATTTAACGAAGGGGCAGGCGGGGGTGTTACTAAAAAATGAGCGCGCACCCTCCTCCAAAACGGCCCATTATTTGCTGGCTAAAAGACCAAAAGCGGCTATGTTTGGCCGACATTTATGAAAAATCTATTCCGGCCAGCAGTCCTCCTGGTTGCCATCCTTGCCCTGCCCCTCACGGGTTACCCGCAAATCGGCGGCCCGAATCCCGGTTCAGCCTTTGATGTGGCGTTCACCAAATTATTTGGGGACATCAAAGGTTTCAGTGCCAAGTCCGACATTGCGCTCAAAGAGGCCAAGGGCGTCACCACCCTCGCGGCCAACTTTGCCATGCTCGACGACAAAATCCGCATGGACATGGATTTGGGGCAAATCAAAGGGCCGGACGTCCCCCCCGACATGGCTGCCCAATTAAAAGGGATGGGGATGGACAAAATCTCCACCATCGTGGACACCAAAGCCAAACGTGTGCAGCTTATCTACCCCACCGCCAAGGCCTACGCTGACATGCCCCTGCCCCAAGAACAGGCGGCAGCACTGGAAAAAGAGCCCAAAATGGAGCGCACCAAGCTGGGTGAAGAGAAGGTGGAAGGCCACGATTGCATCAAGTACCGCTACACCTTCGAGGATGACCAGGGCAAAAAGCGCGAGGCCCTCGTCTGGCAGGCCGCCAAGCTCAAAGACTTTCCCGTCAAAATCCAAACCACCGAGAAGGGCAACGAAATCACCATCCTCTACAAAGACATCAAACTGGACCGCCCGGCCGCCAGCCAATTCGCGGTGCCAGACGATTTCACCAAATACGCCGGCATGATGGAATTGATGCAGGGCGTGATGATGAAGCAGATGCAGGTGCCGCGGTAAACCGCCGCCGCAGGCTGTCCTTGAGTTGTCAAGCGGCGGCCGCGTGGATATATTGGGGCACTTGAGGGCGGACATTGCCCGTTCAGAAGGCGCTCGCCTCGAGCCATTTACCTCTCTGCGGACATGGCACCCCCTCCTGATAACGTTGTGAAACCGGAACAAGCAAAGGATTCCCTGAACGCAGGCGTCCCCGGCATAAGCCGGGCCACGCGGGCGGCACTCAACGCCGCCATGGCCTGCTGCGAGAACTTGTTGGAAGTCTCTCTGGCGGAAGAGCCGCCGGAGGAGGCCGGCATGGTGATGAGCACCTTCATCGAGCGGCTCCGCAAAGCCGGCCTCGAAGTGCCGCACGTCGTGCGCACGCCTTACCTCAACACCATTCCCCCGGAGGAAGAACCCGATTATCCCGGCGACGCTGAGCTGGAGCGGCGCATCAAGAGCTACATCCGCTGGAATGCCATGGCCATGGTGGTCAATGCCAACAAGGATAATGATGGCATTGGCGGCCACATCTCCACCTACGCCTCCTGCGCCACCTTGTACGAGGTGGGCTTTAATCATTTCTTCCGGGGGGGTGATGGGGACCGTCCCGCCGACATGGTATTTTTCCAGGGCCATGCCGCGCCCGGCATCTATGCGCGGGCTTTTCTCGAAGGCCGGCTGACCGAGCAACACCTGCACCATTTCCGGCAGGAACTGGCTGAGGGCGGCGGTCTCTCCTCCTATCCCCACCCCTATCTCATGCCGGAGTTCTGGCAGTTTCCAACGGTGTCCATGGGATTGGGGCCGATTAATTCGATTTATCAGGCGCGCTTCAACCGTTATCTGAAAAACCGGGGTTTATTAAAGGGCGAGGAACCTAAAGTCTGGTGTTTCGTTGGCGACGGCGAATCAGATGAACCGGAAACGCTGGGCGCCATCACCCTCGCCTCCCGCGAAAACCTGGACAACCTCATCTGGGTGGTCAACTGCAACCTGCAACGCCTCGACGGCCCCGTCCGCGGCAACGGCAAAATCATTCAGGAATTGGAAAGCGCCTTCCGCGGCGCCGGCTGGAATGTCATCAAGGTCATTTGGGGCAGCGATTGGGACAAGCTCCTCAAAGCCGACAAAACCGGCCTGCTCAAACGGCGCATGGAGGAAACCATTGACGGCGAATCCCAAAAGTACTCCGTCGAACCCGGCAGTTACATCCGCAAGCATTTCTTTGGCAAATACCCGCCCTTGCTCGAGCTGGTGAATCATCTGACGGATGACCAGTTGCGCAAGCTGATGCGCGGCGGCCATGACCGCAAAAAAGTATATGCCGCCTACCATGCCGCCGTGAACCACAAGGGCCAGCCCACCGTCATCCTGGCGCAAACCGTCAAGGGCTACGGGCTGGGCGAGGCGGGTGAAGGCCGCAACATCTCCCATCAACAAAAAAAGCTCAACGAAAAGGAGCTGCGCGAATTCCGCGCCCGCTTCGGCGTGCCCATCAGCGATGAGGAAATTGCCGAGGCGCCCTTCTACCGACCGCCGCCGGACAGCCCGGAAACGAAGTATCTGCTGGAGCGCCGCAAGGCGCTGGGCGGTTTCCTGCCTGAGCGCAAGGTCAGAGCGGCGCCGCTGACCACGCCCAAGCTCTCCGAGTTCAATGAATTTTTGAAAGGCTCCAGCACCCCGGCCTCGACGACGATGGCCTTTGTGCGGCTGCTGGTGGGACTGTTGCGCAACAAGACCCTGGGCAAGCACATTGTCCCCATCATCCCCGATGAGGCGCGCACCTTCGGCATGGACCCGCTGTTCCGCGAGTTCGGCATTTATTCCTCCAAGGGCCAGCTTTACGAGCCGGTGGACCACAAGTCGCTCTCGTATTACAAGGAAGCGCGCGACGGCCAGATTCTGGAAGAAGGCATCACCGAGGCCGGCTCCATGGCCTCGTTCATCGCTGCCGGCACGGCCTACGCCTCCCATGGCATCCCCATGGTGCCGTTTTACATTTATTATTCCATGTTCGGCTTCCAACGGGTGGGCGACCTCATGTGGCTGGCCGGCGACATTCGCGCCCGCGGTTTCCTGCTCGGCGCCACCTGCGGACGCACCACCCTCAACGGCGAGGGGCTGCAACATCAGGACGGCCACAGCCTGCTGCTGGCCAGCACCATCCCCACGCTGCTGACGTATGACCCGGCTTTCGCCTACGAAATTGCCGTCATTATCTCTGACGGCCTGCGCCGGATGTACCAGGAGGGGGAGGACATCTTCTATTACCTCACGCTCTATAATGAGAATTATCCCATGCCGCCCATGCCCGCCGGGGTGGAGGAAGGCATCCTCAAGGGCTTGTACAAGTATAAACCCGCGCCCGAAGGCATGAAATACAAGGCCCAGATTCTGGGCAGCGGCACCCTGATTCACTCGGCGCTCAAAGCGCAAGAAATCCTGGCCGCCCGTTACGGGGTGGGGGCGGACGTCTGGAGCGCCACCAACTACAAAAAACTGCGCACCGATGCCTTGCAAGCGCGCCGCTGGAACATGCTCCACCCGGAGGCACCCCCGCGCAAATCCTACCTCGAGACGCTCCTGGAAAAAGAAACCGGCCCCTTTGTGGCCGTCTCGGACCACATGAAGAGCGTGCCCGACCAGATTGCGCCGTGGGTGCCCGGCGGGTTGATGACCCTCGGTACCGACGGCTTCGGCCGCAGCGATACCCGGGCGCGTCTGCGCCGGTTTTTTGAAGTGGATGCCGAATGCACGGTGATTGCCACCCTGTATGCGCTGAGCCAGCAGGGCAAAATCAAGCCCTCGGTGGTCACGCAGGCCATCAAGGATTTGGGGGTGGACCCGGAGAAGGCGTTTCCGCAATGTCTGTAGCCGCCGGGCCTTGCCGGCCCGGGGCCTGGCCAAGGTGACGGAGGCGCTTTAATCCACCTCGCCCACCCGATAGAACCGGCGCGGAGACAGCCGCGGGTCGGGCGTGGTGTAATGCATCAGGTTGTTGGTGGCGGTGATTAAATCCAGGCTTTGCCACGGGCCGGTCACCTCGTCCGCGTAGAGAATTTCATAGTTATACGCCGGAAAGGCCGGAAAACTCAGGCGCAAATGGCCGTTGGTCAGCAAGCTGGCGCCGCTGATGGTCTGATTGGTGGAGAGGATTTTCAAAATGACATTGCCCTGCGCGCCATACTGGCCCTCCACCGAAATGTTGTAGGTGGTGTTGGAGGTCACGCTGAGGATTATACGGCTGTAACGGGCGCCGTCCTTGGCAAAATCATTTTGGGCCAGGAGGTTGGCGACGTTAAAATTGACCCCCCGGAAAATGGCCAGCACGGTGTCTATGCTGCTGCCCTCCGTGGTGAAGATGACGCGTCCATTGAACGGCGCCGTCCAGCTCCACCAAATGGAGCCGCCCCCCACGATGTTGGGGTTGGAGTACTCACCAGTTTCGCGCGTGGCATTGACGGTGGAGCCGGTCACCATCGCGGGAAAACCGGCGATGGCCACGCGGTTGGAAAACATGTCATTGGGCGGGGTGGTGAGCTGTTCAAGCTGCAGCCGGACCACCCCAAAATCCAGGGAAGGCGGATCGCCGAACAAAGCCGTGTCCACCGCAATGTAATAGGTGCGGCCGCCGACGGCATTAAAGGTGACCGCGCTGTTGGGGGCAAAAAACGTGTCATCGTTGTTGGTGGCCACCACCGCTAAATTATTCAGCGCCGTGCCGGTGTACACCGCCAGCACCGTATCGAGGGGGCCGCCGTAGTTGTCCGGATGCAAGGATAGACTGTCGAAAGTGTTGATGGTGGTGGCGCCATTGCCGGGCGCGGTCCACCGCCACCACAAGGAGCGTCCGCCCGCCACTCCGGCGTGATTTGGCTCGCCCGCTTCCCTGGTGGCAATCAGGTTGGTGGCCGTGGCGGTGGCCACGGAGCCGCTCAGCGGAGCGGCGCCGGCCCAGGCGTCATTGGGCAGGGCGGGCATGGGTTGGAAATGCAAATTCACCACAGCCTCGCCATACTCGGTGGCCGCCACGCCGGTAACCTGGATTTTATATTCACGCCCCGGCACGGTGGGGAAGTTGACGCGGCTGCGGAAATCATTGGTGCCATAAACATTCCACGCCACCAATTGGTAATCCGTAAAGTCGGCATTATTGCCCGTCCACACGCCGAGCAGGGTGACGAAGCTGCTGTCGGCCGTGTCAATGGTCACCAGACCGTTGGTGGGTGCCACCCAGCCCCACCAGAGGGTGCGCAAATCACGCTCGGCGTTCGGGGGCAGTGGCTCGCGGTTCTCGGCGCTGGCGCGGCCATTGTAGCTGTAACTGGTCGCCTGATTTCCGCTGAGCATTACCCGACTGGCCACCAGGTTATTGTCGGGCACAATGCTCAGCTTGATGAACCCGTAATTTTCCGCATTCACGTCATAAGCGCCGTCCACAAAGATGTAATAAATCTGATTGGTCTGGGCATTGGCCAGCGGCACCAGGCTGGTGGTGTCCATGGCGGAAGCTCCGTTGTCATCGCTGGTATCCGGCGCAACTGCCCAGCTCAGGCCGGCAATGGTGGGGGGATTTTGCGCATTGGTCAGCACGCCCAGAAAGGTGTTGAACATGCTGCCGTAGGTGGTGATGAGGTAGTTGCCGTTGACGGGGGGTGACCACTTCCACCACACCGTGCGGCGCGGGAAGAACCGGGTGTTGAACGGGTCATCCTGCGTGGCATTGATTTTGGTGGATTCGCCGGATTCTTCCGTGGCCAAACCATTCATGCCGGTGGCGGTCACTACCGCGCCCGTCAATAGCAGGGCCTGGCTCAAGTGGTCGTTGTGGGGCTGGATGCGCAGGGTGATTTCCCCACTCTGGGTGTTGGTCACGCCACCGTCCACCCATTGCGCTCCGTCCACCGCAATGCGGTACACCTCGGTGGTGCTCGTCACCGTGAAGGCAATTAAATTGCCAAAGCGGTCAATGGACATGTCGCCGCCCCAATAGACTTCAGTATCAGAAGCCACCTTGACCAGATTGGTGATTTCCGGCCCCGTGGACCGGTACAAGGACAGGACCGTCTGGCAACTGCTCGGATAAGTGCTCACCAGATAATTGCCGGGCGCCGGCGGCGTCCACTCCCACCACAGGGATTTGCCCGGAGGATTGGTGCCGCGGAAAATGGAGCCGGTGGCATGGGTGTGCTCGTAAGGCTCCTTGCCGGCCTTGCCGTTGTAGGAAATCTGTTCCACCAACGCGCCGCTTACCAGACGCCGGTCGGCAAACGAATCGTTATTGGGCACAATCACCAGCCGCACCACCCCTGCCGGGCTGCCCGCCACGCCGTCCACCGCGATTTTGTAGGCCACACTGGCGCTGGCATTGGTCAGGGCAATTAAATCCCCCCCCGCCGGCCCCCATGGGTCCACGCCGTCATTGTCCACCGCCACCTGAGTCAAGGCGCTCACACTATTGCCGGTGAATACACCCAGGACGGTGTCGAAAGAGCTGCCAAAGGTCGAGATGAGGTAATTGCCATTGGCGGGGGGGGTCCACTCAAACCAAATGGTTTCACGATTCGCGCTGGGGAGCAAGGGCGGCTCCCCCGTCTCGAAAGTGGCCCCCACATTGTCCGTGGTTACCACCACATAGTTGGTGCGCGGCAGAATCAATCGTTGTTGAAACAGGTCATGGGCCGGGGCGGCCATCCCCTGAATAAGGGAAACCATAAAAAAGAAAATCCACCACCCGGCAGGGCTATGCTTTTGTGCCATCATGCTGGCTCACAGCATGGCAAAAAAACATTAAAATTCAAACTTTTACTGCCCGCCCGCCTTTTTCGCGCCACCTTTCCGATTGTTACGCAAGGCGGCGTTGCCTTGCTCCACAGCCCGGGGCCAGAGTTTAGACTTGGAATGGCGGCGCGGGAGCGATACCACAAGGCCATGCAAACCATGACTTCCCGCGAGCGTGTGCGCACCGCTCTAAATCATCGCGCCCCGGACCGCGTGCCTTTGGACCTGGGCAGCACATGGGTTACCGGCATTCACGCCAGCACCTACAGCCAACTGCGCCGGGCGCTTGGCCTGCCACCCAAGCGCGTCAAAGTGGATGAACCTTACCAAATGCTGGCCGAGGTGGAGCCGGAAGTGGCGGATTTGTTGGGGGTGGACACCGTCACCATCAAACTGCCCACCACCATTTTTGGCTTCCGCAATCAAAATTGGAAACCCCTGACCCTGTTTGATGGCACCGAAGTGCTGGTCAGCGAATGCTTCAACATCACCGTGGATGAGCAGGGCGACTGGTTGATGTATCCCCAGGGCGATTTGCGCGCGCCCCCCTGCGCCCGCATGCCCAAGGGCGGCGACTTCTTTGATGCCATTGTGCGGCAGGCACCCGATGCCGAGGAACACCTGGACCCGCGCGAATTTGCCGAGCAACAGGTAAGCCGCCACACCGAGGAAGACCTGGCCTTCCTGCAGCGGGTGACCGATGACCTTTACCGCAACACCGACAAATCACTGGTGGGCTGCTGGGGTCAGGGCGGATTTGGGGACATTGCGCTGGTGCCGGGACTGCATGTGGCGCATCCCAAAGGCATACGGGACCCCCAGCGCTGGTATGAAATGCTCGTCGAGCGGCCGGATTACATCCGCGAGATTTTTGAGATTCAATTCGAGATGGTGTTTGAAAACCTCAAGCTGTACCGGCAGGCGGTGGGCGACAAGATTGATGTGCTGGTCATCAGCGGCACAGATTTTGGTTCGCAGCGTGGTCCGTTCATTGCTCCGCGGATGTACCGCGAGCTGTTCAAACCCTTCCATAAACGGCTCAACGACTGGGTGCACCAACACACCCCCTGGAAGACTTTTTATCATTCGTGCGGCTCCATTGCCGCCTTTTTGGATGACTTTATTGACGCCGGCGTGGACATCATCAATCCCGTGCAATGCTCGGCAGCCGGCATGGAGCCGGAAACCTTGAAGCGCCAGTACGGCGACCGCCTGGTCTTTTGGGGCGGGGGCGTGAACACGCAACAAACTCTTCCCTTTGGCACGCCCGACAAAGTGCGGCAGGAAGTGGCCGAGCGCATCCGGATTTTCAACCAAAACGGCGGCTTCGTGTTCAACACCATTCACAACATCCAGGCCCACACCCCCGTGGAGAATGTGCTGGCCATGTACGAAACCGTGCTGGGGCGCAGCTTGCCGAGGGCGCACGTTTGAGGCTACATTGCCGCCGCATGACGGCGCGCGTGGAAATCATCAACACCGGCTCCGAGCTGCTGCTGGGGCGGGTGCTCAATACTCATCAACTCTGGCTCTGCCGGCAACTGACCGACGCCGGTTTCGCCGTGACCCGGCAGGTGACCGTGCCGGACACCGGGCCGGAAATCGCCGCGGCGGTGCGTGAATCTCTTGGCCGGGCGGAGGTGGTCATCACCACCGGCGGACTGGGGCCGACCTCCGATGATTTGACCCGCGAGGAGGTGGCCAAACTTCTGGGCCGCGCCCTGCGGGAAGACGCCGGGGTGTTGCAACATATTGCCGGCTATTTTGAGCGGCGCAAACGGGTGCAACCGGCCAGCACCAAAGTGCAGGCCCTGGTGCCGGAGGGGGCCACCGTTTTCATGAACCAGTTTGGCACCGCGCCGGGCTTGTGGATGGAAGTGCCCGCCGGCCAGTTTCGCGCCGCCGGCGGCGCGGTGCTGGTGATGCTGCCGGGGCCGCCGCGCGAGTTGCATCCCATGTTTCGGGAGCAGGTGTTGCCCCGCTTGCGCCAGCATTTTGCCGGCTTGGAGGATTACGCGGTGGTGACGCTGCGCTCCAGCGGGCTGGGCGAATCACGGGTGGAGGAAATCATCTCCCCGCCGCTGCAGGAGCTGCTGCAACAAGGGCTGGAGTTGGGCTTCTGCGCCCGCCCCGCCGAGGTGGATGTGCGCCTCTCGGCGCGCGGGCCGCAGGCCGCCGCGCGGGTCCGCCAGGCCCGCCAGGTGGTGGAGCGGCTCATCGGGCCTTTTATTTATGGCGAAGGGGAGGAGCGCCTCGAAGAAGTGGTGGCGCGGCGGTTGTTGGAAAATAAGACGCGGCTGGCGCTGGCGGAGTCCTGCACCGGGGGATTTCTCGCCCACCGGCTGACCAATGTGCCGGGCATTTCACAAGCCTTGTGGGGCGGCGTGGTGGCTTACGCCAATGAAGCCAAAAGTCTATGGCTGGACGTGCCCCCGGCGCTGTTGGCGGAACATGGCGCCGTGAGCGCGCCCGTGGCGGAGGCAATGGCGCGGGGAGCGCTCCAACGAGCGAATGCCGAGGTGGCCATCGCCATCACCGGCATCGCCGGGCCGGGCGGCGGCACACCGGAGAAACCAGTGGGCACGGTGTTCATCGCGCTGGCGTGGCGGGAGGGCATCCACGTGCAACCCCACCTCAACGCCATGGACCGCGAGACGTTCAAATATGTCACGACGCAGCAGGCGCTGGATTTGCTGCGGCGATGGCTGAACGGCCTGCCCCTGGAACAGGGGCGGCCATAAAAAAACCCGCAAGCGAGGGCGCTTGCGGGGCCGAAAACAACACCCGAAGAAAGCTTACTCTCCATCACTGCCGATGGCTTCCACCGGGCAGTTGGCAATGGCCTCTTCGCATTGCTTCACTTCCTCTTCGTTTTCCGGCTGTTTGAACACGTAAGAGAAGCCGCCTTCCTCGTTGCGCTTGAAATTATTGGGAGCGGTTTCGCGGCACAGGTCACAATCAATGCACTGATTGTCCACGTAATATTTGCCCGGCGCGTTGATCGGGTATTTGTTTGCTTTGTCAGCCATAAGATATTCCGTGTTAAAAGCGTTAACTAACACCCAAATCTTGCGGTTTCCCCCCGGCTTGGCAAGCTACTTTTGGCAAAAATTTGACGTTTTTTTGCCTTCCAAAAACCGCTGGCCGGCCGCGGGGCCAGAGGTTAAGTTGAACAGGCAACTTCCTATGAGCAAACGAGCATTGGTGGCAGCGTGCCTTGGGGCGGTGGGAAGCCTCATGCTGGCGGGAGCATTGGCTGCCGGGGCCGCGGAGGCCTCCGCCGCCGCGCGCCCGCTGGTGCTGAAGCGCGGATGGATGGCCCTTCCCGGAGACCGCGGCGCACAAACCGCCCTCCAGTTCTGCCGCGATACCGAATTGTTCTGTTACGTGCAACTCCCCACCGCCGCCGAGGTGGCCGCCGCCCGCCAAAACGCCGCCCGCGCGGGTTTGTATGGCGTCCGCATTTTCATCGAGGAGGGGCCGTTCAGCCAATTGCACCTCGCCGACCATCTGGCGGATGTCACCCTGCCCATCGGCGCGGCCCTGCAAATGCCTGAAGCCGAGGCCCTGCGCGTCACCCGCCCGGGCGGTGAGGTCATCCTGGGCGCTAAAAAGCTGGTGAAACCGTTTCCGCCCGGCGTGGATGACTGGACGCATCCCTATCATTTGCCGGACAACAATCCCGTTTCCCGCGACCAGGTGGCCCGCGGACCTTATTTAACCCAATTCCTGGCGGACCCGCGTTACGCCCCCCTGCCGCAGGTGGCGGTGGCCGCCGCCGGCCGCATTTTCAAGGCCTTTGGCCACATTGCCTTCAAGGAACGCGAGGAACCCTGGCTGAACACCCTGGCCGCCTTCAATGGTTACAACGGGACGTTGCTCTGGCGGCGCGAGATTGCCCCGGCCCTCATGGTGCACCGCAGCACGCTCATCGCCACCGCGGACCGCCTCTACTTCGGGGATGACCGTTCCTGCAAAATCTTCGACGCCGCCACCGGCGAGCTGGAAGATGAAATTGCGCCGCCGGAAGACGTGGCCGGCGGCACCTTCTGGAAATGGATGGCGCTGGAGGAGGGGGTGCTGTATGCCATGATTGGCCCGCAGGAAAAACGCGACCCGGTCATCCGCGCCCGCAGCACCGGCCATGGCTGGCCCTGGAATCCGCTCTCCCCCGGCTTCAATCAGCCGGAAAACCCGTGGGGCTACGGCCACACGCTGCTGGCCCTAGACCCTCAGAGCAAGCGCATCCTGTGGCGGCACGTGGAAGAAAAACCGATGGACGGCCGGGCCATCTGCCTCAAGAACGGACGCCTGTTTTTATTTAGCCACGGCCAATATCTGGTGGCGCTGGAGGCGGCCACCGGCAAGGTCATCTGGCGCAAAACTCCCGAAAACGCGCCAGAGCTATTTCAGGCGCTTGGACCATACTTGGGGCGCCAGGACTGGCGCACCAACTGGCGCACCACGGCCCTGATGCGCGCCGGCGACCACGCCCTCTATTTTGCCGGCCCGGCCATGGCACGGTTGGCAGCGGTTTCCACCGATGACGGCCGGCTGCTCTGGACCCAACCTTACGATAATTATCAACTGGTGCTCTATGACAACGCCCTTTACGGCATCAGCGGTGAAATTGACAAGGAAATCAGCCGCAAGTTTGACCCGCTGACCGGCCGCGTGCTGGCGGAAATCGCCATCAACCGCCGGGCCTGCACCCGTCCCACCGCCACGCCCGATGCCATCTTTTTCCGGGCCGGTGAAGGCTCTGTGCGCCTGGACACCATGCAGGACCGCCCCCAGTTGGTCTCCCCCATGCGCCCCAACTGCCATGACGGCGTGACCGTGGCCCACGGATTGCTCTACTGGTGGCCCTCGGTGTGCGATTGCAACCTGAGCCTCTACGGCATCACCTGCCTGGGACCGGCCGGCAATTTCGATTTCAACCAGCCCGCCCGCGAGAGTGAGCGCCTCCAGCGCTTGCGGGCGGCGGGCAATCCTCGGCCCCTCCTGGTCGGCAGCAATGACTGGCCGGTATTCCGCGCCAACGCCCAAGGCTCGGTGCGCACCTCCGCCGCCATTCAGGAAAAAGCGCGACTGCTCTGGGAATTTGCCCTCCCGCCGCAGGTCACCCCCACCGCGCCAACCGCCGTGGAAGACTTTGTTTTTGTCGGGGGCTCCGATGGCATGGTGCGGGCCGTCCGCGCGGCCACGGGACAAAATGCCTGGACCGCCTTTACCGGTGGCGAGCTGCGCCTGCCGCCCACCCTGGCGGAGGGGCGGGCTCTGGCGGGCAGCGGCGATGGCTGGGTGTATTGCTGGCGCGCCCGCGATGGCGCCCTCCTTTGGAAATTCCGCGCCGCGCCCGTGGAGCGCCGCATTCCGGTGTATGGCCGGCTGCTCTCCACCTGGCCCGCCGCCAGCGGTGTGCTGGCGCAGGACGGGGTGGCGTACGTGGCCGCCGGACTGGCCAATTACGACGGCACGCATGTTTATGCCCTGAACGTGGCCGATGGCAGCCTGCGCTGGCAAAACAACACCTCCGGCCATTTGGACCGCGAAAGCCGCACCGGAGTGGGCGTGCAGGGGCATCTGCTGCTTCTGGGCCAGCGCCTCTATATGGCCGGAGGCAACGCCGTTTCCCCGGCCGTCTATGATTTGGCCACCGGCCGCTGCCTCAATGAGGAGGACTTCACCCAAAAACAAAAACGCGGCAACCTCCTGGGCTCTTTCAGCCCGCGCGGCTGGGAACTTTACCTCGTGGGAAATGACGTGCGCGTTGCCGGCAAACCGTATTATGCGCATCCCCAATGGCCGGTGTTTGATGACTGGGTGTTGAAGAAGACGTTGTACGTCACCGGGCAAGGGTGGGATCTCGCCTGGGCCAATAACAGCAAATTGATGTGCTTTGATGACCTGGGGCCAAACCGCCCCGCCTTTCAGCGCACCCACTGGGGCAATACTGAAATAAAACAACCCGCCCCGCGATGGAGTCATCCTACCCCCGATGGACGGGCCATTGCCGTAGGAGTCAATGCGGTGGTGGCCGCCACCGGTAGCGAGCTTTGCGCCTGGAGTTTGCAGGATGGCTCGCTGTTGTGGAAACATGCGCTCCCCGCCCCTGCCGTGCCATGGGGGCTGGCTATTACGCGCGACGGCCGCGTCCTGGTCACCCTCGAAAACGGCCGCCTGCTATGCTTCGGGTAAGTGGTGGGACAATCACCACGTCGCCCTGGACATTCCCCGGGTAAGGGGCAATTCCACGGGAAATTTGCGCTGCCTCCCGGCCTTGCATTCAACCTCCACCGCAACCGTCCGCTACTCCAGCAGGGCCGGGACGGACGGTGGGCTTCGGCGGAAAGCTTGGTAATAACGCTCAAGGTATTCCCGCGCGGCTGCCTGGCTGGTGATGAGTAAATCCCAATCCATTTCCGGGCGCTCCAACGGTGGACGCGGCGGTAAAACCTTCCCTTCCAGCCGCCGCGACAAACGATGAAATTCGCGGCCCCACGCCTTGGTTTCACCCTGTGCTGTCATCAGGCCGGTCAGCTCGCTGACGTCGGTGGCTTCGGGTTGGTCATAAAAACCCCAGTTCAGCCAGCCCGTCACATGGCCGGCGGTCACCTCCACCAACCGCCGGCACCAGCGGGCCTGTTGCTCCTCATCCGCTTGCGGATGCCGCCCGCCGTCAAAGCGGGGTTGGGCGCCGCCATACCATCCCATTTCGGCGATGACCACGGGCTTGCCCGCCCTGGCCACTTCGCGCGCCAGGCACTCGGCATAAGCCAGATTGCGCCATTCCTCCTCGGCGGAGCGGTACTCGTAGGCCCCCTGGGCCAGTGGATAAAAGTGAAACTCCAGGAAATCCAGCATCGGCGCCTGCCGGGAGGGTTTGAAGGCGGAATAATGCCGCATGGTGGGCAAGACGGCCGGAATGGACCATTGAATCAAGCCCACCGTCACCAGCGCATTTGGGTCCACGCTTTTGATGGCGGCTACCTGTCGGCGCGTCCACTCGTCCGCCACGGACTCGCGGAAATGCTGGTAATCCAGCAACCAGGCGTTGCGCGGCTGGTCTTTGGCTTCCGGGGCGCGCAATCCATGGGCGAAAAAGTTCTCCGGCAGCCCCCACGCCTGGGCAGCCTGCGCCGGGGTGCCATGACGCGCCGCCACCCAGCGGGCGTAGCGCTCCTTGAGCGCAGGCGAATCCCACGGCATTTCCGGCTCGTTCAGCAGGTCATAAGCGAAAAGGACGCCCCGCCCCTTGTAGCGTGCGGCCAACAACCGCCAGAAATCCTCCAGCGCCGCGAGCACCTCCTCGCTGGCCAGCCGGTCCCGCGCGGCCCAGGGCGGCAAGCCCTCCCAGTGGTCCGGGCCGGTGGGGTGCACGTAAATGCCAAACTCCTCCCCCAGCGCCAGGAGCTGGTCCAGGCGCTCCAGGCCTTCCGGCGAAAGTTTGCCCTTTTCCCAATAAAACGAGCCGTAGGTCAGGAAGACGCGCACGCAATTCACGCCATGCGCCTTCATGCGCGCGAAATCCTGCCGCGTGGCGGCGGCGTCAAATTTTTTCCATAGCTGCGGCGCCCAGCCGGTGCCGGGACGGTAGTAATTCACGCCGAAGGGCACGTAGGGCCGGCCCTCGGCGGTGACAAAGCCCCGGCCGTCGGGCGCGACGCGAACGGCCGGCAACGGCGCGGCGAGGGACGCCACCCCGCCCACGCCCAGCGCCAGGGTTAGCAGGACGGCGGCCTTGAGAAGAACGACCGCGGAATTACTCCACCGGGATTCTTTTGCTGACACGTTTTTTTCGGGCTTTTTTGGGGGGTGCTTCGCCCGCCGGCACGGCCGCCTCCGCCGGCGGTTCGGGAGGGGTTTCGTCAATGTACAAATAACGCCCGCAATTGGCGCAGAGTTGAATGTCATCCTGGCGGCGCAGGGTGGCCAGGATGCCGGTGGCCACCACCATGTGGCAGCCGGCGCACACACCATTACGCACCGGCGCAATGCTCTTGCGCCCGCGCGCGCGCATCCGATCATGATGACCCAGGATATTGGGGATCAATTTTTCCCGAATCAGGTTGATTTTGGCTTGGATTTCCGCCTTGCCCGTCCGGGCACGGTCCAATTGCTCTTCCAGTTGATGAAGTTCCAGCAGGTTCTGAATCGTCGCAATGACAACGTCATTCATGAGTCCATAGTACTACTCCTGCCTCCCCCGGCCAGTCCATATAAAAAATGCCGCTCACCCTGCCGCCCGCAGGTGCTGCCGCCACTGGCGCGGACTGGCGCCAAAACGCTGGCGAAACTGGCGCGTGAAGTAATTGCTGTCGTTGAAGCCCGTGGCAAAGGCAATTTCCGTGATGTTCTGGCTGGAATGGCGCAGCAAATGCGCCGCGCGGTTGAGCCGCAGTTGCAGCAGATAGGCAATGGGCGTGCTGCCGGTGGCGGCATGAAACGCGCGCAGCAAACTGCGTTTGGACATGCGCGCAATCCGCGCCAGCGTGTCCAGATTCACCGGCTCATGGTAATGAGTCTCCAGATGCGTGATGGTCTCGGCAATCCGCAGCAAAGCGCGCGCATCGGGATTCCAGGAGCGGCTGTAGCAGCGGGAAAGAAAACCGATGATTTGCATGAAGGCCGCGGTGGCCATGAAACCGAAACCCGGCGAGCGCTGGCGCAGCTCGTGGTCCAGCGCCTCCACCAGCTCCAGCACGTGCCGCAGTTCCTCCGGCTGGAGATGCAACCGGCTTTTGAATTCATGCCGCCGCCGCCACGCCGGCTCCAGCGTGAACAGCGCATGGTACCCCGCCAGCGCCGGCAAGTCGGCCCAGTGCCATTGCAGTTTGTCCGCCTGATACAGCAGATTCACCAGGCACAGCCGGCGCAGGCCGGCGTAGGTATGCGGCCGCCGGCCGCTAATGACAAATACGTCCCCCGCCGCCAGCGGATAAGCGCGCCCGCCCGTCACGTGCAAACCGCTTCCCCCGGTGATGATGACCAGCTCGCTGAACTCATGCGCGTGCATGGGAAAAGGCTCCTGCGGATTGCGCCGCTCCACGGCAATGGGAAAACCATCCGCATGGAACCAGTCGCTGGTCTTGAGAACGCGGTGTGACACAACTGGCACTTTTGTGCTGGTTTTTGGCACCATTGTCAAGGCAGGCCGCCCGTCCGCCATCTAGACTTCCGGCAACGCAGAAAAAAGAAACCCAATGAACCGGCACCGTCCGAACATTGAAAATCGAAGCTGCCGCAAAAGCGGTGGCGCCGGTGTTTGCGCCTTCCGCCCCCGTCGGCGGCGGGCGGCGGGCGGTTCTCGGCCTGTGGCTTTTAAGGATGAACTGGCGCCGGCCCGCTGGCGTTGAATGACTCCTGCTCCCGCTTATGGCTGCGAAAACCAAGAAACTGGAAACGGCGTACCAACTGGCACGTGAACAATATGCCGCGCTGGGCGTGGATACCGAGGCCGCCCTGCAACGGCTGGCCACCCTCTCCATCTCCCTGCATTGCTGGCAGGGGGATGATGTCGGGGGCTTTGAATCCGCCGGAGAAACCCTGGGCGGCGGACTGGCCGTCACCGGCAACTATCCCGGCAAGGCGCGTACCCCGCAGGAGTTGCGGCAGGACGCCGAAATGGTGTTTTCGCTCCTGCCGGGCCGGCATCGTTTCAACCTGCATGCTTCCTACGGGGAATTTCCTGCCGGCAAAAAGGTGGACCGCAACGAAATTGCGCCGCAACACTTCGCGGGCTGGATTGCGTGGGCCAAAGGTCTGGGCATCGGCCTGGACTTCAACCCCACCTGCTTCGGGCATCCCCTGGCCGCCAGCGGATTCACCCTGTCGCATCCCGACCCGGCCGTGCGTCAATTTTGGATTGAGCACTGCCAGCTCTGCCGGGAAATCGGGGCGGCCATGGGCCGCGCGTTGAAAACTCCGTGTGTCACCAATGTCTGGATTCCCGATGGGATGAAAGACCTTCCCGCTGACCGCAAGGGGCCGCGCGAGCGGCTGGCGGCGGCGCTGGATGCCATCTTCAAGAAACCGCTCAACCCGAAACACAACCTCGATGCGGTGGAGGGCAAGCTCTTTGGCATCGGCGCGGAGAGTTACACGGTGGGCATGCACGAGTTCTATCTGGCTTACGCGGTGAAAAACAAAAAACTGCTGACGCTGGATTCCGGGCACTATCATCCCACCGAAAGCATGGCCGACAAAATCTCCTCGGTGATGCTGTTCGTGGACGAAATCCTGTTGCATGTCAGCCGCGGCGTGCGGTGGGACAGCGATCATGTGGTGATTTTGAATGATGAATTGCTGAGCATCGCGCAGGAGCTGGTGCGCGGCAATTTCCTCCATCGGGCGCATCTGGGTCTGGACTTTTTTGACGCGAGCATCAACCGCGTGGCCGCGTGGACGATGGGCGCGCGCAATTTCCTCCGCGCGCTGCTTTACGCCCTGCTGGAGCCGTACCAGACGTACCAGGAGCTGGAGCTGGCCGGCGATTACACCGCCCGCCTGGCGTTGATGGAAGAAGCCAAGACCCTGCCTTTCGGCGCGGTGTGGGATTACCATTGTCTCCGGCACAACGTGCCGGTGGGCGGCGAATGGCTGGCGGAAGTCAAGCGCTACGAGCGGGAAGTGCTCTCGCGGCGGCAATAAATCTCCTCTCCCCTTTCAACCAAGCAGCACACAAGCATGAATCTAGGGCCTTTTTTCGGGGTTTTCCTCCACTGGCTGGGCGGGCTGGCGTCCGGCAGTTTCTATGTTCCCTACAAAGCCGTGCGCCAATGGGCGTGGGAAACCTATTGGCTGGTGGGCGGTTTCTTTTCGTGGATTATCATGCCCTGGCTGCTGGCCAGCCTGATGACCGAAAACTTGTGGGGCGTGCTCCAGCAGCAGGACCTGAAGACCCTCTGGTGGACTTATTTCTTCGGCGCCCTCTGGGGCTTCGGCGGACTGACCTTTGGCCTGACGATGCGCTACCTCGGAATGTCTCTGGGCATGGGGGTGGCGCTGGGCTATTGTGCGGCCTTTGGCACGCTGGTGCCACCCCTGGCAAAATCCTTTTTTCCTGACATTCCCGTCGAGGCCAGTCTGGGTGAGATTGTGGGCACCACGCCCGGCAAGGTGACTCTGCTGGGCGTGGTGGTGTGCCTGGCGGGCATTGCCATTGCCGCGCTGGCCGGCCTCACCAAGGAACGCGAAATGCCCGAGGCGGAAAAGAAAAAGGCGATTGCCGAGTTTAGTTTCACCAAGGGCATTCTGGTGGCCACCTTTTCGGGCATCATGAGCGCCTGCTTCGCGTTTGCACTGACGGCCGGCAACCCCATCAATGAGGCTTCTTTGCAGGCCGGGACCAATAAAATCTGGACCGGCCTGCCCAAGCTGGTGGTGGTGTTGCTGGGCGGATTCACCACCAATTTCATCTGGTGCGTCATCCTGAACCTCAAAAACGGCACCGGCTACCAGTACTTCAGCCGCTATTTGCGGCCGGAACACGCCAGGCCCACCGCGGCGAATGCGTCCACGCCCCCCGCCGAGGCCCTGCGCGTGCCGTGGCTGCGCAATTTCTGCTTCAGCGCCCTGGCCGGCACCACGTGGTACATGCAATTTTTCTTTTACACCATGGGCGAAACCCAGATGGGCAAGTTTGGCTTTGCCAGTTGGACCCTGCACATGGCAAGCATTATCATCTTCAGCACCATGTGGGGATGGATTCTGCACGAGTGGAAGGGCGCCAGCCGCAAGGCACATGTGTTGATTGGCGCGGGCATCGCCACGTTGATTTTGTCCACCATCATCATTGGCTACGGCACGTACCTAAAAACTCAAATGGGCGGAGGATGAAAACGAATGGGCAGGCCTGGGAGCTGACACGCGGGAGAGACCGCTCCCCGTTGAATCGGCGATGGGCGGGAAAAGCCGTCCCCCGGCTTAATCCACGCTTGCAGTGCAACCTGACTTGTTACTGAATACTTTTATGCGTACACGCATCCTGTTGACCCTGTTGGCCTCGGCATCCTGGCTGAGCGCGGCGCTGGTCCCCATCCACCTGCGCTGTGAATATCTGGAAAATCCCGTGGCGGTGGAGACCACCCTCCCCCGTTTGAGCTGGGAAGTCACTTCCGCCGCCCGCGGCCAGTCTCAGACCGCCTACCGCGTGCTGGTGGCCAGCTCGGCGCGCAAGCTGGCCCAGGACATCGGTGATTTGTGGGACAGCGGCAAGGTGGCCAGCGGGCGGACATCGCAAATCGAGTATCGCGGCCAGGCCCTGCGCTCGCGTCAGGAGGCCTATTGGAAGGTGAAAGTGTGGGACAAAGACGACCAGCCCTCCGCCTGGAGCCAGCCGGCGCAATGGACCATGGCCCTGCTCGAGCCGTCCGACTGGCAGGCGGAATGGATTACCTTCAACCAAAAAGCGCCCTTCCACACCAATCGAGCCGAGCTTTACCTGCCGCCTGCGCGTTATTACCGCCGCGAATTCGTGCCCGCCAAGCCTGTGCGCCGCGCCCTTTGGCGGGCCACGGCACTGGGCATCTATGAGCTGCAGGTCAACGGCCGCAAGGTGGGCGATGCTTATTTCACGCCGGGCTGGACCGATTACCGCCAGCGCGTGTACTACCAGACCTACGACGTCACGCATCTGCTCAAGCCCGGCCCCAACGCGCTGGGCGCCATCGTGGCCGAAGGCTGGTACTCCGGCTACCTGGCGTACGGTTTGCTCGTGGGCCTGGGCCCCCATAAAACCGGCCGCGACATCTACGGGCGCACCCCGGCACTCATGGCCCAACTGGAATTGGAATACAGGGATGGCTCGCGTGAAATTGTGCCAACGGATGGCAGTTGGAAAACCACCAGCCTGGGGCCGGAACGTGAGGCGGACATCCTGATGGGCGAGGTGTATGACGCCCGCCTGGAAATGCCCGGATGGTCCCGTGCCGGTTTCGATGACCGGCAATGGGAGCCGGTGCTGCCCGCCGCCATTTACAGCCATCAAATGGCGCCCTTTTTCGACAATGAAGGCCGCGTCCGGATGATGGACTTTGGTTTCATTCGCCCCGCCAAA
Organism: Fontisphaera persica; assembly: GCF_024832785.1. Lineage (GTDB taxonomy): Bacteria > Verrucomicrobiota > Verrucomicrobiia > Limisphaerales > Fontisphaeraceae > Fontisphaera > Fontisphaera persica. The sequence continues at coordinate 3,093,409 of NZ_CP116615.1, forward strand.
TTGGAGGCCTACCCCGCCCCGCCCGTGCGGGTGACCCAGGAAATCAAACCTCTCCGCATCACTTCGCCCACGAATAATGTTTATATCTTCAACCTCGGCCAAAACTTTGCCGGCATCGTCCGGCTCAAAGTCAAAGGGCCGGCGGGCACGAAAATCACCCTGCGCTATGGAGAGATGCTCTATCCGGACGGCCGGTTGATGACCGAAAACTTGCGCAAAGCCCGCGCCACCGATACCTACATCCTCAAGGGCGACCCCAAGGGAGAGGTATGGTCACCCCGCTTCACCTTCCACGGCTTTCAATATGTGGAAGTCACCGGCCTGCCCGGCAAGCCGGAGCCGGACACCATCACGGGCTTGGTGTTGCATTCGGATGTGCCGCTCAAGAGCAGTTTTCAATGCTCCGACCCGGTCATCAACCGTTTATTCCAGAACATCGTCTGGACGCAGCGCGCCAATTTCCTGGAGCTGCCCACCGACTGCCCCCAGCGCGACGAGCGCGAAGGCTGGATGGGCGATGCCCAAATCTACGCCCGCAGCGCCACCTACAACGCCGACGTGGCCGCCTTTTACTCCAAATGGCTGCGCGAAGTGGTGGAAGCCCAGTTCGATTACGGTCCCTACCCCGATTACTGCCCCTATCCCTTCATGGTGGGCCGCGGCGGCGTGGCCACCGGTTGGACGGACGCGGGGATTATTGTGCCCTACACCGTCTGGAAAGTGTACGGGGACACGCGCCTGATTGACCGGATGTGGCCTTCCATGACGCGCTTCATGCAGTGGCGCCGCAAGGTGGCCAAAGATTACCTCGGCATTGCCCATCCCGATGGCAATGGTTACGGTGACTGGCTCAATCTCAATGAACCCACCCCGCTGGATTATCTGGATACCATCTATTTCGGCTACACCACCCGCCTGATGGCGGAAATGGCGGCCGCCCTGGGACGCAGCGAAGAAGCGGCCGACTACCAGGACCTGTTCCAAAAAATCCGCAAGGCCTTCACCACCAAGTACGTCAAGCCGGACGGCACCTTTACCGTGGACACCCAGACCGCTTATGCCACCGCCATTTATTCCGGGGTATTGCCCGAGGAGCTCCGTGAAAAAGCCGGGGCGCGGCTGGCGCAGAAAATCAAGGAGCGCGATCATCGCATGGCCACTGGTTTTCTGGGCACGCAACCGTTGCTGCCCGCCCTGACCGCCAGCGGCCACCATGACCTGGCAGTGCGTCTTTTCCAGAGCCGGCGGTTTCCGTCCTGGGGTTTTGAAGTGGAACAAGGCGCCACCACCATCTGGGAACGCTGGGACAGTTACACGAAGGAATTTGGCTTCAACGGCGCCGCCGGCAATCAGAACGCTTCCATGAATTCCTTTGCCCATTATGCCTTTGGCGCCGTCTGTGAGTGGATGTTTGTCACTCTGGCCGGCGTGGATACGGCACGGGATGGTTTCCGCCAACTGGTGCTCAAACCGCATCCCCCCACCCCGGGCAGCAACCCGGAAAATCCTCCCATCTCCTGGGTCAAAGTTGCCTATGACTCCATCAATGGCCCCATTAAAGTCCATTGGCAACGAAACTCGGGGGTGTTTGATTATGCCGTGACCCTCCCTGCCAATACCACGGCCACCCTCTATCTGCCAGCCAGCCGCTTGGAGGCAGTGTTTGAAGACGGCAAGCCGCTGGCCAAAGCGCGAGGCGTCAAGATTCTGGGGTTTGAAAACCAGCGGGCCATTCTGGAATTGGGCAGCGGCAGCTACCGTTTTACGTCCCTGGTGACGCCTTGACGCGCGCCAATTTTCACAATAGCGCTCGGCACGTGGTTTGCTGCTAATGCAACCATGCGAATTGAGTTGCAATTGGTTGAGTTTGAGCGCGGCACCTGTGCCATCATCCCGGTGGCAGCAGCGCCCACCAAACCGGCTTTGGTTAACCAATTGAATATCAGCCGGTTCGCCATTTCGCAAACTACCGGCATGCTGGAAAGCTCAAGGAAGCGTCCCTACAGCCGCTGCCTGACAGTCGAAGCACCAGTGTGCCAGAATGACACCCGCAAACCGCGTCAAAGGGAGCAAACCGTTACAAAAAGTGACCGGGCACAAACTGTTCCCATCGCTTTTGGTGAACCTGTGGCTTATACTGTGCCGCTGGTGTTTACCAATTAACCAGTGACCCGTGCTGGCGAACGGGCAAAAAGGATGGCCGCGAGGGATAAGCGCGGCGTGGCCGGGTAAAGGGATGAAGGCTCGTGCTTTCCGTGTTTTTTGGAGGATGCCGTCGCCGCAAACCAAGCTCTGATTGCGCGCCTTTTCCAAGTCTGGAGATTGGGGATTTGCCTCTTTAGCTCAAGCCTTGGCCCCGCGATGTCATTTGACATTGGGCATCCTTGCGCTAATGGTCAAACAGGGAATTGATTATGCCTAAGATTACGATATTGCCCGCCAACGTATCGGCGGAAGTGGAAGCGGGAGAAAACTTGATTGAAGCTGGCGAGCAGGCCGGGGTGGAGATGGAGGCCGGGTGCTTTAATTGCAGTTGCGGCACCTGCGTCTGTGAGGTGGTCAGTGGCATGGAAAACATCACCGAACCCACGCCGGAAGAATTGGATGTTTTGGATGCCTGGAATCGGGACCCGGAAAAATACCGGTTGACCTGCTGCAACAAAATCCTGCGCGGCGAGGTGGTGCTGCGGCAGATTCATTAAAGCCTGTTTTTCGCGGTTGACCGTTTTGGGGCAAAGGGGCAAGCTATGGCCAGCAAGCAGTAGCACTTTGCGGCCGGTCAAATTATTTCAACCACAAACCCCAACCCCTCCTGCATATGTTAATTGGCTCCAAAACCGGCGACCCCCGGGTGGCCAAACTCCTGGACATTCTCGAACTCAAATATCGTGTGGATGCCGAAGGTGATTTCCAAGTCAGCTTCCAGTTTGAAAACAACCGCCATCAAACGGTTTTTATCCGCTCGGCCACCACCCACCTAGGGCCACTGGAAATTCGGGAAATTTTCAGTGTGGGCTACGAAAGCGAAGGCCCGCTGCCGGGGGATGTCGCCAACGCGCTGCTGGTGCACAATGCCCACGTGAAACTGGGTGCCTGGAGCTTGTTGCGCTCCAGCAACTCCAATCACTGCTACGCCGCTTTTACCGCCCAAATTGCCGCAGACACCGACCCGACTTCTTTGTTGACCACCATCAGCGCGGTGGTGGAAACCGCGGACAAAGCCGAGTCGCTGTTGAACGACGGCGAGGATAAGTTTTAAGCTTCCGCAGCGGGCGCCTTTTATTGTGAGCCGGGACGCGCCGGAGGCGGGGCGATTTGCGGCAGGATGAGGCCTGCCAGCGCTTCCCCAATCAAGTTGTGGGCTTTTTCCGTCAGATGCCACTGCCCGTGGGCGCGAAAAATCACTGAGCAGTCAGGCAAGTTTCCAAAAAGGTTGGTGCTCCACAACACCGAATCGGCCGAGGCCACGGCCACTTCGCGCAAGGCCGGCGGCAGGGACGGCTCAAAGGAGGCCGGTCCTGTGCGGTTGGGAATCTCCACCACAATGAGTTTTATACCGTGGCTGCGGCAGGTTTGGCCCATGCGCTGCAACAAGGCTGCCGTTAACTTTTCCTGGTACTGCCGGGCGGCGGCCCATTGATTGGTCATGCCCACGGTGTATTCCACGGGCGCGGCCTCGGCCGCCTGCTGCGAGAGGCGGTTTTTCATGAACACCCAAATGTTGTTCATCACCAGGCTGTACAGGTAGGAATGCTGGCTGAGCCAGCGCGTCACGGGAAAGTTTTGGAAAGGCCGCAGCACCCGCACCCCGGGGATATGCGCCATTTTATTGGTGACCAACTGGCCATCTTGCAGGCCAAAAAGGCCGCATTTGGCGTTGTCGTCCAAATCGTTGGCATAGAACCCCAACACCACATAGTCGGGGCGGTACTTCAAACCTTCCTGCTCCAGAAAAATGAGCTGTTCCGCGGTGCCAAAACCTGAAATGCCGGCATTAAAAACCTCCAGCGGAAGGCGGCGTGCGGCAGCCGCCTGCTCCAGGACTTGCGCATAGGTGTCGGACTGGCCGCACTCAAAACCCTGGGTGTGCGAATCCCCCAGGCATAGCACCCGCCGCACCCCCGGTCCTTTGTCGTAGGCATAGTCATGGGTGTCACGGAATCCCTGCGCGTTGATTTGGAAGCGCCATGAGCCATCCACGCTGCGGTGGTAAAAAGTCGTGTTGGGCCGCAGGCGGCGCAAGGTGAAAGGCCCATATTGAGCCTCTTCGTGAAAGCGGGGAAACAGGACAATTTTTTCCCGGAATACCAGCCGCACAAACAGCTCGCCCGCCCCCAAAAAGAGGGCTAGAAACAAAACAACGCCCATCAGCCGGGCCAGGCGGCGTTTGCCGGTTTTAGTCATGGCATTTGCGTTGAACAACACGCCCGACACATACTTGTGCCCGGCCTGCGATTCAGCGGGGGGTTTGTTAACAAGCGCGTTGGGCAATGTCAACGCATGAAGCCCCTGAGCTGTTTTACGTTCAAGGCGTCGGCCGCCAGGCCTTGATGCGGTAGTAGATTTGCGGGGTGGTGCGAGCCGTTGGGTCTATGAGAAGAACGGTATTGGTGGCGCTCTGCGCGGGCAGATTGGTCCAAACTGTCCACGGTCCCGGCCCCAGCGGAGAAAGATACTCCACCACATAGGCAATTTCCGGCTGGGCAGTAAAACGCAAAACAGCGCCTTGAGTCGAATCCATGGCAAATCCTTCCACCTTGAGGACACTGCGCGCATCCAGGGGATGTGTGCCGCTAAGGTATTCCTCGTAGTTGGTGCGGCCATCACCGTCCGGGTCATCATCCCGCCCTTGCCCTGGCCCGCTGCCCAAGCCATAACGAGCTTCCCAGTCGTCGGGCAGGCTGTCCCCGTCCCCATCCGGCCTCCCCACAGTGATTACTGCCACCGCTGTGGTGGCAGCGCCGTAGGCATTGGTAATGACCAGGTAATAACCGCCGTCATTGATGCCAGCCTGAAGGTTGGTGAGAGTCAGGCTGTTGGTGCGCGCCCACGGGATGGGTTCGCCTAAAACATTATACCACTGAAATCCCAGTGGCGCCGTGCCGGCCACGCCCGCCGTGAGGGTGACATTGGTGCCGGCCGGCGCGGTGCGGCTGGCCGGTTGATTGGTGATTAACGGCCAGGAAAGCACGGTCACGTTGCAAAAGAGGCTGGCGCCGGAGCCGGCCAGATTGGTGGCGATGATGCGGTAGATGCCCGCATTGGTGATTTGAATGTTGGGCACAAGGAAGACCGGATTGGTAACTTCGCTCACCCGGTTTTCCAAAATCACCGGCACGCGCTGGAATTGATAATAGAACGGCGGCGGATAACCGGAAAACACCGGCGCAAACACAATATCCACACCCGCCGTGACGGTGAGCGTGGCAGGGATGCCCTGCACCGTGGTCACCCGCCGCATAGGTTGCACCCAGGCGGCCGCACTCAGGCGTGTCCCCACCATATCGGTCACCCGGACACGATAAGCCCCTTCGTGCGCAATTTGCACATTGGTCAGCGATAACGTCGCGCTCGTCGCGCCGGGGATGTCCACGCCATCTTTTTGCCATTGATAGGCCAGCGGCCAGGGACTGCTGGCGGTGACACTTAAAGTCACGTTGCCGCCCACCAGGACATTCGTGCCCAGCGGCGGCTGGACAATGGCAGGCAGGGATAACACCGCCAGTGCGGCGGCCTCACTGACGGCCACTCCATAAGCATTGGCCGCGCCCACCGAATAGTTGCCCTGCTGCGCCAAGGTCACGTTGGTCAGCGTCAGAATGCCGGTGGTGTTGGTGGCAATCAGGGTGCCTTTATGACGCCAGTAGTAGATGATCGGGCCATCGCCGGACGCGGCGACGGCAAAGGTCACAGTGGCTTCCTCCACCACCGTCTGGCTCTGCGGTTGCTGTGTGAACACGGGCGCCGCTCCGGCCACCCCGCCACCGGCAACAGCCGGCCATGCCGCCCGCCAGTGGGCGGGATCGTTGGCATACGCGCGCAAATCCATGCGCTGCAGCGACGCGCCAAAACCATCGGCACCGCCGGGCCAGGGAGCATTATCACGATAGCTCACCTGTTCCAACATCACCTCGCCCCAAAAGCCCGTGGCAAATTCCACCGGCGCCTTAAGTTCCACATCCTCCCCGGAATTATCCAGTTTGCCCAAAAATGCGCCGTAAATGGGAATCTCCTGGTGCACTCCATATTTCTGGCGGAAGACGGCCAGCTCCTCCGGATTATTTTGGGGATTAAAATTGACGACCATCAACCGGCCGGTGGGAGGCAGCCAAAGATTGGTGGGGAAAACAAAATCCACCCCGCCGGAGATGCGCCACGTGTTGGTGGGCGATGCCGGGTCAAACAAAGGCACGGCGTTGGTGGTGAGGTTGGCCAGCACCAGGTACTCCTCGCGGCTGTTGTCATTCGTGCCGATGTCCGGCGGCCGGTACATGATTTCCGCAATGACCACCGGCCCCACAGCCGGGCCGGCATTCGCCTCTCCGAGAGTTGGCCGCGCCTGGCGCACAAAGTGCTCCGCCCCGGTACTGGTCACGTGCCGCCCCACGGTGACGCCTGCCTCAGTGCCGCGGAAGTTGAACCCGTGAAAATAGCCGGTGAGCCGGCCCTGGGCATCCGCGGCAAACAGCGCCACTTCACCGCCACTGCCACTCCACGTCAGATTGCCGGCCGCGGCCAGAAACTCGCCCTCGTTCAACACAAAATAACCACCGGCGGGGATGACTGTGCCCGGCGGAAATTGGTATTTGAACGGCTGGCCCAAATCATCCGTCAACCACCAACCACTGATATCTGCGGGCGTGGCGCCCACGTTCGCCAGTTCCACCGCGCGCACCTGCCCTGCGGCAGGATGGGCCAGCACTTCATTCACCACTACCGCCGGGAACAAGGGTGGCGCCACATTGGCGCTGCACGGGTTCCCGTTAAAGGCGCCACTGGCCCGCCAGTTGGCGTGGTTATCCCACAAGGAAGCAGGCGCGTTTTCGTCCACCACCACCAGCGAGAAACCATAACCATCAGTGATGGGATACCAGCCGTCCCCATAAGCAAAGCGCAGGAGGGTGCGGCCCGCCGCGTCCACCAGATGGAGCGTCTCGCCTGCGTTGCTGAGCTGGCCGACATACACTCCGGCCACGGGCAGGTTGGTGCCGTAGCGGAGGGCGAAAGCGGCCCGGTCCCTGACAATGACTACCCGTTCACCCGGCGCCAGGGTGCCGTCCGCAAACTGGAAGGTAATACCTTCAATGAAGCGTACGCCCGCCAGTGCCACCGTTTGCGTGCCCACATTGCGCAGCTCCACGTATTCAAACAAGTCTTTGTCCGCGAAGCCGGCGGCCAGCTCCGCCGCCGTGGGCGGGGCGGGATGGTACATCAGCTCTGTAACGCGCAAAGCAGGCAGCTCCGGGGTAAGGAAGTCTGCCTCCAACAGCGCGCTCCACGTGTTATTGACCAGGGCGCGGGCCTTGACCCGGACACTGCCGGTCAGCGGAATGGGGCCGCTGTACGCCAACGCTGTCGGCGCCACCGCGCCGCCCACCAGGCGCGGGTCGCTGCCGTCCAGGGTGTAATACACCGCCCCGCTGGGATTGTTCAGGCTGATGGCCAGCGGGAAGCCGTTGGTCACATAACCTCCATGCCGGTTAAAGCTGGGCGCATTGACCGAGGGATACAAACCATCGGCGCGGAGCTGCGCCAACACCGTCTCCGCCCGGGTGGGGAAGATGTTGGCCGGCACCGCATTGACGGCGCTGACCCACTCGGTTTCCCCGTAGGGCGGCTCACGCGGCGCGGCATCTCCCCACCGCGCCGAGTAGGCGCGAATGGCCTTGGTGATTTGATTGGCCTTCTTCCACCAGCGATTCGTGCAGGCGGAAAATGTGAGCGCGCCGCCGTTGAAGAAATGCTTCTGCACATGGTCGGCAAAGCGCAACCGGTATTCCGGATTGTTCATCAAATCCTCGTGCAGGTACTGCGGATTGGAATAAGTGAAGTTGCCCACATTGGAGCCGCTGATGCCACTCCATGGCCCCGTGCGGTCCACCTGCCAGCTCGGCGCGCCCAGGGTGTGCTCGCAGTCGCTGTTGAAGAAAATCCAGCCCCTTTCGGGGTTGTTCCGGTTCCGCATGGCAAACCAGTTATTGGGCCGGGTGTTGGAAAGGAAGGCGGACAACGTGGCGTCGCCATCGCCGGAGTAAAAAATGCCAATCATGTAATCAATCAGATTGTCCACATCCAGCATCACCGGCAGCGCCGGGTCGCGCGTGCCATCCGGCTTGCGTCCCAGAATGCGGAAGTAATTGGAGTTGGAGGGATTCCCCGGCACCGAGCGCACCATCACCCAGAGATTGCTCCAGGCGCTTATGTTGCCATCGGTCACCTCGGTCACAAAGTTGCCCACGTGATTGGCGCACTTGACCACATCGTAATCCTCCTTCCGGCCGCCCAGATAAATCTCGCCATAAGAAGCCTCGGGGCGTTCATCAGTCTCATACAGCCCCCAATACTGGCCGTTGAGATAAAGATGGTAATAGCGTGAGCGGCGGTAGGGCTGGCCCATCGCCCCCAGGGTTTCCCGGCACCAGACCTCGCGCACCATCGTCTCGTAGAGGCCGTTGTTGCCGGTTTCGCGCGGCCATGAGTAATTTTGGCTGGTGCGCAAATCAAACGTGTCAAACTCCTGCGCGCCCTCGTTCTCAAACAACGGATAGCGCAGCCGCCCCAAACCATAATCGCGCCGGAAAAAAACCCGGAAGGAGTGCTTCACAAAATTGGCATTGCGGCTGTAGCCGCCGCGGATGCGCAGGCCGCACGGCGCCTGAAAACGCCCCGGCACGGAATTGGTCGGGTCAAGCAACTCAATCGAGCTGGGCCGCTCCCATTCCTCGCCATGCCCATCGGCATTGGCGTAAATGCCGGTCACCGGGTCAAACAAATTGGGCAGCTCGGTCACAATCGAAAGGGTGGGTATTTGCGTCAGCGCCTCGCGCCATTGCTGAAGGGTGTATTTGCTGACCACCTCCGGGTCCATGCCGTAGTCCACCCGGTTGCGCCCCCAACTGGCCGGGAAATATGGCGGCGGACGCCCATCGGACGCTTGATAAATCACGTCGTCAAGAAACAGGTAGGTGTGCGTGTCCACGTTGGTGGGCTTGTATCCCGCCTTGAACGCCCGCGCCCGCACCACCGTGGTGTTGGTGATGGTCAGCGGTCCCGTGTAGCGCACCCCCTTGCCCGGAGCAGGCTCATCGCCATTGAAGGAATAATAAATCTCCGCCCCAGGCGTTTCAGTAGTAATGGACAGCATGAAGGGTGCCTGAAAGAAGCCGCGATTGACGCTGAACTTGGTATCCGCCACCTGCCCGTAGTAATAGTCCGTGTTGTTAATCGCCCCCGGCGTGGCATCCACCAGCCAGGCATTGCTGGACACCTCGATTTGCACCGTCTCCAGCGTCGGCACCATGAGAAAATCACCGTTGGCGGCAGAAACATTTAACGCCTGAATAGCCAGCCAGTTCGTGCCGGGTATCAGGAGAGGAATGGCAGAAGAAAGGTCCAACGTTTCTTCCAACCGCGCTGCCGGCAGGGTCCGGTTGGTGACGGCAGTGCTGTTCCAGGCCAGGGAAGCTGGCGCGTTGGCGCGCGCCACCTCCACCCCGTTCAAATAAGCCACCAGACCATCGTCGTACCGCACGCGCAACCACATACGGTCCACCGGCAGACCCGGCGTATAAACAAACGGCAGGCGGATAAAGGCCGAGCCGTTCACCCCCAGCATCCGCGACTGCACATCCGCGCGAATGTAAGGCGCAAAGTCGCTGCCCAGCACACCCTCCACCACCACCTCGGCCAGCGAAAGCACGTTGGGCTCATCGGCGTTGCCCTGCCCTCCCGTGCCAGATAAATCCGGGTCCGGAATGCGAATGACCCGCACCATCCGCCCCAAGGCCGGCTGGCCGTTGAGCGCAGCGATATCCACCGTGAGGGTCATTGGGCCGGAGGGAACGGAGGAAAAAGTGTAGCCGGTATTCTCCGGGTTGAGCAACGGGGATTGCCAGTTGGTAACCATGCCCGAAGCGTTGGTGGATAAAACCAGGACGCGAATGTCCCGCAACCGCGATTGGCAACAGGAGCTGCGGTTGTACAACACCACCCGCGAAATGAAAAATTCGTTGGTAAAGGTCACCTGCCAGAACGGCGAGGCATCCGCAGAAGCCGTATGCGTAAAATCATTGGTACTGCCGTTGAGGGCCAGACTGGCGGAGTACGAGGATAACGTGGTGCTCTGCGAAGCTGTTCCGGTCGGCGCAATATTGGCGGGCACACCGCCGGCCCGGTTGGTGTCAAAACCCATGGCCATGGGCACGGCACTGGTGAACCACAACCCGGTTGGCACAAAATCCGGGGCCATCCAGTTGCTGTCCCATTGTGCTTCCGTGGCGGGGATGAGGATTTGCGGCACGGACTGCGCCAACCAGGATTGCACCACCAGCCGCCGCGCCACGCCGTAGGAAACATCTTCCTGTTGGGGAGGATAAGCCGGAGTGAAGCCATGCACCACGGCGTTGCCATCGGTCAGCGCTAGAAATTCGCCAGCGGCATCCAGTTGAAAATTGGCATGCAGACGGGCGGCCGGATTGCGCCGGTTCTTGCCCGAAGCAAACACCAGCAGATAGCCATCCCCTGCCAGGCTCATTTCCGGAAACGCCCACTTGCGCAAATTGGCGGGGTCGTCCGTGAGAAAATATCCGGCCAGGCTCACGGGGTTGGTGGAGGCGTTGTGAATCTCAATCCAATCCGAAAAATCCCCATCCTCATCCGCCAGCACGCGATTATTGCTGGCCATGAATTCGGATATTTCCAAAGGAGCGGCGGCAAGGGAAAACGCGCCTGTGACCCAAATGTAACACAGCGCCCAAAACACAACAGCGAGGCAGCGCATAGGTGATGCTTTGAACCTAATTAAGCACCTTCACCTCTGCCGGGCAACAGTTTTCCGCCCTTCAATGGTGTGGCACCAGAGCCAGCGGCTGCTCATGGTCCAGATGGTCGGCGCAAATGCGGAAAAATTCAGCCCGTGTGCGCGCCCGCCGGCTGTCATGTAAAAACGCCTCCGCCCCCGGCAACCCCAGCCCCACCTGATTGCTGAACTTTTTGAGCGCCTGCACCTGACAGGCCTCGCTGACGTCCGGCGTGGAAAGGGCTTCATCCAGCGCGTGCAAATAAGCCAGCACCTCGCGGCCCGTGGGCAACGTCACCGCCTGCCCGGCCAGGCGCTCGCGAATCTGCCGGAACAGCCACGGATTGCGAATCGCCCCGCGCCCCAGCATGAGGCCGCGCGCCCGGGTTTGCTGCAACACCCGCTCCGCGTCGGCCGGACTGAAGATGTTGCCGTTGGCAACGACGGGACACGGCATGGCGGCCGCCGCCGCCGCAATCAAATCATACCGCACCACCCCGCCGTAGCCGTCGGCCACCGTCCGCCCATGCACCGTCAACATATCCAGCCCATGCCGCGCAAAAATGGGCAACAACTTCTCAAACTCCTCCGCACTGGCGAATCCCAGGCGTGTCTTGACCGTGAACGGAATGGTGATGGCCTCGCGCAGCTTGCCCAGAATCATGTCCACCCGCTCCGGCTCGCGCAACAGTCCGCCCCCCGCGCATTTGCGATAAACCACCGGCGCCGGGCAGCCCAAGTTCAAATCTATGCCAGCCACCGGATGCTGCGCCAGAACCTGCGCCGTGCGAATCAACGCGGGAATGTCATTCCCAATCATCTGCGCCAGCATGGGCCGCCCGGTCGAATTTTCATCCACACACCGCAAAATGTCCTTCTCCGGACGCGACGACGCATGCACGCGGAAATACTCCGTCACGTAATAATCCGCCCCCCCATACCGATGCACCAGACGGATAAACGGCAGCGTTGTCACATCCTGCATCGGCGCCAGCGCCAGCACCGGCGCGCCGCGCCGCCACAAAGACCGAAAAGAATCCACCGGTGACAGCGTCAGACTCATGCCGCAAGCGAGGCCCCCGCCGCCGGCGTTCTCAGCCGGGCCAGCCACAAGCCCAGGGCCGTCAGCAGACCATTCACCAACAACAACTCGTTGCTGAACTGGTAACCGGCAAACCATCGCGGGCCGTTAACCTCCAACACGTAGCACATCACCGGTGGCAGCAAACAAGCCAGCGGCGTCCACCGATCCTCCACCCGGATGCGGGTGAACAGACCAAAGAAAAACAACCCCAACAGCGGCCCATACGTATAATTGGCCAGCTTCAACACCAGCAATATCACCTCGCGGGCATCCAAGGCCTTGAACGTCAAAATCACCAGCAACAACAACAGCGCAAAAAACACGTGCACCTGATGCCGCAATCGCGTCTTGAATGCCTCATCCCACTGCGGGCGCCGCTCCATGTCCAGAATGTCTATGCAAAAGCTGGTGGTCAACGTGGTGAGCACCGTGTCGGCGCTCGCAAACGTGGCGGACGTCAGCCCAATAATGAACATCAACCCCGCCAGCAGCCCCAGATGCTGCAGAGCCAGCAACGGAAACAAATGATCCAGATTGGCCGGCTTGGCGATGCCCCGCGCATCAGCATAAGTGTGCAACAACGCCCCCAGACACAAAAACGCCAGATTCACAATCATCACAATCACCGCAAACCACCGGATGTTTTTCTGCGCCTCCGGCAGCGTGCGCGCGCTCAAATTACGCTGCATCATGTTCTGATCCAGCCCCGTCATGCACACCGCCACCACCATGCCCCCGATAAACTGCTTGGGAAAAAACGTCTTGGCCTGCCAGTCCCAAAAGAAAACCCGCGAGTACGCCCCCTCCCACAACGCCGCCCACACCCCACCCACCCCCAAATCCATCTGCCGCGCAATCAACACAATCGAAAGAAACAAGCCCAGCAAAAGAAACGACGACAAAAAGGTGTCCGTCCACACGATCGTTTTAATGCCGCCCTTGAACGTATAGGCCATCATCAACAAAATCATGAACGCCACCGTCGCCGCAAACGGCACCCCCCACGCATCCAGCACAAAATATTGAATAACCCCGGCTGTCAAATACAGCCGTGCCGCCGCCCCCAGCAACCGCGACACCAGAAAAAAAGTCGAACCCACCTTCTGCGTGCGCGGCCCGTACCGCCCAAACAAGTAGCTGTAAATCGAAGTGAGATTCAGCCGGTAATACAGCGGCAACAAAACCCCCGCGATGATCAGGTACCCAATCGCATACCCCATCACCATTTGAAAATAACCAAACTGCTGCAGCCCCACCTGCCCCGGCACCGATATGAACGTCACCCCCGACAACGACTCCCCAATCAAACCAAAAGCCAGGATGTACCACGGCGACTTGCGTTCGCCGAGAAAATACGCGTGCGCGCCGGCGTGCCGGCCTGTCCGCCAGGCAATGGTCACCAGCACCACAAAAAACACCCCGATGCAGCCCAATATCAACGCGGGCGTCATGCCGCGCAATCAAACGGATTCACCGCCCCCCTGCCAAGCAATTTATTGCCATTTTATAAATCCCGCGAAAAATGCCCCCCCGCCGCCCCCAAGCTGCACCTCAAACTGAGCAAGTCCAACGGTCAAGAAGGAGGATGATCTGTCGCCCCTGCGGAGCTCGGACGGGTTGGCCCGGCTGTTTCTACCACCAGGCCGCCCCGCTGGGGCTGTTTATTTCAGGGCTAGTAGCGGTTGGACAAATACCAGGTGCGACAGGCCTAGGCCGTTAATGGGGACTCCGCGCCAGCCCCTTAGGGACGACCGGTTTATAGAAAACGTCCCCCTCCCAATTATTGAGTCCCTTAGGGACGACATGAAACCAACTCCCCTCTCCCGCCGGCAGAAGGCCCGGGTGAGGGGACCGTTTTCCCCCTTCGTTCCCTTCGTTTCCTTCTGTTAAAAATCCGTGTGTTCCTTTACCCCATCGTGGGAAGGGACTATTGTGAAGGTGTGTAGCGCGTTCGTCGGCCCCATGTAGCGCAGGCGTCCCCGCCTGCGCTACGGGGAGACGCCTGCGCTACAGACCCTCACCTTGGCTTTCTGCTACGATGGGGTAGAGGTCAAAGGGGTCAGAGCGCGTGAAAGTGGAAACAAGAACCACGAACGAACACGAATGAACACGAATGTTGAACAGAAGGAAACGAAGGGAACGAAGGGGAAAAACCGCCCCCTCACCCAAGCCCTCTCCCCGGGGGGAGAGGGAGGTTTTTTAGCTGCGCTCCTCGGCCAGCCGCTTGAAGGCGTCGTCGTAGCGTTTGGCTTGGGGATGGGGTTTGGCCAACCCCGGCGCGGCTTCCTGCGGTTGGCTGAGGTTGGCTTTTTTCATGTACACGGTGTTTCTACCGCACCCGCCCACCGGGTGTCCATCAAACCGGGGCTAGCCCAGTGTCATGCCTGCGCATGACGTCACGCATAGGTGTAAGGAGTCGGAAACAGGCGTCCTAAGCGTCCTAATGCCGACAGCGTGTGGCCGCGCCGGGCGGCGTGCCCTATGCGGCATATCAATTCACATGCAAAGCAGCCTCTCCGTCTCGCTCTATTTTTTCGACCAAGGCTTCTGCTGATTCAACATGCCCATTTCGAACCGCACCTAAGAACAACTGCTTCGCTAAGCTTGCATTGGTTCGGCTCCAATGCTGTGTGTGCTCTTCAATCCTGCGAGCAAGTGAATAAATCCTCCCTCCCGAGTAGTAGGCAGAACGACGAGACCACGCGCTAAACTCATAGACCGTGCGCCAATCAGGAGTTCCTTGAAGACTCCTCTGGCCGTTAAGCAACTTCAGCGAAGCAAATGTTGTACTCACCTCACGAGAATAGACCGGCATGAACAACAAACGCGCTTCTATTTTCTCCATACCACTGTCGCAATCGATCAAATAGCACGTCTTGTATGATAAAAAGCACACTGTCACACCAAGTGTAGCTCCGAGAAATACTAGAACCAAGGCTTTACGCACGGTCATTTCATCCTCGTGAAGTTATTGACAGTATTTCCAAGGTACTCGTCAATGTTGCCTGTGCCCAACAATTCTATGTAACTTGCATCTAACGGCCACTTAGGCCAAAAGTTTCCCCGTGGTGCAGGGTCATCGGTTCCGCCGTAAAGATGCGAGAGTTCATGCAAAAGGATGTCCACTTGCGAGTCTGGAGACGCCTTGAAGAATTTGGGACAAAAATGAATATCACTATCGTACGGACTCCATGGTCGCGTGTATGCCATTGTATCCCCAAGGCAAAAACATTCGCATTCTGCTTCATACTTGTTGGCTGCCATCCCGCTGGCAACAGCATGCAAGACAGATGAAATATTGGCATACCACGAATGGTAGTCCGACCGGAAACCTGAGTCGGAAGCGTAGCGCGCAGCGAACGAAGGGCTGGAACCAACCAATTTGCTTACAGCGTAATTGGATAGCGTCGTGATCGTAACCAGCAAATTAGCTTTTAGGGTAGCTTCGGCTTTTATCAGCGCCGCCTTTTCCTTGTCGTTACAAAGGCTGAAGTCAGCGAATAAACCAAGAGCATCGAAAACGTTTACTGGATTCTGATGGCAATAGCCGTAGAGGTTCACTCCCCCTCTTTCCCCCATGGGGTCTCTGGAAAGCCACCTGCCGGCGGTGGGGGAGTAGTAGCGGTGGCCGTAGTAAGAGAGGCCGGTTTCCCAGTCAAAGTATTTGGTGGAGAAGAGATGATGGAAGTCCTTGGCCAGGGGGCCCGTGGCGTGGAGAAGCTCGCCAAACGGGCAGCATTCGTGTTCTGACGAGCGTTGCTCTGTGGCCGCATTCGACGTGTGGAGGAATAATTTCCCTTCGGCGGGACGCCGAAGGGCACACGCCGGAGGCGTGTGCTCCCCGAGACCAACAACGTGCGCCAACCCCGCTTGCAACCCTCCTGAAATCGAACCCGTCCCCTGCGTCGTCCCCGACAAATCCACCCCCCATACGTGCGTGCGTAGCTCACCCCTTGGCCCATGCACTGCGGGACAATTCTTCTCCTCCACGATTGCCCACCCACCTATGGCTTCATTCACCTGCATCTTGTGGCTGACCTCGAACCCAATATCTCCCAAATCCCCCATCCCTTCAAGCCTTCATTCGCCCCTTTGCCCCCGCATGCAAGACGCAGGCCTTATTCCGCTACGCAGTACGAAACACTTGCGTTAGGACACAGGAAAGTTTGACGGGCAGACTGGTGGTTAAAGGCGCGTCTGTTTGATGACGGCAATTCTGCAATCACGGAGCCGGGAGGCTCCGTGAACCCGCAGGCGGGGACGCCTGCGCTACACACCCTCACCTTGGCTTTCTGCTACGATGGGGTGGAGGGAAAAGGGGGCAGAGCGTGTGAAGGGGGGAGATTAACCACGAATGAACACGAATGGACACGAATTTTCACACAGAAGAAAACAAAGGAAACGAAGAGGGAGAAGAGGCCCCTCACCCTGACCCTCTCCCCGAGGGGGAGAGGGAAATACATCAAATTCTGTCACAGACTTTGACCACCCTCACCCTAGCCCTCTTCCAATGGGAGAAGGAGGAATTGTAGCTGCGCGGATTATTCTCACGCTGGTACCTTGGCCCCTTAGCATATTTAGCCTGCGGGTTGCGGGCCTACTTCCGCTACGCGATTCGTGGACGCCATACGTTATGGCTAATGCGAGATTGAGATGGGGCTTGGTGCGTCCAGGGGCGTGTGTTTGACGACGGCAATTCTGCAAGCACGGAGCCGGGAGGCTCCGTGAACCCGCAGGCGAGGACGCCTGCGCTACAGACCCTCACCGTGGCCCTGTCCCGGGGGGAGAGGGAAAATAGTTAATGTGCCTCGAATTATTCATTATCTGCGTTTGCTCAATGCAGACGAGGAGGGAAAGTAAGAATAGAAACCCCATAGATGTTCTCATTTCCATTCGTTGCCTCCGGCCTGCGGGACGGAGGCTGAATCCCGCTTTGCGGGACGGGGACGCCTGCGCTATGGGAAATGAAAGATTGATGAGCGGACTGGTGCTTTTGGGCGCATACGCTTGACCTTGGCAATTCAGCAATCACGGAGCCGGGAGGCTCCGTGAACCCGCAGGCGAGACGCCTGCGCTACAGGGGGTGGTCGCCGGGAAAGGGGTCCATCCAATCAACTCGCGGCCCGGCGTGGGGATTCCGGCTTGTCAGAAAGTTGCCGGGGAGACAGGATAGCTGCTGTTCATTTTAGCATCTTATGAAGTTAGAACGGTTTGCCGGGAATCCCATTCTTGCGCCGCATCCGGACCATCCCTGGGAGGATTTGGCGGTGTTCAATCCCGCCGCGTATTATGACGCGGAAAAGGGGGAAGTTCTGTTGTTGTACCGCGCCGCGGAATCGCATCCGGATTACAAATGTTACTTCGGGCTGGCGAAAAGCCGGGATGGCTACCACTTTGAGCGCGTTTCCGACCGCCCGGCGATGGACATCAGCCGGGAGGGCTTTGACGGGGCCACGATTCAGGACCCGCGCATCGTCAAGATGGGGGAGTGGTTTTACGTCACTTATGCCTGCCGCCATTTTCCGTTTGGGCAGTTCTGGGTGCCCGGTGGACGCGACCGTTATGTGAAGCCAGACGTGGGCGAGGAGTTTCCGCGTTATTTGCGGCTCAACGCCACGCTGACGGGGCTGGCGATGACCCGGGATTTTCAGCACTGGATCCGGGCGGGCTGGATCACCAACCCGCTGCTGGACGATCGCGATGCCATTCTCTTTCCCGAAAAGGTCAACGGCAAGTTTGTGCTGATGCACCGGCCGCTGGAGTGGGTGGGGCCGGAATACGGCACGGAGCATCCCTGCGCGTGGATTGCGTTCAGCGATGATTTGCTGGGCTTTCCTTTTGTCCGCAGCAGGCTGCTGATTAAAAATAAATATCCCTGGGAGGCGGCCAAGCTGGGCATCAACACCCCGCCCATTCGCACGGCGCATGGATGGTTCACGTTGTATCACGCGGTGGGTCCGGACAAGTTTTACCGGCTGGGCGCTCTGTTGCTGGATTTGGAGGACCCGGGCATCGTGCGGCATCGCACACCGGACTGGCTCATGCAGCCGGAGACGGATTACGAAATCGAGGGGTTTTACCGCGGCGTATGTTTTCCGTGCGGGACGGTGGTGAAGGACGACACGCTGTTCGTGTACTATGGCGCCGGGGACAAATACTGCGCGCTGGCAACCTGTCGGTTCAGCAAGCTGCTGGATTATTTATTGCAATGCCCGGCGTAAATTGAGATTTTCTTCGCAACCACACACAGCGAAGCGCGTATGAGCAATCAGTCCTCCAACAGCCAGTGCGCCCAGGCCGCCGTGGCGCATTTCCAGCAAGGTTATGCCTGCTCGCAGGCCGTGGTGGCGGCGTTTGCGCCCAAACTGGGTTTCAGCATGGAGGCGGTGTTGAAGGCCGCCGCCGGCTTTGGCGGCGGGCTGGGGCGGCAGGCGCAAACGTGCGGGGCAGTGAATGGCGCCTGCATTGTCATTGGGCTGCGTTATGGCTCAACGGACCCGAATGACAAGGACGCCAAGGAATTCACCTACCACACCGTGCGCGAGTTCTGCCGGCAATTCCGCGCCCGCCACAAATCCCTGCAATGCCGCGAACTGCTGGGCTGCGACATCAGCACGCCGGAAGGGCTGGCATTGGCGCGGGACAAAAAACTCTTTGCCACCCAATGCCCCAAGTTTGTGGGAGAGGCAGCGGAAATTCTTGAGCAACTCATCTGACCGCCGGGCCGCACCCCTCTGCTCATGCACTGGCTGGACCTGGTTATTATTGTCCTCTATTTCGCCCTGATGGTGGGGGTGGGGGTCTGGGTTTCCCAAAAAGCGGCGCAAAGCGCGGAGTCCTATTTTCTGGCGGGCAAAAGCCTGCCGTGGTGGATTATTGGCATTGCGCACGGCTCCAGCGGCGTGGACATCACGGGCACGATGTGGTTTGTGACGATGCTCTACGTATATGGCGCCAAGGGCATCTGGCTGTTGTGGATTTGGCCGCTGTTTAACGTCATTTTCCGCATGGTGTACCTGGGGGCGTGGGTGCGGCGCTCGAATGTCCTCACCGGCGCGGAATGGATGCGCACGCGTTTTGGCAAAAACCTCGGCTCGGAGCTGGCCTACCTGAGCGTGGTGTTGTACGCGCTGGTGAGCGTGGTGGGCTTTTTGAGCTATGCCTTTCAGGGCATCGGCAAGTTCGCCAAATCCTTTCTTCCCTGGCCCCTGCCGGCTGAAGTTTATGGCACCCTCATCATGGTGGTGTCCGGGGCGTATTGCATTTTGGGCGGCATGTACAGTGTGGTGTTGAATGACCTCGTTCAGTTTGGGTTGATTCTGCTGGCCGCGGTCATCATTGCGGCAGTGGCCATCGCGGTGACTTCGCCGGAGCAGATTACCGCCGCCGTGCCGGCGGGGTGGGAGGAGCTGTTTTTTGGCTGGCGATTGAACCTGGACTGGAGCGGCCTGGTGCCGCAATTAAACGACAAGATTTACGGCCCGCAGGGAGATGGTTATTCGCTGTATTTTCTGTTCATCGGCATGTTGCTCTTCAAGGGCATCCTGGTGAGCATGGCCGGGCCCACGCCCAATTACGCCATCCAGCACGTGCTCTCCACCCGGAGCCCGCGCGAGGCAGCGCTGGAGAATTTCATGATGGCGATTGTGTCGCTGGCGCCGCGGTTCCTCTTGATTGCCGGCATTGCGGTCATTGGCCTGGTCCATTTCAGTCCGGAGCTGGCCAAAATGGCGGCGGCGGGCCAGAAACTGGATTTCGAGAAAATCCTGCCCGAGGTGGTCAATCAATACCTGCCGGTGGGGGCCAAGGGGCTGGTTCTGGCAGGACTGCTGGCAGCGTTCATGAGCACGTTTGTTTCCACCACCAACTCGGGCGTGGCGTACATTGTCAACGACATTTACAAACGCTACCTCAAACCGGATGCCTCCCAGCAAAAGCTGGTGTGGATGGGCTATTTCTGGTCGCTCATGGTCATTCTGGCGGGCATCGGGTTTGGCTTTCACACAGGCTCCGTGCAAAAGGTGACGGAGTGGGTGGCCAACGCGTTGGTGCCGGCCTTCGTGGCGCCCAACGTGCTGAAATGGCACTGGTGGCGCTTCAATGGCTGGGGTTTTTTTGCCGGCATGGTCAGCGGCACGGCGGCGGCGGTCATCAAATTGTTTGTCCCCCTCAGTCCCACGGTGACCTCGCTGGTCATCATCGGCATCAGCATGATTTTTTCCGTGGGGGTCTGCCTGCTCACCCCGCCGGAGGACAAGGCCGTGCTGAAACGCTTTTATCTCACCGTGCGGCCCTGGGGCTGGTGGCGGCCCATTCATGCGCTGTGCGCGGCGGAGCATCCGCGTCTCCAAGCCAACCGGGATGCGGCGCGGGATTGGTTCAACATTGGCGTGGGCCTGGTCTGGCAGATTGCCATGGTGGCCGCGCCCATTTACCTGGTCATCCGCAACTGGCCGCGCTTTTGGGCGTGTGTCATCGTGTTCGTCGCGACTTCCCTTGTGCTCAAGTTCACCTGGTACGACCGTCTGGAAAAGGAACACGAGATGTACCTGACGGATTACGAGGACAAACCAGCCTCCCCCACCAAGGTCTGAACCAGCTCACGGCGAGGCGTACATGGCGCGGCGGGCTTTCTCGAAGGTGGCGCCGGGAGGCGGCAGGGTTTTAATGGCCGCGTCATAGTTCACAATGTACTGCCACCAATTGTTGAAAAAGCCGCCCGTGATGCCCGGCCGATGCGGCAGGCGGGTCATCCACCAGCGATGATGGGCGGTGATGCCCTTCCAGCCGCCGGTCACCGCGTTGAGCTTTTTCTTCTGGCGGGGCAAATCGGGATAAGTCAGCCAGTCATCGGCATAGGTCCACACTTCGGTCAGGTTGTCCCAGTCATAGTCCCGCAAGGAATTGGGCGCAAAGTGAATGCTGCCCACTTCGGCCTCGCCGGGAAAATCCTTGTCCACCCGCGTGAATTGATTCCAGATATTACTAGGATTGCCCTTGGGGTCCCATCGGCCCTGCCCCAAGGTAAGGGAGAGCACGCTTTCGATGCGATGCCCGTAGCTTTCCAGCATTTCGCCCTCGCCCCGTTCGTAATTCCAGCCCATAATCCACACCGTCTTGCCCACGTCGGGAATGTCATAAGGCCGGTAAAACCACGGATTGTCGGTCTGGTAGGGAATGCGGTCTCCCGGCGTTTTCCAGTGCAATTCATCCCACTGAAAATAAGGCGCGCCCCAGAGCCAGATTTCAGTGGCCTGGTGTTTGGCCAGCAGGGCCGGCAGGTTAAAACGCTCAAAAAGCCACTTGAAACTCGTCATGCCTTTATTGGCTTTTTTGCGGTCTTTTTCCCACATCTCCAGAAAAGTTTCCTCGGTGTAAGTGAACCCGTTGCGGAAGGTGGGGAAGCCGTCGTGATTGATTTTTTCCACGATGCGATACTCCACAAAACCGTGGCTGGTGGTGCGGGCGGCTTCCACCATGGTTTCGGTGAGCTTCCAGGGGTCCGACCACTTGAAACAGGCGTGCAAAGGTTGGTTGCCGCGGGTTCTCAGAATGGGGTCAAAGTTGATGACGATGACGTTGACCACCTGCTGTTTCTGTTGGGCCAGCGCGGCGGCGGTGACGGCGGCGGACAGGGAATGCGTCAACGCGCCCCACATCAAGCTCAGCCAGGCCGCCAGTGTGAGCCATTGCTTGCCGGAAGGGATTTGCATGAGCGAAACCATGCCAGTTTTACCGGCAGATGCAACCTCGGTTGCAAACATACCGGCCGCCGTCTCCCCACTGTGAAAGGCAGAGTGGGCATTCTCCTGCAAAACGGGGCTGGCCATGCTCGCGCAGCGAGTGCTTGGTTTGGCCCCTGGTTATTTGTTATGGTGCGGCCACGGTATGGCACAAGACCCTTCAGCAGCGGAGGCCGGCAGTCCGCCCGCGGGGGCGTGGCAGCCCCTGACCCCGCAGGGCGTCGCGGCCTTTGCGGGGGCAGGTTATGGCCGGACGCTGGCCATGCTGATGGTCTTCGGGCTGGCCATCGGGATGGTGGCCGCATGGTTTGTCCGCAGCGCCTGGTTTCCGCCGGTGGCGCGCGCGGTGACGGCGCTGCCCGCCAGCGGTGAAATTCGCGGCGGCCGGTTGAAGATGGAGCTGGACCAGCCGGTGGCGCTGGCCGGCAACCGCTTTTTATCGCTGGTCATTGACCCCCATCACCGCGGCGAACAAAGCTTGCCGGCGGATGTGCAACTTGAGTTTGGGGTCACCAACCTGCATGTGCGGGGCGTGCTGGGGTATCTGGAAATTCCCTATCCGCCGGAGGTCGTGCTGCCCTTCAACCAGGCAGAGGCCGTGCCGTGGTGGGGAGCGTGGAGCCAGGCGATGGTGGCGCTGGTGTGGGTGGGGGCCACGCTGGGGCTGGTGGTCATTTGGACCTGCCTGGCCCTGGTTTACGTTCCTGTGGCGCGGGTGCTGGCCTGGCTGCGCGGCGCCAGGTTGAGCGTGGGCGCCGCCTGGCGTCTGTGCGCCGCCGCGCTCATGCCCGGCGCGGTCATTATGACGGTGGCCATTGGCGGGTATGGATGGGGGTTGATGGATTTAATCCGGCTGGGGCTGGTGGCCATTTTTCATGTGATGGTGGCCTGGGTCTATGTGCCGCTGGCGGTCTGGTGTTTGCCACGTCAGGCGACCTCGTCGGCCTCACGCGGCAATCCCTTTACCGCCAAACCCTGACGGATGGACTGGGCAAGCCAGATGTCCGGCGAGCGCTGCCCTGGACAAAATGGGCGTGCAGCAGAAAGGTTGCTTGACCTGCCGTGCGCAGCGTTTCTACTAACTGGATATGGATGCCCAAATGAGATGCGCGATGAAGTCCCGGCTTGGTTCAGGTATCTTGCTGGCGACCTTGGGAGCAGGTTGCTTGCTGGGCGCGGAAGCCGCTCCCCGTCCGGCCGCACCCGCCGCCTTTGAACCGGGCAAGGTCTGGCTGGACACGCAGGGCAACCCCATTCGCTCCCATGCGGGCGGCATTCTGGAGCGCGAGGGCGTTTATTATTGGTACGGACAGGAGCGGGCCGGCCGGCCCAGTGGGGTGACGGTGTATCGCTCGCGGGATTTATTGAACTGGGAGCCGCTGGGTCTGGCCCTGCCCCGGGAAGTGTTGCCGGAGGAGGCGCGGGAACGCGGCGTGTGCGAGCGGCCCAAAGTCCTGTGGAATGCGAAAACCCGCCGCTATGTGATGTGGATGCATCTGGACAACCGGCAATACACGTATGCCATGGCGGGGGTGGCGGTGAGCGAGAAACCCGAAGGCCCGTTTGCCTTCCTTGAGGCTTTTCGGCCCGTTCGCTTTGACTTTGGCTATCCCGAAAATGACCGTTGCCGCCAAAAGGAGCTGGGCAACACCTTCCGCGACATGAATCTCTTTTTGGATGACGACGGCCAGGCCTATGTGTTTTACGCCTCGGAAGACAATCGCACCATGTACATCGTGCGGTTGAATGAGGCCTTTACCCGTCCGGCGGAGCCCCTGGTGCAGGGCCGCACTTGGGCGCGCATTCTGGTGGACCAATACCGCGAAGCGCCCGCGCCGTTCAAATATCGCAACAAGTACTACCTCATTACCTCCGGCTGCACGGGATGGAACCCCAACGCCGCAGATTTAAGCGTGGCCAACAGCTTGTTTGGCCCGTGGACCAGCCGCGGCAATCCATGCGTGGGGCCGGAGCGTCATCTCACGTTTCGCGCACAGAGCACTTTTGTGCTGCCCGCGCCGGGCAAGCCCCCCGGTTGCTTCATTTTCATGGCGGACCGCTGGGAACCCAAACGCCTGGAGCAATCCACCCATGTTTGGCTGCCGTTTGTGGTGCGCGAGGATACCCTGTTATTGGAGTTTCGCGAGCGATGGGATTTTTCCATTTATGACGCCCTGCGGGGCGGTCAATAGGTCGCTGGCAAATTGAGTTTTTTCACCGAAAACCATTACTGGGCCGGGCGCCGATGCCAGAAAGCCCTTTATTTCCTGGCACAGGAGGCGCCGGCCACCTCCTTTGCAGTCTGGGATGTGGCAGAACAACGGCGGCTGCTGCGCCTGGCCGCCCCGTTGTTGCCCGGCCCCATCACGGTGATTGCGGGGGACATGGAAACTCGCCTGCGCCAGACGCAGCAATGCCTGAAAGCCGGCCAGGCCATGTTGGAGGCCGTGCTGGCGCACGATGGCTGGCTGGCCGAAGTGGATTACCTGGGGCCGCATCCCCACGGCGGCTGGCAGATTGTTTCGGTGATACCGCAAACGACGATATCGCCCACCGCCCGGCAACGGCTGGCCTACCAGGCGAAGATTGTGAAAGCGGCGGGGGTGGACCTGGTTCAGGTGGGGCTGGTCACCCTCAACCCCATCTATTGCCGCGCACAACGGTTGGACCCCTCCAGTTTGTTCCTGGTCGAGCCGAACAGCCAGGTGGGATTCCATGCCGTCGGCGAGTTGGAGGAGGCCCTGGACGCTTACGCGCAGCTCCTGCGGGCGTCGGCGCCGGCGTCCATTCCGCTGGGCCCTTACTGCGAAGAGGGGGGCGACTGTCCCTTCAAGGCCCGTTGCTGGGCCGGGCAACTGCCGGAGCACAACATCTTTCACTTGTATCAGCTCAGCCGCCAGAAGGCCTTCAAGCTGTATCAGGCGGGTCACGTTTCCCTGCAACTGCTGCCCAAAAACCTGCGCACACGAAATCGCGAGGCGCAGCTTTACGCCGTGCAGACCGGGCGCCCCTATGTGGACCGCCCCGCGTTGCGTGAATTTCTGGGCCGGCTCGAATACCCGCTGCATTGTCTGGACTTCGAGACGGTCAATGCCGCCATTCCCTGGCTGCCCGGGCTGTCGCCGTTCAACATGGTGCCCGTGCAATTTTCCATCACCCACGTCCGAGCGCCGGGGGCTGAGCTGGAGCACGAGGCGTTTGTTTGCACCGGCCAGAGCGATCCCCGGGCGCCCATGCTGGACCGGTTAAAATCCAGCCTGGGCAATCGCGGCAGCATTCTGGCGTACAACGCCGCCTTCGAGCAATCGGTCCTCGAGTCGCTGGTGCGTTGGGATACAGTCAGGCAAAGTTGGTATGACTCCCTGCGTCCACGGTGGGTGGACATGCTCGAGCCGTTCAAGAATTTCTATTGCTACTTCGCCCAACAAAAGGGCAGTTGCTCGTTGAAGGAGGTGCTGCCGGCCGTGACGGGCCGGGGCTATGAGGATTTGGCCATTCGGGACGGTCACCAGGCCACGCAGGCATGGCTTAGGCTCCTTTTTGACCGGCTGTCCGCGGAGGAGGAGGCCAGGGTGCGACAGGATTTGATGGCCTATTGCCGCCGGGACACTGACGCTCTGGCCTGGCTGGTGCAGGCCCTGCGGGCATGGGTGTAAGTCCTGAGATTTTATATTTTTTTCTGGACATCAAGGACTTGGGAAGGCATATAGAGGCCGAAACTCAAGCAGCATGAAGTGGACAAATGACCATGGAAATGTTAATTAAGTGGCCAGTGGTGTGATGGCGGCCGTCCATGGTCAAAACACCTCCTTGTGAGGCCGGTAGCGGGCGTTGATGGCAAACACGGTGTAAAATGCCTGAACAACCTAATACGCAGCCATTTTTTCAGCGAGGCCGGGGCCTGTTTTGCGCCCTCGCTTTGGGCATGGCCGGTTGGGTTGCGGCGCAAACTCCCGTGGGCAATGAGCGCCGGGTAAATCCGCTGGACACCGCAGGCAGCGCGCGAGGGTATCACATCCTCGGTGAGGCGGGGGAACCGGGCAGCGCCGGCGGGATGGGCACCGTTGAACCCAATCCCATCCAGGAAGTGCGGGCCGCTTATGACAGCATGTTCCGCACCATCAACCGCGGCGTGGTCCGCCCCGTGAAGGTCATGGAGGGCGAGGGCACCGTGCGCGTGGCCACCCCGCCTGGCTTCACCTGGGGCGTGCCGCTCGTGGAGTGGGCATTTCGCCCGGAGGACGCCGAAATCAAGATTGGCAATTTCTACCTCGATTTTCGCACGCTTTCAGGGAGCTTGCTGTACTCAGACAACGCTACGCGCTCCGACCCGGCGGTGGAGAGCGGCTTCATCAGCATGATTGGGTGGAGCGTGGCGGCCATGTTCCAGGCCACCGAGCGGCTGCGGTTGGCGGTGGGCATCCAGATGGTGTATCTGCCGTTTGAAAACAAAATCGGGTTCATTGACCCGATGGAAATGTTCGCCTTCAACGCCACGCCGCGCGGCCTGGCCCAGTTGAGCTACACCTTCCCCATTGGCAACTGGGATGTGCATCTATACGACAACTTCAGCGTGTACACGCCCAGTTACATTTGGGGCGGCGCGTTTGATTTGTTCGATACGGATTATAATGCGGCCGACACGGTGGGCCGCTATTCTTACCGCATCATTGACCGGAACATTCAGGAGCGGGCCGACACCTTCAACCGCCTGTTTGATTACTTTGTTTTCCGCAACACCGCCGGCGCCCATGTCAGCCATTTGCTGCCCACCGAGACGCGCTTCTCCGCCGGCGCCGCGCGGTACGACATCTGGTCGGACGGCCTGCCCAACGAGGTGCCGCGCTCGGGTGAGCGTTATTACGCGGCCCTGGACAATGAGCGGGAAAACATGCGCTTCAAGCCGCACATTCACTATGCGGCCACCCATCATGACCGTCAGGATGGTTTCAGCCATACGTTGATGGGCGGCTTCCGGGGGCCGATTACGGATTACCTGAGCCTCCTGGGTGAAGCGGGCTACTATTGGGCGGATAACCAACGGCGGGAGGCGCTGTTGTGGACGCTGGACCTGCAGCATTCCATCTCCCCCACCATGTCGCAGCGCGTTTATTTCCAGCGCAGTGTCACCTGGCCGCTGGAGAGCGTGCGCACCGCCATTGGCTATTTCTTCCGCAAGACCCTGGGACCGGACCTGCGCATGGAGGTGGTGGGCGAGTACAGCGAGTATGACCCGGTGGATTTGCCCAACGTGCCCAAGTACACCGAATGGCAGGCGGGCTTGCGGTTCATGTACAGCATGAGCACCCGGCTGGGGCTGCGCAGCGGGGCGTATTACCGGCTGATGGACAACGGCACCTATGAATGGGACGCGCTGACCCTGCGCAATGAGTTATATTTGCGCGCCACCGAAACGGTGGACGCCATGTTGATGCATCAATACCAGAACACCGCCCTGACGACCGGCCCCAATGGCTGGCAGGAGAATCTGCTGATTCTGACGCTGCGGAAGTCGTTTTGAGGCAAAAATTTACTTTACATTTGCAGGATTTTGGGGTTGCCTGTGCGATGGTCATGCGCTAAAGTTGGAGCCGTCGCTGGCAACGTAAACAACTGAACGAGCTGTTTTTGCGGAACGGAAATCACTAACAAGTCATGAAAGCTACCACGTTATCCATTGTTGGCGCCTTGGCGTTTGCCGGTTGGGTGGGCTCGTTGTCGGTGTTGGGCCAGGACACCGAGAAAATTGACAAGTTCCGCCGGGAACTGGATGAGCGCAACCGGGCCGAAGCGGTCATGCGCAACCTCTCCGGCCGGCAGGGCGAAGCCCAGCGGACCGTGGAGCGGTTGCAACGCAAGAAGGCCGACCTCACCCGCGACATGAATTATTACAAGTCGCGGCTGGAGCGCGCCACCAAAGACGCCGACATGATTTCCAAAATGACGCCCGTGGACAAGGAGCTGCTCGACAGCGTCAAAAAGGACGTCGAGTACTACCAGGGCCGCTACCGCGTGGTGGAAGATGAGTTGACCAAGACCGAAGCCGAGCTGGCTGCCGCCGTCAAGGCGCTCCAGGAAAGCTACCAGGCCTCCCTGAAGGAAAAAATCCTGCTCCCCGGCCAGGTGGTTCAGTTGTTTGTGCTGGAGGACGAAACCTTCAACGGCCTGTATCAAGTGCGCGAAGGCGGTTACCTGGTGCTGCCGCGCGTGGGCCGCGTTTCGGTCATCGGCAAGGATTTTGAAGGGGCGGCGGCCGCCATCAAGGCCGAGCTGGAGAAGACCCAGTTGCGCAACGCCACGGTGATGCTGGAAATTTCCTCAGGCATCTACGGCGAAGAAGAATCCGACGTGATTTACCTGGCCGGCGAGTTTCGCACCACCGGCCCCCTGCGCACCCCCAAGGGCATCCAGCCCACGCTGGTGACCACGATTTTGCGCGCCGGCGGGTTGACGCCCTCGGCGGATTTGACGCGGGTGAAACTGCTCCGCCTCGAAGGCGGCAACGCGCTGGTGGAGGAAGTCAACGTGCAGGCGATTCTGGATGGCAACGGCCTGCAATCAGACCTTGCTCTGGCGCCGGGCGATGTCATCGTGGTGCCGGCTTTCGCGCCCGTGATTTACGTGACCGGCAATGTGCGCAGCCCGGGCGTGCTGCGGCTCAGCCCGGATGAGGAATTGACCGCTTATGCGGCCATTCTGCGCTGCGGCGGCTTCTCCCGTTTTGCCAAACTCAGCGGCGTATATGTGCTGCGGGACCGCGGGGCTGGCGAAAAGGTCAAGATTCCGGTGAACATCAAGCAATTGCAGGCCGGCCAGCGCGCCGATGTCATCCTGCAAGGCAAGGACATCGTGGTGGTGCCGGAAAAATTCTTCAGCTTCTAGCCCCATAATACCTCCCCACGTAGCGGACGCCGCACCTCCCGGCGTCCGCTTTTTTATGGGTTCAGGGCATTCTGCCTGCCTGTGAATCCGGACTCTCGAAGAGGCAGAAGAGCATGCGCCGAATCAAGCAGGGAGAAGCCCAAACTCTGACGGCCGCGGGCCAAACCGGCTTGCCTGCCGCTCAACTTCCCTGCTCATGCCGGTTTGCTGGCAAGCAAACGCTTTCTGGACACAAGGCCGGATTCCACCTCACCCTGCGGCCCAAAGCGCAGCCGTCCGGGCATTATTTACCGGCTGCCGAAGAAACAGTGGCTTTGATTTCCTTGAAACCCGCGACGTCGCTCACCGTCACCTGGCCTGCGGGCCCGCCAATTTGCACGGGCACATGGGCGAGCGGTCCCTGGCGGTTATTTTCGGTGAACTCGATGACCAGAAAGTATTGGCCTGCCGGGACGGGTTTCCCTTCCGCATTGTCGCCTTTCCAGAGCACCCGGTGGGTTTGGTGTTCCGCTACCGTTGCGCCGGTGACGCCATCCACCCGGTCATCACTGCCGCGCGCCTGGTTCCACGTGTGCAGTTTGTTTTGACGTTTCTGGCCCAGGCGCAGGAGGGTTTTGACATAGTTGGTTTGCGCATCCGCCACCCAAACGGCCATCACATGGCGGGGGGCATACTTGCCCTGCACCACACTTTGCGTGGTAAACTCCAGTTTTATCTCCACTGCATCCGCCGCCTTCACCCCCAAAGGGGACAATAATCCCAGCCCGGCAAGCCAGAAGATTTGGATAATCCGCATAAATGGTTAAAAGGCGCCCCTCATGTAACACATAGCGGCACCCGATTCAAGGTGAAGTTGTACAAGAGCAAGCGTCGCGGGATGGGTGCATGGCCCCATGGGACACGGTCCCGCCGGCGTCAGGCACAAAAAAGCCCGGACCCGCGCACGGGTCCGGGCCGTCAAGCCGAAGCTTTTTACACCGCCGGCAATTCCCAGCCTTTGCGGTAATCGCGTTTGACCAGGTGTTCCACCTTGGCGTTGCGCGCGCGGGCGGCCTTGCCGTCCCATTGGATGGGCTTCTTGACCCCATGCCGCAGGGCGATGCAGCCGAGCAGGATGATTTCGGTCAGGTAGGCCGCAATGTCAAAGTTCGAGTAAGCCTTCTTCTTCGGATCGCGCATCATCTCGAACCATTCCCGGTCGTGGCCGGGCGAGCGCGGGATGGTTTGCGGCACCGCCTTGCAAGCCTCGTGGTCACTGCCGGACTTGAACTCCGCTTCGTCCTTGAGCTTGATGTAGAAGCGGGCGCCGTAATCGTCGGGCGAGAAAATCTGGCCCTTGTCGCCCACCAGCAGGCAGCCGCTGCCCGGCAGGCTGCCGCGCAACGCCACAATGTCCTTGGTAAGTTCAGCGGGTGGCCGGAGCGCGGGGGTGTTCTTGTCGCCCGGGTTGCCATCGTACCACCAGAACTTCAGCGGCACCATGTCCTCGCGTTTCGGGAACTCGAAACGGATGCGCGAGGTCTTGGGGAAGGTCTCCGGGAACAACTGCGAGGTTTCCTCGCATTCAATGACCGAAGGATAGCCGAGCTTGAGCGCCCGGAAGGGCATGTTGACCGTGTGGCAGGCCATGTCGCCCAGCGCGCCGGTGCCGAAGTCGTACCAGCCACGCCAGTTGAAGGCGTGATACACGTCGCGCTTGTAAGGACGGAACTGCGCGGGTCCCAGCCACAAATCCCAATCCAGCCAATCCGGCACGGGATCCTCGCCTTCCGGCCGGGGGATGCCCTGCGGCCAGATGGGGCGGTTGGACCATACATGCAGCTCGCGCACGGGGCCGATGACGCCCGCCTGAATGACTTCCACCGCGCGGCGCAACCCGCTTTCGGCGCTGCCTTGGTTGCCCATTTGGGTGGCCAGATTGGGGTTTTTCTGCACCAACTGCCGGACTATCCGGGCCTCGTGCACCGTCTGCACCAGCGGTTTCTGGGTATAGACGTGCTTCTTCATCTTCAGCGCCATGACGGTGGCCAGCCCATGCACATGGTCCGGCGTGGAGATGGTGACCGCATCAATCTCCTTCTCCATCTCCTCCAGCATCTTGCGGAAATCCTTGTACTGCTTGGCGTTCGGGAACTGTTTGGCCTTGGATTCCAGCCGGCGGCGGTCCACGTCACAAATCGCCACGATGTCCCCACCCCATTCCTTGTTGGCGGCGCTGTTGGCGTCGCTGTCCCCCTTGCCGCCCACGCCAATGCAGGCCACCCGGATGCGGCTGTTGACGTTTTGAGCCCGCAAGAAACTGGGCGCCGCCAGCAGGGCGCCGGTGGCCAGGCCGGTGTATTTCAAGAAGTTACGCCGCGACTGGGCAGACGCGGCCCCATAGACTTTGTAAAATTTGCTCATGAGCTTTCAGTTAACTGGTTCAACAGGCTTTTCACAAGCCTAAATTTGGACGCCGACGGGCGGGCATTTCTTCGATGATTCGCCCTGTCGCAACGCGATGCCTCTCCTTAAACTTCAGGGGTTCGTCCGCGGGCGCATCTGCGCTTGAATCAGATTTCTCACCCAGTTCAGCTCAAACTCAGAAACGCCCGCTGCCCGGGTGTTGATGCTGAAAGCCGTCAACCAGGCTTCGCGCCTGGGGCGGTAACCCAGGTCGGCGGCCAGCCGTCCCTCCAAATCGTGCATGTGGCCGGCGCCATAGAAAATGCCCACGCTGGAGGGGGGGCGTTTCTCGGCGAGCAGGCGGCGCACGTCGGTCAGCACGATGTTGTTACGCTCCTGGATGAGGAATTTCATCAGCGCCTGCCACTCTTCGGGCACGTTCAGCGACTCGCTCAGGTCGCCTTCAATGGCGCCCATGGTTTCAATCAACACCACTTTGACGGTGGCCTGCAGGCGGGGGCTGGCGGCGATAAACTGCACCATGGTATGGGCCAGCACGCCCATGAACGAAGTGCCTTCCATAATGCCCATCAAATCATCCATCCCTTCGCTGACGGAGCCGGTGGCGGTTTCCACCGCACCGCACAACCATAGCGGGACCGCGGGCCGCCAGTGAGTCGAGGAAGAGGTGGGCTTTTCACCGCGCAAGACCTTCAGCAACTGCTCGGCCGTCAAGTCACTGTTTTTGAAATGTGGCCGGTCATAGCGGATGGCCTCCAGTTGGAACACCAGCCCCAGGGCGCGAGCCAGGCGTACCTGCAAGGAGGCGGTGTTTTCCTCCCGCAGGTCCGCTGCGCGGGGGGCATCGCCAATGCCTTCATATAAAACCAGGTCACAACGGTCCAGCCTCTCCTGCAGGGCGGTGTAATAATTCGTCTCCCCCAGATGGGTCACCCCCACCAGCATAAGTTTGGGCCAGCGTTTGTGGGGCGGAACCATTTCGCGCACGGCCACTTGCAAAGCCAGGGTGGAATCCGGCTCGCGCTGGACGCGCAAATAAGGCTGGGGCGGCGCGGGCGGATGACGGGCAGCCTGGCGCGAGGCGCATCCGCCGAACATCAGGCCAAGCAGGCATAACAGGCCTCCCGCAGCAAGTTTGGCTGCCCCGCG
Source organism: Fontisphaera persica (assembly GCF_024832785.1). Lineage (GTDB taxonomy): Bacteria > Verrucomicrobiota > Verrucomicrobiia > Limisphaerales > Fontisphaeraceae > Fontisphaera > Fontisphaera persica. Next base: position 3,125,690 of record NZ_CP116615.1, read on the forward strand.
CAAAACTTGGCCGCTGCTTGGACACATGTTGGCCGCCTGCCTGGCTCCGGAAACCGTTTACCGCTCCAATGCGCGCAACCGGCGGTCCAGCTCGCGCAAGACGCGCTGCATGTCCATCACGGCCCGCTCCAGGCGCTCAGTGCGGTCAGCCATTCCGGGCATGGGCTCATCCATCGGCCCGCCCCCCAGGGGGCCGCGCGGGCGGTCCAGGCCGCCGCGGTCCCCCATGGCCCGCGTTTCGCGGGCCACCAGTTCCGCTATTTCGGGGTATCCCGCGGCGCGCAGGATTTGCACGGCTTCACGCACCATTTGCTGGCGGCGCTCCGGTTCCATCGGCGGACGCGGACGCTCCTCAGCCGGCGCCATGGGAGCCAGGACATCCCGAGGCTCCCGCTCCAGCATCAGGCGCTCTTTCAATTGTTGCCGCTGCCGCTCCAGGCGGTCCGCAGCTTCATGGTCGCCCAACCGCCGCAATTCCTTAATTTCCGTATCCATGCGGCGCAGGCGTTCTTCCATTTCCGCCGCTTCCCGGCGATTGGGAACCGGCCCCCGCCGTTCGGGACGCATTTCAGGCCCGCCTTCACCGGGCGGGGGTACAGGTGGAGGCGTGGGCGGCGTGGGACGCTCGTTTTCTGCCGCGTAGGCACACAAGCTCAGCATCAAGAGGGCCAGACAAGGCCATGGCAATGTGGTTTTCATGGGCGAGGTGATATTTTTACGGGTCCCATTTGTTGAATGGTTCGTCACAAGTTTTTCGGGAACTAACCACAAACCTACTCCTGCGTGTGCTTCAGGTCAATAGCCCGCCGGGGTCAACCACGCCTCAGTCGTCCCTCAGCGGCATGGGAGGAAGAGTCACGCGCCAGCCGTCCGCGGGGGATTCTCTTCCGGTTTCCACCGGACTTCGTAAATGGCCACCGGTTCCTGAAAACCCTTGACCGGCATGGGGGCCAACGGAATGCAGATGGCGGCCAAAGCCGGGTCATCGCGTTTCAAATCCTCATAAGTTCCCTGGCCAATGATGATTTTGCCGTGGCCGGAAATGCCCTCCAAGCGGCTGGCCAGGTTCACCTCCCTGCCAAAAACAGTATAATTAAATAGGTGGTCCTCGGACCCCATCAACCCCACCGTAACCATGCCGGTGTTGATGCCTGAACCCAGCCGCAACAGGGGCAGCAAGGGCAGGGGGGGGAGTTTGGCAGTGACGCGTTTGGCGTTTTCCGCCTGCCGACGCTGGTTTTCCCGCTCTCGCTCCTGATTGAGGCGGTAGATGGCCGATTGCGCGGCAATGGCCGCTCGCACACAGCTCACCGCGTGGCGGGGATTGGGCTGGGGCGCACCCCAGAAGGCCATGACACAGTCGCCCATGTATTTATCCAACGTGCCGCCGTGGTCTTTGATGATGCCGGCGACGGTGGAGAGGTAGAGATTCACCGTGGCCAGCAATTCCTCCGCCCGGGCGTCCATGTATTCATCGGCCGCATGGCCGGTTAACTGATGCTGGCGCACGTATTCCTCGGCCTGCCGCTGCACTTCATCGGTGTACTGGGTAAAGCCGCGCACATCGGCGAAATAGACCGTGACCCGCCGCTGGGCGCCACCCAGCGAAAGATGTTCCGATTCCAGCAGCTCATTCACGATGGAAGGCGCCACCACTTTCGAGAAAATGCCTTTGATGCGGCGTTGTTCCTTTTGCTCAAACACCACCCGGTAGGCCATGGCGGCAAAATGGCAGGACAACAAAGCGCCCAACAGCGGCGTGGCCACCGGCAACACATACAACGCGCGAATAAAAACAAAATAACTCAGGGCCAGGTAACCGGCCAGCGTCGCCATGACCGCCAGCGTGGCCAGCCAGGGGCGCGCCACCCAGGTGAGGATAAACCCCGCAAAGCTCATGAGAATAATAAGGACAATCTCCAAGCCCAGCGGCGCCTCTTTTATTAACTGATGGGTAATCAACTGGCTGGCCAGATTCCAGTGCTTGCTGACCAGAAAAGTTTCCTTGCTGAGGGGCGTGGCGCCAATGTCACTTAGGTTGTTGCCGGTCCCAATGCTTCCCACCACCACCAGCTTGTCTTTGAACAAAGCATTGGTCACCGGTTGCCCCGCCTGCCGGGCGGCATCCATGTCCAGCACCTCCTCCAGGCTGATTTTGGTCAGGCGCGGGTCATTCCAGGTCATGCTCCAGTTCACCAGGAACCGCCGTTTGCCGTCCACTTGCAGGACGCGAGCCGGCCCCTGGGCCGGCCGGAGCACAATCCGCCCCCGGTCTATTTCGGCCTGCGACAAATCCATGCCCAACTCGGTGGCCGCCATGACCAGCCCCAGCATCCAGTAACGGCCCGAGCGATGGGGGCCGGTGTCTTCATGGAAGGCCACCGCCCGGCGGGTGATGCCGTCGGCGTCGGCCTCGCTCATGATGTGCGCCAACCGCACACCGTTGGTGAAGCGGGGATTAGGCAGCAGCGGTTGCCAGACCAGCGCCCCCGTGGCCGGGTCCATCATAGACTCCCCCATCACGGCCAAAACCACCCGGGGCCCGGCTGCGGCCAGCTCCCGGGCAAAAAACTCGTCGCTGCCCAAGACCTGGCCGTTGGGCAGGGTCACGTCGGTGTTGGTATGGCGGGGGTGGGCACTGTCGAAAAGAATATCAAACCCAATCACTTTGGCCCCCTGGGCGGTCAGCTCGCGTACCATCCGCCCGTACAACTGGCGCGGCAGGGGCCAGGAGAAGCCGTAACGTTCATTGATGATTTTAAGGGTTTCATCATCAATGAACACCGCCGCCAAGTTGCTGGCCACCGGCGGCTGGGAACGATAAAGACCACGCATCCGCCAGTCGAAGGCATCTTCCTCAACGGACATCAGAAACCGCCAGTTGGGGAAGAGGGGGCTATTCACCAGCAGGCGCAAGGTAGTGACCACCACCACAATGGACAAGGTGGTAATCAGGGGTACCGGCTTAAGCCATCGCCAGGACACGCCTTCAGTATAGGCGCGGTGGCGCAGGGGGACAAGTCGGAGGTGTGACGAAAGTCCAAAAGCGCGGGGACGGCGGGAGTTTTGACGCCAGCCCGGCCTTGGACGGCAACCGTCTGCTCATCTGCTCAGATCAAAGTATATTATATTGCATTGGCAGTCGTTGACCAGACGAGGATGCCGGCTGGTTGATTTGGTTGGACAACCCCCTCTGTTTGCCCTAAAATGGCACCCGTCCAATGAAACTGTTGGTGCTCAATGGCCCAAACCTGAACCTGCTGGGAACCCGTGAACCGGCGGTTTATGGCAGTCTTACCTTGGCCGAGGTTGAACGGTTGGTCAGGGAACAAGCCGCCCGGCATGGAGCCAACGTGGATTTTCGCCAGTCCAATCATGAGGGTGAACTGGTGACTTGGGTCCAGGAGGCCCGGGGGAAGTTTGATGTCATCCTGCTCAATGCCGGGGCCTATACCCATACCAGTGTCGCTTTGCGGGATGCCATCGTGGCGGCAGGGGTGCCTACCATAGAAATCCACCTTTCCAACATTCATGCCCGGGAGGAATTCAGGCATCGCTCCCTGCTGGCGCCGGTGTGTGTGGGCCAAATCAGCGGTTTTGGGGCCAATTCCTATGTTTTGGCGGTGGAAGCCGCCGTTAAGGTTAAAGTAAAAAGCTAAAAAAGGCCTTGTTTACGCCTTAATTTTTGCCCCTAAAACCTTGTTTTTTAGCTTAAAATGACCTTCCCGAGGCCATTTTTGGGTAATTTTAGCCAATTTTGGCTTAATTTTTTCGTTATTGACGGGCAAGCCCCTTCTGGCATAATTCCACCCGGTTTGTGACAATTGCGAAAGCAGTTCCGAAAACTTCGGAAGCTGCTTTTTTGCTAAATGTGAATGAATCTGCATCGTTTCATGCAGCGGATTTGGCGGAATAACCCCTTCAAAAGGAGGTTTCTGTGGACTTAAAAGACATCAAGGCCATCATTGACCTGATGAAAAAGAACTCGATTAGCGAGTTCGAGCTGGAAAAAGGGCAGGAGTTCAAAATCCGGCTCAAACGGGCAACCGGCCCAGGCGGAGGGGCCGTTGGTGATGAGGGGGCCATACCCGCTTATGTGCCGGTGGTGGCCAGCTCGGCACCAGTACCTGCCAGTCCGGTCGCTGCTCCCCAAGCAGCACAGGTCACGGCAGTGAATGAGGTGGAAATCAAATCGCCCATGATTGGCACCTTCTACCGCGCTCCCTCGCCGGAATCCGCACCGTATGTGGAGGTGGGGACCGAAGTGAACCCGGATACCGTGGTGTGCATCATCGAGGCCATGAAGGTGATGAATGAGATTAAGGCCGAGATGCGCGGGGTGATTACGGCGGTACTGGTGGACAATGCCAAACCGGTGGAGTTCGGCCAGCCGCTTTTCAAGGTGCGCCCGCTTTAAGGCCGAGTAGTTTTGCTCAAGTTGTTATCAGCCAACAACTTACACCTGATTATTCTGCATGTTTGAAAAAATCCTCATCGCCAACCGCGGGGAGATTGCTGTACGCATCATTCGCGCCTGCCGGGAACTGAATATCAAAACGGTGGCCGTGTATTCCCAAGCCGATGCCAACAGCATTCACGTGCAACTGGCGGATGAGGCCATTTGCATTGGCAAAGGCCCAGCCTCCGAGAGCTACCTGCGCATCGAACGCCTGATTTCCGCGGCGGAAATTGCCGATGTGGACGCCATCCACCCCGGCTACGGCTTTTTATCGGAAAACGCGCATTTTGCCGATGTCTGCGAGAGCTGCAATATTCGCTTCATCGGCCCCAATCCGCGCGCCTTGGAAGCGCTCAAAGACAAGGCCACCAGCCGGGTGCTGGCCAAAAAGGCCGGCGTGCCCGTCCCGCCCGGCTCGGAGGGAAATGTGGAGACTGAGCAGGAGGCCATTCAGGTGGCCCAAAAGATTGGCTATCCGGTGCTAATCAAGGCCATTGCCGGTGGGGGCGGGCGGGGCATGCGGCTGGTGCACAATGACATGAGCTTGGTCAAAGGCTTCCACACCGCCCGCACGGAGGCCGAAAAGGCTTTCGGCAACTCCGGGGTGTACATTGAGAAGTTCATCGAAAACCCCCGGCACATTGAGTTTCAAATCCTGGGCGATTCACGGGGCAACATCATCCATTTGGGCGAGCGCGACTGCTCCATCCAGCGGCGTAATCAGAAAATCATCGAGGAAACGCCCTCCCCCTTCATTGAGCACAAGCACAAGGATTTGCGTAAAAAGATGGGCAAGGCCGCCATTAAAATTGCCGAGGCCGCCCATTACACCAATGCCGGGACGGTGGAGTTTGTGGTGGACGATGCCGGCAACTTTTACTTCCTCGAAATGAACAAGCGCATCCAGGTGGAACATCCCATCACCGAGGAAGTCACGGGGGTGGACCTGGTGAAGCAGCAGATTTTGCTGGCGATGGGCGAGCCGCTGAAGCTCTCGGATGTGACCTTCAAGGGGCACGCCATCGAATGCCGGATTAATGCCGAGGACCCCTTCGATGATTTCCGGCCCAGCCCGGGACGGATTGAGATGTATTACCCACCGGGCGGGCGGGGAGTGCGGCTGGACAGCCATGTCTATGCCGGCTATACCATCCCCCCCTACTACGACTCGATGATCGGCAAGCTCATCACTTACGGCAAAGACCGCCGGGAAGCTTTGGACCGCATGAGCCGGGCCTTGGGCGAGTACATGATTACCGGCATCAAGACCACCATCCCCTTCGAGCAGGCCATTTTGCAGGACCCGAACTTCCGCCGCGGGGTGTACACCACCGCCTTTGTGGACCAGCTCCTGGGCAGCGCCCGCCGCGAATTATACGAGGAAAAATCCTGAGCAGGGCCTCGCCTGTGCCCGTGAAAGCAATTGCGGAATGCCGGCTGTACGGGTTTGTGGACACCGCCTACCTGCATGGGCGCCACCCGGCGGAAGTGGCCCGCCAGCTCTGCCGCGGAGGCTGTGACATCCTCCAACTGCGCGCTAAAAACACCCCCCTGCCCGTCATCCGCCGGATGGCGGAGGAAATCCTGCCGGTAACCCGCGATTTTGGCGTGCTGCTGGTCATCAATGATTACCCCCAAATGGCCTTGGAGGTCGGAGCACCCTGCTGCCATCTGGGGCAGGAGGATTTTTTTGACGCCGGCCATCGGCAGGTCAGCGAATTAGTCCCGCCGGGGGCTTCCCTCCAAGTTGGCCTCAGCACCCATGCTCCCGAGCAGGCGCAGCGCGCCCTGGCCGCCGGGCCGGCCTACATCGCCATTGGGCCGGTTTTTGCCACCGGCACCAAGCCCACCGCCCGGCCGGTAACGTTGGACTACGTGCGCTGGGCTGCGGCGCATGTGCCCATACCGTGGTTTGCCATTGGTGGCATCACCCTGGACAATGTGGCCCAGGTGGTGGCCGCCGGGGCAAGGCGGATTTGTGTGGTTTCCGCCATTTTGAATGCTCCAGATATCCCCGAAGCCTGCCGGGCTTTTCGCCGCGCGTTGGAGTCTGCCTCAAGGACTGCTCCCCCACAGGCGTGAAAACCAGGGCAGGTTGCGCCAGAGCATGTAGGCCAGCAACACCCCCAGCAACACCCAGAGGGTCCACGGCCGCCGGAAAGGCGTGGGCCATTCGCGCCCGAAAACCGTGCGCATGATTTCCCGCAGCACGACATAGCCCAGCAACGGAGACAGCAATACGAGCATGGGATTCAACCGGAAGGCCGCCCCCACCTCCCCATGCAAAAGCGCATGCGCCGCCCGCAACCCGCCACATCCCGGACATTGCAGGCCGGTGGTTTGATAGAGAAAGCATTTGGGATAGAATCGCCCCTGGGCCGGGTCCACCCAATACAACACCGCCAATCCACCGAATACCAGGAGGAGGGAAATGGCGGCCCAAAGAGTGGGACGTTTTACCAGCGGAGGAGGAGCGGTGGGTGAAGACGGGGAGCCGGCCGCCGGCCCGTCGGAGGGCAGGAGTAGCGGTGGTGGTTCAACGGACGACATGCGCGAAGGTGCTGGACAGGATGGCAGCCACGGAGGCCACCAAAGATTCCAATAAACTTAAAATGCCCAAGGTCAGTCCCACCATGGCCAGGGTCTGGCTGTGCGAATCGCGCTCCCGCGAGGCTTGGGCCAGGCCCAAGGTGGATAATAAAATGGCCAGGATATTGACGGGGCAGGCACAACAACAAAGACAAGACCCCAGAAGCGAGAGCAGGCCCAAAATAAACCCCCACAAAGCCAGGTTGTTGGCTTGGCGAGGCCCCGCCGCCGCCACCGAGAGGGCGGGGGGCGGCGGAGTCAGCTCCGAGAAGGTATGCAGGGGACGCCAAGCGGCTTCTGGCAGGCATTGGACCAGGGATTGATGATGCAGGCGCCCTTGGGCCAGCCATTGCCGGACCTCTGCTGCGCTTGCCGGGCCGTATTCCCGGCCATCGCCACCCAAGACTTTATACATGACGCCGCCTGGTTAATTATCCACTCCCAAGATTCCACCAATTATACGAATTGCGCAAGCTTGGGTGCACCTGAACGGTTGAGGCCCACCCTGCCGACGGGAGAAGGTGGAGGTCAGGTGAATGGGCCAAGCCGGTTAGGATTGAAATGCCCTTTTGACCTCCGGCTTCATCAAGACCGTCAGGCCCCAAATGCCAATGGGCAGGCCAACCAGGCAACAGCAACTGTTGCAGCAGGGAATCATGTTGAGGATGAGCATCGCCATGGCCAAGCTGTAACTTTTGAGTTTCCGCATCTGAATGCCAGCCACGATGGTGGCGATGCCCAGGAGCACCCCAATCAGGGCGAAAACCACGCCCAGCGTGCCCGACATCATTTGAATGACTTTATCCATGTTAGGGTCGCCGGTGCTCTGGGTGACGGGCATGGCCAGCCCCAGCAGGTTGCCCAGCAAACCAAAAAGATTGCTGGCCACCACCAAGGCGCCGATGACGATCAAACCCACCGCGGGTCCAGCCACCATCTCCGCAACATTGATGACCGGGGCGGCGGGCACTGCCAAAGACGGGGCCACACCCAAGCCTCCGACTTCCTGCAAGGTCGGGGCAAATTCCGGAAATTCCCGCAAGGGCTTCCAGTCGGCCATGCCTGGGCCTTGGGCCAGGGTATCGCCGTTGGCGCGACGCTCGCGAATCCACCCTTGCAATTCGATGAGGCTGACCGGGCCGTACTGGTTGCCGTCGGCTCCTATGATTTTATACATAAATGGATGGCGGATGATTTGATGTTAACTGCCCTTAACGCCGACATTCTAAACTGCTTCGAGAGAATTGGCAATCAACGTTTGCGGGAAGTCACAGCAAGTGCCCCACTCACCTACCAGCGCCCGGTCCTCTCCCAAGGGACAGGGTTGGGGTGAGGTCCAGAGAGGGACAACTCCCACAGCCTCCCCGCAGAACTGGGTTATATTCAGCTTGTGAGGCGCTCAAGACCCTCAGGCCACGGAGGGCACAATGTAGGGCGCGCGGTAATTGCGCGTGAGCATCTGGTTGGCGGCCTGGTTGCCGAGGAAGGTTTCGCTGCGCGGGTCCATGCGCAACGGCACCCCCAAGGTGAGTTGGTCTTTGGTGATGTCCACATTATTGGCCGCCAGGTGCGCCGCCATGCGGTCAAAGGCTTCCTGAAAACCTTTGTCGGCCTTGATGGCTTCGCGGATTTCCTCGGGTTTTTTCTTCACGCCCAGCCGATAGGAGATGTTGCCAGTATGGCAAAGGGCGCTGGAAAGATGACCCTCGAGGATGTCCGCGTGCAGGTCTTCATGTTTGCGGCTGCGCACCGCCTTCAGGAAATTGGCGTAGTGATTGTTGTCGCCGGTGTCACTCCAGCGTTTGATTTCCTTGCCGTCTTTGTCATAGGCAATGGCGCTGCGGTAGTTGGGCACGGTGACGTAACCGTTTTCGCATTCGATGATGGCCGCCACGCTGCCGCCTTTGAACACGTCCATCTGGTTGCCGCCCGCCTTGGCGGGCAGGCCGCGTACTTCAAAAATCAGCGGGGCTTTGGCATAGCCCTGGAAAACAATCTGGGTGTTGGCGGTTTCCCCGTCATCAATGTACCCGAGCCGGCCGCCCACGCTCAGGACGTAGGGAGCCAGTTCCATTTCGCCGAGGAACCAGCGGCAAATGTCCATCTGGTGGATGCCCTGGTTACCGAGGTCACCGTTGCCGGTGTTCCAGACCCAGTGCCAGTCATAATGCAGGCGTTTGCGCATCAACGGCAGTTTTTCCGCCGGGCCGCACCAGAGGTCATAATCAATGTTGGCGGGAATGGGCTGGGGACCGTCCACCTTGCCGATGCTGTCACGCCGCTTGTAGCACAAGCCGCGGGCGATGACGATTTTGCCCAGGTTGCCCGCCTTGACCCATTCCACCGCGGCCAGGATGCCTTCGCGGCTGCTGCGGCTCTGGGTGCCGGTCTGCACAATTTTTTTGTACTTGCGGGCGGCCAGCACGATTTGGCGGCCCTCCCAGACATTATGGGAGACGGGCTTTTCCAGATACACATCCTTGCCGGCCTGGACGGCCCAAATAGCGCCCAGGGCGTGCCAATGGTTGGGGGTGGCAATGGAGACCACATCCACATTTTTGCTTTCCAGCAACTTGCGGATGTCGGTGTAGGTTTCAATTTCCCTGCCCTGCTGGCGTTGTTTTTCGGCGGCGCCTTCCAGGATTTTGGTGTCACAATCACACAAGGCCGTCAGGCGCACGCCCTGCTGGCCGGAGAAGCCGCGGATGTGATCACCGCCGCGCCCGCCAAAGCCGACCACGGCCACGCGGATGTCGGAATTGGAGCCGGCCACTTGCGCCCAGGAGCGCGCGCTCAGGCTGGTGGCGGCGGCAACCACGGCGGTGGTTTTGAGGAATTGACGACGGGAGGTGTAGCGAGTGTGTTTCATAAAGCGCAGAAAGAGAATGCGGGGGTTACTTCACTTCATTGACATATTGTTGATAACGCTCCGCTACGCGGGCCTGTTTCTCATCGCCTTCGTGCAGATAGAAACGGTAGCGGAAAGTCACCGATTGCCCGGCCGGAATGGTCAGGTTGCCTGTGCCCGGGGGTTTTTTCTCAAAGTCATGCACACCAAAGGGATTGGCGGCAAACAGGCCGTAATCCCGGACATGCCACCAGGTGGGATGCACCGGATTTTTGGGATGCGGCAGAATGGCAATGCCCACCCGCTGGCCGCGCACCGGCCCACTGTAGTCGCACCATTCGGCGGCCTTGCCCCAGGCGTTGTTGCCCTCGACTCCGTTGCTGAGCACAATGCGGCCTTCGGCCTTGACGTTTTTGCCGCGGTTGAGGCGCATGCTTTCGGCCACGCGCACGGCCATGGTGCCTTCCTTGGTGTCGCCCAGCACCACTTCCAAGTCTTTGGGAGCTTTGAGGGTGATTTCAAAGTCAAACAACCGTTCATTGGCCGGCCGATTGTACACACGCAGGATGCGTTCATCGGTCATGACCACTTTATTATCCGGCGCCACCCACCGGCAGGTCGAACGAATCCAACCCGCTTCTTTGCCGGATTTCAGCTCCAGAAACTGGTCATGCACAATTCGCCCGGCTTTGCCGTCTTCGCTCCAGAAATCCACGCCATTGACGGCTCCGTGCGAAAACCACAGGGAGCGGTGGTGCGGATGGTCTTTCTCCTCGCCCTCGGCATCCGGCACCATGGGCCAGCCGCGGGTCATGGGCAGGCCGTTGGGGCCAATGAGGGGCCAGTAATAGGTTTTGCGGGTGACATTGGTGACGGCGGTGGTGGTGCCGTCGGCGTTTTTTCGGCGGGTGATGGCGGGGTGCTGATTGCCACGGTACCAGTATTCGGTGAAAAGCTGCCCGTTGATTTTGACGGTCACGCGGTCCTGGTTGTCCACCACTTCCACGCCTTCGGCGGCCGGGGCAGGCATCGGCCAAAGCGCCAGGCAGGCAAGGGCCGCAAGGGCATAGGCTGTGCGTTGTTTCATACGCTTGATATTTGGACGCAGGAGCGTGCGGGTCAAATCAAATAATTTTGCATTCCCCAAGTCCCCTGCCCCGGGGCCTTTGCGGGTGGTGCCTTGTTATTTGTCTCCGCGGACTCGGCGCAAATATTCCACGGCATTGGTCTGAGCGCGCTCCCACTTGAGGCGGGCCGCCGCATCTTCGGAGGCTTTGCGCTCATGTTGATTGATTTTAGGGCCGGCCTTCCAATGACCGAAGTGCTCGGCTATCACCAGCCATTGCAAAATCTCCGGCGCAAGCATAAACCGCTCAATGCGCGTCGAAACTGCTCCTTGCGAGCCCAGGCGATTTTCCACCTCATAAAGCAGGTAAGCGGCGCGGGCGGCCAGGACGCCGTTTTCGTCGCGTATCAGGTCTTCACAATGCTGCCAGATTTCGTTGCGCAGAGCTGCCTTTTGTTCATCCCTCGACTGGTTTTGCGCAGGGCTGCCTTTCGAAGAATACATTTCCTTGTAAAGATTCGCGGCATGTTCCAAACGCGCGGCGGGATGCCCCTTGCGGGCCGCTTCCACGAGGTAGTTGTGGGCCACCGACTCGTCCCCGCCCCGGGACGAAGGCAGCAGCTCATTGGCAATCAAGTACCACACCCGGAATTGGGAGTCCGCATCGCCGGCCCGGGCGGCGCTTTCCCATTGGCGGCGCGCCTCAGCCAGGTTGGGCTTGAATTCGCGCTCCCGTCCCAATTCTTCCGGCCCACGCCCCCGCCAGCCGAGGGCGTGGCGCATGGCCAGGACCGGGGCAGGCACGTTTTTGGAAGGCGTCTCCAACTGGGGCGCCGGCCGGGGCACCGGCTCGGGGACGGCATCGGTAATCTCCAAGACCACGCGAAAGCCAACGTCATCCTCCTTGGTGGACGGTGGCGCACTGCGCCGGAAAGAGGCCAGCCAGGCGGTGGAATACACCCCATGCACCACGTCCCATTTCCAGGAGCCGCCCCGCAAAACCCGTTCTGAGCTTTGGTTGTCCAGGGCATCCTCCACCCATTCCCAAGCGTTGCCGCCCATGTCAAACAATCCTCGCTCATTGGGCGGAAACATGCCCACCGGCGCCAGCCGCTCGAAGAAGTCAAAGCTCACAAACTGCGGAAAATTACCGCAATTGACGCGCGGCGGGAATTCGCGGCCCCACACATACCACGGCGCGCCCAAGCGTCCGGAGCGTTCCATGGGCGTGGCACCCGGCTCCTCCGGCAGGCCAAAAGCAAGGCTCCATTCGGCATCGGTGGGCAGGCGATAGCGATGATTGGAGGAAATGCGGAAGCCACTCTCGTTCCTTTGCAACTGCGCGCAGAAATTGCGGGCGTCCTCCCAACTCACGCCCACGATGGGCGCCTGATGAATGTTCCCTTCCGCCCCCCCCTCTTTAGTCCCGCGCGCCAGTTCTTCATAGGGCACCGTGAGCGGCGGGCGGATCATTCTCATGACATTGGTATAATCGCACACCCGGCATTCCCACACCGCCATGAACACCTTGCGGTTCAAGTTCACAAACTTCATCCCCAGGCTGTTCGTCCAGTAGCGTTCATCGCCCTGCGGCCCCGGCCAGAATTGGAGCGCCTGGGTGACGGTCAGGCTGGATTGGGGGCGCAACCCCAAGGCTTGCGCATCGAGGACAAACGGGGTGGGCCGATGATTGGGCATCCGCGCCAACAGGGAGAGCTTCTCCGCCAAACCCACTTCGGGCAGCACCAAGGGGGGCTGGCCGGTTTCGCGCACCAGATTCGTGCCCAGCCACAAGCGCGCGCCGGGGGGTTGCGTTTCAAGAGCCAGCGACGCAAAAGGCAGCCGCAAGCTCACCTGGTTGCTTTGCCCCGCGGCCACTTCCACTTCCGCCGTCACCTGCCAGTCATTGGTGCCCAGCCCCGGCAGAGTGAAGGCGCGGGGTTTGGTGGCCGTCAGCCGGTAACGCCCCGTGGGCAGACCCGCCAGCAGGCCGGCGGCGGCGGTTTCCTGTGGCCCCCATTCATTTCGCAAGCCAGCCTCCGAACGCACCTGCTCCACCCGCAGCCGCCCTCCCGATGGGCTCACCTCCACCAACAGCGCACCCGTGCTGCGCCGCAAAGCCGGCAGCTCCACTTCCGTCACGGGGCCTGAGGAGACGGACACGCGCCGCTCGAGGGTCTCATGGCCGGGCGCGGTAGCCCGCACCAGATAAAAACCAGTGGGCAAATTCTCAAATGTCACCGCCCGCCCGGCTTTGCTTTCCTGCTCCACGCGTTCTCCCGGCGCCAGCGGGGCCTCCGGCCCGCTCACCTGGAGCCTGGCGGTGGCGGGCGACGTCAGGCTGACCCGCAAGCCGCCGAGCAGGCGCGGCAGAATGATTTTCGGCGGTTGCGTGGTGCGCTCAGGCTGAATGTGCAGCCGCGCCACGTAATTGGAAAAACCGGGGGCAGTGACGCGCAGCTCATATTCCCCCACCGGCAGACCCGCGGCTGGCGCGGTCAAGCTTCCGGCTTCCTGATTGGTGAGGCGCAAAGACAAGGGCGCATCCACAGCCGTTAGCTCGGCGCGGGCCTGCGCGGGCGCGAACTCCACCACCAGGCCACCGCGGAGGGGCTCCAAGGTGAGGATGCCCAGATTGGTCACCACCCCGGAGGTGACGGTAAAACGCCGCCGCAACGGTTGATAGCGGGCCAGCCCCACCTCCAGCTCGTACTCGCCGGTGGGCAAATCCACGCGCTCATTGTAACGCGCCTGCGCCACATCCCCGCCCGGCAAATCCGGGGTCAGATAACGCAGGTAATTCGTGGCCTGCAGGGGTTGCACCCGGAAGACCACTCCGCCCAGGCTGCGCGCCAGCCGCACCACCTGCTGGTTGGTCTGGCGCTCGAGAATGGTGAGGCTTTCCAGGCGCGTGTCGTACCCGGGCAATTCGACCTGCAACGTGTAAGCCCCTGTGGGCAGTTCCACCAGCTCGCCGGAGCGCAACGGCCGGTTGGGTTGCAACGTCAACACCGCGGCCGCCGGCTCCGCCTGCACGCGCAACCAGCCGGTGATGCGCTGCAATTCCAGGCGCCCCAGCGCCACCGGTTGCTCGGCGGTCACCGCAAATTGCTGGGTCCGCATGTAATAACCGGAGGCCGTGAGCACCAGGGCATACTCGCCCACCGGCAATTTCTGCCGAAACTCCTCCGTGATGGTTCCGCTCAATTCCACCGGCCCGTGCAGGGTAAAACGGGCCTGCGGCACGGCCACACTGAAGGACAGCTCGCCCTGCAGGCGGCTTAATTCACCCACCACCTGGATCAACCGCTCCTCCGGCACCGTCACATTGGTGACAAACCCGCCATATTGCGCCGCCTCGAGGCTCACCCGCCACACGCCAGCGGGCAGATTGGTCAACAGCGCCGGACACCTCCCGCTCAATCGCTGGCCTTCCGGACCGGTCAGCGTGTATTGCGCGCCGGAGGGGCGCGAGTCCACCTGCAATTGTCCAATGCTTCGCTCCAACACCGGCGCCAGCCACACCGTCTCCTGCGCGGTCAACGTGACATTGGTCGTCCATGGCCGGTAACCCGTGCGCGTGAGGCTCACCTCGTATTCCCCCACGAGCAATTTATGGCTGAACTCCGCAGCCCTTTGCTTGATGGCGGCCGGTAACTGCCCCGTCTCGGCGCGGCGCGGCGTGACCGTGACCTGGGCATCGGGCGGCACGGCTTTGAGCGCCAAGGTGCCGGTCTGGGGCGCCAAACGCACCGTCACCCGCTGGTACCGCGCATAGGGCGTGCCTTCCTGCGCCGCCAGCGAGAGAACATTGGTCACCGGCCAATATCCCGGCCGGCTGGCCATCAGTTCGTACTGGCCCGGCTCCACTTGATGAAACTCCCGTCCGCCGGCCTGCGGAGCATAAGTTTTGGCGCCGCGCAGCTCCAGCCGGGCATCCGGCGGCTCAACCTCCACCACCACGTATCCCGCCGGGTGCCGCAGCCGCTCGTAATAACGCCAGCCTTGAAAACCGCCGAAAACCAAGCCGGCCAGTAATGCCACCAAGGCGGCCGCTTTGACCATCGCCAGCCAGCGTTGCCGCCGCTCCGAGGTGAGCCAGGGTTCGCTTGGTCGCGGGGGTTCTGGTCGCGGTTGAGCCGGCGGCTCCGGCGGCGGAGCTGGCGGTGCAGGAGGAGAGGGAGGTGGGACGGCTGGCGGGCCGGCGGCTGGCCTGTGGGTGGTGGCTCGCTCGGGATGAGGAATGGCTTTCTCGGTCGGCGTTGCTGCAGACGTCGCAGCTTCGACCGCCTTTGTGGTGGGGGGCGGCGGGGCAGGCGGTCGTGGGGCGGCGGTAGTCGGTGGACGGGGCGGCGGGGATTCCGGTGGAATGTCGTGTGGAATGGGGGCGGCTGGTTGGGACGGGGGCTTGTCCGTGGTTTTGGCGGTAGGCGGCGTGGTGGGCGGGCGCGCCGTGGCTGGAGGGGTCGCCAAGGGCGGCCCGGACAGCTCGGTTTCCACTTCAATCATGACGCCGCGCGCGGAGCGTCCCGTGCCGCGTTTGGGTTTGGGGGGTGGTTCGGCCGGCGTTGACGGCGCCGGCTGGGCAGGCTTGGGCGGAGTTTTGTGAGGCGCGTCTGCCACCACGGTAGGCTCTTCGGGCGCACTCACCTGGATTGCCGAAGGCCGGCCGGCGAGTCCGGCCCCTGCCGGACGGCCGCTGAGATTCAAGCGTTCAATAATCTCCATCGCCGAAGCCGGGCGCTGGGCGGGGTCCTTGTGCAGACAAGCGGCCAGCGTGCGCTCCCAGGCGGGTGGGATTTTTTTGCCTTCAATGCCCAGTTCCTTGCGGCGCTGCTGCAAGGTGGGCGGCGCTTTCTCGCGCACCTGCGCCAGGATTTCCCCGGTGAAAAACGGCGGCTTGCTGGTCAACAGTTCGTACAGCGTCGCCCCCACTGCGTAAATATCATCGGCCACCGACGGAGGCTCGCCCATGGCCTGTTGCGGGCTCATGTACACCAGCGTCCCCGAGACGCCGCCTTTGTTCAGGGTGACGCGCGTGAGGCTGTCGGCCACGCTGCGCGCGATGCCGAAATCGGTGATCTTCAACCGGCCCTGCGGGTCCACCATGAGGTTGGCCGGTTTCAGGTCCCGATGCACAATCTTCACCTCTTTGTGCGCGTAATCCAGCGCCTGGCAAAGCTGGTACACCCACGGCTGCAGCTCCTCCACTTCAAAAATCTTGCCCGGCCGGGTCAGCCGCAAATTGGCCAGCGTGTCGCCCGCCACATATTCCATGGAAATGCCGGCGCAATTTTCATCCTGAAAAAAATAGTAAAACTTGACGATGTACTGATGCGACAGTTCCAGGCTCCGGCGGGCTTCCCGCTTCAACTCCTCCAGGGCGGCGCGGTCCTTGGCCAGCACTTCCGGCAGGAATTTCAGCGCCACATCAAAATCCAGCGATTCATCGTGGGCCAGCCAGACCACCCCCATGCCGCCGCGCCCCAGCACGCGCTGCAGCGTGAAACGATTGAGCACCTTTTGGCCAGGCACCAGCCCGCGCACGGTGATGCCCAAATCCAGGTCCGTCAATGGATTGATGTTTTCGGCACTCATACGTGCCCTGGCCAATAAATCCGTCGGTGTTCAACCGAACGATAGCTGCTGTTGTGCTCCCATCATGCCAAAAACGAAGACCGCTGGCAACCGCAAGGTGAAGTGGTGGTGGGAAAGACTGGGTAGATCATGACCCCCCCGTGGTTAAGATCAACGTGTTGAGTGCACGCCGCAAGGATGAGCTGCTGCACCTCCTCCGGAGGAGGTGCAGCAGCGGCGCGCCCCATCTGCTATCCTCCCGGCGTGCACACCACCTACTTTGAATTGTACCGTATGCGCACCCACCGCCATTGGTTGCGACAAAAACTCGTCGCCTTCGCCAAAACCCACGGCATCAAAGCCGCCGTCCGCGAGTTCGGCTGTTCCCGCAACACCGTCCGTAAATGGCTCCGACGCCACGTGCCCGGCAAGCCCTCCTCCCTCCAAGAACACAGCCGCCGCCCACGACGCTCCCCCCGCCGTATCCCCTCCGGCCTCGAAGGCCAAATCGTCAAACTCCGCCACCAAACCGGCTTCGGCGCCGAACGCCTCCAGCGCGAATTCGCCCTCCCTGCAGCCACAACGCCATCGCCCGCGTCCTCCGCCAACACCATCTCCTCCGCCCACGCAAAAGAAACCCGCCACCAAAAACTCCTCCGCGCCCTCAAACGGAACTGGCCACTCTTCTCCCAACTCTCCGCCGATACCAAGTATTTACAGGACATTCCCCATTACTGGCCCCAAATGAACCGCCTCCACCTCCCCGCTTCCAATACACCGTCCGCGAACCAGTCTCCGGCGCCTGCTTCACCGGCTACGCCGACGAACTCTCAAATCCTACGCCACCCTCCTGGCCACACAACTCTCCGCCCACCTCGCCGCCCACGGCGTCAACCTCACCACCCTGGTCTGGCAAACCGACAACGGCAGTGAATTCCAAGTCAACCAACACCACCAAGGCCTCCCCGCCACCGTCCGCGCCCTCGGCTCCGACCACCGCTTCATCCCTCCCAAACGCTACACCTGGCAAAGCGACGTCGAAACCGTCCACCGCCTGGTCGAAGACGAATTCTTCGACCGCGAAACCTTCTCCAGCCCCCAAGACTTTTGGGCCAAAATCACCACCTACTGGCTGTACTTCAACCTCGTCCGCCCCAACCGCGGCAAAGAATGGCAAAGCCCACTCCAAATCCTCAACGCCAAGGCCCCAGCCCTCGCCGGGGCCCTAATCCACTGGCTCCCCCTCAACCTCTCCCAACCCCACCATCCCGACTTGCCTCCACCCCTCCACCGGGGTCATGATCTACCCAGCTTTCCCTAAGGTGAAGTGGTGGAAAAAGAGAGGGCCTCCCTGATTCACGCCCCCAGGCGGTCCCAAGTTGCCTGGGCCGGCGCCGAAAAACGCGGCAGGGCACGGTGTGGGGCTGATGCCCGCCTGCTTCCCGTCGGGCCGCCGCCAGGAAACATAAAAGCCGGGTGACCGCCACAAAAACGCGCCGGTCCACCATCCCAGGGGGGACGGCTCGTGAAATACGTTGACTTGACACATTTGCGGCCTAAATCCCCGACCGGCGGCGGATGCAGCCCCGCGTAGGGTCGCGGCGGCACGCGGGCCAAAGCCGTCCAAAAATTTTTCTGTACAAGCGGCCTCACCGGCGTAGTTTGGCAGTGAATAAACCCCAATCATGTTGTGGCGCCGACGGGTTGTCATGGCGTGAATTCTTTGAAAAATCGCGGCGAAAAAAACGGGGCGCGCAGCGCAGGCGCATGGCAACGGGTCCGGCGTGGCCGGGACGTGCAAAACCCCTGTATTTATGGGCTAAATGGGGTTGTGAATAACTTGTGGAAAAGTGTTGATATATTCTGCTAGGCAGGGGCGGCGCTTTGGCGTAAAACTCACCCCGCGTTTTCGACGCACCCAGTCAAACAACAGTGACCGATGAACAAGCGACTGGGAGAGGTATTGTCATAAGTACTTGTCAGTTAGGTAGATATGCATGGATTAAACGGCAAGTGCGGCTTTTTCTATCGCGCCTTGGCCTGCGTGGCCGGGGCTTTGTACCGGATTTCTAGCCCGCCGCGCCCGCCCGTTTGCCAGGCATATCAGGGGTACGTGAATAAATCAGGCCGTCGCGCTGGTTAACGGGAGCAGGCACACATGCAAATTACCGCCGAAAAGGTATGGGATTCGGCCCAGCAATCCTTGCGGGGCATGTTGAATCCGGACATCTACAAACTTTGGTTTGCGCCAGTGCGAGCAGTGGATGTCACGAACGAGGAAATCCTCCTCGAAGTCCCCAATGATTTCTTTGAGGTCTGGCTCAAGGACAATTATCTGGGGCTGTTGCGTGATGCGGTGGCGCATGCCACGGGACAGAACTTGAACATCAAGTTCAAGACCGCCGCCCCGGGCACCCTGCTGGCGCCCCCCGAGCCGGAGCCGCCCCCGGCGCGCCCGGCCAGCACCGGCCGCGGTCGCCAGCGCCAGCAGGCCGAAGCCGAGGCCATCAACGGGCATAATCGCGAATCCATTTTCAATCCGCGCAATACCTTTGACACCTTCGTGGTGGGGGATAACAACGTGATGGCCCACGGCGCCTCGATGGCCGTCGCGCAAAATCCCGGCAAAGCCTACAATCCGCTCTTCCTCTACGGCGGGGTGGGGCTGGGCAAAACGCACCTGCTGCACGCCATCGGGCAGTATGTGGTGGCCCATAAAAAGACTGCGCGCGTGGCGTACGTCTCCTGCGAAAAGTTCACCAACGAATTCATTGACGCCATTCAAAGCGGCACGCTGGCGCGGTTCCGCAAAAAATACCGGCAGACGGATGTGCTGCTGATTGACGACATCCAGTTTCTCAGCGGCAAGGAGCGCATTCAGGAGGAGTTTTTCCACACCTTCAACGCCCTGCATGAGGCGCACATGCAGATTGTGCTTTCCTGCGACCGCCCCCCCAGCGAAATCAACGGGCTGGAGGACCGCCTCATCACCCGTTTCGAGTGGGGGATGGTGAGCGATTTGCAGCCGCCGGATGTCGAAACGCGCGTGGCCATCCTGCGCAAAAAACAGGAATTGATGGGCCTGAAGCTGCCGGATGAAATCATCAATTTCCTGGCCAGCCGCATCCGCACCAACATCCGCCGACTGGAAGGCGCGCTGACCCGGGTGGCGGCTTATGCCTCGCTGACGCGCAAACCGCTGACGCTGGATGCCGTGGAGAACTTGTTGCGCGAAGTGCTGCACGAGGAGGGCCAGACCCATGTGACGGTGGAGGTCATCCTCAAGCGCGTGGCGGAGCATTTTGATTTGCGCCTGTCCGACCTCACCGGCCGGCGGCGGCCGGAGAACATCGCCTTCCCGCGCCAGATTGTCATGTACCTGGCGCGCGAGCTGACCGAAAGCTCGCTCAACACCATCGGCGAGGCGCTGGGAGGACGCGACCACGGCACGGTATTGCACGGTTGCCGGCTGGTCAAAGACCGCATGGAGGTGGACCCCAACGTGCGCAAGCTGGTGGAGCACCTGAAGCAATCCTTGTTGCGCTAGGCGCCGGCCGGCGCCGTTGAAGGAGGCCAACCTTCCCTCACCGCAAGGCGGTGGGCGGCACGTAGTGGTCGGTCAGCACCGGCGCGCGCGCCGCGGCGGGCGGCACGTTGGTGCGGAAGGCATTCACCCGCACGGCCATGGCGGGCGGCATCAACACCTGGCGTTTGCGCTGCTCCTCGTACTTTTGCCGGAGGACCGGCAGGGTCAGCGGCTCGCGGGATTTGACGCCCAACAGGACCACGTTCATCGAGTTCTCCGCGGCAAACCAATGGACCTGCGGAAACACCGTTTTCATGGTGCGATACAGCGCGCCCACCCGCTCGGCCTTCCATCCGCCCAGCGTGCCGATGACATTGTACATAATCACCCCATTGGGGGTGAGATTGGTGGCGGCCAGTTGGAAAAATTCCCGGGTGACCAGGTGATGCGGCGCATCCGAGCCGTAGCGGCCGGTTTGATAAGCGTCCATCAGAATGGCGTCGTAGCGCGTGGGATTGCGCCGCAGAAAAACGCGCCCATCCGCCACGTGGATGCGGTGCTGGGGCGATTCCAGCACGCCGAAGAAACGGCGGGCAATGACCACCACCTCGGGGTCAATCTCCACCGTGTCCACCCGCACGCGCGGATAATAATACGCATAGGCGCGCTGGGTGCTGCCGCCGCCCAGGCCGACCATGAGCACGTTGCTCAGGCCGGGGTTGAGGACGATGGGAATGTGAAAATACTCCGTGTAATCAAAATGACCCTCGAGATGATTGACGAGGGACATCCGCGTTTCCTGCGAGCCGTTGAAACTGAGAATGCGCAGCCCCGCTTCGTCCCGCACCTGGATGTGGTGGTAGGCGGAAAACACTTCGTGCACCACGGCCGCCGGGGCCGGCAGCGCCAGCAGGCCCGCGCAGAGATATTCAAGAACGCGGCGCATAAAAACGGTTCATGTACCAACATAAACCCGCCAGCCCCAGCGTCAAACCGCCGGCGAGCAGGAAAACCGCCGGCAAACTGAGCCAGTCTAGCAGCGCGTAGCCCGTGACAAACACCCCCGCAATGCTCCCCACCGTGCTGGCGGCGTAAATGCGCCCGCTGGCCGAGCCGACACGGTCCAGCGCGCGCGCCGCCAGGCGGATGGTGAAGGGCGACAACATGGCCAGCACAAAGCAGGGCAGCAAGAACAACACCGCGCTGCCCAGCGCCGGGTCCACTTTCTGCCACAACATCGGAATGTCGCGGTCCAGCGGATGCCGCTGAATGATCAGGCCAATGAGCGGCGGGGCCAGCACGGGCAGGGCGGCAATGAACAAGGCCGTGCCCGCCAGCAACGGCGCCAGCCGCCCCGGCCGCGGAAATTGATCCGCCAGCCAGCCGCCGCAAAAATAGCCAAACGCCAGCGCGGCCATGACCATGCCAATCTGGCTGATCCACACGTAAAAGGACCCGCCAAAATCCTTCGTGAGAAATCGCACGCCGGCAATTTCGAGCACCATGATGATGAAGCCGCCGGTGCTCACGAGCAGGATTTCACAAAAAGTGCGCATGGCGGGGACTCCAGCCGGGGCGCTTCAGGAGGGCGGCTCCCACGCCGTGACCTCCGCCTGCGCCAGCAGGCGCTCAAGGTCCGGCATTTCCAGCTCGCCTGGCATCCAGGTCAGGGCGTTGGCCGCGCCAGCCGCCACGCCCCAGCGACAGGCTTCGGGCCAGTCTTCGCCGCGCAAACGGCGCGACACCATCGCGGCGGTGAGGGAGTCGCCGGAGCCTATGGGATTCAGGGCGGCGATGGCAGGGGGCCGCAGTTGCCATAGGCGCCCTTCCGCGCTGAGCAGCGCCGGGCCGCTGCCCGCGGTGACCAGGACCGCCTCCGCCCCCTGGTCCTGCAAATGACGCATGGCCCGCGCCACCGCCGGCGCATCCGGCAGCGGCTGCTCCAGCAGCGCCTCCAATTCCTGGCGGTTGGGTTTGACCAGCGTGGGCCGCGCCGCCAGCGTGGCACGCAGGGCATCCCGTTGCGTGTCCACCACCGTCAGCAGCCCCTGCTGCCGGGCCGCGGCGACGCAACGCGCATAAAAATCGGTGGGTGCGCCGGGGGTGAGGGTGCCGGAAATAATGAGGGCGCGGCATTGTGGAAGGCGCGTTTTCACCACGTCCCACAAACGGTCATAGGCTTCGGCCGGCACGGGGCGGCTTTCCTCCACCAATTCCGTCACCCCGCCGCTGGCCATGTCCACCACGGTGATGCACTGGCGGGTGGGAGCGGGCACGCGCACCCATTCCTGCCGCAAGCCACACTGCGCCAGTCCGGCTTCCAGCCGCCGACCGGTCTCCCCGCCAATAAATCCCGTGAGCAGGGGCGTTTCCCCCAGGGTGCGCAGGACCTTGGCCACATTGACCGCCTTGCCCGCGATGCCGTCGAGCGTCTCCAAGGCGCGGTTGACCGCCTGGGTTTGCAGGCGGGCAAAGCGCATGACGCGCTGCAGCGCGGGAGTGGGGCCGAGGCAGAGAATCATGGGCGCAAGTCAGCCATCAAGGTGGGGATGGCCGCGCCGCCGCGGCATAGAGGGTGCGCATGGTGGCCACGTAGAGCACGCCGTTGGCGGCCACGGGCGTGGCCACGATGGCGCTGTCCAGTTGCAGGGTGGCCAGCACCCGCAGCTCGCGGCCGGTGGCCAGCACCGCCAAATCTCCGCGCCGTGAGCCGATATAGACCCGGCCATCGGCCACCAAAGGCGAGGACCAGATTTCGCCGGCCAGTTGATGCCGCCAATACACCTGGCCGGTGGCGGCATCGGCGCAAAGGACCTGGCCCGAGCAATCGGCCGCATAGACCAATCCCTCATGCACCGCCGGCGTGGAGCAGGTGTGCCGCTGCAGGGGCACGGACCACACCAGCGCGTGGGCGGTGATGTCCCCCTCGCCGGTGATGGCGTAACACTTGAGCCAGGCTTCATTTTTGCCCCACCAAATGTCGCCGCCGCCCGTGACGTACACCCGGTCCCCCACGACCACCGGCGTGCTCTTGATGTTGCTGGGGCTTTCCTTGCGATTGCTGATGAACCGGTGCACGTCCTCCTTGGGGCCGGTGGGATCAAAATCAATCTGCCAGCGCTTCTGCAAAGTCCCCGGCTCGCTGCCACCGGCGGCCCCCGCCCAGGGCGTAAATCCGTAAATCACGCCGTCTCCGCCGCAGAAGATAATCTGCTCCACGCCCTGCACCCGCGCCAGGGCCGGTGGAGACCACGTGCAATGAAAAATGCGCGGGCCCATGTTTTCGCGGTCGCGCGCCAGGTAGCGGCCGGTGTGTTTATCCAGCACAATCAGGCTGGGACCCTCGGGGCGGCGAATGCGCCGGTGGGTGTTGTCCACGCCGTTGCCGGAATTCAGGTACAAGTGGTCGCCGCGGATTAGAATCGCCGCATGGGCGCCGTCGTGCGGCCAGATGCCCGCCTGCTCCGGCACATCAAAACGCCAGAGAATATCAGCATCCAGCGGCCCGGGAGTCATCCGCGGCGCGTTGGTGGGGGTCAGGTACTGGCCTTCGTCGGTGTAGGGGCCGTCATTGCCGTTGGCCAGCCCTTCCAAATCGAGGCACAACACGCTGCGCCGGTTGTCGAGGATGTAGGCACGGTTGCCCTCGATGGTGGCCGAGGCGCAGATGCCGGCATGGGGCCAGTCCTGGTAAATGTCATCGTTGTATTTGGGCGTCACCAGTTGCCAGCGCAACTGGCCGGTGGCCTCGTCCAGACACAGCAACACGCCGCGATCCCCTTGATGTTTGGAATCGCGCGGGCGGTTGTTGTTCGTGCCGATGAGCACCACGCCCCGCCCCACCACGGGAGTGGAATAAGTTTCCGTGCCCAAGGCGGCGGTCCACTTGAGGTTCCGGCCGGTTTGAGGGTCAAAGGATTCCGGCAGGCCGCGTTCGTACGAAACCATGTTGCGGCTCCACGCCTGGCCCCACTGCGGCTGGTCCGCCGCCGGCGCGGCGCAAAAAGCCGCCCCGCACATCGCCCACCAAGCCGCCCGTCCCACAGCTTGCTTTAGCGCCCGCGCTTGAGAAATCATTTGGATAACACCACGCGAAACCCGTAATCCGGGCGCCGTTCTTTGGCGTCCACCAGCAGCCGGTAAGAAGCCGCCAGTGTGCCGGGGATGTAACCGAAGTGGGAGCCGCCGCGCAGCACACGTTGCTTCTGGGCGGCGTCCCCCCAATCCTGCACCCATTCCCAGGCGTTGCCGCCCAGGTCAAAAAGCCCCTTGGCATTGGGCATGAAACTGGCCACCGGCGCCGTGTTTTCGAAGCGGTCGAAAGTGAGGTAATCGGCATAGTTGCCCGCGCCCGTGGGCGGCGGCCATTCCTGGCCCCAGGGATACACCCCCGCCAGGCGTCCGCTGCGCTCGGCCGGCGTGGCGCCCGATTCCTGCGGCAACCCCGCCGCCAGACTCCATTCCACGTCGGTGGGCAGCCGGTAAAGCTGGTCGGCGCCAATGATTCCCTCCTTGCGCTCGCGCTGGGTCAGCCAGTCACAGAAGCGCACGGCGTCCTCGTAATTCACGTTGACCACCGGGTGCGTGGGCGCCTGTTGGAACCCCGGCTCCTTCCAGGCCAGCTCGGCAAAACGCGCATCCAGCGCGAAACGCGAAAAATCCTGCACGCGGGTTTCCCAGGCGCAGATGAACACATTGCCCAGCGGGACCATCCGCATGCCCAGTGAATTGTGCCAGATTTTGCCGGGCGCCGGCCGGCTTTCCACCAGCGCCAACTGGGCCTGCTGGGCGCTCTTTTGCTCTTGCGCCGCTTTCATCTCGGCGGCTTTCCGGGCCTCTTCCGCGCGCCGCGCTTCCTCGGCGCGGCGGGCTTCCTCGCTAAGCTTGGCCAGGCGTGCCTGGCGCTCGGCCTCGGCACGGCGGGCCGCTTCCTCCAGTTTGCGGCGCGTCTCTTCTTCGGCCTTCAAGCGGGCCTTTTCGGCTTCCGCCAGTTTGCGCTCCAGCTCCGCCTTGCGGGCCGCCTCCTCCTCGCGGCGCTTGCGTTCTTCTTCGATGGCGGCCTGCGCCTTGGCCTCCAGTTCCTTGCGGGCGCGCTCCTCCTCCTCCAGCTTTTTCGCAGCGGCTTCCGCCGCCAGGCGGGTGGCCTCGGCTTCCTTCAAAGCAGCTTCCGCTGCGGCTTTGATGCGCTCGGCCTCCGCCCGCTGGGCGGCCAGTTGGGCTTCAATCTTCCGGCGCTCGGCCTCGGCGGCGGCGTCGCCGCCGGCTTTTTTGGCCGCCTCCTCGGCCAGCCGCTTCAAGTCCGCCTCTTTTTTGAGGATGGCCAGGCGCTCGGCTTCCAGGCGTTTGGCTTCCTCTTCCGCCGCCCGTTTCTTGGCCAGCGCCTCGGCTTCGCGCTTGCGGGCCTCCTCTTCCGCCTGCCGCCGGCGCGCCTCCGCCTCCTCCTGGGCTTTTTTGGCCTGGGCGGCGGCAATTTCCAGGGCCTTGCGGCGTTGCTCCAGTTCTTCCTCGGCTTTTTTCTTTTCCTCCTCGAGCCGTTTGCGCTCTTCATCCAACTTCCGCTGAAGGGCTTCCCGCTCGAAGGCCAGCCGGCGTTCCAATTCCTCGGCGCTCAGGCCGGCGTTGGTGGAAGCATCCGGCGGCGTGGTGGTGGCCACGGGCGCGCTGGCCGGATGCATCTGCGTGCTGATGTACCACCCGACAATGCCCAGAATGACCCCTACCATCACCGCAATAATCGGCACCAGGCTCTTCTTGGGCGGGGCCGCCGCGGCCGGCGTGGGCGTCGGCGTGCCGGGGATGTTCATGGTGGGGACGGGCGGCGTGGGAGTCGCGGCCACGGCCGGAGCCGCGGGCGCCAGCGGAGCGGCCGCCGCTTTGAAAGGCTCAGGCGGGGTTGGCAGGGGAGGCCGCTTGCAGGGGCCGTAGAGCTCCAGGCGGTCCGCCACCTCCTCCATGCTTTCCGGGCGATACGCCGGCTCCTTGGCCAGGCAGCCGGCCACCGTTTCATCCCAGGCCCGCGGGATGGGCTCGCCCAATATCCGCATGTCCCGGCGGCGGCGGGTCATCGTGGGCGGCACATCTTCTTTGACCTGCGAAATGATGTTGCCGGTATTAAAGGGCGGCTTGCTGGTAATCAACTCATAGAGACAAACGCCCAGCGAATAAACATCATCGGACACCGTGGGCGGATTGCCTTCCAATTGCTGGGGGCTGCAGTACCGAAAACTTTGCGCCACATCGCGCGGGCTGCCCTCGAGCTTGTTGACCCAGAAGCCCAGGAGGGCATCCAGGCGGGCGTCTGTGATGATGATTTCCCCCGTCTGCGCCAGCAGCAGGTTGGTGGGTTTGAGATTGCCGTGCGCCTGGCCTTTGGCGTGCAATGCCCCCAGGTTTTTGGTGATGGGTTTGAGCCATTCTTTCAGGTCCACCGCATCGAAGACCTGATTCTTGCGCTGCTGGCGCAAATCATGCAGGCTGGCTCCCTCAATCCATTCCTCCACCACGGCGGCCAGCGGCCCTTCGGTCACCCAGTCATACACCCGCGCCAGGCCGGGGGTTTCAAGCTGTTTTAATTCCCCCACCACGGCGGCAATCTGCGCCATCGCCTCCGGTGTGCCGGTCACGCGCGCCGGCAGAAACTTCAAGGTCACATCGCGGCTGCCCTGGTCATCCCATGCCTGCCAGACGGCGCTGTTGCGGCCCCGGCCAATCAGCCGCACCAAACAATACCGGTTGAACACAAATTGCCCGGCGGCCAGGCTGCGCACGGCCTCGCCTAAATCCACTTCGGGGGGGGTGGGGGAACTATTGGCTGACATATGAGTTCACATTGGGATTAATCCGTCAGTGACGTGATTTAGCTTAGCATCACCCGATTAGACGGGCAACGACTTCTTTCGCTCCGCCCGCCGCCATCTCCATCAGGCGAGGCGCCCTGCCGCTCCGGCACGGGCGGGCATGCGGCCATGGTTTGATATGAATAGTTGAATTGCCGCCGTTTTCAGGCACATTAAGCCGCCATGATGCCGAAGCAAAAGCTGCTCGGAATTGCGGGCGGAATGGGTTTGGCCGCCGGTCTGGCGCTCTGCCTGGCCGGTTGCGCCTCCGTTTCCCGCTCCCCCGCCCCCCCTACTGCCATGTCCACGGTTGATTTACCCTCGCTCCAGGCGCAAGCCGCGCGTTTTAATTTGCGTCTCACCCTGCCGGAATTTGAAACCACTCCCGAGGCGGTGCAACGGGCCGTCCAGCAGGCCATTGCCCAAGCCAACGCCCGGTTGGACGCCATTGGCAAGTTGGACCGGCGGCAGCTTAGCTTTGCCAACACCTTCCGCGCGCTGGACGACACGCTTTACGCCGCCAGTCTCACCGCCAACCGCGTGAGCCTGCTCAAGGAGACCCATCCCCAGGCCGCCCTGCGCGAAGCCTGCGCCGAGGCCGAGAAAACCATCCAGGAATGGTGGGTGGGGTTGGACTATCGCGAGGACGTTTATGCCACGCTCCAAGCCTTTGCCGACACGCAGCCCAGGCTGGAAGGCGAAGACGCCAAGCTCATGGCCGAAACGCTCCGCGATTACCGCCGCGCCGGTCTGGCGCTGCCCCGCGCGCAGCGCGATGAAGTCGAGCGCCTGCGCAAGGAGCTGGCGCGGCTGATGACCGATTTCCAATCCAACATCACCAAGGCCAGGGCGCCGGTGAAGTTCACCCGCGCCGAGCTGGAAGGCGTGCCTGATTTGTTGTTGCAACAGCCCGGCATCAAAACGGGCGAAGACGAATACACCCTCCTGGCCAACGTCACCTTCCAGTACCAGATGGTCATGGAAAACTGCCGGGTCGAGGCCACCCGCCGCAAGCTGACGCAGCTTCGCTACAACCTGGCCCGCGAGGCCAATGTGCCCCTGCTGCGCCAGATTTTGGAGTTGCGAGCCACCATCGCCCAAAAACTCGGTTACGCCACCTGGGCCGATTACCAGATTGAACCCAAAATGGCCAAAAACGCCGCCACCGCCCGCGCCTTTCTGGAGCAGTTGAAGACCGGCCTGCAACCCAAGTTTGAGGCGGAATTGAAGGCCTTTCAGGAGCTGAAAGCCCGGGATACCGGCAACCCCAACGCCCGCATCGAGCTGTGGGACACCGCCTATTACATGAACCAGCTCAAAAAAGAGCGCCACGCGGTGGACGCGGAAAAATTGCGGGATTACTTCCCCTACCAGCGCGTGCTCGAGGGCATGTTTGCCATTTACCAGCAGATGTTCGGGCTCCGCATTGCCGAAGTCACCCCTCCGGCCAAATGGGTGGACGATTTGAAACTGTACGCCGTCACCGATGCCGCCACCGGCGAGCCGCTGGGGCTGCTCTATCTGGACATGTTCCCCCGCGAAGGCAAGTACAACCACTTTGCCCACTTCAGCCTCATCGAGGGCAAGCGCCTGCCGGACGGCACCTACCAGCGCCCGGTCTCCGCGTTGATTTGCAACTTCCCGCCGCCCTCGCCGGACAAGCCCTCGCTGCTGTCCCATGCCGACGTGGAAACGCTGTTCCATGAGTTTGGCCACGCCATGCACTGCCTGCTCACCCGCGCCAACCACGCCCGCTTCTCCGGCACCAGCGTGCCGCGCGACTTTGTGGAGGCGCCCTCCCAAATGCTCGAAAATTGGGTGTGGGACAAGGCCGTGCTGGACACCTTTGCCGGGCATTATCAGGACCCCTCTCGTAAAATCCCGCAGGACATCCTCGCCCAGCTCAAGGCCGCCAAACGTGCCACCATCGCCACCTATTACCGCCGGCAGCTCACCTTTGGCCTGCTCGATTTGAAGTTGCACATGGAAATCCGCCCCGGCGCCGGCCAGGACCCCGTGCAAATGGCCAATGACGTCTTCCGCGAAGTTTTCCTCCCCGTGCCCGAAGATACCGCCTTTGTGGCCTATTTCGGACATCTGATGGGCTATGACGCGGCCTATTATGGGTATGCGTGGGCCGATGCCATTGCCGCCGACATGGCCACCCTCTTTGAAAACTCGCCGCAGCGCTATTTTGACACCCAGCTTGGCCGCAAACTGCGCGATGAAATCTACGCGCCGGGCGACAGCCGCGATGTCAACCTTTCCATTGAGCGCTTCCTGGGCCGCCCGCGCTCCCTGGCCCCCTTCCTCAAGGAATTGGGGCTGGAAACACCCGCAGCCAACTGAGCCAACTCTAGCTTGGAGAGGGCCGGGGACAGCCCCCTGCACGGGCTCCCAGCGGCGGCCCGGCCTGCGCTCCAAGGGATGAGAGAATGGGGGGCAAGCCAACGCCGCCCTGGCCCAGATTTTAAGCCCGGGAAGAACGCCCGGGGCGTGGAGCCGCCAGGAAAAGAGATTGCTTTGGGGTAATTTTCTGCATACATTCAGCCTTGGTTTCAGAAGTGAGCAGCGGCGCCCGGCGGCACGTTGAGGTGGGCGTGCGGCCACGGGAAGCGGGTTTACAAAGATGGCCAGATGAAGAATTTGAAACGCATTTCTTTCAAATGGAAGCTCATGCTGGTGATTGTGGCGGCCTGCATGTTTTCCTCCCTGGTTGCCTGCACGGCCATCATCGCCTATGAGATGTTCCGTTTCCGCCAGACCATTTCCCGCCAACTGGAAACCGTGGCGGACCTGGTGACCGCCACCACCGCCAAGGCTGTGCTGCAAGGGGACCGCGAAGAGGTGCGGCGGCAACTGACCAAGCTGACCGGCACGCCCAACGTCCTGGCCGCCGGCGTTTACGGCACCAACAACCTCCTCATGGCGCAGTACACCCGGGCGGATGTCAACGAAGTCCTGCCCATCCAACCCAAAAAATTGCAGCAATTTTTCGAGGGCGACTACCTCATCCTCTTCAAACCCATCGAAACCGAGGGCGAACGGGCCGGCATCGTTTATTTGAAGGCGGACTTCGGCGAAAACATCCGCGCGCATTACGAGCAGTATCTGGAAATCGCCCAGGTGGTGCTGCTGGTCTCCTTCTTGTGCGCGGTGTTGTTTTCGTTTGCGTTGCAGCGGGTCATCAGCCGGCCCATTCTGGGGCTGGCCGAGGTGGCCCGCAATGTGGCGCAACAACACAACTTCAGCGTGCGGGTGCCCAAGGGCGCGGAAGACGAGATCGGCTCGCTCATTGATTCCTTCAACTCCATGCTCGAAAACCTGGAGCGGCGCGAAAAGGATTTGCAGGCCGCCCAGGCCAAATTGCGCGAGGCCAACCTGAACCTGGAAAAAAAGGTGGAGGAACGCACCGCCGAGCTGGCGCGGGCCACCATGGAGGCCCAGGAGGCCCGCGAGCAGGCCGAAGTGGCCAACCAGGCCAAGAGCGCCTTTCTGGCCAACATGAGCCACGAGCTGCGCACGCCGCTCAACGCCATCATTGGCTACAGCGAAATGCTCATCGAGGAGGCCCAGGACCTGGGCGAGGAAACCATGGAGGTGGACCTCAAGAAAATCCACGGCGCCGGCAAGCACCTGCTGGCGCTCATCAATGACATTCTGGACCTCTCCAAAATCGAAGCCGGCAAAATGGACCTCTTTCTGGAGACCTTCGATGTCCAGGAGACCATCCGGGAAATCACCTCCACCATCACCCCCTTGTTGGAAAAAAATGCCAACAAGCTGGATTTGCGGCTGGGCGAAAACCTGGGCACCATGCACTCCGACCAGACCAAGGTGCGGCAGACGCTGTTCAACCTGCTGAGCAACGCCTGCAAGTTCACCAAGGAAGGCACCATCACCCTGGAGGTGCAGCGCCTCCCGCGCAACGGCGACGAGGGCTTTTTATTCCGCGTGGCCGACACCGGCATCGGCATGACCAAGGAGCAGATGGGCCGCCTGTTCCAGGCCTTCAGCCAGGCGGACGCCGGCACCACCAAAAAATACGGCGGCACCGGCCTGGGACTGGCCATCACGCGGCGGTTTTGTGAAATGATGGGCGGCAGCATTGACGTGACCAGCGAATACGGCAAGGGCAGCACCTTCACCGTCTGGCTCCCGGCCACCACCGTGAAAAAGGTCGAGATTGCCCCCGCCAAAGTCGAGAAACCCGTGCCGTTGCCGCCCAACGCCAGCCGCGTGCTGGTCATTGATGATGACCCCATCATCCATGACCTGCTCAAACGGTACCTGGTCAAGGAAGGCTTCTACGTCACCTGCGCCCTGGGCGGCAAGGAAGGCCTGCGCCTGGCCCGCGAAATCAAGCCGGACGTCATCACCCTGGATGTGATGATGCCGGAAATGGACGGCTGGGCCGTGTTGACCGCGCTCAAGGCGGACCCGCAGCTTTCCGAAATCCCGGTGGTGATGCTCAGCATGGTGGACGACAAGAATCTGGGCTTCACCCTGGGCGCCTCCGAATACCTCACCAAACCCGTCAGCCGCGAGCGCCTGGCCAATGTGCTGAAAAAATACCGCCGCGAGAACAAGTCCGGCCAGGTCCTGGTCATTGATGATGACGCGCCCAGCCGCAGCGCCCTGCGCATCATGCTGGAAAATGAAGGCTGGACGGTGGAGGAAGCCGGCACCGGCCGGGCGGCGCTGGAGCGGCTGGAAAAAATCACGCCGGCGCTCATCCTCCTGAATCTCCTGCTGCCCGACATGGAAGGGATGGAGTTTCTGGCCTCGCTGGACAAAAACCCCGAATTGAGCCTCATTCCAGTGGTGGTCATCGCCACCGAAGACCTGGGGCCCGAGTATTTCCAGAAGCTGGGCCGGCAGGTGGAAGGCGTGCTGCGCAAGGGCAGTTATTCCTGCGAAGAGCTGGTCAGCCGGCTGCGGGTGTTGACCCAGCACACCCCGCAGGAGGCGCAGGCAAAACCGTCAAATTAGGGTATATTGCACACATTGCTTATGGCTAAGATTCTGCTGGTTGAGGACAATGAGATGAACCGCGACATGCTGTCGCGGCGGCTGGTACGCAAAGGCTATGAAGTCATCATCGCCGTGGACGGCAACGAGGGCGTGTCCAAGGCCCAGACCGAAGCGCCCGACTTGATTTTGATGGACATGAGCCTGCCGGTGCTGGACGGCTGGGAAGCCACCAAGATTCTGAAAACCTTTCCGGCCACCCAGGCCATTCCGGTCATTGCCCTCACCGCCCATGCCATGGCGGGCGACCGCGAGAAGGCCCTGCAGGCCGGGTGTGACGATTACGACACCAAACCCATCGAGCTGCCACGGTTGCTGGAAAAAATTGAAAAACTGCTGCCCAAAAAGTCCTCGTGAGCGATTCATTGCCGCCACAAGCCTCCGGGCCTGACCCCGCCGACCTGCCCCCCCCGGAAACCGGTTCCGGTCCCGCCGGGGCGGCCCCGTCCGAAGGTGGAGAAGCCGAACTTTTGTCCAACCTCCGGCACAGCCTGCGCACGCCGTTGAATCAAATCATCGGCTATTGCGAGCTGATGCTGGAGGAGCTGGAAAATTTCGACGACCCCGAGCTGCTTGCCGATTTGCGGAAAATCCACACCGCCGGCGGCCAGTTGCTTTCCCTCATCAACGAGGCCCTGGCCCCCTGGCGGCTGGAATCGGACGTCATTGACCTGGATTACGTGCGCATGGAAATGCGCACGCCCTTGAACCTTATCATCGGCTACAGCGAGCTGTGCCAGGAACTGGCCGAGGATAACAAGCTGGAGCGGGTGCTGGCCGACCTGCAAAAAGTCACCGGTGCCGCCAAAAACCTGCTCGCCCTCCTGGACAGCGTCTCCTTCCCCTCCCAGCTCGACGTCCGCAAAATCCGCAGCGAGTCCGCCACGGCCATCCCGTTGTTGCGCGCCCCGGCCTCCCCCGCCGATACCGCCGCCCTGCGCCGCGGCACCATTCTGATTGTGGACGACAACGAGATGAACCGGGACATGCTCTGCCGCCGCCTCGAGCGCCAGGGGCACACGGTGATGGAGGCCGAAAACGGCCTGCAGGCCCTGCAAGTCCTGCGGCAGCGCAAGTTTGACCTGATTTTGCTCGATGTTGTCATGCCCGAGCTGGGCGGGCTGGAAACCCTCCAGCAAATCATCGCCGACCCCGCCCTGCGCCACATCCCCGTCATCATGCTCAGCGCGCTGGATGAAATGGAAAACGTCATCCGCTGCGTGGAAATTGGCGCCGACGACTACGTCACCAAGCCCTTCAATCCCGTCCTGCTCAACGCCCGCATTGCGGCGTCGCTCGAAAAGAAACGCCTGCGAGACCAGGAGCGCAATTATTTCGAGTTGATTGAAACCGAGCGGCAAAAGGCCGAAACCCTCCTCCGCAACATCCTCCCCGAGTCCATTGCCCAGCGCCTCAAGCAGGGTGAAAGCTCCATCGCCGACCAGTACCCGGCCACCACCGTGCTGGTGGCGGACGTCACCGGCTTCAGCGCCGCCTCCACCCAAATGACCCCGTCCGAAACCGTGGAGCTGCTCAACGACATCGTTTCCCAGTTCGACTGGCTGGCCGAGCTGCACGGCCTGGAGAAAATCAAGACCATCGTGGACAAGTACCTGGCCGTGGCGGGTGCGCCAGTGGCCCAAATCAATCACGCCACCGCCGCGGCGGACATGGCCCTGGAAATGCAAAAGGTCATCAAGCGCATCGCCTCGCTCAGCCGCCTCGATTTCTCGCTGCGCATCGGCCTCTGCTCCGGCCCGGTCATCGGCGGCGTCATCGGCCGCCGCAAATTCATCTACGACATCTGGGGTGACACCGTCCGCATCGCCTCCGCGCTCGAAGCCCAATGCCCCCCCGGCTCCATTCGCGTGGCCGAGGCCGCCGCCGATTTGCTCAAGGAAAAATACCAGTTGACACCGGCCGAGCCGCTGAGCATCAAACGTTGCGGCGACATTAAAACCTTTTTCCTGCAGGGACGCCTCAGCGGCCGCGCCGCCACGTCGGCGCCCATACGACCGGCGTCCGGGATGTAAAGCCGCCTCCGAATTTTATGTTTACCGGGATTGTCGAAGGCACAGGGGTCATTCAACGCATCCGCCAGGGCGCCAAGGCCATCCGCCTGGTCATCCGTGCCGGTCGGCTGGCCGCCGGGGTCAAGATTGGCGACAGCGTGGCCGTCAACGGCTGCTGTCTCACCGTGGTGAAGACCGGCGGCCGCGGCGCGGGGCGCACCCTGGAGTTTGATTTGCTGCTGGAAACCTGGCAGCGCACCAGTTTTTCCGCCGCCGCCGTGGGCGCGCTGGTGAACCTCGAGCGCTCCCTCCCCGCCAACGGCCGCCTGGGCGGGCACTTTGTCACCGGCCACATTGACGGGGTGGGCAAAATTGTGCGCTGGGAACGCGCCGGGCAGGACCACGTGCTGGACATTCAGGCCCCCCCGGAAGTCCAGCGCTACATCGTCTTCAAGGGCAGCGTCGCCGTGGACGGCATCAGCCTCACCGTGGCCGGGGTGAACCCCGACGGCTTCCGCATCTGGATTATCCCGCACACCTTCGAGGTCACCGCCCTGCGCCAGCGCAAGGTGGGAGACCTCGTGAATCTGGAAGCGGACCTCGTGGGCAAATACATCGAGCAATTCCTGCAAGCTCGCGGCCTCATCCGCTAAGCCGGCCTCCCATGGGGTGGCGAAAGACGCCTTCCTGGCGGGACGCCTTCCCTGGCTCCCGCCGTCCTTTACCCGCCCGCCCCACGCTCGCCCCACCGTAAAAGCCAGTTCACCAGCTCGGGGCCGGCAAAAACCCATACGGTGGCGGCCAGGGCGAGGTAGGGGCCGTAGGGAATCCAGCGCGACCACTCCAGCCGCCGCAGCACAATGAGGGTCACCCCCGCCAGCGCCCCCACCAGGGAGCTGCCCAACAAGGTGAACACCACGCCCTGCCAGCCGACAAAGGCGCCAATCGCGCCCATGAAAAAGACATCCCCCAACCCCATCGCCTCCTGCGGAATGATGATTCTGTCCGTCACCACTTCCAGATGCGTCACCGGCCCCGGGTCCAGGGTTTGCTCACCAATTTCCAGGCGGTCCTTGTACAGGCGCACCCGCACATTCTCGAAGACCTCCTCGCCCAGCACCGCTTTTTTGGCCTGCGCTTCAATGTAATCCGAATCGCGGTAGAGCATTTCGCCGTACGGAATCTCCTCCTCCGGCAGCTTCAGGGATTCCTCGCCAAAAATCACGGTGGTCTCGGGGGGCAGCGCAATTTTTTTGCGGCCGAACAAAAGCTTGCCGCCACGCAAGATGCCGTACACCAGCCCGCAGCCCGCCCCCATCCCCACGAGGGAGGACAGCAGGGCGTCGGCGGCGGAAGTTTTGCCATGCAACGCCGGCGCCAGGGGCGAGAGCAGCACGCCCGCGGCCATGCCGCCAAAGGTGATGCTCTCGGGGATGATGAAATGCTCGAAGTCAATAAAGGTGGCCGCCACCAGACCGGCCATGAACAGGCACAAAATCAAGGCCACCCCCGGATGCTCCGGCCCCTGCCGCCACCACGCCAGCAGAAACAACACCCCGGTCAGGAATTCCACCAGAAAATAGCGCGGCGAAATCGGCGCCCGGCAGTGGGCGCACCGCCCGCGCAGCCACAGCCAGGTGATGAGCGGAATGTTCAGATACCAAGGGATTGCATACTGGCAGTGGGGACAATGCGAGGGCGGCGAGACTATGCTTTCCCCGCGCGGGACCCGGTGAATGATGACGTTGAGAAAACTGCCCACCGCCGTGCCGAAGACAAAAAAGGCGCACGACCAAAAATGAAAGGGCACCTGGGCCCACACCTCGGGGTCAAACATGGCCATAAACATGCTCCCGCAGCGCCCGGCGCATCACCTCCACGGGGGCGGGGCGTCCGCACCAGATTTCCAGCGCCTTGACCCCCTGGTGCAACAACATGCCCAGCCCGTTGGCGGTGCGGCAGCCGGCCGCCCGCGCCGCCCGCAACAGGGGAGTCTCCGCCGGCCGGTAAATCATGTCATACACCAGCCGCGCGCGGGCCAGGGGAAATTGCGCGGTGTCCACCGGCAGCGCGTCTTCCGCCCGCAACCCCAGCGAAGTGGCGTTCAACACCAAATCCACCGGCTCCGCGGGATACCCCACCTGCACGCGCACCTGCGGATGCGTGGCCGCCAGCCGCTGGGCCACTTCCTCGGCTTTGCTGCGCGTGCGATTGACCAGCCACAAACGGCCCACCCCTTCATCCGCCAGCTTCAGCGCGGCCACCTGGCCGGCGCCGCCCGCGCCCAACAACAGCACAGTGGCCCCGCGCGGAGTGAAGTCCAGGTCTTCCCGCAACGCGCGCACCATCGCCTCCGCATCAGTATTGAAGCCCTGCGCCCGGATTTCGCCGGCGGCCTCGCCCTCAAACTCCGCCAGCGGCCGCCATTCACCGGCGGCATTTAGGGCCTCGAAGCGGATGGTGTTCACCGCGCCATAGCGCCGCGCCGAATCATCCAGCGCTTCCACCATGGAATACGCCAGCAGCTTGTGGGGGACGGTCAGATTCAGGCCAATGAACTGCATGCGCCGCGCGCCCGCGATGACCTCCGCCAGATGCTCCGGCCGCACAGCGAAGGCCAGGTAGCGCCAGTTTAATCCCAGCGCGGCCAGCCCCGCATTTTGAAAAGCCGGGGAGGCGCTATGCCGCACGGGCCAGCCCAGCACGGCGCAATAACGGGTGCTGGCATTTATGGGTGATGCATATGAGTCCGGCACGCGCTTGGTTATAGGCATCCTGACGCCACGGACGCAAGCTCAACTCGCCAAAGAGGCTGGATGAGTTGGCCCTGCCCGGCGCTGGCGGATTACGGCCCGGCGCCCTGCCCTAAACATTTTCGGCACCCCGCCGGCGCCACCACCCGCCCGCACCGGGCGCGATTGACAGTTGCGCGGGCGGGGGTCATGCTGGAAGTTACGGAAAGACACATAGATTGCGCAGGCTTATGAAAACTAAACTGGCATGGCTGGCCGTGGGGCTGGCGTGGTTTGTACTTCCAAGTCAGGCCGCGGAACGCACGTTGCTGCTCATCGCGGGGCGCCCGAGTCACCCGCCGGGCATGCACGAGTTCCGGGCGGGGGCGTTGTTGTTGCAAAAATGCCTGGCCTCCGTGCCCGGCCTGACCACCCTGGTGGCCTCCAACGGCTGGCCCACCGAGGCCGAATGGCTGGAGCGCGCGGACGCCATCGTCATCTATGCCGATGGGGGCGGCGGGCACCCCGCCATTCAACAAGACCGCCTGAAACGGCTCCAAGGGCTGCTGGACAAGGGCGTGGGCTTTGGCGTGATGCACTATGCCTGCGAAGTGCCCAAAGACCGCGGCGGCAAAGAATTTTTGGACTGGGTGGGCGGTTTTTATGAAGACCGGTACTCCTGCAACCCGATTTGGGAGCCGGAATTCAAAAAGTTCATCAACCACCCCACCACGCGCGGCGTCCAGCCTTTCAGCATCAAAGATGAGTGGTATTTTTGCATTCGCTTCCGGGAAAACATGGAAGGCATCATCCCCATCCTGGCCGCCACCCCCTCGGACAAGGTGCGCAATGGCCCTTATGTGTGGCCGGCGGGGCCTTACCCGCACGTGCAGGCCGCCTCCGGCCGTGAGGAAATCATGATGTGGGCGGTGGAGCGCCCCAATGGCGGACGCAGTTTTGGTTTTACCGGCGGGCATTTTCACTCGAACTGGGGCGACCCCAATTTCCGCAAGGTGGTGCTCAACGCCCTGCTGTGGGTCAGCAAGGTGGACGTCCCCGCCCAGGGCGTGGCGTCCACGGTGACGGAAGAGGAGCTGAAGCAAAACCTGGACCCCAAGGGGAAGAAATAAACCGGACGGCGCGTCATGGCCATTGCCGTAGCGATTGTCGAGGATAATGACCAGTTGCGGGGCACGCTGGCGCGGGTCATTGACCGCGCTGAGGGGTTTCGCTGCGTGGGCCAGCATGCCAGCGCCGAGGATGCCCTGGCCGCCCTGCCGCAGCAAAAGCCGGACGTGGTGCTCATGGACATCAACCTCCCCGGCCTCAACGGGGTGGAGTGTGTGCGCCGCCTCAAGCCGCTGCTGCCCCAAACCCAGGTGGTCATGCTGACGGTGTATGAAGACACCGACAACATCTTCAACGCCCTGGCGGCGGGCGCCAGTGGTTACCTCCTGAAACGCACGTCCCGCGATGAATTGCTGGCCGCCATCAAGGAAGTGCACGCCGGCGGCTCGCCCATGACGGCGCACATTGCGCGCAAAGTCGTGCAATCCTTCCAACGGGCCGGCCCCTCGCCCCAGCCCGCCGAAAACCTCTCGCCCCGCGAGCAGGAAGTGCTGGACCTCCTGAGCCAGGGGTTTTTGTACAAGGAAATCGCGGAGCGCCTGGGCGTCAGCTACGAGACCGTGCACACGTACATCCGCCGCATCTACGAAAAATTGCACGTGCGCACCCGCACCGAGGCGGTGGCCAAATTCCTGCGGCGCTAGGGGGGGGACAGGCTGTCCCCAGCTTGTCCCCAGAACTGGTGACTGGCACAAAAACCCGCCTCAAGTACATTAGCAGCGTCATTGCGACGAAATATCGCGGACTGTGTGCAAAGGCGTAAAACCGCGGCGCCACGTCGGATGACAGGTGGTAAGGGCGAGACAGCGGGTAAAAAGCTTTGTTCTCAACTGAAAAGCCGGGTCGCAAAACCCGGCTTTTCGGCTTTTTGGAGGGGTTGGGTTTCCGGGCCAGTCCGGCCTCGGGAATGCGCCTGTGGCGGCTCACCAGGGCTTGAAAAAAATAAAAAGGGCCGGCGGGAAACCGGCCCTCTGATAAATCGCGCAGGAATTACCGCCCGATGCCCTGCCGCAGGGCGTAAGCCACGTCATTCCATTCCAGTTCCTGTTTGAACCGGCGCAGGCGGGTCTCAGAATCAATCACCACCACTTCCAGACCGGCCATGGTGGCGAAGTCCTCGAGCATTTCGGTGGTCACCGCCTGGCTGAACCCGGTGTGATGCGCGCCGCCGGCATAAATCCACGCGGTGGCTGCGGTGGGAAGGTCCGGCTTGGGCACCCACAGGGCGCGGGCCACGGGCAGCTTGGGCAACGGCTTCTTGGGGGGCACCACATCCACCTCGTTCACCAGCAGGCGGAAACGGTTGCCCAGGTCAATGATGGAGGCATTGAGCGCCGGGCCGGCCGGGGTGTCAAACACCAGCCGCACCGGGTCGGCCTTGCCGCCAATGCCCAGCGGATGGATTTCCATGGAGGGCCTGCCTTTGGCAATGGTGGGGCAAATTTCCAGCATGTGGGCGCCCAGCACCTGCATGGAGCGCGGGTCCAGGTGATAGGTGTAGTCTTCCATGAAGGACGTGCCGCCTTTGAGGCCCGTGCTCATGACCTTCATGGCGCGCACCAGGGCGGCGGTCTTCCAATCCCCTTCCGCTCCGAAACCGTAACCTTCGGCCATGAGGCGTTGCACCGCGATGCCGGGCAATTGCTCCAGACCGTGCAAGTCTTCAAACGTGGTCGTGAATCCCTTGAAGTTGCCCTCCTTCAAAAACGCCCGCAGGCCTGCTTCGATGCGCGCGGCCTCCCGCAACGAAGCGCGTTGGGCGCCGTTTTTCCGCAGGGCGGGCGCCACGGTGTAAGCAGCCTCGTACTCCTCAAGCAGCGCGTCCACTTCGCTTTCTTTGGCCGCGCGCACGCGGGCCACCAAATCGCCCACGCCGTAGCCGTTGACCGAATAACCGAATTGAATTTCCGCAGCCACCTTGTCGCCCTCGGTCACCGCCACTTCGCGCATGTTGTCGCCAAACCGGCAGAAGCGCGCGCCCTGCCAGTCGTGCCAGGCCGCCGCCGCCCGGCACCACGCGCCAATTTGCGACTGCACGGCGGCGGATTGCCAGTGGCCGGTCACCACCTTGCGCTGCAGGCGCATGCGGCTCATGATGAAACCGTGCTCGCGGTCACCATGGGCGGCCTGATTCAGATTCATGAAATCCATGTCAATGCTGGACCATGGAATGTCCCGGTTGAACTGCGTGTGCAGATGCAGGATGGGCTTGCGAAGGGCCTTCAAGCCGTTAATCCACATCTTGGAGGGCGAGAAGGTGTGGCACCAGGTGATCAGCCCCACGCATTGCGGCGCCAGGTTGGCCTGCTCGGCCAGGCGCAGCACTTCCGCCGGGGATTTGACCACCGGCTGAAACACCACCCGCACGGGAATGGCAGGCGCCTGGTCAAGCGCGCCGGCGACGGCCTGGGCATTGGCGGCCACCTGACGCAAAGCTTCGGGTCCATATAAATGCTGGCTGCCGGTCACCAGCCAGACTTCCAAGGATTTAAGGTCTGTCATAATAATTAAGGTTGTTAAGTAATTCCCAGAATTCGGCGCGGGCCGCAAGCAAATTATTTTTCACCCGGCGCCGCATCGTCGGCGGTTTGAAACAGCCGGAGCGTTGCCCCCCCAAAAAAAGCAAGGGCATGCCGTGCATGCCCCCGCCTGATGTCCGTGATGGGAGTCAAGTTTTCGCCGGGCTAGGCCCACTTGCCCGTCCTGCGGATTTCGGGTTTGGGGAAGTGGCTGATTTTGGCCACCCAGCGGTCAATGTCCTCCTGCGGCAGGCTGTAATCGGCCAGTTGACCCTGGAAGTACTTGTCATAGCCCACCAGGTCCATCAGGCCGTGGCCGGACCAGCAGAACAGAATCACCTTTTCCTTC
The DNA here is from genome assembly GCF_024832785.1 of Fontisphaera persica. Lineage (GTDB taxonomy): Bacteria > Verrucomicrobiota > Verrucomicrobiia > Limisphaerales > Fontisphaeraceae > Fontisphaera > Fontisphaera persica. The sequence goes on from NZ_CP116615.1 coordinate 3,166,362, forward strand.
CCCTCCTCCCGGGCGCGGCGGGCTTCCTCGACCACCGCGGCGATGGCGTGGGAGGTCTCCGGCGCCGGGATGAAGCCCTCGGTGCGCGCCCAGAGCACGGCGGCCTCATAGCATTTGGTCTGATGCACAGCGCGCGGCTTGATGAGGCCCTCCACAATGCCCTGGCTGATGAGCGGGGCGATGCCATGGTAGCGCAGCCCGCCGGCATGGATGGGCGGCGGCATGAACTCATGGCCGAGCGAGTGCATGGGCAGCAACGGCGTCATGCCCGCCGTGTCACCGTGGTCATACGCAAACGGCCCGCGGGTCATCGTGGGGCAGCTTTCCGGCTCCACGGGCACGATTTCAATGTTTTCCCCGTGGATTTTGTCACACACAAACGGGAAGGCGATGCCGGCGAAGTTGGAGCCGCCGCCCGCGCAACCGATGACGACATCCGGTTTCTTTTCGCCCGCCTTGGTCAACTGCTTCTTGGCTTCGAGACCGATGATGGTCTGGTGGAGCATCACGTGATTGAGCACGCTGCCGAGACTGTAGCGCGTCTTGCCGGTGGGGTCCGTGACGGCGGCCTCCACGGCTTCGCTAATGGCAATGCCGAGCGAGCCGGGGCAGTCCGGGTCTTTTTCCAGAATGGCGCGCCCGGCGGCGGTTTCGCGCGAGGGACTGGCGACACATTGCGCGCCCCAGGTGGCCATCATCAATTTGCGAAACGGTTTCTGGTCGAAACTGATGCGCACCATCCAGACCTTGCACTCCAGGCCGATGAGCGAGCAGGCAAACGCCAGGGCGCTGCCCCACTGGCCGGCGCCGGTCTCGGTGGTCATGCGCTTGATGCCGAATTGCTTGTTGTACCACGCCTGCGGGATGGCGGTGTTGGGCTTGTGGCTGCCTGCCGGCGAAACGCCCTCATGCTTGTAGTAAATGCGCGCGGGCGTTTTGAGCGCCTGCTCCAGCCGCACCGCGCGATAGAGCGGCGTGGGCCGATAGATGGCCAGCAGCTCGAGCACTTCCTCGGGGATGTCAATCCACCGCTGGGTGCTGACCTCCTGCTCAATGATGTTGTCCGGGAACACCGGGCGCAGCATCTCCGGCGAGACCGGTTTGCCGTCCGGCCCCAGGGGGGGCAGCATGGGGGTGGGGAGGTCCGCCGCCAGGTTGTACCACTGGCGCGGGATTTCGTGTTCTTCCAATAAGTATTTGATTTGTGCCATAAAAGTCCTTCGGCCCTGGCAGGGCGCCAGCGGCGCGTCCAGAGGGATTAGAAGTGATGCACCAGCCGCAATTGGAAACGCATGCCTTCCGTGCGGTTTTCCGCGGCGGTTTCAAAATAAGCGTTAAAGAACAGGTGCGTGTTCTGGCTGAACGAAAACAGCGCGCCCGGCCCCAGGCCGATGACTTCCTCGCGCCGTTGGGGAATGTTCTGGCCGTTGAGGCGGGTGTCGGTAATCTGGGTGAGGTAATAACCGTTGAAACCCACGCGCAGGCGTTTCTCAATCAATTCATAGTCGGTGGCAAAGTTCAGATGCAGCGCCTGCCCCGGTTGCACCTCGTTGCCGCCGGTGGCTTTCCAGAGCGGATGCGCCGTCCAGGTCACATCCGGGTCTTCGTTGCCGTCATTCCAGAGGTAATGCAGGCGGGTGGACAGCGTGAGCTTGGGGGTGAGGAAGAGCGTGCCCGCCCAGTAGGGATTGAAGCTGAAATGGTTGGCGCCGGGATTGAGCTGGAATTGGGAGTCATACCGTCCCACGGGCAGGAGGCATTGAAACTCAATGCGATGCATGAAAATGGGGCCGTTTTTGCCCATGATGGGCTCCCATTGCAGGAATGGCCCCACCAGCACATCCCCAAAGCCCGCCCGGTTGGCTCGCAGAGGCGTGCCAGAGATGCCCAGGTCCACCACCGGCACAATCACGTCCAGGCCCGGCTGTGCGCCGAGCACCAGTTTTTTGGGGCATTGCGCGATGAATTGGGAAAGGCTAATCCAGGCATCCACCTTGGCGTCGGGGAACACCGGGTTGGGTAAAATCTCCGTGCCGTCCGTCCCCCGCAGGGATTCGGCGCGATAGTATTGAAAATAGTGGGTGTAATAAAACCCCGGCCCCGCCGGCGGGCCGCCGTCCAGAAAACTGGTGAATCCCAGATTCACGGCGGGCAGGTCATAAGCCCGGGCTGCGGGAGTCAGGGCGGTGAGCATCCCCAGCGCCAGCACCAGGGCGCTGGTGGCCAACATCTGCTTCCTGTTTGTTTGCATGATGGATTGCGGTTTCGGGCTGAACTTCCGGGGTGGAAAACTCAGCCGGTTCAGCCGCAAGCTTGTCGCCGATGCCGCGCCGAAAGTCAAGCGGTCAGGCAGGCTTCCCCCAAGTCCGACGTTTTCCCGGCGGGTTGGGGCAAGGCGAACCCGGCTTAAAAGCGGAAGGCCCTTCTTCAGAGGGGCGCGGGCTGTCGCATGATTTGACGGCAAAGGTTTTTGTTGTCAAAGCGCCGCGCTTTCCCCCAAATTGGCCCCGCTGCGCCCGCAGAGGGCGCGGCCCAAACAGAGCACGCTTATGGCCTCAAACTTTACGCTGGGATTGGACTACGGCACCAATTCGGTGCGCGCCCTCATTGTGGAAACTGCCACTGGCCGCGAGGTGGCCAGCGCCATCACCGTTTATGCGCATGGCGAGCAGGGAGTCATGCTTGACCCGCAAGACCCCAACCTGGCCCGCCAGCATCCGGAAGATTACCTCACCGGTCTGGAGGCAAGCGTCAAACAGGCCCTCAAACTCGCGGCCAAAGACCGCGAATTCACGCCGGAGCGCATCATCGGCATCGGGGTGGACACCACCGGCAGCACGCCGTTGCCAGTGGACAAAAAAGGCCAGCCGCTGGCCATGACCAAAAAATTTGGCAAACACCCGGCCGCCATGGCGTGGCTCTGGAAAGACCACACCGGCCATGCCGAGGCCGAGGAAATTACCGCTGCCGCGGCGAAGCTCCGCCCGCAATTTCTGGCCAAGTGCGGCGGGCGTTATTCCAGCGAATGGTTTTGGAGCAAGATTTTGCATTGCGCCCGCACGGCGTCGGAAGTGTTTGAGGCGGCCTACACGTGGGTGGAATGCGCGGACTGGATTCCAGCGGTGCTGACCGGCGCGGATGCGCCGGAGCAGTTGAAGCGCGGCGTGTGCGCCGCCGGCCACAAGGCAATGTACCATCGCGCCTGGGGCGGTTACCCGGACGCGGAATTTCTGAGCGGCCTGGACCCGCGGCTGGTGCGCGTGCGCCAGACCCTGCCCGCCGAGTGTTACCATGTGGGTCAGGCTGCGGGGCAATTGACCCGCGCCTGGGCCAAACGCCTGGGCCTCAAGCCCGGCATCCCGGTGGCGGTGGGCGCGTTTGACGCGCACCTGGGCGCGGTAGGCTCCGGCATTGCGCCGGGCGTGCTTGTCAAAATCATCGGCACGTCCACCTGTGACATCCTCGTGTCCCCCTTGGAGACCGTGTTGCCGGACATTCCCGGGTTGTGCGGCATCGTGCCGGAATCGGTGCTGCCCGGCATGTACGGCCTGGAGGCCGGCCAGTCGGCGGTGGGCGACATTTTCAACTGGTTTGTCAATGTCGTCGCCCCGGGCGGGGCGAAGAAAGGCTCGCACGAAGCGCTGACCCAAGGCGCGGCGGCGTTGAAACCCGGCCAGAGTGGTTTGCTGGGGTTGGACTGGCACAATGGCAACCGCACCATCTTGGTGGACCAGCGCCTCACCGGCCTGGTGCTCGGGCTGACGCTGCATTCGACGCCGGCGGAAATTTACCGCGCCCTCATTGAGTCCACCGCCTACGGGGCGCGGCGCATCATTGAGCGCTTCGAGGAGTATGGCGTCAAAGTCGAGCGCGTGGTCAACTGCGGCGGCATCGCGGCCAAGAATCCGCTGGTGATGCAAATCTACGCGGATGTGCTGGGGCGGCCCATGCAAATCTCCCGCAGCGACCAGACCTGCGCGCTGGGGGCGGCCATGGCGGGGGCGGTGGTGGCCGGCCAGGCGGCGGGTGGTCACGATCATTTTGCGGCGGCGGCGCAGGCCATGACGGGCGTGAAGGCGCAGTCCTTCCAGCCGATTCCGGAAAATCAGGCGGTGTATGAAAAACTGTATCAGCTCTACCGCCGGCTGCATGATGCCTTTGGCGTGCGCGGCACGCAGGCCGACCTTTCCGGAGTGATGAAAGAATTGTTGAACATTCGCGACGCCACGCGCTAAGGTGGCGGGGGTGGTGCTGGAAACGGAGCAATCACATGGCATTTGAGCAACTCAAAGAACGGGTCTGGCGGGCCAATCAAGGCCTGATTGAAAATGATTTGGTCATCCTGAGCTGGGGCAACGCCAGCGGCATTGACCGGAGCGCCGGCGTGGTGGCCATCAAACCCAGCGGCGTGCCCTACAACAAGCTGCGCGTCGAGGACATTGTAGTGTTGTCGCTGGCCACCGGCGAAGTGGTGGAGGGCAAGGCCCGGCCCTCTTCGGATACCGCCACGCATCTGCACTTGTACCGCAGCTTTCCCTCGATTGGCGGCGTGGTGCATGCCCACAGCGTTTATGCCACCGCCTTCGCTCAATCCGGGCGCGAGCTGCCCTGCCTGGGCACCACCCACGCCGACACCTTTTACGGCACGGTGCCCCTCACCCGCCAGTTGACGCCGGAGGAAATTGCCGCGGATTATGAGTTGAACACCGGCAAGGTGATTGAGGAAACCTTCCGCACGCGGCACCTGAATCCGGACCAAATCCCGGCGGTGCTGGTGGTGGGACATGGGCCGTTTGCGTGGGGGCCGACCACGGAAAAGGCGCTGGAAAACGCCTTCATCCTCGAAAAAGTGGCGATGATGGCCATCAACACCTATCGGGTCTGCCCCGAGGCCAAGCCCATCCCGCAGGCCTTGCTGGACAAGCATTTCCTGCGCAAACACGGACCCACGGCCTATTACGGGCAGCGGTGAGGTGAAGTTGCGCTTTACAAGCGGGCGGGAAGGGGATTATTTTCTACTCAACGCTTATGTGTAATGTGACTCGCTGGTTGGGCCTTGCCGCCCTGGTGGTGGTCATGGCTGCAGGTTGCGCCGGGCCGGAGAAAAAACTGGGCCGCGGCATGAACAATGCCACGGAAATCCTTCGGATGGGCGAGCTCCGCCGCACGGTGGAGCAAACCGCCCTGTTTGACAGCCCGGAATCGGCCTACACCACGGGCTTCCTTCGCGGGATGAACCGCACGCTGGCGCGCACTGGCATTGGCCTCTACGAAATCATCACCTTCCCCTTCCCCAGCTACGAGCCGGTGTTGACCCACAAGTTTTCGGCCAAACCGGTCTATCCGGATACCTACCGGCCCAATTTGATTGAAGACCAAACGTTCGCGCCGGATACCTCCCTCGGCTTTGCCGGCGGGGATGTCATCCCCTTTGTCCCGGGCAGCCGCTTCCGGGTGTTTGACAATTAACGGTGCCTGTATCCAGGGCGCCAACCTTGCGTTGGCGCTTTTTTTATGCCCATGAACCGCCTGGAGCGCCTTTCCCCCTGCAAAGTCAATCTCCTGCTCAACATCCTCGGACGCCGCCCCGATGGTTTCCATGAGCTGGAAACGCTTTTTTTTCCGCTGCCGCTCCATGACCGGCTGGTCTTTGAAACCACCGCCAGCGGCTCCGGCATCGGCCTGACCTGCACCCACCCGGAGCTGCCCACCGGCCCGGAAAACCTCGTGTACCGCGCCGCCCAAAGTTTCTTTGCGGCCACGGGCCTGCCGCCGGCCGTGCGCATTCACCTGGAAAAAAACCTGCCGCTGGCGGCCGGTTTGGGCGCGGGCAGCGCCAACGCCGCCGTGACGCTGGACACGCTGAATGAAATGCATGGCCGTCCTCTTTCCACAGCGCGCCTGCATGAACTGGCCGCCGCCCTGGGGTCGGATGTCCCCTTTTTCCTGCAAGGCCGGCCGGCCCTGGCTTTTGGACGCGGTGAACGTCTGGAGTCCCTGCCTGAATTACCGGCTCTGAAAAACCTGGCGGTGCTGCTGGTGCATCCCGGTTTTGGAGTTTCCACCGCCTGGGCTTATCGGGCCTTGGCTGATTTTCCGGAAGCGTTGAACGGACGTCCCGGCCGCGCCCGCCAACTGGCGGAGGCCCTGCTTGGCGGCACGCTGGCGGAGGCGGCGCCCCACTTTTACAATGCGCTGGAGGCGCCGGTGCTGCGCAAATACCCCCTGCTGCAATGGTTTCAGGATTTTTTCCGTGAGCAAGGCGCCGTGGTGGCCCTGATGAGCGGCAGTGGCTCCACCACCTTTGCCCTCCTGCCCACATTGGAGGCCGCAGAAAAAGCCCGGGCCTCCCTGCAAGCCATTTACCAAGCCCCCTTGTGGTCTGCCATTGTGACGCTCTAAACCAGTCGCCCGCGCGCATTGTCCGAGGCGGCAATAATCCGCGTGGGTCTCGCACTCGCAACGCCGGAGCGGGGCTTGTATGTCAGGTAAGTTCTTGCCGGCGTCTTTAAGTGACGCGGTCAGGGAGGGTGCCGGCCTGCCGGGCCGAAGGCATGACCTCCGTTGTGGCCTGGGCCGGCTTGGCTCCATGACGGGCGTTTTCCAGTGGGCGCGCCTCCGGGAGTCTCTCCTCCTGGCGGGCAGAAGCGGGTTCAGGCGGCAGACCCAGGATTTCTCGCGCGCGGGCCAGCGCGAGCGCCATGTCAGCGCAGACGTTTTCGCGGCCCAGCCGGTCCAAAAAGCCTGCCTTGTCCATCATGAACAGCGGTTGCGTGTGCGGCCCGCACAATATCAGATGTTTGCCGCGATGGTGCAACCGCTCATACAAATCCTCCAGGGCATTCAAACCGGTGGCGTCCATGGCCAGCACATTGCGCATGCGCAATATCAAAACGTCCGGGTCCTTCTTTTCCCGCTTGAGGGCGCTTTCCAGCTTGTCCGCGGCGCCGAAGAAAAACGCGCCAAACATGCGATAGACCATCACCCCTTCGGGGACCTGGCGGCCGACCAGCGAATGTTGGGAGCCTTCCGTTTCGGTGGTTTCATCCACGGCCGTAATCTGGCTGGTCTCCGAGACCCGCTTGATGAACAAGACCGCGGCCAGCACCATGCCGACCTCCACCGCCACCGTCAAATCAATGGCCACGGTCAGGCCGAAGGTGGTCAGAAATACCGCCGCATCGCTGCGCGGCCAGCGGGCCAGCCGGCTGAAGTTGTGCCATTCGCCCATGTTGAGCGCCACGTTGACCAGCACCGCGCTCAGCACCGCCAGGGGGATGTGTTTGGCGAGCGGCGCAGCGGCCAGCATGATGACCAGGAGGGTCAGCGCATGAATGATGCCTGCGACCGGTGACCGCGCGCCGCATTTGACATTGGTGGCGGTGCGGGCAATGGCACTGGTCGCGGCAATGCCGCCCAACAGCGGCGTCACGATGTTGGCCACCCCCTGCGCCATCAGTTCCTGGTTGGCGTCGTGCCGGTCATCAATCATGCCATCCGCCACCACGGCACATAGCAGGGACTCAATGGCCGCCAGCAAGGCAATGGTGGTGGCCGGCTGAAACAGATGCCGCAGCGTTTCCCAGGAAAGCTCGGGGATGTGCAGGCGGGGCAACGTTTGCGGAATGCCCCCAAACCGGCTGCCAATGGTTTCGACGGGCAGGTCCAGCAGCGCCACCAGCGCCGTGCCCACCACCAGCGCCACGATGGAGCCCGGCACCCGCCGCTGCCATTGCTTGGGCCAGAAAATGATGACCGCCAGCGAAAAAGCCGCCACCGCCAGCGCCGGCCAGGTGACGGTGTGCGCATGCGCCGCCAACGCGGTCATTTTGGCCACGAATTCCACCGGCACCGCCTCCATTTTCAGCCCAAAGAAATCCTTGATTTGCGAAGTGACAATCAACACCGCAATGCCACTGGTAAAGCCCATGGTGACCGGATAGGGGATGTATTTAATCATGGTGCCCAACCGCGCCAGGCCCATCACCACCAGAATCACCCCGGCCATCACCGTGCAAATCAGCAGATTGTCCAATCCGTATTGGGTGCCGATGCCGTACAGAATGACGATGAACGCTCCCGTTGGACCGCCAATGCAAACCCGGGTGCCTCCCAGCGCCGAAATGAGGAATCCGGCCACCACCGCCGTGATAATCCCGGCCTCCGGCTTGACCCCGGAGGCAATGGCAAACGCCATCGCCAGCGGCAGCGCGACAATTCCCACCGTCACGCCAGCCGTCAAATCCGACAGAAAATCCTGCCTCCCATACCCTTTCAAGGTATCCCACAAGCGCGGACGAAATCCCAGGTTGAGTTTCATAGGAAAATAGGGTTGGCCGCCGCTTCCACAGAAAGGCGGCAGCAAAAGAAAGGATGGCACGTTAATAAAGACATAAGGAATTGCGGAAGTGGGAAGCGGCTCAGCCGGCGCGTCCGAAACCGGGGCCGGCCATCAGCGCATCCATGCCGGGTGGGCACGATGAGCCGCCTCCGTTTTCCCGTTGGGAAAACGGCTGCCATCCACCATGAAAAGACCAGCGCATGCTGCTGCGGGGGCACTCTGATGCCTTCCACCAGCAGCGCATAAAGCACAAGCCGCGGATGGTTGGGCGGAGTGGTAACCCCCGGACGGCTGTCTTTAGTGGGGTATCCAGCCGCGCTTGTCAATGCGGAACTCCATCCCGTCCGGCGTGAGTAAATGGGCTGGAGATGGGGGGCGGGCGCTGTTTTTAGGCACGGTTTTCTTGCTTGACAAAATGACATTATGACAAATGCTTTTCGGTATAACCAAAAAGAAGCTTGTTATGAAGCTGGCCAGCCTTTCCCATTTCTTTTGCGGGCGTAATATTAAAGCGTTGACACTCAAAAACCTGCTCCACCCCCTCTGCGCCTGGACAAGCATGGCCGCCTTGCTTGGAGGCGGGCAACTCTCGCCTCTCCTTGCCCAGGAGCGTACCGCCAGTTATTACCACCACTCTTTGAGCTTGTCTCTTGAGGCTGGCAACAGCCCGAACGGACAGCGGTATTATTTCAGCACTTACGATGGGGTGTTCACCTGGGCGCTCGAGGAAAACAACCGGTATAGCGGTGAAATCAAGCCCTCTTCCATGTATTCCCAAACTTATCTTAGCGATTATGATGCTTACTATGTGCCGCAGTCTTATTATTATGGCTATGGCACCTTGACCCTCTACATGCCGTCAACCGACTCCGACCAGGATGATTTGCCGGATTTCATAGACATCCGTAAATCCACTTCGTTATCCATCTCGGGAAGCGTCCGCGAACATCAGGTGGGCGTAGGCACTGCGACCGTCAACATTAATGGCTCCTTATCCCGCTCTGCCAACACCTATCGGGGCTCCTATAGTGTCACTTCCAGTGAAGGGGTTAATGTCAGCGGTCCCTTTAACAGCGTGGGGACCCAGGGAACGATTCGTTACAACCCCACCACCAGAACGGTCACCATCTCCGGCGTGCAATTTGATGGCGCAGTGACGGTCAGCGGCACGGCCACCTATCAAATTAACAGTGCCAATCAAATCAGCGTGGCCTCATTTCAAATGAGCAACAGCACGGGGAAAAGCACCACGGTCTATGCTTTTACCCTCAACCGGCGCGGCAACACCTACTACGGCCGATTCACCATGAGCGATGGGAATACCGCCACCTGGTGGGTGGATTATGAATACAATCATATCCTGGTCATTGATAATAACGACACCGATGGCGACGGCATCCCCGACTTGTCCGACACCGTCAACGCCACGCCGCCGGTCATCACGCAGGCGCCCCAAAGTCAAACCATTGGCACGGGGCAGACGGTTTCTTTCAGCGTGCAGGTCAGCGGGGTGGGGCCGTTTACTTATCAATGGCTCAAGGACGGAGTGCCCATCGCCGGGGCCATCAGCAGCACCTACACCATTGCGGGGGTAAACCCGCAGCATCAAGGCAACTACACCGTGCAGGTCAGCAATGCGGGTGGCACGGTAACCAGTGCCGCCGCCACGCTCACCGTGTTGACGCCGCCGCAATTGACCAGCTCCCTGCAAAACCTCACCGTGGACGTGGGCCAGACCGCCGTTTTCTCCGTCACCGCCAGCGGCTCCGCCCCGCTGAGCTATCAGTGGTACAAAGACGGAAATCCCATCACCGGTGCCACTGCGGCCAGCTATCAAATTGCCTCGGTGCGCCTGGAGGACGGCGGCCGGTATAGCGTGCGGGTCAGCAACTCCGTGGGCAGCGCGCAGTCGGGCGAGGCGCTGTTGATTGTCAGGGCGCCGCCCGTATTTGTGAGCCAGCCCCAAACGGCCACCGTCGTGCGCGGCATGTCACTGAACCTGCAGGCTTCCGTACAGGGTGGCCTGCCTTTGTCGTATGTGTGGTATAAGAATGGAGCGGTCCTGCCGGGTGTCTCCACCTCGTCCTATGTGGTGCCGGTGGTGGACCTGCCGCATGCCGGCGCGTATTACCTGGTGGCCAGCAATCAATTCGGCCGGGCCACCAGTCAGGTGGCGCAAATCACCGTGCTGGAGCATGGCAACCTTTCCCGCTTTGCCGTGGAACTGCCCACCACCAACGCATACGTGGGCCAACCGCTCAACCTGCGCGTCACGGCACTGGACGATTGGCACAACCGGGTTATGACGTTCAATGGGGCGGCGAATGTCACGGCGGCGGGATGGACCCAGGTCACCACGAATATGTTGGGAAACGTGCCGCACACGGCTTCTTTGAACGCGGCCGGGTTGACCCTGGGTTATTCCTTCACGCCCACCAATAACTTGTGGGTGAACCGCGTTCGCCATTATTGCGGCTCGCAGGTTTCAGTTTGGAATCAACAAGGCACCCTGCTGTTTTCCCAGGCGGTCACCAGCCAAAATGGCGTATGGAGGGAAACTGCCCTGGCCCAGCCGGTTTTACTCGCCAGCGGACAAACCTACCGCGTGGGGGTGTATATCAACACGGGGCAGGGATACTATCGCACGGATTTGTCGGGCAGTTTTCCCTTCGGCTCCATCCATTCCGCTTACCTGGGCAATGGCAATGTTTTCCCCAACACCGCCGCCAGCAACTTGAAGTGGCCATTGGTGGACCTCGTGGTCACCGGTGACAAGCTCTCCCCCCTGCCCGTCACCCTGCAATTCCCGGCACAATTTTCCAAGGGGCTGCTGGTGGGCTCCATCACGGTGGGCCAGCCGGCCAGCGCCGTCCAGGTGCGGGTGGAGGATGGGCAGGGCCACGAGGGGACCAGTCCCTTGTTCAAAGTTTTCACCGCCGTCCGGTTGCACTCCCCTGGGGAGCTGGCGGAGCGCCAGCAAATCCGTTCCCAGGGTTTTCGCCTGCGTTTGGCACTGGCCCCCAACAAGGCTTACACCATTCAGTATTCAGAGGATTTGGCCCAATGGCACACGTGGACCAATTTCACCGCCGCGGAAAGCAGTGTTGAACTGTTGGATGCTGCGGCAGCGGCGCGGCCACGGCGGTTTTACCGGGCCCTCACGCAAGATTAGGCAGGGGGCGCAACCTGTCACAGGCGGGGGGAGGGGTGGCCCTGAGGCGGGGCAGGTATCCGGTCCAGCGCGGCCTGCCCCTGCCGGCTTTACAAAGTGGCGGGCAGGCCGCAGGATGCAGCGCATGAGCGCCGATGCGGAAGGCGGGGCGGAGATGCCCGCCTGTTTTAATTTTGCCACGGATGTTTTTGATGCCTGGGCCCGCGTGCAACCGGAAGCCCTGGCCCTTTGGCACGTGCAAGCCGGTCATCCGCAGGAGACCCGGCTGACCTTCACCCAACTCAGCGCCCTGAGCCGGCAGGCGGCGCATTTTCTGGCCCAATGCGGCATTGCGCCGGGGGATCGCGTGCTGCTGATGCTGCCGCGCATGCCACAATGGTGGGTGGCCATGCTGGCCCTTACCCGTCTGGGAGCCGTGCCGGTGCCCGCCACCCTGCAATTGACGGCGCGCGAGGTGAATTACCGCCTGGCCCTGGCCCAAATCCGGGCCGTATTGACCTGCCCTTCGCAGGTGGAAAAGTTTTCCTCGTTTGCGGGTTTGCGGCTGGTGTGTGGCGGGGATGAGTCCGGCTGGATTGCTTTTGACGAGGGCCTGCAAAAAGGCCGGCCCGATTTCAGCGCGCCGCCCACCCCCGCCCAGGCGCCGGCCATCATGTACTTCACCAGCGCCACCACGGGGGAGCCGAAGATGGTGCTGCACAACCAGGTCTCTTACGGCCTGGCGCATAAAATCACCGGCGAGTTATGGCTCGATTTGCAGCCCGGCGATTTGCATTGGAATCTCTCCGATTTGGGCTGGGCCAAGGCGGCTTGGTCCAGCTTTTATGGGCCGTGGCATCAGGGGGCGGGGTTGTTTGTCTTTGATTTTCACGGGCGTTTTGAGCCGCAATCCATTCTCTCCGCGCTAGCGCATTATCCCGTGACCACCTGGTGCGCGCCGCCCACCGCCCTGCGCCTGCTGGTGCGCGAAGATTTGGGCCGCTGGCGCTTCCCCCACCTGCGGCACTGCGTCACCGCCGGCGAGCCGCTGAATCCGGAAGTTTTGAATCTCTGGCGACAGGCCACGGGACTGACGATTTATGAGGGCTACGGGCAAACCGAAACGGTGGCCTTGATTGCCAATCTGCGCCGCTCCGGACGCCCCGTCAAACCCGGCTCCATGGGCCTGCCCACGCCGGGTTTTGAAGTCGCGCTACTGGACGACCAACTGCAGCCCCTGACCGGCCCGCATCAGGAAGGCGAAATCGCCATTCGCGTCAAACCCCGCCGGCCGTTGGGGCTGTTTGTGGAGTACTGGAATAATCCGGAGGAAACCGCCCGCCAATTTCAGGCCGACTGGTATCTTACGGGGGACAAGGCAGTGCGGGACGAGGAGGGTTATTTCTATTTTTTGGGGCGCAAGGATGACGTCATCAAAAGCTCCGGCTACCGCATCGGTCCCTTTGAGGTGGAAAGCACCTTGCTGGAGCATCCGGCGGTGCTCGAAGCGGGCGTGGTGGGCAAGCCCGACGCCATTCGCGGACAAATCGTCAAGGCTTACGTGGTGTTGCGCCGCGGCTATGCGGCGAGTGAAGAGTTGAAACATCAGATTCAACATCATTGCCGGCAACTGGCGGCGCCATACAAATATCCCCGCGAAATTGAGTTTGTGGCCGAGCTGCCCAAGACCATCAGCGGCAAAATCCGGCGCCTCGAATTGCGACAGCGCGCCGCAAGCGAGGACGGCATTACGGCCAAGCCCCCATGCTGACCATTCCGCCAGCGGATGGGCGTGCAACACCCTCTGAGAGGAAATGAAGCGGTCAGGAGGCTGACTTGGGCAGGCGGCCCGCTGGCGCTTTTCCGGATTCAGACGCCGGGCGGCCGGGCTTTTTGCGGGCATCCCACAGGAGGTGCAACAAGGCCAGGAGGGGATGATGCCGGAGCATCTGGGGGCCAGCTCGGCGCATGACCGCCCGCACGCGCTGTTGCATGAGGGGGCTGTAGCAATGGGTCACACAATTTTTACAAGTGGGCTTGTTCTCCCCGTAAGGGCACTTGTCAATGCGCCGCAGGCAATAATCGAGGTCCCGCTGACAATCCGCGCACAGGGTGGCGTCCACGCCATGCTCCTGCCGGCAATAGATGCGGTACATCGCGGCAATGGTGGCACGCTCCCGCCGCAGGCGGGCATGAGTGGCCGCGGTGGATTGGGCCGCGCTCGGCTCCATGCCCTCAAGATACTCCAAACCAGACGCTTCCCAAGCAAGTGCGGCTAAAAAGTTGACCGGGGTCAAAAGGGCCGCGCCCCGTGCTTCTTGCATGGGCCGCAGGAAGCGGGCGACAGGGAAACCACGGGGGGCGAGGTAAAAGCCCATCTGCCATGAGAAATGGCCCATGCCTTGACATCACCCCGGACCTGCGCCACTTTGCGGGTGGTGCCTTATGACTTTAGCGTGGCTTAGTCTGGATTTGGTGGTGATTGTGCTGTTCGCCTTCTCGCTGCCGGCGGTTTTTCTTTACGTCATCCGCCGCTGGCTGGAGAACAGCGAGCGGGCCGAGCCGTCCGCGGAACACCGCTCGCCGGACGCCACCCGGCCGCCTCATTCCTGAAGCCCCGCCCGTCTCACTGGCTTTATTGCGCGGCTCCCCGTGTGCCCTGGCGGCCGGAAGGAGGATGCACCGGGTCCAGTTTCGGTTCAATTTTCTGCGGCGGTTGCAAGACGGCCCGCGCCAGGTCAGCCGGCGCCACATTGAGGGGCGCCCGGACAAATTCGGGCAGGTTGAAATTTTTGAGTGTGGTGGCGTAGTAGTCCGGGTCTTTTTGGGGGAGCAAAAAAGGCTTGGAGAAATGGCCCGCGGCATCCACATGCGTCAAATGGGGAAAGGAGAAAACGCCGTCGCGGCGTTTGCTGCTGAACACCACCCAGCGGCTGTTGCTGGACCAGCAGTGCCAGGAATCGGTCTGAGGGCTGTTGATTTCCAGCGGCCGCATCTGGCGGCTGGCCAGGTCTATGAGGCATAAATCGGCGCTGGTCTGGTACACGGGAAAATTGCCATAGCGCGAGGCGGTAAAGAGCAGCCAGCGCCCATCGGGCGAGACGCGCGGTTGGGTGGCCGAAAGCTCCAATTGCTGGCCGGAAACCACCAGCTCCGGCGTCCCCCACTGGTTTTTATCCACGTCATAGGCAATGCGCATCAGGTCATAGCGAATTTCGCGAAAACGCTCCATGGGACGGGGGACAGCGCTGGAATAATACAGGTAACGGCCATCGGGTGACCAGGAAGGCCAGGTCTCCAGGCGGTTGGTCAGGGCAATCGGCGGCGGCGCCTCCACCGTGTTGTCCGCCAGACGATACACGTTCAGGTCCGAATCTGCGTCATAGACATCGCGGGTGTTGCCGCGAGTGTGATAAAAAAGCGAGAGTTTGTTCACGGAATACACCATCAGGCGGCCGCTGGGATGCCATGAGGCATAACCGGCGGTGCGCGCAATCTGTTTCCAGTCCTGGCCCTCGCGCATGAGGATGGGGTTGCCCTTCACGCCCCGCAGATGGAAGAACATGCGCTCGGGGGAGTGATTCAGGAAGGTATGGCAATTCAGGCAGCCGCCATGGAAGCGATGGTTTTCCAGCACTTCGACTTCCTCAAAGGAGCTGAGCTGCCGCTGGTAAAGCCCCATTTGGGCATAGAGGTTGTAGAGCGGCCCCAGCCGCCGGTACACCAGGTAATCATCCACCGGGGCGGTGGCGATGAAATTGGTGACGGGCGGCAGGGCCAGCCAGGGACCGGAGGGTTGCCGCACTGCAGCTTCCCAAATCAACGGTTGCCCGGCATTTTGGCGCAGCAATTCGCGCCATGGCCGTTCAGGAAATTGGATGCGGCCATGCCGGTTTTCCACCGTAAGGGCCTGGCCCGCGGGGGCGCGCGCCACGACGCGATAAGCCGTGCCGGTGGCCAGGAGGCGGAAGTTGAGCGGGGCGATGTTCGGCGGCAAGGTGATGCCTGCGTAATCCGGCTGCATCCAGGTTGGGGACGGCGCGGGCGCCGGGGTGTCCTGCCCCAGAGGCGCCCCGGCTGAACAGAGACCGCGCAGAAGGAGCCCCAGCGCCAGCCCGAGGCAGGCGGCAGGGCGTGAGGCATGGCAAAGGCGCAGATTCATGGTTTTTTTCCGCCGGCGGACGGGTCCCAACGGGCCGACCGGCCGTACAAATAAAAATACCAGTAAGTGTCCCCAAACTCGGCGGCCAGCCGCGGGCGCACGGCTTCCAAATCGTTCAGGTGGGCACGGGTGACTTCATCAAACCGGGCAAAGCGCTGGCGTAAAGTCGGGGAAATCGGGAAGCCAGCCACCTCGGCGGCTGGCTGCGGCCGGCTGCGGCCCCACAAGAGCGCCGCTTCGGCCAGATGCCGGGGCAGAGCGGCATAACCCAGGCGGGGGTCTGCCAGGCGTTCCGCATACTCCATCACCTTGTCCAGTTGCAGGCTGATTAAGTAATGGGCCAGCAGAAATTCATACGCCATGCGATTGGTGGGATTGGTGTGCAGCAATTGCTGCATCAAAGGCGCGGTAGGATTGTCGGGATGCGGATAATCGGTGCTGACCATCACGGCCCGGATGGCATTGAGGCGCGGCTCGCGCGCCTGGAGCGGGTCCTCCGCCAACTGCGCCAGCCAGCGCGTGGCGGCGGCGTGGTGGAAGGGCTGGCGCTGCAGCGCGCGCAAGTAATTGCCCGCCGCCACGGGATGCCCCTTGAGCACGTTCACCTGCGCCAGCACTTCCAGCAGCTCCGGGCGCTGTCCCAAAATTTCCAGGGCCTCGGAGGCGAAGCGTTCCGCATGATTCACCTGGCCCAGGTTCAGCATCACGCGGCTCATGACCGCATAAGCCGCCGGCCCGTGGGCCACGTTGGGCAACAGCTCGTCCTGCCGCACAACGGGAAAGGCAAACCACTCGTCCAACAACCGGCCGCTGTGGTACAGCGCCAGCACCAGCTCCAGGCGGGAGGCTGGCTCCAACGCCGGTTGCTGGCGCGCCATTTCCAGGAACTCCGGCCAGCGTTCACGCAGGGCGCACTCACGCAATTGGAGAGTGGCCCGCTGGGGGCGGTCCACCACGACCAGCATCAGCGCCACGCCCGCCGCCATGCCCGCCAGCCACAGTACTCTGGCCCGAGCTGTTGGCCCGGCGGCTCCGGCGAGGGGCGCTGTCCCTTTTTTCCGGGCTGCCGAGACGGTTTGCTGCTCGCTGGCTTGACTGACCAGCCGCCGGGTCAGCAGTCCCACGACCATCCACCAGACCGCCAGCCCCAAGGCCGCCATCAGCCATCCCCAGGAGTGCCAGGGGGAAAACAGGGATGACAACGATTTTCGCCACCATCCTAATTCGGCAATTCCGGCCAGTCCGATGACCGCCAGCCCCCACAAGCCCAGGGCCCAGAAGCGGTGGACCCCCACGAATCCCGCAGCAACTACCCATATTACCAGAAACCCCAGAAGACCCCCCGCACCGGCCCCGCCATAGGCCAGGGCCGCTGCCAGGGAGGGCGCGAGCCAGCGCCAAACACGGCCTTTCAGGGAGAACCCCAAGGCCATAAGCGCAAGCACTGCCGCCAGGCACCATGCCCAAACAAACGCCGCGCTTGCCTCGTCGTACCTTCCGAATACCGCCAACAGCGGAGGAGCCAGCAGCCATTGGGCCGCCCGTGGCCAATGCCCG
The DNA here is from genome assembly GCF_024832785.1 of Fontisphaera persica. Classification (GTDB taxonomy): domain Bacteria; phylum Verrucomicrobiota; class Verrucomicrobiia; order Limisphaerales; family Fontisphaeraceae; genus Fontisphaera; species Fontisphaera persica. The sequence continues at coordinate 3,183,573 of NZ_CP116615.1, forward strand.
GCCCCCCGCCGCCAGAGGGCACCCGCTGCCAGACAGAATAGCCACACAAGGAACGCTCCCAGCACTGCTCCCAGAGCGGGTAATTGGCAGAGTTGGAGGCTCCAAGCCGTCAAACGCTGCAAACCGCGCCCCGGCGGGAGCAGTTCGGCCACGCTGAAAGCCGGCAGGTTGAACACCTCCGCCCCCGCATTGAGGTGGAGCAGGCGCGGCTGAATCCAGAAGAAAAAGGTGAGAAACAAGGCCGCCAGAAAAACCGCCTCCGCGATGGCCTGCCTGGTCCACGGCGGCCAGGCGATGGCCGTGGCTGGGGGGGCGGGTGAAGGCTTGCGTTGCTTGTGAACCATGGTCAAAACGGGGTGGGCCATTCGTTCCACACTCACTCCGCTTTTTCACGGGGCCGGGGCGTTCTGGCCCGCCGCCCGCAAGGCTCGCGCCTCGGCCAGCCGCTGTTGGGCTGCCGGATGCCCGGGGTGCGCCGCCAGAAACGCCTCCAGATGCGCAATGGCCTCGTCCCACTGTTTCAGGGTCAGGAGGGCGTTGGCCAGATTCAGGCGCGCTTCGGCGTTATCCGGTTCGTAGCGCAAGGTCTGGCGGAATTGCTCCACCGCCTCGGCGGGGCGCCGGAGGCGCAAGAGCGCCAGTCCGTAATTATTGCGAGCGCGCGCATGGTCAGGGGCGTGTTGCAGGAGGGTTTGCAACTCCTTTTCCGCTTCGGCCCACTGGCCCTGCCGGATGAGCAGATTGGCCAGATTGTAACGCGCACTGGTGTGCTCCGGGGCCATCGCCAGCGCCTGCCGGTAACAGGCCATGGCGTCATGGGTGCGGCTGGCCCGGGCGTGGACAATGGCTTTGTTGTAGTGGAAATCGGCGTCCGTCGGGCGCCGGGCCAGGGCCTTGTCAAAACTGGCCAGCGCCTCGGCCAGCCGGCCTTCGTCCATTTCGCAGAGTCCCAAACCATTCCACGCCTCGGCGACATTGGGCCGGAGCTGCAAAACGCGCTGGAAATGCTCGCGCGCCCGCTCCAGCCTGCCCAGATTCCGCCAGAGCAACCCCTGAAAATATTCCGCTTGATAGTCATGGGGCAGCAGGCCGCCGACTTTTTCCCACTGCTGAAGAGCGCCATTCAAGTCCCCTGCCTCCTCCAACAAACGGGCGTATCGCGCCAGCAGGGTGGCATCGTTGGGGCGTCTGGCCAGGGCCTGCTGATACACACTGGCCTGTGGCGGCAGCCCCTGGGTGACGCTGGTCTGCGGACGCAAGGCGGCGATTTGCTCGTCCACCCATTGGATTTGCGCCGTATGATTCAACTGCTGCGTAAACGGCGGCCGTTGCAGCCGCCGGCGCATCTCCCGCCACACCTGCAACTGGTCAAAAGCCGTGGCTGCCAGGCGGTCCTGGGCTTCCTGCGGCGCCAACCATGAGGTGCGCCCCGCAGGGGCCAGGGCCGCCGCGATGGGCGCGGCGATTGCCCGGGCGAGGGCGTAATTGCCGGCGAAATTAAGATGCACATGGTCGTAAAACAACTCCCGGCCGGGCGTTTGGTTGGGCGCGGCGCGGCTCAAGACCCGCTCGGCGTCCACCAGATAAACGTTTTGATTGGTCCTGCTCCCCGCCACGGCGCGGGTGATTTCGTTGAGGCGGGTGTCCACCCGGAAACGCAGCGCATCCATGTCGCGCGCCCATTGATAGTAGCCGCGCGCCTCCCGAAACTGCTTCAAGGCCCATTTGGCTTCGGCAATGCGGTATTCCAGCTCCGCATGGTCCCGGTCCAGTTCATACGCTTCTTGGAAATGGGCCAGCGCCTGCTGATGCTGCCCCGCGGCGGCCAGCCGCGCCCCTTCGCGCACGGCGTTTTGCCACACCTCCAATTCCGCCGCTGTCATGTCGCTGCGATGCAACGAGGCAAACGGCGCGCAATCTTTCCAATTCGCGCTCACCGTGGAGACCACCACGCGCGCGCCCGCCCGCCGTCCGGTTTCCAGAATGTCCGTCAGGTTGTTTTCAAAATGCCGGTACACCCGCTGCATGCGGGGGTCATCGGGGGCCAGTTTGTGTTCGAGAAACATCTCCAGCCCGCCCCACTCGGCCTGCGCCGCGCGGCCTGCGCGAAGTTGCTGCAGACAGGCCTCCGCCAGTTGGCCTGTCTTGAGCGTGCGAAAGAACAGCGCTGCGCGAATCAGGGGCAGGTCAGGCGCCTGCCGGCCAAATACCGTGCCCGAGCCATACGGCCCCACCACCTCATTGTTGCCCATGTAAAGCACCCAAAAATCGGCGTCCAGTTTGACGCAATCCCGGGCAATCAGCCGGATGACGTGCGAGTTGATGGCGGTCATGGCCGCGTTGATGACCTCAAATTTCTTGTCGGGAAAGGCCTCGCTTAACAATACCTCCAAGTACCGGCCAAAACCATAAGCCGGCTCGGGGTCCCCCATGGCGGCCGATTCACCCAAAATCACAATCCGCACCGTGCCGGGCGGCTTGACCTGGTCCACTACCATCGGCTGCGGCGCCCGCGCGATGCGCGGCGGGAAAAACCGCCAGCCAAACTGGTGATTTTCCACCCAGACCGGCCGGCCTTGCACGACGGCGGGCAGGAAAAAATCCGTGGGATGGCCATAACCCACCAGGCGCAGCACAGCTTCCAGGGCCAGGAAAACCAGCAACGGCAGCGCCATGACCAGGATTTTGATTCCCAGCCGGCGGCGCGCAGGCCTGGCCAGGTTGGACCCGGACGCGGCGGCAGACTGCGGCTTCGGTTTGGGCATAGTTGATGCCGGAATATTAGCTTGGGGAAAAAACGGGTGCACTTCAAATTTTCGGCCACTGCTGACTGCGCGGCCTCCCTGCGAAGCCAGTAACAATATTGCCGGCCATTGCGTCCAATGAGCAGGCAGATGAAACTTTCGCTTACGCGCGGATACAGTTACAGTTAGATTAAAGCAACGCCCATGAAATATCTGGCAATCGTGGCAGGACTCCTTGGCCTGTTGGCGTCCGGGCCGGCCGAGGGCGCGTTTGGACCCGCTGAACGGGCGGAGCGCCAGGCGCGGCGCGCCCAGGCCCGGGAAGTGGCTCTGTTGCTGCGCGAACTCCAGGGCCGCCCGGTGCGACTGGCAGCCAACCCGCCTGCGGCCAGCCCCGCGCGGCCGGCGGTCACCAACAAGGCTGTCCCGCCTGCGCCACCGCCCAAAACTGCCGCCCGCCCGGCCACCAACGCGCCGCCGCCCCTGCCGGTTTCGGCCGCCAACCCTTACGAGGCGCCGCATCTCAAATTGCCGGTGACGCCCCTGGATGAAATTGTCCAGCGGCACTGGCAGAAATGGGGGATTAGTCCGGCGCAGCCGTGCTCGGATGCCGTCTTTGTGCGTCGGGTATATCTGGATGTGATTGGCACTCTGCCCACGGCGCTGGAGGCGCGCGAATTTTTGCTGGACCGCAACCCCAACAAACGCAAGCTGCTGATTGACCGCCTGCTGGAGCGCGAGGAATTTGCCGACTACTGGACCATGAAATGGGCGGATTTGCTCCGCGTCAAAGCCGAATTTCCCATCAACCTCTGGCCCAACGCCGTGCAGGCCTACCATCGCTACCTTTACACCAGCCTGCGCGACAACAAGCCCTACGACCAGTTCGCCCGGGAGCTGCTCACCTCCAGCGGCAGCAACTTCCGCGTGGGCCAGGTCAACTTCTACCGCGCCGTGCAGGACAAAACCCCCGAGGGCATCGCCCGCGCCGTCGCCCTGACTTTTCTGGGCGAGCGCGCAGACCACTGGCCGCCGGAGAAACTGGCCGGGCTGGCGGGATTCTTTGCCCATGTCAATTTCAAGAGCACCACGGAATGGAAGGAGGAAATTGTATATTTTGACCCCCTCCTGCAACCCACCCAAAAAATCGCCGGCCTGGAGTTAAAACCAGTATTCCCGGATGGCGCCACACCCCGCATCCTCCCCGCGGAAGACCCCCGCGAGGTGTTTGCGCGCTGGCTCATCCGGCCCCAAAACCCGTGGTTTGCGCGCACGCTGGCCAATCGCGCCTGGTATTGGTTCATGGGCCGTGGCATCATCCACGAGCCGGATGACGCGCGCCCGGACAACCCGCCCTCCAACCCTGAGCTGCTGGCGTACCTGGAAAAAGAGCTGGTGGCCGCCAAGTATGACATCAAACAGCTTTTCCGTCTCATTCTGAACTCGCGCACCTACCAGCTTTCCGCCCTGCTGCCCAACCCCCACCCCAAAGCCGCCGAGCAATTTGCGTATTATCCCATGCGCCGGCTGGAGGCCGAAGTCTTGATTGACGCGCTCAATCAAATTACCGGCACCACCGAGAAATATTCCAGCCCCATTCCCGAGCCGTTCACGTTCATCCCGGAGAACCAGCGCTCCATCGCCCTGGCGGATGGAAGCATCACCAGCCCGTTTCTGGAGCTGTTTGGCCGCCCGCCCCGCGACACCGGGCTGGAAAGCGAGCGCAACAACCGCCTCACCGCCTCGCAACGGCTGCACCTGCTTAATTCCAGCCACATTCAGCGCAAACTCGAACGCAGCCAGATGATTGCCTACCAGATGCAGGGCAACCGCCCCATGCGCGAAATCATCAGCAACCTCTATTTGGGCATCCTCTCCCGGTGGCCCACGGAGCAGGAGCTGCGCACCTTCGAGCAATACGTGCAAAAAGCCGGCCTCAAGCCGCGCGACGCCGCCCTGGACCTCTCGTGGTCCCTCATCAACAGCAGTGAATTTCTGTTCCGCCACTGAGGCCGCGGCCGCGAGGCGAGAGCGCCGGCACGCCGCTGGTCTGCAGGGGGCATCTGGTGTTCAGTCCCGGCAGTGATTGCGGATGGCGGACGGGGAGGCGGAATAAAAGGCGGCGGCCTGGCCTTTCCGAAGGCGGTGGATGATTTGAAGTTCCAAGCTGGGGATGGCGCGGAGACCTTGTGCCCGGCGTGTCCCCGACAAGAAAAAAAAGAGCCACGCCATTGGCGCATGGCTCCTGCCAATAAAAAAACCGGTGGCAGTCGGCCTGCCACCGGTTGAACACTTGGATTAGTAACGATTACCGCGGCGGCCGCCGAAATCACGGCGCGGGCCGCGATCGCGTCCACCACCGCCGCCACCACCACCGGGCGGGCGTTCCTCGCGCGGGCGGGCGATATTGACGGTCAGGTTGCGGCCATCCAGCGATGCGCCGTGCATCGCTTCGATGGCGCGCTGGGCTTCCTCCGGCGTGCTCATCGTCACAAAGGCAAATCCCCGGGAGCGGCCGCTCATGCGGTCCACCATCAGGTTGGCTTCGACGACTGTGCCGTGGGCGGCAAAGGCGTCATGCAGATCGTTTTCCGTGGTGTTATAGGAGAGATTTCCCACGAAGAGTTTGGTGCTCATGTAACTGTGCTGTGCTAACGGGCAACCTGCCTGGGCCGAAACTGTTCCCGACCGCCGGGTTTCAAATCATCACTGAACAACTGCGTTCACTTGCTGATTCACCATGTTTGGGACGCGACAGGTTATCACTATCCGCCGCAAAGTTGGCCTAAATTTCCGGATTAGCAAGCACTTTCGTAAAAAAATTGGCGGCTTTTCCCGGCCCTGCCCGCCCGGCCCGCGGGCCGGAGGGCGCCGCGCGGCGGGTCTGGCCAGTCCCGCGCGGCCGCCCCTTCCGCCTGCAATTTTGTTTTCGCGAGCCGATTTTTCTGGCAGGCTGGGGTGACGTTATGAATGGAAAACAAGCAAGTTTGTGGCAGCGGTTTCAGCAATATTACTCGGAATACCCGGAGCTGGGCCTGGCGGTGGATTTGAGCCGCATGGCCTTTTCGCCGGATTTCCTGGCCAAGTTGGAGCCGGCCCTGCAGCGGGCCTACCAGGAAATGCAGGCGCTGGAGCAGGGGGCGCTGGCCAATGCGGATGAGCAGCGCATGGTGGGGCATTACTGGCTGCGCGCCCCGCATCGGGTGCCCAAAAAACACCGGGCGCTGGCGCGGGAAATCACCCAGACGATTGCCGACCTCAAGGCCTTCGCCCGCGACGTGCACGAGGGCCGCGTGGCCGGCGAGCGGGGGCCATTCAAAAACCTGCTGGTCATCGGCATTGGCGGCTCGGCTCTGGGGCCGCAATTCATCGCCCACGCGCTGGGGCATCCGCTGACCGACAAGATGAATGTTTATTTCTTCGACAACACCGACCCGGACGGCATGGACCGTGTGATGGCGCCGCTGCTCATGGAGCTGGGACAGACCCTGTGCCTGGTTATTTCCAAATCCGGCGGCACCAAGGAAACGCGCAACGGGATGGTGGAAGCGGCCGCGGCCTATGCGCGGGCCGGACTGCGGTTTGGCGCGCATGCGGTGGCCATCACCGCCCGCGGGTTGAACAGCCAGTTGGAGAAACTGGCGCAGGAGGAGCGCTGGCTGCGCATCTTCCCGATGTGGGACTGGGTGGGCGGCCGCACCAGCGTGACGTCCGCCGTGGGATTGCTGCCCGCCGCCTTGCAGGGGCTGGACATTGACGCCCTCCTGGCCGGCGCGCAGGCGTGTGATGAAGTCACGCGCGAGCCCAACACCGCGCGCAATCCGGCGGCGCAACTGGCGGCCATGTGGTATTACGCCGGCCAGGGCCGCGGCGCGCGCGACATGGTGGTGCTGCCCTACAAAGACCGGCTGGAGCTGTTCTCCAAGTATTTGCAGCAACTGGTGATGGAATCGCTGGGCAAGGAGCTGGACCGCGACGGCCGGCTGGTCTGCCAGGGGTTGACGGTGTACGGCAACAAAGGTTCCACCGACCAGCATGCCTATGTGCAGCAATTGCGGGACGGCCTCAACAACTTCTTTGTCACGTTCATTGAAGTGTTGCGCGACCGCCAGGGCGAAAGCATCGCCGTGGAAGGCTCCGCCACCACCGGCGACTTTCTCCAGGGCTTCCTGCTGGGCACGCGCCAGGCCTTGTGGGAAAATGGGCGCGAGTCCATCACGCTGACCCTGCAGGAAGTCTCACCGTTCACGGTGGGCGTGCTGATTGCCCTCTTTGAGCGGGCGGTGGGGCTTTATGCCTCCCTCATCAACCTCAACGCCTACCATCAACCGGGGGTGGAGGCCGGCAAAAAAGCGGCTGGGCAGGTCCTGGCTTTGCAGGAAAAAGTCCTCCAATTCCTGGGGCGGCGTCCGGGTCGGCCGCAAACGCTGGCCGCCATTGCCCGCGGCCTGCAGGCCGAGGAACACATCGAAACGATTTTCAAGGTTTGCGAGCACCTCGCCGCCAACCCCGACCGCGGGTTGACGAAAAAAGCCGGGCCGTCCCTGCCCGAAACTGCCTATGCGCTGGCCGCCAAAAACAAGGCACGGAAGGATTAGGGCCGGGCGGGGGGTGGAAGCAGGGCTGGCGCCCGCCTGCGCGGCCTGCGCGATTTTTCCCCTCGCCTTGTCCACTCCCTTCTCGGGCGGACGGGTCAGGGTGTGCAGTGAGCTGCGCGGGCGCCTGAAGGGAACATGAATCTGGTGGTGTGGATATTCGCCGGTCTGGCGGGGCTGAGCCTGGTATTGCTGCTCTGGCAGTGGCTGGCCGCCTGGCGCTTTCCGCTGCATCAGCGCATCGCGCGCCCGGGCTTTGCCCCTGGCGTTACGCTGTTCAAACCGCTCAAGGGCTGCGACAGCGAGACGCGCGCCTGTCTGGAGAGCTGGCTCAAGCAGGATTACGCCGGGCCGGTGCAGGTGTTGTTTGGGGTGGCCTCGGAGCTGGACCCGGTGGTAATGGTGGTGCGCGAGCTGTTGAAGGAGCATCCCCAACGAGATGCGCGGCTGGTCATCTGCCGGGAATCCCTGGGTGCCAATGCCAAAGTCTCCACGCTCCTGCAACTTGCCCCGGAAGCGCGGCATGATTTGTGGATTATCAGCGACGCCGATGTGCGCGTGCCGCCGGATTTTCTGGCCAACGTCGTGGCGCCGTTTCACGTGCGCGAGACCGGGCTGGTGACCTGTTTCTACGAGCTGGCCAATCCAGCCACGCTGGCCATGCGCTGCGAGGCGGTGGCCATCAATGGGGATTTCTGGAGCCAGGTGCTGCAATCCAACACCCTGCGGCCCATGCAGTTTGCGCTGGGGGCCGTCATGGCCGTCCGCCGTCGCGCGCTGGAGGAGGCGGGCGGGTTCGCGGCGCTGAAAGATTTGCTGGCCGATGATTATCACCTGGGCCGGCGGGTGGCCGAGCGCGGCTGGCGCATTGAGTTGTGCCCGGTGGTGGTGAGCTGTTTCGAGTCCCCCCAGGGCTGGGGCCAGGTCTTCCGTCATCAACTGCGCTGGGCGCGGACCATCCGTGCCTGCCAGCCGGCACCGTATTTTTTCAGCATCCTCAGCAACGGCACCCTGTGGCCCGTGTTGATGATGCTGGCCGGCTGGAGTTTGCCCTGGACCGGCGTCGGCTGCCTTATGATTGCCGTGCGGGCCGCCGCCAGTCTTTGGCTGCAACACCGCCTCACCCGGCAGCGCAGGCATCTTTTTTATGACTTCCTGGTGGTGGTGAAAGACTTCCTGCAGGCCGCTGTGTGGCTGCTGGCATTCACCGGCAACACCATCGAATGGCGCGGCCAGAAGGCGCGGGTCACGCGCGACGGCCGCTTGATTGCAACTTGACGCGCCTGCACCGGCGACGCAAGTTACCGGCATGCAAAGAACAGCCCTCGCCCGTTCCCCGTTTTCCCGGCGTCTTTTCGTCTCCCGCGTGCTGCAAACGGGCGCGCTGGTGCTGGCGGGGCCGGGGCTGGCGCGCTCCGGCGCCGCGGCGGTTTTGGAGGGCGGCCGCCCGGTCATCACGCACGGCATTGCCAGCGGCGATGTGACGCCATACACCGCCGTCATTTGGAGCCGCACCGACCGCCCCGCCCGCATGTACGTGGAATGGAGCACGGTGGAATCTCTGGCGCAGGCCCGCCGGGTGATTGGGCCACTGGCTCTGTCCTACACCGATTTTACCGCCAAAACCCTGCTGACCGACCTGCCGCCCGGGCAGCGGATTTTCTATCGGGTGACCTTTGTCTCCCCGGAGGGCGCCACCAGCGAGCCGGTGCGCGGCCAGTTCGTGACGGCGCCGCTGGACCGGCGCTCCGTGCGTCTGGTCTGGTCCGGTGACACCTGCGGGCAGGGCTATGGGATTGATGAATCTCGCGGCGGCTTTATTGCGTACCGCACGATGTTGGAGCTGCAGCCGGATGTTTTCATCCACAGCGGCGACTGGATTTATGCCGACAACCCGCTGGAGCCGCAGCGCAAGCTCCCGAGCGGCGGCCTCTGGCGGAACCTCGTGGCCGAGGGCAAGGAGAAGGTGGCCGAAACGCTGGAGGAATTCCGCGGCAATTACCGGTACAACCTGCTGGACAAACATTACCGCGCCTTTCACGCCGCGGTGGCCACCCTGGGACAGTGGGATGACCATGAAGTGCGCAACAACTGGTACCCGGGCCAGATTCTGGACGACAAACGCTATACCGAGAAAAACGTGGACCGCCTTTTCCGCCGCGCCCAGCGCGCCTTCTGGGAGTATGTGCCCCTGCGGCCGGACGCGGAGTGGCGCATTTACCGCCACATCCCGCGCGGGCCGTTGTGCGATGTTTTCCTGCTCGACTGCCGCACCTACCGCGGCCCCAACGGCCCCAACCGCCAGACCGAGCGCAGCGCGGAAAGCGCCTTTCTGGGGGACGCCCAACTGGAGTGGCTCAAACGCGCGTTGCAGGCCAGCCGCGCGACCTGGAAAATCATCGCCAACGACATGCCCATCGGCATGTTAATCCCCGACGCGCGCGGCACGTATGAAAACTGCTCCAATGGCAACGGCCCGCCGCTGGGCCGGGAGTTGGAATTTGCCGAGCTGTTGCGGTTCTTGAAGGAACAGCGCATCCGCAATGTGGTGTGGCTTACCGCCGATGTGCATCATGCCATCACCCACCATTATCATCCGGATCGGGCGGTGTTCAAAGACTTCGATTCTTTCTGGGAATTTGTCAGCGGCCCGCTCCATGCCGGCACCTACGGGCCGGGGCAGTTGGACAACACTTTCGGCCCCAAAGTGGAGTGGAATTCGCGCGCCCCGGGCGCGCCGGAGGCCGGGCCGTTCAATGACCAGCAGTTCATTGGGGTGGTGGACATTGAGGGCGCCAGCGGCCGGTTGACGGTGACCCATTACAATCGCGACGGCCAGGCTCTGGCCAAAACCACCCTGGAGCCGGCATTGGCCTAACCCCGCCATGACTGCGCCACACAGGTCCATTCGTTTTCTGCTGGGTCCGGCAGGCAGCGGCAAGACCTGGCGTTGTGTCGAGGAAATCCGGCAGGAATTGCTCCGCGACCCCGCCGGTCCTCCCTTGATTTTGCTGGCGCCGCGCCAGGCCACTTTCCAGTTGGAGCGCCAGTTGCTGGCGGAGGGAAAGCTGCAGGGGTACACGCGGCTTTCCATTCTTTCGTTTGCGCGGCTCGCCACCCACCTGCTCGACCACCTGGGCACGGGAAGGCCGCGGCTGCTCTCCGAGGAAGGGCGGGTCATGGTGTTGCGGACGCTGCTGAAAAAGCATGGGGGGAGCCTGCGCATTTTCCACTCGACCGCGCAACTGCCTGGCTTTGCCGCCGAGCTGAGCCGCTGGTTGCGGGAGCTGCAACAGCAGCAAATCACCCCGCAAACCTTGAGCGAGGCGGCCGACCGATTGAAGCACCTGCCCGGTCTGGCGGCCAAGCTGCAGGATACCGCCCTGTTGTATCAGGCCTTTCAACAATGGCTGGAGGACCATGCGCTGGAGGATGCCGATGGCCTGCTGGGACTGGCCACAAAACGATTGCGCCAGGTCTATCAGCAAGGCACCCCCCTGGGGATTGGCGGATTATGGATGGATGGCTTTGCGGAATTGACGCCGCAGGAAGTGACTTTTTTGGAGGCTCTGGCCTTGCATTGCCGGCAAATGACACTGGCCTTTTGTGTGGAGAACAAGCCGGATGAATGTGTGAACAACAAGCCAGGCGTGGACAACAAGCCGGCTGAAGCGCTGCCGGATTGGCATCCCCAAGCCGTGGTGGCACGCACGCTCCAGCGCTGCGCCGAGCAATTGAGCGCACTGGAGGGCGCGGTCCTTCAATATGAGGTGTTGCAACGGGACACCGAACGCTCCCGCTTTGCCCGGGCGCCCGCATTGGCGCATCTGGAATGCCATTGGGCCGAGCTCATGCCGCCGCCGTTTGCGGAGACGACCCCGGCGGTGCGACTGGTGGCCTGCGCCCATCCGGAAGCTGAGGTGACCTTTGCCGCGCGCGAAATCGTGCGCCACGTGCGCGGCGGCGGGCGTTTTCGCGAAGTGGCCGTGCTCGTGCGGCGACTGGAAACCCATGCCGCCCTGCTGAAGCGCATTTTCCGGCAATATGAAATTCCCTTCTTCCTGGACCAGCGCGAGTCCATGGCTCATCACCCGCTGGCCGAGTTGACGCGTTACACCCTGCGGGTGATGGCGCATGGCTGGCAAAATGCCGACTGGCTGGGCGCGTTGAAAACCGGCCTGGCGCCCATCGAGCCGGAGGAGCTGGACGAGCTGGAAAATCTGGTGCTGGAGCTGGGGCTGGACGGGGAGCGGTGGCTGCAGTCCTGGGGGGAGGCAGCCAGCCCGGCCGCGGAGTGGGAGTCGTGCCGAAGCAAGCTGGTGGACCCCTTCAAAGCTCTGCGCAAGACTCTGACCAGCTCTCCCGGCGGGGTGAATGGGGAGCAGATAGCCTGCGGCCTGCGGCAATTCTTCGACGACTTGAAAGTGGCCGAAACCCTGCAACAATGGGCGCAAAATCAAACGCCCGGCGCGGGAGATTTGCCCCCCGCCGCTCATCTCACCGTCTGGGAAGCGGTGGAGGAATGGCTGGATACGCTGGAGCTGGCGCTGGGCGACCATGCTCTGCCGCTGGCGGAGTGGCTGCCCATTCTGGAATCCGGCCTCAGCCAGCTCAGTGTGGGCGTGATTCCCCCGGCCCTGGACCAGGTGCTGGTCGGCGCAGTGGACCGCTCCCGCCAGCCGGACTTGCATACTTTGTTCATTCTGGGCATGAACGAGGGTCTGTTTCCCGCGCCGCCCACTCTGCCCGCGTTGCTTTCTGAAGAAGAGCGCGCCTTGTTGGAACACGAGGGCAAACTCATTTTGGGCCTGGGCGCCATGGTCCATCAGGGCGCGGAAAGGTATTTGGGCTACATTGCCTGCACCCGGCCCGCGGTGTGTCTGGTGGTCTGCCGCGCCGAAGCGCAGGCGGCTGGCCAGCCGCTGAATCCGTCCCTGTTTTACCTGCGCCTGCAACAGATGTTTCCGCAAGTCCAGGAGGAAGCATTCACCGGCGAGTTTCCGCCGAAGGACAGCGTGCATTGGTCGGAGCTGCTGCCCGAGCTGGTGAGGGCGCAGGCATTGCCGGAGGAGCTGCTGGCACAGGTTCCGCTTCAGGTGCGCCGGTTAAAACAATATGCGCCCGACGAGCAGCTCAGCGCCGGCGTGGTGGACAAGCTTTTTAAGAAGCAATTAGTTACCAGCATCAGCGCCCTGGAAACCTACGCGGCCTGTCCGTTCCGCTATTTCGTGGAGCGCGTCCTGCGGGCGCAGGAGCGGCCCTTGTTTGCCGTGGATGCGGCACGGCGCGGTTCTTTCCTCCATCAAGTGCTGGCGGCCTTCCACCAGGCTGTCGTCCGGCAGGGCCGGCGCTGGCGGGATTTATCCCCCGAGGAGGCCCAACAGTTGCTGGAACAGGTGGCGCAAGAGGTGTCCGAGCAGTTTCAGTATGGCGTGATGAAAGCCAACGTGCGCCATGATTTTGCCCGCGAATTGCTGGTGGAGCGCTTGAAAGCTTACGTGGCGCAGGCGGTGCAATGGATGAGCGTCTATCAACTGAACCCCTGGAAGGTGGAAGTGGCCTTCGGCATGGAAGGGGACCCGCAAGACAACCAGAAATTGCCGGCATGGTGTCTGCCCTTGGATGACGGCAGCAAGCTCTGCCTGGTGGGGCGTATTGACCGGGTGGATGTTTGTCAACCAACAAAAGATTCACCACCGCTGGCGGTCGTCATAGATTATAAATCGAGCGAGAAAAAAATGGACGCCACCAAATTGCACCACGGTTGCGACCTTCAGCTCATGGCCTATCTGAATGTGGTGTGTTCCCTGCCCGACCTGGCCAGGGCGGCGCAAGCCAATGCTTTGCAACCGGTGGGCGCTTTTTACCTCAGCCTCACCGCCTCCGAATCCGGAGTTAGCCAGCGTGAAAAGGCGTGGGGGGAAATCTCGCCGCGCGACCAATTTCCCCATCACGGTCGCTTCGACCAGGCACACTGGGAAGTCTTGGACGCCAAGGCCAAACAGGGCAAAGCCACCGGGCCGGTGGCCTTTGGTTTTAAGAAGGGAGCCTCCACCCCATCCGGGGCCGATGTATTGGCCAGCCAGGATTGGCAGAATCTTCTGCAACAAAATCAGCAACACCTGCGCGCGTTTGGCTCGCGCATCCTGAGCGGGGACATGCGGGTGTCCCCCTGCCAAATCAAAAAAAAGAAGGCCTGCGAGTACTGTCCCTGCCGCGAAGTGTGCCGGTTTGATCCGTGGCATCATGAATTCCGGCGGCTGGCCGCGCCGCCCAAATCGGGAAACACAGCGGAGGAAGCAACCGGGGCATGAGCGGTGTAAATCTTTATCGCGGGCGGTTGGCGCCTTCCCCCACCGGCTACCTTCATCTGGGCCATGCGCGGACGTTTTGGGTGGCCTGGCACCGCGCCCGCCAGCACGCGGGCACGCTCGTTTTGCGCAACGAGGACCTCGACCGCGACCGCTGCCGCCCGGAGTACGTCACCGCCATGGTGGAGGATTTGCGCTGGCTGGGACTGGACTGGCAGGAAGGGCCGGATTGCGGCGGGCCGCATGCTCCCTACGACCAGAGCCGCCGCCATGCCTGGCACGTAGCTGTGTTTGAACAGTTGCGCTCCAGTGGTTGCGTGTACCCCTGCGTTTGCTCGCGTAAAGATGTGCTCCAGGCCCTGGGCGCCCCCCATGCGGGCGAGGAGGAGCCGGTGTACCCCGGCACGTGCCGTCCGGAAAAACGCCCCCAACCCATCGTGGTGACCGACCCCGCCCGCCTGCGCCATCGCGATGCCCACGGCCGCCGGGTGAACTGGCGTTTCCGCGTGCCGGACGGCGAGCGCATCACGTTTGCGGACGGCGCTGCCGGCCCCCAGGAATTTGTCGCCGGGCGCGACTTTGGCGACTTCGTGGTGTGGCGCCATGATGATGTGCCGGCGTATCAGCTTGCGGTGGTGGCTGACGACCATGCCATGGGCATCACCGAAGTCGTGCGCGGCGCGGACCTCCTCCTTTCCACCGCCCGCCAGCTCCTGCTGTACCACGCCCTGGGTTGGACGCCGCCGCAGTTTTTCCATGTGCCATTGATGACCGATGAACGCGGCACGCGCCTGGCCAAGCGCCATGATGCCCTGAGCTTGCGCGCCCTGCGCGCGGCGGGCGCCCATCCGGCGGAGTGGGGGGCGGAATGGGAGGCGTGGCTCGCGCAAACGCTGCCTGCCTGAAAGGCCATCAAAAAAGCATGCGCCGCTTTTTCAGAGCCGCTCCCTGAACCAACGCCGCGTCTTTTCCCACATGGCCGGAGTGTACACGTGGCCAAGGCCGGTGATGATTTCATTCTCAAAATCCGCTTCCGCCCGGTACAGGCGGTACACCGGCCGGACGGCGGCGTCAATCGCGCGGATGCCTGCCACGGGCGAGCCGGCGTCCTGCTCGCCGGTCATGAACAACATCGGCCGCGGAGCGGCCAGCGCCACAATGGCCTCGGTGTCAAAGTGCCGCAACAGGCCCGGTACGTAGTAATAAATCCCGTGGTATTTCAGGCCTTCGGCGGCGATGAGGTCCTGGTACCGCGTCAAACAAGCCACCGCCACGCCGGTCTTGGGCCGGTCATCCAGCGCCATAATCCACCACGTGCGCGTGGCGCCCATGCTGATGCCAGTGACCCCAATCCGCGCTGCGTCCACCTCCGGGCGTGTGCATAAATAATCCAGCGCCATCAAATCATCCCGCACCATCATCCCCCACAAGGAGCGCCCATACCACAAATTGAACTTGCTCGCTGACAATTCCCCCGCGCCGCCACGCTCGCCGGCGCCCCCGGGCCCACGGCCATTGCGCTCCCCGAAGCAATACGCATCTATGGCTAGCACCACAAAGCCCTCCCGCACCAGGGCCGGGCCGGGCGGCTCCGGCAGGGCATTGGTGCGAAACAGCTCCTCTTTGCCCACGTCGTATTGCCCGCCGTGCCAGTGGCAGTAGAGAATGGCTGGCTTGCGGGCGGGACCGCTCTTGGGCAGCAGCAGGTAGCCGGGCACCGTGTCCCCGGCGCCATTGTCAAAACTGAAGCGCTCCAGCGTGTAATATCCGCGGTCTTCGCGGCTCAAGGTTTGCGCCACCGGCGCTTTGGGACGGGGCGGCAAATCCCCCAGCGCCGCCCACGCCGTGGCCCGAATCTGGCGCCGCTGTTTTTCCCAGGTTTTGAGGGTGGCGGGCGCCTTGAAGGCCGGCACTGGCGGCGCCGCGGCCAGCCAGCGTGGTCCGGCGGAAGATTGGGTTTGTGCCATAAGCGGGAAATAATTCTGGCCGCCCCATGCAATCAAAAGGGCCGCTGCGATTCCACGGAGTTGCATGGCCCGACGATAAATGCTCCCTTGCGCCAGGCAACCCAAAAACCGCGCGGCGCCCCTTCATGCGTCCGGCAGCAGGCCACGCAACTGCCGGCGCTGTTTCTTGGTGGGGCGTCCCATGCCCTTGGGCCAGAGCACCAGCGGCTGGCGCTCCACGGCATGGCGTTTTTGATACTCCTCCGGCGGGGTCAAATCTTCCACATATTGGCGGGCCACGGCCGCTCCCACCCGCCGCTCCAACAAGCCCAGCACGCGCAAGGTGCGCGTAATTTCCCCCTGTTGCACCGTCAAATGCATCCCCACCCGCACGGGGTGCGCGGGCTTGAGCGCCATGCCCTCGCATTTGACGTGACCCGCGCGGCAGGCCTCGGCGGCCAGCGTCCGTGTCTTGTACACGCGCGCCGCCCAAAGCCATTTGTCCAGCCGCACGTTGCCGCCGGTTTCCATGGTGCTTGTGGTAGGCATTTTCCCCGGACAAAGCAAGGTCAGAAACAACGCAGGCCAGCCGCCGTTGGCGAAACAGGGGGCCCTTGCTTCCCTTTTCCAAAACGCAATGCCTTGCCGCGCCAAGCCAGGCCCCTCCCTGCCTGGGGCTGGAGATTGAGACGATGAAAACCTCGTGAACTAGAATATGGGCTGGGCGGATTTTTGCTGGACTCCACCCTGTTTTTTGCGTAATTTTCGCTATGAAGAGGGGCCGAAAAATGGCCAAAAAAATTTTGTAAAAAGAGGTTGACGCTTAAGGGGTTTTATGCAAAATTAAGGGCGTTGAAAGTGAAATAACCAGCGAACATAAGGGTAGAACCTATGAAAAAGATACTCATCGCTCTCGGTCTGTGCGCCGCCCTCGGCGTGCAAGCGGCAATCATCAATTCGAGTTTTGAGACGGGTAGTTACTCCACGGATTGGACGCGTTATCGAAACTGGTCTGGTGGCTACCCGAATGGGTCGCCGGTGGTGACTGGTACTCCATTACCTAATACTGTAGTGGTGACTTCGGATGGTTCTTTGACGCCTTTCTACGGCCTGTCAACGTATTACAATCCCGATAGTGGTGGTGACTACTTCGTGAAAATTACCACCACGTCAGCCAACCAACACCAAGGCATCTTTCAGTCATTCTATTGGAGTGGCGGAAACCCGATTTATGGATGGTTTACTGCGGCTAGCGGTGCACCGACCATTATGGATTGAAAACTTTCAGTGGCACGCCCATGACATGGAAAGAGTGGGATTTTGGAATAGTGCCGGCAGGTAATTACACCCTGTATTTCGACGTTTACGGCACAACTGCCGGTTTGACGGGTTATTTTGATATGTCCGTCGTCCCTGAACCGCGTGGCTGGTTGATGGGCGGGGCCCTGCTGGGGATGCTGGGCGTGAGTGAATTCCTGCGTCGGCGTCGTGCCCAGAAGGCCAACGCCTGAGGCGTTTCACTTTCAACTCTGTAAAAAGGCCAGGTTTTCCGGGCCTTTTTCTTTTCCCAAGCCCATCCCGCATTGGCGCTACGGCAAGGTGCAAGAGCAATCCTTGACCAGCAGCCCAGGACCCATTTCCCAACTTTACAGCCCGGCGCAAACCATTCTCCGAAAGTCACAGAATGAATCATGAAGAATGGTTGCAGGCGCCGGCTACGTTCATTCGACTTTCAGACGGTGGGAGGGCAAGTGATGGAGGATGATTAACGGGGCGCGGTGATTATGGCTGAAAATTCGCGCTATCCATTCCGGGCCGGAAAAACACAACTTTGCGCCTCACAACTTTTTGACCAGCCGCAAGCTCGGCACATCAAACCATACCTCCCCGCCCTTGGCGCGCAGTTCGCAGACCAGTTCAACTTCCTCCCAGTCCAGTGTCACGGCAAAATCATACGTCATCATCTGCCAATCGGCGGTGCCCTCCAGCCCTTTTTCCCGCGCGGGCCTGCCTGCGACCCATAGCCCCGCCCCGGCCCCCCATTGGGATTTGACGGCCTGCACATTGGCCGTGCGCAGGCGACCCTCGAAGCGGTACCGGCCTGCCGGCAACATCAGGCGGCTGCGGAAACCGGGCGCGCCGCCGTGGCCGGCACGGATGTAAAGGGCAAGCGGCTGGCGCTGGATTTTGAGGTCGGCGCCCCCCTCATAAATGGGCGTCCATTGCGTCACCGGACACACCCCCTCCTTGTCAAACCGCGCCTGTCGCTGGGCCAATTCCAAGGTTTGTTTGCGGGCCGTCTCGGCGCGCACGGCCAAAGCCCGCAACAGTTCGCGCTCGCGCGCCTCGACTTCGCGCAAAGTGCGGACATCGTTGACGGCCTGCAACGCTTCCTTAAGCCGGAAGGCCGTTTGCACGACACGATTGGAGAGGTCCGGATAATGAAAAATATTGGTGGCAATGTAACACGAGCGCCGCAAAAACAACTGGCGGGCCTGCGGAGTTTGCAGGATGGACTTGGTCACCAGCCCGTTGTCGCCCGGGTCAAAGATGGAATGCCCCGGGTCGCGAAACAACTGGTCCAAATCGTTGGGCAAAAAGACCAGGCGGCCCGTGACCGGCTCGGCATAGATGCGGAAGTTGTTGCGATTGCGGCTGTAACCGTCCCAATGCGCCGCCAGGGCTTCAATGGCCATCATGGAAACAAAGCGCTCCACGTCCACCGCGGCTTTGAGCTTCTCCCAGCGGGCTTCCGGATGGGGCTCCTGACAGGCGGCCACGGCGGCCTTGAGGTCTGCTTTGTCCGGCAGGCCATTGCCGAAGTCCAGGGTCAGTTCCTGATTGATGTCACGCCCGGGCTTGATGTCATAAAGATTGCCGGTGGCGGGGCGGAAATATCGCTTGAGGAAGTCATCGTGAAAATCCTCCTTGAGCACATACATGCCCAACAGGCGCCCGTTCAGCTCCACAATGGCATGGCCGGTGCGCGGTGAGGGCACGCCGGCGAGGCGAAAAAGGTAACCGCAGATTTTCTCGTTAAGATAACTGGGGTCTTGCACCGAATTGTTGAGCATGACTTTGAGCATGCCGTGGAATCGCTGGTCCGGCGTATGCCGGCCAAAGTGGAGCATCATGCCCGGTTTGTTGTCCACGGGACGAAAACTTCCAGCCGCCCCTTTGAGATGCAGGGCCACGTTCAAGTAGGTTTTGCCGCCTTCTTTCACTGTGGCGCTGACATTTTGGCGGGGATTGCGCCGGAGACTTTCGTAGGCTTCGCGGCTGATTTCGATTTGAATGCGCGGGATGGGGCCGTTGGTGAACAGGTTGGCGCCGGGACGGGACAACTCATCCGGGTCCAGCACCAGCGGCGCCGTCGGAGGCCGGGTTGCCGGCTTGGACGCAGGTGCGGACGCAGGCGCGGTGGACCCTATGCTGCCTGCGGACAGCACGAGAATCCACCCCAAAACAGCCAGGCGGCCCAGCCAGGTTCGCATGGATATCACGATGAATGGACGCTTGAATGTAAGCTTATGTTCAAGCGGAGTCAGCCGGAAACTGCTGCGCCCGGGGCACGAAAACTATTTACCCATTTTGGCAGGTGGCCCCCACGTGCAGATGCCACAGTCCCTTCATCCCGCCTGTGGCCCACGTGTAACAAGGGGCCGGAGCATAAAAAACCCATTGTGTTTCACGCGGGGCCACCTTCAAAAATGCAGGCCAGCGCTTTCCCGCACAAGCGCGTTCGCCTCGCGCGCCGAGCGCGGCGCAACCGATTTGGCTTTTCGGCGGTTTTGTTTCGGCGTACATCCCAAAGGCATGCAAACAATTTTTTGGCGGCAATGGCCGGCCCTCCTCCTGGGGGCGGTAATAATCCTGGCAGGACGTCCGGGAATGGCAGCGGAAGAGGAAGGGGAGTTGTTGTTCACTTCCTTCCGCCGCAACGGGGAGGATGGCCTGCACTTGCTGCACAGCAAGGACGGCTACACCTGGACCGCGTTGAAAAAGGACCAGTCCTTCCTGCGCCCGCAGGTGGGAGGCAAATTGATGCGCGACCCCTCGCTGGCGCAGGGGCCGGATGGCACGTTTCACCTCGTCTGGACCACGGCGTGGAACAAACATGGCGCAGGTTATGCCTCGTCCAAAGATTTAATCCACTGGTCTGAGCAGCGGTTGTTGGACGTGATGGCACACGAGCCACAGACGCGCAATGTGTGGGCGCCCGAGCTTTTTTACGACACGGCGCAGCAGGAATGGCTCATCGTCTGGTCGAGCACCATTCCGGGACGGTTTCCCCAGACGGAAAAAGCGGGGGACGACGGCTACAATCACCGGCTTTATTTCACCACCACGAAAAATTTTCAGACGCTGGCACCCACGCGGCTGTTGTACGATCCGGGCTTCAACTGCATTGACGCCGTGATTTTCCGGGACGGCGCGCGGCACGTGATGATTCTCAAAGATGAAACGCGGCATCCGCCGGCGAAAAACTTGCGCGTGGCTTTCAGCGAGCGCGCCACCGGGCCCTACGGGCCGGCCTCGGCCCCCATCACCGGCAATTACTGGGCCGAAGGGCCGACGGTGATTAAAATTGGCGGGAAATGGTTTGTCTATTTCGACCGGTACACCGAGCACCGGTACGGCCTGGTGACGTCCACGGATTTGCAAACGTGGACGGATGAATCGGACAAGGTGCGTTTTCCCAAAGACCACCGCCACGGCACGGTGTTGCGTGTCCCGCGGGCGGTGCTCGAGCGACTGCAGGCGGAACCATGATTTCCCATGAGTTGGCACCACCCTTCAACCTCCTTCCGGTCTGCCTGCGCACTTTGATTTAAGGAGCCGCCCCCGTGCCCAAGTGGGTCAAATTCATTGCGGCCTGGTTGCTGCTGCCCTTCTGCCTGGGGGCAGCCTCGGCCTTGTGGCGCGTGGCGCGCGCGGCGGGTGGCGCGGATACGGTATGGGTGCCCATGCTGGCCGGGGCGGCCTGCTGGGTGGTGATTTATCTGCTGCTGCCCCGGCCCATGTGGCTGTACGTCTTCGGCCATGAACTGACGCATGCCTTGTGGACATGGCTGTTTGGCGGGCGGGTGAAACGCTTCAAGGCCAGCGCCCACGGCGGGCACGTCCTGGTCACCAAGCACAATTTCCTCATCATTCTGGCGCCGTATTTTTTTCCGTTATATGCCGTCCTGGTGGCGCTGGTGTACGCGGCGGGTCATGCGGTGTGGGACTGGAGCGGTGGGCGGCCTTGGTTTCATCTGCTGCTGGGCGCGGCGTATGCCTTCCACGTCACCCTCACCGGCCACGTGCTGCACACCCGGCAGACCGATATTACTTCGCAGGGTTATTTTTTCAGCGCGGTGATCATTTTCCTGGGCAACGCGCTGGTGTTGCTGGTGGCCCTGCCGCTGTTGTCCGGCCAGAGTGTGATGCGCGCATTGGGAGCATGGCTGCGCCTCACAGGCGATATGTGGATACGATCGTCTCAGTGGTTTTGAGGGAAAACAGCACAGGTCCATGCCGGCACGCCGCCATTAATTTCGACGCAATATCTTCGAATGCTTTCGCTGTTACCCGGCAAACGCGACTGCCGCACAGATTTTTTTGCAAAGCCAGCGCAGCCATTCAACGCGCGGCGGCCGACGCAGCAAATCCTGACACCACGCGCTACACGGCACACGCGTCAGGATGATTCCGGGCAGCGCAACGAAAAAAATATTGCAGATTTTTTTGAACGACAGTTGACGAAAGCGCTCAAGCATGTCATATAAATGGCATGGCACACCATCAGCAGTCTGTGCGGCACATGTCACAGAGCGCAGGATGGTTTGTCTCTTCTGGTTCCTCCGTTGGCATTCAAGGAAGCGTGATTTTCTCTCCTCTCTCTCCCGGTGCATTTCTGCCCAGAAAGGAGGTGAAACACGATGGCCGATAAGAAGGCGAAGAAAGCGCCTGCCAAGAAGAAGGCAGCCGCCAAGAAGAAGAAATAACCCAAACCTTTAACCCCACAAGCCAGAGTTACATGGTTTTGGCTTAACCGAGGTCCATTTAACTCTGGCTTTTGCTTTTCTGGTATGCTTGAAAAATATCCTCCCCCGCCAGCAGGGTGGCTGGCTCATGAACCATGCGCCCTCGCGCCAAGGTGGGAGAAAGCCGCATGGAAACAGCCGTAAACATTGCTGCGCTGGAAAAGGAACGCCGCCGCCAGGTGGCCTTGATTGTCGAAACTTCGGTGGTCTATGGCCGCCAGATTCTGAGCGGCATTGCGCGGTACTTGCGGCAATATCCCGGCTGGTCTGTGTTTCTGGATGAACGCGAGCTGCGCGCGCCGCCGCCCGACTGGCTGGCAACCTGGCCGGGCGATGGCATCATCTGCCGCTCCACCACGCCGGAATGGGCGGAGATTTTCCGCCAGCGCCGGGTGCCGGTGGTGGATTTGAATGACCAATACGTGGATTTGGGTTTGCCGCGCGTGGCTTCGGACATGCCGGCCATCGGGCGGCTGGCCGCCGAGCATCTTTTGCAGCGAGGTTTTTCGCATCTGGCTTTTTGCGGTTTTTTGGGTGAGACGTGGTCTTTCCAGCGGCGCCAGGGATTTGCGGAAGTGGCCGGCGACAAATTGAAGCTGGAGCACGTGCTGGAAACGCGGTGGATGTCCTTGCGCGAGCGGCCTTATGAGGAGGAGCGCAACCGGATTGCGTTGTGGCTGCAAACTCTGCCCCTGCCGGTGGGCATCATGGCCTGCAATGATGTCCGCGCCCAGCACGTCCTCGACGCCTGCCGCCAACTCGGGCTGGACGTGCCCCGGCAGGTCGCCGTGGTGGGCGTGGACAACGCGGAAACCTTTTGCGAGCTGTGCGAGCCGCCGCTCTCCAGCGTGGTGCCCGATGCCGAACGCATAGGCTATGAAGCGGCAGCTTTGCTGGACCGCTTGATGGCGGGCAAACCTGCGCCCGCCCGGCCGCTCCTGCTGCCGCCCCAGGGTCTGGTGACGCGCCGCTCCACCGATGTTTATGCCTTTGCGGAGCCGGTGGTGGCCCGGGCCATGGAGTTCATCCGCCAAAATGCCTGCCAGGGCATCCGGGTGCGGGATGTGCTGCGCCATGTGAATTGCTCGCGTTCGTGGCTGGAGCGGGTCTTTCGCTATTACGTGGGTCATTCCCCGCGAGTGGAAATTCGCTCCGTGCAGTTGCAAAAAGCTCGCGAGCTGCTCCTGACCACCGATTGGAAACTGCCGCAAATTGCCGGGGCCGTGGGCATGGAAAACACCGCCTATTTCGTGAATCTCTTCCGGCGGTTTTACGGCCAGCCGCCCGCCCGCTACCGCCGCCGCCATCGCGTGGACCATCCCTGAGGCTGTCCCCCGCGGCAGGCCGCGGGCATGGCTGATGCGTGGAAAATATCTGAATTATTCAGACAAAAGATGAGAACCCTTCCCGCCGGGGCTGTGGTAAGGTCTTGAGTCTCGGTGACATTGGCAAATGAAACGCGCAATCAAATTCGCAGGGCTCTGGATGATGTTGGGAATCGTGCATGCGATGGGCGCGCCCGGAGTGGCGCATGCCCGTCTCACCCCGGTCCCCCTCTCCCAGGTAACCTTGGAAGACAGTTTCTGGTCTCCCAAATTCAAGGTCTGGCGTTCAATCACCATCCCGGATTGCTTCGCCAAGTTCGAGAAGGACGGGGCGCTGGCCAATTTTGACAAAGTCCGCGACGGCACCGGCGGCAAACATGCCGGCCCGCCCTGGTACGACGGCTTGATTTACGAGATGATTCGCGCCAGCGCGGATTTTCTGGCGATGCAGCGGGACGCGGCGCTGGAAGCGCGGCTCGAGGGTTACCTCGAGCGCATCGTGGCGGCGCAGGCTGTCCACCCCCAAGGTTATCTCAATACTTACACGCAACTGGAGCGCCCCCATCAACCTTGGGGGTTGAACGGCGGCGACGACAACTGGCAGCACGACGTTTATAACGCCGGCGCCCTGGTGGAAGCCGCCGTGCATTATTATCGTGCCACCGGCAAAACGCGCCTGCTGGAAGCCGCCGTCCGCCTTGCCAATCACATGGCCGAGGTCATGGGACCGCCCCCCAAACAAAACGTGGTGCCGGGACACTCGCTGCCCGAGGAGGCGCTGGTCAAGTTGTATGAGTTGTTTCTGGAGCAGCCTGCTTTGAAATCACGCCTGACTGTGCCCGTGGATGAGCGCCGCTATCTCCAACTGGTGGAGTTTTGGATTGAAAATCGCGGCCATCACACCGGCCGGAAGAGTTTTGGGGCGTATGGGCAGGACCATCGGCCCGTTTTGGAGCAGGAAACGCTCGAAGGCCACGCCGTGCGGGCCACTTTGCTGTGCGCCGGGCTGGTGGCGGCCGCGCAGGCCAATGGGCGCGCAGATTACCTGGCGGCGGCCACGCGGTTGTGGAGCAACATGGTGCATCGCCGCATGTATGTCACCGGCGGTCTGGGCGCCGTGGCGCAACATGAAGGCTTTGGCGGCGATTATGATTTGCCCAATGAAGGCTACCTCGAGACCTGCGCCGCGGTGGGGGCGGGCTTTTTCCATCACCAGTTGAATCTGGCCCGAGGGGAGGCGCAATATGTGGATGAACTGGAACGGGTGCTGTACAACGCCATCCTCACCGGCGTTTCACTCCAAGGTAACACCTATTTTTATGACAACCCCCTCGCCGCCGGCCCCCAACGCCAGCGCTGGTCATGGCATGGCTGCCCCTGTTGCCCGCCGATGTTTCTCAAAATCATGGGCGCGCTGCCGGGTTACATTTACGCGCAGGCGCCGGGTGAAGTGTATGTCAATTTATTCATCGGCAGCCAGGCCACCGTGCAGGTGAACGGGGTCAAACTTCACCTGCGTCAAACAACTCGCTATCCGTGGGACGGAGAAATCAGGCTGACCGTGACGCCTGAGCGCCCGGTGGATTTTGTTTTATATGTGCGCCTGCCGGCTTGGTGTGAGCAGCCGCGCCTACGGCTGAACGGGCGGGTCCTCTCTTCCTTTGAGCCCGTGCGGGGTTATGCGCGGCTGCAGCGCCCCTGGCGGCGCGGCGATGTCGTGGAGCTTTCCCTCCCCATGCCGCCCGCGCGCATCAAGGCCCACCCCAAGGTGGAGGCCAACCGTGGGCGCGTGGCATTGCAGCGCGGGCCTTTGGTTTACTGCCTTGAAGGCGTGGACCACGGGGGCCAGGTGCGGCATCTGGTGATTCCGCCCACAACCATCCTGCGCGCGGAGCATCAACCGGCGCTGCTGGGCGGGGTGACCGTCATCCACGGCGACGCGCAAGCCGTGCATCGGGCCGAGTGGCCTGACACGCTTTACCTTCCCTCATCCCGCGCGCCAGGGCTGTCCAACACGACTTTTATGGCCATTCCCTATTTCGCTCACGCCAACCGCCAACCCTCGGAAATGCGCGTCTGGCTGGCCGAGACGCCCTTGGTGGCCGAGCCGCTGCCCCGCCCCACTGTGGCCAGCCGCGCCCAACCCTCAGCCTCCCATTGTTTTGCAAGGGACACGGTGGCGGCGCTGAATGACCAGGTGGAACCGTCGGCTTCGGACGATGCCAAAATCCCGCGCTTTACCTGGTGGGACCATCGCGGCACCACCGAGTGGGTGCAGTATGACTTTGCGGCGCCCACCCGGGTGCAGGCGGTGGAGGTCTATTGGTGGGACGAACGGCGCATCAACGCCCATTGCCGCGTCCCGCAAACGTGGCGCTTGCTCTATCGTGACGGCCAGGAATGGCGGCCGGTGCGCGGCGCCTCGGCCTGCGGCACGGAGATGGACCGGTTTAACCGGGTGACTTTCGAGCCGGTGGCCACCACGGCATTGCGGTTGGAAGTCCAACTGCAGCCGGGCTGGTCTGGCGGCATTTTGGAATGGCGCGTTCAGTAACCAAGGAGGAATGCCTTGCTCAATCAACCATGGCCTCAGCCCTCTCCCAGCCCCACAACTCTCCTGAAACCTATGCACCCCCCGCCAACCGGCGGGACGAACCAATGAAATCCCAACCCCCTTCTTCTTGTGACATGAAACCCGGCGTGTGGATGCTTGGCGGTTTTGTGGCGTTGATTGCCGCCGCGGTGAACGCTCAGGAGGCCGTCATCACGGTGGACGCCGCCGCCCGCGCCCATCGCATTTCTCCCTACCTTACCGGCGCATGTTTGGAGGATGTGAATCATGAGGTGTACGGGGGGCTGGACAGCCAGATGATTTTTGGCGAGAGCTTTGCCGAGCCGCCGCTGCCGCTGCCCCTGCGTGGCATGACCGCCTACGGTGGAAATTGGACCGTGCAGGACGGCGTGCTGCATGCCCCCGCCGGGGATGGGCCCAAGCTCTTGTGCGACATGCCGCCCATGAATGAGGGCGAGGTCAGCGTGGAAATATTTTTTCCCGACCGCGGCCCCGGCAACGCCGGTTTGATTGTCAAGGTCAGCCAGCCAGGGGTGGGAGCCGACCGCTTCACCGGTTATGAAATTGCGCTCGAACCTGCCGGCCGGCTGGTGCTGGGGCGGCATCGGCAAAATTGGGAGCCAATCCGGAATGTGCCTTGTGAAGTGCAGGTTGGCCAATGGAACCAGCTTACGGTGCGCCTGCAGGGCGCGGCGCTGGAGGTGCTTGTCAATGACCGCACTATCATCCGCTTTGAAGACACCCAGCACCCGCTGGGGCCGGGGGTGGTGGGACTGCGCACGTGGCAGCGCGAGGCGCGTTACCGCAACCTCCGCCTCACCACCGGCGGCGCCACCCGCCAGGTGGAGCTGGCGTATGCCGATGCCACGCAGTGGGGGCGCGGCGTCAGCGGCATGTGGCGCCCGCTGCGCCGGGGCGAGGTGAAAGGTGAGTTTGGCCTCGAAACCCAAAATCCCTTTTCCGGCCCTCAAAGCCAGCGCCTCACCTTCACCAGCGGGCAGGGGGAAATCGGTATTGAGAATCAAGGGCTGAACCGCCAGGGCCTGCACGTTCAGCGCGGCAAGGTGTACGAGGGTTTTGTGGTGGTGCGCGCCCCTGCGCCCACCGCATTTTACGTGGCCCTGGAAAGCCGGGACGGCGCTCAAATCTACGCCGAGCGGCGGCTGACGGCTCCCGCCGGGGATTGGCAGCGTCTGGATTTCAAACTCACGCCCAATGCCACCGACACCACCGCGCGCTTTGCGCTCAAATTGAAACAGCCCGGCACATTGACAGTGGGCTATGCCTTTTTGCAGCCCGGCGCCTGGGGACGCTTCAAGGGCCTGCCCGTCCGCCGCGATGTCGCCGAGGCCCTCATCGCCCAGGGCCTGACCGTCTTGCGCTACGGCGGCTGCATGGTCAACGCGCCGGAGTATCGCTGGAAAAAAATGATTGGCCCCCGCGAGCAGCGCCCCCCTTACCGAGGTTGGTGGTATCCCCACTCCTCCAACGGCTGGGGCATTTTCGATTTCCTCAACTTTTGCGAAGCCGCCGGCTTCCTGGCCATCCCGGCGGTGAACATGGGCGAATCCCCGCAGGACATGGCGGATTTCATCGAGTACGTCAACGGCTCGCCGGAGACGCCCTGGGGCCGGCGCCGCGCGGCCGACGGCCATCGCGCGCCATATCGTTTGAAACACTTGCAACTGGGCAACGAAGAGCGCGTGGATGAAGCCTACTTTGCCAAATTCAAAGCCCTGGCCGAAGTCATTTGGGCGCGTGACCCGGAAATCATTCTGGTGGTGGGCGACTTCCAGTATGACGAGGTCATCACCCAGCCGCAGGCGGTTCGCGGGGCCGCCTCCCGTATCACCACCTTGAACGCCCAGCGCCAAATCCTGGAGCTGGCGCGCCAGCATCAGCGCGAGGTGTGGTTTGATGTGCATGTCTGGACCGACGGTCCACGCCCCACCGCTTCTCTGGAAGGCGCGCTGAGCTTCCGCGATGCCCTGGAAAAAATGGTGCCCGGCGCGCGGTTCCGGCTGGCCATCTTTGAGTTGAACGCCAATAACCACGCCCAGCGTCGCGCCCTGGCCAATGCGCTGGCCATCCAGCGTTTTCAACGCGACGGCCGCGTGCCCGTGGTCTGCTCCGCCAACTGCCTGCAACCGGACGGCCAGAATGACAACGGCTGGGACCAGGGGCTGTTATTTCTGAATCCCGCGCAGGTCTGGCTGCAACCGCCTGGGTATGTCACCCGCTTCTTTGCCCACCATTATCAACCCTGGGCGGTGCGCGCCCAAGTGCAAGGCGCGGGGGATGCCCTGAACGTTACGGCGGCGGTGAGCGAGAACGGGAAAAACCTGGTTTTGTACATTGTGAATGGGAGCGACCGCGAGGTGCCGGCACATTTGGTTTGGGCCAATTTCAAACCCGCCCAACCCACCGCCCTGGTGGAAGAATTGACCGGCCCGCTGGATGCCCGCAACACGGCCGCAGCGCCGCGGCAAATAACGCCGCAAATGAAGTCCTGGCGGTATGCCGCGAGCGGCCAGCCCCTGCGGTGGGTTTTTGCCCCCCATTCCGTCACCGTAATGACATTTCGGTGAGCACCGCGCCACGCCACCCACGGCAAACGTGCCTTGGCCAGCGCATCCTCCGCGCGGCCTCCCCGTTGCGCTGGCTCAGGGGACGTTGCTCACGAGGTTGGAGAGGAGTGGCAAACGTTACCCGCCCCCAAAGACCTCCGCCACGGTGCGCCGGGTTTCCTCCAGCCAGGCAGCCCGTTGCTCAGGGCTGCTGGTGATGACCGGCGCAAATATCAGGCGACGCACGTTGGGAATGCCGCAGATGCCAAACACCACTTTTTTCCAGAACACCTCCAGCGGGTCGCCATACAGCTCCACCTCCCGCTCCTGCGGGTTGTTGGCGGTGGTAATGACCAGCACGGCCTGCAACTTCAGCAGCCCCACCGCCTTGCCGCCGCCCTTGCCGTCGGGCACAAAGTTATACGCCCGGCCCGGGCGTAACACCCGGTCCACCCAGCCTTTAAGAATGGCGGGCGGCTGGCACCACCAATTCGGATGGACGATAATCATTCCCCCCGCCTGCTCCAGCTCCGCCGCGTAGCGCTCCACCGGAGGGGGAATGACTGCGCCGCGGGGGATTTCATCGGCGCCCATGACCGGGTCGAACCGCTCCTGATATAAATCATGATAGAGACATTCATGCCCCCGGGCCGCCACCGTCTCCCGTGCCGCCGCCGCCAGGGCATGATTAAAACTGCCCGGATTCGGATGCCCTAAAATCAATGGTATCTTCATGTCAATGGATTCACCGTTCATTCCGCCAGCCCGGCTGGCATGACCGGCCGTGGTCCGGCGGCGTGGATTATGAGTTTTTACCGTCTGCTGACAAGATTCTATTACCCTTCCTAATCCAAATCTCAGCCCTTGGCCGGCTTGGGCAAGTGCAGCCTATTCACCCTGTGAATGAAAGGTCGAGGCGACTTTCCCTCGCCCTCGTGAAGGGAAGGCGGGACATACAGATTATTAATAAGCCAATAAAGCTGCGCTTATGCTGTAGATTTACCTTTGATTTACGTGATTTTTTCGCAGCATGCAATTTTTGTCTGGGCAAAAACCTTCATTTTTTGGGCATTTTTCGCGATTTTTTAGGGGTGGAGGGGCGGCGGCAAGGAATATTATATTTTCATAAAATGCTGATTATCAATAGGTTATAGTATGTTTTGATGGCCTCCAAAAAACCGCAAAAAAAATGTTGCCAAACTTTTGGCCTTTGCCTAACCTCTTGTCACGTGCACCGATTGGTGTGTTGGGGCAAACGGGATTTGCCCGCGGTACAACGCATAAAACGCAACAATGTAATCCGGAGGAACACATGAAGTTTAACAAATGGACCCTGGGTCTGGCCGCCATCGGCGTGGTCAGCCTGGCAAGTGCAGTGCAAGCCGAAGAGCGGGACAACCCCGTGATGACGGCGCTGTCCTCTACCAGCATCAGCGGTTATGTGGATACCGCTGCGGTATGGCGGTTTGGCAATAACACCAGCAAGGCGGGCGCTGGCACGGGCTGGCTGGTGCCTGGCGCGGTGAACGCCAATCCGGCGACCGCGGCTGCCTACCAGAACAAGGCGGACATCTTCAACCTCAACGCCGTGGGGTTGACCCTTGAGAAGCCGCTGGATGAAGCCGAATGGTCCGCGGGTTACCGGGTGGACATGGTTTATGGTCCCGACATCGTGGGCTGGAACCCCTCGGTGAACTCGTTTGGCGTGTCTGATTTTGGTTTGAAGCAGGCGTACATCGTCCTGCGCGCCCCGGTGGGCAATGGCTTGGACTTCAAGCTCGGCACCTTCGACACCGTGGTGGGCTTTGAATCCTTTGAAGCCTACAAGAACCCCCACTGGACCCGCTCCTATGGTTGGGAAATTCAGCCGACCCAGCACACCGGCGCGACGGTGAGCTATCGGTTCAATGAGATGGTCGCCCTGAGCGCGGGCGTGGCCAACACGGCGGCTACGGGCATCAATGCTCGTCCGGCCCGTGCGGGTTTGCCTCCTGGGCAGATTGTGTCCGAGACGGAGAAGACCTACCTGGCCAGCCTCACCCTGACCGCTCCGGAGAGCCTCGGCTTCCTGGCCGGCTCCACCCTGAACGCGGGCGTGGTGAATGGTCTGGCGGGCGGTGTCAGTGACACCACCTGGGTGTATGTGGGCGGCGTGATGAACACCCCGCTGGAAGGCCTGAAGCTGGGCGCGGCTTATGACTACCGCATGACCAGCCACAAGGGTGACATTACCTCCCCGGCTTATGTGCCTGGCACCCATGCTTACACCATCGCCGGTTACCTGATGTACCAGGCCACGGAGAAGCTGAACCTGGCGGCCCGCGTGGACTATGCCAAGGGCACCGCTGGCACGTGGTACTTCATCGGTGGTGGCGAGAGCGATCCCAAGAACCAACTGCTGGGCATCACCGGCACGGTGGATTACAAACTGTGGGAAAACGTGATCACCCGCTTGGAGTTCCGCTGGGACCACGAGTTGACCGGTCAGAAGTCCTCGGCCAGCACCCCTGGTCCGTTTGGCTTCGACGACAACAACAACTACCTGTTGGCGTTGAACGTCATCTACCGGTTCTAAGCTATAGCAGCTTGACCCAACCCCCGCTGGACGAAAAACCAGCGGGGGTTTTTGTTTGCCGCGAAAAAGGACGGCCTAATCCGTCCAATGGGACGAATCTGACTTATGCCTAAAGTCCGGATGAAGATTCAAAACGCCGGCGTTTTTTAATGCAAGACGGCCAGGCAGAAGGTATATTGCGGCGCGCATAAACCTGACGAAATAAAGCTATGTCCAACCCGGTAAACCGCAGAGAATTTATGGGTGCCGCTGGTGCCCTGGCGGGCATCCTAACCCTCGGCAGCACGGCGCCACTCGGGGCACAAACGGCCCCGGCGGGTGGTTTCAAATTCAGCCTCAATACGGCCACCATTCGCGGCCAGAAACTGCCGCTGCCGGAGCAATTCGACGTGGCCGCCAAGGCCGGTTACGACTACATCGAGCCTTGGCTGGGGGACGTAGCCAAATACGCGGAAAGCAACAGCCTCAAAGATTTGCGCCGACGGGCCGAGGACCAGGGACTCAAGGTCATCAGCGGCATTGGCTTCCCGGAATGGGCCGTGAATGACGACGCTCGCCGCGCCCGGGCCATGGAGCAGCTCAAGCGGGAAATGGACCTCATGGCCCAACTGGGCGCGCCGCACATTGCCGCTCCACCTGCAGGCATTTACGGCAAGGAAGTCAAAATCGAGTTGGACCGGCTGGCCGAGCGTTACCGCGCCGTGCTGGAGCTGGGCCGCCAGATGCAGGTCACCCCCATGCTCGAAATCTGGGGCGCCTCCGCCAACCTCAACAACCTGGCCGATGCCACCTATGTCATCACCAAGGCCGCGCATCCCGATGCCTGCCTGCTGGCGGACGTGTATCATATCTATCGGGGCGGCTCCGACTTTGCCTCGCTGCGGGTCCTTGGTCCCACCTCCCTGCGCGTGTTTCACATGAATGATTACCCTGCCACCCCGCCGCGGGAATCTTTGCGCGACAGCGACCGCATCTGGCCCGGGGATGGTCTGGCGCCTATGAAGGAGATTTTTGGGCATTTCCTGGCCAACGGCAGCCGGCCGGTGTTGTCGCTGGAGCTGTTCAATAACGAGTACTACAAGCTCCCCGCCCTCGATGCGGCCCGCACCGGTCTGGTCAAAATGAAGGCGTGTGTGGGGAGCGCTTGACCCAGCCCAACCCGGACTGAAGGCCAGGCGATAAACAACTTCCGCGGACAGCCCCCAGGCGTCCTGAGTCCGGCGCGGTAAAGGGTTTGGCCGGAACAATGACCTGCCTTTGGCGTGTTGCCATTATTTCCCCTGCGAGGCGGAAAAATTGCGCTAAGTTAGGGCCATGCGTTGCCGCAGCCATGACAACTCAGGCCCGCCCGCCGGCCGGTGGGGTGCGGCGGCGCTGGCGCTGCTGCTCGCCGGCTCTCACGCCCTTGCCGATGGCGCCACTTTATTCGTAAAAAATTGCGCTCCCTGTCACGGACCCAAGGGCAAACCCAACGCCAAAATCGCTCGCCTGCTGGGCGTGCGCGATTTAACCCAAAGCCGCATCTCCGCGGCTGAAATTGAGCGGCAAATCCTGGAAGGCCGCCAGGAAGGCGCGCGTCAGGTCATGCCCGCCTTCAAGGAAAGCCTGAAGCAAGAGGAAGTGCAGGCGCTCGTGCAGCACGTGCTGCGCCTGCGCAAGTAAGCAGGGACCGCAGCGCGGTGGCAGGGGAAAGTGGCTTCCCCATTTCCACCGGGGAAGCTGGCCAAGGCTCCCGCCCCAACGACAACTCTTACAAACCGCGCAGGGCCTTTTGTGCCTGGCGTTTGGTCTGCTCGTTGGCGGACTTGTCCACCACCCATTGCAACGCCTTGCGCCGCAGCTCCACTGGCGCATCCGCCAGATCCTTGCGCGCCGCCAGCCCCGCCAGGGCCGAACAGGCATCCTCCTTGAGCGCGTCGTCCGCCCCCAGCTCCATCAACTGCTCGAGGGCGCGCCCGCTGGGAATGCTGCCCAGCACCGTCATGGCCAGCCGCCGCTCTTCCGGCCGATTGAGCAGCGGGTAAACCGCATTGAGTTTTTCCAGCTTCGCCTGCGGCGTCAATTTGGGATCGCCTTGCAAGTATTGCAAATACCCGCGCGCGCCCAGCACTTGATGCAGCGTCTTTTTGCCCTCGCGCGCCAGCGTTAACAAAGGCTCGGCCACCGCGGCATCCTCCGGCCAGCTATTGGGCCACGTCGAGAGGGTCCGCACGGCTTCATCCTGCACCGAGGCATCCGCGTCCTGCAGCGCCGTGCGCACTGCCGCCAGGGCGGTGGCTCCGCCTACACTGGCCATGGTATGCAGGCCAATTTTGCGCAGGGCTGGCTTCTGGCTTTGCATCAACACCATGAAATGTGGCAGGCAGGCGGCGCGCTCGCGCGCACTGATGGCCAGCAGGGCCTTTTCAATTTCCGCCTCCTCGGCGCCGGGCTGGCCCAGACGTTGCACCAGTTGTCCGGCATGTTGGGCGCTGCCCAGCAACCCGGCGGCCCCGATGGCCGCCACCCGCGTGGCGGCATCGGCATCGTTGATGGCGGCCATGATGGCCGGCAGCGCCGCGGTGGTTTGCCGCTGCCCGGCCAGCTCAATCAACGCCAGCCGCAGCCGGCCCGTGGCCTTGGCGAGGCGCGCCGTCAATTGCTGATCCACTTCCTTCCCCGGAATGCGCGCCAGCGCCACCCGCGCCGCCTTGGCCAGGTCCGCGTCTTCCTCGCCGGTCAAATCCAGCAACGTGGGCACTGCGCCAAGGTGGCCCATGCGGTCCAGCGCGGTTATCGCCGCCAGCCGCACGGATTTGGGGCCGCTCAACGCCGCCTTTTGCACCGTGGGCAGCGCGGAGGCATCCGCGCGGTCCGCCAGCACCAGCAGCAGCATCGGTTTGCGGGCCTCCGGCGTTTTTTCCAGTTCCGCCGCAATCGCCTCCGTCACCTTGCGCCCGGGCAGCTCGCGCGCGGCCACCAGCCCGATGTGGAAAAACGCCCGCTCGGGCGAGCGCAGTTGCTCCAGCAACAGCGGCAGCCCGCCGGCGCCCCGCGCCAGAATGGCGCCGCGAGTGGCCTCGAGCAACCGCTGCTGCGAGACCGGCGCCTTGCGAATTTGATCATAGAGCCGCACCGCTTCGCTGGCGTTGCCGGCGGCCAGCAGCCGTTCCGCGCACACCACCGCGCCCTCGGCAATGTCGGTTTTGAGCGCCAGTGGCGCCTGGTCCAGGGCTTGGGACAACGCCTTCGCCGCCGCCGCGCCGCCGATGTTGCCCAGCGCTGCCGCCGCCGCGGAAACCACTTCGGGGTCGGCCTCTTTGAGTTTCGGCGCCAGCACCGTCACGGCCTGCACGTCGCGCCGGCGGTTGATGGAATTAATCACGCCCACCAGCAGCCGTCCCTGCAACCGGCCGGCGGCCTCGCGCAACGCGGCGTCCGCGGTGGAATCGGGAATGGCCTCCAGCGCAATCCGCGCCCACGAGGCCAGCTCCTTGTCCGCCAGCAAGGGCGCCAGCGCCGGCACCGCCTCGCGCGTGCCCTTGATGGCCAGAAACTTGCAGGCGATGGCCTTGTCCGCCGGCGGCGCGTCCGAGCGCAGCGTGCGGATTAAATCCGCCTCCGGCGGAATGACCGCCGCCCGCACGGCAGCCAGGGTGAAAAACGCGGCCCCCAGGGCCAGAGTCAGCAGCAAACGTTTCATAAGCTTTGGCGACATTTGGATATTCATTTCAACTCATTTCCCTCATTCACGGTCATGGCCTGTTTTTACACCCGCCACGGCTCGCGCAGCGCTTCGGAGCGCAGCCGGTTGGCTTCCTCATCATTGATAAACTCGTTCTTTTTGGGGTCATAGCGCACCTTGCGATTGAGAAAGAGCGAGATGTTCCCCGCGTGACAGGTGATGTGCGACCAGCACGCCGCTTCGGCGTTGGCCCGCGTGCGCCCGCGCGACTTCACACAATCCAGAAAATCGCGCACATGAAAATCCGCCGGGTAACCACCAATCTTCGCGCCGCGCCCCACCAGCAACGTTTCCGAGCTGGCGACGATGTCGCCGCTGTCGGCCGTTTCCACCCAGCCCGTGCTGCCCTCGAAACGCACCGGGCAGGAGCCGAGCGGCAGCCAGCCTTCGTTGCGCACAATCAATTTCACTCCGTTGGGATAGAGGGCGTGGAGCTGGCCATTCTTGGGCTCGTATTCGATGGCGGCCGTGTTGTCGCAATCCGCCGCCAACTGGCACAAGTCCACGCAATGCGAGCCCCACTCGAGGCAGCCGCCGCCCACCAGCCCACCGCCTTTCTCGAAGTTAAAACCATCGAGCAAACGCCGGTTGTAAGGCCGCCACGCCGCCGGCCCCAGATACAAATCCCAGTCCACCTCCTCCTTGTCCGGCTCAGGCTCCGCCGGCAGCCAGCCGCTGGTCTTGGTCTCCAGCCCCATGGGATGCGCGTGCACGGTGTGCAACTTGCCCAGCTTGCCCTGCCGCGCGAGGTCAATACAGAACACAAAATTGGGGAGGCTGCGCCGTTGGGTGCCCGCCTGGAAGATGCGGCCGGTGCGCTTGAACACCTCCGCCAGCGCCAGGCTCTCATCAATGTTCTTGGTGCACGGCTTTTCGCAATACACATCCTTGCCCGCCCGCGCGGCCAGCGAGGAGGCTGCCGCATGCCAGTTGGGGCCGGTGGCAATGAGCACGGCGTCAATGTCCTGCCGCGCCAGCAGCTCGCGCAAATCGCGGTAGGTCGCGCAATCATTGGCCTGGTAATGGGCGTCCACCCGCTTCTTCACCGCGTCGCGCCGGGCGGCTTTCACATCGGCCACCGCCAGGAACCGGACATCCGGTTGATGCAGAAACACCCCCAGCACGTAATTGCCGCGGTTGCCGATGCCAATGCCGCCCATGACAATCCGTTCGCTGGGCGCCACGCCGCCGTCCCGGCCGACCGTGGCGCCGGGCACAACCTGGGGCGCGGCCAGCAGCACCGCCCCGGCCTTGAGGGAGGTGCCCAAAAATTGACGACGATTCACCGCAAGGCGCGCCGACGCGCCGCCTTGCCTCGGGGAGACATGTGATTGCTTCATAGGAGATGCGTTAAAATCCACGGGCGCCATGATGGTTGCTCAATGAATAAATCCGACTGCCCATGCGTCATTTATCGTTGCCGGTGGCTGAACACAACAACATCATTTTTGAGACGCCGCCACTTGTCAAATCATTCAACACTCTTAAAGTGGCGCGGGTATGCTTTTTGCCCCGGGCAGGCGCACGCAACCTGGCGCACGATGGGTTGGCCTGCCTCCCCTCCCGACAACCGCAACTGCCCGAAAGATCGTGCCTTCGGGCCCGTTCCGCATTAGACTGAACTGCCATGAAACCGACATGCTGTGCAACCGCAACGCAGGAAAGGTTACGCCGGGCCCGCGGTGGTTTGTCCGTGCGCGCCGTTGCCCTGCTCATTGTGGTGGCGGCCGCGGTGGTGGGCGGCACTGCCGGCTATTTTTATTACCGCGAGTATTTCACCACCCCTGCCAGCACCGAACCGGAGCCGCCCAACGTCTCTTATAAAAAGTGGGAAAAAACCAGCAACCTTTACGTCAAAATTGAACCCACTCCCTGGGAGCGCCGCCTCGGCCGCAATTTGCATCGCACAGCCTACCAGGCCGCCACCAACTTGGTCTGCCAGACCCTGGCCCGGCCGGAAACCGCCCGCTTTCAACCCTATGCCCGGGCCAAAATCACCGGCGTGGACTGGCGCTTCCTCGTCAAATGCGACTACACTGCCGTCAATAAATCCGGCGAATTCCACCAGTACGACTTCCGCGCCTTCCTCAAGCGCGATACCAACGAAGTCTGGACGCTGGAATACCTGGACAAGGACAAGGAGGACGGCACCAAGAAACCCAAATCCACAAGCAGCGAATAATCCACCGCCCCCGCCGCAGACGGCCTCGGCTTTGGAGCCAGATTTACTCGCACCCCTTCATGGATTCTAACGCCATTCCCGCCACGGCCTGGCTGGACCCTACCCGGCCCAGCCTCTTCCACCCCATTACCAGCCTCATTGAACGGCTGGACTGGCGGCAGCTTTTCCTCACCCCGCAGCCGGTGGAAGTTGAGCTGGGCAGCGGTGATGGCTCCTTTCTGGCCCAATACGCCCGGTTGCATCCAGAGCGGAATTTCCTCGGGGTCGAGCGCCTGCTGGGCCGCGCCCGCAAGCTCGAACGCAAAGCCCTTCGCGCCGGGCTGACCAACCTGCGCATCATTCGGCTCGAAGCCAGCTATCTCACGGAGTATCTTTTACCCCACCATTCTGTGGAGGTTTTTCACATTTATTTCCCCGACCCCTGGCCCAAGAAAAAACATCACAAAAACCGGCTGGTCAACGAGCGCTTTGTGCAGTTGCTGGGCCGCGTCCTCACCCCCGGCGGCTGGGTGCACCTGCGCACCGATGACCAGGGATACTTTTCCTGGATGCAGGATGCCTTCGCCGCCCATCCCGCTTTCCTTTCGCGCACGCCCCCGCCGGAATTGCTTGCCCTTAAAACCGACTTCGAGCTGGAGTTCAATCAGAAGGGCATTCCCACGCTGGCGCTTTCTTATCAATGGCAGGGAGACAAGGCCTGCTGACCCGCCCCTCCCTCACGGCAGCCAATCCCCCGCCGTGAAAATGCTGGAAAATGCGCGCCAGCGCTCTTTCTTCGCCTTGTTGGGATTGCCTCAATCCTTGGCGTGTGTCCTGCTCCGTACTTCGGAGAGGGGGCCGGCCTGGCGCGCGCTTGAACTCTTAAACGTCAATCACCGGCCCGCCGCGGTCATCACTGCCGGAGCGGTCTTCCCGGCGGCGGGCCCGGCTGAAACGCACCCGGGTGTTGCCCGTGCCGGTGAGGCTGTTAAGCAACAGACTCAACACGGCAATCACCAGCGCCCCTTTGAACGCCGCCCAAAATCCGGCCACGTGAAAGCCTTTGACCAGCTCGCCCACCAGCCACAGCAGGCCGGCATTGATGACCAGTGTGAACAGGCCCAGCGTCAACAACAACAAGGGCAGCGAGAGCAACATCAGGATGGGCCGCACAAACGCATTCAACAAACCCAGCAGCAACGTGGCCACCACCAAATCCACCCACCCCTCGTAGGTGATGCCATCCACCACGTGCGCCGCCACCAGCACGCCCACCATGGTGATGATCCAGGCCTGCACAAAGGCCTTTAATTTCTCAGGGACGATGGGAGCTGCCTGCATGATGCTTCCCCAAGGGCGGTGGTTCAGAGCCTACGGCGCCGGGTCAGACGCCCGTTGCGCCTCCGCTCCCTCGCCCATTTTTTCCAACTTCTGTTCCAGCTCGCGCACACGCCGGATTAAATCCGGCAACTGTGTAATGGCGATGAGCTGCCGTTTGGTCTGGCGGTCCGGTTGCGCCGGACTGCCCAGCCATTTCTGGCCGTCGGGGATGTCGTGCATGACCCCAGACTGCGCCGCCACGGTGACCTGGTTGCCAATCTTCAAATGCCCGGCTATGCCCACCTGCCCTGCCAGCACCACGTAATTGCCCAGCGAGGTGCTCCCGGCAATCCCCACCTGCGCCACGATGATGCAATGCTCGCCGATGGTCACGTTGTGCGCAATCTGCACCAGATTATCAATCTTCGTGCCCCGCCCAATCACCGTCGGCCCCAGCGCCCCCCGGTCAATCGTCACATTCGCCCCAATCTCCACATCATCATGGATGATCACCGTCCCAATTTGGGGCACCTTCAAATGCTTCCCCTCATCCATCACATACCCAAATCCGTCCGAGCCAATCACCGTGCCCGCGTGCACTCGCACCCGCTGCCCCAACTGCACCCCCGGATACAGCGTCACATGCGGAAACAACCGGCAATCGGCCCCCACCCGCGCGCCTTCGCCCACATGCACATGGCTTTCCAAGATGGTCCCCGGCCCAATAATCGCCCCCGCCGCCACCACGCAATAAGGTCCCACCGCCGCCGTGGCATCCACCTGCGCCCCCGCCGCCACCACCGCCGTGGGATGCACCCCCGCCGGCGGACGGCGCTCGGGGAAAAACAAGGGCAGCACCCGCGCAAAAGCCACCCGCGCATTCTTCACCTTGATGAGCGTTTTGTCCCCGGCCGGGTAATCCGCCGCCACCAGAATGGCACTGGCCGCGCTCTGCCGCGCCGCCTCAAAATATTCGTCATTCTCGGCAAACGTCAGGTCTCCAGTTTTGGCCGCTTTCGCTGGCGCAAAGCCGGTTAATTCAATGTCAGGATTGCCCGCCACCTCTCCCTGCAGGTGCGCGGCGATTTGGGCAGCAGTCCAAGGCATGGGATGTTTCCTACTTGCGGGCCACGATGCGGTTGTTTTCCCCCAGCACAATGACCGTGGGATGCCAGTCGGCCGCCTGCGCGGCGTCCACTTCCGTAAAACTCATGATGGTCAGGCGGTCGCCCGCCTTGCCGCAATGGGCGGCGGCGCCGTTCAGCACAATTTGCCCCGAGCCCCGCGGTCCTTTGATGACATACGTTTCAAAGCGCGCCCCGTTGGCCATGTTGCTGCATAAAATTTTTTCATACGGATGCAACCCCGCGGCCTCCATCAAATCCTCCGCAATCGTCAGGCTGCCCTCGTAATCGAGGCTGCCGCCGGTGACTTGCGCCCGGTGAATCTTCGACTTCAAGAGATGTACGAGCATAAATGACGGTTGGTGACCACCGTTAGACCTCCCAATATACCCTACCGCCGCCCCCATTCAATACCAAACCCCCGACCGGCAAAAGCACGGCCGCCGACACAATAAAGCCCGACGCCGGCGCCAGCCATCCTGCTCCCATTGTAACCTTTTTTACCGCAGCGGCTCTTTGTATAGTGGTCGGGGCATGGTGAATCTGTCACAAACTGAAATCTTGCCGCTGCACTCGCCGCAGGCTTTTGCCGCAGCCGTGGAGCGGGCGGCCGCTTTGCTCCAGGCAGGCGAAGTGGTGGCCGTGCCCACCGAAACCGTTTACGGCCTGGCCGCCAACGCCCTGGACCCCCGCGCCGTGGCCGCGATTTACGCCGTCAAGGGACGCCCCGCCCGCAATCCCATCATCGTGCATGTGGCCAGTGAAACCATGGCCCGCGCCTGTGTGGCCGACTGGCCGGCTTCCGCGGCGGCACTCGCCCACTCCTTCTGGCCCGGCCCGCTGACCCTCGTGCTGCCCAAAGCCCCCCACATCCCGGACGTCGTCACCGCCGGCGGCCCGACGGTGGGCGTGCGCTGGCCGCGCCATCCGTTCATGCAGGCCCTGATTCAACGCTGCGGTTTCCCCCTGGCTGCCCCCAGCGCGAATTTGTCCAACCGTGTTTCCCCCACCACGGCGGCGCATGTGCGCCATCATCTGGAAGGGCGCATCCCGCTCATCGTGGACGGCGGCCCGTGCCCGGTGGGCATTGAGTCCACCGTGGTGGCCCTGGCAGGCCCCTCGTTCCGCGTGTTGCGGCCGGGCATCATTCATGAGGCCTCCCTGGCGGCCGTGTTGGGGGTGGAGTCTGCCCCCGCCGCAGGGCCGGAAGACGCGCAAGCCCCCCTGGCCAGTCCGGGCCGCTTACCCCGGCATTACGCCCCACGCGCCCAGGTTTTAATCTGGAAATGGGCAGACGAAACGGATTTGCGGGCGCGCCTGGCCCAGCTCAACGCCCGGCCGGAGCAAACGTACGTCCTCGCTCACGCCTGCGTCCCCCAGCAGGCCGGCTGGCTCGAAGTTAGCGTGGCGCCACACGATGCCGAGGCGTACGCACGGGCGCTCTACGCCGAGCTGCATCGCGCCGATGCCCGGCACGCCCGCTGGCTGGCGGTGGAGCAACCGCCGGAGGACGCCCCCTGGCAGGCCATCCACGACCGCTTGCGCCGGGCGGCACAGCAGGAAAAAACATGAATTTGCGGGCAGATATTGATTGCACTGCCCGAAATGCGTTACGATGGTTTGACGTTTTGGGAAAAAACTTGCAAGCTCGACCAATGACACGACTGGGAATCATCTTGGGTCTGGTGGCCGCCTGGAGCGGCATCGCCTGGGGCCAAACCAATGGCCTGACCGAACGCGCCATTTCGCTGGACGAATGCCTGGAGATGGCGCTGCAAAACAATTTCACCCTCCGCATCGAGCGCCACAACATCGAGCAGGCCCGCTTTGACCTGCGCCGCGCGCAAACCGCCTATGACCCGCTGCTGGTCTTTGGCCTCACCCGCGCCGAGAATACGGGCCTGAACCAGACGTTTGACCGCTCTGGCAACCGCTCCGAAAGCTCCTCCCGCAACACCGTGGACACCCTCCAATACGGTATCAGCGGCCTGGGCCCCATGGGCTTTGAATACTCCGTGCCCGTGCGATTCACCCGCAGCTTTGGCGACGGCTACCGGTACAACGTCCTGGACTTGAACACCTTCACCTTTGTGCCCGTGGGCTACGATGAATATGCCGCCCGCTTAAACATCGAGATGAGGCAACCCCTCCTGCGTAACTTCGCCGTGGACGGCGTCCGCCGCACCATCCAGGTCAACCGCAAGCTGCTCAAAATGTCCGAGCACCAATACGAAGCCCGCCTCATGGAAGTTATGACCCTGGTGGAGCTGGCCTATTACGAGCTGATATTCGCCCGCGAAAATGTGAAAGTCCAGGAACAGGCCCTTAAACTGGCGGAAAAACTCCTGGACAACAACCGCAAGAGTTTCAACGTCGGCAGCATGGCCATCCTCGAAGTGCATCGCGCCGAATCCCTGGTGGCCAGCACGCGGGCCGATTTGCTGGCCGCCCAGCAATTGGTCAAAGTCCAGGAAAACGTCCTCAAAAACCTCATCACCAAAGATTTGCCCGAATGGAAGCAAGTCTCCTTGGCCCCCTCGGAGCCCCTGATGGCGGTCCCCCAAGCCCTCGATGTGCGCGAAAGCTGGCGTACCGGCTTGAGCAAACGCCCCGACCTGGCCCAGTTGCGCGTGGACTTGGAACGCCAGGACATTGACATCCGCTACTTCAAAAATCAGACCCTGCCCAACTTGAACCTGGTGGGCTCCTACGGTCGCGACGCCCTGGGCACCGGTTTCGAAAATACCTGGTCCGACCTGCATTTCCGCGATAAAGCCGTGGACTACTACTACGGCATCGAACTCAGCTTTCCCTGGGGCCGCCGTGAAGCCAAATACCGCCTGGCTCAAGAAAAAGACCAGCGCTTGCAAAAAGAGCTTATCCTCCAAAAATTGCAGCAAGATATCCTGGTCCAAATTGACGACGCCATCGAGGCCGTCAAAACCAGCTACGACCGCATCGCCGCCACCCGCCAGGCCGCTGCCTTTGCCCAAAAAGTGCTCGAATCCGAAGAATCCCTCATGCGTGTGGGCATGAGCACCTCCTTCATGATTATGCAATATCAGCGCGACCTCACTGCCGCCCGCTCTGAGGAAGTCCGCGCCATTGTTGACTACAACAAAAACCTCGCCCGCCTCGCTCAGGCCGAAGGCAGCACCTTGGAGCGCCGCAAAATAAAACTCCAGTTCAAATAACCAGGAGCAGGACAACAAATCAAATCTCCCGCCTCCCCCGAGGCCACGCCCCCACACCTGCCTTCCCTTTCCCTGGCGCAGGCCTCCCCGATGTAGCGCAGGCGACTCGCCTGCGGGTTCACGGAGCCTCCCGGCTCCGTGATTACAGAAATGCCGTCGTCAAACAGACGCGCCTGTAAGCACCAAGCCGCACTTCAATCTCGCAGTAGCCATAACGCATGGCGTCCCGTCCCGCGAAGCGGGATTGAGCCTGCGTCCCCTAATTCGGTGGCAATGAATTGAAGCAGGTAAATCAATGGTATTTCTGTCCCTAACTTGTCCTCCTCGACTGACTGAACAAACGCGCTCATGAATCATCCAAGGTACAGTAACTTTTTACCTCTCCCCGTGGGTGAAGGTCAGGGTGAGGGTGATAGCATCGTAGCTCAGACGTCCCCGATGTAGCGCAGGCGACTCGCCTGCGCTACACACCCTCACCTTGGCTTTCTGCTACGATGGGGTGGAGGGAAAAGGGGTCAGAGCGTGTGAAGGGGGGAGAGCAACCACGAATGAACACGAATGGACACAAATTTTCAACAGAAGGAAACGAAGGGAACGAAGAGGGAGAAGAGGCCCCTCTCCCAGAGGGAGAGGGGAAATGATACTGGGCGCTGTGGGATATTTGCCTGCCTCTGCTGGCTACAAGCCAAGATGAAGATGAGGAAACGGTAGCCGCAGAAAAAAACTCATTCATCCCTTGCCCCTGACCTGCGAGATACATGCCTAATTACGCTTTGCGATTCGTGGAAGACTGCGTTACGGCATAGGAAAGGTTGACGCACGGTCTGGTGCTTCCTTGAGCGTCCGCTTGACGTTGGCAGTTCTGCAATCACGGAGCCGGGAGGCTCCGTGAACCCGCAGGCGAGGACGCCTGCGCTACGGGGGGGAAGGCAGGGGAAGGCGTCCGGCGAGGGTTTTCGTTATAAGAAAAATCGTGACAATGATGGCTTTACTATTAGAATTAGCAAACATGCTAAGACTATGACGCCCCTGGCGCGACAAATTCAGGCTGACTTCAAACGGAATGAAGCCATGTGCCAAAAGGCGCTGACCTTGTTGCATCTGCTCTCCAACAAGGCGCGTTTCCGCATCGTGTGCGTTGTCGCTCGCGGCGAGTTTTGCGTGCACGAAATCGCGGAAATTGTCGGCGGCTGCAATCTCTCCAATATTTCACAACAGCTTAAAATGCTCACGCTGGCGGGCATCATCAAAAAACGCCGGGACCAGCGGCGCATTTTGTACTCGCTGAAGGACCCGCGCATGGCGCAGCTCATTGAGTTTTTGCGCCAGATGCTCGAAGCCAGGTAAGGCGCCCGTCGTTCGTCGCGCTGTTTTTTCAGGCCCCCGCGCTGCCCACCGGCCCGTAGAATTCCTCCACCACCTGCCGGAATTGATTGTCGCCGGGTTTGACGATGCCCATTTCGCGCCGGGCATTTTCGGGGGAGTCGCTGGCATGGGCGGCATTGACCATGATGGTGGAGCCGAACTCGCGCCGGATGGAGCCGGGCGGGGCCTTGGACGGGTCGGTGGGGCCGAGGACGTCGCGGATTTTGGCCACGGCGTTGATTCCCTCATAGACCAGCGCGATGCATTTTTCCGTGCCGGGCTGATGGCGCAGGGTGACGTCGCATTCGTCCGGCGCGCGGCCGGCCATGAAGCGCACGATGGCGTCAAACTGGCTGTCGCCATACACCGGCCCCAACAGCTCGCCCAACTGCGTGGTGACCTCGGGCGGCAAATGGCACTCCAGCTCCTTTTCCAGCACGGCCTTGGCCCGGCTGGCCACCATGCCTTTGAGCTTGTTACGCAACACCTCGCGCACCGGCCCGTAGAATTCGCAGGCCTCTGCCACGCTCATGCGATGCACCTTGATGGCCACGATGAACAGGCCCGTGCGGCTGAAATAGTCTATCATGTTGCCCGGCCGCCCCGTGGGGAAGCGGAAATTCTCGGGCTTGATGAGGACCAGTGTCCGCTCGGGTTGCTGGCCAGCGGGATATTCGATGATGTTTTCCAGCAGGCCGCCATCGCGGTCCGAGAATTGGGTCCACAACCGCAAGTCCCGCACGGCCGCCTCGGAGGTGGGCGCCGCCAGCACCGCCGGCTCAAAATATCGCAGCGAGCCGTCCTCATTCAGCAGGACATCGCCATAGGTATCGCGGATGGTTTCCCCCATCGTGCGGTTGGGTTTCAAGGTGCCCACCACCTGATAGACCTTCTGAACGGCATCCTCGCCGCGAAAAACCAGCATCATCACCCGCCGGCGGCGCCCGCGTGGGTCTGGGCCAATCTGCTTGAGGATGTAGTCCTGAATCCATTCCTGGACGCGGCGGTCATCGGGATTTTCCGCATTGACCACCATTGGTGCATAGGCCTCCACCAGCTCGCGGCTGGGGGCAAACATCCGCGCTGCCGCCAGCTCAAGCCCGGTGCGGGCGAGCAACCGGGCTAAAATGCCGCCCGTACGGGATTTATGCAGTGAATAAGGGGTGATGATGACGTAAGCCAGTTGTTCAGCCATAATACTTTGAAGTTGAATGATTCAATAAAAAACAAGGATGCTGTTCGGGCGCAAAAAAACTACCCCCAGATTCCCAAAGAATTTCAGGCCGGCGAAGCTCCCTTGGGAGGTTCGGTCGGGGCTGCTTCCGGCGCAAGGGCGGCCTTGCCGCCTAAAATCTTGAACATG
Organism: Fontisphaera persica; assembly: GCF_024832785.1. Lineage (GTDB taxonomy): Bacteria > Verrucomicrobiota > Verrucomicrobiia > Limisphaerales > Fontisphaeraceae > Fontisphaera > Fontisphaera persica. The sequence goes on from NZ_CP116615.1 coordinate 3,228,488, forward strand.
ACCACGCCACAGGTAGGGCATTTGCCTTTGATTGCCTTGCGGCCATTCTTCATCACTTCTTCCACCGCGTCAGCAATCTCTTTCTTGGCTTTGCATTTAACGCAATATCCCTCGGGCATAGAAATCCTTTCCCGGCGTCCTCAGACGCCGCTCTACTCACACCCAGTATCCCAAATCAAAGCTATTTCAGTGTAAAAGGGCTGGATAGGGGCGTCAACGGGGAAAACACCCCCCTCCGGGAAGGGTGCTATCAGGCCAACGCACCATCCGGTGTCATCACAGCGCCGCAAGCGTCCGCCGGGCCACTGGGTGTTAATTGTCTTTGGCCGCCCCTGGCCGTCTTGGCGGCCAGGCATGGCTTTGGCCGCGTGCATGGGATGCCGTCTTGCCACCGGCGGTTATTCCTTCGTCAAGGTGGACAAGACCGCGCACAACAGCAAAAACAGGAACAAAATGGAATGGATTTGCAGCGGAAAATCATAAAAGGCATGCAGCAAACACCCGCCCAGCGCCGAGTACAGCAGCCAGACAAAATAGCGGTCCACTGGAATGCCTCCCGGGGCCTGCCAGCGCCACCAACAGACGCCCAAGGCCCCCAAGATTAATAAAAATCCCGCCCACCCAAAGGTGATGCGCGTTTCCAGCCAGTCGTTGTGGAGCTGCGCCGGATAATACTCATCATAGGATTTGCGATAGAGCTGGAACAAATTCTTGAAACTGCCCGGCCCGGAACCAAACACTGGATGGTCCGCCGCCATGCGTTTGGCGGTGTCAAAGGTGGCCTCCCGCCCGTAATACCCCTCGCTGAGGATTTCCATCCGGGGCCCCAGCTCCTCCCAACCCAGGAGCAACCCGCCCGCCAACACCAGCGCAAACACCCCAAAAACGCCCAGCTTCACTCCCCAGCCGCGCTGCCATTGGGCCAGCCAGAGAATCACCACCACCAGCAGGCTCAACGCCAGCATGATGAGCGCTCCACCCCGGCTGGTGGAAACCACCGGGCAAACCGCCATCAACAGCACGCAGGACAGCAAGAGGTTATGCCGGCGCGGCCCCGCGCCCAGCGGCGAGCGCAATACCACCCGATGGTAACTCCACCACAAGGCCAGCGCCGCCGGCCAGGCCAGGTTGAAGTATTGGGCCGCATTGCCCCGATAGGCATAGGGACCAAAGAAAGTTTCGATGTCCTTGTTGACCGTAGGCTCCACCAGCCACAAGAGCTTGGGGGTGGCGTCCACCCGTTGAATAATGCTGACCAGGGCCAGCACCGCCCCATTGAGGCTGACCACCCACAGCAAGCGCCGCAGCCGCGGCGGCAGCAGGCGGGCCTGGCCGCTGGCGCCTTGCAACTGGCGCTCCGATAGAAAATACTCCTCCTTGCCATTCCACAGCCAGCTTCGCACCGTCCAAAACGCCAACGCCAGCCCCAGGTACATGCGGAAATACTCCCAACTGGCCTCGGCATCATAACTATGCGGCAGCCAGGGAATGATGCGATGGTAATCAAAGGCCCAGTCCGCCGGGCGGTAGGTGGCCCGCGCATTCCAGGCGCTGACCCAACAATAGAGCAAAATTAACACGGTCAGCACCCCCAGCGCCCAGTCCATGATTTTGCCCGCATCCCATCCGGGCCGGGGAACGTACTCGCCCAAGGCCCGGCTCAGCAGCCATCGCAGGCCCGTCAGCCCCCCCAGCGTGTAACCCGTGACGGTCATGACGCGGATGGACCATTCCTGCGTGGTGCCAAAGGCCCACGGGCCAAAAATAATCATGAAATAAATGCCCGCCTCGATTAGGGCATCGAGCCAGTAGAGGACACTCATCCGTTGGTCACCCGGCATGGATGCAGAGACTTTAGCCTGAAGTTGGCTTTAAGAAAATAAAAAACCCAAGGCACTGGCGGGACGCCCGGGGGACATCTGCGCCAACAGCAAGGGCACAACGGGGAAGGGGTTCTTCCCTGCTGGACATGAGGGGGATGCTTCGCTCAGGTTTGACCCCTCGTTTGGGGTAGGAAGGAGCATTTCCTAAAAAAATGGGGCTTCTGCGCGATACAGAAGCCCCATCGTGCTGTGGCAATGCTTAAAGGGTTGACCTTTATTTCTTGGGCGCGGACGCCGCGGGCGGCCTGGGCGCGGCCGGAGTTTGGACCTTCAGGTTCGGGTCCAGAATTTCCACCTTGGCCTCTTCGCGGATTTTTTGCAGGTATTTCGGCATTTCCTCCTGCACTTTTTCATTGGCGAGGTAACGCTTGATGTCGTCGGCGACCTTGGCCAGCTCGACTTTTTGGGCCGGGATTTTTTCCAGCACCTTGATGACGTGGTAGCCGAAAACGGTGGTCACCAGGTCGCTGACCTGTCCCGGTGGCGTGGCAAACGCCGCCGCCTCGAATTCCGGCACCATGCGGCCCCGCGCAAAGGTGTACTCGCCGCCTTTGTCCTTGGAGCCGGGGTCATCGGAGAATTCCTTGGCCAGCTTGGCAAAGTCCTCGCCTTTTTTGGCGCGGGCCAGGATGCTCTCGGCCAGCTTTTTCTTTTCCTCTTTTTGCGCGGCGGGCAGGTCGCGTTTGGCGCCCGGGTTGGGATTGGGGTCGGTCGGGTCCTTGAAGCTGATGAGCACATGCGCCGCGCGCACTTGTTCCGGCTGTTCAAATTCCTTCGGGTTTTCGTCGTAGAACTTTTTGATTTCGGCCTCGGTGACCTGGTTTTTGTCGCGCACTTCGCGGTTGATGACTTCTTCGCAAATCGCCTGCTCCAGGAGCCGCTCGCGGTAGGTGGCGGGCGTCAAGCCGATGGACTTGAGCTGCAGCTCGAAAAATTCCTCGCTGGGCAGGCGTTTCTTGGTTTCGGCGATGTATTTGTCCGCGTTTTCGGCCGCTTTCTTTTTGTCCTCTTCGGTGGCGCGGGCCACCAGAAGTTTGGTGGAGATGATGCGGTCGAGCAGCATCGCCTGGTCGCGGTTGCGGTCTTCTTCGCGCACCGCGCGGCCGGAGGCGGCAACGTTGGCCTTGAACAGGCTGTAGGCCTCGTCCACCTGGGAGCGTTTGACCTCCACGCCCTTGCCTTTGGCCACCACGGAATCAGGGAACAGCTCCTTGGCGGCGGGCTTGGGGGCCGCGGCGGCAGCGGGTTGGTCGGCAGCGCCGGCAGCAACGGCCAGGACGAGCGTGGCACAGACGGCGGTGAAGGGAATCAGTTTTTTCATGACATTTTGCCACACAATCTTGGCCGGCCGGCAAAGTGCCGGCCCGGGCGAAACTGGGGCCAGGCTGAGGTTCGGAGTTTTAGTGGTTTTCGTTATGGTTTTCCAGCCGGACAATCCGCACATTGGTAATGTCCGGGTCTTTTTGGATTTGGGCCACCAGTTCATCCGGCGGCACACTATCCAAATTCAATACGGTTAAAGCCCGCCCGCCCGCGGCGTCGCGGTGGAGGCTCATGCTGGCGATGTTGACCTGGTAACGGCTCATCAGGGTACCAATATAGCCCACAATGCCCGGCCGGTCTTTATTATTAAACAGGCACAACACCCCGGAGGGCACAATCTCCACCGGCTGGCCAAACAACCGCACAATCCGCGGCTGATGCCGTTTGCCCAAAATCGTGCCCCCCGCTGAAATCTCCTGGTCGCCGGAATAGACGGCCACCTGCAACCACTCGCTGTAATCGGTTTCTTCGTTGGATTTGATTTCCTCCACCAACAACCCGCGCGAGCTGGCCACGGACTTGACGTTGACCTGGTTGACCTCGGCCCCCAGGGTCTGAGCCAGGAAGCCCACCAGCACACTTCGCGTCACGGGGTCGGTGGGCACATCGGCGGCCTTCCCACCGAAAGTGATGGTCAGGCGGTCGTTGCGCTTGGGCGCCAGTTGCGCCACCAGCCGGCCGAGTTTCTCGCCCAGCAACAGGTAGGGACGCACAGCCTGATACGTCTTGGCATCCAGGCTGGGCATGTTCACCGCGTTGCGGATGGTGCCGTTGACCAGAAAATCAATGATTTGGTCCGCAATCTCGATGCCCACGTTTTCCTGCGCCTCGGCCGTGCTGGCCCCCAGGTGGGGCGTCAACACCACCGTCTCCAGCTCGCGCAACGGAAAATCCGCCGGCGGCGGCTCCGTCTCATACACATCCAGCGCCGCCCCGCCCACGTGGCCGGATTTCAGGGCCTCGTACAAATCTTTTTCATTGATGATGCCGCCCCGGGCGCAATTGATGAGGCGCACGCCCGGTTTCATGCGGGCAATGGCCGCCGCATTAATCATATTGCGCGTTTCGTCCGTCAGCGGCATGTGCACGGTGATGAAATCCGCCTGCCGGAAAACTTCGTCCAGCTCCACCACCTCCACCTGCAGGGCCTTGGCGCGGGAGAGGGAAAGATAGGGGTCATAGGCCAGCACCCGCATGTTGAACGCCAGCGCCCGGCGGGCCACCTCCGTGCCAATGCGGCCCATGCCCAGAATGCCGAGGGTCTTGCCGTTCAATTCCATGCCAGAAAACGATTTGCGGTCCCACTTGCCCGCCTTCATGGAGGCGTGCGCCTGGGGAATCTTGCGTGCCAGGGCCATGAGCATGGAGAACGTCAGCTCCGCCGTGGAAATGGTGTTGCCGCCCGGTGTATTCATGACCACCACCCCGCGCTGGGTGGCCGCCTCGGTGTCCACATTGTCCACCCCCACGCCGGCGCGGCCCACCACTTTGAGCAGGGGCGCCGCTTCCATCACGGCCCGGGTAATCTTGGTCTCCGAACGCACCACCAGCCCCACCGCGTCCTTGACCAGCGGCAGCAGCTCCGGCTCGGAGAGGCGCTTGGAGAGCACCACCACTTCCAGCTCCGGGCATTGCTGCAACCGCTCAATCCCCTTGGGGGAAACCGGATCGCACACGATGACTTTCATAAAAACGGAATCGCAATGTAGAACAGCTCTCAGAGCTGGTCAATGCACATTCTGCCCCGCTGCGGCGGGGGGTCGGCTTGCGCCCGGCGGTTTCCCCCGTTATGGTGGGCGCGTGGCGGCCGTGATTCAGGTTCATCATTTAAGCAAAAGTTTCCGCACCTACAAAAAGGAACCGGGGCTGAAAGGGGCGGTCAAAGGACTTTTCCGGCGCAAATACGAGACGGTCCAAGCCGTGCAGGACATTTCCTTTGCCATCGAAGAAGGGGAGCTGGTCGGTTTTGTCGGCCCCAACGGCGCGGGCAAAACCACCACTCTCAAAATGCTGGCAGGCCTGCTTTACCCCACCTCGGGCACCGCCCAGGTGCTCGGCTACGTGCCCTGGGAGCGGCCCGACGGCTATCGCCGCCAGTTTGCCCTGCTGCTGGGCCAGAAAAACCAGCTCTGGTGGGATTTGCCCGCCCGCGATTCCTTCGAGCTGAACCGCCACATCTACGGCATCGAGCGCGCCCACTTCGAGCGCACCGTGCAGGAACTTTCCGCCCTGCTAGGGGTGGAAGACAAGTTATCCGTCATGGTGCGCGAGCTTTCCCTGGGCGAGCGCATGAAAATGGAGCTTATCGCCGCCCTCCTCCATCACCCCCGCGTGCTGCTGCTGGACGAGCCAACGCTGGGACTGGATGTCGTTTCCCAAAAAACCGTGCGCGACTTTCTGCGCCATCACAACCAGACCACCCGCACCACCATCCTGCTGACCAGCCACTACATGGCGGATATTGAGGCCCTGTGCGAGCGCGTCCTCATCATTGACCACGGTCGTTTGTTTTTTGACGGGCGCCTGGCCGAGGTGCTGGAGCGGTATGCGGACGACAAGCTCATCACCATCGAGCTGGGGCCGGGCGGGCCGCCGCCTCCTTCCCAGCTTGCCCGCCATGGAGAGGTCTTGGAATTGACGGACGCCCGCGTGCGCCTGCGGGTGCGCCGCGAGCAGGTCATTCCCGTCTGCAAAGCCCTGCTGGACGAATTGCCAGTCAAGGACATTGACATTGAGGAAACCCCCATCGAGGAAATCGTCCGCCGCCTGTTCGCGCGCAACCATTCGCCGGGCCGGCCTGCGTCAACGAATTGAAAAAACAGCGCCACTGGCCCTGCGATGCGGAGCCGGGACCGCTCCCCCATTTTCCTGGCGAGATTTCGCGGGCGCCGGCGCAATTTCCTGCGTGTCAAGGGGCGCCCCTTCATGATTCAATGGGGCGCGTGAGCGACGCGACGGATGATTGGCGGCGGCGCTTTGAACGCCTGCAACGGCTGTACCAGGTCAGCCAGGTGCTGCACTCCACCCTGGAGCCGCAGCATGCCTTGCAGCTCATTGTCGAGCAGGCCGTGCAGCTCACCAGCGCTTCCAGCGGCTCCCTGGTGCTGCTCAATCCACACACCGGTTTCCTGGAAATCGAGGCCGCCTGCGGCCTGCCCCCGGAGGCACGCCAGCTCAAGCTGCGGGCTGGCGAGGGCATCACCGGCTGGGTGGTGCGCACGGGCCAGCCGGCGCTGGTGGGGGATGTCCGCCAGGACCCCCGCTATATCATGGCCCGCCCGGAGGTGCGCTCCGAGCTGGCAGTGCCCCTGCGTCTGGGCGAGGAGGTGCGCGGCCTCTTGAATGTGGACTCCGAAAAGCTCCACGCCTTTACGGCAGAAGACCAATCCCTGCTGGAGGAGCTTTCCGCCCAGGCCGCGCTGGTCATCCAGCAGACCTGGCAGTATGAGCAGCATCGCCTCAAGGCGCGGCTCTTTGAAAGCCTGGTGGCGGTCAGTCAGTTGATTAATTCCACCCTCAACCTGGATGAAACCCTTGCCGCCATCACCCAACAGGCCCACCAGCTCATGCAGGCCCGGCTCTGTTCCCTTTTGTTGCTCGACGACTCCGGCCGCTGGCTGGATTTGCGCGCGGCCCACGGCGCGGGACCGGACTACATCAACAAACCGCGCCTCAATGTCGAGGAAAGCCTGGTGGGGTCCGTCGTCCGGCGGCGCAAGGTGTTGCAGGTGGAAAATGTGCAAATCTCCCAGCGCTATCAGCACGTGGAAGTCGCCGCGCGCGAGGGCCTGGTTTCGCTCCTCAGCGCCCCGTTGACGTTCGGCGGGCGCTGCCTCGGTGTGCTCAACGTGTACACCAGCCATCCGCACGTGTTTTCCAACGAGGAAATTCGCATCCTGACGGCCCTGGCCGGGCTGTCCGCGGTGGCCATTGAAAAGGCGCGGCTTTACGAGCGGGTGGTGGACCTCGAGGAAGCCCTGCGCCATGCCGAGAAATTCAGCGCCCTGGGCCTGCTCGCCGGCGAGGTGGCGCATGAAATTCGCAATCCCCTCACCGTCATCAAAATGCTCTTTCACTCGCTGAACCTGCAATTCGCCCCGGAAGACCCCCGCGCCACGGATGTGCGAATCATCGGCGAAAAACTCGAGCAGCTTGACCGCACGGTGGAGCGGGTGCTGGGCTTTGCCCGCAGCGCCGAGCCGCAATTTGGACCGGTTTCCCTCCCACAAGTGCTTGATGAGCTGGGGCTCCTGGTCCGCCACAAGCTCCGCCAGCAAAACATCCACTGGCAGCCCCGGTTGGAACCCGCCCTGCCCGCCGTGTGGGGCGATGCCACGCAACTGGGGCAAGCTCTGCTGAACCTTGTGCTCAATGCGGTGCAGGCCATGCCGCAGGGCGGTGAATTGACCCTCACCGCCCGCCGTCTGCCGCGGGACGCCGCCCGACCGCCCAGTCACGTCGTAATTGAGGTCTCCGATACCGGCGAAGGCATGAGCGAAGACCAATGCCGCCGGGCCTTTACGCCCCTGTTGAGCACCACCCGCGCCAAGGGCACCGGCCTGGGGCTGGTTTTGGTGGGGCGCATCGTCGAAGCGCATCACGGACGCATTCAAGTCACCTCACGTCCCGGCAAAGGCACCCGCTTTCGCTTGACCCTGCCCGTGGCTCCCCAGACCAACGGATAAATCTGAGCGCCATGGAGGGTGTCCCTTGGGCCGCAAACCAGGGATGGCCAGTTGAGGCTGCCGGCTCACCATTCACCCAAAAGCCAGAGCCGCACAGGGTTAGACAGAAGAATTAGACAAACTTAATAAACATTGACCGTCGCCGCGCCAATCGTCATATTAACCCGACAGGCCGCCCGCAGGTTGAATTGAATGTCGCGGCCCCAATTGAAGTCTGATTAAATAGAGCGTGTAATTTATGGAATCGAATAAACAAAAAACCTCGGCCGGCCCGATGACGCGCCGGAATTTTTTGCGACAAACCGCCACGGTGGCCGGCGCGGCCGCTGCGGCAAGCTGGCTGTCTGGCCCGTTGTATGGGGCGGATGGCGTGGCTGGCGCCAACAACCGCCTGGTGTTGGGCTTCATCGGCGTGGGCAACCAGGGCTATGGCAGCCATCTGCTGCCCATTTTGAAGGACAAAGATAAGTACAACGTGGCGGTGACGGCGGTCTGCGACGTCTCCAAAACCCGCCGGTTGCAGGCCCAGCAGGCAGTGGGCGAGGGCTGCAAGGAATACGAAGATTATCGCAAGCTGCTCGAGGACAAGACCATTGACGCCATCGTCTGTGCCACCGTGGACCACTGGCATGCGCCGGTGACCATTGACGCGCTGAAGGCGGGCAAACACGTGTACGTGGAGAAGCCCATGTGCCGCTACCTGCCGGAGGCGTTCGCGATTTACGACGCGGTCAAGAGCAGCAAGAAGGTGCTGCAGGTGGGCAGCCAGGGGTGCTCCGACCAAAAATGGCACGCCGCCGCCAAGCTCATCAAGGACGGCAAGATTGGCGCCGTGGTCATGTCCCAGGGTTCTTACATGCGGAACAACCCCAAGGGTGAATGGAATTACAACATCCAAAGCTGGGCCACCAAGGACGACATCAACTGGCAGCTCTGGCTTGGTCCCCAAATCAAGACCCGCAAGCCCGAGTTTGATGCCGACGATTATTTCCGCTGGCGCAAATATTACCGCTATTGCGCGGGGTTGCTTGGCGACTTGTTCCCGCACAAGCTGCATCCGTACATGCTTGCCACCGGCAATCCGCAATTCCCAGTGCGGGTGGCGGCCATCGGCACGCGCAAGGTCATGACCGACAAGCTGACCCCCGGCACGCCCATGCGCGACGTGCCCGAAATCATTCAGTTGATTGCCGAATTCCCGGACGGCATGGTGATGCACATCACCAGCAGCAGCGTCAACGAACAGGGCACGCAGGAAATGATTCGCGGCCAGAAAGGCTCCCTGTACATGGCCGGCAACCGCGTCGAGCTGAAGCCGGAGAAGCCGTTCACCGAGGAAATTGACCCCGAAACGGTGGGTCCCTTCCCGGCCGAGTCCATTCCCGCGCATCATCAGAACTGGTTCGACAGCATCCGCGCCAACAAGGAGCCGAATTGCGGCATCGAGCTGGCCGTGCGCGTCCAGACCGTGGTGTGCCTGGGCGAAATGTCCGACCGGCTGAGCACCATGTGCCTCTTCGACGAAAAGACGCGCAAGGTGACCGACGGCATGGGCAAGGAGCTGCCCATCATCAACTACGGGTGGAAAGAAGGCGTGTCCTGAGATCCACCGTTGCGGGTTTGATCCAGGTTCCGCCGGCCGCCCCGGCGGAACCTTTTTTATGCCGGCATGAATCCTGGGCTGTCTTATCCGGCGGTGTTGCTGGCGCGGGAGGCCATGGCCACGCGCTTCGAGCTGGTGTTGCCAGGAACCCCCTCGCCCTCGTTGCGCGCTGCCGGGGAGGAGGCCCTGGAGGAAATTGCGCGCCTGGAGCAGCTTCTGAGCCTTTACCGGCCTTCCAGTGAAATCGCGCATGTCAACGCCCGCGCCGCCTGGGAGCCAGTGCGGGTCAGCCCGCCGGTGTTTGAAGTGTTGTGGCGCGCCCGCCAATGGCATGAGCGCACTCAGGGCGCCTTTGACATCACCATCGCCCCCTTGTTGCGCTGTTGGGGATTCATGGGCGCCGAAGGCGCCATGCCCGACCCGGTGGCGGTCCAAGCCGCCCGCGCCGTTACCGGCATGCACTGGGTGGATTTGGACCCGGCAGAAATGACGGTGCGCTTCCGCAAGCCCGGCGTGATGGTGGATTTGGGCGGCATCGGCAAAGGATATGCCCTCGATTGCGCCATCGCCATTCTCCGCGAGGCCGGCATCACCCATGCCCTGCTGCACGGCGGCACCAGCTCCGTTTATGCCTTGGGGGCGCCGCCAGATACCGGCGCCTGGCGCCTGGCCATCGAATCGCATCCGCTCCAACCCGGACAGGCCAAAATCCCGCTGGCCGTCGTGGAGTTGCGGGACCAGTCACTCACCGTCAGCACCATCTGGGGCAAACATTTCCAGAAAAACGGAAAAACCTACGGCCACATTCTGAATCCGCGCACCGGCCAGCCCGCCGATGCCGCGCTGTTGAGCGCCGTGATGAGCACCTCGGCCACGGATGGCGACGCGCTGGCCACCGCGTTGATTGTGGATGGTAAACAGCACCACGCCCGCCTTGGCCAGAGCCTGCCTGGACTCAAAACCCTGGTGGCGTGGGAAGCGCCCGAGGGCGGACGGCTGCAGGTCGCGGCGCGGGGGCTGCCCCTGTTGCCCGATGCCCAGGCCGAACTGGTTTATTGGGAACCTTGAGCCGAGAACCTCAGGCAACAAATCGAAAACCCCGGAATGCGGCGAAATGACCGGAAACGGATGACATTGCCGTTGCGCCAATCATGAACCTCCAGCGCTTTGTGCCAACCCGGGGCCGGGCGGGCGCCGGCTTGTGGCTGGCCGCCACTCTGGCCGGCGCCAGCCTGGTGCCTGCCGCACAAAACGTGCCGGCGCCGTCCACCAACAATCCCGCTGCCACGCTGGAGGAACTGGCACGGCTGGACCCCGCTCTGGCCAAGGAGCTGGAAAGACTGAAAATCCGCCGCTGGGACCTGACCGTGAATGTGGCCGTGGGGGCGGGTTACAAGGACAATGTGCTGCTCAGCCATGACTCCCGGCAAGGCAGTCCGTTTGTCCGGCTGGGAATGGAAGCCACCGTGCTTCGCCTGCCGGAAAAGGGTTGGAGTTTTTCGGGACTGGCCGTCTGGGAAGACTTGCGTTTTAGCCGGCATCTGGCGGTGGACAAGGAACAGACCGGCATGGCCGTGGCCGAGGTGAAAAAAACCTGGGCGGGAGGAGGCTCCCTGGCCCTGCGCGGGCAATACCTGTACTTTGACCAGGTGCTGGACTTGAGCGACGAGCAGGGCATCGCGCAACCTTTGCCCGTGCGCCTGCATGCCCTCCAGCCGCGGGTCATTGCCCGCCAGGAGCTGGGACGCAACTTCTTTGCCGAAGCCGAAGCGAGCGGCTCGTTTTATGAATATCAGGCGCCGGTGGACGACTATGCGGAAACCGGGCCCTTGGTGCGGCTGGGTTACCAGTACGGCCACCGCTCAGAAGTGAGCCTGGCCTATGAGTATAATCATCGCTGGTACGACAGCCGTCAGGTCACCGATGCCACCGGCGCGCCTCTGGCCGGCACGCGGCTGGAGTACGCCCAACAGCGAGCCTTCTTGACCTGGCGGCATCATCTGGATGAACAGCGCCGCTGGCGCGCGGCTTTGCGGCTCCGGCTGGAGCGCTCCCTGGATAATGGCGCAGATTTTTATGGTTATTGGAAGTATGGGGTGCAGTCGCAATTGCGATACCAGCACCCCCGCTGGAGCGTTCTGGCCGGCGCAAGGTGGACCCTTTATGATTACCCGGTTCAACCTGTGGCCCCCGGTACCGGGGAACTCTACCAGCGGGCGGAGGTGGATTTGACCTTGGGCGGCGAAGTCAAGCTCGGCAAGGAAGTGCGTTTCGAGTGGGAGTACCAGTGGGAAAGAAATATGTCGAATCTCAAGTTCACCGAGTACCAGGCGCATACGGTTTGGGCGGGAATTAAGTGGGAGTTTTGAAATCCTTGCCGGAAAAGACCGGAAGGCGGATTGAGCAGACCGCCCCCTGACCGCGTCGGAGGTTAATGCTTCGCCCGCCTGTTATGCTCCATCTTCTCTTTGCTTAATCCCTGTTTGCCAAAGGCTTTCGTCAGCCAGGCCGCCGTGGGCAGCGATTTCTTTTTTTCTAAAGGTTTCCGCATCCCCTGCCGATATGCCTAATGAGATATTGGGCTGCTTGTCCCTGGCAGGCAGGCTGGCCCAAGGCGTGTTGGATAAACTGGGCGATATTGTGTTGCGTAGCTGGGTCATAGTGGCCGTGAGCGTCGCTGCCGCATGGCCGGCACAGGCGGCCTATTTGCCGCTGGTGGGGCCGGGTCCCTTGCGTTATGAGCGGACGGCGCGCCTGCCCAAGACGGCGGTGAGCGTCCCTGCCGACGCCACCGCCAGTGCACCGGGCGAGGCGCCCAGTCCCGCCCCGTCCCCATCCCCCAATCCCCCTGCTCCGCCCACTATTCCACCGACAGCCGCCGTGGAGCCTCCTCCGGCTCCACCCACCAATGGCTTGCCGGCGGTGGTGGAACCTTTGCCTGCGCCCCCCGCCTCAACCACCAACCAGGTGGGGCAGGCCACCGCGCCACCGGCGCAGGAATCGGCCGAGCCGGAAATCACTCCCCAGATGTTGGTGCAATACTTCAAAATGCCCGCGCCCACCGCGGGGACCAACTCCGCGGGAGTTATTGTGACCGTCCCTTTATTCCAGCCGCCCCAGCCCGGACGCCTTCCGCCCAGCTCGGCCCGCTACGAAACCCCTGAACCCCGCCGGAGCACACCATGAGCCACTTTTTGCCATGGACCAGGGCCGAGGGCGTTGTTGCTCCTCCCCAGAGAGGGGCGGGGTGGGTTTTGGCCGCCGTCTTGAGTCTGACGCTGGCCGGCCACGTGGGCCGGGCGGCGACGGCCACCGCCAGCAATGCCCCGTCCCTCCCCGCGCCCGCCAGCACCTCCGCGCCTCCCGCCACCCTGCCGGGGGCCAAAATCGCGCCGGAAATCGCCACCAACAGCCCGGCCGCCGGATTGATTAACGACTACGTGCAGCGGCTGGTCAAAGCCGGGGTCTCCGGCTGGGGGGCAGGCACGCTCACCAATCCGCCGTCGCCGGGGCAGATAACCAGCAGCAATTTGCTGACGCTCAAACTGCAAACCTCCAACCAGGTGTTCCGCGTGCGGCAATTCCAGGAGCAATTGGAGGCCGCCCGGGAGCTGCGCAAGATGCGCGACCATCGCCAGGCCGCCGCCCTGCTAATTGGCATCCTGGAGTCGGAGGCGCCGGAGGAAATCAAGCGGCCCTCCCTGTTTGAGCTGGCCCTGGTGGCCCAGCAGGAAGGCCAGCTTGGCCGGGCTCAACAGATTTTTTCCCAATACGTCAAACGCTATCATGATGACCCGGCCGTGCCGGAAATCCTGCTGCGGCAGGGCATTTTGTACCGGGAAATGGGGGTGGGAGCGCTGGCGCTCAGCAAGTTTTACGCCGTGTTGTCCAGCGCTCTTTCTTTGCGGCTGGACCAGTTTGAGTATTACCAGCGGCTGGTCCTGCTGGCGCAAACGGAAATTGCCGAAACTTATTTCAGCCGCGGACAATTCGCGGAAGCCGTCGAGTTCTACGCGCGGCTGCTCCGGCTGGATTCGCCGGAACTCAACAAGGAACGGATGCATTTCCGCTACCTCAAGTGCTTGTCCCATCTGGGCCAGGATGAGGTCCTGGTGCCGCAGGCCCAGGATTACCTGCAAAAATACGCGGGCAGCACCGACGAAGCCGAAGTCCGTTTCCTGCTGGCCACCTCGCTCAAGCACCTGGGCCGCAACCGGGAGGCGCTCCAGCAAGTCCTTGCCCTTCTGGAAAAACAGCGGCGGGATGCCGCCAAAAACCCGCAAAATTGGGCGTACTGGCAGCAACGCACCGGCAATGAACTGGCCAACCAGCTTTATCAGGAAGGTGATTATCTGAATGCCCTGGAAATTTACCTGAGTCTGCTCAATCTGGATGCCTCCCCTCGCTGGCAGGGGCCGGTGCTTTACCAGATTGGCCTGGTCTATGAGCACATGAAACAGCCAGAGCGCGCCCGCGATTATTACCAGCAGGTGCTCGCCCTCTCGCAGAAGCTGAACGATGCGCCCTCGCCCGGGCTCAAAGCGCTCATTGATATGGCCCAGTGGCGCATCCAGTTTTTACAATGGCGCGCGCAGGCGGAGAACCTGCTCCCTTCGCGCTCATTGCCCAAAGGCAACGCCAGCCAGCCTCCACCCGCCCCTGCGCCGCCTTCACCCGCCTCATGACGGACCCGACCCTCCATCATCTTGAGGAACACCGGAAGTTGTGCCGGGAGTTGCTGGCGGCTTTCGAGCGCGAAGCCCTCGGCCTGCAGGAGGGAAAGCTGGCGGCCCTGGCCGAGGCCGATGCCGTCCGCCGCCAACTCCTTCCACGGCTGCAGGAATTGATGCAGCACCTCCGCGCCCAACGGCAGGCCTGGGAACAATTGCCCCCGGCCCAACGCCAGCCACCCGCCGCCGTGCGCGCGCTGCTGGAGGAAAACCAGGAATTGGTCCTGCGCCTGCTGGCCCTGGACCGCGAAAACCAGCAGGCCCGCCTGCGCCTCGGCCTGGTGCCGCCCCAGCACTGGCCGGCCCCCCGCCCCGCCTCCGGTCAGGGCTACGTCTCAGAATTATATCGCCGGCATACCGCCGCCTGATATAATTCCGCCATGCCGATCGAGAAAATTATTGTTCTCGAAGACGACCTGATTGTCCGCAAAAACCTCGAGCAACAGCTTCGTTCCCGTCGGTATGACGTGGCCGCGGTGGAAACCATTGCCGCCGCCGAGGATTATCTGGCCCGCGACAATTTTGACCTGTTGATTGCCGACATCCGCCTGCCGGACGGGGACGCCACCGATTTGCTCAAGCGGCTCAACACCCGTCCCGTGCGCCCCCTGGTGGTGATGATTTCCGGATTTGCCACGGTGGAATCCGCCGTGGAGTGCATGAAGGCCGGGGCGTTTGATTATCTCATCAAACCCTTCAGCGCCGAGCAACTGGAGGTGGTCATTCGCAAGGCCGCCGAGTTCACCCAACTGCTCCGCGTCAACCAGTTTTACGGGCGCCAGACCGAGGACGAAGACGCCTCCCAGCTTCTCGGCCAGAGCAAGGCCATGGAAGACCTTCGCCAGCTCATTCGCCGTGTGGCGCGCACCGAGGCCACCGTCCTCATCCAGGGCGAAAGCGGCACGGGCAAGGAACTGGTGGCTCGCGCCCTGCACCAGCAAAGCCCGCGCAGCGGCGCCCCCTTCATCAAGGTCAATTGCGCCGCCATTCCCGAAAATCTCATTGAAAGCGAGTTCTTCGGCCACGAGAAAGGCGCGTTCACCGGCGCCCTGGCCAAACGCGAAGGCCGCTTCGAGCTGGCCCACGGCGGCACCATCCTCCTGGATGAAATCAGCGAAATCTCCCCCGCCGTGCAGGCCAAACTGCTGCGCGTCCTCCAGGAGCGCGAATTTGAGCGCGTGGGCGGCAACCGCACCGTCAAGGTGGATGTGCGCGTCATCGCCACCACCAACCGCCATCTCGAGCAAAGTGTGGCCCGCAAGGAATTCCGCCAAGACTTGTTCTTCCGCCTCAACGTGGTGCCCGTGCAGGTGCCGCCACTGCGCCTGCGCAAGGAGGACATCCTGCTGCTGGCCCGCCATTTCATGCAGCGGTTCATGCGCAAACACGGCGTCAAAATCACCGGCCTCTCCCCCGCCAGTGAATCCGCGCTTCTGGAACACGATTGGCCCGGCAATGTGCGCGAGCTTCAAAACGTCATCGAACGCGCTGTCATTCTCGGCGGCGACAGCGGCATGATTGAGCCCGAGCACCTGGGGCTGATGCGCAGCCTGACCCTGCCGCCGCCCGCCCCCGCCGCCGAAGGTTCCGGCGTTGCGGCAACGCCTGCCCCCGCCCCCGCGGCGCCGCCCCCGCCGCAGGAAGTCATCCCGCTGGCGGAGCTGGAAAAGCGCCACATCCTGGCGGCCCTGGAAAAATGCGGCGGCAACCGCACCCATGCCGCCCGTTTGCTGGGCATCAGCGTGCGCACCTTGCGCAACAAACTCCATGAATACAACCCCGCCGAGGCCGACAAGGAAGGAGAAGACACTTGAGCCGGCCGGGGGTATGGCGCCAGCCCGGAGCAGCCGGCAGCGCCACCGGGAACGGCCCGCCTCAACGCCCCACCCCCCCGCTCCTGCTCCCGGCAAAAATTCGTGGGTAACTTTTTGTTGCCTGAATCCATCTAAACCAACGTGATGACGGCCCATTTATCTTGTGCGCGCATGCGGGACACCGCCTCTGGGCGCTGCCCCCGCCGCCAGTTTCTGGCGCTTGGCCTTGGCTTGCTGGCCCTGGCCGTGACCATGGCCAGCAGCCGGGCAGGCACGCTGGCCGAAACATTCCGTCCCGAAAAACTGGCCGAGCTGGACCAGGCGGTCACCGCTGCGATTGCCGGCGGCGACACTCCCGGCGCGGTGGTGTGGATTGAGCGGAACGGCGTCGCCTACGTCAAAGCCTATGGCCAGCGCGCCGTCACGCCGGCGCCCGAGCCTATGACCACCAACACCATCTTCGACGCCGCTTCGCTCACCAAGGTCATGGCCACCGCACCGGCCATCCTCTGGTTGCAGGAAAAGGGCAAAATCGGCCTGGATGACCCCGTCTCCAAGTACCTGCCGGAATTTACCGGCCAGGGGCGCGAGACCATCACCGTGCGCCTGTTGCTGACCCATTACTCCGGACTGCCCTCCGGCCTGACCCGCCGCGATTTCAACGGCTATACCGGCGCCATTGCCCAGGCCGTCATGGAGCGGCCCAATCCTGCGCCGGGCACCACCTTCCGCTACAGCGACGTTAATTTCATCCTGCTGGGGGAAATCGTGCGCCGGGTTTCCGGCCAGTCGCTGGCCGACTTTGCGCGCGAAAAATTTTATGAGCCCCTGGGCATGCGCCAGACGCGCTTTCTGCCGCCGGACGACTGGCGGCCCCACATCGCCCCCACCGAGCGCGTGGGCGGCACCGTCCTGCGCGGCGTGGTCCATGACCCCACCGCCCGCCGCATGGGCGGGGTGGCTGGACATGCCGGACTCTTCACCACCGTCGCGGATACCGCGAGATTCTGCCGCATGATGCTCGCCGAAGGCGAGCTGGAGGGACGCCGCGTCCTCCAGGCCGAAACCGTGAAGTTGATGACTTCCGTGCAGTCACCGCCCGGCGGCAACGCCCGCCGGGGCTTGGGCTGGGACATTGATTCGCCCTACGCCGGGCCGCGTGGCAAAGTGCTGCCCCTCGGCTCGTACGGGCACACCGGCTGGACCGGCACCAGCCTTTGGCTGGACCCTTTCTCGAAGACTTTTGTGCTCCTCTACTGCAACCGCAATCATCCCACCGGCGGCAATGTGGTGAAACTGCGCTCGGTGGTGGCCACGCTGGCGGCCGAGGCGGTGGTGGGTTTTGATTTCTCCAACGTCCCGGGCGCCTTGCCGCCGCTGCCGGACGCCAACCGCCCCTGACCCGCTCTGCCTGGCATTCGCGCCTTGCCCCGGCAGCCAACGCATCCATGTTCAGGCAGGCGACATCCAGCATTTTCACCCGGGCCGCAAGGCCTTGCGCTCCGCCCACCATCCATGCGCTCCCGGCCCGGCGGGCAGAGTCTTTTTTAATTTGTCCTTCACTGCTCCCGAAGGTTATGTTGAAGTGGCAACGCGATGAATGGTAGTGGCTCATCGCCGGGCTTCAGCGTCTGGCCGCGCCGCGGGTGCGACAGGAGGCGCCCATGATTACCTTTGACACCTTGCGCTTGCAGGAGGCCCTGCAACAGGCTGCGACCACTTTGGCGCATTCCCGTCCGCCCGCCGCCCCCTGGCCAGGCCAGCTCCCCAGCAGTCCCATGGCGGTCGCTGCCGCCACCTCGGCCCTCTTTCTGGCCGACACCGAGTGGAAAAGCGCCGAGGATACCTTGCGCCGGCTGGGGCACCAGGGCCTGGAATGGCTGGCCCACCATGTCAACGGCGACGGCGGATGGGGCGATACGCCGCGCAGCTTCAGCAACCTTGGCGCCACCGCCCTGGCCTGGGCCGCCTTTGGACTGGCCCCGCCGCAGAATCATTTGTTTGCCGGCACCATTCAGGCCGCCGAGCGTTGGATTTGCCAGAAGGCCGGCAACACGGCCCCGGCCATTTTGGTGCCCATGATTCGCAATCATTTCCGGGGCGACCTGGCCCTGGCGGCCGGGGTCTTGATGACATGCGCGCTGGCGGGCCGCCTGGGGAGCGACATTCGCGCGTGGCGGCATGTGCCGGCTTTGCCCTTCGAGCGCGGCGCCGTCCCGCCGGAATGGTGGAGCACCGCCCGCCTGCCGGGGGCCAGTTGGGCCATGTCCTTGCTGCTGGCCGCCGGGCAGGCGCGGCATCACAACCTGGCCGACGGCTGCTTTGCCACCCGGCTGGCGCGCGAATGCTTCCGGGCTTCCACCTTGCGCCGAATCGAAGCCTTGCAAGCCGAGGACGGAAGTTTTCAGGCCTCCCCCTGGCTCACGGCCCTCACCACCATCGGTTTGCTGGCCGCCGGATATGGGCGGCATCCCGTCACCGAAAAGGGCATCCGCTATCTGGTGGCCCAAGCTCGGCCGGATGGGAGCTGGCCCATCGTGGCCAATCATGAGGTATGGCTTACGGCGCAAGCCGTGCAAGTCTCCACCGCCCCCGCGCTGGGGGCCCATCGGCTGCCCGCCTTGAATGAACTCAACATCCTGCGCCGCTGGCTGCTGGCCCGGCAACAACGCGAGGACGCCGAAGGACTCCGCCAGCCCACCGCCGGCTGGCCAGCCACTTCCCATCCCGGCGCCGCCCCCGACACGCTCAGCACCGCCGAGTCGCTGCTGGCCCTGCGCGCCCTGGGGGACCCCGGGCCGGAGGTCATCCAAGCGGTCCTTTCGGGGGTGAACTGGCTGCTGGCCGCGCAGAACCGCGATGGCGGGCTGCCCCCCTTCCGGCGGGGATGGCGCCAGCCCGCCCGAGAACACAGCGGAGCGGAAGAAACCGCGCTGGCCCTGCGCGCCTGGCTGGCCTGGCTGCATGTGCTGCCGCCCGACCAGCAACACCGCGTGCAGTCCTCCATTCACCATGCCATTCATTTCCTCATGGAGGAGCAGCGCCAGGATGGCGCCTGGTTTTCACGCCATTTTGGCAACCAATACGCCCACCAGGAGGAAAACCTGACCCTGGGCACTGCCGGCGTGCTCCTGGCCCTGCCGGAGCTGGTGGCGCGCTCTTACTTCGAGCTGGTTGAACCGCTGAACAGCGGCGTCCTGTGGCTGGTGAAAAACCAGAACAGCGATGGCAGTTGGGGCGGCGGGCATGGCGGCCCGCCCTCCGTGGAAGAAACCTCCCTGGCGGTGGAGGCGCTCGCCGAGGCGTTGTTGCAACCCGGCCCCTTGTTGTTGGAAACCCGCGAGCAGGTCCGCAATGCCGCCGCCTGGGGCGCCAACTGGCTGGTGCGGCAGGTGGAAGGCGGCAAGTGGACCATCCCCGCCCCCCTTGGCCTGCAATGGGGGCAATTCTGGTATTACGATGACCTTTGGCCGGCTCTGGGCGTTACCCGCGCCCTGGCGAAGATGGCGCGTTTGGTTTGAAGGGGGGCGCTCCCGTTTTGGCTGCTTTCGGCAGCCGGCTCACATGCCGGAAGACGGCGCGGCTCAACGGCTTTTTGGGCGAGTAGTGAATCATCATGTCGCGCTCCCGCATCAGCACCCACGGCTCGCGCGGCGCGTAGCCGTTTTTCGTGAAAACAATGTCATCCGCCACATACACACACATGTGCACCGTCCGGACGTCCTCGCCCATCGGCTCGTAAAGCAGGATTAGGTCTCCAAACAAGTCCGCCTTGGGCACCATGCGGTATTCCGAGCGCAGGACCTGCTCCTGGAAGCGCGCGTCAATAAACCGGTCTTCCGCTTTGTCTTTGAGGAAGTTGTAGGAAGACCAGAAACAATCGGGCCATTTTCCCGCGATGGTGTTGGTGGGATGCGGGTAGGAATACAACAACAGACGCGGCACCGGCGGGAAGAACCAGGCCACGTTGATGCTGCCGCCCTGCGGCAGCCGTTTCAACGACTCCAGCAGCGGGCGCGCTTGCATCGCCCGATTGGGCAGGCCCCAGTAACTCATGAGCTGCTCCAGGTCGCTCTGCGGGGTGACGCGCAAGTTCAACATGAGGGTATGCACGCGCGCCACCGTCCGGCTGGCCTGCAAGTAATCGTCCGACGAAAACAACCGGGCCAGCGCCTGCCGGTCGGCAAAACACAGCAGCCCGTCCTTGCGATACATCATGCGCTCCATGATTTGCAAGGCACTGGCGGACAGGTTGTGATGGGCGAACCACTCGGCAAACTCGGCCCGCACGGCAAACGGATAACAATAGGCCACGTTCAGCTCATGTTCCGCCAGCACCGTATAAATCTTGCCGCGCGGCTCGGAAGGCAGGTCCCGGATAACTTCCAGCGCCGGCTCCACATAAATCCCTTCGGCCACTACCCGCCACCGTTGCGTATCCAACAAACTGACCTCCAGATTCCTTGGCAGGGCGCAGCTTTGAATGAACTCCCGCAACCGGGCGGGAGTATAACCGGCAAAAAACCAGGTGTTGGTCTCCGGTGGCGGCGGGTCATATTCAAAATATTCCACCGGCCGCTCCAACCAGATGGGAATGGTTTCCAACAGGCCCCACCGATTGGTGGCGGATTGTTCCAAAGCGGTCAGTGCGGCCTGATTCGGCTGGCTTCCGGTTGAAGTCCACAAGGAGCGCCCAAGATATTGCGCCGCCAGCGTAATCAACACCCCGGTTAACACCAACACCATGCTCTGCCACCAATGCCGGCGTGGCAAAGCGCCGTTCTGCCGGGCTTTCCGCGAAGCCGCTGCACGTCCTTTCACATTCATAAGCATCCTGCTTCAGCCGGCAGCCGGCAGCGTCCTTCGGTTTTGGAACAATAAAAAACAAGTCCACCATCCAGCCGGAAAAAGCACCTGCTGACTGCCGGACTTGAAGGACGCCCGTCCCCTGGGACGCTATACCCCTTCACCCATTCCATTCAAATAAAGAGACGGGCTTATAGCGGGTGGCGGTTACACAAACAATGCATTTTTAGCGAAAAAGCATATTTTGCCTCACGCGGCGGCCCATGCGCGGATTCCGGCCGCGTTGAAGCCCAACAGAAGCATTTTGCGGACCTACCTACCAGACGGTAACTTCCGCCAGCGACGCGAACGGCTGGCGGGTGAAGCCGCTCAGCGCCTCCAGTTTTAGATACCGTCCCCGGGCAGGGGCGGGAAACCGCAGCTCCTTCGCCGCGGCATCGTTGGACAAGGTTTGCCGCAACACCGGCGCTCCCCAGACGTCGGGGGAATCGCTCACATAAATGGCACACTCGCGAATCCAGCCATTCCGATTGTTGTCCTGCCGCGGGGCCAAAGTCACGCCCTGCAGCGCGGCCGTCTGGTTGAACTCGAGGATGAGCCAGTGCGGAAAATTCGGCGCCCCTTCCCCCCACGGGGTATGCCAGAGCGTTTGCGGGTCCCCATCCACGACCTGCCGGGCCGGATATTCCGTGTGTTCACTGCTGACCCGCCAGACGCGCGCGCCCAGTTTTTGCGTCAGCGTGGGCGCCGCCAGCAGCGCCTGAACCTGCTCCGGGGTCCAGCGATGCGCCGGTTGGAAGTGCGGCCCGGCCATGTAATCCAATAAACTGCGCCGCATCTGCCGCGCCACCGGCCGGCGCTCCAAGTCGCTGTGCAAATCCATCGCGCAGGCCAGCAGCCGGCCCTGGCCCACCCGCATTTCGATAATGAGCCCCAGTTTGCGCGAGGTGAACCAGTCATCAATGGCATAAACCACCGGCTGAAACGACCGCGCCGTGCCCGTCAAAATAAAAGGATGCGCCCGCGACACCAGCTCCCACCACTGCCAATTGGAATGGTATTCAGTGGGAAATTGCGCCAGCGCCGGATGTTGGGGATTGCAGTAGATGCCGAGGGTATGCGGGGCTTGGCGGCGGGTCCACGCGGTGTTCCAGAAGATGCTGGAGAAGCCCATTTGCACCCGGCCCAACGCGTCCCCGCGAATGGCTTGGGGCGGGGGATTCAACAGCACGCTGCCCCCGCGGGCCAGCACGTCCAGCGCGGCGGCGTCCAGTTCCGTGGTGAAATGCACACCCGCCGGCGGCGCGGTGCTCACTTGCGGCGGATAAACCCACAGGTCCCAGTCATTGGCGTAAGGCGTGCCTTCCACCGCCAGCTCCAGTTTCAGTTTGGCGGGCGCGGCCGCGCCGCGCAGCGGCACCTGGATTTCCCCCACCGGACTGCATACACCGGTGGGCAGGGGGCCGGTGAACAACTTGCCGGTGGCCAGCGTCCGGCGGCCGTCCGCCAGCCTCCACCGCAAAACGCCCTGCGGCAAATCCTGGGGGGCAAACCACCCCACCTCCAGTTCCGCCTTCAGCGTCTCATCCGCGGTGTAGAGGCGTTTGGGCAGCCGCGCAATTGGCACCACGGGGCCGGAAAAGCGATGAAACTCCGCAGCGGTGATGTAGCCCTTGCTGTCCCAAAACGGGTCCAGCACCCCCACCAGCGCCGTGCCCTGGCCGGGGAAATCATGCAAATCCAGCAATTCAAAGCCGGCCATGCCCGGGGTGCGGATGGCCGATTCAATGTCCTCTTTGTAACAGAGCGCCTGCAGTTTGCCCGAGGCCAGCAGAAAGGCGCGGGCCAGCTCGTCCAGCCCGTTTTGCTGGAGGAAATCACGGAATATCTCGAAGTTTTTCGGCTTGAGCCAGCCCTTGTACTTGGGCATTTCCGCGAAATTGGGGAACACACACCATTGCCCAATTTCATGGCTGACCACCGGTGCTGAGGCCTGCGCGATGTACTCCCGATAATCCGTCATCGTCTCCGGCGGGCGCGCGTTGATGCGCGAATTCAGGCCGCCGCCCCAGGCCTGAATGCGCGGGTCCGGGGTGATGTGGAAATCATTTTCTGGAATCATGGGCCAGCCGGCGCCGCTGGTGTACAAGCGGCGGGAATCCAGACGCTTGCAATAGTTGATGAAATCACCCAGCCAGCGTTGCTGGTTTTTGCCCGCTGGCTCGTTGCCCGCCGAAAACATGATGAATGAGGGATGATTGCCCAGCGCGCGGAAAATGCGCGCGGCCTCCTCGTGCAGCCAGGCGTCCACCTTGCGGCCATCGCCCACACTGCTGCCCTGGTTGGCCCAGACCCCGGCTTCCACGTAATACAAAAACCCCAGCTCGTCGGCGGCCTGAAACGCGGCCGCCGGCGGGGTGTGCGAGTGAAAACGAATGTGATTCAATCCATGCGCCTGGCAGATGCGGATGATGCGTTTCCAGGCGGCCACGTCGGTGGGCGGATAACCGGTGAGCGGAAAGATGTTGCACTCGAGGGTGCCGCGCAGAAAGAGTTTCCGGCCATTGAGCGCGATTTGTGTGCCCTGGCGTTTCACCTCGCGCAAACCAAAGGAGACGGTGCGGCTGTCCCTGAACGGGCGCTGGCCTTCGCCCCCTTCCAGCGTGGCGGTCAGGCGGTACAAGGCCGGTGCAAACTCATCCCACAACAGCGCCTCCGGCCCCAGCTCATAGTCGCATTCCACCGCGCCGCCCTGAGGCGTCCAGGACACGGGCACCGTTTGGGGCGGCGGCCGGTGGGTGCGCGGGCTGTTGTAGCTCTGCGCCGCCAGCGTCAACATGCCGCTCCCGGAGCGGCCGGTGAGATTGCCGAGGCGAGCTTTAATCTTCACGCGGCGTTGCGCCACCTCCGGATAAACCTGCAAATCCTCCACCCATACCGGGTCGGTGGCCTGCAATTCCAGGGCGCCCACGATGCCATTCCAATTGCCCTGGGTGTGGTCCGAAACACTGTGCGCATTGACGCCTACTTCGACGTGCAGGCGGTTGTCCACGCGCACGGTCAGGCGGTGTTTGCCCGGGGCCAGGCCCGTGCCGAGGTCATATTCGTGGGGTGTGCCTAAACTGTTGCAGGAGCCGAGGCGCTGGTCATCCACCCAGACGGTGGTTTCCCAGTGCGGCCGCTCCAGCCGGAGCACCACGCGCCGGCCCGCCCAGGCGGCGGGAATCTCCACCTCGCGCTGGTACCACGCCACCCCCACGTAATGCCGTTCCGGCTGCAGCCAGAACGGCACCTTGATGTTGCCCGGCTGCCGATAAGGGGCATAGCGCGGGTCGGTGAACCACGAGCGGTCCATAATGCTCCCGGTCCATTTCGTCTCCACCGTCACCGCATCGCCAAAGCCCTGTTCCTGCAAAGAACCCGGCAGCCGCAACCGCTCCCGCAATGCGCGCCGATGCCAGCCCTCGGCCACGCCGGCATCCTGGCGGTCCAGTTCAAATCGCCAGGTCCCGGCCAGGTTGATGCGCTCCGGCCCCGTGGCTGCGGCGGCCGCAGCGGTGCAAAGGCCAGCGGCAGTGAGAGTCAACCAGAAAAAAAGGGCGCGTGGTCGAATCATAAGTTTCAGCGTTGCTGATGTTGTGCGGGAATTATGCTTGGAACACCCCGGGGATTCAACTTGAAGTTTGGCGGACCCGCCAAAACACTTTACACCACGGGGGGCTGCCTCAATAATTTGCGCAAACACGCATGAAACGCTTCCTCGCTTGTGCCCTGCTCATGGTGGGTGGCATGGCAGCCACCGTTGCCGCTGCTGAACGTTTCCCCAATCTCGCCGCGCAAAGCCCTTTGCCCCGCGGCAACGGCCTGGCCGCGAAATTCAAGGCCGATGCTGGCATTGCAGCGCATCCGGCCGTCCTCTTCGCGGATAATTTCGAGGAGGGAGAATTGGGCGCGCGCTGGGATGAGAAGGGCGCCGGCAAGGGCAAAGCGCTCAGCCTGGTGGCGCCGCATGACCCGCGCTGCGGCCAGCGCTGCCTCAAGGTGGAAGCGCGGCTGGGCGAGAATCAGGGCGATGGCTTGACCCAATGGTACACCCCCGCCGACCCGGTGTTCATCCGGTTTTATGTGAAGTTTGACCCCAACTGCGATTATGTGCATCACTTCGTGACCCTGCGCGCCAACCGTGGCTTGCGCGGGGCGGACCGGTGGAGCGGCTTTGGCGGGGCGGGATTAAAACCCCGCGGGGACGAGCGGTTTTCCACCGCGCTGGAGCCGTGGGGCAACTGGGGCAAGTGGCCGCCGCCGGGAAAATGGAATTTTTACAGCTACTGGCATGAAATGGAGGTCTCGCGGGACGGCAAATATTGGGGCAATTCATTTCAGGCCGAACCGCAGGACAACATCCCCAAGAACCGGTGGATTTGCGCCGAGTTCATGCTGAAGCACAACACCCCCGGCCAGCCGGACGGCGAGCAGGCGTTTTGGATTGATGGAAAACTGCTCGGCCACTGGAAGGGCATCAACTGGCGCACCTCGGCCACGCTGCAGGCCAATGCGCTGACCCTGGAAAGCTACGTGACCGACCGCTGGACCAAAAATCCCACCAACACGGTCTATTTTGACAACCTGGTCATAGCCCGCGAGTACATCGGGCCGGCCGGCGTCCCTTGAAAAAAGAAAGGGACGCCGTTCAAGGCGTCCCTCCTGCTCTCGCGTAACCCCGGCCGCACCTTTGCGGCTTACCGGTTGGCCGGCGCCTCAATCACCACAAACCGCATGGCGCCATCCCGATACACCCGCAGGAGCAACCGTTGGCCGCGGGCCTTTTGGGCCGCTTCAAACGCCTCGTCGGCATTGGCCACGCGCTGGCGATTGATTTCCACGATGACATCGCCGGGTTGCAACGCGCCGGCCGCCGGAGAGTCAGGGGCCACGCTGAGCACCACAGCGCCCTGCACATCCAGCGGCAGGTCAAATTGCCGCCGCGTGCGGGCATCGGGATTGCCCAAATCCACGCCCCGCAGGGCATCGCTGCTGCCACGCCGGCCGGGCCAGCTCCAACCGCCACTGCGGGCCAGGCCCTCGGACGGCAGCTCGCCAAGCTTGGCGGTGAGGGTTTGCTCCTTGCCGTCGCGCACCACTTTGAGGGTCACCTTGCTGCCGGGGGCCGTCTGGGCCACCATCAGCCGCAGATGGCGGCTGTCGGTCACTTTTTTACCATTGAATTCGAGGATGACATCGCCCTCCTTCAAACCGGCCTCGGCGGCGGGTGATTTGGCGGTGACTTCGCTCACCAGCGCGCCCTGGGTATCTTTCAATTTGAACTCTTTGGCCAGCGCGTCCGTGACCGGCTGGATGAGCACCCCGAGGTAGCCGCGGGTCACTTTGCCGTCGGTAATGAGGCGGTCCATCACGTACCGCGCCAGGTTGATGGGCACGGCAAAGCCCACGCCCTGGTTGCCGCCGCTGCGGCTTAAGATGGCGGTGTTGATGCCCACCAGACGGCCTTCCGCATCCACCAGCGCGCCACCGCTGTTGCCGGGGTTGATGGAGGCATCGGTTTGGATGAAATCTTCATAGTCCACAATGCCCATGCCGCCGCGGCCCTTGGCGCTGACAATGCCGGCGGTGACTGTCTGTCCCACGCCAAAGGGATTGCCAATGGCCAGCACCAAATCGCCCACTTCGACCTTGTCACTGTCGCCCAACGTAATGGCGGGCAGTTTGCCATTCTCCACCTTCAGCACCGCAATGTCCGTCTGCGGGTCTTTGCCCACCACCTTGGCGTTAAGCACCGTCTTTTCATCCGCCAGCGCCACCTTGATTTCATCCGCGCCGTCCACCACGTGATTATTGGTCAGGATGTACCCATCCTCGGTCACAATGACCCCGCTGCCCAGGCTCTGCTCGCGCCGCTCGCGCGGCAGCCGTTCGCCACCCCACGGGTCCCCAAAGAAATGCCGGAAAATGGGGTCATCAAAGAACGGCATGACCATCACGGGCTCCTTAACCCGCTTGGTGGTGTAAATGTTCACCACGCTGGGCGCGGCCTTCTTCACAATCGGCGCCAAACTGGTCGCCGCCTTCACCGAGGGCGACAACGGCGCGTCATTTACCACCACTTTCGGCGCGGACGCCGCCCAGGCCCGCGTCATCAACGGCGAGTGCTCCACCGCCAGCCAAACCAAAGCCGCTGCTGCCAATCCGCCTGCTGCCAACCGCCATATTTTCATAAGTCATCCTCCGTTTGCATGATTTCCACCTGCGTTGTCCGCAGGTCTTTTTTTTCCGTTTAGACCCTGCCCGCCTGAATTTGCTCAACGATTTGCTCCCTGCCGCCACCCAGCCTCCTCCGTCCTCGCGTAAAATCACTGGCGGGCGGCGCGAAAAAGGCGGACCGCGTGGCCAGCACCCGGTCCGCCGTTCACCCTTAATTGACCTTGACTTCGATCTGTTTTGGACGGGCCTTCTCGCTCTTGGCCAGGTGCACCCGCAGCACCCCATCCTTGAACTCCGCCTCCACCTTGCCCTCTTCGGCGTCGCTCGGGATGATGAAGCTGCGCTCGAACCGGCCATAGCTCCGTTCCACCCGATGGAACCGGCGCCCTTTCTCCACCTTCTCGGACTTGCGTTCACCGGAGATGGTCAGGGTGCCATCTTCCACCGTCACCTTCACGTCGTCCTTCTGGACTTCCGGCAGCTCCACCTTGATGAGGTACTCTTTGTCGTCCTCCAGGATGTCCACCGCCGGCGCCCATTCAGGCAGCGTGAGGCTTTCCTCCGAGGCCGTCAGGGAGCTGCGACGAAAAGGCGCCAAGTCAAAGACCGAAGCCAAACGTTTCTGCAACTCCTCCATTTCTTTGAACGGATTCCAACGAGTCAATGCAGTCATAGTCTGTTCCTCCGTCTTGTCCTGGCGGATTTCATCTCAGCTACCAGACCGGCTCCGCCAAACCGATTTGGCAACCGAGCTTGCCTCCGACTTGCTCCACCCGGAGCTGCGGAGCAAGCTCGCTTGTTGCACTAACAAGAAGCATACCAACCCTATCTTCTGGTAATGTGCATACTCAAATTATTGATTATGAATAATTTACAAAAATTGACTCTTGAATTGACCAAATCAACAAAGGCCAATGTGACACAACAATGTGTTATAATGGCACGAATGTATTTATTTTCTAGGATTCTTCAAAATGTGTCACCATGGCCATTTGAAGGGCCAACACGGCTGATATATCTCGTTGCGATATTTCATCCTGCTTCCAACAACTTTTTACCGACCTTGGTGTATATTCAGTTGGGAACGGTCAAACCGTGCTGACTTTGCTACATAAGAAGACGTGGACCATGCTGGCCCTGGCTGGGGGATTGATGACTGCGCTGGCGGCCAGTGAGCCGGTGATGGACCGGTTTGCCGGCATTCCGGACCGCAACGCCTTCGGCCTGCGTCCGCCGCCCCCTCCCGCGCCGCCTCCCAAAGCGGAGCCGCCTCCGCCGGCTGTCAAAGTGCAGGTCACCGGGCT
Source organism: Fontisphaera persica (assembly GCF_024832785.1). Lineage (GTDB taxonomy): Bacteria > Verrucomicrobiota > Verrucomicrobiia > Limisphaerales > Fontisphaeraceae > Fontisphaera > Fontisphaera persica. Next base: position 3,256,855 of record NZ_CP116615.1, read on the forward strand.
GCTGGATTTCAAGGTGCGCAAGACGGCCATTTTGTTGGTGACGGAAATGGGGAAACCGCCGGTCTCCGTGGTGCTGGGCGAAAACGAATCCGATGGACCGGTGACGGTGAAAAGCATTGACGCCGAAAACGGCAAGGTCCGCATTGCCCTGAACAACTCCGATACGGAGCTGGACATTGAAAAGGATGGCATCAAGCCCACGGCTTCCGGCGGAGGCAGGGCAGATTTGCAACTGGGGGGGTCGGCAGAAGCAGCGCCGCGTCCTTCCGCGTCCCAGATTTTTGCCGGGGCCGCGTCGGCCGGGGCTCCTAGCGTGCCGGAGGTCAACCGCGGCAACTTGGCAGCCTATTTGCGCCAGGCTTCGGAAGGCGCCAGCAAGAGCGCTGGCAGCGCGCCGGCACCGCTCCTGGGCGGTTACGGAGCGGCGCTGCCGCCCGGGCTGGCCGGGTCGCACACCTTCCGCTTTGACGGGCAGCCGAATATCGGCCCCACCCAGCCCAACTGGCCGCCCGAACAACCGGTGAGCTACGAGGAATCCATCATCCACATGGAAATCCTGCGCACGCTCAAGGATACCGGCAAAATGGAGCTGCCACCCTTGCCGCCCACCATTTTGACCCCGGGCCACGAAGAAGAGATGCCGCCCGTGCCCGGCGGCCAGCCCCATCAAGGCCCGCCCGGCCTGCCGCCTCTGCCACCTATTCCGCGCTGATGCGGTGGTGCGGTGTCCGCAGTCTTTTGGGCCGGCGTTTGCAGGGGATACAACCCCGGGCAGCAGCCAAAACGCTCCCGAAAAGCCTGGCTGAAATGGCTGAAGCTCGAATACCCCACTTCCAGCGCCACCTCGCTGACATTGCCTTTTCTTTCGCGCAACAATTCCGCCGCGCGGTCCAGCCGCAAATCACGCAAATACTGGAATATGCCGCAGCCCATGATTTGGGCGAAAATGCGGCTTAAATAACAGGGGCTAACCCCCACCTTCCGCCCGATTTGCTCCAGGGTCAGCGGTTCGGACAAATGCTCCCGCAAATACGCCGCCACCGCCAGGGCGCGCTCCTGATTCAAGCGCTGCAAACGCGACTGGGCCGCTTCCTGTGCTTCATGCTGTTCGGGTGACAGGAGAAACAAGCTGGCGGCTTCCAGCACCTTGGCCAGGTACCATAAGCGTGCGGTGCCGCAGGAGGCAGGAGGCTGGCGCAATCCCGCCATGAGCCAGCGATGCGCCTCGTTCAACCGCACGGCTGGCGCAAGGGCCGTGCGGGCACGGCCGGCCATGAGCTGGCGAACCGCCGGATGCCACTGGGTTGGATCAAAACTTTGCTGCCGCAAAAAGGCCAGCGACAACTCGATGGTGATGAATTGATGCCGCTGCCCGCCGGCCCGCTCGGCCTGCAACCGCGCCCGGCGGCGTCCGTAAAACGCGGCCGTCTCGGGTTCCAATTGCACCTCTCCGCTCCCCGAGGGCGCCCAAACCCGTCCCTGGCCGGACAGATTCAGGCAAATTTCCACGCCTTCCGCATGAAAAGCCGGCCCCCAGTTCAAGGGCTGGGTGAGGGTGAAGTCGTGCCATTCCACGCTGAAGCCCAGGCGATGGAAATTTCCGTGCAAGGGCTGCCAGTCGGCCTGGGCTTCACGCCAGACGGCGGCCTCCGAAAAGGGGCACACTGCAGGGCCGTCCGGTTGGGAGACCGGGCACGGCAGCGAATGGGGACATTGGCGCAGACCCATGGCAGCGGGAACGATGGCACAATTGAGATTGAGTCTCAAGTGCAAAATACACCGCAATCAATCTCCAATGGGGTCACTTCACCCTCCTCTCAGAACGGCCTCCTCATGCTGATTTGGCAGCGGCCTCCGCCGCGGCGGGCGCCGTGGGCTTCTCCAGGAAATGCCCGAAGGCCCGGAATTTCTCGTAGCGCTTTTTCAACAGCTCGCTGGTGGGCAGTTTCAGCAGCTCCTCCAAATGGCACACCAGCCGTTCCTTCAAGGTGGCGGCTGTGGTCGCCCAATCATTGTGTGCCCCGCCCAGCGGCTCCGGCACGATTTCATCCACCAGCTTCAATTCAAAGAGGTCTTTGGCGGTAATCTTCAGGGCCTCCGCAGCCTTGGCTGCTGCCGAGCGGTCTTTCCACAGAATCGCGGCGCAACCTTCCGGACTGATGACCGAATAGTAGGCATTTTCCAGAATCAGCACCCGGTCGGCCACGCCAATGCCCAGCGCGCCGCCAGAGCCGCCCTCGCCAATCACGGCGGCGATGATGGGCACCTCGAAAAGCATCATTTCCCGCAAATTGACCGCAATGGCCTCGGCAATGTGGCGTTCCTCGGCGCCGATGCCGGGATACGCGCCCGCCGTATCAATCAGGGTGATGATGGGCAGGCCAAACTTGTGGGCCATGCGCATCAGGCGCAGGGCTTTGCGGTAGCCTTCGGGATGGGCGCAGCCGAAGTTGCGCCGGATGTTTTCCTTGGTATCGCGCCCCTTTTGCGTGCCAATGACCATCACCCGATGGCCCTGAATCCGGGCAAAACCGCCCACCACCGCCCGGTCTTCGGCATAAAGCCGGTCACCGTGCAGCTCGCTAAAATCCGTGAAGGCCAGTTGAATGTAATCCAGCGTGTAAGGCCGCTTGGGATGGCGGGCCAGTTGCACCCGTTGCCAGGGGGTGAGCGAACTGAACACCTGGCGGCGGCTTTCTTCGAGCTTCTTCTCCATGCGCTCGATTTCCTCTTTGAAGGAATGCGCCTGGGGATGCTGTTTAAGCTCATCCAGTTTCCGCTGCAATTCCGCGATTGGCTTCTCGAAATCGAGCTGATGCTTCATAAGCGGGGGTCATATTAACCCACCACCACCTCCCCGGCAATGTTGAATATAGGTTCAGGCCGCCGGCGTGCGCGTCTTCGTGCTTATCGAGCAAGGACGAGTTGCCCCAGACGCCGCCCCCGGCGCGCCCAGCCGTTGGCCCCCCTTCAACCCATCATCAGGGCTTTTCCAAGACGTACAATTCAGCTTCCAAACGCCCTTTAATCTGGGCGCCGGGTTTCGTCGCGGCAGAGTCCAGATGCAAAGTTCCCACCAGAATCCCTCCCAGTTTCTGCCGTCCCTGGCCAAAAGGCGCATCCAGGAAGATGCCCAACGCGTGCGTGCCATTCAGCGGGATGCGGCCGGCGGCAAAATGTTCCGGGGGTATTAACACGGCGCCCCCGCGCAGGCGCACTTCCCAAAGATTGCCCCCCACAAACCACACCGCCACGCCCTCGGGGTAGCGGCCGTCATCCGAACGGTGCGCTGCCGCCCGTGCCTGGGCACGGGTGACTTGCCCGTCAGGGGAGGTCAGCGTGAGAGAAGCCGGCCCAAGGGCACGCAAATCGAAGCGCTCCCGCCACGAGGTCTCAAATTCCGCCGTCACCCTGCCCGCGGGATGGAGGCAGGGCGATTTGCGCAGCTCCAGTCCCCAGCGCGGCGCCGGGCCGTTCAATTCGGCTTCCATGGCGGAACGCCGGCCGCGAATGAAGGCGCGCAATTGAACCACCGAGGTCTGGAAGCGGCTGGGGGCAACATGCAAATGCGGCCGCACCAGCCGGCTCAAGCGGTCCACCTCCGCCAGCAGCGCCTCTTCGTTCCAAACAGAGCGCAGCAATTCCCGCAAGCGTTCCCGGTAGGCCGCACGTTCCCCGGGGATTTCATACAGGCGATGCGGCAGGAGCGTGCCGGCCATCACCGACACCGGCGCCGGGCCTTCGCGGAAGGGGTCAGGAATGCCCAGCACACTGTCGGCACCCCAGGGGATGAAAAGCATGGGGCCGTTGCCGGGCCGGAAATAAACAAAGAAATTATTGCCGCCGTTGGAGTAGGAATCCCAATGGCCCAGGAGCGATTCCATGGCCCAAAACGAGCGGAAGGCATCCAAATCCACCAGGCGGGACAAGGTTTCGAGCATCTCTGGAGCCGGCAGTTCAAGGGCTTCCTTGATGGCCTCAAGGTCACGGGTGGAAGCCTCCTCCTTATGATTCTTGCGCTCAAAAGTTTTTATCCAATCCGGCCGGAAATCACTCAACCGCCCTTCATACAAATGGCCGGCGCTGCTACCAAAGCGGCGGCGCAGGAAAACTTCGTCCACTGCCTCGACATGCGAATAGACACCCAGATACTGGCCGTTGACGGTGACCCGGGCCAGGGCGCAGCGCGGGGCGGGGACGCCGGCCTCGGCGAAGAGGCGGTACGCCAGCACCTGCCGCATTTGTGAGGGGTCTTGCAAGTTGTTGTTCAAGGACATGCGCTTTAACCCCTTGAAAAGCTGGTTTTTGTCGTAGGCATCAAACCGGATGCCCAGCGAGGGCCGGACAGTGCTGGCCGAGCCAAGAAAACCGCGCTTGCGCAGGCCAACTTTGGCCACTGTTACCCCGTCAATGCGCACCGTGGCCGGATAGAGATGGTACGGGTCGGGCGGCTCCTTCTCCAGCCGGGCTGGTCCAAGGGCGGCCACCAAATCGTGGTGTTCCTCGCGCAATTTGTCCCAATCCCCGGGGGCCACCTCAATTTCCACTTCCAGGAGGCGGTTGGAGGCAAACAGGAAAGCTGACTCATCCTGGGCCGGCGCGCCCCCGGCTGCGGCGCCAGGGAGCAGGCTGGCCAGCCAGGCCACCATTGTTGCGGCAAGCCATGGGGGCACCATGCGTCTCATGCTGGTTAAAATGACCCTGCGCCTGCGGGGCAGGTTACGCAACTTGTGCCAGCAGTCAGCCGCTTTGCCAGGCAGCAGGAAAAAGGCCCAGGCAAAAAAAATAGGTTACATGCACTCCCCAGCCATGCAGGCGCCGACTGGGAATCTCCCGCCTCCATCGGCAACAAGGTGAGACACACTTATGTGCTCGATAAGTCAGGGTTTATTCATCTCCCCGAATGATGACCTTGACCCCACAAAGTTGGCATAGTTGGCGGACGGCCTCGATGGCTTCGTCACTGGCCTTGGCCAGTAGGGAGGCGGGGATATGGACGGTGGTTGCGCCCATATTAATCTGGTGGTTGACGTAATCCGCCAGCCATTGGTTTGGATCCTGGCGCATGGGGGAAAACTACCGCGGTTTTAATTCACCACCAGGTAAGGCCCGATGCGGACGACCCGCGGATGGCACACGCCAAATCCAATAATCCGGCTGCGTGACCGATAGCCTCGATCGTAGTAGGACGGCGCGCCGTAATAAGGAAAGTTGATGCCGTGAACCGGGCCGGGGAAAGGCGGCGGCAGCGGCCAAACGGCCTCGTCCACGGCCACCACTGGCGGAAACACCGGAGCCGTGCCCCAGCCTGTGTTCACCTGCACCACGGTGGCAGGCGAAGCTGGGGCGGGCGATTCCTCGGCTTGCCGGCGCGAATTCCGCAGCGCCTGGAGCGAGGCGGTTTGCTGCGCGCGCGCCGCCTGTTCATGGGCGCGAGCCAGGGCGGCTTCCATCCGGCGCAAATCGGCCTCGGCTTGTGCACGAGCTTTTTCCACTTCCTGCAGTTGTTGTGCCTGGTTTTTGCGGGCGGCGGAGCATTCCTGCTCGACCGCCTGCGCCCAACGCAGGGTCAACCAATCGGCCTGCTGCTCCAAGGCCGCCAGCTCCTGCCAGGCGCCATCCAAACGGCCGCCCAAGGTTTCCAACTCCACCTGCCGGGTCTCGGGCAGCAGGGCTATGCCGTGCCGCAGTTTTTTCTTGGCCGCCAGGCGGGAGGTTTCCTCCGCAAATTGCCGTAAATCCGCCTCGGCACCTTCGAGTTGGGCTTTCCATCGCCGCAAAGCCAGCCGCACGCGCCCTGGGTGCATTTCCTGGGCGGCGGCGGCCGTGGTGGCCTGCAACAACTCGGCGCGCACCTCCTCCTGCAGGAGCAGGGCCGTGCCCAGGCGGCGGTCCACCTTCCCCAGCACCCGTTCACAGGCGGCAAGGGCCTCCCGCCGGGCGGCCTCCTGCCGCTGGCGCTCCGCGAGGCCATGCCAGGCGGAAAAAATTAGCGCGCCCAAAAGACAACCGTTGAGCAGCCAGAGGACATTTTTAAGGAAACGACGGGCCGGAAGTGGCGCGGTTGATGCTGCCGGTGCCGCGGTTGAAGCAGAGGCGTCCATAATGGTGTTGAATCATGGTTAAACCGCCACAACCCTGAATACCCCACCTACCTTCCCCCTCGGCCACGATAGAGCCGATGGGGATTGCTTAAAACTAGGCCTTCATGCTTAGGACGTCAATGCGGCCTCGTTTGTTCAAACCATGCCCTGATTATTTTTTGAACCACGCGGCGCCATAAGCGCAATGCACCGTGCGGGGGGCTTTCGCCGCCCTTCGCGGTGCTGTACCGCAGCACATGAGAAGGGAGGCATCTTGCGGATACGGCTTGACAAGGCTGGGAGGCTGCCGCATGAAGCGCAGCATGCATTCCGAAGTCGCCACATGGGTGGTGGGCGCCCAAGCGCTGGGTGAAGGGTTGTTCTTATGAGTCTTTTCCGCCGGAAAAACATCCGCGACATGCAGGCTGAAGCGCTGGGCAGCCAACATTTGCGCCGGGCGCTCGGGCCGGTCAATCTGGTGATGCTGGGCATCGGCGCCATTATTGGCACGGGCATCTTCGTGCTGACGGGCACGGTGGCGGCGGTCAACGCGGGGCCGGCAGTGGTTCTTTCCTTTGTGCTGGCGGGCATCGCTGCGGTGTTTGCGGCGTTTTGTTATAGCGAATTCGCCAGCCTGGTGCCGATGTCGGGCAGCGCCTACGCTTATGGGTACGCCACCCTGGGCGAGTTTTTTGCCTGGATTATCGGCTGGGACCTCATCCTGGAATATGCCGTGGGGGCGGTGACCGTGGCCATCGGCTGGTCCGGCTATGTGGTGTCGTTTCTGAAGGATATTGGGGTGAATTTGCCGCCGCAGCTCATCGCCGCCACCGGCACCACTGTGACCCTGGCCAATGGCCAGGTGGTGACGGCGTGGTTCAATCTGCCCGCGGTATTCATCGTGGCGGTCATCACCACGTTGCTGGTGGTGGGCATTAAAGAGTCCGCCGGCTTCAACAACTTCATTGTCATCATCAAACTGGCGGTCATTCTGATTTTCATTGGCGGGGCCATTTGGGCCATCAACCCCTCGAATTGGACGCCCTTCATCCCGGAATATGAAAGCCCGCGCCATTTTGGCTGGTCCGGGGTGCTGGCGGGCGCGCAAATCGTTTTCTTCGCCTACATCGGTTTTGACGCGGTCAGCACCGCCGCGCAGGAGGCGCGGAACCCCCAGCGGGACATGCCGATTGGCATCATCGGCTCGCTGCTGGTTTGCACGGTGCTTTATATTCTGGTCTCCGGCATTGCCACCGGCGTGGTGCACTACAAGGACTTGAACGTGGCTGATCCCATCGCCCTGGTGGCCGATCGCGCCAACCTTGGCTGGATGGCGGACTTGATCAAAGTGGGGGCCATTGCCGGGCTGTCTTCGGTGATTTTGGTGATGCTTTATGGCCAGTCGCGTGTTTTTTGGGCCATGTCCAATGACGGTTTGCTGCCGCCGTTTGTGAACAAGGTGCATCCCCGGTTTCGCACGCCGTGGCTTACCTCCATTTTTACCGGCCTGGGCGTGGCCTTCTTTGCGGGGGTCTTGACGGTGCGCGAGGCGAGCGAGCTGTGCTCCATCGGCACGCTGCTGGCGTTTGTGATTGTTTCGGTGGGCATTGTGGTGTTGCGCATTCGCGAGCCGCATCTGCCCCGCGCCTTCAAGTGCCCGGCCGTCTGGTTTGTGGGGCCGATGGGGGCGCTTACGGCCGGCACGCTCATGGCCTTTGCTTCAGCCACCACCTGGAAGCGGCTGATTATCTGGCTCATCATCGGCCTGATTATTTATTTCTCCTACAGCCGCCATCGGAGCAAGCTGGCTCACGGGCAGCAACCCAACGGCAGCATGCCGCCGCCTTGACGGGGGCAGGGCGAGAGATTGCAGGGGGGATTCAGGCGTGCGTCAGGACCGCGATATAAGCCCCATCCACATGGTCCTTAAACGGTAACAACGTTTTCTCTGACAAGCACTTCCATTGGGGATTCTCCAATAAAAAGGCGTGGACCACCCCTTGATTTTCCTCTGGCTCAACGCTGCAGGTGCTGTACACCAGACGGCCGCCCGGGCGCAACCTGCGGGCTGCCCGGTTGAGCAGTTGACTCTGCTGGCGGGCCAGGCGCTGGATTTCTTGGGGTTGCAAGCGCCAGCGCAGCTCGACGCGCCGCCGCATCACGCCCGTGTTGCTGCACGGGACGTCGAGGAGAATGCGGTCATAAACGGCTTCAGGGGCAGCGTCCCAATCGGCGGCTGCCACGGTGACTTTGGCAGCGCCGAGCCGCTCCAGGTTCTCCCGCAAGCGCTGGAGCCGCTCTGGGCTGGCATCCCAGGCAGTCATTATGGCCTCATTACGGACGAGCTGGGCGATGAACGTGGTTTTGCCGCCCGGGGCCGCGCAGGCATCCAGAATAGTCTGACCAGGCTGCGGCTCCAGCGCCAGCGGCGCCAGCAAGGTGCTGGGGTCCTGCACATAAAAACCGCCCGTGGCAAAGCTCACCAGCGAGGACAACGGCGGGTGCTCCTTCAACCGGAAGACCCAACCTTCGGGCAGCCAGTCCGCTTGAAACGGCTCAAATTCCACTCCTTCCTGCCGCCAGCGGGCCTGCAAATCCGCAACCGTCCATTTCAAAGTGTTCACGCGCACCCACAGGGGCGGGGGGGTGTTGTTCCAATCCAGGAAGCGACGGACGTCCTCCTCACCCCAGCGGGCCAGCCATCGGTCCACCAGCCATTGGGGATGGGAATAACCCAGGGCCGGTCGGTTTTGCTTCAGCTCGGCGAGGTATTGGCGGGTGGACTCTTTTTGCCGGGCAAAAGCCCGCAAGACCGCATTGAGAAAGCCGGCGCCTGAGTCGCAGCCCAACCGCCGGGCGAGGGAGACCGTTTCATGGACCGCCGCGTGGTCGGGGATGCGGTCCAACCAGAACATCTGGTAAAGGCCCAGGCGCAGGAGCTGGCGGAGGCGCGGCTCGGGTTTGCGGCGGGAGACCTGGCGGTCAATGAGATGGTCAAGGGTGGCCTGCCAGCGGATGACCCCATAAACCAGCTCCATGACCAGGCGCTGGTCCGGCGCCACCAGCGCGTGCCGGGCCAGTTCGGATTCCAACCGGTTTTCAACAAATCCCGCTCCCCGGGTGCTGCCCAGCAAAATCCGGGCCGCAATTTCTCTTGGATTTTGCGCCTTCACCAATTATTAATTAGAGATACTCGGTTGCCGTTGACGGATTGTGACGGGCCGAGGGGCGGTTGACGATAGCAAAGTGGAAAGGCGTTGAGGGCATGTCAGAAACGAACTTACGCGCTGAATTTGAAAAACTGGCCATACAGGGCAAGATTTTAACCAAGCATGTGGAGCCTTTGGTGGCGCTGACCGAGAACCGGTATTGCTACCACAAGCACTGGGGCTTTGGCAAAATCACGACGGTGGACACCGTCTTTGCGCGTTTTGCCATTGATTTCAAAGACCGCCCCAATCACCAGATGGACCTCAACTTCGCGGCGGAAACGTTAAAGCCCATCCCGCCCACCCATATCCTGGCCCGCAAGGCCATGAATCTGGAGGAATTGCGCCAAATGGCGGCCTTGCACCACCTGGAGCTGATTAAACTGGTGCTCAACAGCTTTGGCGGCAAGGCCAGCCTCGACCAGATTCAACAGCTTCTGGTGCCGGATGTCATCAACGCGGACTGGCGCAAATGGTGGGAGGCGGCCCGTGCCGAGATGAAAAAGGACGGCCACTTCATCATCCCCGTTAAAAAGACCGACCCCATTATCTACAAAGAGGAAACCGTCTCCCCGCGGGAGCGGCTGTTACAAGAGTTTCGGACGGCCAAGGGCCTCAAGGCGCGCAATGCCGTCGCGCAACAAATGCTCCGCTCCCTGTCCGACCTGCCGGAGCCGGAAGCCCTGGTCAAGGAAGTGTGTGCCGCGTTGAATGCTGAGATTGTCAATTACCAGCGCACCCAGCCGGCCACGGCGCTGGACGCCATTTTTACCCGGGACGATTTGCGCAAGGCGGTGAACCTGCCCGCTGAGCCGGGCGAGGTGACCGAGGCCGCCATATGGAATCAATCGGAAGCGCAGGTGGCGGCGGTATTGGAGGCGGCCCCGGCCCCCCGGCATCGCCGCATGTTGCAATCCTTCCAGGCCGCGCACCCGGAAACGTGGGCGCAGGACTTGCTGGCGGCCATCAACGGCGTGTCCGTCAAGCTGGTGACAGAGCTGGCCCATATCCTCTTGCATGAGCACAAGCTGGATGAATTGAAGATGTGCCTCTCCCGGCTTATCAGCCAGCATCAGGCCAGCAGCGACCTGCTGCTCTGGCTGGCCAAGGAGCGCTCGGATACTTTTGCCGACATCCTGGGCCCGGAAGTCTTCCGGGCCATGCTCTCGGCCATCGAGCGCGACCAGTTCAGCGAGCGCAAGAGCAACCGGCTCCGGGATTACATCGTGGATGACCAGGAGTTGCTGGTGGAGCTGATTAGCTCGGCGGACATTGAGGTCATCAAAGACCTCACGCGCGCCTTGCAGCTTAGTCCCTGCTTTGACGACATGGACAAGCGCTCGCTGCTCGCCCGGATTGTCAAGAGCTACCCGGACATGCAATCCCTGATTACGGGCGAACAGACCCGGCAGGACAATTACTTTCTGGTGTCGTGGGAAAGCCTGGAGCGCCGCCGCAATGAATACAATGAGCTGGTGCAGAAGAAAATCCCGGCCAATGCCCGTGAAATTGCCATCGCCCGCAGTTACGGCGACCTGCGCGAAAACCACGAATACAAGGCGGCCAAGGAAATGCAAAAGCTCCTCATGCGCCGCAAGGCCGAGCTGGAGCACCAGATTCAACATGCCCGCGGCACCGATTTTGCCAATGCCTCCACCGAGGCGGTCAGCATCGGCACCCGCGTGACCGTCACGGACCTCGAAACCCAGCACGTCGAGACTTACACCATCCTGGGCGCATGGGATACCGATGCCGACCGCGGCATCGTCAGCTATCTCTCCCCCATTGGCAAGGCCCTCATCGGCAAAAAAGTGGGCGAGGAAGCGGAAATCGAGGGTGAACACCATCACAACCGCCGCTTCCGCATCGAGTCCATTACCCGCGCTTTTGAGCCAGAGGCGGAGCCGGCCACCGCACCCCTTGCGGCGCCGGTCATCCCCGCTTCCCCGCCGGCGGAGGCCGCCCCCGCCGGAACCGACGCGGCCTTGCCAGACAAGGCGTCGGCCATGTCGGCCCCGCAAACGCAAAACGCCTGACCTTCGGCGGCCTATGACGCTGCGCCGGCCCTGCGCCGCTCCCCCGGGCGCAAGGCGCACCGGATGACGTGACATTTTGTCTCGGCGCGGGATTGCCATTTTCTCCGGCTCATGATTTTCTGAGCGGCATGAAAACCCTTTGCTGCGCGCTCCTCGGCGGGCTGGCTTTCGCACTGTTTGCAGGTGAAACCGTGGTTTTCCAGGCCCGTGATTTTGATTCTCCCCCCGAAGCGGCCGGCTGGCGTCCTTTCAGTCCACGCGACGAAACCCGGCCCCTCTGCACCGTGGCCAGGCGCGGCGGCCGCAGTGGCAGCGCCCTCCAAATCGCCAGCGGCGGCAACCTCGCGGCCTTTGGCGGATGGCGCACGGAAATCCAAGGGCTGACCGGCGGCGCCGTGTATCAGTTCTCCGCCTGGTGCCGCACCACCGGCGTGCCCCTCGAACGCCGTTCGGTCATCGCCCGGCTCGAATGGCAGGACGCCCGCGGCCGCCAGGCACGTCCCCCGGATTATGCCATTGACACGGCGCGTGAGGGCCGCTGGATGCGGATGGAATACACCACCCGCATCCCTACCAACGCCACCGCCGTCAAACTTGAGCTGGCGCTGGCCTTTGCGCCAAACGGCGTGGTGTGGTGGGACGATGTGGAGCTGCGCCAACTGCCCGCCATGCCGCAGCGGCCGGTGCGCCTGCTCACCGTTTATCTCCGCCCCCGGAACACGGGCGGCCCGGCGCAAAGCGTGGAAGAGTTTTGCCGGCTGGTGGAAGCGGCCAAGCCTCCCTTGGATTTGGTGTGCCTGCCGGAGGGCATCACCGTCATTGGCACCGGCAAAACTTATGCGGAGGTGAGCGAAACCGTGCCCGGCCCCACCACGGAGCGGCTGGGACGCCTGGCCCAGAAACTCCGGTGCTATGTGGTGGCCGGCCTGTATGAGCGGGTGGGCCATGTCGTGTACAACACCGCCGTCCTGGTCAACCGGGAGGGGCGCCTGGTGGGCAAATATCGCAAAACCCATCTCCCACGCGAGGAATGGGAAGCGGGCATCACACCGGGAAACGAGTACCCGGTTTTCACCACCGACTTCGGCCGGGTGGGCTTGATTATTTGTTACGACTTGCAATTCCCCGAGCCTTCGCGGGCCATGGCGGCCCGGGGCGCGGAAATTCTGGTCCTGCCCATCTGGGGTGGCAGTGACGTGCTGGCCCGGGCGCGCGCCATTGAAAACAGTGTGTACCTGATTTCCGCGACGTATGACATGCGCAGCTTCATCGTGGACCCCACCGGCGCCATTCTCGCCGAAGCCACGCCAGAGCAGCCCGTGGCCCGCGCGGACATTGATTTGGAGGCCCAGTTCTTCCTGCCGTGGAATGGCAACATGAAAACCCGCACGTGGAAAGAATGGCGGCCCGATTTGCCCATCACCCCGCCCCCGCCAGACGCGCGGGGACGTTGAAGCCCGGGGAGACACCCGGCATGGAGCCGGCGAAAACGGTTGGCGCAGAAACCCGTACCCCCTGGCCATTGCTCCCACCGGGGTTGGGAGTTACGGGCGGGGAATGGTTTGCTTGTCTCCCTTGACTTCTGCCGAAGTGAGGCAACTTTTGGGCATGATGCCCGCTGCCTGCTCCTTGCGCCCGCACACCTTTGGGCGGGCTGGTTTCCATGCCAGCCCCTCAGAATCCCTGCGGCGTCTCACCTCGCCAACGGGCGGCGTGGCTGTTCAGCGCCCATGCAAATCGTCGCCATAATCCACCACCGTTGCTTATGTTCACTGTAACGCAAAACCTGATGATTCCCTCCACCGTCACCGGCTCATGGCCGCGCCCGCGCTGGTTTGATATGAGCATGTGGGGCAAGCCGCTGGACTCCTGCATGATGGACGTGCGCTATCGCGAAAAATTTCAAGATGCGTTGGCGGTGGTCATCAGCGACCAGCAACGCGCCGGGCTGGACATCCTGACCAACGGCGACTACCACCTCGATGAGGACATGGCCGGGCGGGCCTGGCATCACTACCCCCTGCAACGCTGGACGGGCCTGGAGGGCGATTACATGCAAGCTGCTGAAACGCGCTCGGCCTGGTTGCGCTATCCGCCCGGCACGTTGCTGCATGAGATTTACACCGGCTGGCGCTGGCCGCGGGTGGTGGACAAGATTGAGCATCGCCCGCTCGACTACGCCAAGCTCTGGCGCATGGCGCAGGCCAAGACCGCCAAACCGGTGCGTTTTGGCACGTGCTGCTCGCAGGTCATGTCCCTGTTTCTGGACATCCACACCCCCAAATACAAGGACATGCGGCAGGTAATCTGGGATTTGGCCGAGGCCATGAACAAAGAGCTGTTGGCGCTGCGCGACGCCGGCTGCAAGTGCATCCAAATCGAGGAGCCCTGCCTCCACTTCCTGGCCAATACCTACGGGCCGGACCATGAAAAGGTGAAATTCATGCTCGAGGCCTACAACCGCGAGGTGCAGGGGCTGGACGATGTGGAAATCTGGATTCACACCTGCTGGGGCAATCCCAACATGCAGCGCGTGATGGAAAACACCAGTTACGCCGCCTCCATGGAGTTGTACCTGAACCAATGCCGGGGCGATGTGTGGACAGTGGAGATGCGCGACCGCAATCTGCAGGACCTGGAGCTGTTTGAGCGCTTCAAGGACAGCAAGAAAAAGGTGTGCATTGGCGTGGTCAGTCATCGCACCCTGCAGGCCGACCGCCCGGAGGAAGTGGCCGAAGTCATCCGCAAGGCGCTCAAATACATTCCGCCGGAACGGCTGATTGTGTCGAGCGACTGCGGCTTTGGCCGGCAGGGCTGCAACCGGGAAATTGCGTTCTACAAGGCCTCTGCCATCGCGCAGGGCGCCAATATCATCCGCCGGGAACTGGGGCTGCCCACCACCTACGTGCCCGCCGCGGACCCGGCGCTGCAAATAGACGTGGTGCCCAAGGACTGAGCTGGCGCGGGCGCCACGGTCTCAGGCCCGCCCTGCCGCGCCTCACTCAAACAAATCTTTGTGCGCGTGAATGCGCGCCTGCATGTATTTGACAATCGGCAGGGCGCGCGCGAGCAGATTTTTTTCCGTCTGCCCCCAAAAGGTGTCCAGGGTCACCCGGGCCACCGCCACCACGTCGCCGTTGCGGTCGCGCAACGGCATGAACACCGTGGCATCGTCCTTGCCCCACTGATGGTAAATCGTGCCCCGGGCCAGAATGTCAGCCACGGCCTTGCTGCCGGGTTGCCCCCGCTCTTTGGGGTCCGTGGAGGCAATCACCTGCGGCTCCTGCTGGCCGGGCGGCGTGGCGCAAATTTGCAGTCCCAGCAGCCGCGGGTATTTCTGCATGGTCTCCCGGAGGATGACGTCCGCGAGCGCCTCGCGCGGGCTGTAAATGACCACGGCGTCGGCAAAATAACTGACGGAATCGGACATGGTCCAGAAACCCACCTTGCCGCTCTTGAAGGTGTTGTCGGTGATGAAATTGCCCAGGGGCTGGCCGTTGAAGGAGCACACGAAGCGGTTGCCTTTGGCCTCCACTTTCAGCTCGTGCCATTGTTGAAGCGGCACAGGCACATTGTTGCCCACCGGCGGCGTGCGGCGGCCGTCCACCACCGCGTAGAACCGCACATTGCCATCCTTGGCGTTGGCGCGCAGCACGTACATGTTTTTCTCGTCCTGCGCCCGGAACACAATGCCTGCCATCTGCTCCTCCTCACCGCCCACCACCTTGAAACGCACCCGGAAGGTGAAATCCTCAAAAGTCTCGCCCTCATAAAGCAGCACTGGAAACCGCTCCTCGCCTTTGATGCGGGACATCTGGCCCAGCACCGGCCGCGTGCCGCCGGCCGCCGCGCCCGTCGGCGTGAGCTTTTCCGCGTCCGGGCCGGCATCGCGCACAATCTCCCACTGGCCGGGCGCGCCCTGGCCCACCACCACACTGCGGAAACCCTTGGGGGTTTCCCCGACCAGCGTGCCGGCAAAATCAAACTTAAGCTCTGCGCCGGGAAGCAGGTGCGCGATTCCCAGTGCCACAGCCATTGTGCAAAACCATTTCATCGGCGGCCAACATAGCAAAATACCCGCAGCGGACAAGGGATGATTGTGTCCGTGAAGCGGGTCCGCCATGGGTGGGCATGACCAAAAATTGCGCTTTTAAGGCCGGGCCGCCTGTGTTACAAACAGGCTACCAATGCCAGCAGCCCCTCGCTGCTCGAGCGCGGGCAGTCCCGCGAGACGTCCTTGGTTGACCGGGCCATGTATATCATCTGCAGCACCTGTGGCAGTGCCAATCCGGCCACCAGCACCACCTGCTGGAAGTGCAGCATGCCGCTGGCGCCCCGCGAGGAGCCGCCCCAGACCAACGCTCCCCACCCCGCCACCCCGCGCCCGCCCACCGCCGCGCCGGCCTCGACGGACAAACCTTCCTCCACGGGCGGCGTGGGCCCGGCCATGGTCACGGCCGAAACCCTGCAGTTCACCACCGCCTCCTACACCACCCGCACCCGGGTGGCCGGCGAAGCCCCCCTCAGCCTGGCTTTGAATTTCCCCGCCCCGCTGTGGATGGGCGAACCCGCCACCTTGCAACTGGAACTGCGCAACCTCATCAGCAAACCCATTGAAAATGTGGAGGTCAGCCTGCTCTCGCGGGCCTTTCGCGAAACGCTCAGCGAATCTTTTCCCCTCCTGCCGGGACGCGAAATGCTGCGTTTCCCGCTCAAAGCCATCCCGGCCGCCACCGGCCAATTCCTGCTTACGTGCACCGTCAAGCTGCGCAGCGGCGGACAGGTGAAGAATTACATTGGCGCCCGCGTAATCTGGGTCAATCCCGTTCCTGCCCCAGAGCAGTACCCGCTGCTGCCCGAGCGGGTGAAGGTCAACCGCGGCGCCACGGGCACGCATCTTCGCGCCGTATGCGAGGCCACCCCGGCCGCCGCGCCGCCCGTCCTGGCGAATTGGGACGCCGTGCAGGCCGTGACCCTGCCGGAGATGTACGAGCCGTTGGAGCTGGGGCTGGACTACCAGCTCAGCGTTTCGGCCCTGGAGGAAGGCTCGCAACGGCAGGAGCTTTACATTCCCCGCCTGTTCATCACCAACGCCCAAACCGGCACCAAACTCAAACTCAATCCCGCCAATCCCGACGAAGGCAAGGGCATTCATCTGGTGGCGCGGCCCACGTTCAAAATCGGCCGCTCCCGGCTGGACAGCGACTACGTCACCTGGTTCTGGCCGCGCAGCCACGCCAATGATGAGCGCACCCGCCACATCAGCCGCGTCCATGTCATCCTGGAAATCCGCGACGGCCGCCCCATGCTGCGAGACGGCGGCAGCGTGGCCGGGTCCAATTACGACGGCCAGCCGCTGAGCGTGGAAAAATGGGAGCCGATTCTGCGCCGGGCCACGCTGGTGCTGGCCGGAGAATATTACCTGGAAATCCACCCCACCCCGGGAGCGTCCACCGGCCCGCTGGTCATTAAAAACCTGCAGCTTTGGAACGGCCCGCATGATGCGCCGCCGCCCCCGTTGCGGGGGGCCATCCACTTCACCCCCATGAACACCCAGGTGGCCCATCATGACGCGATTTGGCTGTTCAGCGACGCCTCCTTTGGAACCAGCCGCTCCAATGCGCTGGTGCTGCCGGACACCCAGGGGGTGGGAGAAATCCAGGGCCGGTTTCATTACGCCTGCGGGGCGTTCTGGCTGGAGAACGTGGCCCGGAATGAGATGGTGCGGGTGAATTATTATGCGCTTAAACCCGGAGAAGTAGCTCCACTTATCAATGGCCAGTTGGTGCAATTAGGCAAAGTCAATTATCACGTGGAAATTCTGACGTGAGCCGCGCTTTGGCGTTGAAGCGGAGGGAGAAAACTGCTAACGTCTTCCTGAACACGCAGGCGGCTGCAGACGTCAAAACTGTGGCCTCCTGAGGGGAAGCCCAAACGATGACGCAGGGCGATGAAACACTGTTCTGGCTGGTGGTGGCGCTTCTGGCCACGGTGGTAATGTTTGGCACCGTGTGCTCTTACCTGCTGGCGCGCCATCTCTGGCAGCGGCGGCGGGAGAAGGTGGAGCCGGTGTTTTTCTTTCATCCCTTCAAGTCGGCGACGGCGTCCTTTCCTTTTCCGGGAGATTATCCCTGCCGCTGGCTGGCCATCAAAACCCGGTACCCGGCGGCGGTGTTGGAGGCGCTGCCCATCACGCGGGCCACGCCCTGCTCATGGGAGGAAGGATTGGCGCGGACGTTTGACCGCAAGCTGTTTGTGTCCCCCCCGATTAACGGCTGGATTCTGGTGCTGGGAGGGGCGCTGCCGGACCCGGCGACGGACATTGACCAATGTTATCTTTTCCTGACCAACCTCAGCCGCAAACTGGGTCACGTGCAGTTTTTTAACATGAACCGCACGCTGCAACATCATGCCTGGGCGATGGTGGACAAAGGGCAGGTCCTGCGCGCCTACGCCTGGAGCGGGCAAACGGTTTGGAATGAAGGCCAGATGACCCCCGCTGAACTTGACCTTGAGCTGGCCTGTTACGATTACGGCGAATCTCCCCGGCCCCGCCGTGACCGGCAAAACCCGCTGGCCGCCACCACCGAGCGGGTGCCCCTGCTGGCCGCCCGCTGGGGCATGGACCCGGCGGCGCTCAGCCGCTGTCTGACCGAAGACCGGGTGGGGCTGGCGGGAGAATTGCGCCTGTTCAACCAGGATTAAATTATGTCATTGGAATCCGCACTCGAATCCTATCCCAAGACCCTGAAAACCAAAGCCGGTTTGAAAATTGTGGTGCGTCCGCTGGTGGCCGCTGATGCGCGGGCGTTGGCGGAATTTTTCCGGGCGCTGCCGCAGGAGGAGCTGATGTTTCTCAAGGAGCGGCTGCATGACCCGGCGGTGCTTAAAACGTGGTGCAAACGCCTCGACTACCATCAAAACCTTCCCCTGCTTGCCTTTCAGGACAAGCAACTGGTGGGGGTGGTCATCCTGCACCAGGAACAAGGCGGCTGGAAACGCCACATTGGCCACATCAATGTGTATGTGCATCCGCAACAACGCGGCCAGGGCATCGGTCGGCTGCTGATTTCCGAGATTATTGACCTGGCCCGCCGCGCCGGCCTGGAGCGGCTGGAGGCGGAGTTCTTCGGCGCCCAGGAGAATGCCATGAAGTTGTTTGGCCTGATGGGATTCAGCAACCTGCTTTCCCTGCCGGAGTACGTCAAGGACATGCAGGCCAACCCGCATGATTACATCATGATGGGCATCAAGCTGAGCACCGAGGAAGAATACGCCGGCATGGGTTGAGGCCGGCCCCCGCGACATGGCCCCGGAAATTTGCCCCGAGTGCGGCGCCGTGGTTCCTCCCGGCGCCGCCTGCTGCCCGGAGTGTGGCGCGGATGAACAAACCGGCTGGAGCGCGCGAGCCCAGGCTCAGCGCCTGGGCATCCCGGACGAGGAATTCGATTACGATGCCTACGTCCAAGAGGAGTTTGGGCGGGAAGAGGAATCCAAGGTGCGCCCGCGGGGCATTGCGTGGTACTGGTGGGCGGTGGCCATTGTCCTGATTCTGGTGTTGCTCAGCCGGCTTTTTGCCTGAACCGGCACAGCGGTAATATTATTGGCGGCGCAGGGCCCGCCGCCCCACCGCGGCCAACAGTCAATGGATTGCGCATGGGCTTGATGCGATGGTTCTGGCTGGGCTTCTGGCAGGCGTGGGAAGCCCTGCGTCGGAAGGGGCGCCGCTCCGCGCGCGAAGCCGCCCCGCGTCCGGCGCCTGATTCAGGCACTTCCGATGCGGAAATCAAGGATGTCGTGGTGCTCAAACTCAAGGCGGCCGCCGAGCGCGGCGATGCCCAGGCCCAAGTGGATTTGGGTATTTGCTACTTCAACGGTGACGGAGTCCCCGTGAATTACCGCGAGGCCGCCCAATGGTTTCGCCGCGCCGCCGAGCAGGGGCATCCGGTGGGCGAGGTTAACCTGGGCATTTGCTACGCCAACGGCCAGGGGGTGCGCCAGGATTACGCCGAGGCCGTCGCCTGGTTCCGCCGGGCCGCGGTGCAGGGTGATACCCGGGCCATGGTCAGCCTGGGGGTATGTTACCAGAATGGCCAGGGTGTATTGCGGAATGAAACCGAGGCCGTCCAATGGTTTCAGGCGGCGGCCGCCAGGAATTATCCCCCCGGCCTGGTCAGCCTGGCGGCGTGTTACCAGGCCGGCCGCGGCGTGCCGGTGAATGAAACGCGCGCTTTTGAATTGTTTTTACAGGCGGCTGAAACCGGTCAGGCGGTGGCGCAGTATGAAGTGAGCCGCTGTTGGGAAACCGGCAGCGGCACGCGCAAAGACCCTGCTCAGGCCGCGCAATGGTGTCTCAAAGCGGCCCTGCAAGGGTTGGGGCAGGCCCAGCATCAAATCGGCCTCTGGTACTGGGAGGGCTGGGGCGTGCCGCAGGACCTTGTCGAGGCCGCCCGCTGGCTCATGGTGGCCGCTGAGCATGGCGACCCCGCCGCCGTGGCGGATTGGGAAGCGTTGAAATCCCAGCTTACCGCCGAGCAAAAGGAAGAAGCCCTCCGCCGGAAGACCGTCTGGCAACAAACAGTGGCCGGGCCGGCCTCTCCTTAAGTCACCACGAAGGCCTGGCTCAAATCAACATCCTTTATTTTACCACCAGCTCGGCTTCGTGAAACTCCTTCTCCGTAGCCGGTTGGGGCCAGACCCAATCCGGGGCATGTTCAAGCGAGCGCTCGCCGGAGCGTCCCCCGTCATCCCTGCCATCTGCGCCAATCGAGTAAAGCGTGAATCGGCCGTCGGCCTCCAGACGGTAGCGGAGCGGTTGTCTATCCACCGGGTCCAGCGGCACGGCTGGCAAAAATGCCGGGGTCAACTCGGCCAGCGAGCGAGGATAGGCGCCGTATTTGCGCTGGTAACGTGCCAGCGCCAGGGCGGCTACCGTCAGCCGCCGTTGCGCCTCCACCTGCACCACGGTGGTTAAAATTTTCTGATAGGCTTTGTGCAAAAAGAGGCCATATTGATGGGAAGGTAAAATGCAACGCTGTTTGGCGCCGGCCTGCTTTTCGCCCAAGGCCAGCCAGGGCGGGCTGGCCTCCTGCCAGGACTGCCCGTTCTGCATTTTCTGGAGGGCATCCCGAGCGCCCTCCGCCAGTTTCAATTCCGCCAGTTCCATGGTATAAGAGGAGAACAGCGGCCAATAAATACCTGTGTCCAACGCGATGACTGGCCTGCTAAAGTGGAGATACTCACTAAAATCGCAACAAATAAATCCTTGGCGTCGCTCGCGAAGCTGGGCGTATAGCAAGGGATTAAAAGCCATTCCGGCTGAGAAAGCCTGAAGCGCCGGACGCAGGACTTCCACTTTTTCCCATTGCGCCTGCCAGGCGGATAACTCGTCGTAGGTGGTTTCGGGGTGTTGAATGCCATCCCAGGTCAGCCCTTGCAAAAGGGCCAGGAGGTTCAGGCGAACCTGTTGGGAGACTATCAGGCGTTCTTCGCGCAAGGATTCAACCAGTTGCCACAACGCCAGGAGGTTGGTGTGGGCCAGATGCATCTGTTGCCTGCACCAGGCGCGCTCGGTATCCAAACAAAAACCTTCAAACACTCTTTTTACGCGCGACAAATGAGTCAATTCCACGAGATAAGTATTGGTGCGCAGCGGAAAGTTCAGCTCGCTCGAGAGCAGGATTTGTCGCAATTGGGCAAGGGTGACTTCGTTGCTGGCCAGCTCGCTGCACGCGGCCTCCCAGTCGCTCTCGGTGCGTTGCCCAATCCATTCCGCGTATCGCCACACCGGCACGGCCCGGCCGTTGCTCAAGTCACCGCGAGGCACCCAATAGAACACAGGGGGGTCGAATCTCCATGCCAAATTCAGGAAAGCGGAAGCAGCATTGGAGGTTCCAGACGGGGGCGAGGCATGGTCCCGCCAAAAGTCCAGTCGTTCGCCTTTCTCACGGAGCAGGGCATAATAAGCGGCCACTTTATGTTTCAAATGGAAATGAATCCCGACCGGTACCCCGAGGAAGACCAGCACCAAAACGAGGGAGGCCAAACTCCAGCGAGTAAGTCGTACTTTCATGCCCTCATAAATAAACCTACTGCTAGCGGCGCCTGCAGTCGAGTAAAAACAGCCAGACCCACCCGGCCCGATGGGGCGGAGGGTTACCTTCCCAACCGTTTTTTCCAGGCCGGGTATTCGTCTTTGAGGAGTTTTTGCGGCCAGGTGCCGTACCAGGCGTAGCCATTGCGCCGCTCGTGGCCAATTTCCGCCAGCGTGTATTTCACCACGCCATCGCGATCGCAGAAAATGGGGCGGTCGGTGCCCAGCTCGTAAAACCGCGCCCACAAGGGCGGCGCTGACGGGTCCGTCTGCACCACACGGTCTTTTCCGCCGGGCTGGGAGGGGTCTTTGATTTCCACCACCTTGAGGCCGCGGATTTGCACCTTCTCCAGCCACGCCACCGCGGCATCCACGGCGCGAATCACCTCCGGCGGCGGTTTCTCCAAACTCATCAGCAGCCGCACCAAACCCACCGATTCGCAGCCGCTGAGCGAAACCGGCTCAAAGCTGCGCGCCGGGCGCGGCTGAAAATCCACCTCGTCATGCTGGGCGCACCAGGCCGTCAACTCACCGTTCACCCGTACCTGGCATTGGAGGATGCACTGGATGCCGCGGTCAAACGCAGCGCGGGCGGCCTGGCGGCGTGATTCATCGAGAAAGCCATACTGCGGCGCCGTCCAGGTTTCGCGCAGAAATTCCATGAGCCGCACCATGGCATGGTCATTGAAGGTAATGTGCCGGTGGTATTGCGGACCGGGCGGATAAAACTGCGGCCATCCGCCGTTCGGGTATTGGGCCTTGAGGAGGTAATCCAGTCCGCGCTCGAAGGCCTGGCGGCAGGCAGGCTCGCCGGTGGCGGCCACCCTCCGCGCCAGAAAGCGCAGTTCATCCGTGGTGGCGCCGTTGTCGAAGGTGGGCTTCAGGCTTTCCGGCTTGCCGGTGTATTTCTTGGCAGCCGTGGCGGTGTTTTTGGGCCAGCCCCCCAGCGGGGATTGATACGAAAGGATGTTCGCGGTCACCCGGTCGGCCTCTTCACTTTTCCACCACTCGGGAGGGCGTTGGAGAAAATTCGCGGCACGCTGGGCCGGCGAAGGGAAGGCCCAAAACAGCCACAACATCGCCGACAGCCAAAGGCCCGTTGCAAACGTTGGTGTCATTACGCAGGAAGATAAAACAAACTGGGCAATAAATCCATGCCCTTTCCTCGCCCGTGCTTGCCGGGCGGGCAGGGGCCGCTTATCTTGCGCGCATGACTGCACGACAACGTGTGCCGGTGGCGCTGACCATTGCCGGCTCGGACAGCGGGGGTGGGGCGGGCATTCAGGCGGATTTGCACACTTTTGCCGCCCTGGGGGTGCATGGCACCACGGCCATCACCTGCTTGACGGCTCAAAATCCGCGGGAAGTCAAAGGCGTGCATCCCGTGCCTGCCGCCTTTTTGCAGCAACAGCTCGCCGCGGTGTTTGCGGAGCTGCGGCCGGCCGCCATCAAAACCGGCATGCTTTATTCCCGCCCGTTAATCGAAGCGGCGGTGGAGTTTCTGGCGGCGCAAAAAAATCGCCCGCCGCTGGTGGTGGACCCGGTCATGATTGCCACTTCCGGCGCGGCGCTGCTGCGGCCGGAGGCGGTCCGCGCCTTGCAGGAGCATTTGTTGCCGCTGGCGCAGGTCATCACCCCCAACGCCCCGGAGGCGGCGGCGCTGGCGGGCGTGCCGGTGGAATCGGTGGAGGACCTCCGGGCAGTGGCGCGCCGGTTGCAGGAGCGCCACGGCTGCGCGGTGCTGGTCAAAGGCGGCCACCTGCGCGGATTGAAAGTGGCGGTGGACGTGTTGTTTGACGGGCGGGAGGAGTGGTTGCTGGAGGCGCCCCGTGTGCCCGGCGTGTCCACCCACGGCACCGGCTGCACGTATTCCGCTGCCATCACGGCGGGGTTGGCGCGGGGTTTGCCGTTGCTGGAAGCGGTGGGGCAGGCCAAGCAATTCATTTCGCAGGCCATCGCGCACAGCCGGCGCATTGGGCGGCATCAGGCGCTGGCGTGGGGGGCGGCGCGTGGCGGGCTTCGCCCGCGGGCCGCGCGCTGCGGATGCGCACACCCGGCTTGTCATTGCGGCCAAGGTGGGGTTTATTAGGAGGGTCAAATGAACGTCGAATACACATTCACCATGAGCGATGGCGCGACCCATCGCTTCACGGTGAACGTGGACCGTCCCTGCGCCCAGGCCGACCCCGCCAAGCCGCCCCCGGCATGGACGGCGCTGGAATATCACCAATGCCGCAACTGCCCGTTGCGCCGCGAAACCCATCCGCATTGTCCGGTGGCGCTGGATTTGCAGGAAATCACCGAGCGTTTCCAGGCCGTGCATGCGCTGGACTCTGTGACCGTGGAGGTGCGCACGCCGGAACGCACTTACATCAAGTACTGTGACGTTCAGACGGGACTGCGGGCGCTGCTGGGGCTGGTCATGGCCTCCAGCGGCTGCCCCATCACCAGCCGGCTCAAAGCGCTCAGCTATTATCACCTGCCTTTTGCCAACGCCGAGGAAACGCTCTTTCGCGCCGTGGCCGCCCACTTGTTGCAGCAGTATTTCGTCCAAAAAGCCGGCGGGAAACCGGACCTCGAACTGAAGTCCCTCCGCCAGCTCTACGAGGACCTCCGGCTGGTCAACACCGATTTCGAGGCGCGCCTGCGCGCCGCCAATCATCAGGACTCGAACCTGGCCGCCATCATTGCGCTCAACTTCCTCAGCGCCGCAGTCACCTGCTCGCTGGATGAGGCGCTGGCCCGGCTCAAGCCCCGTTTTGCGGGGGTGTTCGAGCCGGCGAAGCCATGACCATCACCTACACCTTCACCCTGCAGAGCGGCGAAGTGCATCAATTTGACGTGCACCTCGAGCGCGGCATGCCACCGGCCCATCCGAACCGCGCTTATGCCCCGTGGACGCGCCTGGAGTTCCAGCAATGCACCAACTGCCCGCTCAAAAGCGACCGTTTTCCCTACTGTCCCACCGCGGTGGATTTGGAGCAAATCGCCCACCGTTTCAGCAGCATCAAGTCCTTTGAAAAAGCGCGGGTGGAAGTGCGCACACCCGACCGCACCTACACCAAGCATTGCGATGTGCAAACCGGCCTGCGCGCCCTGTTGGGCCTGATTATGGCCACCAGCGCCTGCCCCATCTCCTCCCAGCTCAAGGGCCTGGCCCATTACCACCTGCCGTTTGCGAGCATTGAGGAAACGCTCTTTCGCGTCGTCGGCGCTTATCTCATCAAACAGTATTTCGTCCAGCAGGCCGGCGGCCAGCCGGATTGGACGCTGGCCAGCCTGGACCGTTATTACCGCGACCTGCAGGAACTCAACACCTGCTTCAAAGGCCGTCTGGATGCCGCCAGCGATAAAGATGCCAACCTCAACGCGATTTGTTCGCTGAATTTCCTGTCCATCGCCGTGGCCAGCGGCGTGGAAGACCAGCTCGACCGCCTCCAACCGCGCTTTTTTGGGGGCGGTTGACTATTCATCTTTCCCCCTAACGGTGCTGGGGAAGCGCACCTTGGGAAACAGCAGCGTAGGCCCATGGTTTTCCCTGAACGGCTGCTTATTCCGGCTTTTCGTCATATTGTCTTCTAACCAGGCTGGGTGAAGCAAAGAAAAGGAAAAAAACGCGCCGCAGTTGCGGCCGACAAACCGGGCGGGCTGAAGGGTGGGAAAGCGTAATGCGGCAAGTGGACAGCTAGGCATGAGATGACAACCTCTCTTGCCAGCGGGGGTGCCGAATCACGGGTTTTCGTGGAAGTGCGGGATTTGATTTTAGCGGCGCGCCAGACCGTGGCTCGGGGGGTGAACGCCGCGCTGGTGCTCCTTTATTGGAAAGTTGGCGACCGAATCCGAAGGGAAATCTTGAAAGAGAAGCGGGCCGAAGAAAAGCTGACGCCCGACCTGGTTTTCCGCGACCCTTGCTTTCTCGATTTCCTCGGGCGGAGGGGCGCTTATTCGGAGAAGGACCTGGAAACGGCCATTCACAGGAAGAGCATCAGCTTAAAGGGCGCACCGGATTTTTGAACGGTGGTGGCAAGCTCCCTCTCCCCCCTCTTGCTCCTCCCTCACCGTTATGCTCCAATAACCCCATGAAAATCCTCCCGCTATGTTGCGGCATCTTGGCGTGTCTTTCCGCCATGCCGGCCTCCGCCGCGCTGACTCTTGCTTCTCGCGGCAAGGCCCACGTCCCAATTATTCAGCAAGCCGGCGCCACGGCGCCGGAGCGCCACGCGGCGCGCGAATTGCAAGACGCCTTGCAGCGCATCACCGGCGCCGCTTTCTCGCTCGTTGAAGCCTCCAACACGGCGCCCGCCAACGCCATCATCATTGGAGCGGGGCCGTTGGCGCGCAGGTATTTCCCGGAAGTGCCGCTCGAATCTTTTGGCGCGGAAGAGATGGTCATCAAAACCAAAGGCGGGCGGCTGCTGCTGGCGGGCGGGCGTCCGCGCGGGACGTTGTACGCGGTGAGCCAGTTTTTGCAACAGCATTGCGGCGTGCGCTGGTGGACGCCCTGGGCCGCGGATTATCCGCCGCGCAAGGAGCTGAAGCTGGGGGCGCTGAATCAGCGTTATGCGCCGGTGTTTGAGTCGCGCGACCCGTACTGGTACGTGGCTTTCAACAAGGAATGGGCGGTGCGCAATTTCTCCAACAGCCAGAGCGCGGGGATTCCTGACGAACTGGGCGGCAGCATTCGGTACAAGGGTTTTGTGCACACGTTCTATCCGCTCATCCCGCCCGAAAAGTATTTTGCGCAGCATCCGGAGTGGTTCAGCATGGTCAAAGGCCAGCGCACCAATGTGCATGGCCAGTTATGCCTCACCAACCCCCAGTTGCGCGAGGAGGTGGTGGCCCGCGTGCGTCAGTGGCTCAAAGAATCGCCCCAGGCCCGCATTGTGTCCATCTCGCAAAATGACTGGTACGGCTACTGTGAATGCCCGGAGTGCAAGGCGCTGGACGAAGCCGAAGGCAGCCCCGCCGGCACGCTGCTGGCGTTTATCAACTACATCGCTGAAAAGCTGGAGCCGGAATTTCCGCAGGTGGCTTTCGACACGCTGGCCTATCAATACACCCGCAAACCGCCGCGCACGTTGAAACCGCGCCCCAATGTGATCATCCGGCTGTGCTCCATCGAATGCAATTTCCGCGAGCCGCTGGACCATCCCTCCAACGCCTCCTTTGCGGCGGACATCCAGGGCTGGGCCAAAATCTGCAACCGGCTTTACATTTGGGATTATACCACGGATTTTGCGCATTATGTGCAGCCGCATCCCAACTGGTTTGTGCTGGGTCCCAACGTGCGGTTCTTTGCGCGGCACAACGTCAAGGGCCTGTTTGAGCAGGGGGCCTACCAAAGCCACGGCTCCGAAATGGCCGAGTTGCGCGCCTGGGTGCTGGCGCAGTTGCTGTGGAATCCGTTTCAGGATGACCGGGCGCTCATCCGCGAATTTCTGCATGGGTATTACGGGGACGCCGCCATTCCCATTGAGATGTATCTCAACCTGATGCACCAGGCTTCGCAGGGGTACAACCTCACCTGCTTCTCGCGCACCGACACTCCCTTCCACCATTTCCGCTATTTATCGCAGGCGCAGAAGTTATGGGACGAAGCCCTGGTGCGCGTGCGCGGCAACCGCGAGCTGGAGCGGCGCGTGGAAGTGGGGCGGCTGCCGCTGGGCTATGTCTGGCTGAGCCGCTGGGAGAAACTGCGCAAAGAATGCGCCGACATGGGCGCCGACTGGCCGCTGCCGGCCTCGCGCAAGGCGTATGCCGAGCAGTGGGTGGAAAAAGCCAAAGGCGACCCCGCCGCGCCGTGGACGCAGGTGCGCTTGCTGAACGAAAGCGGCCTGACCCCGCAAAAATTCCTCGAACGCTTCGCCCAGGACCCGCCGCCATGAGCCAAGGAAAATCAGCCGCCGGACGGGGGCTGCCCCGGCTCCGCGGGGGGAGCGGGGGAGACGCCCACCGTGTCCAGAATTCGGCGCGCCAGAGTCTCATAATCGCGGCGCGCCTCCTGCACTGCCAAGGCATGGGCGCCAATGGCACCATCAGCAACTGTTAAGTGGAAGATAGGCTTGCGGGCCTCATGGGCCATGGGCATAAGGCTGTGAAAATGCTTCAAGGTGGCAAGGCAATAAACATCATCCCGCAGCGGGGGGGCGGCAGCGGAGGCCTCGGCCAGCACACTTTGGCGATATTCTCCCGGCATGCGTTCCAGCCAGCGCTCATAGGCGCGCACCGGACGGTCCAACCTGACACTTTGTTGTTGGGCGACATAACCCGCAGGTTGCATCCGACCATGCGGCAATTCAAACTGCGGCGCCTTCCATCTTTCCAGGCGGTCCTGCCATTCCTTGCGCCAGCGCCGCAAGGTGGGACCAAGGTTGCGCAGTCCCTGGAGTGAGTACAAATCCGGCGCCAGCGGGATGACCACATAATCCGTGGCAATCAAAGCTGAGCGATTAATCGCGCCAAGGTTGGGGCCGATATCCACCACCACCAAATCGGCTTTCATCTGTGACACCCCCAGTTGCATGACCTGCCAGAAGGCGCTCAGCACTCGAAACGGACGATAAAAATTCTGACTGCCCAAAGCATGGGGCCATTCGGCCGAGAGGTTTTCCTCAAAGCCGGATAGATTCAAATCGCCCGGCAGCAGCGCCAGCTTGGGGGCAATATGCTGCAGGGCGGGGGAACGGAGGTCGCCCACTTCGGTTAAAGGCTGCACACAGCCAAAGATGGTGGCAGGGGTGGAAACCGGTCCGTCCCAAAGCTGTTCCACCTCTTCGTCAGGGAGGAAAGCCGCCGTCAGATTGGCTTGGGGATCCAAATCCACCGCCAGCACCCGCAGCCCCAATTCGGCGAACATCCAGGAAAGGTGGTAGGCCAGGGAGGTTTTGCCCACTCCCCCCTTGTTGTTAAAAAAGGTTAATACCGGCGCCTTCATGCACTTTTTCTTATTTCGACATGCACGTGCGCTGGCGTGGGAGTAAAGCGGGCCGGAGGATTGCCATTTTTTCTCAAGCTGTCCTGCGCGAGCGCAATGCCCACTCCAAAACGCTGCACGTAACCCAGGACCTTCAAGGACTCGGCCAGATGCGGATTCCGGTAATCGGTGATGCCCGGCTGGCCAAAATTCTGGCAGGTAACCTGGCCATAAGGCCCGCCCGGATTTTGGATTTCAATGCGGTCGTTGAACCAGGTCACCCGCACCGGCGCATGGGTGGCTTCGTAACTGCGATGCATGATGGCATTGCGGGTCAATTGTTGCAGCGCCGCCAGCGGATAATCAGGTTTGCGTCTTTCCACCGAGCCGGATTGGATGTCAATCTGCGTCTGGATGTTGGCCTTCATCTTTTCATCCAGCCGGTCCAACATCTGATGCAGGGGGCCGTCTATGGTTTCGGCGTCTTTGATGGGCTCGGACAAGGTTACCCCGTCAATCCGCAGGAATTGCACATAAGCACAGGGCAGATAATCACGCGCTCGCTTGCCCAGCGTCAACATGCCATTCACGGTGGGATACGGCTCGGAGGGGGTGAAAATCATCCGGCAGGCCGCCAGCCGTTCCACCAGCGAGCGCTCGTTGGTTTCGAGCACATCGGGGGCAAAAGCGCGGGGCAAATAATCCCGCAAAAAAAAGCTGCTGTCCAAGTCCTCCAACGCCGCCTGCCGCAGGGGATGCAGGTCAAAGGGCAAATCCCGATAACGGCGTTTTTCGTTCAGAATGCGTTCATCTTGCGCGGTGGCAATGGCGCGCCGCGGCCCGGTACGCACCCAGATGCGTCCCTTGAAACGGACGGGCGGCGAGTCTGACGGCAGCACGCTGACTACAGCCATCTCTGCGCCCCGCAGCACCCGTTTTTCCACGCTCAGGCTGGGAGGAGGCAGGAGGTTGCCATCGGTTTTCATGTCTGCCAGGGTGCGCAGTAATTCATCCGTGATGGGCAGGCCTGCGGGTGAGCCATCGTCCCTGGCCCCAATGAATAAAACCCCCGGCTGCCTGGTATCCTCCAGATCATTGGCGAACGCACAAATGGCCTCGCGCACCTTGTCCCCATCCGACAAGGACGCCTTGCGCTCCACCCGCTGAGATTCCAAGTCCCGGAGCAGTGCTTCCAGTTCTGCATCCGTCCAGTTCATACCCTCAACGCCTCAACCCAGCTCGCGGGCGGTGGGCCCCTTGGCGCATCCGCCCGTCAGTGTGCTTGAGCGCATTCAATCTATCTTACCCCCTCGTGAAGATACAAGCTTTGCCGGGGGATAAATTCGCCTAGCTCATGGCTCGTCGCGCTGCGGTTGGAGGGCGGCGATGGCGGCCATAATTTGATCGGCCACTTCCTGGTAGATTGCCTTCAGGCGGTCTTTCGAGGCTGTCGGCGCTTCGGCCCGCAAGGCTTCAAAATTCAAGGGCTGGCCATACTTGACTTGCAACCGCCGCGGGCGGGGCAGTTTCATGTGCCGATTCCATGCCTCGTAGGAGCCAAAGATGCGCACCGGCACCACCGGCGCGCCAGACTTGATGACAATCAAGCCAATGCCGGGCCGGGCGCGCTGTAACTGCCCATCCGGGCTGCGCGTGCCTTCGGGAAAGAGGGTGATGGCATGGCCCTGGGCGAGAATGTCCATGATTTGGAGCAATCCTTTCATGCCGCCGCCGTCGCGGTCCACCGGCACGGCATTGACGCGAGGCAAAAGGAAGGAGAGCGGAAAGCGGAAGGCGGACGAGCGCGCCAGAAAATACAATTCGCGGCGCACCTCGGCGCCGAGGCAAAACGGGTCAAAGTAACTGGCATGATTGGCCGCCACAATGCATGGTCCGCGGGCGGGCACACGCTCCGGGTGATAGGCGGTCAGGCCAAAATAACCGTGGCTGACCAGGCGGGTCAGGCTCCAGCCCAGCCAGTACCACGGCTTCATGGGGGCAGGCGGCTCCGGCATGGCGCTTACTCCCTGGCGCCGCGGCGGCGCTCGAATTCGGCGATGATGCGGGCGGAGGTTTGCTCCGGAGTTTCGCCGGAGTTGTCAATCACCACCGCGCCCAGCGGCACCATCAAAGGGGCCGCGGACCGCTGGCTGTCCCGCTGGTCGCGGGCGGCCAGATTTTCCTGCACGCCGTCGGCGTTGCGGCGGCGGGTGCGCTCGGCCAGCGAGGCGTCGAGGTAGAATTTGTAGTCGGTGTCCGGAAAAACGTTGGAGCCAATATCCCGCCCTTCCATGACCAATGGCCCGAAACGGGCGCATGACCGCTGCGTTTTTTTCATCCATTCCCGCACTTTGGGCACGGCAGCCACATGGGGCACGGCGGCGCTGGTTTCGGCAGTGCGGATTTCCCGCTCGGGGTAATACCCGTTGACCAGCAGGCGCACGGCGCGCAAGCCGTCCTGCTCCACGCATTCGAGGGTGGTTTTCCAGCGGCGGCAGGCCTCGGCCACGGCCTTGGGGTCCTGCACATCCACGCCGTGCTGCAAACAATACCAGGCCAGTGTGCGATACATGGCCCCGGTGTCCACATAAACAAAGCCCAGTTTCCGCGCCACCAGGCGGGCATTAGTGCTCTTGCCGCTGGCGCTGGTGCCGTCAATGGCAATGACAATCGGTGTTTTCAAAGTTGCTTGTTCCTTGGCCGCTTTCGTTGCGGCCGTTGCGCCGGGCTATTCTGCCGTCAATTCTTCCGGTGGCAAGACCCGCCCGCTCCGGGCATCCCGCAGCACTGCGCCCAATCCCGCCGGCGGCGGCAGGGCCAGCTTTTGAAAAAAGTTGGGAAAGGATTTTTTCACGCAGGCCGGCTGGCGCAGGCGGATGCCCGGGACTTTCAATCCCAGCACGGCGAAGCACATGGCCATGCGGTGGTCCTGATACGTTTCAATTTCCGCGCCATGCAAAGGCCCGGGCACGAACTCCAGCGAATCTCCTTTCTCCCGCACCACGGCGCCGCACTTGGTTAATTCGGTGCGCAGGGCCTGCACGCGCTCGCATTCCTGCACCCGCAGGCGGCCGAGGTCCACGAAGGCCAGCGGATGCCGGGCAAAGGGCGCCAGCACGATGGCCGTCATGATGCTGTCCCCCAGGTCCGTGGCCCGCGAAAGCGGCCGGCGCAACGGCAGCAACTCGGGAAAGCGGGCATCCACCTGCCAGCCGGAGGCGGGCCAATGCCGCACCCGCACTGGCCAGTCCGGCCCGTGCGCCTCCCAGAGCGCGTTGACCGCATAGAAATAACTGCCGCTGGAAGCATCCGGTTCAATGACAAAGTTGCCGCCCGCGCGGGGAAATATCCCGCACAAAGCGCGGGTCATTTCCACGTAGGGCGCTTCATCGGCATTGGCGCCTTCCACGCTCACCTGCCAGCCGCCCGCGCTGGCGCACAACAACAGGGCCGAGGCAAATTGGGAGCTTTCCTGGATGCTGACCCGGCACTGGCCGGGCCGCGGCCCGCCCCCTTGAATCAAGACCGGCAGGCGGTCATTGGGGGACTCGAGGCGGTAGCCCAAACTGCGCAGGGCGGTAAATAATTCGGCCTGGGGACGCTCATGCATGCGTGGCACGCCGTGCAGGCGGTACCACCCGCTGCCCAGGCACACCAGCGCGGTCAAAAACCGCGCCGCCGTGCCGGCATTGCCCGTGAATAATTCGAGAGGGTGTTGATGCGAGCCTCCCGGCGGCACTTGTCCGCCCAGGCCCTGCACGTGGATGCGGCGATTGGCCGGCTCGCTGGCATCGGCCTCTACATTCACCGTCCAGCCCAGCCGCCGCAACGCCTCCACCATCACTTGGGTATCCTCGCTCCATAAGGCGCCCTGCAGGGTGGTCTGGCCGACGCCCAGCGCGGCGAGCACCAGCGCGCGGTTGGTCAGGCTTTTGGAGCCGGGCACTGTGATTTCCGCGCGCGGCAGGGCGCGCAACGGGGTGATTTCCAGCAGGTCGGGCAATGACATGGTGAGGCCACCTCCTGTTACTCCGGCGAAGGCGAGACCGGCACGGCTGCCAGCCATTGGTCGCGCCGCCGTTTGGCTTCCGCAAAATACTCCTGCAAACCCTCGGCATCCTGCCGGCGCAGCAATCGCTGGAAAATACGCAACTCGCGCATGAACTCCTCCAGGGCGGCCCCCAGAGCTGCGTGATTTTCCAGGGCAATATCGCGCCACATTTCCGGGGAGCCGCTGGCCACGCGGGTGGTATCGCGAAAGCCTGTGGCGCACAGGGCGGCCTGTTGCGCCGGCGCGCCGGGCGCCAATACCAGCCGGGCCAGCGCCGCTGCGGTAACGTGCGGCAGATGGCTGGCGCGGGATACCAGTTGGTCATGCGTGTCGGGCGGCAGCAGCAGCACCTGGCACCCCAGCGCCTCCCAAAACTGGCGCACCCGCCCCAGCGCCGTCCGCGAGGAGCGCGCCGTGGGGGTCAAGACGCATTTGGCCGACTGAAATAAATCGGCCCGCGCCGCGGCCGGCCCCATTTGCTCGCCCCCGGCCATGGGGTGACTGCCAATAAAATGGGCGCGGCGGGCGCGAAAGACCTCCTCCAAATCGCTCACCAGCCGGCCTTTCACACTGCCCACGTCTGTGATGACGGCCCCGCGTCGCACATGCGGCGCCAGGCGGTGGGCCAGCTCCCGCATCTGGCGCACAGGCGTGCCCAGAATGATGAAATCCGCCCCGCGGAGGGCCGTGGCGTCGTCCAGCGTCGCCTCGTCCACCACGCCCAGGCGGCGGCATTCGGCCACGCTGGCCTCACGGCGCACCAATCCCATAATGCGGCCGGCCAGGCCGTGACGGCGCGCCGCCAGACCAATCGAGCCATTCAACAAGCCCACGCCCACCAACGTGATTTGTTTCCACATCACCCCCTCAACCTAGCGCATCCCCCGCAAAACTGGCCAGCGAGAAAGCAGGAGCAAAAATGACCCGGGGGAGATGGACCGCGTCTCCCTGCAATTGCTTTGCCTCCGGCTCCCCCTTTGTGATTTATTCCCCCCGTAAAGCTTATGAAAACCTTCTGGGTCATCGCCGCTCTGGGCGGTTTGCTGTTAAACGCGCACGGCGCCATTATCATCACCAATGGCGGTTTTGAAGCAGGCCTCGGCGGCTGGCGCACCTGGAGCCGGGAAACCGGTGCGCTCCAGGCCAGTCCGGACACCGCTGCCCCGCATTCCGGCAAGGCCGCCCTGCGCCTGCAACACACCGGCCAACAGGATTGGTGTCTGGAGCCGCTGGTGCGCCTGAAGGTTCAGGCCGGTGATTTATACGAGTACACCGCCTGGCTCAAGCTGCCGGAGGACGGTAACGCCGTCCTGTGTCTTTCCACCTGGGACGCCGAGGGCCGCGTGGTGGACTGGTCCTTTGCCGAGACCTCCGTCCCACATGGGGCTGCATGGAAAGAAATCCGCGCGCGCATCGTCGTGCCGGCGGGGGTCACCCAGATTCAACCGCGGCTCATTGGACATGGCCCCGCCCAGCTCTGGGTGGATGATGTGGCCATCGAGTATCGCACCAATCTCATGGCGCTGCGGCCGCCAGATTTGCCAGCCAGCCTGCAAATCCAAAATCGGCGGCTGACCGTGCAATTCCACACAGCCGACGCCACGTTTCACGTGCAAGACCGGCGCACGGGACAGACCTGGCAGCAAACGCCGCTCGCGCCAGGGCTCCTGGTGAAAAACGCCGTGCGCCGCGGCCAGGTTCTCGAGGTTGCCCTGCTGCACGCCGCCCTGGGGCTGGACCTCACGGCCACGCTGCGGCTGGAGGGGGATTTGCCCGAGCTGAGCGTTGAATTGGCCGCCACCGGCTCGTTGCCGCAGGCCTTGCGGTATCCCCATCCCTTCACTTCCGAGGCCGGCCAATACCTGGTGGTGCCCATGAACGAAGGCATTTCCTACCCGGTGGAGGATGCGTCCATCGAGCTGTTCCGGCTGATTGCCTATGGCGGGCACGGCATTTGCATGGCGTTCTGGGGGGTCACCGATGGCGCGCGCGGCCACATGGCCATCATTGAAACGCCGGATGATGCCGCCATCAAACTTCACCGCGTGCAACAAAAGCTCCTCATCGCGCCTGAATGGGACCCACAGAAACGCCAGTTCGGCTACACGCGCAAATTGCGGTATGTGTTTTTTGATGCGGGCGGCCATGTGGCCATCGCCAAACGCTACCTCGCTTATGCGCAGAAAATCGGCCGGTTCAAAACCCTGGCGGAAAAACGGCGGGAAAATCCCCATGTGGACTTGTTGATTGGCGCGGTCAATGTGTGGTGCTGGGAGCGGGACGCGGTGGCCCTCGTCAAGGAAATGCAGGCGGCGGGCATCGAGCGCATTCTGTGGAGCAACCGCCAGACGCCCGAAAATCTGCGCGCGCTCAACGCGCTGCCCGGCGTGCTGACCAGCCGCTACGACATTTACCAGGACGTGATGAATCCCGAGCACTTTCCCCGCCTGCGCGGCGTGCATTCGGACTGGGTCACCGCGGCGTGGCCGAAGGACATCATCGTGGGCGCCAACGGCGAGTTCATCCGCGGCTGGGGCGTGGAGGCGAAGGACGGCTCCATGATTCATTGCGGGGTGATTTGCGACCGCCAGGCGCTGGCCTATGCCCGCGAGCGGATTCCCGCGGAGCTGACCACCCATCCCTATCGCTGCCGCTTTATTGACACCACCACCGCCGCGCCGTGGCATGAGTGTTACAGCCCGGCCCATCCCATGACCCGCACCGAAAGCCGCCAGTTCAAAATGGAGCTGCTCCGCTACGTCTCCCAGGAGTGCAAATTGGTCACGGGCTGCGAAACCGGGCACGACGCCTCCGTCCCCTTCCTCCATTATTTCGAGGGGATGCTCAGCCTGGGGCCATATCGCGTGCCGGATGCCGGCCGCCGCATGAGCCAGATTTGGACCAACGTGCCGGAGCGCGTTGCCAAGTTTCAAGTGGGTCATCAGTACCGGCTCCCGCTCTGGGAGCTGGTCTATCATGACTGCGTGGTGGCGCAGTGGTACTGGGGCGACTACAACAACAAATTGCCGGCCCTGTGGGACAAGCGGGATTTGTTCAACCTGCTTTACGGCACACCCCCGATGTTCATGTTCAATCGGAAATTGTGGGAGGACCACAAGGCCCGCTTCGTGCAAAGCTACCGGACGATTTGCCCCACCGTGCGCAAAGTCGGTTACCTGGAAATGGTGGACCACCGTTTCCTTACCTCAGACCGCGCCGTGCAACAAACACGGTTTGCCGACGGCACCACGGTGACGGTCAATTTCGGCGAAACTCCCTATCGCCTGCCCAATGGCCGCATGGTTGGCGCGATGGGCTATGTCGTGGGGAGGTAACGCGGCCGCCTCTTATCCGCGCAGGGCCTTGAGGTAACGCTCCGTTACAAAGTCCCAGTTGATGATGTTGAAAAAGGCGTTGACGTAGTCGGCGCGCCGATTCTGGTATTTCAAGTAATAGGCGTGCTCCCACACATCAATGCCCAGGAGCGGGATACGGCCCTGCATGAGCGGGCTGTCCTGATTGGGGGTCTGTTCAATTCGCAGCTCCTTGCCGTCCAGCGAAAGCCAGGCCCAGCCGCTGCCAAACAGGGTGGTGGCCGCCGTGGCCAGGGCTTCCTTGAACTTGTCGTAACTGCCAAACCGGGCGTCCAAGGCCCGGGCCAGCTCGCCCTTGGGCAGGCCGCCGTCTTTCTTCAGCGACAACCAGAAAAGGCTGTGATTGCTGTGGCCGCCGGCGTTGTTTTGGATGGTGCGGCGAATGGCCTCCGGCACGGCGTTCAAATCACGAATCAACTCGTCCACCGGCTTGGCGGCAAGTTGCGGGTAATCTGCCAGCGCCTTGTTGGCGTTGTTGACATAGGCCTGATGATGCCGCCCGTGATGAATCTGCATGGTTTGCGCATCAATATGCGGCTCCAGGGCATCCGCCGGATACGGCAGCGGCGGCAGCGTGTAAGGGCCGGCGGGCGCGGCTTGCGCCCACAAAGACGGAGCCTGGGTGGCGGCAGCCGCCAGGACACTGACTTGCAAGGTGCGTTGCAGGGCTTCGCGACGTGTCAACATGGTTTTCATCTTGACCGAAAGTTAGCCCCGAAAGCTCCAAGCGCAAGCGGCTTGCTCCCGGGGGCGGATGAGGGTATGGTGCTGTCCGCTGCACACAACCCATGACACCCAATGGTTCATTTATGACTCACCGGTCCACCGCTCAAACCTGGCGTGGTTTCGCTTGCCTGGCCATCGCTTGGCTGGCGTTCAGCCTGCAAGGGCAGGCGGCCGAGCGCCAAATCATCTCGCTGCATGGTCTCTGGCAAATCGCCGAAAGCCGCGGCGCCGATGAAATGCCCGCCCTCTTCCCGCACCGCGTGCCCGTTCCCGGCCTGGTGAATCTGGCGCGGCCGCCCTTTCCGCAGGTGGACCAGTTCATCAGCCGCGAGAATCTGGCCAACCGCATCCGGGCCGGCACGGCGCCCGCTGACTGGCTCACCAATTATTGGGCGGGCAAGGTGGAGCAGGACCGCAACTACTTCTGGTACCGGCGCACGTTTCGCGCGCCGTCCACGCCGCGCACCGTGGCCCAGTTGAAAATCAACAAGGCCCAATTTGGAACGGCCGTTTGGTTGAACGGGCAGAAAGTCGGCGAATACCCCGGCTGTTTCACCGCCAGTTACCATGACCTGTTGCCGGCCATCCGCTGGGGCGCGGAAAACACACTCATCATCCGCATCGGCGCGCATCCCGCCGTGCTGCCGGACACCTATCCCACCGGCTCGGACTTCGAGAAAAAGAAATGGACGCCCGGCATTTATGATGAGGTTTCGCTGATTTTCTCCGACTTGCCGGCCATTGAGCATGTACAGGTGGCGCCGCGGCTGGCGGAGCAGGCGGTGGTGGTACAGACCCGCCTGCGCAACCCCACCCGCACGCCGGTGACTTCTCCACTGCAGCACACGGTGACCACCTGGAAGGGCAACCGCCCCGTCACCACCGCGCCGGCCATGACCGTGACGTTGCTGGGCGGTGAAACGCGCGAGTTTCTCCAAACCATTCCCCTGCCCAACGCCCGGCTCTGGTCGCCGGAAGACCCCTTCTTGTACGTGCTGGAAACGCGCACCGGCGGCGACCATGTGCGCACCCGCTTTGGCATGCGCGAGTTTCGCTTTGACGCCGCCACACGCCGGGCCTGGTTGAACGGCAAAGTTTATTTCCTCCGCGGCTCCAACATCACGCTGCACCGCTTCTTTGAAGACCCCCTGTGCGGCGATTTGCCCTGGCGCGAAACCTGGGTGCGCCGCCTGCTGAGTGAATTACCCAAGCAGATGCACTGGAATTATTTCCGGTTTTGCATCGGCCCCGTGCCGGAGCGCTGGTTTGACATCTGCGATGAAGAGGGCCTGCTTATTCAAAACGAATTTTTTGTGTGGACCGGCGGCCCCGGGTGGTACCAAGGCTATTCGCGAAAACACGATCCCGAGGAAATGATCCGCCAGTATCGCGACTGGATGCGCGACCACTGGAATCATCCCAGTGTGGTGGTGTGGGACGCCAACAACGAAACCAAGGATGACCTCTTCCACACACGGGTGATTCCGGCGGTGCGCCCGCTCGATTTGTCCCACCGCCCCTGGGAAAACAGTTACAACCCGCCGGTGGACCCCAATGACCCGGTGGAAGACCATCCGTATTTGATGTTCAGCGGCTTCCGCGGGAAGCTTACTTTCAAAATGAGCGATTTGGAAACACGCGACGGCACGCCGCGCAAAGGCGCTCTCCCCTCCGACACCAACCCCCCGCTTATCAACGAGTATGGCTGGCTCTGGTTGAATCGCGACGGCACCCCTACCCTGCTCACCGAAAATGTGTACGCCCAATTGTTGGGCACCAACGTCACCGGCCGGCAGCGGCTGGATTTATGGGCCTACCTGCTCGCCGGCAAGACCGAATACTGGCGCGCTCACCGCCATTACGCCGGCATCATTCATTTTGTGTACCTCACCTGCAGCTACCCCGGCGTGTACACCTCCGACCATTTCGCCGATGTGCGCCGCTTGAAACTGGACCCGGCCTTTGCCGATTACGTGGGCGAGGCCTTCAAGCCCCTGGGGGTGTATCTCAATTTCTTTCAACCCGAATTAACCGCAGGAGAGCGGCGGGAGTTCACCCTCTACCTCATCAATGACGAACACCGGCCCGTGAAAGGCACCCTGCACCTTTCGCTGGAGACCCGGCAGGGCAAAGAAATGGCCGCCGCCGAGCAACCCTTCGCGCTGGAGGCGTTGGGCCGCGGCATTTACCTCGTGCCCCTGGTCATACCCCCAGTCCTGGGCCCGCATACCTTGAAAGCCGCTGCGCGCGAAGACGGAGACCGGCGCGCACGGCCCACCCTCAGCCGCCGCTGGGTCGAGGTGAAACCAGGCGGTGCCGCCCCTGCCAAACCATGAACCCATCCACTCCCCAACGCCGGCTGGCCGCCATCATGTTTGCCGATGTTTGCGGTTACTCCCGCATCATGGGCGAAAACGAGCAGCGCGCCATGCGCATCCTGGCG
Organism: Fontisphaera persica; assembly: GCF_024832785.1. Taxonomy (GTDB): domain Bacteria; phylum Verrucomicrobiota; class Verrucomicrobiia; order Limisphaerales; family Fontisphaeraceae; genus Fontisphaera; species Fontisphaera persica. The sequence goes on from NZ_CP116615.1 coordinate 3,295,783, forward strand.
TGCTTTGACGATGTATTTACGCGCCAGTTGCAGCAACACGAGGGACGGCTCATCAAGCGCCTGGGCGACGGTATCCTGGCCGAGTTTTACAGCGCCGTGGCGGCCGTCCAATGCGCCCTGAGCGTGCAGCGCGCCCTGGCCGAACACAACGCCCAGGCGCCGCCGGAAGACCAATTCCAGGTGCGCATCGGCGTGCATCTGGGCGATGTGCTGGTGTCCGGCGGCGACATCCTGGGCGACGGCGTCAACGTGGCCTCCCGCATCGAGCCGCTGGCCGAGCCGGGCGGCATTTGCATCAGCCAGGATGTCTATCACCAGGTGCACAACAAGATGGAAATCCAGGCCGTATCCCTCGGCCCCCAGCAACTGAAAAACATCCAGCGCCAAATCGAGATTTATCGCGTCCTTGTGGCCGCTGCCGAGTGCCAGAGCGCGGCAACCGTGTCCGCAGAGGAATCCCAGCCGGACAACCCGCCGGTTCCGCCATCCGTCGAGCCAGGGGAGCCTGTGGCGGCCAGACGCCGCAAATGGCCCTGGGTGGTGGCGGCCCTCTTCGGGTTGCTGCTCCTGCTGGCGCTGGTGGCCGCCCTCCTTCAGCAGGTTCAGTCCCAGCGCGCCCAACGCGCCGAAAAAGAAGCGCGCCAACTGTTAAACCAGGGAGAAACCGAGCGCGCCCGCCGCCTGCTGGAAAACACCTTGCGCGGGCTGGGGCCGCACACCCCGGGCCGCGGCAAACTGGCGCAAATGCTCCAGGAAATCCGGGACGAGGAGTTGAAACAACACCTGCGCCGCCGCTTCGAGGCTCTGGTGGCCACCTTCCACCAAAAAAACTGGGATGCCGCCGCCCAGTTCGCCTCGCCGGAAAGCAAAATGCGGCTGGGCATGAAAAACATTGCCGGGCGCATGGCGCTGCTGGGAGTCTTTGCGGACGTCCTGAAAATCAAGCCGGGCGATTTCCGGCTCCGTGACCTCATCTTGCGGGAGGACCGCCAGCGGGCGGTAATTGTCCCTGAAATGCGGGTCGGCAACGCCTGGAACCCCCAACAACCCATCCACTGGCAATACCTGGAAAACGAATGGTGGGTGGTGATTGAGTAACTTAAACTCTGTAGCGCAGGCGTTGCACTCCTTGTAGCGCAGGCGTCCCCCCTGTGCTGCGACGAATGGAAGGTTGGCGTGCGGCCCTGTGCTTATAAGCGAGTCGGCATGACCTTGGCAGTTCTGCAATCACGGAGCCGGGAGGCTCCGTGAACCCGCAGGCGAGGACGCCTGCGCTACACACCCTCACCTTGGCTTTCTGCTGTGATGGGGTGGAGGGAAAAGGGGTCAGAGCGTGTGAAGGGGAAAACACCCACCACGAATGAACACGAATGGACACGAATTTTTAACAGAAGAAAACGAAGGGAACGAAGAGGGAGAAGAGGCCCCTCACCCTGACCTTCTCCCACGGGGAGAAGGGAACTGTTAATGGGCGTTGTGGGATTTTCGCCCGCTTTGGTGGTGTGCAGGCCGAGATGAAGATGAGGGAGACGGCAGCCGCAGAAAAAAACTCATTCATCCTTTGCCCCCCGCCTGCAAGACGCAGGCATTATCCCGCCTTGCGGGACGAGAACATCTGCGTTGCGGCACAGAAAGGATTGGCGCACGGACTGGTGCTCCCAAGGGCGTCTGTTTGACTTCGGCAGTTCTGCAATCACGGAGCCGGGAGGCTCCGTGAACCCGCAGGCGAGGACGCCTGCGCTACAGGGGGAGGGGTGCCTCAGCAAATGCGTGGCAGTTGCTCGCCGGAGAGCATGTCCACGATGCGGAGGGCGCCAATGCGGCTGCGGAGTTTCAACAGTCCGTCGCGCGAATCGAGCACCTGGCCGATGCGGCAACTGCCCTCGCCGCCGGGCGCCCGGCGCATGATGGCCAGCGCCCGCTCCGCCTGCGCCTCCGGCACAAACACGGCCAGGCGGCCTTCGTTGGCGACGTAGAGCGGGTCAAAGCCCAGAATCTCGCAGGCGGCACGCACGTCCTCGCGCACGGGGATGGCGGCTTCTTCAATCAGCATATCCCGCCGCACGGCCTCGGCGATTTCGATGAGGGCGCTGGCCAGGCCGCCACGGGTCAAATCGCGCAGGCAATGCACGTCAATATCGGCCTCGAGCAGCGCCATGACCAGCGCGGCCAGCGGGGCGGAGTCGCTTTCAATGGCGCTTTCAAAGGATAATCCCTCGCGCACGGCCATGATGGCCATGCCATGGCGGCCAAGGTCGCCATTGAGGAGGATGGTGTCACCGGGTTGCACGCTGGCCGGAGCGATGCGCCGGCCATGTTCGAGGATGCCGATGCCGGCGGTGTTCAAGTAGATGCCGTCGCCTTTGCCGCGGTCCACCACTTTGGTGTCGCCGGTGACCAGTTGCACGCCGGCGCGGGCCGCGGCGTGTTGCATGGAGGCCACCACCCGCCGCAGGGTTTCCATGGGCACGCCTTCCTCCAGGATGGCGGCCACGCTCAGGTAAAGAGGCCGCGCTCCGCACATGGCCAAATCGTTCACCGTGCCGTGCACGGCGAGCGAGCCGATGTCGCCCCCCGGAAAAAACAGGGGCCGGACCACGTAGGAATCCGTGGAAAAGGCCAGCCGGAGGCCGCCGATTTCCACCACCGCGCCGTCGTGCCGCGCGTCGAGGGCGGGGTTTTTGAAGGCGGGCAGAAAGAGCGACTCAATGAGCTGATGGGAGAGCCTGCCGCCGCCGCCGTGCGCCAGAAGCACCTGCGGATAATCGCGCAGGGGGACGGGGCATTGGAGGGCGAAATCCTGGGGCGCGTTCATGGTCAAGGGGAGGGGCTGGGAGCGGCCGGGCGTGCGGGTCGGCGGTAGCGGTAATAGGCCGCGCAGGCGCCTTCGCTGGAAACCATGGTGGCGCCCAGCGGATGCTCCGGTGTGCAGCGCGTGCCAAAAGCGGGACATTCGGAGGGTTTCCTGACCCCCTGCAACACCAGCCCGCTGATGCACTCGGGGGATTCCGCCGCCGCCAGGTAGGTCACGCCAAAGCGGCGCGCCGCGTCAAACTCCTGGTACTCCGCCCGCAAGCCCAGTCCGCTGCGGGGGATTTCACCGATGCCGCGCCATTGGCGGGGGACCACTTCAAACACTTCCTGCATCAACTGTTGCGCGGGGCGGTTGCCCTCGTAGCGGACAGAGCGGGCGTATTGGTTTTCCACCTCGTGGCGGCCTTCTTCAAGCTGCTTCACGCACATGAAGATGCCCTGCATGATGTCCAGCGGCTCAAAGCCGGTGACCACAATGGGCACGCGGTATTTGGCCGCCAGTGGCGGGTATTCGTGGTAGCCCATCACTGCGCACACGTGGCCGGCGGCCAGAAATCCCTGCACCCGGTTGGAGGGCGAGGATAGGATGGCCTCCATGGCGGGGGGCACCAGCACGTGCGAGACCAGCACGGAAAAGTTTTTCAACCCCAGCCGGCGCGCCCGGGCCACGGCCATGGCGTTGGCGGGGGCGGTGGTCTCGAATCCCACTGCAAAAAACACCACCTGCCGTTCGGGATGCGCGCGCGCCAGATTCACGGCGTCCAGCGGCGAGTACACCATCCGCACATCGCCACCGGCAGCCTTGACGGAGAACAAATCTTTCTGGGTGCCCGGCACGCGGAGCATGTCGCCAAAGGAGCAAAAAATGACGTGGGGCAGGGAGGCGATGGCGATGGCCTGGTCAATGATTTCGACGGGCGTCACGCAGACGGGGCAGCCGGGGCCATGTACCAGGGTGACCTCCCTGGGCAAAAGCTCGTCCACGCCAAATTTGATGATGGCATGGGTCTGGCCGCCGCAGACTTCCATAATCGTCCAGGGCCGGGTCACCAGGGCGGTCAGCGCGCGCGCAAATTGCTGCACGGCGGCGGCGTCGCGATATTCGTCAATGAAGCGCATGCTAACTGCTGGCGGGGGGTGGGGACGATTCGTGCAGCTCGCTCAATTCGCCCATCTGCTTGAGATACTCGAAGACCTGGCGGGCCTCCTCCGGGTCCACCTTGCTGAGCGCAAAGCCAACATGCACGATGACGTAATCGCCCACGCCGGCCTCGGGCACAAAGTCCAGGCTGACTTCCTTGGCAATGCCGCCAAAGTCCACCTTGCCCATGCGCGCGCCGGTATCATTTTCGGCCACGCTGACAATTTTACCTGGAACTGCCAGACACATACGTCATTGGTTTCCGGTTTGGGCGCCCAGCACCGCCTGCCCCAGGGCAATGCCGCCATCGTTGGGCGGCACCCGTTGATGCCACAGGGGCCGGAAGCCGGCGGACCGCAACGCCATGACGGCCCCTTCGGTCAGCCGCTGGTTCTGGAAACAACCGCCGGTGAGGGCGACATGCTCCACCCCCGCGCGCCGCGCCACACTGACGATTACTTCCACCAGCGCCCGGTGAAATGTGCCTGCGATTTGCGCAGTTGGCAATCCCTGGCGCACATCGTGCAGGATGGCCTGCACCAGCGGCCCCCAGTCCACGCGCAGCAGGCCGTCCATTTCTTGCAGGTCAAAAGGGTAGGCTGCTTCGCCCGTCCAACTGCCGGCCGCCCATTCCAGCTCCATGGCCGCCTGTCCCTCGAAGTGGGAAACCTGTCGCAACCCGGCCAGCGCCGCCACGGCGTCAAACAACCGGCCGGCGCTGGTGGTGGTGGGACAATTCAGGCCGCGCGCCAGCATCGCGCGCAGCAATTTCCATTCGTCCCCGCGAAAAGCCGCGCGCAGCGGCAGGTCAGGGCGGTCAAAGACGGCATCGCCTTCCAGCGCGAAAAGCACGCCGAGGGCCGCGCGCCGCGGCTCGCGCACGGCCGCCTCGCCACCCGGCAGGGGAAAGGCGCGCAAATGCCCCACCCGCCGCCAGCGGCCCTGGTGCCAGTAAATGAACTCCCCGCCCCAAATGGTGTTATCAGGGCCATAGCCGGTGCCGTCCCACGAGACGCCCAGCACCGGCGCGTCCACTTCATTTTCTGCTACGCAGGCGGCCACGTGCGCCACATGATGCTGCACGGCAAGCCAGGGGAGGCCGGATTGCCGGGCCGTGTGGGTGGACACGTAATCGGGGTGCAGGTCACACACAGCCAGCCGCGGAGTTTGCCGGAGGAGCGCGGGGAGGTCCGCCAAGGCGCGTTGATAGGCGGCGCGGGCTTCGTCCGTTTCCAAATCGCCGAGATGCTGGCTGAGGAAAACATGCCGCCCCGCCGCCACGGCCACCGTGGTTTTCAAGTGCGCCCCATAAGCCACCAACGGGGGCAGTTCCACTGGCAACGTCACGGGTAGCGGCGCATAACCGCGCGCCCGGCGCAAGACCAGCTCGCGCCCGAGCATGACGCGCACAATGGAATCGTCCACGTGGCGGGCGATGGGCCGGTTGTGGACCAGCCATCCATCGGCGATGCCCGCCAGCCGGCGCAGGGCCTCGTGTTCATCGGTGCAAATCGGTTCATCGGCCAAATTGCCGCTGGTGGCCACCAACGGAAAACCCAGGTCCGTCAGGAGCAAATGATGCAGCGGGGTGTAGGGCAACATGACGCCCAGGCAGGGATTGCCAGGGGCCACGTTGTCCGCCACCTCGCCGCGCGCGCGGCGGCGCAGCAGGACGATGGGCGCTTCTGGGGATTGCAGCAGCCGCGCCTCCAGCGCGTTCACGTCGCACACCTGTTCCACCTGGGCCAGGTTGGGAAACATGAGGGCAAAGGGTTTCTCCTCGCGATGCTTGCGCTGCCGCAGCCGCGCCACGGCTTCCGGATTGCGCGCATCCACCAGCAAATGGAATCCGCCCAGGCCCTTGAGGGCGAGAATCTGGCCGGCGCGCAAGGCGGCTTCGGCCTGTTGCAGCGCCTCCTCCCTTTCTGCCCGCGCGGCACCGGAAGTGTCCCAGAAAGCCAGTTGCGGGCCGCAGCCGGGACAGGCGTTGGGCTGGGCATGGAAGCGACGGTCGGCGGGGTTGTCGTACTCCGCCTGGCAGGCCGGGCACATCGTGAAATGCCGCATCGTAGTGCGCGGGCGGTCATAGGGCATGGACTCGATGATGCTGAACCGCGGCCCGCAATGCGTGCAATTGATGAAGGGATAGCGATGGCGGCGGTTGGCCGGGTCCATCAACTCGTGCCGGCATTCGGCGCAGATGGCCAAATCGGGAAGGATGAGGGCTTCCTGCTCACCGCCGGCCTCCGAAGCGCGTATGGCGAATCCGCTGCAACCCGTCGGCGCCAGATACACCCACTCGCAACCATGAATGCGCGCGGCGGGGGGACATTCAGGTTGAAGCCGCAACATAAATTGCTGCACGGCTGGCTCCGGTCCCTCCACTTCGGCGATGACGCCCTGCAATGAATTGCTCACCCACCCCCGGAGCCCCAGTTCCGTGGCCAGCCGGTACACGAACGGACGAAACCCCACGCCCTGCACCGCGCCCCGCAACGTCACGCGGGCGCGCACCATCTCCGAGGATGCACCAGACGGCTGCACGCAGGGACATTAGCCGCCCGCCGCGCCCGCCGCAATGATGGGAACGCGGCCAGCTTGTCTCAAGTGCATGGCAGGAAGCAGAGGAATTGCCCCACGACGGCGTGAGGAAGAAAACCGGACCCCGGGACCTGGCCTGGACGGTTGGGCGCGGGGAGTGCAGAGACGAGGGCGAGCCACTTTGCACTTTTCATTTGGGCGCGACGTGTCATCTTCAAGCTGTGACACGTGTGACCGTTGACCTGTTTGAGCGCGAAATTCAGGAAGCTTTGCAGGCTTATGATCGCTACATCATCTGCCTCGAAAAGCCCCCGGACGATTTTGAGGGCGCGCTGCGGCGGCTGGTGGAAAAGGCCATTCGCGCTTACGAAACACGGGCGGCGGGATTGCGCCACGGGATTGCGCTGGATCGCCAGATCACGGTGATGGTGAGCCAGACGGATACAGACCGGCCGATGTGTGGCATCTACTTCAATCTGTACTCCCCTTATTCGCGGCAACTGGGTGGCGGCAAAGGCACGGGCACTTGAAGCGGATTTCTTCACGGGGCTGCCGGCGGCGGCATTCGCTCGCGGCGGCCAACCGAGGCTGGGGCATACAAATCCTGATGCTTATGAAATCTTCCCTCTCCCTTGACAGCTTGACGGGCTGGCTGGCGGCGGCGGTGTTGGCCGGTCTGGGGCACGTGGCGCCGGCCCAGACCCAATACGAACCCCGATGGGAATCGCTGGACAAGCGGCCCACGCCGGAATGGTTTCTGGATGCAAAGTTCGGCATTTTCATTCACTGGGGCGTGTATTCGGTGCCGGCGTGGGGCGCGCCGAAGCAATATGCCGAGTGGTATTGGAATCGCATTTACGACAAGAAACCCAACAATCCGTGGTGGCAGTTTCACGTGAAGAACTACGGGGCGGATTTCGAGTATCACCAGTTCGCCCCGATGTTCCGCTGCGAGCTGTTCAATCCAGAGCAGTGGGCCGATATCTTCGCGCGCTCCGGCGCGAAGTACGTGGTGCCCACCTCCAAGCATCACGAGGGTTACTGCCTTTGGCCCAGCGAACATGCCAACAAGACCTGGGGCCGCCCGTGGAACAGCGTGGAAGTGGGACCCAAACGTGACTTGCTGGGCGAGCTGGGCGAGGCGGTGCGCAAGCGGGGGCTGAAGTACGGTTTTTATTATTCGCTGTACGAATGGTACAACCCCTTGTGGCTGACCAACCGCCAGCGCTACGTGGACGAGCACATGACCCCGCAGTTCAAGGATGTGGTGACGCGCTACCGGCCGGCCATCATTTTTGCTGATGGGGAATGGGACATGCCCTCGAAGGATTGGCGAAGCGAGGAGTTGCTGGCCTGGCTGTTCAACGAATCGCCCTGCCGCGAGGAGGTGGTCATCAATGACCGGTGGGGGAAGGATTGCCGGCACAAGCACGGGGGCTACTACACCACCGAGTATGCCGCGGGCCTCAAGGATGCCAGTCACCCTTGGGAGGAAAGCCGGGGCATGGCGTACAGTTACGGGTACAACCGCGCGGAAGCGATTGATGATTACAAGACGGCCAGGGAGTTCATTTACATTCTTTGCGATTTGGTGAGCCGCGGCGGCAATTTGCTGCTCGACATCGGCCCCACCGCCGACGGGCGCATTCCGGTCATCATGCAGCAACGGCTGCTGGAAATTGGCGACTGGCTCCGGGTCAATGGCGAGGCCATTTACGGCACACGGTACGCCGGGCGCTCCTGCCAGTGGAGCGAAGGCAAACGGCCGGGCCAGCAGTACGGCGAATACATGGTAAAGTTTAATTTGATGGAGCAGGTGGGGCAGCAACCGAAGGGCGAGCTGGCAGTGAAACAGATGTGGTTCACCAAAAAGGGCCGCACGGTTTATGCCATCACGCCCGGCTGGCCGGGGCGGCAACTGGTGGTGCGGGACATCAAGGTTTCACCCGGCACCCAGGTCACAATGCTGGGCCGCGCCGGGGCGCTGAGTCATCGCCTGGACAACGGGCGGCTGGTGGTGGAGACGCCGGCGTTGGGGCCGGAGGAGGCGCCCTGCCAGCACGCCTTTGCCTTCAAGATTACCGAGGCGGAGTTGATTCCGGGGGAATAAGGTCCGCCGGCGGCAGATTCAGCAGGCGGTGCACTTCCTCCAAAATGCGGTGCAGGGAGACCGTTTTTTCCAGGTAACCCTCCACGCGATGGCGGATGGTTTTTTCGACAACGTCCGGGTCAAATATCACACCGGTGAGCAGGAGCACCGGCACGCCGGGCGCAAGGGTTTTGAGCTCGCGCACCAGCTCCAGGCCGTCAGTGTCTTCCATCTGCAAATCGGTGATGACTAAGTCCGGCCGCTGCTGCAGCACGGCCCGGCGGGCTTCGTCGGCGTTGCCGGCCTCGGTCACGCGATAGGTATGGCGAGTGAGCGCCCGGCCCAGAACTTCGCGCACCGAGGCTTCGTCATCAATGATGAGGATGTGTTTCATGCGCGGGAGGCGGAAACGGCGCGTGATTCAGTTTTCGGCGGCGGCTGGCGCAGCAATAAAATGCCGGCGACCACTTTTTCCTGGTCGCGCAGGGGAAACAGGCTGAAATGCATGGGGATGATGGCGCCTTGCTTGTTCACCAGATAACCAGTGCGCTCCAGCAGCTCGCGGCCTTCTTTCAGCGCGGGGGGCAGTGGGTCTATCCTGGTTTGCATGTCCTCGAAGGCGGCCCGGAATATTTTGTGCAACGGGCTGCTGATGAGTTCGGCCTCGGTGTAGCCGGTGGCTTTGAGGACGGCGGGGTTGACGCGGGTGATGTTGCCGGCTTTGCTGATGACCAGCAACGGCTCGCCAATCGCGTTGATGAGCGTGTTGGCGTAACGCACCTGATGCTCCAAAGTTTGACCGGCCCAGACGTGCTCCAGGGTTTCATCTTTCAAGGATTCACCCGCGGCCACGAGGCGCGCAGATTGTGTCTCGAGGGTTTCTCGCAGGCGTTCACATTCGGCTTGCAGGGATTGCCACTCCTCCGCGGCCACGAGCCGCTGGCCGCGCAGCCACCAGAAGCCAGCGGCACTGGCGGCAAGCATCAGCGCCGCCAAAGCGCGCTCCACCGGCCCGACGCCAAGGATTAACACGGCCAAGGCCGCAGCCGCCCCGGCAGCGAGGCTCACGCGCAATTTGGAAAGCTGGCCGGTGTTCATCTGGGACATATTATGCGGCAAAGCGGCCAGGTTGGCCAGCCTAATTGGGGGCATTGTGGATGGAGGGATGCCTGCCACGGCATCCTTCCCACTTGCTCTGGGAGAGCCAGAAAAGCGAAGAAGGGCGGTGAGCGTCGACCCACGAATCCCAAGGTGACGGCCGCTCTGCTGCATGCTACCTTATATCGCATGCTGCGGTTGATCCTGCTGTGGTGGCTGGCCGGGGCCTGGATACTCCCGGTTCAGGCGGTGCACTTTCTGCCCTTGTCCATTGAGGAGCTGGCGGCGCAGGCCCAGTTGGTGGTGCAAGGCACGGTGTTGAGCCGCGCCTGCCAGCAGGATGAAGCCGGCCGAATTTACACCCGCGTGGAGCTGCAGGTGAAAGAGGTGTGGAAAGGCCAGCTTGCCGAAACCCGCCTCACCCTCGTGCACGGTGGCGGAGTGGTGGGTGAAAAGCGCACGGTGGTCACCGGCCAAGCTGAGTTGGCGGTGGGCGAGGAGGTGGTGGTTTTCCTGGTGTTCAACGCCCGCGGTGAAGCGGTGCTCGTCGGATTGCGCCAGGGAGCCTTTCACGTTCAAACGCCGGCCGCCGGGGGCGAAGCCCAGGCCGGCAACGGCTTCGCTCATGCGCCGCGTCTGCCCTCTGGAGCGGCGGGTTTGATGCCGCAGACTGCGCCGCCGCGGACATGGGTCCCCTTGAGTGAACTGCGCCGGCGCGTCAAGGAATTGGAGGCGCGGCCATGAAGCGCCTTCTGCCCCTGCTCTGGATGTGCCTGGGCGCCGCTGGCGTGAGCGGGTTCGTGTTAGATTACGACGAGGAAAACCGTCCGTTGCGGTGGGATTTGCTGGAACTGCCGGACTTGGTGAAGACCAACTCTGTGAATCCCCAGACGCGGGCAATTCGTTATTTCGTGGCGGAGGATGCCTGGTCAGTGACCAACCGCGCGGCGGAAATCCAGGCCGTGCGCGCCAGTTTCGAGCAATGGGAGGCGGTTGCCGGGACGCACTTGAAGTTTGAATTCGCCGGCCTGGCGCCGGCGGGCATGGACGTCAACACCGAAGACGGCACCAACGTCGTGTATTGGGCCAAACAAAGCCTGCTGGTCAACGGCGGACGCGACAGCATCAGCGGCACGCTGGGGGTTTGTTTTTACACCTATTTTCCCGGCAACCTGCTGGCGGAGGCGGACATCGTGCTCAACGGCGTGCAGCGCCGGTGGTACACGGATTTTTCGGCCACCAACGGCCAGGCCTATTTTGTGGAAGGCGTAACGCTGCATGAGATTGGCCACTGGCTGGGTCTGAGTCATTCGCCCGTGGGCGGCGCCACCATGCTGGCGTACGGGGACATCGGCCAGAGCAGCCAGAGCGGATTGTCCGCTGATGAAATCGCCGCGGTGCGCACGCTCTATCCCGCCAGCGGCACCATGTCCAATCTGGCCCATTTGCGCGGCACAGTGACCAAGGGCGGCCAGCCGGTGGTGGGCGCAGCGGTGTTTTTGGAGGATGCCAACGGCACGCTGGTGGGGGGCACAGCCACACGGGCCAATGGCCAATACCTGCTCACCGCCGTTCCACCAGGGGCCTACGCGCTGCGCGTGGCGCCGCTGGACCCGCCGGTGAATCACTGGCTGGTGGCAGGGTTTGAGTTGGGGCCCGAATATGCCGGGGCGGATGTGAATTTCCTGACCACGTCCAACCATCCTGTGACCCTCACCGCGGGCGTGACCAACGTGTTCAATGTCACCGTGACCGCCGCCGTGCCGCCATTCCGCATCACGCAAATCCGCGAGCCAACCGCCAACCCCCTTTCCTTTGTCATCAGCTCGGTGCCCATCAAATTGCGTCCCGGCCAGAGCAATCTCACCGTGGGCGTGTTTTCCGCTGATTTGCCCACCAACGGACTGGATTTGAAAATCACCGGCCCCGGCATCACGCATGGGGCGCTGACCGCGCACCCGCCGGGATCGCCCTTCAACGGCTTGTCCGGCCTCTCGGTGGTGGTAAGCGTGAGTTCCAACGCCACTCCCGGCATGCGCAGCCTGGTGGTCACGCGCCCCAATGATGGCGCTCGGGCGTATGCGCCGGGTTTTGTGGAGATTCAACCGCTGGTGCCGGACTTCAATTTCGACGGATTGGATGACCGGTTTCAGCGCCAGTATTTCGCCCGCTTCACTCTGCCGGAGGCTGCGCCCGCTGCAGACCCGGACCGGGATGGCATGCCCAACACTGCGGAGGCGGTGGCGGGCACCGTACCCACGAATGCCTTGTCCGTTCTCAAGGTGGAGCGGGTGGTGCAGGATGCTTCGGGCACCACGATTTTCTGGCGCAGCGTGCCTGGCAAGCGGTACCAGGTGTGGGCGCGCGACCAGGTGGAAAACGCTCCTTGGCAGGCGATGGGCGAGCCGGTGCAGGCGGCGGGCAGTACGGCCAGTGCCCTGGATGTCGGCGCCACCCAACGCGCCCTCCGATTTTACCGGGTGCAGGTGTTGCCCTGAGGCCATGAATCCGCCTCATAGCCACCCGCACAACAAACAGAAACAGCGCGGCTCCTTATAACAAGAATCACGGCTTCCTTCCCCGGCCTCCACCCCCAGTAGTGCAGGCGTCCCGTCCCGCGGGGCGAGATAAAGCTTTCGTCCCACAGGCTTATTCCAACCTTACGATGCGTGCTCACCTTCGTTACGGCACAGGAAAGATTGACGCGAGGCCTAGTGCTTCCCAGCGCGTCCGCTAGACCCTGGCAATTCTGCAATCACGGAGCCGGGAGGCTCCGTGAACCCGCAGGCGAGGACGCCTGCGCTACATGGGGCCGACGCCCGCGCTACACACCATCACCTTGGCTTTCTGCTACGATGGGGTGGAGGGAAAAGGGGGCAGAAAGGGTGAAGGGGAAACACCAACCACGAATGAACACGAATGGACACAAATTTTGAACAGAAGGAAACGAAGGGAACGAAGAGGAAGAAGAGGCCCCTCACCCTGACCCTCTCCCGCGGGGAGAGGGAAGATGTTAATGGGCGTTGGGTTAATCTGCGTCCGAGTTTACCAGACGGAAGCAAGGAGGAAGATGTAGGAGCGACAAATCCTTAAAGGAATCGTACTTGCCTATGGCCTCCGGCCTGCGGGACGCAGGCTCAATCCCGCTCTGCGGGACGTGTGCTGCCCGAGACCGCCAACGTGCGCCAATCCCGTTCAAAAACCTCATGAAACGGAACCCGCCCACCTCCCCCGGCACATGCCCCCAAACCATCCCCGCCAGTCATAGTATCCGCCAACTCCAGAGCCACGGACACATTATCCTGGGGCATCCCCGCATGGCTGGCTGTATTAATGGGGCACTGGGTTGCATGAGATGGCGTTTTGGCGTTTGGCTTCTCCGCTGTCCATTCCTTGTGTTTGTGGTCAGGCGGTTACGCGGTGGTATGCCGGTATGGTGGGAGGTGCATGTAATCCCAAGGTGGGGTGGAGCCAGCGGTCGGATTTGAACCGACGACCGGCGGTTTACAAAACCGCTGCTCTGCCGCTGAGCTACGCTGGCATGGCTGCCCTTGCGGGCAGGAGGTAATATCGCTTTTTCAAGGATAGGGGCAAGTGATTTTCGCCAGCGGGGCCTCGCCGGCGATTCAGATGTGCTGGTCCACGATTTGGCGGACGCGGTCAAGGGTGGCTTCCAGGCGTCCGTGGGTGCCGAGGCGGTAGATGGGGGCCTCGACACGGATGGGGGGCAAGGCCAGGTAGGCGGCTTTGAGGCGGGGGGGAAGGTCGGCCAGCACGGTGTATTGGCGGGGGATGGTGTTGTCAATTTCCCACCATTTGCCGCCGGGCTGGGATTTGTCCAAAATCAAAACGAGGGAAAGGCGGGCTTCTTTGCGTCCGCCGGCCATGGGGTTGAGCATTTTTTTGCCGGTGAGGGGGCTGAAGTAGGTGACAAAGCCCATGCGGCCGGTGACGCGCATGGTGTCGCGTTCCACGAGCATGAGGTCGTCGTCCATGATGAAGTTGCCCAGGGCCTGGCTGAGGGTGCTTTTGCCGGCGTGGGAGGGGCCAACGAGGAGGATGCCTTCGTTTTTGCGGGAGGAGACCAGGAGGCCGGTGCCGTGGACGATGTGGGAGGTGCGGGAGTGGTAGGTGGCCAGCAGGCAAACGAGCTGGCGGATGATGTGGCTGCCAATTTGCTGGCGATAGTAAAGGATGTGGCGGAAGTCTTCGTCCACCACGGCGCGGCGGGCGCGGCCCTGACGGAGGGTGATGGTGAGGTCGGCTTCCTTGCCGGGGTCAAAGTAATCGTAGGGGCTGAGGACGTTGCGGTTGTGGGCGTCGTAAAGGCGCGGGTCGAGCATGAGGGTGACGTGCCTGCCGCAGGCGTGCACGTGAAAAACTTCCATGACGTCACCGGGGTTGGTCATAGGGGCTGAGGGCATGTTCCGTGGTTGGTTGGAGTGCCGGGCGGCGGCACAAGGTTCCAAGCGGCCAAGCACTCGTGATGCGCCCCCTCTGGGCCGAGGGTGCTGCGCATCAATTGCACGCGGTGGGCAAGCCAGCCCAGGGGTGGCGCCGGCTTCCATGCTGCGGCTGATTGCACGAGGGTCGACCGCTCCCGGGGTGATAAAAATTTGATGCGGCCCAGGGTGATGTGGGCGGAGAATTTTTCCGGCGCAGTGTCCGGTTCGGCAAATTCCGCGGCTGCGCTGGCCACGGCCTGCTGCAAGGCGTGCAGCGTGTTGAGCTGGCCCTCCAGTCCCAGCCAAATCACGCGCGGGCGCTGGTCGTGGGGGAAAAAGCCCAGGCCTTGCAATTGCAAAGGCATGGCGGGGCAGCCCGCGCAGGCGTTTTCGAGGCGGGTTTGCAGAAGGGGCACGCGCGCGGCCGCCACCTCGCCCAGGAAACGCAAGGTCAGATGGAATTGATGGGGCGGGGTCCAACGGATTTGGGCCTGGGACACAAGGCGCTGGAGGCCGGCCTGAATTTCGGCCACTGCGGCCGTCACGCGTTGCGGCAGGGGAATGGCCACAAACAAACGCCAGGTTGCGTCCGCTTCCGGCATGGCGGTTCAGGGCAGGCGCTCTTTGCGGGCGGCGGAAAACAGCCGGTACCACTCTTCGCGAGAGAGGTTTATCTGGGTGGCGCGGACGGCTTCGCGGATGCGCTCCGGGCGGATGGAGCCGATGATGGGCACAATGCCCGCCGGATGGCGCAGGAGCCAGGCCAGGGCAATGACGACGCGGCTCACGCCATGGGCGCGGGCCAATTCATCCACCACGGTGAGGATGGGCGCCGGTTGATAGGCTTGTTGGGCGGGGAGGAGACGGTGGGCACCGTCGCCCAGCAGCCCGCCCGCCAGGGGACTCCAGGCCAGGGGGGTGATGTGCTCGGCCTGGCATTGGTCGAGCGTGCCGTCCTCGAAGGGGGCCAGGCGGGCCAGACTGATTTCCACCTGATTGACCACCAGGGGGAAGGGACAGACTTTTTGGAGGGCGGTCAGTTGGGCGGGGCTGAAGTTGCTCACGCCGAAGGCGCGCACTTTGCCCTGCTGTTTGAGTTCAGCAAAAGCGGCCGCCACTTCTTCAAAGTCGGCGAGGTAATCGGGGCGATGCAACTGGTACAGGTCAATGGTCTCGACCCCCAGGCGGCGGAGGGATTGTTCGCAGGACCAGACGATGTGCTGGCGCGAGAAATCATAGCGATAGGGGGCGGCAGCGTCAGGATCACCGGCTTTGCGAATGCCGCACTTGGAGGCGATGAGGATGCGCTCGCGCATGCCGCTGACTTCTTTAAGCACCTGGCCGAAGATGCTCTCGGCCTCCCCGTCGCAATAAATGTCGGCGTGATCAAAGAGGGTGTAGCCGGCCTCATAGGCGGCGAGCACCGCCTGGCGGCCGGCGGCACGAGCGTCGGCGGTGACCTCGGCCGAATTCCAGGTGCCTGCCAGGCGCCAGCAGCCATAGGCCAGCCGGCTGCCCAGCAACGGTGAAGTTCCCAGTTGGATGACTTGCATGGCTCGATGTTTAACGCAGAGCCACCTCCGGCGCAATTTGGAAATCAAGGCGCGGCCGGCGCCCGCGACGCCAGGAGGCCAGGGCTTGACAGCAGCGGCAGTGTCCGCAAGGTTGACCGCATGAAAAAAGCGCACGTTTTATGGGGATGGCTGCTTTCATCCGCCTGCCTTTGGGCCGCGACCAATGAACTGCATTTTGACGGGCCGATGTCCCGCGCCGTGTTGGAGCGTTATTTGTCGCGGGCCATTACGATGATGGACTACTGCACCGGCCAGGGAGACCCCGAGGACAATCTGCGCATGCTGAAAAATATCGGCGCCCGCTTTGCCGGACGCACGCTTTACATGTGGGGCCGGGAAAACCAGTTCTCCAACCGCGTGCAACGGGCGCGCGAAATCGCCGCGCGCACTCACCAGGTGATGCCGGAGATTATCCTGCAGGGGTGTGTGTTTGAGATTGTGACGCCCCAAGTGGCGACGGTGCCCATTCCGCCGGAAGTGTTCCAGGCTTTTGGGTTGCCGGTGGAAACGCGGAATTTCCGCTACGAGGCGATGTTGTTTGACCAGGGCGTGTTTCTCAATCACTGGGGGAAAAACACCACCGTGCCGGACATGACGAAGCTGGAAACGCGGCTGTGGTTTTACCACGTGGCCACCACGTACATCAGCGCCGGCATGGAGGCGATTCATTTCGGCCAGGTGGCGCTCATCGGGCGCCATGACAAAAATTGGGATGGCTGGTGGGACATGTTGAGCCGCGTGCGCCAATACGCTGCCCGCCATGCGCGGCGGCATTGGGTGCTGTGCGATGCCCATACTCCTGACGGCGGCCCGCGGCGCGGCGAGCAATTGCTGTTTGATTTTCACTCCTTCCCTCTACGCATCAAGGAAGTGGTGGAGCAGCCGCAGAAAGGCATCCTTGAAAAGGGTTACCTGGACAGCATTTACGGGCGCAGCCGCGGGGGCCTGACGCCCGCTGGCTGGCGTTGCGAAAGCCTGCCGTATCTGGTGGAGCTGGACAACTGGGGCGGCAGCAGCAAACCCGGCACGCCAGGCATGCGTGGCTGGACGTGGGGTTATGATGAAATCTCGTGGTTTGCCCATCAGCCGGAGGATTATCAGAAAGAATGGCTGCGATATGCCTGGAAGTGGGTGCGCGAGACGGATTCCAACGGCTGGCTGCAAATGCCGGGCAGCCGGGTGTTGCATACCCCGCTGGACACCCCGCAAGGCAAACGCTATTGGTACTACGCCAACATGCAGCGGCATTTTCCTCAGGGCTTCAACCATGAAGATACCATCAAGGAAATCTGGAGCCAGTAACAGCCCATGACCCCGGGCCAGCTTCACACACGTCCCGCGCCCCCCGATGCCCCCCGCCGGGGACGGGCAGGCTTGCGGGCGCTGCTTTTGATATTGTTGCTTGGGTTGGGGTTGGGGTGTGCTCCATGGCAATTTGAGCGGCCGATGGTGGTGGGGCGGGATACGTTTGCCTTTGCCAATGAATTGAAATGGACCTACCACTATAATCCCGAAACGGGCAAGATGGAGCACCAACGGCGGGAGCCTGCCCCTCAATTTACCCATCGCTGCGTGCCCATGGCCAAAGCGGCGCGCCAATTCCTGTTCCATGCCGGGTTTGACCCAAGGCAGCCGCCGACCACCGAGAAAGAATACCAACGTCTGGTGAAAAAAGTGCTGTCCAGCAACCCGCGCCATGGCGGCGGCGTCTCTCCCCCCGTCATCATTCCCGGGTTCACCAACCTCTATGATTTCAGTGTGGCCCATGAGGCATTGCTCAAAGAGGCCCTGGGGGGAGCGTGGCAGAGTTATGTGCACTGTGGCAATTTCCGCATGGTCTTTCCCTTCTCGCGCAAGGGTCAGGCAAAGCTGGCAGACCGCTGGGAGAGGGATGTGCACGCCAACTATCCGCCGCTGGTGCATGTGGTCACCTTTCCGCGGCTGACCATCAATCACACAATTTTACTCATCGGATTGGCCACGCCGGAGGAAGTGCGACAGTTGGCGCCGGACATTGAAGCGGCGGGGGAGGCAGTTTATTTCAAGGCTTACGACCCCAATCAACCGGAGCGGCCGCTCATTCTTTGGTATCAAAAGCAGGAGCGGCAATTTTATTATCCACGCACCACGTATTTTCCGGGCGGGCGGGTTAACGTGTACGAGATGCTGCGGACAGGGCGTCGTTAAGGACGCGGCGCGGCCAGGCGGTTGGTCAGCACCTCCACCAGCCGCGGCGCATATTCCATGGCCCGCGCCTCGTAGTCGGGATGCTTCCCGCCGGCGGCTTGAATGACCTCCAAACCTGCGGCGGCCGCCGGGCCCAGCTCCACCAGGGCGTTCAAGGCCTGCACGGAGACGTAGGGGCCGGTTTTGGGCTGGGGGGCCAACTCCA
Source organism: Fontisphaera persica (assembly GCF_024832785.1). Lineage (GTDB taxonomy): Bacteria > Verrucomicrobiota > Verrucomicrobiia > Limisphaerales > Fontisphaeraceae > Fontisphaera > Fontisphaera persica. The sequence goes on from NZ_CP116615.1 coordinate 3,313,877, forward strand.
ACAAGACAGCCAGCGCGGCCCGGCGCTCGGCTTCTGAGCCGTGCTTGCCGAGAGCTTCAGCGGCGGCGATACGCACACAGGGCGCTTCATCTTTGAGGGCGCGGTTCAAATCCTCGCGCGCTTTGGTCACCGCAGGGGCGCCGCGCATTAAAATGCCCATCACCCCCCAGTAACGCACCGCGCTGTCTTGGTCGCGCAGCGCCTGGCGCAGGGCGGGCAGGGCTTCCGGCTTCAAGCCCGAGGCCAGCTCGGCGGCGGCGAGGATTTTGCCGAGGGGATATTTGCTGTCGTCCCGCCCCATTTCGTAAGGCGTCAAACGCGCTGCGCGGGCGCGCTCGTGCAGCTCGCTTTCCGGCAGGAAACCCAGGTCCCGCGTGGCCAGCAAATGGTTGCGCAAGGCCTGGCGCAGCCGCTGCAACGTGGCGGCGTAAGCGGGCACGTTGGCAAGGTTGTTAATTTGGTGAGGGTCCGCTTCCAAGTCATAAAGCTCCTCCGGCGGTTTGGGTTGCCAAAAGCGGGATTGCACTTCGGTGAGCTGGCCTTTTTGGAATAAATCAAACCAAACGCGAGTGGTTGGGGTTTGGAACATATAGGCCAGATACTGGCCGTAAGGTTTGTGGGGCATGTAATTGCGAATGTACAGGTAGCGCGAGTCGCGCACACAGCGGGATAAATCCAGATTCTCATCCATCCGGCTGCGCAGCCCGAAAATATAAGGCGAAGGCGGCGTGGCATACGGCCCCAGGAAAGCCTTGCCGTGCATGTGCGGCGGGGGACGCACGCCGGCGAGGCTCAGCAGGGTGGGGGCGAAGTCCACAAAATCCACCAGGCGCTCGGAGCGGCCGCCGGGTTGATAATCGGGCGGCGCCAGATGGCGGAACTTGGGCGGGATATAGACAATCAACGGCACGCGCAAACCGCTTTGCCAGAGCCAGCGTTTATGGCGGGGCATGCCGGAGCCATTGTCGCCATAGAAAAAGACGATGGTATCCTCGGCCAGGCCGGCCTCTTCCAATTCCGCAAGGCGCTTGCCCACCTGCGCATCCATGGTGGTGATGTTGTCGTAGTACTGCGCCCAATCCTGGCGGGTTTCGAGGACATCGGGATGATAGGGCGGGACGGGGGCGCGGGCGGGGTCATGCACCCACTCATGCGGGCGGGTGCGGATGCGGCTTTCGTGGGTGATTTCGTGATTGAACACCGCCATGAACGGCTGGCCGGGAGCGCGCTTGTTGTAATGCGCCTTGTTGGAGCTTTCATGCCACGCTTTATCCGCGCCCTTGAGGTTGTAATCGGTTTTGGCGTTGTTGCAGCAGTAATACCCGGCCTCGCGCAGGTAATCGGGATACATGCGGATGTGGGCGGGCACGGGGACGATGCTGCGCATGTGCTCCGCGCCCAAGGCGGGCGGGGACATGCCGGTGATAAGCGCGGTGCGGGCCGGGGCGCAGACGGGCGCGGTGGACCAGGCATTCAGATACACCGTGCCTTTGGCGGCCAGCTTGTCCAGATGGGGCGTGCGGGCGTAGGTGTCGCCGTAGCAACCCAGATGGGCGTTGATGTCCTCGGCCACGAGCCAAAGAATGTTGGGTCTGGCGGCGGGGGCGGCGGCAGCCGATAAATATGAGGAGACTGCAACGGCAAAACCAAGGGCCAGGGCGAGCAGGTGCTTCATGCCCAACCCTATAAAACTTCAGGCAGCCCCTGTCGAGCTTTTGCCGGCGGCAGACCAGGTGACAGCCGCCAATACAGGCGCGGAGGAGTGCGGCGTTTTGCTTGAAATGCAGCGGGGGGAGTGTCAGGCTCGGGGGCTGAGCCGGTGGCAGCCGTGAGCTGTCCCCCCGCGCAGTCCCCGTATGGAATATCGAGCCTGGTTTCAATGCATCAATGAGGGATGCGGCGCCGTCCATCCCTTGAATCAAATCATTTACCGTTGCGAGCGCTGCCAGTCGCTCTTGGAAGTGCGCCATGACCTGGAAGCCCTGCGGCATCGCAGCGCGGCGGCCTGGATGAAGCTCTTTGATGACCGCTACCGCAGCAACCAATGGCCGTATGGCTCCGGCATCTGGGGCAAGAAAGAATGGGTGCTGCCCAACATCAAGGACGAAAACATCGTCTCGCTGTATGAGGGCTGCACCAATTTGTTCTGGGCGGAGCGGCTGGGCAAGCTGCTGGGGTTGAGCGAACTGTGGGTCAAATTGTGCGGCAACACGCACAGCGGCTCGTTCAAAGACCTGGGCATGACGGTGCTGGTTTCCCAGGTGAAACAGATGATTAGCGAGGGCGCGCCCATCAAGGCAGTGGCCTGCGCCTCCACCGGCGACACCTCGGCGGCGCTGGCCACGTATTGCGCCGCGGCGGGCATTCAATCCATCGTGCTGCTGCCCAAGGGCAAAATCTCCACGGCCCAACTGGTGCAGCCCATCGCCAATGGCGCGCTGGTGTTGTCGCTGGACACCGACTTTGACGGCTGCATGAAGGTGGTGCAGGAAATCACCAAGGACCCCACCATTTATCTGGCCAATTCGATGAACTCCCTGCGCGTGGAGGGCCAGAAAACCGTGGGCATCGAGATTGTGCAGCAATTTGACTGGGAAGTGCCCGATGTGTTCATCATCCCCGGCGGCAATTTGGGCAACGTTTCCGCCCTGGGCAGCGGGCTGCTGATGATGCGCGAGCTGGGGCTGATTCACCGCCTGCCGCGCATTGTGGTGGCGCAGGCGCAAAAAGCCAATCCGCTGTACCGCTCCTACCAAAAAGGCTTCGCCGAGTTCGCGCCCGTGCAGGCGGAAAAGACGCTGGCCAGCGCCATTCAAATCGGCAATCCCGTCAGCGTGCAGAAGGCCATTCGCGTGCTCAAACAATTTGACGGCGTGGTGGAAGAGGCCACGGAAGAAGAGCTGGCCGATGCCGCGGCGCTGGGGGATCGCACCGGCATGTTCAACTGCCCGCACACGGGCGTGGCGCTGGCGGCGCTCATCAAACTGGTGCGGCGCGGCGTGATTCAAAAGCAACACCGCGTGGTGGTCATCAGCACGGCGCACGGGTTGAAGTTCACCGACTTCAAAGTGCGTTACCACGATAAGGCGCTGGAGTTTCCCTGCCGCCATGCCAATCCGCCCATTGAATTGCCGCCGCGTGTGGATGCCGTGAAGGCCGCGCTGGACAAGGCGCTCCGGGAGCGGGTGGTGTAACCGAGGCCCCACGCGCAAAGGCCTTGGAGCAGGGCCATTACCCGCCCCGCGATTTCCCCCGGCTCTCGCAAAACAGATTTGCACAGGCGTGCGGCAGCATGGTATGAGGCTGCATGCTTAAGACCCCGCGGGCGATAATGTGGTTATTCCTCTCTTTCGTTTTTCCCCTGCCGGCTCAAATGCCGGCCTGGATTTCGCTGCAAGGCCGGGTCTTGGTGGAGGGACAGCCCTTCCAAGGCTGGGGTGAGTTCAAATTTGCCCTGCTCTCCGGCGGCTCGCCGGCCGGCGTGATATGGCATCAGGATGGCACGGCGCCCGCCGAGGCCCAGCCTGAAACTGCCGTGCCTTTGTGGGTAACCAACGGTTTGTTTCAGGTTGGCCTGGGTGATACCACCCTGACCAACATGGCGGCGCTGCCGGCCTCCCTGGGCGGGCTGCCGGATTTACAGGTGCGTGTGTGGTTCAGCGATGGCGTGCATGGCTGGCAACAGTTGGCGCCGGATTTGCGCCTGGGCGCCGTGCCCTACGCGCTGAATGCTGCCCAAGTGCCAGCGCAGACGATTACCCTGAGTCATCTGGCGCCAGAGGTGCAGGCGCGGCTGGCCGCTACGAATACCACAGGAGGCTTGCCCGCAGGCGCCTTGCTCCCGGCCCCGCTGACCCAGGCCAGCAATCTGGCTCAGGCCGGTTATGCGCGTTTTCCGCTGGCGGTTGCCCAAGCCGCGTGGCAAACGGATTACCTGGACCCGCGACTTACCCCGGCCTTTTTATCCGCGCCTGGCACCAATTTATGGGACGGCCAATCACTATGGTTGTGGCGCTGGCCCGTGGCCGGGCAGGCGGGACAAGGCGCGCGTTATGAGGCGGACGCAGGACGCTGGTATTTATTGTCCCCCACCAACGCCCCAATTTTTGATCCATCACAATCCTGGGCCATGACTTGGGCTGGCGACTTGATGGTCATCGCCGCCGATGCAAATGGCTGGCAGGCCAGCCGGTACCGGCGTGCCGCGCAAGCATGGGAGGACGCCCCCATGCCGGGCTCCCTGCCCTGGCCGGCGGTGGTACGGCTGCTCGACACTCCTTTTGGCGCCGTGGTTTTGGCCGCGGCGGAATCCCGGCTGGCGGGCGCCTGGCGGGAGCCAGAGGAAGACCGCTGGCAGGCGATGGACACCAACGGCGCGCCCGCGCTGGAATGGAGCACGGTGCAGTTTGCCGGTTTGACCAACGGCTGGCTGGCCATGGGAACGATGGGTGGTGAAGTGCAGCTTTGGCGTTATCAAGTGGAGCCGCCCGGCTGGCATCGTTTGAGTGTGGCCGGTTTTTCCCTGCCCTGGAGCAGTCAGTGGCGCGCGGTCTGGACGGGCACGGAATGGTATTGGCTGGCCGTGCAGGACGGCCACTGGCGCGGTTTTCGTTACGCGCTGGCCACCGGCCAATGGCAGCCGCTGCCGGCCCTCGATGCTCCGCTGGCGCATGAGGCCACGCAGTGCCTGTGGAATGGCCAGGAACTTTTGTTGGTTAATTTGTCGGCCGTGGCCACCGAAACGGTCCATTACTCGGCCCGCTTCAACCCCGCGCTCCATCGCTGGCAACCGATGAATCCTGCGGCGCCAATTTCGGCCTTTGGGCCGTCGCCCCACCTGTTAACCCTGCCGGACGCGCTGCTCATGGCGCGGGTCAGCGACCCCAGCCGGTACGCGCTCTATGATTATGAAGCAGACCGCTGGCGACCCCTGGAAGGCCCCAACCTGGGGTTTGAAGCGCTGGTGGTCTGGAGCGGCAAGGAAGTGCTGGCCCTACCTTACCAACCCCTGCCTGAAGAACCGCTGTTCCTGCACCGTTACACGCCGCCGCAGCGCGTGGGCTGGTTTTATCGGCCAGAGCCTTAAGTGGGCGCGCCGGACGAGGGCGCTTGCAACAAGCGCTCCACAGCAGCCAGCACGGCCTCCACCTGAATCCGTTCCATGCAGGGATAAGGCCGTGATTTGTCACACACAAACTGACGAGTGGCCTTGCAGGGGCAGTCCCCCAACACCAGCTCGTGCGGGCACTGCCACGGCCGCCAACTGGTTTCCGAGCTGGGGCCAAACAGGGCGACCACCGGGGTTTGCATGGCGGCGGCCAGATGCATAGCCACGGTGTCCACGCCCAAAAACAGGCGCGCGCGCCCCAGCAAAAAACCCAGCTCTGCCATCCCGGTGCGGCCGGCGAGGTTGATGCCGGGCTGGCGTTGGTGCGTGAGAATCCGCTCCACCTCTTCCCTTTCCGCCGGCGCCGGTCCGGCGGTGTACACCACGCGAAAACCATAACGCGCCTGCAAGGCATCGGCCACGGCGGCCCAGCGCTCTGGCAGCCATTGTTTGAAACGCCAGCGGCTGGTGGCATGAATCACGGCCAGAGGCGGCCCCTCGAGCAAGCCGGCAAATTTTCGCGCAAAATCCCCGGGCTGAATGCAGGGAAAGAACTCCAGCGGCCCCGGTTGCGCCTGCGGGTCAAAGCAATCGGCCACGGTGCGAAAATCCTTGAGCACCTGGTGTTGCGGCGCCCAGGGAAAAGAGGAAAGTTGATGAAACAACCGCCGCCGCCAGCCCCATTCGCCGTAGGCGTCATTGGCCACCCGCACCTTGGCGCCGCTCAGCCAGGACCAGAGACAGGCCCTATCCGAAACCGACAAAGCGAAGGCGTAGTCATAGCCCTGGGCGCCAAGGGCGCGCCAGGCCTGCCGGTTTTCGGCCCAAATTTCGCCCCAGGCCCGTCGCTCCTTTCCAGTGCGTCCCAGCGCCATCAGGTGGCGAATGGCCGGATGCCCCTGCAACATGACCTCGCAGCCGCCGCGCACCAGAACATCCACCGCCGCGCCCGGGAAACGCTGCGCTAAAAACCGCAACGTGGGCGTCAACAGCAAGGTGTCGCCCAGATGGTTCAGCTTGATGAGCAGAAACTTCACGCGGCGGCATTATCGGACGCCTCGTCCCATATTGCAAATGGCTTTGCCCGGGGAGAAAGTACCCGGCAACTCCGCGCCCCAGCTCCCGCAGGGTCAGGGGGCGTCATGGATACGGATGACCTTGGGATACAGCCGGGGAGCGCGTCCATCGTCCACCACCACGTCAAAAGTCCGGCCCCGGTCCCAACATTCCTGCATGGCCAGCAAGGCGCGGCGCATCAGGCGCTGATAGCGCTGGGAGGCCTCGTTTTTGCCCTCGCGGTCCAGCACCCGCACCCACCAGAGATTATCCAGCGAGAGGAAGTAACCTTCCGGGATGGCGATGGCCACCTGGGCAGGCGGCGGGCGGTGGAAAATGCTGCCCCGCGGATGCGCTTGTTCATGGGCGCGCAGATGGCGGGCCAGGGCCAGTTGCTCCGGCCAGGGCACATGATGGTCATGGTCGGAAGACCAGAACCAGAGGTATCGGGCGCCCCGGTCGTAGGCCAGCGTCAAGGCCAGCGGCGCAATGTTAGTGTCGCATTGCCCGTAAATGGCGGTGCCCCAATGTTTGCCCAGCGGCAGGGTGCCGCCGCGCAGGAAAGCATAATGATATTCCAACAGCTCCCGTGGCGTGTGCGCACGGGGGCGTCCCGTGAACCGTTGCACTGCCCGGTCAAACTCCGGCAGTTGATACCGGCCTTCGTGCACCAGGCCGGCGCCGCCGCCGCGCATCTGGTAAAAGGTGGTCTCATGCAGGGTTTCCCAGGAGGGGTAATCCACCTGTTGCACGCGCAGGTCGCCGAGGTTGATGCCGGCATTTTCCAGGGCTTGATGCAAATGCCACGAGCCATAAGGGCCGGCGCCTTCAAACGTGGCCCGGGTGCGCTTCTCAATGAGCGCCGCGGCATCCGCAAAATAACGCAAGGTGCGATGCACATTCGTATCGCCCACCATGAGAATCGAAGGTTCATCCATGAACATGACCGGCCCCAGGTAATTGGCGCGGTATAAATCGGTCGGAAATTGCAGCGGCGGCGAGCGATGATAAAACACCGGTTCGCCACGCACCCAGGCTTCCTGGGCCGGTTGCACGGTAAACAGATTAAAGCCCGCGCCAATCATGGCACGGATGTCGGCTTCGGTGTAGGGGACGTAATGGTAATCCTGCCGCTGCGGCGTCTGGGGCAGGCGCCGTTCTTCCCGGTCCTTGAAGGGGCGGCTGTTGCCCACCAGCAGCTCGCGGTCGAGCACCAGCTGCCGGGCGTCGGCCCACGGCGCCCAGGGGGCATTCGTGCGGCCATAATGCATCGTCCACACCTGCCCCAGCAGCTCCACCGATTCCGGCAGGCCATGTTGAGCGCCACTGCCCGGAGAGGCATGCGGCAGAAAATGCCGCTGGAAATTTGCCCAGGCCGGCAGCAAGGCCAGGCCGCTGAAGCGCTCGGCGTACTCATAACACTCCCCCGTGGCCGGCACCCGCAATTGGTACCGCAGAATAACGCAGGTGTTCGAGCGCGGCAGGGGCTCGCCCACCGCCAGCCAGCGCACGATGCACAGGGGCGGCTCTTCGTAACGGGCGCGGCTCCGCAATTCCATTTGCCACCAGCCGGCCGTCAGCCGGCCCACCCGCTCCACCGGGCCGCGGGTGAGACGCAGGCTTTCCAACGTAGCTGGGGTGCGATGGCGGGCGGTCAACGCCAGGTAACTCCCCTCGGTGGCCGGGTGGGCCGCCAATAAATCCGCCAGGTTCAACCAGGCAGCCAGACCGGCCATGGCCAGGATTTTTAGCTTCATAGTGGATGACCCCACACCTTAAGGCCGCCGGGGGCGCAGGTAAAGGCCGGGCATTGACAGGGGATGCATCCTCCGCAACCATCCCCGGCATGGCGCGGCCATTGCGGCTGGAATTTCCTGGCGCGGTGTATTATCTCGCCTCCGAGGGCAACGGCGGCGAGGTCATCTTTCACGGCGAGGAGGACCGCGCCCTGTTTCTGGAGACGCTACAGCAGGCCTGCCAGCGATTTGGGTGGGAGGTGCTGGCCTTTCGGCTGGCGCCGCAACGCATCGAGTGGGTGGCGCGCACGCCGTCGCCCAACCTGGTGGCGGGCATGAAATGGCTCCTGGGCGCCTTCACCATCAAGTACAACCGCCGCCATGCGCGTCGCGGACATTTGCTGGCCGGGCGGTACCGCTCGGTGCTGGTGGAGCCAACGGCGCCGTTTCTGCCCGCCGCGGTGGATTATGTGCACCTGGGGAGGAGCCACGGCGGGGCGGAATTACCCCGCGAAAATGATGCAAGCTGCAGTTATCATTATTACCTGCTTCCGCCTGACCAGCGGCCGCCCTGGCTGAGAGTGGGCAGCGTCTTTGCGTCTCTACAGCTCCAGGATGACGCGGCCGGCCGCGCCCGGTTTGCCGCGCGCCTGCAAGCGGTGGCGGCCCAGCCGCCCTCCGAGGCCTGGGCCATGCTCCGCCGCGGCTGGCGCATGGGCAGCGATGCCTTTCGCGCCGAATTACTGCAACGTTTGCGTGAGACCCGCGGCAACTCGGCGGACCCGGGGCGCATGTTGGCCCAGGAACAGGCGGACTTGATTGTGCGCGAGGAGCTGGCACGCCTGGGATGGACGGAGGCGGAGCTGGCCCGCCGGCCGAAAGGAGACCCGGAAAAAGTCCGCATCGCACGGCGGTTGCGCGCGGAGACTTCCGCCAGTTTGCGCTGGACCGCCGCCCGCCTGCACATGGGCACGTGGACCAGCGCCGCCAACAACCTTTACCGCAAGGATACCGCCGCCCCTGCGCGGCCACGCCCCGTCCGCCGCCGGCCGGTCCAAAGTCCACCTGCGGCAGCGCCTCCTGCGCCCACGCCGGCGCCTTCCCCGTCAGCCGTGCCCCCGGAAGATTTGCCGGTGCATTGCTTGTGAGGCCATGCGATTGGGGCCGACTTTATTTCGCGCTGATTTTTACCGGCACGCGCAGCACGCTCAGCGAATAGGCCGGCGCCACGTGGGCCACCGCAGGCCCCACCGGCGTGAGGGACTGGGTGAGCGGCGCCACCCGGGTGGGATGGGTCAGGGAGTTTTCTTCGGCCAAGGCGGCCGCCAGGACGGTGGCGCGGCCAGCGCGGCCGGCCGGCACGGCGCCGTTGAACTGCAGGTTGACCATGCGCGGCGCCGCGGTGGCGTTGACGATTTTGAGGATGACCTCGCGCGTGGATTCCTCGAAGGTGGCCGAGGCATAAACCCGCTCCGGCTGGCCGATGTCACCGCTCAGGCGGGCAGGCAGGATTAAATCGCCGCGATTGCGGGCAAAGGCCTGCTGCACGTAGTAATTGGGCGTGCCATAGACGCGGAGGTTGTCGAACCAGATGAGATTGGGCCGCCATTGCCAGGCTTCTTCATGCGCGGACAAGGGCGCGTAGCTGCACATGCGCACCACCTCGCCATTGCGCTCCAGGCCGGTCATGAAGGCGGCCTCGGCCAGCGCGCATTCCCAGTTGTTGCGATTGTCCGGACTGACGGTGCGGACGCTCTGGGCGGCATATTCTCCGGCAAACACCCGGGGGCCATTCCGGTCGTAGCGGTCGTAACGGCGCGTATTGTCCAGAAACCATTGCGGCGGGCGGTAGTAGTGCTCATCCACGATGTCGGCGCGAAGCTGGCGGAGGCGCGGCCAGAGAAAATCAAACTTCGGACCGTCCGGGTCCGGTCCGGCGCTGGAGATGAGCCGGATTTCCGGATGCCGTTGCTGCAGCACGCGGGCGAAGCGCTCATAACGCTCGAGGTATTGCGGCCCCCATTGCTCATTGCCGATGCCCAGCATTTTCAAATGGAAGGGCCGCGGATGCCCCATGGCGGCGCGCTTGGCACCCCAGACGGTGTTGGTGGGGCCGTTGGCGAACTCAATCAAATCCAGCGCGTCCTGAATGAAGGGGTCCAATTGCTCCAACGGCACCAGCTCGCCGGTGTTGAACTGGCAGGCCATGCCGCAATTCAGAATGGGCAGCGGCTCGGCGCCCAAATCTTCGCAGAGCAGAAAGTACTCATAAAAGCCCAGTCCGAAACTTTGGTAATAGTCGGGCGTGGGCCGGTGTTTGAACTCCATGTTCCAGCGATTGATGATGAGCTTGCGCTCTTCCGGACGGCCGATGGTGTTCTTCCACTGGTAACGGTTTTCCAAATTAAAGCCCTCCACAATGCAGCCGCCCGGAAAGCGGATGAACGCGGGCTTCAGCTCGGCCAGCATCTGGACCATGTCCGCCCGCAGCCCGCCCGGCCGGTTTTTCCAGGTCTTGCGCGGAAAGAGCGAGACCATGTCCAGGTGCAACCGTCCCTGTCCCTCGAACGTGAGGCGCAGCCGGGCCTTGGCCTCGGTGGCGCGCGCCGTCAAAGAAGCGGTGTGCCGCTGCCAGGTGGCTTGCAATCCCTTGATTTGCGCGCGGCCAATGACCAGCCCCTGCGCGTCCAGCAGCTCCAAAATCAAGGTCACCGGGCCGCCCGTGACCTGGCGGGCAAACACTGAAAAATCATAGGTTTCCCCCTGGCGGATGCCCATGCCGCGAAATCCCTCATTGATGATTGCCACTCCTTTATCCGCCGGGCCAAGGGTCACATCAAGGTATTGCGGATTGTTGGGATGCAGCGCGTCGCGGCTGCTGATGCCCACCATGGCGGCGCTGCCGGGCGGGCGGGAAACCTGCCAGCCCATGAGCGGCTGGTTGAATTCAAAAGAGCGATTTTTGACCAGCTCGCCATAGAGGCCGCCATCCGCGCCGAAGTTGATGTCCTCAAAGAAAATGCCCCACATCACCGGGCTGACGCGGGCCACGGGACGGTGCACATCAATCTCGATTCGGCAGGCGGCTTCCTCCGCGGCTTGAGAAAAAACGCAGGGGATTGCCAGCCCGGCGACCAACAGGAGACGCGCAATTACTTTCATACCTTTATTTATAAAGGCGGCCGCAGCGGTTGACAACCGCAGATGCAATCACCAGCGGGATTCAGAGCCGGGCGGCCGCTTGCGCCAGCGCCTGCAGGTTGGCTCCGGGGGTGCCGGGGGATACGCCGCCACCGGCGGAGAGCAGCCAGCGCCGTGGGTCCGGGAGACTGGCGCGAGCGGCGGCCACCGCTTGCGCCACTTGCTCCGGCGCGCCCTGCGCCAGGACGTCCAGGGGCGGAATGTTGCCCATGAGGCAGATGTCCGGCCCGCAAAGCTCCCGCACGCGGTTCAGGGGCTGGAGGTGGGTGAAGTTGAAGATGTCCACCGGGATTTCGCGCAGGAAGGGATACGGCACCACGTTGTTGGTGTCATTATGAAATATCTTCAGGGCTTCAGGAAAGGCCCGGAAGATTTGTTGCAAATATGGCAGGGCGAACGTTTGAAAATCCCGGGGCGACAGGAAGCCGGTGATGTCGTCCAAGACCATGATGCCCTGCACGGCGGGGCCGGCGGCGGCGGCTTGCGCTTCGAGCCAGTGAATGATGAAACGCGACAAGGTTTGCAGCAGGCGGTGAGCCTTTTCGGGGTCGGTTTTGATGCCCATGAGAAACTCGCTGACGCCCACCAGATGCGTGGCGAGGGTGAGCGGACCGCGGGCCGCCACCATCCTGACGTCATGGCCCGCCTCGGCCAGCTTGGGCCGGGCGCGGCGGTAGAGGGTTAGCAAATACGGCAAAAATCCATCCGTTTCAGGGTTCGGCTCCGCCAGTTCGGGCAAAGCCTCCCACGTCTCGGCCAGGGGCAGGACCTGGGGCGTTTTGTCCGGGTAGAACAGCGTCTTGCAGCCGAAGGCGGAAGGCTCGGCGCCCATGCCAATTTCCGCCCAGCATCCCGGCAGGAAAATGAGGTCGGGAAATTCGCGAATAACGCGCAGGTTGGCATCGAGCCAGACATCGGGCGCGAAGAGATAATCAAGCGTGGATAGTCCCAGATAACCTGGAATCCACGGGCTGTCCACAATCAGCGCCACGGGCACATGCGGAAGAACTTCACCGCGGGCGCAGCGGCAGAGGATTTCCCATTGTACAGCAGTCATGCGTTAGAGTCTGAGGGCCTGGGCTTGCGCCAACAGGCTGAGTTCAGCGGCCAAAAAAGTGTGCTCCTGGGTCATCGCGCTTTCAGTGCGGTCCAAACAATCGCGAATCAGCGCGCCAAAGTAGGGGAAACCGACCTTCCCCTGCACAGGCAGGTGATGCTCGCCCCGGGCATCCACCAGATACACATGGTCACTGGCGCGGTCACGGGCCACGTCCAGGTATTTGCGCAGCTCGATGGTGCCGGTGGTGCCGATGATGAAAGTGCGCCCATCGCCCCAGGCCCCCAGGCCGTCGGGGGTGTACCAGTCCACGCGGCAATAAAAGGTGGCGCCGTTGTCGGCCACGGCGGTGGCATCGCCAAAATCCTCAAACTCCGGGTATTGGGCGGCGTAGTAATTGGTCACGCGGCTGTGCAGGACGCGGGCGCTGCGCGCGCCGGTGAAGGCGAGGAATTGCTCGAATTGATGACTGGCGAGGTCACAAAGGATGCCGCCGGTTTTGCTCCGCTCAAAAAACCAAGGCGGGCGGGTGGGGGCATTCATCCGGTGCGGCCCCAGACCGGCCACGTGCAGCACGCGGCCAATACGGCCTTCCTGAATGAGCTGCCCGGCATAAATGGCGGCCTCGCAGTGCAGGCGCTCGGCGTAATACACCGCGAAAATGCGGCGGGTCTGGCGGACTTTTTCCCGGGCGGCGGCCAGTTGCTCGAGGGTGGTGAAAGCGGGTTTGTCGGCAAAATAATCCTTGCCATGCTCCATCACGCGCAGGCCCAGCGGGGTGCGCTCGCAGGGGACGGGCGCGCCCGCCACCAGATGCAGGGTGGGGTCCTCCAAAATCTCGGCTTCACTGGCGGCCGCGCGGACGCCGGGGTAAGTCTGGCAAAAACGCCGGACCTTTTCGGCATCCGGGTCATACACGGCCACGAGCTGGCCGCCAGCCTCGATAAGGCCGTTGCACATGCCGTAGATGTGGCCGTGGTCGAGGCCCATCGCCGCGAAGCGAAATTCGCCGGGCGCGCAAACCACATTAGGCTTGCCCTTGGGGGCGTACATCATGCCGTCGGCCTTCTGAAAATCGCTCATGGCGGTGTAGGATAAAACGGCACGGCGCTGGAGGCAATGGCAGGTTGGAGAAGTACTGCCATTTCGAGCGGGCATGCCCCCCAGGCTTGCCGGGCGGGCGAAAAGGTGTTAAGCGTGAGGCCATCTTATGTCACATACCTCCGATAGCGGGTCTTCGTTTGCTTCCTTCCCCAGCGCCTGGACGCGCCGTGAGTTCCTGCGCAGCACCTCCGTCGCGGCGGCCCTGGCCTCGCTGGCGCCCTGGGAGGCCGTGGCCGGCCCCTTCACGCGGCCGGACTTTGAAAAATTGGTGCCTGCCGACAAAAAGCTTTCCCCCGAATGGGTGCGCTCCCTCTTCGAGCGCGGCACGCGCACGGTGTACCGCGGCGCCGAGCTGGAAAAAATCGGCATGCCGGTGGGGGGCATTTGCACGGGACAGGTGTACCTGGGCGGCGACGGACGATTGTGGCACTGGGACATTTTCAATCAGCACATCGGCACCGGCGCCGAGCACTACGCGCGCCCCCTGCAGCCGCAGTCGCCGCTCGAGCAGGGCTTTGCGTTGCAACTCACCACCGGCGGGCAGACTCAAACCCGCCGCTTTGACCGCACCGGCTGGCGGGACATTGAGTTCACCGGGGAATATCCCATCGGTTTCGTGACCTACCGGGATGCGGAGGCCCCCGTGACCGTGCAGCTCGAGGCGTTCAGTCCGTTCATTCCGCTCAACGTGGAGGATTCCTCGCTGCCTGCCACGGTCATGCGGTTCACCGTCACCAATCACTCCCGGCAGCGGGTGGAGGTGGAATTGGCGGGCTGGCTGGAAAACGCCGTGGGGTTGCACAGTGCCCCGCGGTACCTTTTCCAACGCCGCAATCGCATTGTACGCCGCCCCGGTCTGCTGGCGCTGGTTTGCGCGGCGGAGGCGGCGCCTCCCCCCAGCACGCCGCAACGGCCGGATGTGGTGTTTGACGATTTTGAACGCCCCACGCATGAAGGGTGGACCGTCACCGGCACCGCTTTTGGCGCCGGGCCGGTAAGTCAGGCGCAAGTGCCGGAATACCAGGGCAAGCTGGGATTTCACGGGCAACGCGGCATCAATTCTCACGCCGCCGCCCCTGCGCAGGACGTGGGCGGGCGCGACGCCCACAAGGGCACACTTACCAGCCGGCCGTTTGTGATTGAACGCAACTACATTCATTTCCTTATCGGGGGCGGGGCGCACGCCGGACGCACCTGTCTGAACCTGCTGGTGGAGGACCGCGTGGTGCTCTCGGCCACGGGCCACGCTGGCAATGACCTGCGCTTGAAATGGTGGGATGTCCGCCCCTGGCTGGGACGCTCGGCGCGCCTGCAGGTGGTGGACGAGGAATCCGGCGCCTGGGGCAACATCGGCGTGGATAACATTGTGTTCAGCGATGCCCCTCCCCCACCCCCCGGACCGCTGGAGGAAGCCCCGGACTTCGGGACGATGGCGCTGGTGTTATTGCCGCCAGAAGGCGCCGGCAAAATACCCAACACGGACCGCGCCAACGCCGCCCTGCCCGAGCCGGGCACACCGGCGGGACTGTTTGCACCAGCACCCGCGGCGCAGGAAGCGCTGCGGCCCGCCAGCCAGAAATTGCTGGGCGCGCTGACGCGGCGGCTGGTCCTGGCGCCGGGGGCGTCGGGCACGGCTACATTCGCGGTCTGCTGGCATTTTCCGAACCTGCGGATGGACCGTCTGCCGCCGGGACGTTACTACGGCACGCGGTTTGGCTCGGCCTTGGGGGTGGCGGAATACCTGGCGGCCCAGTTTGCCTCACTTTATGCGCAAACCAGGTTATGGCATGACACGTGGTATGACTCCACCCTGCCTTACTGGTTTTTGGACCGCACCTTCCTGAACATCTCCACCCTGGCCACGTCCACCTGCCATCGGCTGGGCAACGGCCGATTTTGGGGATGGGAAGGCGTGGGTTGCTGCCACGGCACCTGCACGCACGTTTGGAATTATGCGCAGGCGGTGGCCCGCCTGTTTCCCCAGTTGGAGCGCGACACACGCGAGCGGGTGGATTTTGGTCTCGCGCTGCAAAAAGACGGCGCCATTTTTTTCCGCGCCGAGCACAACAATTATCCGGCGGTGGACGGGCAGGCGGGCACCGTGCTGCGGGCGTTGCGGGAGCATCAAATGTGCACGGACGATGCGTGGCTGCGGCGCAACTGGCCCGGCATCAAGCGTGCCACCCAATGGCTCATCCAGAAGGATGAAGACGGCGACGGCCTCATCACCTCCAACCAGCACAACACGCTGGATACGGACTGGTATGGACCGGTGGCGTGGTTGAGCGGGGTGTATCTGGCCGCGTTGCGCGCGGCCGAGGCCATGGCCAAAGAGGTGGGGGATGAAGCCTTTGGCCGGCAATGCCGGGAAATATTCGAGCGGGGCCGGAAAAATCTGGTGAGTCGTTTGTTTGACGGGGAATACTTCATCAATCAACCGGACCCCAAGCATCTGGACGCGATTAATTCCGGCAGCGGCTGCCACATTGACCAGGTGCTGGGCCAGAGCTGGGCCTGGCAAATGGGTTTGGGGCGGGTATTGCCGGAGGCCGAGACACTCAGCGCGCTGCGGTCCCTCTGGCGCTACAACTTCACGCCGGATGTGGGGCCTTACCGCGAAGTGTACCGTCCGGGGCGCTGGTATGCGATGCCCGGCGAGGGCGGATTGCTGATGTGCACATTTCCGCGCACGGACTGGGACTACCCCCAGGCCCGGGGCAAAGGGGCGGAGTGGGCGGCGGGATACTTCAATGAGTGCATGAACGGCTTTGAGTACCAGGTGGCCGGCCACATGATAGCCGAAGGCATGCTCATGGAAGGCCTGGCCATCACGCGGATGATTCATGACCGCTATCACCCGCTGCGGCGCAACCCGTGGAATGAAGTGGAATGCGGCGACCACTACGCCCGCTCCATGGCCAGTTACGGCGTTTTCCTGATGGCGGCCGGTTTCGAGTATCACGGGCCCCAGGGCCTGCTGGGTTTTGCGCCACGCCTGAAGCCGGAGAATTTCCGCTGCGCCTTCACCTCCGCCGAGGGATGGGGCACTTTTGCGCAACGGCAGGAAGGCGGCAAAATGACCGCGGAAATCACAGTGAAATGGGGGCGCCTGCGGCTGGCCACCTGGAAATTATCGCCCACCGCCCGGCCCGCCGGAGTGCGGCTGCAGCGCGGAAAACAGGCGGTCTCCGCCGGGGTGGATTACGCCGACGGCGCGCTACTTTTACGGTTTTCCCCGCCCCTGACCCTCGGGGCGGGAGAAACCCTGCAGGCCAGCATGGAATGACGTGGTTCACGCCGGGGGGCGCCGGCCCTTAAAGATTGCGCTCGTACACCCGGTAAATCTTGTACACTTCACCCCCAAACAATTCGATGACGCGCTTGACGGGCTCGTTGTCCTCCAACACCCACGACGCCTCCACGTGCCGGAAACCGGCGCGAAAGCCGGTGCGCAAGCCGTGACACAACATGGCGGCCTCAATGCCCCGCCCGCGGTATTTCTTTTTCACGCCCAGAGTGATGACGCGCACAATGTCGGTAGGTTTCCAGTGCAACAAATAGGGCAGGGCCTGGAACAACCCCGGCGACAGCAGGCGCCCGCGCAACGGCCGGAAGGCCTCGTTGTAATCCGGCGAGGCCAGCAGGAAACCCACGGTTTCCTGCGGGGTCTCCATCACGTAAGCCAGCCCTTCATACAGCAGGGGCTTGAGGCGTTTGGCCATGAATTGGATTTCGTCCGGCGTCATGGGCACAAAGCCCCAGTTGGACTCCCAGGCTTCGTTATAGACTTCGGTAACTTTGCGGATGTCCTCGGCCAGCGTTTTTTTGCGGATGGGCCGCAGGCGCATCTCCGGCTCGCGTTTTTCAAACTTGGCGGCGATGCGCTCGAAACGCTCCATGGGGGTGTTGGCGAGGTCAAAGAAAAAGGCGAGCAAATCCTTGGCCTTGGCAAAGCCGGCCAGCTCGACCAGCCGCGGATAATACGGCGGGTTGTAGGTCATCATGAATACCGGCGGGCGCTCGAATCCCTGGACCAGCAGGCCGCACTCGTCGTTGGTGCTGGGATTCATGGGCCCCAGGAGGCGCCGGGCGCCCTGCTCTCGCGCCCAGCGCAGGGCGGCCTCGAAGAGCGCGCCGCTGACGGCCGGGTCGTCCACGCACTCGAAAAACCCCCAAAACGCCGCCGGGTCTTTCTGGAATTGCACGTAATGCTGGTCATAAATGGCGGCGATGCGGCCCACAGCGCGGCCGTCACGCTCGGCCAGCCACAACTGCATGCGGGCATGCTGAAAGAAGGGGTTGCCGTCGAGAAACACCTGCCGCTGGTCCAGCATCAGGGGCGCCACCCAATGGGGGTCACCCGCGTAGATGGGATAGGCCGCCCGCATGAAACGGTTCACGTCCCGGGCGGTTCTGGCCAGGGGGATGATATTCATGGAAATAAAAAAACGGGCAGGCCGCCGAGACCTGCCCGTTCATTACACTCATGGGTTGGTCGCGGCCGGAGGCGCGTTGGTGGCGCCGGCATTGGCTTCCGGCGCCTTGACCACCAGCATTTCATGGCGGGGCTTGAGGAGCGGCTCCACGGACCACTTGGAAATGAGGTAATCCCATTTCTCGAATTGTTTTTCCTTTTCGTACTTGTCCTGCAGTTTTTTCAGGTTGTCCTTGAACTCCTTGTCCAGCCGCTCCTTGTCTTCGGGCTTTTCGTCCTTGCCCGGCACGCGCTCTTTCTGGGCGGGTTGGAAGGCCACGGCAAAACTCATGGGATAGTTGTTGCCATCGGCGGAGGGCTTGCCGAATTTCAAGGTGTAGGTGAAACCATCAAAGGTCTCCAGGATGGCGGTGGACGGCTCCTTCAAGCCGGTTTCCTCCAGTTTGGCGCCCTTTTCCAGGACGTCTGAAAACGAAGGAAACGCCATAGCCGACGCGGCGCTGGAGGCCTTGACGGTGTCCAGGTTTTCGTTGGTGGACAGGTTGGACATCTTCCACTCGGCGGTCTCGTTGTCGCGCATGATTTTCCAGGAGTTGGTGGCGTTGGTGGAAACGAAGGAGATGGCCTTCACCTTTTCGATTTTGAAGAACTCGCGGTCGAGCCACGACTCCGGTTTAGGCTCCACATTGCTGAACACCTCCTTGACCAGGCACACACTGCCGAGGTCGCCGGCAATCATGAGATAACGTCCCTCCGGCCATTCGCCGCCGCCCATCGGGCCGGCGGCGGGACTTTTGCGCATGTACTTTTTGCCCAGCAACACCGTGGCGAGCACCTTGCCGTCCTTGTTTTTGAACTCGACGCGGGTGGCGGCGTTGGTGCCCTTTTCCGGGTCCAGCAATTCAAACCGCCCCAACTGGCTCTGGCCCACCTCGATGGGGTCACCGGGTTTCAAATCCGCCAGCTTGCGCAGGAAATCGGAAATTTCGGAGAAACTGGCGGGGAAGTTGGCGCGCTGGCGCACGACCCAGCGGCCTTCCGCCTTGGCCAGGACCAGCTCATTGGTGCCGGCGCGAATTCGGATTTCCGCCACGTCATTGACGGGGAAATTGGGGAGGTAGGCCTCGCGCGTGCGGGTGGAGGCCTTCCACTGGTTTTGATTCGAGCGATACAAAGCCCAGCCGGCAATCCCGAGAATCAGGCCGGCCACCACCAGAAAAACAAGTTGTTTGCGGTTCATTTGGCGGCAGTGCGTTTACGGTTGATTAAAGCGTATCCCAGGCCAAATAAGGTCACCACCAGCGGCATGGCGCCAATGTTGATGACCTTCAGGCGCGTCTCCAGCGATTCCTCTTCGCGGCGCAGCGCCTTGCTCAGCTCCTTGATGCGGCGGTTGGTCTCCGCCTGCGCCTTGCGGTACTTCTCCAGCTCGGCCTTCTGCTCCGGCGAGAGCACAAACCGCTGGTTGGCGTCTTTTTGCGCCTGCAATTCGTTGAGCTTGCGCTGGATTTCCTGGCGCTCCTGCTCAAATTTCTGCAACTGGTCCTGCAGGCTCCGCGCCGCGCGCGCCCGCATTTCGCGAATGACGGTGAAGTTGCGCGACTTGGTGGCGCGGCTGCGGGAGTTAATCAGGGCGCTGTCGCCGGTGAGCAGCTCGAGCGTGTTTTGCAGGAAGGAGAGGTTGCCGCTGTAAATCATCACAATCTTCTGGTTGCCGATGGGCTGGACCTGGGCGTAGAAGGTCTCATGGAGCAAGTCGGCGTCGGCCACCAGGATGACACTGGTGGCTTCCTTGCTTTCCTTGAGAAACTCAGCCTCTTTTTCGTCCTTCTTGTCCTTGTTTTCGTCCTTCTTGTCTTCGTCCGTGGATTCCTTGGGTTTGCCGTTGGGGAAGGCGGTCTTGAACTTGCCGCTCAAGCGGACGGCCAGGGCCATTTGTTTGTCACCCGGTTTGAATTCCTTGGCGGCCCCTTCGGGGGACATTTCCACCAGGAAACGGTCCACAAAACCGGCCTCCGGGGAGCTTTGCATGAGCACGTCCATCTTCAAGCCCTCGACCGGCGTGCCGCTGAAGGCGCCCGGCCAGCCAAACATGACATTGTCCAATTGGGCGCAGATGATTTCATCCTGTTTGATGTACTCGGGCGTGAGGGACGGCACGAACAACTGAAACTCCGGCGGCACGCCCGGATTGCGCAGGCGGCGGTCGGCGAGGACTTTGTTGTTCTCGAAGGTCAGCCCCCAGGCGGAGAGCAGCTTGTCGAGGGTGGAGCCGCCCTGGGCGCCGCCCATCATCGGGTTGCGCCGGCCTTCGGTCCAGGCATAAGGGTCCAAAAACGCGATGAGGCGCCCGCCACGCATCAGGAACTGGTCAATAGCAAACTGGGTCTTTTCGGAGATGTTCTTGGGGTGATGGACGATGAGCACTTTGATGTCGTCGTCAATCTTGTCCACGTCCATCTGGACCTGCTTGAGGTTGAAGTCCCGTTGCAGTTCGGTGACAAACAGCCACGGTTCCTGGCCGCGCTGGCCCATTTGCATCATGAAGGGATTCATCTGCATCCCGAACACCGGCAGGCTGCTCATCAAACCGATGGTGGGACGCTGCGGATTGATCACCTGCGCAATGGCCCGTGAAATGTCGTACTCCAGAAACTTTTCCCGCTCGATGGGCAGGAAGGGAATGGAAGTTTTGGCATCCAGGTAGGTGAAGGACAGGCCCATGTACACCGAGTTGGCCAAGTCAATCTGGCGTGGGGTCACGTTGTCCATCGCCGCAAAATCCTCGGCGTCGGTGTCGGGCTGGGGATTGAGCTTTTCGATTTCGATTTTGCCGCCGCTGACCTTGCGGTACTCGGCCAGGAGGTCCTCCACGCGGCGGGCGTAATTGGCCCACGACACCGGCATGGCCGGGTCATCCTGGGTGCAGTAGAAACGGATTTTCAATTTGCCGTCCAGCTTGGACAGGATGGAAAGGGTGCCGTCGGAAAGCGTGTAGAGCTTTTCGGCGGTCAAATCCACGCGCGTGCGGGGCAGGCCGGCGATGAGGTTCACCGCCACCACGATGCCGAACATGATGAGCACCCCGAGGGTGCTGTACAAAAAGGTCTCCAGATTCCGGTTTTTCATGAGCGAATCCACTCCAGAGTTAATGACCTGAACGCAGGCTCCGAATAATCACCCCCGTGGTGAAGAGGCAGAAGCCCATCACCGACAGGAAATACACCACGTCCCGCAAATCCAGCACGCCTTTTTGGAACCCCTCAAAGTGGGTCATGATGCTGGTGGAGGCGATGAGGGAAATCAGCCCGGCCGGGACATCCCAGGATTTGAGCAGCTCGGTGACCGGCGGGAAGCCGGCCAGGATGAGCAGCAAAATGATGACGATGGAAATGATGAAGCTGACCACCTGGTTGCGGGTCAAAGCGGAGGTCATGGTGCTGATGGACAGGCAGGCGCCGGCCATCAGCAGGCTGCCAATGTAGCTGCACACAATGACCCCGTTGTCCGGCTCGCCCAGGTAGTTCACCGTAATCCAGACGGGGAAGGTCAGCGCGAGCGTCACCGCCAGAAAGACCCAGGCCGCCAGGAACTTGCCCACAATGGCCTGCCAGGCCGTCACCGGCATGGTCAGCAGCAGCTCCATGGTGCCCAGGCGTCGCTCCTCGGCCCACAGGCCCATGCCCACCGCGGGCACCAGCACCAGGAACAGCCACGGGTGCCACATGAAAAACGCCACCAGGGAGGCCTGGTCCCGCTGGAAGAATCCGCCCACCATGAAGGTGAAGAATCCCGCCAGCAGCAGGAAAATGACGATGAACACATACGCCACCGGCGAGTTGAAATAACTGCCCAACTGGCGCCGGCCAATGCACTGAATGTTATGCAATGCTTCCGCGAGATTCATAGTGCCCTTTCTCCCTCCTGCTCAAGATTTGACGGGTTGCGCCGCCGGAGCCGTGTCCGGCATGGTGATGCTGCGGAACACCTCGTCGAGCCGTCCTTCCTCGGTGTGCAGCTCGTCAAATTTCCAGTGTTGTCCGGTCAGGATTTCCGCCACCTGGCGGGCCAGCTCGCCGTTCCGGGCGGCCGGGTCGCGGGGATAGACCCGCATCAACGCGCAGCCGTTTTCCTCCTTCACCACGGACGCCCGCCGGGCGAGCGCCGCCTGCCCCAGCACACTGGAAGCCTGGGCGGCGGGCACGCCGTAAATCCGCACCGTCACCGCGCCGGCCAGTTCGGACCTGGCCTTCAGTTCGGCGGGCGTGCCGTTGGCCACAATCTGGCCGCGGTCAATGATGATGGCCCGCGTGCAGGCGGCCTCCACTTCCTCCAAAATGTGGGTGGAAAACACGATGGCCTTGGTCTCGCCCATGCGCCGGATGAGCGTGCGCACCTCGTGTTTCTGGTTGGGGTCCAGGCCGTCGGTGGGCTCGTCCAGAATCAACACCGGCGGATTGTGGATGATGGATTGCGCAAAACAGGTGCGGTGCCGGTAGCCTTTGGAGAGTGTGTCCACGCTCTGGTGCAGCACGGATTCCAGGAAGCACATCTCCACCACCTTGTGAATCGCCTGGCGCAGGCTGTCGCCCGAAAAACCGCGCAGCTCCGCCGCAAATTTCAGGAAACTGTACACCGTCATGTCGGTGTAGGCGGGGGCGTTTTCCGGCAGATAGCCCATGAGCTTCTTGGCGGCGATGGGGTCATTCACAATATCATGCCCCCCAATGGACACCGTCCCCTCGGTGGGCGGAATGAAGCCCGTAATCATGCGCATGGTGGTGGACTTGCCTGCGCCGTTGGGGCCCAGAAAACCCAGCACCTCGCCTTTTTCCACCGTGAACGAGACCCCGTTCACGGCGCGTTTGGCGCCAAACGTTTTGACCAAATTGTTGACTGTTATCATGTTCGCCTTGGTTCGGCCGGCGGGTCCGCCGGCGCTCAGTTGATACCCCGCAGGGTGTGGACCCAGAAGTCCCTCAGACCACTGACTGGCATAATGTTATACACAGCCTGTCAAGGCCTTCGCTGCATTAGACACGCAAATGAACGTTTGTTCAAAAAATTTTTTCAACCGGCAGGGACGGGGGCTGGCCTTCCCCCGGCTGGTGCGGGCGGCCCGCGCCGGCACAAACGCATTGACCCGCGTCCGCAAACCCGTTTAGGTAACGCGCATGTTGTTTGCGGCAACGTACGATCCCAACCCGTGGATGATCCTGCCGTTTGTGGTGTTGCTGGCCACCATTGCGCTGGCGCCCCTGGCCTGTCCCCACTGGTGGCTGCGGCATTATCCCAAGGTGGCCATTTCCCTCGGGGCCGTCACCCTGATTTATTACTGGTGGGGATTGGGCGGCGATGCCCGGCACACGGTGGCGCACACCGCGCATGAGTATCTCAGCTTCATCGCGCTCATCGGCAGCTTGTTTGTCGTCTCTGGCGGCATCCACATCCATGTCAAAGGCGAGAGCACGCCGCTGGCCAACACGGTCTTTCTGGCCGTGGGCGCCGTGCTGGCCAATTTTCTGGGCACCACCGGCGCCTCCATGCTGCTCATCCGCCCCTGGTTGCGCATGAACAAATACCGCATCACCAAGCATCATGTGGTGTTTTTCATTTTCATCGTCTCCAATGTGGGCGGCTGCCTGACGCCCATTGGCGACCCCCCGCTGTTCCTGGGCTATCTCAAGGGCATTCCGTTCTGGTGGGTGTTGCAACATTGCTGGCTCATCTGGCTTACAGGGGTGGGGTTGTTGCTGTGTATTTTTTATTGGTTGGACCGCCATAATTACCGCCGCGCCCCGCAGGCGGTGCGCCAGCAACTGGCCGAGCCTGCCGACCAATGGCGCTTTGAGGGACTGGGCAACCTGGGGTTTCTGGCGGTCATTCTGGGAGCGGTGTTCATCAATAAGCCCGCCTTCCTGCGCGAGGCCTTGATGGTGGGCGCGGCGCTGGGTTCTTATTTCACGACGCGCCGCTCGATTCATGAAGCCAATCATTTCAATTTTCATCCCATTCAGGAGGTGGCCATTTTGTTTATTGGCATTTTCTCGACCATGATGCCCGCGCTGGACTACCTCCAAAACCATGCCGCCCGTCTGGGCACGCCCACCCCTACTTTGTACTACTGGGGCTGCGGCGCCCTCTCCAGCGTGCTGGACAACGCGCCCACTTATTTGAATTTCCTCAGCGCCTGCCAGGGAAGTTTTGGCTCGCCGGAAATTGTGCAGGCCGCCCGTGACGCGCTGGCCGCCGGTCCGGCCCTGGACCCGCAGTCCTTGACGGGTCCCCACGCCGCGAGCGTCCGCCATATCCTTGCCGGATTGGAGATCATGGATGTTCCAGCCATCGCCCGCCACGGACTGAGCCGCGAGCATCTGCAAATTGCCCTGCTCCTGGGCAATCCGGCGCTGGTCAAGCTGCTGGTGGCCATCAGTGTGGGCGCGGTGTTTTTTGGCGCCTGTACGTACATCGGCAATGGTCCCAATTTCATGGTCAAATCCATTGCCGAGCATCAAAAGGTCCACGTGCCCACGTTTATTGAGTACGTGTACCGCTTCACCCTGCCGTTTTTGCTGCCGGTGCTGGCGGTGGTGTGGCTAATCTTCTTCCGCTGAACCCACGCAACCCCTCTTCCACCCGCTCGTCCACCCAATGCGCTGATTGGTTGGCCTCCTAAAAAAGGCAAACCTCTGAACGCTGGCCGTTCAGAGGCTTGCGGCTGGCCAATCTGGAAATGTTTAGTTCACTACTTTGAAGCCGGCTTTCTTGATGGCGGCGACAATTTCCCGCTGATTGGTTTTCTTTTCGTCGAAGGTCACTTCGGCCTTGCCCAATTCCACCTTTTTGGCGGTGACACCTTTCACCTTGGCCAGGGCGGCGTCCACCTTGGCCACGCATCCGTGCGGGCAGGACATGCCTTCAATTTTCAGATTCACCGTTTCAGCCTGGGCAGCCACGGCCGCCAGGACCAACACCGAGGCGAGAGCGAACCATTTGCGCATATTTTGCATCATTTTAAGAGTTAATACTGTGCATTAGTCTGACAACACGCGAAAAGTGGCACAGCTTTGCCTTTCCGCAAGGGCGGGGGAAAAATTTTTTCCGCGGCCTCCGCCCCCTTGACGAAACGCGGCAAACCAGCGGCGCCACCCCCGGGTAATGGCAGCGGGCGGCAGGCGTTTTCAGCAACTTTTCACCTGCCCGGCGGATTCTCAACTCTGCAGGACGGCCTCATACATGGCCACGATGTTTTGCGGGGGCACATCCGCGAGAATGTTGTGGACCTGCTGGAAGACGTAGCCACCGCCGGGCCGCCAAATGTCCAGGAGCCGGCGCACGTGGTCTTTGACCTGGGCGGGCGAGCCGTGGGCCATGATTTCGCGGGTGTCGCAGCCGCCGCCCCAGAAGGTCAGGCGCGGGCCGAAGTCGCGTTTTAATTCGGCGGGGTCCATGCCGCGGCAGGAGATTTGGACGGGGTTGATGGCCTCCATGCCGGCCTCAATAAGGCCCGGGAGCAGCTCGCGCACGCCGCCGCAGCAGTGGAGCATGATGCGCACGTGGGGTGCCAGCTCTTTCACGCGCCGCCACATCAACCGCTGCCGGGGCTGGAAAAATTCGCGGTACATGGCGGGGGAGATTTGGGGGCCGCGCTGCATGCCGAGGTCATCGCCAAATAAAATTATGTCAATGCACTCTCCCACCGCCCCGAGGAAACGTTCGAGATTGGCCAGGTGCAGGGCCACCAGGCGGTCCAAAAACTCATGCGCCCGCTGCGGCTGGCCGGCCAGGAGCAGGAAGAAAATATCATTACGGTAGAGAAACTGGCCTGTCTCGAGCAGGTTGCCGCCAAAGAGTCCGATGATGGCGCGGTCGGTTTGCTGGCGCAGCCGGCGTGCGCCTTCGGCCAGGATTTGAGGGCCATCCGGCCCGGCCACCAGGGGGCCGGGGGGAGATTTCATGGCCATCCACATGCTTTCCTCGAAAGCCTCCGGCAGGTGGTCCAGGTCATCCGCCTCCGCAAAGGGGTAGTGAACCTGCTCGAAATAGAGGCAGCCTTCGGGCATGCGGGCCAGCAGGTTGCCGCGAGCGGAGCGCACCACCCATTCGCCATTTTCCTTTTGGGGCTGGACCCAGATTGGAATCAGGCACGGCGTGCCGTCTGGCAAAGTCCACTCGTGCCAGTGCCGGTCTTCCAGGGCAAAGGCGCGGCCTAGTTCGATGGTGTCCACATGGAATAGTTGCAGCACGTCTTCGTCCACAATGGCAAGCTGTTGCACCGCGTCATACACGCGAATGGGACGCCGGGGCAGGCCGAGGTATTGACGTAGTTGCGCGTAAGCTATGGCCGCAATGCCCGAGGACCGATGGCCGGACAGGTCTATGGGGACACGGTCCGTCTCCTGATGATGCAAGGCGGCCAGAACACGTTCACGTGAGGTCATAAGACGATGACAATGCACTGGGGCAACACGGTCAAGCCGGTTTCCTCGATTATCCCTCAATCGCCGCGCGGGAATACGCCGCGCGGGCTGGGTTCATCCGTCCCTGTGGCCGTCACAAAACCGGCCGGGCCGCGCGGAACAGGTATTTGTTGCTTATTGGACCCGTGGTTTGGGCTGGGCGGCCTGCCATTCGGCGGCCGAGACTTTACGGACTTGGTGAAGGAAAACAAAGGTGCCCTTCTTGTTGCCCACCACCACATCCGGCCAGCCGTCCTTGTTCAGGTCACCAAAGGTGACTTGCGTGCCCACGCCAGAGTCGTTGTCAATGAGATAAGGCACAAAGTCCACCGTTTTATCTTTGTTCCGCACCGTTTTGAACCAATACAGCACGGCGGGGGCGTTGGGATCGGTGTCGCCGGTGGGGCCATGAGCCCAGAAGCGTTTGCCGGTGAGCACATCCAGCACGCCGTCGCGGTCCATGTCCACCAATTCGATGGCGTGGGGCTGGGTGAAGTGGACGCCATATTTGTTGTCGGCCGGCTTTTTGTTCATGATGAGATGTTGCTTGAACTTGAGGGCGCCGTTTTCACGATATTGCTCGTACCACGCCAGGCCGTGATTGTGCGGGTCCAGGCAGGTGAACACATCGTTGAGGCCGTCCCCGTTGAAATCATAAACCCACATTTGCGCGGCGCCCGGGCCGGGGGCAAAGGGCACGGGATGAAAAGTCCACAAGGGGTCGCCTTCGCGGGAGGCGGGTTGCTCCCACCAGCCGTTTTGCTCGAGCAAATCCTTGCGGCCGTCACCGTTGACATCGCCGAAGCCGATGCCGTGCGTGTACCGGTGCCAGCGTTTGTCTGGCGGGGAAACCGGGTGAAAAGTGGCCGGCTGTTTGGGGTCGGCCCAATTGAGGGTGGCGTAGCCAAGCTGGCCGGGCTGGCCGGGTTTGCTGGAG
The DNA here is from genome assembly GCF_024832785.1 of Fontisphaera persica. Classification (GTDB taxonomy): domain Bacteria; phylum Verrucomicrobiota; class Verrucomicrobiia; order Limisphaerales; family Fontisphaeraceae; genus Fontisphaera; species Fontisphaera persica. The sequence goes on from NZ_CP116615.1 coordinate 3,340,969, forward strand.
TTGCAGATGATTTCGGGTTTGCCGTCGCCGGTCAGGTCGCCAAACATGGGCGATTCATTGTCCAGCACCTCGAGCAGCTTGTACCTGGCCCAAGGGCCCTGACCCTGGTTGCGTGGATTTTCGTACCAGTACACTTCCTTGCCCGGATGGCCGTAGATGATGATGTCCATCCATCCGTCACCGTTCAAATCGTAGGTGTAGGTGAGAAAATTGTCGGAGTAATCATTTTCATTGCCGAGCGCCCCCTTGTAACCGGCGATGGTCACCTCGGTCCCATCGGGCTTTTTGATTTTCGAGGTTTTGTCCGCCGGCCGGTAGGCGGTGCGGGTTTTGAAATCCGGGCCGGCGTACCAAAATGGCCCCGACACCACATCCATGTGGCCGTCGTGGTTGAAATCCCCAAAATGCGCGCCCTCGGACCAAAACTCATCCGTGAGGCGAATTTTTTGGAAAGCGTGCAGGGTGTAATCAGCGGCGCCGGCGGGAAGGGCAAGCGCGCCGGCGGCCAGTAAAGCAAAGGCGGTGTATTGCATGACCTATTAGTGGCCCGGAATGGCCCGCCGGTCAAGCGTGCCCTGCCGCCCTGCTAGGCGGCGGGCTTGCCTGGCAGGGACTGCATCCATGCCTGCGCCGCCTGGCGGATGGCCGCCCCGCATTGGGCCTGGGGTTTGACAAAGCGCGGCGTGAACCACGGAAACAGCCCCACCAAATCATGAATCACCAGAATCTGTCCGTCGCAATCCGGGCCGCTGCCAATGCCAATGGTGGGAATGGCCAGGGCGCGGGTGATTTCCGCCGCCACGGGTGGCGTGACCAGCTCCAGCACCACCGCAAAGGCTCCGGCCTCTTGCAACGCCCGGGCATCCGCCACCAAGGCGGCGGCCTCTTCCGGCCGCCTGCCTTTGACGTGGTAGCCCCCTTCTTCCCGCACATGCTGGGGCAACATGCCCAAATGACCCAGGAAAGGGATGCCGGCAGCCACAATCGCGCGGACTTGCGGCAGGATGGCGCGCCCGCCCTCCGCCTTGACGTATTCCGCCCCGGCGGCCTGCAAACGCCGGGCGCTGGCCACGGCCTGCTCCGGCGTGGTGTACGTGCCAATGGGCAGGTCCGCGCCCAGGAGGGCCCGCGGCCGGGCGCGCGCACAGGCGCGCACGTGATGCTCCATGTCATCCAGCGTGACCTGGGTGGTATCCGGATAACCCAGCACCACCATGCCCAGGGAATCGCCCACCAATAAAAATGGGACGCCGGCTTCGTCCAGGAGCCGGGTCATGGGATAATCATAAGTGGTCAGGAACGGGATGGAGTGCCGGCCTTTGCGCGCCTGGCAATCGGCCACCGTAAATTTGGCGACAGCGTTCATGCGCGGGGCGGGGCAAAACTGGCCAGCATTTCCTCGGGCGTGACGGCCGCCGTCCCCACCTTGCCCACCACCACGCCGGCGGCGTGATTGGAGAAAATGGCCGCTTCCACCGGCGAAGCGCCCAGGGCAATGGCCAGCGTAAAGGAGGCAATGACCGTATCGCCCGCACCCGAGACATCGAACACCTCGCGGGCCACGGTGGGGATGTGCAGCGGCGGCTGGTCCCGCCGGCACAAGAGCATGCCCTGCTCGCCGAGGGTTACCAGCAACAGGGCGGGTTGCAATCGTTGCAACAGCTCCCGCGCCGCCTGCAGCAGCGGGGCATCCTGCATTGGCGGCAGGCCCCGGGCGCCGTCCGACATCCCGGCCAGCTCAAAAGTTTCCTTGCGGTTGGGAGTGATGAGCGAAAGCCGGCTCAAATCCAGCCGGTGGACGGGCTTGGGATCGAGGCTCAGCCACAGGCCGCGCTCCCGGCACCAGCGTTTCAGTTCATCGAGCAGCGGCTGGGTGACCACGCCCTTGCCATAATCACCCACGATGACGGCGTCCACCCGGTCCAAATGGCGGCGCAGGGCCTCCAGCAGCCGGCGGGTGGCCGAGGCGCTCAAATCGCCGCGGGTTTCGCGGTCCAGGCGGACGACTTGTTGCTGGTGGGCGATGATGCGGGTTTTGATGCTGGTGTGCCGGTCATAGAGGGTGAGCAGGCCGCTGGTGTCCACCTTCTCGGCGGCGAGCAAATCTTTCAACTGCCGGCCGGCGGCATCGTTGCCCACCACGCCCACCACGGTGGCGCGCGCGCCCAGGGCGGTCAGATTGCGCGCCACGTTGGCGGCGCCGCCCGGCATGAAACTCTCGCGCACAAACTCCAGCACGGGCACGGGCGCCTCCGGGGAGATGCGATGAACATGGCCCCAGACGAACTGGTCGAGCATCAAATCGCCCACCACCAGCAGGCGCGCCCGGCCGGCGCGCTGCAACCATTGGCGCACGCGCTGGCGGGAAAGGCAAAGAGCCGTTGTGTTCATGGAACGAAAACCCAGGTCACCGTGCATCAACCCAGAAAACCGGTCAAGGGACTGGTGGCGCTGGCCACGGGCTGGCGCTCGGCCAGTCCCACCTCATAAGCGGCGCGGCCGGCCTCGACGGCCACGCGGAAAGCCTGCGCCATGCGCACCGGATCACTGGCAATGGCAATGGCGGTGTTGACCAAAACGGCATCCGCCCCCAATTCCATCGCCTCCGCCGCGTGGCTGGGCGCCCCCAGGCCGGCATCCACCACCACGGGCACGGTGGCCTGCTCGATGATGATGCGGACCTGGTCGCGGGTGAGCACGCCTTGATTGGAGCCGATGGGTGAACCCAGCGGCATCACCGTGGCCGCACCCGCCTCCTGCAGCCGCTTGGCCAGCACGGGGTCCGCGTTGATATAGGGCAAAACCGTGAATCCCTCCTTCACCAACTGCTCGGTGGCCGCCAGCGTCTCAATGGGGTCCGGCAACAGATAGCGGGGGTCCGGGTGAATCTCCAGTTTGACCCATTTGGGGAGGCCGGCGGCGGCGGCCAAACGGGCCAGCCGGACGGCTTCGGCGGCGTTCAACGCGCCGCTGGTATTGGGCAGGATCAAATAACGCTGCGGATCAATGAAATCCAAAATGTTGGCAAAGGGATCATGCCGCCCGCTCAAATCCGCGCGGCGCAGCGCCACCGTGACAATCTCCGCCCCGCTGGCTTCCAACGCGGCGCGCATCAGCTCCGGCGAAGCAAACTTGCCGGTGCCCAGCAGCAGCCGCGAGCGGAAAGTCCGCCCCGCCACCACCCATGGACGATTTTCCAACATCATCAGCCCTGAACCTACCCCCTTCCCGCCGCCACGTCCAGCCACAGAATGGCATGGCAAAACCGATTGCGCGCCGAAATTGGTTTGAATTCACGGCGGCAAACTTATTGAATCCCCTTCCGGCACTGCATGGCCTACCTGGACTTATTGCTGAACCTGATTGCCTGGCTGCTGTGGGCAAGCTGGCGGACCGCCCGGCTGGCTGCCGCGCCCGCGCCGCTGACGCTCGCCTCCACGGTGCGCCCCGCCGATCAAAACCAGCGGCGGCGCTGGCGGTACCTGGCGCTGCTGATGGGGCTGCTTCTCCTCCGGGGCTTGTTCTACTGGCAACTGGGCGGGCCGCTGGATTGGACGCCCAAAATTTCCCTGGGTCTGCTGGTGGTGAGCTTCAAGTGCGAAACGGTGGGGCGTTATCTGTTGTTTTCCCTGGTCAGCTTCCTGCACTTCTTTGTGGTGGTTTATTTTGGCCTGTTGCTGCTGTCGGCACTGCAAGGACGGCCGGTGGAGATTTCCCCGCCTGTCCGGTTCATCCGCCATCTGGTGGGCCGGCCGGCGCGCTGGCCGGCCGGAGTGCAGGCGCTGCTGCCCTTTCTCCTGGCCATCGCAGGCTGGCCGCTGCTCCAATTTTTCCTGCAAGCGCTGGGTTATCTTCCAGCAGTCTCGTGGGCGGAAGCATGGCAACAAGCCCTGGGTTTTGGCGTGGTGGTGTTGCTGGCCTGGAAATACCTGCTGCTGGGATTGTTTTTTTTGCACCTGGTTAATCTCTACGTCTATCTGGGGCCGGGAAGTTTCTGGCCGTTTGTGTCGCACAGCGCCCGGGTGCTGCTGCGTCCCTTGCGCTGGTTGCGGCTGGGCAAACTGGATGTGTCCCCCATCGCCGGCATGGCGCTGGTGTTGGCCGTGTGCTGGCCCATTGAACGCTGGCCGGAATGGTGGAAGGTGGCACCCGCCCCGCCGCCGGCGCCAACCCGTCCCGCCCGGCCGCCCGCTTAAAAAGGCGGCCCGCCGCTCTGGAGGGACTCAGCCTGGATGCGCGCCACCTGTTCCTTGAGTTCCGCAAAGCGCGCATCCAGCAGGGCCAGCCGCCGCGCCAGCAGCCGGGCCAGTTCCAGCGCCAGCTCCGGCCGCTGAGTCAGGGCTTGCTCCACGTCATCCACGCGCAACAAAGTGCAGGCCTCCACGGCGCGGACAGTGGCGTTTTGGTAGCAGTGCAAGAGGAGGGACAGCTCGCCGAAGACCGCCCCGCGGTCTGCCACCACGCACAGGGAAGCGCCGTTTTTCACGATTTCCACCCGCCCGCTCACCAGCACAAACAACACGCCCAGGCGCTCGCCCTGCCGTAACAGTTCCGTGCCGGGCGGCACCCGGATTTCCGTTGGCGCCGGGGTCAGGCCGCGCAACATGCTTTCCAAGGTTAAGGACATGATAAACTCCAGGGATTGGGCGTCTAATTCGGGTCTGGTTCCAGTTCAATATAGCATGTCTCACGGCAGCCGCAGCCGGGAGTTCACGAGTTTGAGCGGGGCTTACGGAGGGGAAGGGTGGCGGCGGGCAAGGCCAATCCGCCGCCGGCGGCACCTCATGGCTCGGGGTCAAGCCGGCGCCGGCGGATGCTGGCCCACGATTTCCAGAATGGCGCGGCGGAGCGCCTCCAATTGGAACGGCTTGCCCAGATGGTGATTGCCCACGGACTTCAGGAAAGCGCGCGTCTCCTCATTCACCGTGTCGCCGGTTAAAAAGAGGATGCGGCCGGCCAGGCTGGGATGTTCCTGCCGGACGGCGGCGTAAAACTGGCGTCCGTCCATTTCCGGCATGCGAATATCTGAAAGGATCAGATCAAAGTGCTGCTTGCGCAACAGTTCCAGGGCGTGCGCCGGCACGGTGCATCCCACCGTGCGGCAACCCAGCAGCGAGAGCATTTCCGAGACCATCTCGGTAATGGTAGGCTCATCATCCAGCACGAGGATTTTCAGATTGAGATCGGCCGCCGCCGGCGCCGCGGCTGGAGGGGTGGGCGGGGGTTTGGGCGCTTCACTGACGGGCGCGGTTTTAACCGGCAGCTCCACGACGAAGCGCGCCCCTTCCGGCCCGGGCCGGGCGTGGTAAAGGCGGCCATTGTGCTCGGAGACGATGCTCAGGGCAATGGACAGCCCGAGGCCGGTGCCCGCGCCCACCTGTTTGGTGGTGAAAAACGGCTCGAAGATTCTGGTTTCCAGATGGGGCGGCACACCGGGGCCGTTGTCCTCCACCTCCACCAGCACTTTACCCTCCGCGTGCCGCGTGGCCACTTTCAGCAAGCCGGGGCGGTCGCGTCCGCTCATGGCCTGCACGGCGTTGTTGATGAGAATCACCAGCACCTGTTGAATCTGGTCGGCATCCGCCAGCGTGACGGGCAGGTCGGGGTCCAGCCGGGTTTGCACCTGCACCCCTGCCACCCGCACCGCAAACTTGCGCAACTCGAGCACCCGCTGGGCCACTTCATTCAGGTTGACCAGCTCGCGTTGCGGCGGACGCTCGCGGGCAAACGCCAGAAAGTTTTGCACGAGCTTGGCGGCGCGGTTGCTTTCCTGGGCCACCTTCTCCAAATCCGCCCGCACATCGGGCGCCAGCTCGCGGTGTTGCAGCACCAGCTCCAGATAGCCTTTGACCACCGCCAGCGGATTGTTCAGCTCGTGGGCGATGCCGGAAATCATCTGGCCCAGGGCGGCCAGTTTTTCGGTCTGCCGCAATTGCTGCTCGAGCTGGGCGCGCTCGGTCAGTTCATGCAAAAACAACTGCACCGCCGGGTGTCCATCGTACTCCACCGGCGTGGCGCTGACCTCCACCGGCGCCAGTTCCTGATTCAGCCGCCGCAGTTGCAGCGGGTGCAGCGTGCACAACCACTCCGCGGCCGTCATGCCGGGAGGCGGCTGGCCCGGACAGAAATGCAGCAGGGAGCGCCCGCACAATTCTTGCGGAGCGCCCGCTCCCAGCAGCCGCGCCGCCGCCTGGTTCACCTCCTGGATGGTCAAATCATCCGGCCGGGCGATGATGATGGGTTGGCCGGCATTCTCGAACAACTTGCGGTACCGCTCCTCCGTGGCCGAGACCTTGCTGCGCAGCTCCTGCGCTTCCTCCGCCTGTTTGGACAGGTTCAAGAAAGCCAGGTGGTGGGTATGCCGCGCCTCCTCCAACACCAGGACAATCATGCTGACGGCAATAAACAATTGCAGCACGGTGGCAATCAGGAAGGCCGCCCCAAAAAGCTCGGGCTGATAGTACAGGAAGGGAAACCCCACGTGGTATAGCCCCCACAACCCAAAGCCCACCGCCAGCAAACCCGCCCCCACGTAGGGCCGCCGCCGCCGGTAGGCCAGAAAGCAATAACCCACGCGCAAGCTGGCCACGGCGATGAGCCCAAAGATGGGCAGCCGGATTTGCAGCGCGTTCTCCAACTGGTAGGCGCCGTAATAACTCCAGACAAACAGAAAACCAAAAAACAACGCCGCCAGCGATTGGCGCACCCGCTGCCCCAGAAACCGCAGGCCGCCCCAGAATAAAAACAAGGCGGTGGCGCTGATGCACCATTGCTTGACCATGGTCATCCACGGCGCGGCATCCTCATGGCCCAGCGCCAGATTCAGCGTGAGCCACAAGGCATAAAACATCCACGCCGCCGCCCAGATGGTGAAATAACGCCGCCGCGTGTAGTGATTCAAATAGAAGAACAGTCCTACGAGCACCCAGACGCTCAGCAGGGACACGGCCAGCGCCTGTTTGATGTATTGACCGGGGATGAGCAGGTCAAAACCAATCTCGTACGACATAGGGCGGGCCAGATACTACGGAGGAATCCCAGCCTCCCGCCAGCCCAAAAATACGGGGAATGTTCCCCCTCGGCCGGCACAAGCGCCATTTTCGGACCAGCCAGGCTTGCCAGCACCTCCCGGCCAGCGCTTGCTCGTCATCGCGCCTTTCCCACCCGGCTGGCGCCGCCCTGTTCATTTTTCGTGCAGGATAATCTGGCCGCGCCAGTCCGGCGGCAGAGGTTGGGCGCGCAATTCTTGGATGCGCTCCAGATAATAATGGCAGGGGCCGTCCTCGGGTTTGAGAGCCAGCACATGGCGAAAGGCTTTTTCGGCGGCGTCCCATTGCCGGGTGGCAAACAACTCCCAGGCCTCCGCAAAAGCCTCCCGCCAGGCCCGCGAGGCTTCGGCCTGCTCGGGAAGCCCCACCACCTCATAGACAAATTGAAACTGCGTGACGCCTTTGAAACGAAACAGGCCCACCGGCCGGAAGACAATCTGGTCCCCCACCGCCCGGCGGATGGCCTCGGTGGCCAGCACGCCGGTGCCCACCATTTTGTTCATGCCTTCCAGGCGGGAGGCAATGTTCACACAATCGCCCACCGCGGTGTAATCAAAGCGTTGCGAACTGCCGATGTTGCCTACGCTGGCTTCGCCGAGGTTCAACCCCACCCGCGTCCGCATCACCGGCCCGGCGCGCTGCTGGTCATGCGCCGCCAGCCGGCCCCGGAGCAACAAGGCCGACACACACGCCCGCCGTGCATGGTCTTCCTGCGAAAAGGGCGCGTTCCAAATCGCAAAAATCGCGTCGCCAATCAGCTTCACCACCGTGCCCTCCGTTTCGTGCACGCAACCCAGGGTCAGCTCATAATAGGCGTTCAACTGCTCCGCCAGCTCATCGGGGGACAGATTCTCCGAGAGTTTGGAGTAAGCCTCAATGTCACTGAACATGATGCTGATGATTTGCCTGCGCGTGCCGGGTTTGAGCAGCTCCGGATTCTTGAGGATTTGCTCCACGCGCCCCGGCGAAAGCTGTTTCACCAGGGTCTCGCGCAACAAGGCGCGCTCCTGCTCCAATAATTTCTGCTCCGCCTCCAACCGCTGCTTTTCGGCCTTTTCCGTGCGCGCCTCCGCCTCGGCGAGCATTTTCTCAAAATAGAGCCGGACCGAATTGAACAACACCGACCACAGGGTGGCCGCGCCGATTTGCACTGGCGGGATGAGCCACGCGAACCACACCGCCGCCTTCCAATGCAGCGCAATGGCCGCCGCCGCCTCGCCCACCACCAGGACCACGGCCACCGGCACCGCCCAGGTGGGGCGCAGCATGGCCAGGCCGAAACCCACCCCCGCGCCCAGCAATATGAGCAAACCCAATTGCAGCGAATCGGGAATGGCCACCATCCAATTCTTCCGCATCAAATTGCAAAAGGCGGTGGCCTGGATTTCCGTCCCCGGCGAAAAGGAGCGAATCTGCACCTCCGCGTCATGCTCGCCGGCCGCGGCCTCCAGATACCGCGGCCAGGGATTGCGGAATTCGTCCTTGCCCTCGCCGGTCATGCCGGTGCTCTGGCGTGCCCCAATGAACACCACCTTGTCCTTGAACAAGTCGGGCGGCGTATCGCCGCGGTACACGGTGAAATAACTCTCCGAGCGCAGCGTTAATGGCGGCCCAAAGTAATTGATATACCGGGTGCCATGGGGCGGGTCCACGTAGCCCAAAACCTGCGCCGCCGCCTCGCACAGCGAGGGAAAAGGCTCGCCGCCATAATCCACAGCTTCGGGAAACAGCCGGATGGTGTAATCCGAGGAAACCGTAGTGTAAGAGTGGCCCACGGCGGCCACCGCCTTTTCCACGCGTTCATAGATGGGCAGGATGCGCCAAGCCACCGCCCCTTCCATCTCCAGCCGCCCGTACTCCGCCGCCACCACCACCTTGCCGTGGCGGCGCATGGCTTCCGTCAGGCGCGCGTCCCACTCCTCAGCCATCTGCGGGTCGGCCAGAAAATTGGAGGCGGGGCTGCTGAAGACCACGTCAAACACAATGGCCCGGGCGCCTTGTTGCGTCAGCCGCTCGACCAACTCGGCATGCAGCAGGCGGCTCCACGGCCGGCTGGGGTCCTGGTCCAGCTCCGCATGGGAATAATCGTCCATGTAGATGAGCACCACCTCCTCCGGCACCACCGGCGTGCGATACCGAAACGGCCAGTCAAAACTTGCGTTGATGAGCGGCTTGCCCAGGGCCGACAGGAACAAGGCCACTCCCGTCAGGATGGCCACCACCGCGCCCACCAACCCGCCAAAGGAGCGTGCTTGTGCCAATCGCTGACGAAAGGGATTCATGCAGTGCGTATGCTGGGGGAGATTATAGCATCGTCACCCCCCGGGGAAAAGCGCAATGACCAAGCCCCAACGCTTGGCCTTGCCGACAAAAACGCGGGCCTCCTGCATGGTTCCCCGCCGTTTGTGGCTTGACCCTGCCGCCTGCCCGCTTTATACCCAAATCATGATCCACCTCGGCCTGCATACGGATAATTGGCGCCCGTTGAGCGCGAGTTTTGAAACCGCCATCGAAAAAATCGCTGCCACGGGCTTGAAACACGTCGAATTCGCCGTCATCCACGGCCAGAATTTCATCCAGGCGCTGGGCTACGACCCCGGCGTGTCGCTCCAATCTAATCCCCGCGCCTTGCGCCGGTATCTGGAGGGCAAGGGCCTGTCAGTCTCCCAGATTGACGGCTCCTACCCCATGATGGGACCCAACGGCTCGGCCTACGGCGTGCAGTATGTGCAACAAAGCATCCGCTTTGCCGCCGAGTTGGGCTGTCCCATGGTGGATACGGTGGACGGCGCCTTTGAAACGCCGGGCATGACCCGCAAGGAAGTCTTTCGCGTGACCTGCGACAACTACCGCCAATGCCTCTCCTGGGCCGAAGACTACAAGGTCATCATCAACGTCGAGCCGCACGGCCCCTACACCAATGACATTGAGTTCATGCAGAAACTCTTTGCCCATTTTGAATCGGAATATCTGCAGATGAATTTCGACACCGGCAACACCTTCATCGCCGGCCACGACCCGCTCGAGTATCTCAAGGCGCTCCGCCAATACTGCACGCACTGCCATATCAAGGACGTCAGCGCCGAGCTGGCCGCCGCCGTCCGCGGCGAGGAAACCGGCATCGGCAGCTCCATCGTCCCGGTGGGCGGCGGCGTCAACGCCGAAAATATCCGCCGCTGCCTGGCCTACCTGAATGAAACCGGATGGGACGGCGCCGTCTCCATTGAATGTCACGGCTCGGACGAGAATACCGCCGCCAGTGTGCGGTGGATGCAGGAGACCCTCAAGAGCCTGAAGCCGCGCAAAGGCAAAAAGTAAGGGTCCGACCGACCCGACAGATACGGTTGACGGAAGGGCGTACCCGACCGCAGAGCTTCAGGGCACGTTGATGGCCGTCAACCGCAAGTCATCGAAGCGAATGGGTTTGCCAGAGACAGGCGCGCCCCACACCGAGGCCCGCCCGGCGGGCGGCGGCTGTTTCAGTTCCGCCCCCAGAGTCCATTCCGCCGGCTCAACCTCGCCTTCCAGCCACATTTTGCCCTCAGCGCGCATCATCCCTTGAGGGGTTTGCACGTAGCGCAGCTTGAGATGCGCCCACGCCCCGGATTTCCAGGCAAGCGGCCGGGTGACCAGCATGCGCTCGCCCAAGTGCAGCTCCAACTGCTCGCGCCCCGGCGCCACCCATAATTTCAGCCCCCCAATGCCGCCCAATCCCACGGCAAACATCGGATGCCGCCGGCCGGTGCTTTCCCCCCAAATCCGCGCCTCCACGCAGACGTTGGAGGCAGCAGGGGGGCCAAAGAGCACCCCGTAATTTTCCAGCGGGTTGCCCGGCAGCTCCAGAAAACGCTGGCTGCTCTCCTCCCGCACCGTGAAGCCGCCGTCCACCACCATGAAGTTGGTGGGCGGTTTGCCGGGGGGGACTTGCGCGAAGTTTTCCTCAAACAACGGCACCGCAGCGGCGGCGGCAGGAGCGGCGAGTTCCGCCAGAAGGCACAAAACGAAGAGGGAGGTTTTCACGCGGTGGCTTACCCCAAAATGCGATGGCCGGTGGAAAGGAAGATGCCGCGGAAGTTCATCTCCAGCGCCTGCGGGTTGCTGGCCTTGGAGAGCGCCTCTTTCTCGGTGACGCGCCCGGCCTGCACCAGTTGCAGCAGGTGCTGGTTGAAGTTCTGCATGCCGTCCTCGGTGCCGGTTTCAATGGCCGCGGGCAGCGTTTCGAGGCGGTCTTCCTCAATCAGTTTCTTGACCGTGGGCGTGTTGATGAGGATTTCCACGGCCGGCGTCATCTTGCCGTCCACGGTGTTGACCATGCGCTGGCAGATGACCGCTTTGAGCGTGGACGCCAGTTGGCGGCGGATGGTGTCGCGCTCCTCCGGCTTGAAGAAGTCCAGCACGCGCCCCACCGATTGCGCGGCGTTGGTGGTATGCAGCGTGGAGAGCACCAGATGGCCGGTGTCAGCCGCGCTCATGGCGGCGGTGAAGCTGGTGGCATCGCGCATTTCACCCACCATGATGATGTCCGGGTCCTGCCGCAGCATGTGCTTGAGGCCGGTGGCAAACGCCTTGGTGTCGAGGCCAATCTCGCGCTGCTCAATCACCGACTGGTTGTCTTCAAATACATATTCGATGGGGTCCTCCAGCGTGACAATGTGCTTCTTAAAATTCTCGTTGATGTGCTCAATCATCGCCGCCAGCGTGGTGGACTTGCCGCAACCGGTGGTGCCGGCCACCAGCACGATGCCGCGCGGGGCCTCGGCAATGCGCTTGATGACCTCGGGCAGCCCCAGCTCGGGAAAACTGGGCACCTTGGTTTTGACGTAGCGCATGGCAATGGCGAAAGTGCCGCGCTGCTGGTACACATTGGTCCGGAACCGCCCCACCCCGGGGAGATGGTAGGAGAAGTCTATTTCCCGGTCTTCCTCGAACCGCGCCCGGGCGTGTACCGGCACAATGTGCTTGAGCACATCGTCAATCCATTCCTCGGTGGGCAGCGGGCATTCGATGGGCAATAATTGCCGGTTAATCCGCAGAATCACCGGCGCGTCCACCTTGATGTGAATATCCGACGCCCCCGCCTCCACGGCGGCGGCACAAATCTTCTTAAACAGTTCCATGTCCCGATGGTACTCGGGAAACCCGGTCAGGCCAAGGCGGAAAAGGCAATTTCACCCAGCCGGGAGCGCGCCTGGCGATTCATGCCCGTGAACACCAAAGCCACTGTGTAGCCTTGATGCCGCGAACCGTCACACGCCACCACCACCCCCGTGCACTTGACCCGGCAGCCATCGTGCGGGCTTTCCAGCTCCACAGTCATTTCCACCCAGGGAGAGACCGGCACCGGCGAATGAAACTCGAGACCATTTTTGCGAAACCGAACCGCACCAGGGGCGAGGGCCAGATGATATTGCCGGTTTGCAATGACGACCGGCTTAAAACCAGACTTGTCCAGTTTGCCAGAACTCATAAAACACACGGCGGCTGGTTCAGCCAGCGCGCACGTTATGAGGTAATCTACCACACTCCCCCCGCCCGTCAAATGCTGGCTGTACTCCAGGCGCCGTTGACCCCCGCCGGCCGGGCGGCCGGCACAGCCCAACCTGCAAGACAACGCGCCGCCCACCGCGCCCATGCGGTACGCTTGTTTTTCCCCCTCTATTGTTGCGGCGAGGTGGCCTCCAACAAATACACCCGCCGCTTCACCACAAACGTCTTGAGGCCCATGTTGCCCCCGGGCGGACCGCGAAATCCGGGCGGGCCAAAACCCCCGGCCAGCGCGGGCGGGCTGGCGGTGTCGGCCAGGCCCGGTTCGTACGCCAGCGAGCGTTCAAAAGCCTGGTAGCTTTCCAGCTTGTGCGTGTCGGCCTTCACTATGGGCGCGATTTTTTTGTGCAACGCCGCCGCCAGTGCCTCCATTTTTTTCCAGTCCAACTGTTTTTCGGCAATGTCGCGCACGTATTGCAAATACCGCTGGCGCAGGGACGGCACGGCGAGCAGTTTGCTCAGCAACGGCTTGCGGGAATCGCTGGCGCCCGCCAGCGGTTCCAGCTCCACGCCGGCGGCGTCATTGCCGACCACGCCCATGCCCCGGCGTCCGCCGCCCATGGGACCGCCGCGCATGGCCGGCTGGAAGGTCTCATTGCTGTCGTAAGGCAGAATGTGGAAACGCCCCTTTTCATCCTGATAAAGGTAATAGTCACTGGCTCGCACCCAATACCCATCGTTGTTGATGAACACATTCTCCAGCGCCAGAAACTTCAGGGCGCCGTCCACATCCAACAGCGGCGCCAGCGCCTTCTCCAGCTCGCTGGCCGGCGTCTGGTTCAACACCCGGCACAGTTGGATCAGCGCCTCCCAGCTCGCCGCTTCGTCCTTGCTCTTGATTTCGTAAATCTTTTTGTACGGCTCGGCGTTGTCCCCCAGATACTCCAGCCCGCCGCGGCCCTGCGGGCTGCCGGGCACTTTCCAGCGGGCGCCCTTGGTGGTGCCAAACCATTTCTGGATGAAGTCCTTGTTGACCTGCTCCACGCTGACATAAATGCCCCAGCTTTCGCCATTGATGACCACGTGCACCAGGTTGGCTTCCGGGGCCGGCACATATTCCCGTGCCGCCTTGAAGTACAACACCGTGCGCAGATAGGAAGGGTCATTGTGGGAGTTGAGCAGATTCAACGTCCGCACCCCCATCAACCGCTGCGCCTCATGCGCAAAATCCAACGATACATTCAGGGAGCGCTTGTAGCCCCGCGGCACCGTGAAATAGGAGGAAGCCCCGCGAAAGCGCACGCCCACCTCGCGGTATTCCTTGCCATCCACCACCAGCCGCGCCGGCACATCCACATCCGTGTGATAAAAATCCTCCAGCTCCTGCTCCCAATCCTCGTTCTCAAAATACAAAAACAGCGTCCGCACCGTTTCCAAATCATACAACGGCTTGTCGGGATAACTGGGCACCGCGGCAGGCGTGACCTTGGGCCCGGCGGGGGGCGGGGTGGCGTTAAAATCAGGGTTGCGCCGCATGGGCCCCGGTCCCGGCAGGCGGGGGCCGCGCCCGGCCGCCTTTTCCTTCTGCATGTACTCACGCGCCGCCTTGCGCTCCGCCGCATCGAGCCGCTGGTCCTTGTTTTGGTCAAACTTGCTCACCAGCGCGTAACGCTCCTGCACGCCGCCCATGCCCCCCGGCCCCATGGGTCCGTCCGGCCCGCCGGGGCCGCGATTGAAGTTGCGGCCGCCCCGCGGCCCGGCGCCCGGTCCGAAAGGCGGGAAATCATTCGCCGGCTGTGCCGCCAGTCCCCAGCCAAAAACGCCCAGCGCCAAACTCAGCCACCACCACTTGCCCCATCGCCGACGTTGCATGCTCATGCTCACACTTCATCAGACATAAAAATATGCCCGCTGGTTACAAGGGCTGCGCCCGCAGCGTCCGGCTGCGGGTACCCCAAGGCTGCCCGCCGCCAGCAACTCCGGCTGCGCCAATACCCTTGTGGTCCACGGCGCGCCCTTCCCACAGGGTGCTGGGCCAGGCCGTTACGTGGTCCACGGCGCTGCGTCAGCGCACTATCTGATTGCATTTCCCCGCCTGCGGCGTAGCATGGCAGTCATGGAAGCATGGCTGGAAACTGCGGCTGGCGACCGCATTCCTGTGCAGGGACCTCTCTCCATCGGGCGCGCCTCGCAAAACGCCCTTGCCCTGCCGGGCGACCCGCGGGTCAGCCGCCGTCATGCGCTGATTCATCCACAGGGAGCCGGTGAGTTTTGGATTGTGGACCTGGGCAGCTCCAACGGCGTGTTCATCAACGGCCGCCGCCTGCGCCAGCCCGTCCAGTTGCGTCACCAGGACCGCATCGAAATCGGCTCCACCACCTTCACCTTCATGCAGTCCGAACAGCCGGTGTTTGCGGGCGAGAGCCTGGCGCCCCGCACCACCAATTACGTGACCATGAAGGACATCAAGACCGAGGAGCTATGGCTGCTGGTGGCCGACATCGTGGGTTTCACCCCCCTGAGCCAAACCGTGCCCGGCGATGAACTCGCCAAACTGGTCGGACGCTGGATTTGCGCCTGCAAGGAAGCCATCGAGCAACAGGAAGGGGTCATCAATAAATACCTGGGCGATGGTTTTCTCGCTTACTGGCCCCAGGCAAATGCGCCCGTCGAAAAAGTGCGCCATACGCTGGAAACCTTGCGGCAACTGCAACAGCAAACCCGCGAATTCTCCTTCCGGGTGGTCCTGCATCGGGGACGCATTACCGTGGATAACGCCGTTTCCCTCGGCGAAAACAGCCTTATCGGCCCGGATGTCAACTACGTCTTTCGCATGGAAAAAGTGGCCAGCCAGCTCAAGGAGCTTTGCCTGTTGAGCGCCCCTGCCGCCGCCCTGCTCTATCCCGCCGGCGAATGCCGCAGCGTGGGCCGCCATCCCCTCCACGGCTTCGAGGGGAATTTTGAATTTTTTGCGCCGCCCGGCCCGGCACCCTCTTGACATGCCATCGGGCTGGCCGGAAATTGGAAGGGAAACGCGAAGGAGATTTTATGCCGCTGTACGAATACGAGCTTTGCGAAGGCGATTGCCTGATTTGCGGCGGGCGCTTCACGCTCCGGCGCCCGGCCGATGCGCCGCCGGTCACGCGTTGCCCCCTTTGCCGCAAGCCCGTGCGCAAGGTCTTGAGCCAGTTCAGCACGCCCCACAAACTGAAACCGCTGTCCATCAGCGACGCCAAAAAGGCCGGCTTCACCGTCTATAAACGGCTGGGCAAAGGCGAATACGAGCGGCAGTGAGGGGACGGTAGGTTTTACGTTGCAAGTTTCGAGTTTCATCAAGGCAGAGGCAACCGCTTTCCGCCGCTATTTCCTGCCCAGCCCAGCCCATGCTGCCTGTCACCTGTTGAGGCTAAAACTTGGCACCGGCGCGTCGGCTCCGTAAAGTCAAGCCGTGGCTGGTACCCTCATAGAGCGGCTGCCCGCAGAGCCGGTCAGTCCCGACTCCTTGCTGGAACGCTTCCTGGCGTATGTGCAGGACCGCGGGTTGGAGCTCTACCCAGCCCAGGAGGAGGCTCTGCTGGAATTGCTCGAAGGCAAGAACGTCATCCTGAATACCCCCACCGGCTCCGGCAAATCCCTGGTGGCGGCGGCGCTGCATTTCTTTGCGCTGGCCCAGGGACGCCGCTCGGTGTACACCTGCCCCATCAAGGCGCTGGTCAACGAGAAATGGATGGCGCTTTGCCGTGATTTCGGCCCGGAAAACGTGGGCTTGAGCACCGGCGATGCCACCGTCAACCGTGACGCCCCCATCCTCTGTTGCACCGCCGAAATCCTGGCCAATATCGCCTTGCGCGAAGGTGCGGAAGCCCCGGTGGACGATGCGGTGCTGGACGAATTCCACTATTACGCAGACCCGGAGCGCGGGGTGGCCTGGCAGGTGCCACTCCTCACTCTGCCCCAAACCCGGTTTCTTCTCATGTCCGCCACCTTGGGAGATACCACTTTTTTTGAAGAAGCCCTGACCCGCCTTAATGGACGGCCCACGGTGACCGTGCGCTCGGACCATCGCCCGGTCCCCTTGAGCTTCGCCTACGCGGAAACTCCGCTGGCCCAGACGGTGGAAAGGCTTTTATCCGAGAATAAAGCTCCCATTTACGTGGTGCATTTCACCCAGGCGGAAGCCGCCGATAATGCCCAGAACTTCACCAGTCTGAATGTTTGCACCCGGGAGGAAAAACAGGCCCTCGCCCAGGCATTGGAGGGATACCGCTTCACCAGCCCTTATGGGCCGGAAATCAAGAAATACCTGCGGCAGGGGATTGGCATCCATCACGCGGGGCTTTTGCCGCGGTACCGGGTGTTGGTGGAGCAACTGGCACAGCAGGGGCTGTTAAAAGTCATCTGTGGGACTGACACCCTGGGCGTCGGCATCAACGTCCCCATCCGTACCGTCCTCTTCACCCGCCTCTGCAAATTCGACGGCCAGAAAACCGCCATCCTCTCCGCCCGCGATTTCCATCAAATCGCCGGCCGCGCCGGCCGCAAAGGCTTTGATGAGCGCGGCTACGTCGTGGCCCAGGCCCCGGAGCATGTGGTGGAAAATCTTAAACTCGAAGAAAAAGCCCGGCGCGACGGCAAAAAATACGTCAAACGCCGCCCGCCGGAGCATAACTTTGTGAACTGGGACGTCCAAACCTTCCGCCGGCTCATGGCCGCGCCCCCGGAAAAGCTGGTTTCCCGGTTTCAGGTGACCCACGGCATGCTCCTGCAAGTGCTGAGCCGCCGCGGTGACGGTTGCCGCGCCATGCAACGGCTGGTGCGCGATTGCCACGAGCCGCCCAAAGCCAAAGCCCAGCATCGCCGCCGGGCCTGGCAGCTTTTCCGCGCGCTGGTCGAGCGCGGCATCATCGAATTCACGCCGCAGGCGGAGGACGGCTCCTACCTGCGCGTGCGGATGGATTTGCAGGAAGATTTCAGCATGGACCAGACGCTTTCGCTCTACCTGCTGGAAACGCTGCCGCTGCTTGACCCCCAGGCGCCCGATTACGCGCTGAACGTCATCACCCTCATCGAGAGCATCTTGGAGGACCCCGCCCCAATCCTGCGCCGCCAGCTTGACCGTCTCAAGGCCCAGCGCATCGCCGAAATGAAGCAGCAAGGCCTGAACTACGAGGAGCGCATGGCCGAGCTGGAGCAACTGGAGCATCCCAAGCCGCTGCGCGAGTTTATTTACAGCACCTTCAATGCCTTTGCCGACAAACACCCCTGGGTGGGCCAGGAAAACATCCGCCCCAAATCCATCGCCCGCGAAATGTTCGAGCAATTCCGCTCCTTTGCCGATTACGTCAAGGACTACGAGCTGCAGCGGGTGGAAGGCCTGCTTCTGCGCCATCTGCACAACGTCTATAAAGTGCTGGCCCAAACCGTGCCGGACCAGGCCAAAAACGAAACGTTGTGGGAGATGGAAACGTACTTGCGCACCCTGCTGCGGCAGGTGGACTCCAGCCTGTTGGAAGAATGGGAAAAGATGCTGCACCCCGCAGTGGCGGCCGCCGCCGCCGCCCGCCATGCCGCGCCGGGCCTGGCCCCGCCCGGCGGCGAAGCTCCAGCCGCCGACATCACCCGGGACACCGAGGCTTTTCTGCGGCAAATCCGCACGTTAATTTTCAACTTTCTCCGCAACTGGCAATGTGGCGAACCGGAGGCCGCCATTGAGCAACTCTTCCACCGCGAGGATGCCGCCGGCCAGCCGTGGACGCCCGAGCGCCTGAAAGCCTTGTACGAAGAATATTTGCAGGAACACCAGCGCCTGTGCCTGGACCCGGAAGCCCGCAACCGCCGCCACACTTATGTGGAAAAAGGCGCGGCCCCGCGGGCGTGGCGCGTGCAGCAAATGCTCGTGGACCCGGACGGCTTCAATGACTGGGTGGCCGAGTTCACCGTGGATTTGCCGGCCTCCCGCCGCGCCGAAGCCCCCGCGCTGCGCCTGGAGCGCCTTGGGCCGCTGGTGGGCGGCCCTTCCCAACCGGCGGAGACTGAAAAGCCCTGAAGCAGGTCGCCTGACTGGCGCGCAAACTTCAGGGCCTGCCGCCGGCGTGGCGGTCTTAGTCCGCCAATTTCATCCCCGCGTTTTACCGTAAAGCGGCCCAAAGTGACGGCAGGCGCGGAAATCCGCCGCTTCGGCATCCGCCGTGCCAAACGCCGTCCAGGCCGAGGGACGGAAGATGCGCTCCTGGGCCACGTTGTGCATGTACACCGGGATGCGCAACATGGCGGCCAGCGTAATTAGGTCCGCGCCCACGTGCCCGTAGCTGATGACGCAGTGATTGGCCCCCCAGGCGTTCATCACCGAATACACATCGCGGAAGGGCCCCTGGCCGGTCAGATGCGGCACAAACCAGTGCGAGGGCCAGGTGGGATTGGTGCGCTCCTCCAGCACCGTGTAAATCTCCTCGGGCAAATCCACCAGTTGGCCTTCGGCGATTTGCAGCGCCGGCCCCAGCCCCTTGACCAGGTTGATGCGGAACATGGTGGCCGGCATGTTGGCCCGTGTGCCATACGCGCTGGAGAAGCCGCCCCCGCGGAAATACTCGTAAATGGCGGGCGGCCAGGTGGTGGCGTCCAGACAGGCCTGCGCCTCTTCCGGCGTGATTTCCCACCACGGCTTGATGACCGGTTTGCCGTCCTTCATCAGCTTGCCACAGCCATCCAGGGCCGCCGCGCCGGAGTTGATAAGATGCAAAACCCCGCCTGCCGCCGCGCCGGTCAATTCGCGGCCCGTCACCCGCTTGACCGCCTCTGGACTCCAATAAGTGCGCACATCGGCAAAGATTTGGGCGGTATCCGTCAATTGATGGCCCAGCAACATGCAGGCGCCGTTGAGGCAGTCGTTTTCGGTGGCCACCAAAATCGGCTCCCGTATGCCATTCCAATCAAAGGACGAGCTGAGGATGGCTTCCAAAAAGTCGCCATTCGGATAATGGTCCGTCCACTGGCGCTGGCCCTGAAAACCGCCCACGATGGCGTTGTGGCCCAGGGATTCTTCCACCAAGCCTTTGGCCGCCAGGGCCTCGTTGCCAATCATCAGGTCCCGCACAATCATGGCGCATTTGACCACAAACTCCCACTCCCACGCCTTCCGCGCGGCATCCCGCGGCGTGCGGTTGTAGTCCTTGCCCTCCCGGCAGTTCTGCTTCACCCACGCCAGGGCCCGCTTGAACTCGCGCTCGTCATAAATCTGCTCCTCAATGCGCCGTATCAATTCCGTCATGTCCACGCACTCCACCCGCATCCCCAGGTAATCCTCAAAGAAATCCTGATTCACAATCGAGCCGGCGATGCCCATCGAAACCCCGCCCAGCGAGAGGTAGGACTTCCCGCGCATGGTGGCCAGCGCCAGCCCCGCCTTGGTGAAACGCAGGATTTTTTCCTGCACTTCCCCCGGTATTTCCGTGTCGCCAATGTCCTGCACGTTGCGCCCGTAAATGGAAAACACCGGCAAACCCTTTTGCGTGTGCCCGGCGCTCACCGCCGCCAGATACACCGCGCCGGGGCGCTCGGTGCCGTTGAATCCCCAGACGGCTTTGGGCCGCAACAAATCCATGTCCATCGTTTCGCTGCCATAACACCAGCACGGCGAAACGGTGAGTGACACCCCCACCCCTTCCTGCCGGAATTGCTCGTCCACCATGGCCGCCTCCGCCACGCCGCCAATGCACGTAGCCCCCACCACACACTCCACCTTTTTGCCGCAGGTGTGCCGCAGCCGCTCCGAAATCAGCCGCGCCACGGAGCGGGCCATGGCCATCGTGGTTTTTTCCAACGACTCGCGCACGCCCTTGCGCCGGCCATCAATGGCCGGACGAATGCCCACCTTGGGCAGGGCGCCAATCAAACGTGACACTGGACGATTTACTTTCATAATCAGCCGCTTTCTTCGTATGAATGTGTTAGAAAAGTTCAGCCATCCTGGGTCTGTTCCTGGTTCCCGGGCTGGTTGGGAGCGAGCCTGCCAAAATCCACGCTCCCTGCCAACTCAATAATCCGCATTCCCCCAGTTGACTCGCGTTGACTCAGGATAAAAGTGACTGGAGCGATACGGTTCTCCCTGCCATGGCCCCGGAGGAGCGGCGCAAAGGGGAATGAATCTTTACTGCTTCTATGATATATTAACCAATCTTATATACTTTGCTTAAAGTGTTGACCTCACGCAGGTTTCGTTATATATAACCCACGATTCCTTCTGTGACCTGCGGCTTCAGGAAGTCGCGTGGTGTTTTTCCGCAGGCACACATCATTTTATGGCTGAGCGACTTCGGTGTGCGGTCATCGGTGCTGGCGTGGCCGGAGCAGAATGGGTAGCCCGGCTGACACGCGGCCCGCGCACCACTGTGGTGGCCTTGTGCGACGCGCATCCCCAACGCGCGCGAGAGTTGCAGGAGCGTTACCGGATTCCCCGACTCTACGCCTCATTTGAAGAGGCGGTGGAGCAGCCGGATTTGGATGCGGTGGTGGTGGCGGCGCCCAATCACTTGCATGCGCCCATCACGCTGGCGGCATTGAAAGCCCGGAAGCATGTGTTGGTGGAAACGCCCCTGGCCCTCAATGCCAAAGAAGCCACGCGGCTGGTGGAGACCGCCCAGGCCATGAAATGCCTGCTCATGCCGGCGCAGGAATTACGTTTTAACCGCGCCTCCCAACTGGCGCGCGCCTGTTTGCATCATGGCGAGTTGGGGGAGGTGTTTCATGCCCGGGCCTGGTGGCGCCGGCATCAATGGCCGCGGCCAGGCACCTGGCGTGCCCAGCGCAATCAATCCGGGGGCGGCTGTTTGGTGGATTTGGGCCAGCCGCTGGTGGATTTGCTGCTGTATTTACTGAATGACTTTCAAGTGGCGCAGGTGTACGCCTCCGGCCAGATTTTGTTTGGCCCCCATACCAACCATGAACCGGAGCCGAATCGCGCCCCGGCGCCGGTGGCCGGCATTTTTGATGTCGAAGATACGGGCACGGCCTGCCTGGTTTTGAAGAACAATCGCTGGCTGAATATCGAGACCAGTTGGGGCGGCCATTTCCAGGGCGATGAACCGGAGCAGGGGGTGGAAATCCTCGGCACCAAGGCCAGCCTGCGCTTGTTTCCCGCCCGATTGTATCGCCAAGGCAATCTGGGGATGGAGTGCATTCTTCTCAATGCCCTCAAACCCTCGCATCCGGAAGATTGCGGCCAGCATTTTGCCCAGTGCGTGCTGGAAAACAAAAAACCACTCATCACCCCAGCAGAAATGCTGGCCGTCCAGCGGGTTGTGGATGGCATTGTCGTCGCGGCGGCCAGCGGCAAACCCGTGCCGCTCAAGCCCTGAAGCCCCCCCAACCTTTCAAGACCGGGCCTTCAAATACGGCAAGCCGTTGCAATCCCCAACCCCCTCCCGCCCGGCTGACTAGGACTGCCAGAGAGGCCAACAGGGCATCCATTTGGGGCAGGCCGCCTATTGTCCATTCCTTGAGGCGTATTTGCTGTTTGGGGAAACGAGGTTATACTTCCTGCCTGTCGTCCGCGTTTCGACCTAATTAGCTTAGTCATGTTTCAAGTACCGTTGAATCTCCGAAGGTGGGATGGCACCAGGCCCTGGCATTATTTTGCCTTGAACGCTGCGGCCTTCCTGACCGCCGCCACCCTGCTCAGAATCGTGCTTTGGTTCCAGTTTAAACCCGAAGCCCCTTCTCTCGGGCAGGCAGTGGAAGGTTTCCTGATTGGCTTCCATCTGGACCTGTGGGTGGCCCTGGCTGTCTCTCTGCCCTGGCTACTTTGGTTTGGCCTGGCCCCGGCCCGCTGGCTGGCGGGCCGCTGGCATCGGTTGGGCGTCACGGTGGTCTTTGGCCTGGGATGGGCGGTGATGATTTTCCTCTTTTTTGTCGAGTACTTTTTCTTTGAGGAATTCAAGTCGCGCTTCAACACCGTGGCGGTGGACTACCTGTTGTATCCCAAAGAAGTGGGCACCAACATCTGGGAAAGTTATCCGGTGGTTTTAATTGTGCTGCTGAGCCTGGCCGGTGGTTTGGTGCTGGCCCGCGTGGTCTGGCATGGGGTGGGCAGGCTGGCCACCGCGATGGCTGCGCCGCCGGCCTTGCATTAAAGGACCGGCCAGGGGATTCCGGCAGGAATGGGGGCGTGAGAGGCCCCCCAAATCCGTGCTGGCCAAGGGCAGGGGCTTTTGGTAAGGTGCGCATGAACCAACCCAGGCCCGCGTATGTTCAAATCCATCGAACTTGGCTTGAAAGTCTCCAAGGAAGAATACGACCAACGGCTGCCCCAACTGCGCTCCGAATTGTTGGCGGCCCAGCAGGCGCTCAAAGGCTCGCCCGTGCCGGTCATCGTGGTGGTTTCCGGCGTGGAAGGCGCCGGCAAGGCTGCCGTGGTCAACGCCCTGACCGAATGGCTGGACCCCCGCGGCGTGGAAACCAACGTCTTCTGGGCTCCGTCCGATGAAGAGCTGGCGCGCCCGGAGTACTGGCGGTTCTGGCGCACCCTGCCGGCGCGGGGCCGGATTGGCATCTTTTTTGGCTCCTGGTACACCGACCCCATTGTGCAGCGCGTCACCGGCAAGCTCAAAAGCGCCGCCTATGACCGCGCCCTGCAGCGCATTGCCAACTTTGAGCGCATGCTGGCCGAGGACGGCGCGCTCATCGTCAAACTCTGGTTTCATCTCTCCAAGAAAGACCAGCGCAAACGCCTCAAAAAATTGGAAAGCGATCCCGCCACCCGCTGGCGTGTCACACCGCAGGATTGGAAATTCCACAAAATGTATGACGATTTTGCCCGCGCCAGCGAGCAGGCCATCCGCCTCACCGACACCGCCAATGCGCCGTGGCATCTCATTGACAGCGCCGATGCGCATCACCAGAAGCTGGAGGCTGGCCGCTTGCTGCTGGAAGCCATGCGCCAGAAACTGGACGCCCTGCGGCAGGCGCCGCCACGGCCCAAGGGCGCGCCGCCCGTGCCCAAAAAGTTGGACACCCCCACCGTGTTGGACCGCGTGGATTTGAGCCGGAAAATCAGCGACAAGGAATACAAGGCCCGCCTCAAAGCGCACCAGTCGCAGCTCAACCTGCTGACCTGGGAGGCGCACCGGAAAAAAGTTTCCACCGTGGCGGTGTTTGAGGGATGGGACGCCGCCGGCAAGGGCGGGGCCATCCGGCGGGTGACCAGCGCGGCGGACGCCAAACTGACCCGGGTCATTTCCATTGCCGCGCCGACCGATGAAGAGCGCGCCCACCATTATTTGTGGCGGTTCTGGCGGCACATTCCGCCGGCGGGCCGGGTCACGATTTTTGACCGCTCATGGTACGGGCGGGTGCTGGTGGAGCGGGTGGAGGGGTTTGCCACGCCGGAGGAGTGGTCGCGCGCGTACCTGGAAATCAATGAATTTGAGGCGCAACTGGTCGAGCGCGGCATCGTTCTGCTCAAGTTCTGGCTGCACATTTCGCCCGACGAGCAACTGCGCCGCTTCAAGGAGCGGGAGCAGGTCGAGTACAAGCGCCATAAAATTACCGAGGAAGACTGGCGCAACCGCGAGAAATGGAACGCCTACCTGCTGGCGGTGCATGACATGATTACCCGCACCAGCACGGATGTGGCGCCGTGGACCATCATCCCCGGCAACGACAAACACTACGCCCGGGTGCAGGTGCTCAAGACCTTCTGCAAGGCCCTGGAAAAAGCGCTCTGAACCGGCTGCGCCGCCGCGCGAGCTTAGGCGCCCAGGAAGGCCGCGTGCACGGCCCGGGTGGCGCGCTCGGCGCAATCCAGGTCAATCACCACCGAAATTTTAATTTCGCTGGTGGAAATCATGGCGATGTTCACGCCCTCGCGCGCCAGCGTGTCAAACATCCGGGCGGCCACGCCGGAATGGCTGCGCATGCCCACGCCCACGATGGAGAGCTTGCCAATTTTTTCGTCGGCCAGCACGTCCTTGAAGCCCACCTCGTTTTTCAAACCATCAATCACCTTGCGGGCCTTCAGCAGTTCGGCCTTGTCCACCGTGAAGGACAAGTCGGTGGTCTGGGTGCCGTGGCTGATGTTTTGCACAATCATGTCCACGTTGATGGCGGCCTCGGCCAGCGCCTTGAACAGCCGCGCCGCCATGCCCGGCCGGTCCGGCACACCCACCACGGTGATTTTGGCCTGGTTTTTGTCGAGCGCGACGCCGCGAATGACGACGCCTTCCATGCTTTTGGTTTCCTCTTTCACAATCGTTCCGGGGTTGTCGTTCATGCTGGAGCGGACTTCAAACACCACACCAAATTTTTTGGCAAATTCCACCGAGCGCAGTTGCATGACCTTGGCGCCGGCGCCGGCCAGCTCCATCAATTCGTCATAGGCAATCTCGGTGAGCTTGCGCGCCTCGGGGACAATGCGGGGGTCGCAGGTGTACACCCCGTCCACATCAGTGTAAATCTGGCAAAGGTCGGCCTTGAGGGCGGCGGCGAGCGCAATCGCTGTCAAATCGGAGCCGCCGCGGCCCAGGGTGGTAATCTGGCCGTCCGGCGTTTCGCCCTGGAAACCGGCCACAATGACCACATGGCCCTCGTTTAGCAGCGCATGCACCTTTTTAGGGGTGATGTTCATGATTTTGGCCTTGGTGTGCAGGCCGTCGGTCACAATGCCCGCCTGTGCGCCGGTCAGCGAGACGGCTTTGACGCCCAGCGCATGCAGGGCCATGGCGGTCAGCGCAATGGTGGTTTGCTCGCCCGTGGCCAGCAGCACATCCATCTCGCGCTCGCTGGGCAGGGGCATGATTTCCTTGGCCAGTTTGATGAGGCTGTCGGTCACGCCGCTCATCGCGGAGACCACCACCACCAGTTTGTCACCCCGGGCATGATATTCCGCCACCCGGCGGGCCACATTCTTGATGCGTTCCGTGTTGCCCACCGAGGTGCCACCGTATTTTTGAACGATTAGCGCCATGTTAAAGTTAAACGGGCGGGATAATATAGAAATCCGATTTTCTGGCAATGGCCTTTTTTCGGCCTGGGCACATCGGGGGGGGTGGGGTGCCGAACCTCCTCTTTGAAAATGGACCCTCACGGGCCTTCAGAAACGGCGGCCAGGGCGAAAAAAGAAGGACGGCGGCGACGCCGTCCCTGACGACCATTGATTATTTATGCCTGCTTGCCGCTCAGGAACCCACGTCGCGGCGGGCCTCTTCGGCCAGCGCGGTGCTGAGATACCGTTCGCCGGTGGAGCAAGCGATGGTGACAATCATCTTGCCCTTGTTTTCCGGGCGCTTGGCCACCTCAATGGCCGCCCAGACATTGGCGCCCGTGGAAATGCCCACCAGCAAACCTTCTTCTTTGGCCAGGCGCCGGGCCATGGCAAAAGCGTCCTCATTGCTGACGGTGATGCACTCGGTAATCTGCGGACGCCCCTGACTGTCCTTCAAATGCAGGTTCTTGGGCACAAATCCCGCGCCCGTTCCCTGAATCTTGTGCGCCCCCGGCTTGACCGGCTGGCCGGCCAGGGTCTGGGAAATGACCGGCGAATCTTTGGGTTCCACGGCAATGGCCACAAAACTTGGTTTTAACGGTTTGATGACTTCCACGCAGCCGGTAATGGTCCCGCCTGTGCCCACGGCGGCCACCAGAATATCCACCTTCCCATCGGTATCTTCCCAGATTTCCCGCGCCGTGGTACGGCGATGCACCTCCGGATTGGCTTCGTTTTCAAACTGCATGGGAATCCAGGAATTGGGGATTTCCTTGGCCAGTTGCTCGGCGCGGTTGATGGCGCCGCGCATGCCTTCGGCGCCGGGCGTGAGCACCAGCTTGGCCCCCAGCATTGCCAGCAACGTGCGCCGCTCCAATGACATCGTCTCCGGCATGGTCAAAATCAGCTTGTATCCCTTGGCGGCGCACACAAAAGCCAGCGCGATGCCCGTGTTGCCGCTGGTGGGTTCAATGATGGTGGTCTCCTTGGTAATCAACCCCTTCTTTTCCGCATCTTCAATCATGGAGACCCCAATGCGGTCCTTGACGCTGCCCAGGGGATTAAAAAATTCACACTTCAACAAAATCGTCGCGTCCAATCCCGCGGTCACTTTGTTCAGGCGCACCAACGGAGTTCGCCCCACCGTTTCAATGATGTTGTTGTAAATACGACCCATAAAAAAAAGATGGTTAGCAGTTATACCTGCAAAATAGTGGCGCAAAATAACGACCAAGCAAGTCTTTATTTGTTCCCTGGTCGGTTTTTCCGCGTCGCGACCGCCACAGGGGAAAATGGTCCTCGGACTGGCGAAAAAGCAGGGCTGCCGGAGTTCACGGCTCCGGCCAGGGGCGCGCCATAATGGCTTCCTGAAGGCTGAGCGTCCCGCAGGGAAGGCAGGGCGTGGGCCCCGCCGCAACGGTGGGCTTGCTAAGCGGTGGCTTCCATGGTTATCCTGCATCCTCATGAATTCTTTGCTGCTCGCCGGCGGACGATTGGTGGACCCCGCGCAAAAGGTGGATGAGACGGCTGACTTGCTCATTCTGGAAGGCCGCGTGGCCGCCTGGGGCGCGCCTGGCTCGCTGCAGGCGCCGGCGAACACACCACGGCTGGACGTGCGGGGGCTGGTGGTGAGTCCTGGTTTGATTGATGTGCACGTGCATTTGCGCGAGCCGGGGCAGTCTGCCAAGGAAACCATTGCCACGGGCACGCGCGCAGCGGCCGCCGGCGGCTTCACCACCGTGGTTTGCATGCCCAACACCAACCCGGCCATTGACAGCGCCAGCGCGGTGGCCCTGGTGCATGAGAAATCAGCGCGCGAGGCCGTGGTGAACGTGCTGGTGGCCGGCGCGATTTCCAAGAACATCGCCGGCGAGGAGCTGGCGCCCATTGGTTCGCTGAAACAAGCCGGAGTGGTGGCCATTACCGACGACGGGCATTGCGTGCAAAACAACGAGCTGATGCGCCGGGCGTTGGAATATGCGCGCATGTTTGATTTGCCGGTGCTGGACCATTGCCAGGATTACTCGCTGGTGACCGATGGGGTGATGCACGAGGGGTATTGGAACCTGGTGCTCGGCCTGCGCGGCTGGCCGGCGGCCGGCGAGGAACTTATTGTGCAACGCAACATTTTGCTGGCGGAACTCACCGGCGCGGCCGTCCATTGCCAGCACATCAGCTCGGCGGGCAGTGTGCGGCTCCTGCGTGAGGCGCGCCGCCGCGGCGTGCCCATTTCGGGCGAGGCCTGCCCGCATCATTTCACGCTCACCGACGCCGCGGTGGCGGGCAGTGAATGTTTTTGGGCGGAGGACGGCCAGCCGCTGGCCGCCACCCAGGGCGCGCAGTTGCCGGTGTGGCCGCGATACGACACCCACTTCAAAATGAACCCGCCCTTGCGCACCGCGGCGGACCGCGAGGCGATTCTGGAAGGACTGGCGGACGGCACGCTGGAAATCATCGGCAGTGATCACGCCCCCCACTGCGACTTTGAGAAGGAAGTGGAGTTTGACTTCGCTCCCTTCGGCGTAACCGGCCTGGAAACCGAGCTGCCACTTTCACTCATGCAGCTTTATCACACCGGCCGCCTGCGCTTGCCGGATTTGCTGGCCAAGTTCACGGCGAATCCGGCCCGTTTACTGCGCCTCTCCACCAAGGGCAGCCTGGCGGTGGGC
Source organism: Fontisphaera persica (assembly GCF_024832785.1). GTDB lineage: Bacteria > Verrucomicrobiota > Verrucomicrobiia > Limisphaerales > Fontisphaeraceae > Fontisphaera > Fontisphaera persica. The sequence continues at coordinate 3,369,147 of NZ_CP116615.1, forward strand.
ATGGATGGGGACGTGACCGTGATTGACCCGGACCGCTCCTGGGTGTTTCGCCGCGAGGAATCTGCCAGCAAATCCCGCAACACGCCCTTCCACGGCTGGCGGCTGCAGGGACGGGCAGTGATGACGATTGTGGGTGGGCAGGTGGTATGGCAGGCGCCTGGTTGAAAAAGCGTTGCGCTTTGGCGCGCCCCTTTTAAGGTTGGCCCGTGGCGGTACGTTGGACCATTTTAGGCAGTGGCTCGGCCGGGAATTGCGCGTATCTCGAAGCCGGCAACACGCGCCTGCTGATTGATGCCGGCCTGAGCGCGCGGCAAATCCGGCTGCGCCTGGCCGCCCTGGGGCGGGTGGTGGAGTCCCTGACCGGCATCCTGATTACCCACGAGCACAGCGACCACACGGAGGGTTTGAAAGTGCTCGCGGCCCGCCATGACATTCCCATTTACTGCAACCGTTTCACCCGCGAAGCCATTGAAGCACAAACCGGCCTCCGGCTGGCCTGCCGGCTGTTTGAGACGGGCGCCGCCTTCAGCGTGGGCGACGTGGAGGTGGAATCGTTCAGTGTGCCGCACGATGCCCAGGACCCGGTGGGTTTCCTGGTGCGCACCTCTTCCGGCAATGTGGGCGTGCTCACCGATTTGGGGCACGTCACCCGCCTGGCGCTGGAGCGGATGCGGCCAGCCAACGTCCTTTTGGTTGAGGCCAACCACGATGTGCGGCTGTTGCAGGAGGATACGCGCCGGCCGTGGGCCACCAAACAGCGCATCCTCAGCCGGCATGGCCATCTCTCCAACGAGGCGGCGGCGGCCATGGTGGAGGCGCTGGCGGGGGAAAACCTGAAACACGTTTTTCTGGGACACCTGAGCCGTGATTGCAACCGGCCGGAGCTGGCGCATGCCGCGGTGGCGCAGCGCCTTGAATTGCTGGGCGCCAGGCATATTCAACTGGCCACCGCTTCCCAGGACACGCCCACACCCGAGCTGATTTTTTAAGGTTGGGCGCGCCGCCTCACGCGCTGGCGCTGGTGTAATGGCGCAGCGAAAGCCGCCAGAATTTTTCCGAAATCCACAGCAGCAGCAGGCTCATGCCCAGAAGCAGCAGCAGCTCCCACGGGGAACGCAATTTGTCCACCAGCATCTTCACTGGCACGTTGACCACCAACAGCACCGGCAGGGCGTAGGTGAAGGCCACCTTGAAAAGGCCGCGAAAAGCCTCGTCAGGAAACCGGGCAAGGTTGAACAAGTTGTAATAACTCCAGACAATGCCCTGGGCGCGGACCGTCCAGAAACTGATGCAGGCCAGCATGTACATCAATGAGTAATGAATCAGGATGCCCGCCACCAGCAGCACGCCAAAACCTGCCAGCTCGGCTACCGTGGGGCTGAGGCCCAGTTGGCGGGCCGCATACCCCATCACCACCACGGCGGTGGCGGCGTTGACGAAACTGCCCAGGTCCACGTGCCGCAGGGAAACCACAAAGCGCGTGTTCACCGGCAGCAGCAACAGGAAATCCAGGCGCCCGGTGCGGACGTGCTCGGAAAGCTGGACGCAGTTGTTGAGAAACAACGCCGTGAAAACTTGCTGGATGAAATGACTGGCGCCCACCAGCATCACCACCTGCCAGCGGGTCCACGTGCCGATGGCCTCGGTGTGCGTGTAAAGCACCAGAAAAAAAGTGATTTGCAGGGCAAACCAAAGCAGCTCCACGACAATCCACAACAGGAAGTTGGTCTTGAAGCCCATCTCGCGAATGAGCGAGTTGCGCCACATCGCTGCGTACAGGGCGGCATAGCGCGCCAGGCGCTGAAGCCACGTCACTTTGGGCATGGGTAGTCCGTCAGCCATGTTCTGCAGCAGTTTCCAACCATCTGACGCAACGCGGCCAGCACCATGGCCTGTTTGCCATGCCCCGCCACCACAACCGGGCGCGGTGCAGGACCTTGGGCTTTTCCCTTAATCCTCCGGCAGCGGTTGGCCTTTGGTTTCCGGCGCCCAAATCAGGGCCACCAGGCCAATGAGAAAAACGCTGCACATGAGGGTGGCGACCAGGCGGAATTCCATCAACGTGGTCAGATAACCAAACAGGGCCGGAGCGGGCGCTGCCAGATAGCGCACGGTGTTGTAGCAGAATCCCACGCCCGTGCCACGCAGGCGGGTGGGGAACAATTCCGGGAAATAAATGGAATAGCCGGCGAACACGGACAAGGTGGCAAATCCCAGCAACGGCAGCATCCAGTAGGCATCGGTGGGTTTGCGCAGGAAATTGAACACCAGCGCGACCACCACCAGGCATGACAGGAACGAGACGAAAAACGCCGGTTTGCGCCCCCAGCGCGAGGCCAGCACCGTGAAGACCATCATGCCCACAAAGGCGCCGGCATCCTGCAACGCGGTGCCCCAGCTCTTGACGGTGTCCACTGTCCGGGCCGGGTAATCCCCCTTCAACGCCTCGCTAATCAGCTCCGGCGAAAAGAAGCCGATGCCCCACAAGCCAATCATGCCCGAAACCCCCAACAGCAGGCCAATCAAGGCATGACGCCGCCAGCGCGGATGCTGCAGCATTTCCACGGGTGAACCCACCTGTTTATCTTTGTGTCCCAGCTTGGCGGCTTCCTTGGCTTTTTTCCAGGCTTCCGGCTCTTTCAAAATGAAAATCATGGGGATGGCCAGCAGCGCCGGCAGGATGCCCACAAAAAACAACACCCGCCAGCCGGCATAGGGCCCCCAGAAGTTTTCCGCGCTGGGAGGAATGGCCAGACTAATCAGGGAGCCGGTGATGTTGCCCGTGGCGGACAGGGCCTGCAGGGAGCCAAGCGCCACCGAACGGAAATTGGTGGGCACACTCTCGGCCACCAGCGTGGTGGCCGCGCCAAACATGCCGCCCACCCCCAGCCCCACCAGAAAACGAAACGCCATGAATTGCTCCCACGTTTGGGCCAGGCCCGAGAGTCCCGTAAACCCGGAATACACCAGCAGCGTGGCCACCATCGTCTTCACGCGCCCCCATTTGTCGCTCATCATCCCGAAGAAAATCCCGCCGGTGGCCCAGCCGATAATCATGCAGGTGGTGGCCCAGCCGCCATAGTTTTTCGCGTCCCGAGCCTTGACCTCTTTGAGTTTTTCCGGGGCGGGTGTCGCGGGCTGGCCGGCCGGGGGGGAAGTGCGGCCGGTTTTCTGGCAATCAGCGCAAATCTCGCTGCGCGCCTTGTCTTTGATGGGCACACCGCAGGCGCTGCAATACCGCTTTTGGGTGTATTCGTGCGCGGCCAGCTCGGTGAGCGCCGGCTGGCGGGCCAGGATGAACAGGCGCTGGTCCATGCAGTCAAACAACCAGCCGCAGGAGGCAATGATGACCAGCAGCCAGTGATAGGGGGTGACGCCGTCAAAAGTGCCGCCACTGCGTGGCCCGTCGGATGTCGTGTTTGCGTGCATATCAATGATGGCTTTGCCCAACAAACCAGCCCCATGCCCCGCCGGGCTGGTCTGCTGATGCCCGGCATTGTCCAAATCTCCTTGGGCGGGTCAAGCCGGGACGACAGAAAAAGGCCCAAAGAATGCCGCCAACGCGGCCAAGGAAATCTGGAAGTGCGGCAGCGACCCAATGACCGGCATGGCTCTTTTCCTTGAACTTTCCCCCCAAGGCAGCCTTCGGTCATCCCACCCAAGAAGTCCCCGCGCCCCAAGTAGCAGGGCCTCACCGCCGCCGGCGGCGGACAGGGCCAAAGTAGTATCCTCCGCTCACGCGCGCGCCGCGCACTTTGACCGGGGCCGTCGAGGCTCCCGGCTTGTCCTGCTCAAACAGGGCGGTGTACTTGTATTCAAATCCCTCCAAGCGCACGCGGGGAATCTTCTGGCCGATGAAGCGCTCGATGGCCTGCACGTGCATCATGTCCTCCGCCACCATGAGGGTGAAGGCGTCCCCCGCCTGCTCGGCGCGGCCGGTGCGGCCGATGCGGTGCACGTAATCCTCCGGATGTTGGGGCACATCGTAATTGATGACGTGGCTGACATTGGCGATGTCCAGCCCGCGGGCGGCAATATCGGTGGCCACCAATACCTCATAACGGCCGTCGCGGAAACCGCGCAGGGCCTGCTCGCGCTCCATCTGCGTGCGGTTGGAATGCAGCACCGCCACGGCATGTTGATGGCGCTTGAGCAGGGCGGCCACGTGGTCGGCCCGCTCCCGGGTGCGGCAGAAAATGATGACCGAATCGTAGTTGACCCGCTCCAACAGGGCCAGCAACAAATCCGTTTTTTGGTAATCGCTGACCGGATAGATGACATGCTTGACCGTCTCCGCCGGCCGGCGCCGGACGCCCACCTCCACCGTCACTGGCTGGCGCATGGCCCATTGGATGAGCGTCTCAATTTCCGGCGGAATGGTGGCGGAAAACAGGGCCGTCTGGCGTTTGCGGGGACAACGTTCCACAATGCGCCGGACATCCGGCAAAAACCCCATGTCCAGCATCCGGTCCGCCTCGTCCAGCACCAGAAACTGCACGCGGTCCAGCCGTACGGCGCGGCGCTCCAGGTGGTCCAGCAGCCGCCCGGGCGTGGCCACCAGCACATCCACCCCGGCGCGCAAGGCCGCCAGTTGCGCCCCGTAACCCACGCCGCCATAGACCACGGCCACGCGCAACCGGGTGAAACGCGCCAAATCCCGGAAAGCCGTCTCCACCTGCGCGGCCAGCTCGCGGGTCGGTTCCAGAATCAACGCGCGCGGGCCGTCCGCCGGTTCGCCCAGGTGATGGAGAATCGGCAGGGCAAAAGCGGCGGTTTTGCCTGTGCCCGTCTGCGCGCTGCCGATGACATCCTTGCCCTCCATGAGGAGCGGGATGGCGCGGAGTTGAATCGGCGTCGGATCGGTGTACCCCATGGCCTGCACCCCCTGGTTGAGGGCAGGGGAAAGTCCAAACTGCTTGAAACCCATGTCCCAAGGTTACACCCGGACGTCACGGGAGCAAAGCAGGAATTAGCGGGCCGCCCGGCAGGGCGTCACAATTTGCGTTGTGCCGGCATTCTTCTTGCGCCTATAGTTCTGTTGTCACCACTTGCCGGAATACTATGACAAACGACTCGACCTTGCACTGCTCGCCCCACGGCTCCCTTGCCATGAACCAGACCCGCCCCTTGAATCGCCGCCGTTTTCTGCAAGCCACCACCCTGGCGGCCGCCGCCGTTTCCTGTCCGTCCGTCCTGGCCGCTCCTGCCGCCGCGCCGACTGTGCGCGTGGGGTGCATCGGTGTGGGCACGCGCGGCGGCGACCTCTTAAACGTGGTGGCTCAACTGCCCGGCGTGCAGGTCACCGCCATTTGCGACGTGTACGGCCCCCACCGCCAGAAGGGTCTGGAGCGCTGCAACAACCCGCAGGCCAAGGCCTATGTGGATTACCGTGAGCTGCTGGCGGATAAACAGGTGGACGCCGTGGTGATTGCCACCCCCGACCACTGGCATTGCCAGATGGTGTTGGATGCTGTCAAAGCCGGCAAGGACATCTACCTGGAGAAAGGGTTTTCCCGCACGCTGGACGAGGCGAAATTAATGCGCCAGGCCCTGAAGCAAAGCCGGGTGGTCTTCCAGCTTGGCCACCAGGCGCGCCAGGCCACCTGCGCCCTCCAGGCCAGGGAGCTCATCGCGCAAGGCCTGTTGGGGCCGGTGACCCTCGTGCGCACCGGGCGCTTCAAAGCCTCGGACCCCGCCCATCCCAACTGGCGCTGGTATGGCTATTACGAAAAATGGGACCGCCCCGACCCGGCCCTGGTGCAAAAGGAGGTGCAGTGGGATTTATGGCTCGGCCCTGCCCCCAAAATCCCCTGGAATGAACGGCATTTCTGGCATTGGCGTTGTTATTACGCTTATGGCACTGGCTATGCCGGCGACCTGTTGTCCCATGAAATGGACTTTGTTCAATACCTCCTGGGGCATGGCATACCAGACACCTGCTATTGCGCCGGCCTGAATGCCTTGTTGCACGACGACCGCGAAGTGCCGGACACGTGGGTGGCCACCTATCAGTTTGAAAAACTGGGACGCACCGTCACCTTCACCGGCAGCATGGTCTCCACCGCCAGCCAGCCGGTGGAAATCTGCGGCCGGGACGCCACCCTGCGCTTCGATGGCATCGCCCACGATGTCACCACCTTTGAAATCATCCGCGCCCGCCACAACCGGCGCAGCGACCTGCCCGCAGGTTATGAGCGCGGCAAGACGCCCGCCCAGCCCAATCACCTGCAGGACTGGGTCCAGTGCATCCGCACGCGCGGCGTGCCCAAGTGCTCGACGGACGAAGCCTTCATCGAGGCCGCCACCAGCCTGATGTCCCTGGTCTCCGCGCAAGAGCGGCGCATGGTGCGCTGGGACCCGGTGCGCGAAATCATTGTTTAAGCTGTCCCTGAGCCTATGAAAATCAGCCTTGCCTCGCCCGCGGTTCTCGCCCTGCTTTGCGCCAGCACGCTGGCCCAAGCGCAGGTGCAGTCATCGCCCGCCACTCCCGGCCAGGTCAAAGCCCTCTCCGAGGGATTGCACGGCTACATCGGTTTTTCGCATGACCGCCCCCCCGCCGAGGGCCAGTTCACGGCTGGCATGGGTTTTTATGTGGCCGTGTGGCCCCTGATTGACCAGCCTCTGGCGAATTTCCAAATCGGCCTGCCCAGCTCCTGGGTGATGCCGGACAACTCGGACAACAAAGACCGCCCGCTCGCGCCCGAAGGCACCCTGGCCCGGCAATGGAAAGAACGCGGTCCCACCTGGAGCAGCGTTTTCCAAACCCTCGAAGGCGGCGTGGGCTACTGGGCGCGCAATCATTGGCGCTACGGCCCGCCCAAGTTCAGTCTCAACGCCACCCCGCAATGTTACGATTACGAAATCGGCTCGCCCGGCTGGTCTTTTTTCTACAGCAACGAAGCCCTGCCGGATGACCGCCTGGGCATCGCCCAGCTCAGCAATCGGCTGCTTATTCCGCCTGACGCCCTGCCTTTTGACGGCAACCCGAACGGTGAATTTTTGGGCTACACCTGGATGGCCCTGCCCTTCACCGACCCCACCACTGGTGACCCGCCCACCGGTGACCAAAGCTGGACCTGTTTTCTGAATGCCGAAAACTTCAAGGGCCCCATCGCTTATTACATCCCGGAAACCTGGAGTAAAATTGGCAAGCTCTTCAACTATCCCTTCCTTTACGGGCGCGGACTGGACGCTCGCCCGGGCATCATGGGCGGCGGGGCCATGGAAATCAACACCGTGCCCCGCCTCGAAAGCCAGGACGCACAGGGCAACCTCTACTGCAAAATCCCCAAACTTCAGTTTCCCGTGGACGCCCAGGGCCGCGCCCTCTTGGTGCAGGAAGTCACCTATTACTCGAAAGCCGCCTTGTACGAGCCTTTCAAACGCTGGCGTGATGGCGGACCCGTCTGCCCAGGGCGCTTTGACGAACAACACTCGTGGAAGCCCAAGCTGAATACCCGCAACCCCCGTTACACGCAGGCCGGCAAAACCATCAAAGGCGTGGAGACCGTCCTCCAACCCCGCATTTTTCCCGGCAACATCTGGGGATTGGAATGGGCCACCAACACGCCTTATGCCGCGGGGCAATTCCCGCAATACTTCAAACCAGTGGGTGAGGAACGCCAGGTCATCGCACCGGCGGACGTCCCCGCTGAAACCCAACTGGCCAAAGCCGCCTTTAAACTGGCCCAGCCGGGGCCACCCTACACCTCCCCCAATAAAGGAGCCTGGACCAAACCCGGCCCGCAGCGGGGCCCCTTCACGGCCCACTTGCGCGATGGTTCCGTGGTCACTTATTACTGGTACCGTTTCGTGGACCAACCGTCTTTTCAACAATATTCCTGGAGCGACGAAAAAAAGGCGAAGTTGCAGGCTTTCGTCGAAAAGATTCATCTCCATTGGACGATTCACCGGGAATACATGCCGCCGCCCGCTCATGGCAAACTCGTCCGGCTTGACCCCGGCCTGCTGGTGACGCCGCCGCCGGGACTGGAAGCGGGGTATGTGCCCATTGTGACCCATCAGGCCAGCCGGTAGGGCGCTGCCGCGTGCTGCCAAGGGGCCTGCTGCCGCGGCGTCGGTCCATTCTATGGTGACCCGTAAATTAGGCTGGATTTTCAGTCCAAGTCCCGCATTGCGGGCGCGCTTCCGGATGTGATAAGCTGTTGGTGGTAACCCAGTACAACGGCCCTGCGAAGGGCGGCCCCCATGGTGGGAAGTGCTGCTTGTTGCCAGGGGGATGCGCCTTCCCGCACCGCCAGAGTCGCAAACCGCCATGATGTCTGCGCCGCCAGCCACCGCCAGCCCGGGCAACGCCATGAACGATATATGGGGAGGGCTCGCTGCCATGCTCGTGGCGTTGCCTTCCTCCATCGCCTTTGGCATCGCCATCTATCTGGCGCTGGGACGCGAGTTTCTGGCGCAAGGGGTGATGGCGGGCATTCTGGGCGCCGCCGTTCTGGGCTTGGTGGCGCCCGCCTTGGGCGGCGCTCCCCGGCTGATTACTGCGCCGTGCGCCCCCGCCGCCGCGGTTTTGGGCACCTTGGCGCTGCACCTCACGCACGAAGCTGGTTATCCGCCCGCGCAAGCCGCCGCCATGCTCGGGCTGGTGGGCCTCATCGCCGGCGTTCTCCAAATATTTTTCGGCAGCATCGGCGCCGGCAAGGTTATCAAGTATATCCCGTATCCCGTGGTCAGCGGCTATCTGACGGGTGTCGGCATCTATATTTTCCTTGGTCAACTCCCCAAATTTCTCGGTGCCACTGGCAAGTCCCCCTTTGCCGTGCTCCTGCACCCTGCAAGCTGGAATGGGGCGGCCGTGGCGGTGGGCGCCCTGACCATCGTGGGCATGGTGGGGGCTAAAAAAATCACGCAGAAGATTCCCGGCGCAATCATCGGCCTGACCGCCGGTCTGACCGCCTATGGTTTGCTGGCACTGGCCATGCCGGAATTGCGCACTTTTGCCAAAAGCAACCCGCTGATTATCGGCCCGCTGTTCACCGAAGGCGGCCTCGAGGCCGGTTTTTGGGGGGAACGCCTCCGCCTGTGGGCCGCCATGCCGCTGGCCCGGTTGCAGGAGGCCATCATGCCGGCATTGACCCTGGCCGTTTTGCTTTCCATAGACACGCTGAAAACGTGTGTGGTCATGGATACCCTCACCCGCAGCCGTCACAACTCCAACCGCGAGCTACTGGGCCAGGGCACGGCCAACCTGCTGTCCTCGCTGGCCGGCGGCCTGCCCGGCGCTGGCACCATGGGCGCCACCCTGGTCAACCTCAACAGCGGCGGACGCACCCGCCTGAGTGGCGTATATGCCGGCGCGTTCGTGATTGCTGCGGCGGTTTTGCTGGGCAACGCCCTCGGCTGGATTCCCCTCGCCGCCCTGGCCGGCATCCTGATGGTGGTGGCCTGCCGCATGATGGACTGGCACAGCTTCCACCTGCTCAGGCAACGCGCCACCGTGCTGGATTTTGCCGTCATCGCCACCGTGGCCATCATCGCGCAATTCAGCCTCATCGCCGCCACCGGCGCCGGCCTGGCCCTGGCCATCCTGCTTTTCCTGCGCGAGCAAATGCGCGGCTCGGTCATCCGCCGCAAAATCCACGGCCATCAAATCTCCTCCAAACAATACCGCCTGCCCGCCGAAAAAGAATGCCTGCTGCAATACGGCCATCTCACCACCGTTTGCGAGCTGCAAGGCAGCCTGTTCTTTGGCAATACCGAGAAATTGTACAATGAGCTGGAGCCGGATTTGAAAATGAGCCGCCGCGTGATTTTGGACTTTCGCCGGGTGCAATCCGTGGATTTCACCGCCGCGCACATGCTCGAACAAATGGCCCTGACCCTGCGGGACCGTGGCGGGCAGCTTGCGTTTAGCGGCGTGCCCGAACACCTGCCCACCGGCCAGAATCTCCGGACTTACCTGGAGCAGGTGGAAGTGGTGGGCCCCCAGCATCCCGTGCCCATTTTTGACACGCTGGATGAAGCCCTGGCCTGGGCCGAGGATGGCATCCTGGCCGAACAACGCCTCCTGGCCGCCGGCAATGACCCCCCCTTGGAATTGCCGGAAATTGAATTGCTCCGGGAATTTGAAGCAGACCACACCCTGGGCGCCCTGGGCCAATGTGTCGAGCAACGCACCTGCGCGGCGGGCGAGGTCATCTTTCGCCAGGGCGAGCCGGGCGATGAATTATTCCTCATCCGTCAGGGACAAGTGCGCATCAGCCTGCCGTTGGAAGGCGGCCAACATCACCTCATCGCCACCTTTGGCCGCGGCAATTTCTTTGGGGAAGTGGCTTTTCTGGACCGCGGCCTGCGCTCGGCCGATGCCGTCGCCGCCACCCCCACCCAGCTTTACGTCATCTCCCGCCGCCGGTTTGACGAGCTTTCCCGGGCCAATCCCATCCTGGGCGTTAAACTCTTTGCCCGGCTGGCGCGCGGCCTGGCCATTCGCCTGCGTTACACGGACGCCGAATTGCGGGCGCTTAAAGAGACGTGAGCCTCCGGGTATGGCCTCAAAAGGCCGAGTGGGGAGGCAAAGGGGCGCGCGCAAGAAAAAATGGCGCATCCATCAGGAGTCGAACCTGAAACCTTCTGATCCGTAGTCAGATGCTCTATCCAATTGAGCTATGGATGCGCCCTAGCGCATAAAAATGTAATCAGCACCGGCAGTTGGCGCAAGCAGTTTTATTGGGAGCACCAGGCGCTCCCCCTGCCGGAGCCCATGGTCACCGTTGCGATGGCTGTGGACCGCTTGACCTCCTCCGCCCAAGGGAGGCGCCATGAAGCCCTATAAAAGCGTTGCTAATGCAAGCGGGAGTCGGTTATAAGGAAGGGGCGGCGCGGCGGCCTTTGAGAGGTGGGGTGCAAGGGCGTGGCGCCATTTTTCAGCGTGATTTTATGGCAAAAGCAAACAAAGCCTATGTGTTGTTTGGCGCCCCCGGCTCGGGCAAGGGCACGCAAGCCGAACAATTGGTCAAGCATTACGGATTTGTGCACGTGGCGACGGGAGATTTGTTTCGGGAAAACCTGAAGCAAAACACCCCGCTGGGACAACTGGCCAAGGGCTACATGGAGAAAGGCGCCCTGGTGCCGGACGATGTGACGGCCCGGATGCTCAAGGAGCGGCTGCAACGCGGAGACGAAGCGCCCGCGTATTTGCTGGACGGTTTTCCGCGCACACTCCCCCAGGCGCAAATGCTGGAGGAGATTTTGCGCGAGCTGGGCATCCGCCTGGCGGCGGTGATTTTTATTCAGACCAGCGATGATTTGATTGTCCGGCGGCTGGGCGGGCGCTTGATTTGCAAAGCCTGCCAGACGCCTTACCACAAGACCAATCGTCCCCCCAAAAAAGAAGGTATTTGCGACCGCTGCGGCGGGGAGTTATATCAACGGGCGGATGACAATCCAGACACGGTGCGGGCGCGGCTGGCCACCTTTCACTCGCAGACAGCGCCGCTGATTGAGTACTATAAAAAGGCGGGGCTGCTGCATCCGGTGAACGGCGAAATCAGCGCCGAGCAAACGCTGCAGGAAATCAGTGAGATACTGAAAAAGTATTGAGCAGCCGCTCCCGGCATGGAAACGGCGCCGACAGGACCGGAGGGAGGGAAGTCGCGGTCTCCACGGCCCGGAAAGGTACGCCATGAGGCTTGGCATCATCTTCATCTGGCTGGCGGGCGAGCTCAGTGCGCTGGCGGCGGCGCCTTGCCGGTTGGAAATTGTGGAGGAAGGCACCGGCTGGCCGGTGCCGCTGGTCGAACTACGCACCACCCACAATGTCCGGTTCGTCAGCGACAACGCCGGCGTAATCGCCTTTGACCTGCCGGAACTGATGGGGCGGGAAACGTGGTTTGACGTGGTGGGCCACGGCTACGAGCGTCCCAAAGATGGTTTCGGCTACCGGGGTGTGCGCTTGACGCCGGAGCCCGGGAAGACGCTGCGCATTGAAGTCCAGCGCACCATCATCGCCCGCCGCTTGGGGCGCCTCACCGGTGCGGGGTTGTTTGCGGAGAGCCAGAAGACCGGGCGCGAGCTGGACTGGGCGGAGTCGGGCGTGCTGGGGTGTGACAGCGTCCAAAACGCGGTGCACCAGGGGCGGCTGTATTGGTTATGGGGTGACACCACCCTGGCGCATTATCCCCTGGGGATATTTCACATGACCGGCGCCACCACGCCCATCCCGGCCCTGACCAACTTCACCCCGCCTCTGCGCCTGCAGTTCGAGCATTTCCGGGATGGGCAGGGGCGGGTCAAGGGACTGGCGCCGATGCCCGGCAGCGGCCCGACCTGGTTGACGGGGCTGGCCAGTTTGCCGGCCCGGGACGGCAGCGCCAAACTGGTGGCCAGTTACTCCAAAATCCGCAATCACCTGGAGGCTTACGAATGGGGCCTGTGTGTGTGGAATGAAGCAAACGCCCAATTCGAGCGGCGCCAGGTGCTCTGGACCAAATCCGAAAAATCGCCCCGCCCGCCCCCGCTGCCGCAGGGGCATCCGGTGTTATGGCGGGATGAACAGGGGGCGGAATGGGTGTTGTTTGGGGACCCTTTCCCGCGGCTGCGTTGCCCAGCCACCTTTGAGGGCTGGCAAGATACCAACACCTGGAAGGAAATCCTTCCGCCCGCCCATCTGGTGTCGGCGGCGGACGGCAAAACGGTCAAACCCCACACCGGCTCCATCGCGTGGCATCCGTGGCGGAAACGATGGGTGACGGTGTTCATGGAGGCGTTTGGCAAACCTTCGGCCTTTGGCGAATTATGGTATGCCGAGGCCGCCTCGCCCTTCGGTCCGTGGGGACCGGCGGTGAAGGTGCTCACGCATGAGAACTACACCTTCTACAACCCGCGCCTCCACATTGAGTTTACCCCGCCCGACTCGCCCATCCTGATTTTTGAAGGCACCTACACCGCCGAGTTTGCGGATAAACCGCAGGTTACCCCGCGCCACAATTACAACCAGGTGCTCTACCGTCTCGATTTGGATGACCCGCGATTGAAACCCGCGCAAGTCGCCCCGTGATTTGCCGCCCCCTCAGGCGCGCGCGCCTTGTTGTTGAATCTGCCGGGTGATTTCCAAGGCCAAATCCAGCGCCCGCTTGGCCATGGCGCCACTCACCGCGGGCTCGCGTCCCGCCTGAGCGCAGCGGACAAAATGCTCCAGCTCCAGCCGCAGCGGTTCGCCTTTTTCAATGGGCACCGGCTCGCGCACGATGCGCCGCCCGGCAAATTCACTCACCAGCGTCGCCTCCTTGCCCGCCAGCAACTTTTTGAGCAGCGAACTCTCCTGCTCCTCCGCGCGGGCCAGCCGGTAGATGAATCCCTCCTGGGCGCGGTAATCGAGCGAAATGTAACTGGGCTGCGGCCCGCCGCTGAAGACGCGGATTTTCCGCATCCGCTCGGGGCTGACGCGGCTGACGGTGAGGTTGGCCACGCAGCCGTTGGCAAAGCGCAGGCGGGCATTGGCAATGTCCTCGGTTTGGCTGAGCACGGAGACACCGACGGCGTCCACCGCCGTCACGGGCGAAGGCACAAAGGCCAGCACGACATCCAAGTCATGAATCATCAGGTCGAGCACCACCCCAATGTCCATGCTCCGTTTGGGATACGGCGAAAGGCGATGCGTCTCGATGAAGCGCGGCTCGGTGGCAGCCTTTTGCAGGTAGGCAAACACGGGATTAAACCGCTCCACGTGGCCCACCTGCAGAATGCAATGGCGCCGCGCGGCCAGTTCCACCAGCTCGGCGGCCTGCGCGGCCTGGTCCGTCATCGGTTTTTCCACCAGACAATGGCGGCCGGCCTCCAACGCCTGACGGGCCAGGGCATAATGGGTGACTGTGGGGGTGACAATGCTCAGGGCCTCAGCGGCGGCCAGGGCGGCTTCCACCGAAGCCAGCACCGGCACGCCGCATTTGGCCGCCACCTGCGCGGCCACCTCGCGGTGGGTATCATAAACACCCACCAACTCCACCATGCCGGCCGCGGCCAGCTCGGCGTAAATACGGGCGTGTTCCTTGCCGAGCGCCCCGGTGCCCACAACGGCCACTTTAAGTTTCTTCATCCCGCGCAGGAGCGTAATCCGGCCTCCGCCGGCTGGCAAGGCGCTGGAAGCAAGGCCAGAGAAAAGGACTCGCCTTGCTTATAAAAAGCGCGCTGTTCCCCTGTTACGCCCCACTCCCGGCGGCTCGACTCGTGCTTACGGCGTGGCCGTGGGGCTGGCCTCCACAATCTCGTAGAGCTTGCCGTCCAGGACAATTTGCAAATTCGCGCCCAGGCTGAACCACGCCGCGGTTTGTGGATATTTGCGCAACAACTCAAAGTATTCCGGCGATGCAAACACAATTTTGATGGGCGTTTGGTCTTTGAGCTTTTGCGCTTCGGCATCCACCCATTGCGCGCCATTCTGGTAGAAGGTGCGACCGCCGACAAAGCGGGAGACGGCGGCGAATTGCTGGGCGGCCAGGGCGGCTTGTTCTGGTGACGCCGGCTGGCCGCGCACCATGCCACCGCCAGCCGCGCCGGGGACGGCCATGGGCGCCGCCCGCAGGACAGCCCGGCCACTATAAAGCATGGCGTCGTGGGCACGCTCGGCGCTCTTGAGACTGGCAGAGGCCTGCGCCCCCGCCACCGCCAGGTCACCCGCCCGCTGGCGGCGGCCTTCTTCGTAGGCCAGGGAAAGCTCGCGCTGCGCCGCCCGGTCTTCAGCCAGCCAGCGCATGGTTTGCTGGGTGGCGGCCACGTTGCGGCGCTGCTCATCCTCCACAATCAAATAAGCCGTGTACGGCGTGACGATGCCATACCGCCGCGCCAGCTCGGTGACTTCATCCTTCAATTCCTTGTTCTCGCCGCGCAACCGGATTTCATCCAACAAGAAGCCCACCCGGCGCGTGGCCCAGAGGCGGGGGATAAAATCGTGGTCTTCGCTCTCCGCAAACTTGACGGGGAAGGTAAAACGCCGGGGTTGTCCCTTCATCTGGCCCTCGAGGATGATGGTCACCGCCCCCTGGCCCTCAAAGCGTCCCGCCACCACGACTTGGTCGCCGCGAAACACATCGGGCAGCGGGCTGGGATGCACTTGCCGCACCTTGACCGGACCATCAAAGGTGAGGGTGGGATTGGTCAGTACTGGCTCGCTAATCTTGGCGTAAAACTGGGAGAGCTTCACCTCCAAATCCTCCTCGGGCAAAACATACTGGCTGGCAGCGCGGGTGTTTTCTGCCAGTAAATCCAGCAAATGCGTGTTCACATCGGTGCCGATGCCAAAGCAAAACACGCGCGTCACCCCTTCCCGCGCCTTGAGCGCGCTCTTGAGAATGGCCTCCGCATCCGTCTCGCCCACCGTGGGCTGGCCGTCCGTCAGGAAAATGACCAGAAACGGCCGCTGGTCGCCCGCCGGCTTTTTGCGCAGGGCCTGCAGCAGCGCATCATGAATGGCCGTGCCCCCCGCCGCGCGCAAACCGTTGATGAACTCCTGCGCCTTCTGGCGATGCTCCTTGTTGGCCGGCTTCAGCTCCTGAAACAGCGCCTCGGTTTCCGTGGCAAAGCGAATCACATCAAAGCGGTCCTCCTCATTCAGATTCTCCACGCAATAACGCAGCGCCTTCCGCGCCTGCTCCATCTTGGCGCCTGACATGGAGCCGGAGGTATCTACCACAAAGAGAATGTCTTTGGGCGCAGGTTTTTCCTTGCCGCTCTCCGGCGGCGGAGACAGCAACGCGAGGAAGAAACCTTCTTCGCCCGCCCGCCGGTGGGTCAACAGGCTCACACCAAATTCGCCTTCCTCCACGGAATAATACAGTTGGAAATCGGTGTCCGGCTTGACCTGGGTGGCCTCATGGCCAATCACCGCCCGGCGGGCGCCGTCGCGCTTGATTTCCACCTTGTGACTGGGGGAATACAACGTCTTGAGCGGGCGCGTGGTTTCCAGAGTGAGTTTGAAACTGAGGTTCTTTACGGGCGCGGCGGAAAATTTTTCCGTGGACAACGGCAGGGTGTAGGCCACCAGGCCGGCATCGGCCTTGAGCAACTGTTGATAAGTGACGGTGATGCGCTTTTTGCCGTGGGGTTCAATGGGAAAAATACGCACTTTGTACAAATCGCGCCCGGCGTACTCCAGGAGAGCCGGGTCCCGCAAGCGGCGTACAATATCCTCATAAATGCCCCTGGCCTTGTCCGCCGCCAGCAACTCGGCTTCCATCGGTTTGCCATTGATGTCCATGGTGAATTTGCGGAGCTGCGCCCCGCGCGGCACCGGAAACAGGAATGTCCCCTCCAACTGCCGCGCATTGGGGTTGTAAAACTCCTGTTCCACCGTGGTCACCGCCACCTGGTCCTTGATGGTGATGTCCGCCCGCGTGGCCGTAATCTCCAGCGGCGCCCACACCGGCGGCGGAAGCGGCCGCGGCGGCCGCGGCGGGGGCGGGTAGGGGGGGTACGGCGGAGGCCAGATGATGGGGCGAGTCCAGAAATCCGGCTCATGCACGATGATTAATCCGGCGGCGCGGCCGGGCATAACCGCCGGCAGAGTCAATCCCAATACCAGGGCCAATAGCGCTGCGCGTTTCATACAATGCATTAGACCACTTTCAGAAAAATTTGCTCCACCTTCCCCAAACCCTCCCCAAGACGGACTTCATCCTTGCCTGCTGCCCCGGCTGGGTTCCCTCTCTCACTTGGCCATTGCACGGCTGGGGCGGATTGTTTAGCTTCAAGTCCGATGTGTGCACGGCTGCGGAGCTGGTTCAGGCGTGCCTGGCCGCTGTTCCTATTGGCGGTGGCGGGCGGCTGGGGGTGTTTTCCCCCGACCGACTCGGCCTTGGACGAGGCCAAGGAGCCGTACTACGTGCTCGGCCTGCGCAAACTGGGAAGCTTTGACTACAAGGGCGCAGTCGAGGCTTTTGAGAAGGCGGTCGAGGCCAACCCGCGCTCGGCCTCGGCGCATTTCCAACTGGGAGTGCTTTACGAGCAGAAAATTGCCGAGGAAAACTCCTACGCCATCGCCATTTACCATTACAATAAATTCCTCCAACTGCGCCCGCGCTCGGCCCATGCGGAAATCGTCAAACAGCGCATCATTGCCTGCAAACAGGAGCTGGCCAAACCCATCGCGCTGGCCCCCGGCGCCCAATCGGTCTTGCGGGACATTGAACGGCTGAAAGTGGAAAATGCCCAGTTGCGCAGCCAGTTGGAAGCCTGGGTGGCCTACGCCACCAACCGCGCCGCCCTGGCGCCACCGCCCGTGGCGCCGTCACCCATGCCTCCCGGCACTTCCACGCCCGCGGCAACCAATCCGCCGACGACGGTGTCCCACCCCCTTGCGCCCAGCCCCTCGGTGGCCACCAACCGCCCCTCCGCCATGCGCACCCACAAGGTGCAAGCCAATGAAACCCCCGCCGCCATTGCCCGCAAATATGGCATCTCCTTGCGCGCCTTGATGGATGCCAACCCGGGCGTGGACGCCCGCCGCCTGAAAATCGGCCAGGTGCTCAACATCCCGCCGTCCTGACCCCGCCCCCCTCCATGAGGCCGCGCCCTTTTTTCCTCCTGGTTCTGGCGTTCTGGCTGGTCATGAATTTTTTGTTGTTTCGCGCCGAGTTCGGCAGCGGCCGCCAGACGGGCATTCCCGTGGCGCCCCAGGCCGTGTGGCAGCGCATCATCACCGCCGCCGACAGCTCCTCGCTGGAAATCATCCACCAGGGCCGCAAATATGGCGTCTGCCGCTGGACGGCCACCGTGGCCGAGCAACGCCCGCCGGAAGAAATGGGGGGGCGTGAAAACGCGCCCGAAGGCATGGTGCGGCGCATTACCGGCTACACCCTGGATTTTGACGGCAACCTCATGCTGCGCGAGCTGGGGCAGAATGTGCGTTTCTTTTTCCGGCTTCATCTCTCCACCAATTACACCTGGCGCGACCTCCGCCTGCGCACGCAGCTCAAGCCCGACGTGTACGAAATCCACGCCGACGCCGAGGCCCAGCAGTTGACGGTGCGCCTGAGCGACGGCGACCACGAAGCCGCCTACGCCTACACTTTCGACGAACTGCGCGACCCCCGCCGCCTGCTGCAGGACTTTGAAGTGCCCCTGCCGGTGGCCTGGCTGTTGAACACCATTGAACCCACCGACCCCGCTGCGGCCACCTTCCGCCTGGGGCTGGAGTGGGAGGCCCGCCATGACGTGCTGCCCCTTGGCCGGTCCCGCATGAAGGTGTATCGTTTGCAGGCGCGGGTGCTCGACCGTTATTACCTGGTGGTCTATGTCAGCCGCGCCGGGGAAATCATGCGCGTGGATTTGCCGGGCAACGTTTCCCTGGTCAACTACGTGCTGAGCGGCACCTAACCGCCGGAAACGCTGCCTTGTCTGCATGATTGAGCTGGTGCATCTGGTGAAAAAGTTTGGCGACCTCGTCGCCGTCAATGACATTTCCCTCACCGTGCCGCGCGGCGAATTCTTTGCCGTCCTGGGGCCGAACGCCGCCGGCAAAACCACCACCATCAAGATGCTCACCGGCCTCATCAAACCCACCAGCGGCTGCGCCCGCATCAGCGGCTTTGACGTCCAACAGCAACCCTTGGAAGCCCGCCGCCGCCTGGCCTATGTGCCGGACTTTCCCTTCCTCTACGAAAAACTCACGCCTTGGGAATTCCTGCGATTCATCGGCCAGTTGTTTCTCATGCCCCCCGCCGAACTGGACCACAAGGCGCGGGCGCTGGTGGCCCGGTTTCAACTGGAAGAATACCTGCACAAACCCATCGAAGGACTGTCCCACGGGACCCGCCAGCGCACCGCCATCGCCGCCGCCCTCCTCCATGACCCCGAGGTGTTTGTGATTGACGAACCCATGGTGGGGCTGGACCCCCACCATGCCCGCATCGTCAAAGACACCCTCAAAGAACGCTCCCTGCAGGGCATGACTGTCTTCGTCTCCACCCACCAGCTTAGCGTGGCCGAGGAAATCGCCGACCGCATCGGCATCATCCACCAGGGCCGCCTCATTGCGGTGGGCACGGCGGAAGAATTGCGGAAAAAGAGCGGCGCGGACGGCCCGCTCGAAGACGCCTTCCTGGCGCTGACCGAAGCCAGCAACCATGCCCAGTAACCCCCTCCTCCCTGCCCCGCGCCTAGAAGGATGAAAGGCAACCCTTCCACGCCGTAATCATCAAAAGCGGGTCAAAAAACCATCGGCGTGAAAAAGGATATCCCGCGGCCAGCTTGGCCGCAGCGATGAGTTCAGCTTGTTGCTTTTCAGTTTGAGGAATACTCCTGAATGTGGTTTAAGAGAGTCCAATGAACTTTGACAGCGTGATTGCAGATTTGGATGCCCGCACGGCTGAAGCAGTGGCATTCTATTGGCAGACACGCCAGCGGCAAGCGTCGAAGGAGGCGCCGCGAGATAAAAGCACTCAAGGCCGCCGCCCTGCGGTCACTGGTGGCGCCCAGATGGATCGCTTCCTGGAGTTCATTGCAGATTACCTGATAAAGGTCGGCATTCCGCCATGCTCGATTCATTTTGAAAGCCGGCTGGAATTACCCGGTTTCTTTCGCCCCACCAAGAAGTGGGACCTTGTGGTGGTCAAGAATGACCAGTTATTGGTCGCGCTTGAAGCGAAGTCCCAAGTCGGCTCTTTTGGGAACAACTTCAATAACCGCACCGAGGAGGCGATGGGCTCGGCCCTCGATCTTTGGACCGCATTCCGGGAAAGGGCCTTCAACCCCTCAGTGTCGCCTTGGTTGGGGTACCTCTTTCTCCTGCAGGATTGCGAGGCATCGCGCCGCGCAGTCATGACGGAAGAGCCGCATTTTCCGGTTTTCCCAGAATTCAAGAACTCCTCTTACGCCACGCGATACGAGTGGTTTTGCCGGAAGCTGGTGCGCGAGCGGCATTACACCGCCTCCGCTTTCTTGCTCTCCAAAGACGATCAGGGCCGCAACGGGCAATACACCCAGCCAGCATCTGATTTGACGATCCAGCATTTCATGCGGTCCCTTCTTGGCCATGCAATCGCACACGTTTAATTCGGGATCAACCGTCCAAAAGCTGGTGCTGGGCGATGCTCGGCGGCTTCAGTTTATTGATGACGAGAGCGTTCACCTGGTGGTGACCTCGCCTCCCTACTGGAACCTCAAGCGTTACAACGAGCATCCGGAACAGCTTGGCCATGTCCAGGATTATGAGGTTTTCCTGCAAGAATTGAACAAGGTTTGGCAGGAGGTTTATCGCATCCTCGTGCCCGGGGGACGACTGGTTTGCGTGGTGGGCGACGTGTGCGTTTCACGCCGAACCTTTGGACGTCATGTGGTCTTTCCGCTGCATGCGGATATTTGCGTGGCCTGCCGCCGATTGGGCTTCGACAACCTCAATCCCATCATCTGGCATAAAATCGCCAATGCCTCATATGAGGCCAACGGCAATGGCGCGGGTTTTCTGGGCAAGCCGTATGAGCCAAACGCGATCATCAAGAATGACATTGAGTTCATTTTGATGCAGCGCAAACCGGGGGGATACCGGCAGCCAACCCAGGAGCAACGCGAGAAAAGCAAACTTTCCAAGGAAGAATACGGCGCCTGGTTTCGTCAAATATGGAGTCTCACCGGCGCCTCCACGCGCGAACACCCCGCGCCTTTTCCCTACGAACTTGCTTATCGTCTGATACGCATGTTCTCCTTCCACGGCGACACGGTTTGCGACCCGTTTTGCGGCACCGGCACCACGCTCCTGGCAGCCGCCAAGACCGAACGCCACGGCATCGGCGTCGAGATTGATGTCAACTACGTGCGCTTGGCGGCCCGGCGCCTTAAGCACGAACTAGGCGGACTTTTTGACCAAACCTCCTTGCAATGCTACCGCGTGGAGGCTGCCGAAGTCGTTCAACTCCGCGAAGACCCTGGCACCTACCGCATTTCTAAAACCACCCAAAAGGCAGCAGGTGGAGTTGATTAACAAGATTTCGAGGTTCCGCGTTGCGCCTTGAATTAAGGGCGCTTGCGGGGACCTAATCCAGGCCAGCGGGGGCCTTGCCGAGCGAATTGTCTGGTCTCCGCCGCACAAACAATATAAGGAGTGCCTTTATGCCACATTCATTCCGACACAGCGCTGGTTTTGGCAAACGGATCGAATACTGGGTTATTGGCCGAATGCTCAAAGAAGGCTTGGACGTTTATGTGCCGCTGGTTGACGACGACGCCATTGACGCGGTTATTCGCAGGAAAGACGGCTCTTTCATTACGGTGCAGATCAAAGCTCGCTCGAAAGATATAAAGGACGGCGATGCCGCTCTCTTCTCCGCCATCCCCCATGAGCTCCGCGACAATTACTGGTTTGTCTTCTATGCGGAAAGGATGGATATGATGTGGATCATGTCGTCGGAAGAATTTATCGCTGAGTCAGTGCAGAACAAAACTGGCAAGTATGTTGGTAGTCGCAGTATCTGGTTTAATGGCAGGCGGCGAGACCCCGCCACCGGCATTCCTCGCGAATACTGCAAAGCTCAGTTTGAAAAGTATATCGCGACAGATTTCAGCCGCCTTCACTGATTTTCACTTGCCGCATTTTCCTCACGGCAATTGTCCGCCCCTTGTTCCCGACCGCGTAGCACAGTGCATCGGCGCAATCGTCACCCCCCTGGCCCGGCCCCCGCTTTTCCGTTGCCAAAACCCGGCTGTTTCCTTTAGGCTGCGTACGATGCGAACCGTTTGGGCCGCGCCTGAAACTACGACGACGACCGCCTAAGGGTTCACGGTGAAGCCCGCCGTGAACTCCCACGCCTCGCACTGAACGTCCGAGGCGTTTTTGTTTGGCCGCCCGGTCTCGCTGCGGGCAGAAGGATTGATATGGCAGAGCAAACACCAACTGGCGAACGCAAAAGTCTGGAGCAACGGCAGCAAATGTCCGAGCTGGAGCGGCTGCGGCACTCCTGCGCCCATGTCATGGCCACCGCCATCCTGCGGCTCTGGCCCGATGCCCAGTTTGCCTACGGACCCCCGGTGGACAACGGCTTTTACTATGATTTGGAATGCGCCCACCGCATCACGCCGGAGGATTTCCCCAAAATCGAGGAGGAAATGCGCAAGGAAATCAAAGCCAACCACCCCTTTGAGAAAATCGTGGTGACCCGGGAGCAGGCCCTCCAGGATGCGCAAAGCGGGCGGCTCGGTGCCTTGAGCGAGCGCCCCGGCCAGCCCAGCAAGTTCAAGCTGGATTTGCTCCAGCAGATTCCCGAGGGCGAGCCCATTTCCTACTACAAAAACGGCGACTTCATTGATTTGTGCGCCGGCCCGCATGTCATGCGCACCGGCAACATCGGCGCCTTCAAACTCACCAGCGTGGCCAGCGCGTATTACAAGGGCGACGAGCGGAATCCGCAGCTCCAGCGCATCTATGGCACCGCCTTCAAAAACAAGACCCAGCTTGAGGAGTGGCTCAAGATGCAGGAGGAGGCCAAGAAACGCGACCACCGCAAAATTGGCACGGAAATGGGCCTGTTTTTCATGGACCCGGAATACACCGGCCCCGGCATGCCCCTGTGGCTGCCCAAGGGCACAGTGCTGGTGGAGGAGCTGGAAAAACTGGCCAAGGAAACGGAATTTGCCGCCGGCTACGTCCGCGTGCGCACCCCGCATGTGGCCCGCGAGAAAATGTACCTCACCAGCGGCCATCTGCCCTACTACGCCGAAAGCATGTTTCCGCCCATGGAATTGAAGGGGGACGAGGCGGACCAGGAAGGGGCGGAGGCGGCCGCCCATCGCTATTATCTCAAGGCCATGAACTGCCCGCATCATCACCGCATTTTTGCGGCGGAGCCGCGCAGCTACCGGGATTTGCCGCTGCGGCTGGCAGAGTACGGCTGCTGCTACCGCTACGAGCAGTCGGGCGAATTGTTTGGCCTGATGCGCGTGCGCTCCCTCAACATGAACGACGCGCACATCTACTGCACCGAAGAACAATTCGCGGACGAGTTCAAGGCCGTGAATGACATGTACCTCAAGTACTTCAAGATTTTCGGCCTGGAAAAATATGTGATGCGCTTCAGCACGCACGACCCCGCCCGCCTGGGGCAGAAGTTTGTGAATGAGCCGGAGCTGTGGCTCAAAACCGAGGCCATGGTGCGGCGCGTGTTGCAGGAAAGCGGCATCAACTACGTGGAAGTGCCCAATGAGGCCGCCTTCTACGGCCCCAAAATTGATGTGCAGGTCTGGAGCGCCATCGGGCGCGAGTTCACCATCGCCACCAATCAGGTGGATTTTGCCGTGCCCAAGCGCTTTGGCCTGGAGTACCGCGACCGCGACAACTCCATGAAGACCCCCCTCTGCATCCATCGCGCCCCGCTGGGCACGCATGAGCGGTTCATCGGATTTTTGATTGAGCATTACGCCGGCAACTTTCCCCTCTGGCTCGCGCCGGAACAGGTGCGCGTGCTGCCGGTAACCGAGGCGCAAATGGAGTATGGGCGCAGCCTGGTGCAGGAGTTGCGCGGCCACCAGGTCCGTGCCGAGCTGGAGTTCAGCAACGACAAACTCATGGGCCGCATCCAGCGCGCCGAGGAAGCCCGCGCCCATCACATCCTGGTGGTGGGCGCCAAGGAACAGGCCGCCCAAGCCGTGGCCGTGCGCGTCCACGGCAAAGGCCAGCAGGGCGTCAAACCCCGCGCAGAAGTGGTGCGGGACATCCTGGAAAAAATTAAAACGCGCGCCGCCGATTGAAAGGGCTCCCGGGTACGGCTCGCCGTTTGAATTGCCCACCCCTCCCGCACCGGAGGCCGGGCACCACCCGGCCCTGGCCAGGCGGCCGGCGGCCCTTTGATTTGAGTCAAGGTTTTCGGCCGGCCAACCGATAAGCTACAATAAACGTTCAATATTATGAAAAAGCACTGGGTAATGATTGCTGCAGTGGTGGTCTGGTTGGGCGCCGGCATTGCCGCCCGGGCCGCAGGAGCGGCCGGCGCAACCCATCCCGGCCTGGTCAATCAATGGTTGCGCGAGCAATCGCCCGCCGCCGAAAAATGGGACCTCGGCGCGCAATTTCGCCTGCGTTACGAAGTCAAGGAAAACGCCGGCGTTTTCGCCAATCGTGATTTCCTGCGGAACCTGGCCAATGACAACGACTGGCTGCTCTTCCGCAGCAAGGTGCATCTCGGCTGGACCCCCTGCGATTGGATCACCCTCTTTGGCCAGGGCCGTGACAGCACCGTCCACAGTGACGCACGCTCCCCTTCGCCCGACCGTGACCGTTTCGACCTGCATCAGGCCTGGGTCACCCTCGGCAATCCCAAGGCCTTCCCCCTGACCCTCAAAGTGGGCCGCCAGGAAATGGTTTACGGCGACGAGCGCTTCGTCGGCGCGAGCGACTGGAGCAACGTCCCTCGCGCCTTTGACGCCGCCAAAGTCCGGCTGCACGGCAGCACCAACTGGTGGGTGGACGCCTGGGCCGGCCGTGTCGTGCTCCCGTATGACCGCCACTTCAACGTGGCCAATGACTACGACTGGTTCTTCGGCCTCTACGCCTCCGCCCGCGGCCTCGTCCCCAAATGGGAAACCGAAGCTTATTTCCTCTCCCGCAACGTCAGCGCCGGCTCGCCCACCGCCGTTACCCCCACCGTGGGCGGGCCAGGACCGCGCGACCTCTACATGCCGGGGGTTCGTGTCAAATCCCTGCCCGGCGCCTATGGACCGTGGGATTTCTCCCTCGAGCTGGCCGGGCAGTTGGGTAGCATCAACCAGGCGGGTACGCGCCGCGACCTCTCTGCTTTCGGTGGCGGCGTCAGCGGCGGTTATACCTTCAAAGACACCTGGGCCAGCCCCCGCCTGGGGCTGGGCTTCGATTTTGGCACCGGCGATGACCACCCCGCTGACGGCGAGGTGAACACCTTCCAAAACCTCTTTGGCACCAACCACCGCTTTTACGGCACCATGGACTTGTTTGGCGGCTGGAACATGTACATCCCACGCGCCAACCTGACCCTCAAACCCATCAAAAACCTGACCCTCACCTCCGAAGTGCTCTGGTTCTTCCTGGCCAATGACCAGGACCTCCTCTACACCGTGACCGGCGCCGGCCGGGTGGGCAATGGCTACGGCATCAACACCCAGGCCGGTCGTTATGTGGGCACCGAAGTGGACATCGTGGCAACTTACAACCCCACCCCTTGGGCCAATCTCCAGGTCGGTTACGGCCATTTCTTCGTGGGCGACTATATCCGCGACACTGCGGCGCTGGTGCCGGCCAACGGCGGCGCCGTGGGCGCCCATTGGTTTTACTTGCAGGCCATCCTGCGGTTTTGACCCCCAGCCCAGTCCTCCGCGTCCTGCCCGGCACTTGACCCCCAAGTGGCGGGGCGCCCCTCATTTGTGATAAAAAATGCCGCAAGGATTGACTGCCATGCAATAAAGCGTTAATGTATAAGACTATTTGTTAAACAAGAATTTGTAGCGGATACTCCGAGAAGCATCTATGGCAAAATCTCAGGTGAAAAAATCAGCCGACAAGGCTGATAAGGGTAAAGTGTCGTCCCATAAAGTAGTTGCGACCCCCTCCAAACCCACCAAGGCCAAAGAGGCCAAACCAGCGGCTTCCGCTTCCGCCAAGGCCAAGGACGGCACGCCCCCGGCCAGGAAGGATGCCAAAAATACGCCGCCCCCGGCTAAAGCAGCCAAAAGCGCCCCCGCTGAGGCCAAAGATAGCACTAAAAAAGCCTCCCCGCACGCCGCAGCCAAGCCTGACCAGAAACCGGCCTCCCCCGCTCCGGTGCCCGCTGTCAAAAAGAGCGCCGCCAAAACCCGGGAAATCCCCACCGAAGACAAGGGGCCGGAGGCGGAAACTCTGTCAGGTGACCTTTCGGGAGACGGCAGCAAACAGTCCCAGACCCTGGACCTGGCCGAAAAAATCAAGGAACTGGTGCGCCTGGCCCAGGAGCAAGGTTACCTGACGTACAACGACATCAACGACGCCCTGCCGGATTCCGTGGTTTCGCCGGAGGAATTGGACGAGATTTACACCAAGCTCCGCAACCTCGAAGTTGAAATTGTGGACCAGGCCGAGGTGGACCGGGTCAAACAACCGGAGCCGGAAGAAGACGACGACAAAAACCGGCTGGACATCCTGGATGACCCGGTGCGGATGTACCTCAAGCAAATGGGGCAGGTGCCTCTCCTCACCCGCGAGCAGGAGGTGGAAATTTCCAAACGCATTGAGGACGCCGAGAACGAGGTCAAACGCATCGTGTACAGCTTCGGCTTCACCGCCAAGGAGCACCTCGCCCTGGCGGAAAAGCTCATCAGCGAGCCGCCCAAGGAGCGGTTTGACCGGGTCATCGTGGACAAAAAGGTGGAGGGCCGCGAACATCACCTCAAGGATTTGCGCCGCCTGGTCAAGGTCGTCCAGGTCATGGACAACGAGGTCCAGGACAAATACCGCGAAATGGTGGCCGCCACCAATCCCGCCAAACGGGAAAAACTGATGAAGGAGTTCAAGAAACTGGACGCCAAGCTCCAGGCCATGCTGCCCAAGTTTTACTATAAACAGAAGGTCATCGAGGAAATCGCCAACGTCGCGGAAAACGTGGTGGACAAGCTGCAGACCTGCCTGCGCACCATCCAGGAACTCGAGGCGCAAAAGAAAAACCCGCAGATTCAGTCCATCCTCCAGGCGGAACTCCGCAAGAAACAGGCGCTGGAGGACATGGTGCGCATGTCCAGCGAGGAATACCTCGAGGCCTTCAAGCAGATGCAGCATTTCAACCGCAAAGCCATGCAGGCCAAAACCGAAATGGTGGAGGCCAACCTGCGCCTGGTCATTTCCATTGCCAAGAAATACACCAACCGCGGCCTGTCTTTTCTGGACCTCATCCAGGAGGGCAACATGGGCCTGATGAAGGCCGTGGAAAAATTCGAGTACCGCCGCGGTTACAAGTTCAGCACCTACGCCACCTGGTGGATTCGCCAGGCCATCACCCGCAGCATCGCGGACCAAGCCCGCACCATCCGCATCCCCGTGCACATGATTGAAACCATCAATAAACTGATGCGGGTGCAAAAACAGCTCGTCCAGGATTTCGGCCGCGAGCCGACGCCGGAGGAAATCGCCGACGAAATGCAAATGCCCGTCGAGCGCGTCCGTGCCGTTCTCAAAATGGCCCAGCAGCCCATCTCCCTGCAATCTCCGGTGGGAGATAGCGATGACACCAATTTCGGCGACTTCATCGAAGATAAAAGCGCGGAAAACCCCTCCGACATGACCAGCTACAGCCTGTTGAAGGAGAAGGTCAACGATGTCCTGGCCAGCCTGACCGAGCGCGAGCGCAAGGTGTTGGAACTGCGCTTTGGCCTGGTGGACGGTTACTCCCGCACGCTCGAAGAAGTGGGCAAGCAATTCAAGGTCACCCGCGAGCGCATCCGCCAAATCGAGGCCAAGGCTCTGCGCAAGATGCGCCATCCCACCCGCCTGCGCCAGTTGCAGGGATTCCTGGAAACCTCCACCCCGGTTTAACCGGCCTTGTGGGGGGGATTACCAGCGGGGGGGGGGACCGCCATCAGGCTGATTTTGCGGCGGGCGGCCAGCGCCTCCATTTCCGCACGCTCCAGGAGCAGTGAGCGGCCGGCTTCCACCGCCAGCACGGCCACGCCGTGCGCGGCGCACACCTCCAGCGTCTGCGGGCCGGCGCAGGGGATGTCAAAGCGAAAGTCATGATGGGCCTTGGCCACCTTGACCGCCACCGCCCCGCCGTCTTTGCCGGCCAGGTCCCCGCCGCGCGCCAGACAGGCGTCCGTGCCCTCAAACCCCTCCACCGCCAGCACCGTCCCTCCTTTCACCACCACCGTCTGTCCTATGTCCAGCCGCGCAATTTCGCGGGCCATCCGATGGCCAAAGGCAACATCCCCCGCCTGCGTGGCCGAGACTTCAGGCCCGGCAATATGCCCGGGCTGCGGAATCAGGCTTTGCAGCCAGGGCGTGGCCTCAATCAATTGCACGCCCTCGCGGGCCAGCTCCTCCGCAATCGCCCCAAAAATGGTGTGGGCATTTTTCTCCTTCAGGCGCATTAGCAGCGTCATGGCCCGCCAGTCGGGCCGCAAATCAAACAGATTCTTCGGCGCAATCTGCCCCACCATCACACAATGGCGCACCCCGCGGCGGGTGAAAGCCTCCAGCATCTTGCCCAACTGCCCCACCCGCAGCCACTCTACCTCGTCCACCAGCTCAGCCAGCGCCGGCTGCGTCTCGCCCTCAAAGGCCACCGCCACCAGTCGCCGGATGCCCGCCGCCCGCGCCTCCCGGGCCAGCACCAGCGGCAATTGGCGATTGCCGGCAATGATTCCCAGCGTGTCCAACGTTTGCGTCACCCCGCCAGTGTAATGCCCCCCCGGAGGAATGTCATGAGCGAATCGCGGCGCATCAAGCTGACACCCGCCTCTATCCATCCCCTCGGCCAGGCGAAAATGATCCCTTGCCTAGTGGCTCGCCTCCCACAGCGCCTGCTATGTTAATGAAGTGGCGTTGGCACTATCTCCCTCTCCCATGGGGAGAGGGCCGGGGGTGAGGGCGTAGCGCAGGCGTCCACGCCTGCGGGTTCACGGAGCCTCCCGGCTCCGTGATTGCAAATTGCCGTCATCAAACAGACGCTTCTGGATGCACCAAAGCCGCCCATCAATTTCTCGTGTGCCTTAACTCAGGCGTCTCGTCCCGCATAGCGGGACAATGCCTGCGTCCCCTAGTCCGGTGGCAATGAATTGAAGCAGGTAAATCATTGGTGTTTCTGTACCTAACTTGTCCTTCTCGCCTGACGGAGCAAACACGCGTCATGAATAATCCGAGGTACTTTAACTATTCCCCTCTCCCCTTGGGAGAGGGCTAGGGTGAGGGGGGCAAAGCCTGTGAGCGAAATTGGTGTATTTCCCTCTCCCTTGGGGAGAGGGCAAAGATAAGAACGTCCAGCGGTTAAGGGAGCCTTCCGGGAATACCACACTTACATGCAAAACCACACCCCCGCAAGACAACGGATTTGCCCAACTCTCACCCTGCACTCGGGACGAGCAATGCAGGGACACCCTCCACCGCGCTTCGCTCCCTCAAACCTCCCGCTGCAAGCGCGCCCCCAATTGCCGCAGACGCTGGTCTATGTGCGCAAACCCCCGGTCAATCTGGATGATGTTTTGAATCACCGACTCCCCCTCCGCGCACAACGCCGCAATCAGCATGGCCATGCCCGCCCGGATGTCCGGACTGTTCAGCCGCGCCCCGCGCAAACGGTCCGGCCCAATCACCACCGCCCGATGAGGATCACACAAAATAATCCGCGCCCCCATGCTAATCAGGCTGTCCGTGAAATACAGCCGCGACTCGTACATCTTCTCATGAATCAGCACCGTCCCCGTGCACTGCGTCGCCGTCACCAGCGCCACCGACGTCAAATCCGCCGGAAACCCCGGCCACGGCGCGTCATCAATCTTGGGCACCGCCCCGCCCCAATCATTGACAATCCGCAGGCTTTGCTCGGCGGGGATGAGCAAATCATCCTCGCCCACGGCTTCGGTGCGCACTCCCAGCCGGTTGAACGCCGAGCGAATCATGCGCAGGTGGGGCACCCCCGCCTGGCGAATCAACAACCGCCCGCGCGTCACCGCCGCCAGCGCAATGAAACTGCCAATCTCCTGATAATCCGGGCCAATCCGGTGATGGCATCCCCGCAGCGCCGGCACGCCGGTGATGCGCAAAACATTGGAGCCAATGCCCTCAATGCGCGCCCCCATCCGGTTGAGCAAATGGCAAACATTTTGCACATGCGGCTCGCTGGCGGCATTGCGCAAAGTGGTTTCCCCCTCCGCCACCGACGCCGCGCACACGGCATTTTCCGTGGCGGTCACACTGGCTTCATCCATCCAGATGTCCGCGCCCCGGAGCCGCCGCGCCGTAATCTCATAGCCCTGGCCGGTGGCGGTAATCTCCGCGCCCAGCTCTTGAAACACCTGCAAATGCGTGTCCAGCCGGCGCCGGCCGATTTTATCCCCGCCCGGCAGCGGCAAAAACACCCGCCCGCACCGCGCCAGCAGCGGTCCCGCCAGCGTCACCGAACCGCGCAACCGCGCGCACAATTCCACCGGCAACTGCGAATTGGGCTCCGCCGCGGCCTGCACCTTCACCGCCTGCCGCCCCGGCTCCTCCTCCACCGACACCCCCACCGCCGCGAGGATGCGCAACATCACGTCCACATCCTCAATGTCCGGCAAATTCTCCAGCCGCACCGGCTCACCCGTCAGGCAACAGGCCGCCAGCGCCGGCAACGCCTCATTTTTATTCCCCTGCGGCGTGACCTCCCCCTGCAGCGGCACGCCGCCCGTCACGCGGAAAACTCCGCCGCGCAAGGCGCCGGCCATAAATCACTTCTCCCGCACCCAGAAATCAATCACCAGCGGCTCCGCCAGCACCGGCTTCACAATGTCCACAAACTTTTGATGCTCCGGATGCACCAGATAGGCGTCCCGGTCCTTCTCCGTGCGGAAGGTGAGAATATAGCAATGCGTGAAACCTTTGTTCAGATTCTCGGGGCTGACATTCACCCCGCTCTCAAACGAAACAATCCCCGGAATGGATTTCTTCAGCGCCCGAAACGCCGCCTCCACCCGCTCAATCTCCGCCGCGGAAACCGTCTCCTTGTATTTGAATATCACCACGTGCCGCAACAGCCCTTTCTTGGGGGAGTCCGCCGCCTGGACATTCATCACCGCGGCCAGCATCAGCGCGGCCGCCCACAGGAAGAAACTGCGTTTCATCATAATGCGTATCGTTTCGGTATGATGCCGGCCAAAGTAAGCCACCCACCCCGCCAAAGCAACCGCAAATCCCAGAAAAAGCCAAACCTCGCACCCCCGCCAATTTGCCCAACCGCCAACCAGGCAAACTCAACCATCCTGTCTCCCCCTTCCAGCAACTCCCCGGCCGAACAAGCGAAAGTATCGCAGGCGTTCCACATGCTGCACCAATGGGCGAAAGTGGGTGTAGCGCAGGCGTCCCCCCATGTAGCGCAGGCGTCCTCGCCTGCGGGTTCACGGAGCCTCCCGGCTCCGTGATTGCAGAATTGCCGAAGTCAAACAGACGCGCATGTAAGCACCAGTCCGTGCGCCAATCCTTTCTGTGCCGCAACGCAGATGTCCTCGTCCCGCAAAGCGGGATTCAGCCTGCGTCTTGCAGGCGGGGGGCAAAGGATGAATGAGTTTTTACTGCGGCTGACGTTTCCCTCATCTTCATCTCGGCCTGCAGCTAACAAAAGCGGGCGAAAAAATCCCACAACGCCCATTAACAGTTCCCTTCTCCCCGTGGGAGAGGGCCAAGATGAGGGAGGGCAAAGCCTGTGTCCGAACTGGGTGTGTTTCTCTCTCCCCGTGAGAGGGCCAGGGTGAGGAGCTTCTTCTCCCTCTTCGTTCCCTCCATTTCCTTCTGTTCAAAATTTGTGTCCATTCGTGTTCATTCGTGGTTAGTGTTTCACTTTTCACGCGTTCTGCCCCCTTTTCCCTCCACCCCATCGTGGTAAAAGGCCAAGGTGAGGGTCTGTAGCGCAGGCGTCCCCCCATGTAGCGCAGGCGTCCTCGCCTGCGGGTTCACGGAGCCTCCCGGCTCCGTGATTGCTGAATTGCCAACGTAAAGAGGAAACGCTCGGAAACAACAAACCGTGCGCCAATCTTTCCTGTGCCGTAACGAAGGTGAGCACGCATCGTAAGGTTGGAATAAGCCTGCGGGACGCAGGCCCAACTCGCAGGCGGGGACGCCTGCGCTACATGGGGTCGAGGCTTGCGCTACACTCCTTCACACTGGCCCGGGGGGGTGAGCGCCATGGTCGCAAGCGCATCGCCCGGATGTTGCACGCGGCGCTTTACACTTCGTAATCTTCGTAGTGCTTGAAGTGGGCGGCGAGGCGTTGTTGGACGCTTTCGCCCACCAGTTCGCACAGTTCGTGCACGCTGGGGTCAATGAGGGAGTACCAGACGGTGTGGCCGTCCTTGCGTTTGCCGAGCACGCCGGCGCTGGTCAGGGCGCGCAGGTGTTTGTCCAGGGTGGCCTGGTTGAGGCGCAGGTGGGATTTGATGTCGGCCAAAGAGCGCTCCTTTACGCCGTCATCCAGCAAGTCAATGATTTTGAGGCGGTGGACATCACCTAAAAGGCGGAAGCGGGCGGCAATGACATGCAACCCTTGATCCGCAGGCACCCGGCTGACTGGTTTTTTTCCCATATCTGGCCCGACCTAACAGTTCGCGTCGCTGGGACTAACCTACGAAGGGGAGGTGGGCTTGTCAAATGCTGGGCGGCATTCGGCCCGATTTTTTAAGGCATGCGCGACTCCACCACTGCTTCCAGGGCTGCGGCAATCGCTGTAGAGGGGAGCTGGGGCGGGCTTTCCGGCAAGGGGCACGGGGCGATGAACACCGGATAATCCGCCGCCTCCGCCGGGGGGGCGCCGTGCGAGCCTTTGACGAGCGAGGCCTCCAGCGGAATGACGTCCATGAGCATGCGGAATCCCAGTCTTTTTTGCAGCAATCGCCAGCCGATTTTAAGCCGGGGAAAACGCAGGGCGGGATCGAGGAATAATTCCACCGGATCATAACCGGGCTTGCGATGAATATCCACGGTGCGCGCAAAGTCCGGTGCCCGGGTGTCGTCGAGCCAGTAATAGTAAGTAAACCAGGCGTTGGGCGCCGCCACTGCGATTAAATCGCCCGCCCGGGGATGCCGCAGTCCGGCCGCGGCGATTTCTTCCGGCCCCAACACCCGGGCAACGCCCGGTGTTTTTTCCAGCAGCCGGCGCACGGCGGGCAGGTCGGCGGGATTTTTAACATATACATGGGCCACCTGGTGATCGGCCACAGCAAAGGCGCGGCTGGCGCCGGCATCCAGCAGCTCGCGCCCCAGCTCCTCCTTGAGGACCAGCCATGCTTCCTGGCGCAGCAGGCGGTTCAAATGCACGGGTTGATGAACCGGCACCAGGCCGTATTCGGAAAGCACCACCGGCGCCACGCCGCGGCCAGTGAAGAAATCGAGCAGCTCGCCGGTGATTTCATCCACCCGCTGCAAGTCCGCCGGGACCGTGGGCGCGTCCGGCCCGTGACGTTGCAAATTGTAATCCAGGTGGGGCAGGTAGATGAGATGCAAATGCGGCTGGAATTTGCGCTCCATCCACTGCGCCGCAGCGGCGATCCAGCGGCTGGCGGCCTCGGGTGGCCCCTGGGGCGAGGCCACGCCCGCCGCCGGCCCCCAGAAGGTGGGAAAGGGAAACTCTCCCAGCTCGCGCTTGAGGTCCGGTTTCAACTCGAAGGGCCAGGTGTAAATGTCGAAGATTTTGCGGCCATCCGCCGGGTACATGGGGCGCGGGGTGATGCTCCAGTCGGCGGAGGAATACATATTGAACCACCAGAAGAGCTTGGCGCAGGTGAATCCCGGATGCCGCTGGCGCAGGCGCTCCCAGATTTTGGGGGCGGTGACCAGGTGATTAGATTGTTTCCAGAAATGCACCTCGGCCAGCTCGCGGTGGTACCAGCCATTGCCCACGATGCCGTGTTGGGCGGGGAGGCAGCCGGTGAGGTAATTGGCCTGGGCGGTGCAGGTGACGGCGGGGAAAGCGGGTTGGATGGGCGCCAGCCAGCCGCGTTGCCGCCAGCGCTGCAAGCGGGGCAGGTGTCCGGATTGCAGGAGGCGGGAAGTCAGTCCCACCACGTTGATGACGGCAACCCGTTGCATGGCTCAAGCCGGGTATAGCCGAAACCTGCTGCCGTTCCCAACGGATTTATGCACGGCGGGCTTTGGCAGGCTCGCGCCAGTTGAGGATGTAATCGCGCTGCTGGGGGGTCTCCGGCGTTTCGGGGTAAAAGGCGGCTTTTTCCACGGTTTTCCACAATTTGCCCAGCTCGCGCAGGGCCTGCTCGCCTTTCATGCCGTGGCGGACGAGGTAGCATCCCACCACCAGACCGGTGCGCCCGATGCCGCCCCAGCAGTGCACATAAACCACATGGCGTTCGGCCAGGGCGTGGTCAATCACATTGAGAATCTGGGCCATGTACTCCGGCGAGCGGGGCACGGAAGCATCAGGAATGGGCAGCCGTTGATAGAGGGGCATCACGCCCAGCTCCTGCGATTCTTCATATAGAAAGCGCTCGTAAGAACGCAATTCGCCGGGGACGGTGAGGTCCAGAAAAAAGGTGATTCCCGCCTCCAGATATTCCCGCAAACGCGCACGCGCTTTTTCGGATCGCTGGTGCCCCGGGTACTCCCCCGCCATGAGTTTGCCTGGTTTGACCCAGTAGGCATTGGAGTTAGGCAACCTATATGGATTCACCCGGCCAAAAACCATGCCCAAACCTATTCACACTTTTCCAACTCGCGCAAGGGAAATTGCCGGGAAAACCAGGCTTCCGGTGAAGGGGTTTCAGCGGTACGCCCAAGGAGCGGAGGGCGTGAGGGAGCATCGCTGGAGGTGGGAGAAAATGGTCATAGGGATTTGGTTCATGGACCGCCCTTGAACCAGCGGCGCAAGCATCCATGTGGCAGCGCCACCGAGGCCACCGTGTTCAGCAGAAACACCGCCACGGCCAACCCGTTGAAGATGGCGCCCCAATGCCGCGCCCAGAAAATCTCCAGCAAATCACCGGCCACGCGCAAGGCCAGAGCGGCATGCAACATCGCCACATGCACATACAGCACCGGCCGGTAGGTGGCGGTAAAATTCAAGATGGCGGGAAAGATGACGGGCGCGTGGCCAAAAATCATGGAAAACACAAAGCCCACAAAGAAGGTGTGGAGCACGGCGTCATAAGGCCAAGGGCCATTTTCCAGCGGACTGTGGCGCATCATCAACAGGCCGCTGAAGGCCATCCACGCGTAGCCGGCTAACAGACATACGGCCATGAATCGCGGCAGGCCAGGATGCCGGAGGGTGCGGCGCGCCAAATCAAACCACCCCAGCCACGCCGCCAGCGCCAACAGCCCCGCGCCTGTCAGACGCTCGCCCCAAAGCTGGTGCCAGGCGCTCAGCCCCACCCCGCCCAAAAACAAGGCCAGTGCGGCATACAAGAAGGGGCGGGACCATTTTGACGGGCGGGTGAAACGGTTTAAGTCCAAGCGCTCGCCCACGATGGTCAGGCCCAGAAAAGCCATCCACCAAGGCACTATCCGGTTGAAGGTCCATCCTTGCGTCCACAGCACATTCCCCGTGACCCAACAAACCGCTGCCACTGCCATCAACACCGTGAACAAGGCCCGTTGCAGCGCCACCACCCGCCAGGCCACCCCCGCAAACACGGCGCTGCCTGCTGTCACGAGCCAAAGGGGATGCGCTGCGGTCACTCCGGCAACCATCGCAATCGAGCCGGCGCCCGTAAGGATGGGCGGAATATACGTCCACCAGGAGCGGAGGCCCACGGCGCGTTCGAGGCCGATGACGGTGCCCAGGAAACCGCACACCATGAGCGGCCCGTGCAGGGTAATCCACTGGGCGCCATGTTCGGGCGTGGGCAGTTGCACCCCCAGCCGCAACAGACCACCCCAAATGGCCGCCACCAGACAGGCCATGGCCAGCACCACCCACGGCGCGCGGCCCGCGCGCTGCCAACCCTGGCTGATTTGTTTTTTACCTTGCATGAAAAAGTGTCATCCGGGCGGGCGTTGCCTGGCCCGTTGTCTTCATTGTAGAGCAGCCTGCCGGGGCAGGTTTGACTTAAGCCAATTATTTTTATTTTTCGGAAAGGCCGAAGAGCACGCGGCAGGATGCAAGGCCGGCGGCAAGCCCCCGGCTAAGCAGACACTGATGCAGCGCCGGCCCCGGCAGCCACCAGCACACCGTGGAAGCGTTGTTTAGAACAGCGTGCCGATGGCCATGCCCAGCACGCTAAGCGGGCCCTGGTCTTCCAGGCCCTCGGTGGCTTTGTCGAGTTTCTGGAGGGTGAGTTTGGCGTTCTTGAAAAGGCTCTCATCATTGACGAGCCGGCCCACCGAGCCCTGGCCGCGGTTGATCTTCTGCATGATTTCCCGCAGATTGGTCATGGCGGTGGAGGTTTCGTTATAAAGTTTGTCGTCCTTGAGCAGCAGGCCCATCGTGCCCCGCCCGGCCTGCACGCCTTCAATCATTTCGTTGGCGCGGGTCAAAGCCAGGTTCAGGTTGGTGGTGATGGTTTTGGCGTTGGCAATGACGGCCCGGCCTTCGTCAATCGCGCTGCGCACTTCCACGGCGGTGGCTTCAAAATTGGAGAGCGTGTTCACCGCGGTGACGTGCAGGGTGTCCTCACGAATCAACCGTCCCACTGTGCCGCGTCCCTGGGCAATCTGGTCGGAAATGCTGCGCAGATTGCCGATGGTCAGGGTGAGCGGCTCGCGGTTTTGTTTCAGGAAATCGGTCAGCGGACCCAGCAGGTTGTCAATGCGGTCCCCGCTGAAACTGCGGGTGATGTTTTCAATGCCCGCCGCCACATTGTCCACCTTGGCCAGCATTTCGCTCAAGTCCGCCCCTTCCACGGTTTCAATGAATTTGCCCGCTTCCAGCGGCACGCCTTTTTCAGAACCGAAATCAAGGGCGACAAAGTTCTGGCCCATGAGGCCGGTGAATTTGATGCGCGCCTTGGAGTCGGTCCGCACCACCACGTCCTTGCGCAGGCGCAGGGTGACCCGCACCAGATTGTTGGTCAGCGTCACGCTGTCCACCCGGCCCACAGGGACCCCCGCCATTTTAACCGGGTCGCCTACTTTCAACTCGTGGACATTTTTGAAAAGTGCGTGCAGCGGGTAGGTTTTCATGAACAGGTCCTTGCTGCCCGCCAGTTCGAGGATGATGACGGCCACGATGACCGCCAGCGCCGCAAAGATGCCCAACCGGGTTTCGAGAGTGTTGCGCATAAGCGTCAGGTTTGAGGTTTGAACTTGAAGTCTGCGGTTAAAAATTTCTGCACTTCGGGGTCGGCGCATTGCCGGACCTGCGAGGGGGTACCAATGGCGCGGAGCTGTCCCCCCAGTAGAATGGCCACGCGGTCGGCGATGCCAAAGGCCAGATCGCGATCGTGGGTCACCACCACGGAGGTGGCCCCCATGCGGTCATTCAGGCGCACGATTTCCTCGGCAATGGTCACGGCAATCAGGGGGTCCAGCTCGCTGGTGGGCTCATCATACAAAATAAGCTGTGGCTCCACCACCAGCGCGCGCGCAATGGCCACCCGCTTTTTCATGCCCCCGGACAGCTCGCCGGGGAGCTTGTTTTCGGTGCCCGCCATGCCCACCAGCTCCAGTTTTTCACGTACAATGCGCTGGATTTCCGCGGCGGGTTTGAGCCGGTGCTCGCTCAGGTAAAGTCCCACATTCTCGCCCACCGTGAGGGAGTTGAGCAGCGCGCCGCTCTGAAAGACCATCGCCATGCGGTAATGGTCCATGATTTGCCCGCCGTCCACCGGCTGGCCGTCAATGAGGATTTCCCCGGCGTCGGGCGTTTCCAGTCCGATGATATGGCGCAGCAGGACACTTTTGCCGCTGCCGCTGGGGCCCATGATGACAAACAGTTCGCCGGGCGCCACCTCGAAGGACAAGCCTTGCAGGACAGTTTGGGCGCCAAAAGTCTTCCGCAGGCCACGCACCGAGACCTTGACCCCGTTGTGTTTGGATTCCGCCGGGTTCATTCCTCAAAATAAAGCAGCAAGCGGGTCACGAAATAATCGAGAATCAAAATCAGCACGATGGAGTTGACCACCGCCTTGGTGACCGAGCGCCCGATGCCGCGGGGCCCGCCGATGGTGACCAGCCCTTGATGGCAGGAAACCAGGCCCACCACGACGGCGAAGCAGAAAGTCTTGAAGAGGCCATGCGCCAGGTCCCCCAGCTCGACCACTTCCTGCAGGTTGTTGAAGTAAGTGGCAAAGGAAATGGCGATGGACTGGTTGTAGTGAGCCACCACCGCCCCGCCCAGCCAGCCGGTTAACACCGCAAATAAAACCAGGGTGGGCAGTGCCACGGCGATGGCCAACATGCGGGGCAGCACCAGGTAATGGACGGGATTGATGTTAAGCGTGCGCAGGGCGTCCAGTTCCTGATAGACCTTCATGGAGCCGATTTCGGCCGCCATGGCGGAGCCGATGCGCCCGGCAATCAGGATGGACATCATGACGGGGGCCAGCTCCTTGCAAATGCTGATGCCGACCACGCCGCCCAACAGGCTGGCCAGCCCGCGCTCGGCCAGCACGGGGCCGGTTTGCAAGGTGAGCACCCCGCCGATGAAAAGGGACAGGATGCACGCCATGAGCAGACTGGCGTTGCCAATCTCAAACATCTGATCCATGATTTTCTGGCGATGCCGCAGCCACAAGGGCAGCGCTTGCAGCGTGCGCCAGAATAGAATCAACATTTCGCCAATGTTTTGAAACATGGTTTTCCGGCCGCCGGGGGGTGTAAGCCCGCGGCTCATTCTCCTTAGCGCGAACGCTGCGGAAATTCAAAACAAATCCCGCATGGTTTGCCGGACGCCCCGCTGGCCGGCGGGGAAAGGAGACCGGCTGACCAGAGAATCATCCTCTGGCCATGACGGCCTTGATGGGCTGGCCGAGGCCGTCGCGGGTGATGTAGAAGGGGCGTTTTTCCACCTCGTAAGCCAGTTGGGGCGAGATGCCCATCAAATAATAAAGCGTGGCGTGGAGGTCCTCAATCACCACCCGGTCCCGCAGGGTTTTGCAGGGCCGCTCCTCGGCGGTCAGGCCATGCAAATACCCTTTTTTCACCCCGCCGCCCCATAACAACACACACCCCGCATCGGTGAAATGCCGGTGCATGCCGTAATGTTTCAGGTCGTTGATGGTATCGGGCACGTCCACCTGGTCTTTGACTTTCTTGTCCGGTTTGCCCTCCACCAGCGAGTCACGGCTGAACTCGCTGGCCAGCACCACCAGCGTGCGCTCCAGCAGCCCGCGCTCTTCCAGGTCAAGGATGAGCCGGGCAATGGGGGCGTCAATGGCCTGTTTCATGTGGACGAGTTTTTCATGGCCGTTCTCGTGGGTGTCCCAATTCAGGAAGGGAATGTATTCGGTGGTGACTTCAATGAAGCGCGCCCCAGCCTCGGCCAGCCGGCGGGCGAGCAAACACCCCAGCCCAAACCGCCCGATGGTGCTTTTTTCGTAGGAGCCGTCCCGGGTTTGTTTGGCTTCGGAGAGTTTGGCCAGGTCCGTAATGCCGCCGGTGTACTGGCGCAGGGAAGCTTCCGGTTCCAGGCTCAAATCAAAGGCCTTGGCCGCGGGCGAGTTCAGCAGCCGGTGCGCGTTATCCACTGCCCGCAGCAGGGACTCGCGCTGGTATTCGCTGCCGTAACGCATTACCGGGCTGCTGGCCAGCAACTGGCGGTAAAAGCGCTCCCGGTTTTGGAAACGGCTCGGGGTCATGCCTTCCGGCGGTTGAATGGCCCGCGCGGCCTGCTCCGGAAACGGCACGTTGAACGGCCCATATTCACTGCCCAAAAAGCCCGCCGTGGTAAAGGCCTTGAGTTCCTCCCCCTCCCCCACATCAAACCGCTGGCCAATGTTAATAAAGGCGGGCAGGGCCGGGTTGAGCGGGCCCAGGGTGCGCGCAATCACCGAGCCGATATGGGGGGCGGCCACGGTTTGCGGCGGCGCATAGCCAGTGTGCCACTGGTATTGATGGCGCGAGTGCAGAATAAAGCCCAAATCGCCGGCGGTGTAGGAACGAATCAAGGTGCCGCG
This sequence comes from Fontisphaera persica, assembly GCF_024832785.1. Lineage (GTDB taxonomy): Bacteria > Verrucomicrobiota > Verrucomicrobiia > Limisphaerales > Fontisphaeraceae > Fontisphaera > Fontisphaera persica. The sequence goes on from NZ_CP116615.1 coordinate 3,408,831, forward strand.
GTCCATCACCCGGGCCAGGTTTTCCAGACCGGCGGAAAAACGGATGCCGTCCACGGCGGTGGGGATGCTGGGAAAGGTGCTCAGGACATCCGAGGGTTTAATGCCTTTTTCAAAGGGCGTGTAGCGCTTGGGATCAAAGGTCTCGGTATGGGCCATGCCGCCCGCCATCCAAAGGATGATGAGACGGTCCGCGGCCGGCTCAATTTTAGGGGCGTCTTCCGCCTCCAGCCGGCGCGGGAACCCCGCCGCCAAAGCGCCAAGGAGGGCCGCGGAAGCGGTTTTGAGAAAATCCCGTCTGGAGGGCGCAGGAATGCGTGCCGGTGTCGTCATAAGCCTCTAATAGATCATCTGAAACTCGGGCAACATGGCCAGGCTCCAGAGAAAGTCCTCAATCCCTTCCTTGCCGGGATGCGCCTTGAGGTAGGCGCGGATGAGGGCGTGTTCGCGTGACGTAGGGGCGCGTCCCAAGGCATGCCGATAGACGGATTGAACCAGTGCTTCCGGGGGATGCGGATAACGCTCGTGCAGCCGGGCGGCGGCCTGCCGCAACAAAGCGGCCAGCGTCTTGCCATTGGCCAACTCCAGCGCTTGCAGGGTGGTAGCCTGGTTGGGGCGGGCCGTGCACACTTGTTCGCGATTCGGCCGGTCCAAGGCCACGGCCAGCGGATCCGCAGCCACCCAGGCAGAGCGATAGCGTCCCCAGCGCTCCAAGGAATGAATGGCTGCGGCAAACTGCCTTTCATTCAACCAGTCGGCCTCGCGCTTCACCGATTCGGGAGAGACTGCCTCCCACTCCGCCGTTGGCGGCAGGGCATTCCAATCGTTGGTGCCCGCCGCGTAAAACCGCCAGTGTTGGGCCGTGTCCAGCTCCCAGACGAGGCCTTCTGATTTCACGCGCAGGGAGGCGGCCAGGCTGCGGGTGGTGGGGAAGGGCGGTTTTTCCGGCTTGCGGCCCACGCGCACGGCAAGGACGTTCAAACCGGCACGCAAATGAGGCGTCAAATCAAGGACGGCGGGCGTCTCGGGGGCACGGGTATCTCCCACGGCCTGGCCGTTAATGTAAAGCTTCCATTCGAGATTGGCCGCCAGCACGGCCAGCGCTTCGGCGGGACGGCTGGCCAGGACCCATTCGCGGGCAAACCACGTCATCCAACGATTGGTGGCGCTCTCGGGGGAGTGGGTGACCTGGAGCACGCGGATTTGCTCAAGGCGCTGAGTTTGCAGGGCGGGCGGCTCCGTCAGCAGCCAGTCCACCGTGGCCGCGGGCGAGGGATAGCCCACGCCGGTGATTTCGGCCAGGACATCCCGGAATTGTTCCGCGGTGAGCCGCCGCACCAGCGGGCCACGAAAAACATAAGCCTCGGAGGCTGCCTCCGTTCCCGGGACGGCCGCCCGCTGGTAGGCGCGCGAGGTCAATATCGTGGCCATGAGGTGTTTGAGGTCATAGCCGTGGGCCACAAAGTCTTCCGCCAGCCAGTCAAGCAATTCAGGATGCCACGCCGGGCCGTCCATTTCATCCACCGGCTCCACCAGCCCGCGGCCAAAGAAACGCGCCCAGAGGCGGTTGACCAGCGTGCGGGGCAGGCGGCCGTTGCGGTCGCTGGTCATGAGGGCGGCGATTTCTCGCAGGCGCTCCTGGCGGTTGGTCGAGGGCGTCAACGCGCCCAGCTCGGGATAGAGGAAAGCGTAGCCCGCCTTGCGGCCGGTGGGTTTGTCGCATTCAAAAATTTCCAGCGGTTCTTCACTGAAGACATTGGCCAGCGCGTACGTGCCCGCCAGGGTGTAATCATTGATGAAACTGTCATGGCAGGAGGCGCACTTGAGATTCACGCCCATGAAGACCTGCGAGACATTTTGCGCGGCCTGCATGGCCGGGGTCTGGCTGGAATTGACCGCGCCGCGCCAGACGATGCCCTTGAGGAAACCCTCGGCTTCGGGCCGCGGATGCAACAGCTCCCGCACCATCTGGTCATAAGGCTTGTTGGTGGCCAGGGCGCTGTAGAGCCAGGCGGTGATTTGTTTGCGCCCGCCGTCAATGTAGCCCGTACCCTTGTAATCGTTGCGGAGCAAATCATTCCAAAAGGAGAGCCAGTGCTCCGCGTAGCGATGGTTGTCTTGCAACAATTGCCGCACCAGCCGCTCCTGCTTGTCCGGGCGCCGATCCGCCAAAAACGCTTCCAGCTCCTGCGGCGTCGGTAAAACCCCCAAGACATCCAGATAAACCCGCCTGGCCCAAGCCGCTTCGGGCGCGGGCGAGCGCGCCGGCACGCCGTGTTGCTGATAGTAACCTGCCAGCCAGCGGTCCACGGGATGCGGCCCACTGAGGGCGGTGGGCGGGGGCGGCTCCACCCGGCGGGGATGCAAATTATGCACCGGCTGCCGCGCAAAGGTGATTTCGGGCGGCCACGGCAGTCCCTGGTCTATCCACGCCCGCAACAGCCCCACCTGCTGCGCGGTGAGACGCTTGCCCTTTTTGGGCATGATATTGTCCGGGTCCAGGCCACTGACCATCTCAATGACCAGGCTGCCAGCGCTGTCGCCCGCGCGGGCGGCAGGGCCGGAATCGCCGCCTCGCAGAAAATCCTCGCGGGTGTCTATCTTGAAGCCTCCCTTGTCCTTGCCCCGGCCATGGCATTGGGCGCAACTGACCTGCAGGATGGGCTGAATGTCCTTGACAAAATCCACCGTGCGGGCCGCCGCGGGTGGCAATTGCTGCCGTTGCGCGGGAGACAAAGCGGCCCAGGTCCAGCAACCGGACAACAACCCAAGCCACACCAGGCCCCATGAGCGCAGGGAATGCATGATTTATTAGGTAGCACAATAGTTCTCATTCGCAAATGGAATGAACACTAGATGAGGCCTCGAACTGGCCCGGGCGGAGATGCGCCGCTTATCTTGTGCCCCAGGGGGTCAGTACGTTGCCTTTGCCCTTGGAAAAAAATTTGCGCCCCGCGGCGATGGGGTTACTTATTAAATTAACTCACTCCAACTATTATTATGGATAACAACAGTCTGGCCAGTCGTCGTGAGTTTGTCCGCCTCTTTGCCATTGGCGCCCTGGGCATGGGATGGTGCGGCCCGTTGCGGCATTTATTCGTGGTGGAAGCGCTAGCCCAAAGCCAGGGCGGCACGGGCACTTTTGTTTGTGACCTCTCGGTCACGCCTTTCACGACGCTGCAAAACACCAATGGCTCAATCCGGGTGCGGGTCACCGGCACGCCCACCAGCTTTGCGGAAATCGTAATCACCCGCCTGGCCAACAATGTGTTTCACGCGGTGACCAGCCGCTGCACCCATGCGGGAACAACCGTCAATCCTTTCAACGGCTCTTTTATCCTTTGTTCGGCGCATGGCTCTCGTTTTGGCGCGGATGGCGCGGTATTGCAAGGCCCTGCCACCACCCCGCTGACCTCGTACACCACTCAATTCCAGGCGTCACCACCGCCGGGGTTGTTGCGCATTCAAATCCCCAATTTGGGCTAGCGCATTGCCGGCGCCCTGACCCCGGTCACCGGCGGCCGCCAGTTCCGGCTGGTATTTCCCACCACCTCCGGCTGGAAGTACGAGGTGCGTTTTCAAGGGAGTTTGGGCGGCACGTCCACCGTGGTGCCGTTTGCCACCACGCAAGGGGCTACGCCGAGCCTGACCGTCTTGAATGGCGATGGGACCACCAAAACGGTCTTTGTTGCGGCCACCAATGAAATCGGCTTTTTCAGCATCGTGACCAAACCTTGATAACACCCCCGGCTGGGCCAGCCAAAGGAAAGCCCCTCACCGGCTTCGCCGTGGAGTGTTCCCAGGCTCCTTGCCCAGCACCTCCTGCACGGACACCCGCAACACCTCCACCATTTGCTCGATTTGTTGCGGGGACACGCAATAGGGCGGCATGAGCACGAGCACATTGCCGATGGGCCGGGTGAGCACGCCGCGGCGGGCCATGGCTTCGCACACGCGGAAGCCGGCGCGGTCGGCCAGCGGAAACGGCTCGCGCGAGCGCCAGTCTTTGACCAGCTCAATGCCCGCCACCAGGCCTTCCTGGCGGATGTCCCCCACCTGGGGGAGGTCCCATAAGGTTTGCAGCGCGCCGGCCAGATGCCGCGCGAGCCGCTGGCGGAGGGCCGCGGCCCCGGGTTTTTGCAACAATCCAAGGCTGGCCAGCGCCGCCGCCGCGCCCAACTGGTTGCCGGTGTAGCTGTGGCCGTGGAAGAAGGTTTTGAACTCGGCGTATTCCCCCAGAAAGGCGTTGAATATTTCGAGGGTGGTCAGGGTGGCAGCCATGGGCAGGTACCCGCCCGTCAAACCTTTGGCCAGAGCCAGAAAGTCTGGCTGCACGCCTTCGCGGTGACAGGCGAAAAGGGGGCCGGTGCGGCCGAAGCCGGTCATGACTTCATCCGCAATCAACAGCGCGCCATGCTCCCGCGCCAAGGCCGCCGCCTGGCGCAGCCAGCCATGGGGCTGGGGAATCATGCCCGCCGCGCCCTGCATGAGGGGTTCAAACACAAAGGCCGCGTAGGGCTGGCCGCGGCGGCGGGCGCGGCCCAGGCGATTTTCCAGTTGGCCCAGACACTGCCACTGGCATTGGCGGTACTGGCGGGCGTCGGCCCTTTCGGGTTGGGCGCGGTTGAAGGGGCAGCGGTAACAATACGGCGCCATGACGGCATCGCTTTTGAACAACAAGCCGGCGTAAGTGCGGTGGAACAAGTCAATGTGTCCCAGACTCACCGCCCCCACGGTATCGCCGTGGTAAGCGCCCTCCAGGCCCAGGAAGCGCGGTTTTGGGCCGCTGCGGCCCAGGCGGCGGCTGGCTTCGTAGGCCAGCTTCAGCGCCACTTCCAGCGCGGTGGAGCCGTCATCGGAGAAAAACACCTTTTCCAGGGCCGGGTTGTTGAGCCGCGGCCGGGCGTCCTTTTGTTCGCGCAACCGCGCCAACCGCACCAGTTGCGCGGCGAGGAGCGCGGCCGGCTCATTGGCCAGGCCCAGGGCGGAGCTGTGGGCGATTTTTTGGAGCTGCGCGCGCAAGGCGCGGTTGAGGGCCGGATGCTGGTGGCCGTGCAGATTGGTCCAAATGGAGGCGTTGGCATCCAAGTATTTTCTGCCGTGGGCGTCCCACAGCACCGGGCCGCGACCGCGCACAATGACAATCGGCTCCTGGCGCATCCAATCGCGCATTTGCGTGAAGGGATGCCACACGTATCGCACATCCAACTGGGCCAGCCGGTTCATGTTAATTTCCGCAGCGCCTCCAGCAGGGCATGGACGTCTTCCGCCGTGTGGGCGGCGCTTAGACTGATACGCAGGCGGGCCCGTCCATGCGGCACGGTGGGATAGCGAATGGCCGGCAGGAAGAAGCCTTGCTCCCGCAGCCGAGCCGCCCAAGCGAGCGCCCGCTCCTCGGCGCCCAGGAGCAGCGGCACAATGGCGGCCGCCGGGTCGGCCACCTGCCAGCCGAGGTCCCGCAAACCCGCCACCAATTGCGCCACGCGCTCCCGCAAGGCTTGCCGGCGCTGTTCCCCTTCCGCCGACTGCGCCAATTGCACACCCGCCAGAGCGGCCGCGGCCACGGCAGGCGGGGGGGCGGTGGAAAAAACAAAACTGCGCGCCCGGTTCACCAACCAGTCCCGCAACACGGGTGGCCCGGCGATGAAACCTCCGGCGGCGCCGAGGGCCTTGCCCAAAGTGCCCATCTGGACTTCGATGCGCCCGGCCAGGTTGAGTTGTTGGGCCAAGCCCGCCCCGCGCGGGCCAAGGACGCCGGTGGCGTGGGCTTCATCCACCAGCAACCAGGCTCCGTAACGCTCTTTGAGCGCAACCAGGTCCGCCAGCGGCGCGGCGTCGCCGTCCATGGAATAGACCGACTCGCATACGATTAAAACGCGCCGGGCCCCGCCCGCCGCCCGCTGGCTCACGGCCCATTGGAGCTTGGCCTCCAAATCTTCGAGGTCATTGTGCGCAAACACGCGCAGCCGGGCGCCGCTCAGGCGTGCGCCGTCCACCAGGCAGGCATGCGCCAGTTTGTCCAGCAACACGACATCGCCCTTGTCCACCAGCGCCGGGATGACGCCCAGGGCGGTGGCATAGCCGCTGGAGAAACTCAGGGCCGCCCCGGCGTTTTTATAATCGGCCAAAGCTGTTTCCAAATCAGATTGAGGCGGCAGCGAGCCGCTCAACAGCCGTGCAGCGCCTGCGCCCGCGCCGTACCTTTGCACCGCGGCGGCGGCGGCTTCTTTCAAGCGCGGATGATTGGCCAGACCCAGGTAATCATTGGCGGAGAAATTCAAGTAATCACGCCCGGACAGGCGGACCCGGGGGCCTTGCGGGGAATCCAGGGCCGTCAAGGCGCGGCCCAGCCCCCGCTCGCGCCAGCGGGCCAAATCCTCAGTCAGTTGTGCCGCAAAATCAGTCACATTACCGGCAGCGCACTCAAAACTGAAACGCCCGTGCTGGCAATGGAAAAATGGCTGCCCTTCCCTGACGGGGGAGGCGGTGGGCACCGTGCTGGGGCTAGCGGAACGAGCGAGCGGGGAACCGGCGGGGGTGGAAATGCCGTTGCCAATCCGGCGGATTAAAGGCATGTTGAGGGGGTGATGGCCACGCGGGGGGAACCGGAACCCACGATGCGGCAGCCTTGGACAACGCAGGCAGGCAGGCATTCCCGCCGGGAATGGCGCCAGGGATTTAACCTCATTGAGTTACTGGTGGTGGTGGCCATTATTGCCATTTTGGCGGCCCTGCTGTTGCCGGCGCTGGCGCTGGCGAAGGAAAGAGCGCGGCGCGCCCAGTGTGTGAGCAATTTGCGGCAGTTGACGCTGGCCATGCACGCCTACGCCGATGATTACCGCCAGCGGCTGCCCTCCGGCATGAACAACAAAATGGGCGGCTTCAACCTGTTTCAGCACATTTCCTGGCTCTCCGATGAAACTTATCAATTGTGGCTGGAATATCAGCTTACCTACCGGGTGATGATTTGTCCCAATGTGTACGCCTGCTACGGAGATGAGCCCCGCAAGGAGGTCCGCGGCGTGGAGCTGGGCTACAATTACCTGGGCGGCCGCGGCTACTATGATGACCTGCCGCCCGCCAAGTTTAACTGGCAATCGCCCCAGAGCCTCAATGACCGCCCCACCAACGGCCAGCCCGCGCTGGAGCTGTTCTGCGATTTGAATCAGTACTCGCAGACGGAAAAATTCACCACCGCCCAGCATACGGCCACCGGCGGGCGCACGGAAATAGACCCGGTGAAGCAGGTGGAAACCGTGCGCCTCTACAGCTTTGGCGCTGTGCCGCCGGCGCAGGCGGGCAGCCGGGGCGGCAATGTGTCATTTTTGGATGGCTCGGTGCGGTGGGTGCCGATGTCCAGGATGCGCGAGCACGAGGCGATGGACCCCTTGAGCCGCAAGCATTTCGGCGCGTTTTGGTGACCAGCCCGGCGCCCGCTTTCACGGCATCCCAAAATGCCGGGCGGCAAAACGAAGGTATTGTTCCCAGTCGTAGGCGGTGATGTCGTGCGCTCCCGCCCGCAGATGATAACCGATGTGGCCGCCCACCGGCGTGTTGGTGGCGGGCATTTGCTCCACTCCCAGCCCCGGCAGGCCATACAGCCGATACACCGGCTCGGCGTGTTTGGCCGCCAGGAATTCGCCTTTGGGGTCGGCCCATAAATCCTTGTCGGCGCTGGCCACATAGACTGGCCGCGGCGCAATGAGTGCGATGAGCTGATGCTGGTCCACCGGCAGGGCATCCTCGTTGTTGTTATACTGCTTGAACAACCCGCAGAACCAGTGCGGAAAGACCGTGTTGATGCGCTCCACCGTCTCGCCAAAGCGCCGTCGGCTCAAGGCAGCCCCGCCGCAGCCGGAGTCATTGGAAATCACGATGGCAAAGCGCGTGTCCACCGCGCCCGCCCACAAGGCAGCCTTGCCGTGACGGGAATGCCCGAAGACCACCACGCGGCGGGCGTCCAAATCCCGGTCTTTTTCGATGTAATCCATGGCCCGGCTCAGTCCCCAGGCCCAAGCTGCGAGCGCGCCCCAGTCCGACGGGCCATAGACAGTGTTGGGGCCTTGCTTGCTGAGGGCGGCGCGCACGCCGGTTTTCCAGCCCTCCTCATGGTCCGGCTCGATGTCGCCATAATAGAAAGTCGCCACGGCAAATCCCCGTTCAAGCGCCTGTTCAATGGCCCAGCGGGACGCCTGGCAGCCGCGCGATTTTTCCGTGGCGCGGTTGTTCACCACGGTGTCGTCCTTGCTCTGCCGGAGCCAGCGCTCAGTCATTTTAATGGCCGGGTCGGGATGAACGGACTGGTTGCCAAAGTAATTCAACCCCAGAAATACCGGCACGGGTTTGAGGGCCTGGTTGGGGAGGTAAATCAGCAGCTCGAGGGACGGGCCGTTGGTCTTGCCGGTGAGGTAAATGATGATTTCCTTGCGGGTGGCTTTGCCGTCCAACGCCCGGCGGTCATACGACCAGGTCTGAAACTTCATCCCGGCCGGCCGTCCCGGCGCGCGGCCATACACGTGCTCCGTGAACAATTTGAGAATGGCCGGACGCCCTTTTTTCTCCCAGGTTTTGGCGTCTTCGATGGGTTTGCCGTTGGGCAGGACGAGCGGGTCCGGCAGCCGGTATTCCGGCACTTTGTCCTCATCATAATTGGGTTGAAAAGGGGCTGCCGCGGCCCACAACGCAGCCAAAGAGAGTCCCAGACTGCCAAGGAAGCGTGCTTTCATCAGGAAGCATTTTACCTGGGCCGGACGGGTTTGACGAGACCGAAACGAGGCTTGCGCGGCCCTTCCGGAGCGGGCTATGTTACCCGTACAGCCGATGGGCTGAACTCCCGGCCGCGGCTGATGGCATCTATGAAAATAATTTATTCTGTCTGCCTGCGTGGGGTCATGGCCGCCGTATTGGCTGCGGGTCTGTGGCTTGGGCCGGCCCTGGCCGCCGAGTTGAGCGAGGCCGAGAAGGCCTGGGAGGAATTTCAACTGGCCAGCCGCACCCCGCCCACGCCCAAGGAATGGCGGGCGCAGCGGCCGACTAAAGAGGAGTACGAAAAATACCTGGGCACGGTGAAGGAAACCCTCCTGCGGGCGGTGGACAAGGCGAAGGACTTTTACACGCGTTTTCCCGATGACCCCAACGCCCCCCGGGCGCGGCGCAAGGAATATGAGTTTTTGAATCGCCTCATCAGCATGGGCCAGAAGGGTTTGGAGGCGCGGGTGGTGGAGCTGGAGAAAGCGCGGCTGGCCGACAGCACTCTTTCCGAGGAGGACCGGTTTGAAATTCGCCACAAGCAGGTGGAACGCCGGGTGCATGCCGTGCAAGAGCAAGGCACGGCGGCCATGCTGGCCGAGCTGGAAAAAGGGGCGCGCGAGCTGCAAAAGGAATTCCCCGGGCAGCCGGAGGTGTACGAGATGCTGTTTTCCGTGGTGGCCAATGCGGAGGGCGAAAAAGGCCGGGAACTGGCCCGGGAGCTGCTCAAGGAGCCGCGCGCCCCGCAGGCGGTGAAGGAGCGTTGCGCCGGTTTGCTGAAGCGGCTGGAAGCGCTGGGCAAACCGCTGGAGCTGTCGTTCACTGCTCTGGATGGCCGCGAAGTGAAGCTTTCGGATTACAAGGGCAAGGTGGTGCTGGTGGATTTCTGGGCCACGTGGTGCGGGCCGTGCGTTGCCGAGCTGCCCAATGTGTTGAAAACGTACGAAGAGCTGCATCCCAAGGGCTTTGAAATTGTGGGCATCAGTTTCGACAACAGCAAGGAAGCCCTCCAGAAGTTCATCAAGGAAAAGAACATGCCCTGGCCGCAATACTTTGACGGCAAGGCCTGGGGCAACAAGTTTGGCCAGGAATTTGGCATCACCGCCATTCCCACCATGTGGCTGGTGGACAAAAAAGGCGTGCTGGTGGACATGAACGCCCGCGCCAACCTGGCGGACAAGGTCCGCAAACTGCTGGCCGAGTAAAGCGGCTTCAGGCTGCGGGCGGTGGCTGCCAGGCCAGCGAGGCAAAGCCGAACGCCGCCAGAAACTCGGCCGTCTCGGCGGTCACCTGCACGCGCTGCCGGGTGTACGGTTGCACAAAAGCCAGATGCGCCGCCCGCAGCGCCAGCGGAAAACGCTCCCGCGCGGCCGGGGTGGGCGGCTGCCCGCCGTAGAGAGTGTCGCCCGCCACCGGACAGCCCGCTGCCGCCAGGTGAACGCGAATTTGATGCGTGCGGCCGGTGACAGGGCGCGCTTCCACCACGGTGAAGCGCGGATGGCTGGCGAGGACGCGAAAATGAGTTTCGGCCGGTTTGCCGCGGCGCTCATCCACCTGCATGCGGCCCGGGCGACCGGGTACGGGGGCGAGGGGTTGGGTGGCCGTCCATTCCTTTTGGGGCGGGGGGCGGTGAACCACCGCGAGGTACACCTTGTGCACCTGCCGCTGCTCAAACAAATCGGTGTAGGCATCCAGCAGCGCCCGCTGTTTCACCATCAACACCAGGCCGGTGGTCTCGGCATCCAGCCGGTGCACAAAACGAAGAAACTTGAGCTGCCGCGCACGCGCCCAGGGGGCACCCGCCTGAATGGCTGCCATGAGGGCTGCGGTTAAATTCCGGGAGGTGCGGTCCCAGTGCGCCGGCGCCAGCAGCCAGCCTGCGGGTTTGTCCACCACCAGGCATTGGCGGTCCTCGTGCACAATCGGGATGCGCACGCGCCCGCGGCCGCGTCCCAGTTCAATCCATGGCTCGCGCCACATAGTTCAGCAAAAGCAATCCCCCGCCTTGCGGCGGGGGATTTGAGGAGAGGGTTGCCGAGGGTATGCGCCTCACACCGCCTTGTCCCACGGGGCGCGTTTGGGACGGTCCAGCCAGCCGTTGGCTTCGTTGTCGCCAATAAACCGTTCTTTCACCGGGTCCCATTTCAAGGCGCGCTTGTTCCAGTAGGCCAAATTGCCCAGATGGCAGACGGTCACGGAGCGGCAGCCCACCTCGACGTCGCAGATGGGTTTCTGGCGGGAGCGCATGCAGGCCAGGAAATCCCGCTGGTGATTGGAGCTGTTGTAGAGCTTGATGGGCAGGCTGCCGGGTTTGTAGTCCGCGTCAATGCCTTCCGGCTCCGCTTTGAAGCGGCCGCGGTCCACGCAAATCTTGCCTTTTTCGCCCACAAACACCACGCCGAAGCCGTAGCCCTGGAGGCCGCCGTGATACATCAAGGTGCCGTCGGCATATTTGTAGGTGAGGCGTTTGATGTCCTTGCCGTCGGGCGGGAGGATTTCCACCGGCCCGCTTTCGTCCATGCCCAGGCCCCATTGGGCGATGTCGAAGTGATGGGCGCCCCAGTCGGTCATCATGCCGCCGGAATACTCGCGGTAATTGCGCCAGTTCGGGAAATGGCTGTGGGGGGATTCTTTCTTCACGCCATTCTCCTCCTTGACCACCCGGCGCGGGCTGAGCACCGAGTTGTAGGGGCGCATCGGCGCCGGCCCCAGCCACAAGTCCCAATCCAGGTCCGGCTCCATCGGTTCTTCCGGCAAATCGCACCATTTGGACGGGCCGCCCACCGAGACGTAGATTTCCTGAATTTTGCCGATGACGCCATTGCGCACCAGTTCGCAGGCCTTGAGGAATTCACGCGAGGAACGCTGCATGCTGCCGGTCTGGAAGACGCGCTGGTTTTTGCGGACGGCGTTCACCATGGCGCGGGCTTCGGCGATGGTCAGGGAGAGGGGTTTTTCGCAATAAATGTCCTTCTTGGCGTTGGCGGCCATGATCACCTGGATGGCGTGCCAGTGATCGGGCGTGGCAATGCACACGGCGTCAATGTCCTTGCGCTGGAGCAATTCCCGGAAATCCTTATAGGCGTCGCATCCCTTGTATGTCCCCTGCGCCGCATTTTTGGCGTAGCGGTCTTCCACCATCTTTTTGTGGTATTGGAGGCGGAAGCCGTCGCAGTCATTGACGGCCACAACCTGGACTTCGGACATGCCCAGCCAGCCGCCCAACAGGCCCCGGCCTTGGGTGCCCATGCCAATGCATCCCATGGTGATGCGGTTGTTGGGGCTGACCTCCGCTGACCAGACGTGTGAGGGCAGAATGAACGGAGCGGACGCCGCCAGCGCGGCAGAACGCAGGAAACTGCGCCGGTTGACCGAATAATGGTTGCTCATAAGGATTATTTATTATTGCCAAGATTATGACGCGCCAAACTTCTTCCTCATTCAAGGAAAATTTTACAACCGCCGCGTCCCCCGAGCGGAAGAAAGGCTAACACACTTTGGCCACTTCCAAATCCAACAGCCGTCCCAGCTTCTCAAGTTTGCTGGCCAGGTGCCCTACGCCCACGGCGCAATGATGGGCCGGCCCGTGGGCATTCCACGCCTCCATGAACCGCCGCGCCCCCAGGCTGAACCGGTAACGGCTGTTGGTGTTGCCGATTTCCAAAATCGGCCCCGCCACCGACTCTCCTTCCGCGATGAGAAACTTCAGGCGGCCGGCTCCGTCTTCGACGACGGACAACAAAGTCACGGGGCCGTGGCGCACGCTCATTTCGACGGAAAGCCCGCGGCCCACCTTGCCATGATAGACCCGCAGGGGGCGGACCCTGGTTTTGCCTTCGGCAATGGCAATGTGCCCCGGGCCGTCGTGGCCCATCAGCACCACGTCATCCCGGTAATCCACGGCGTAGTATTCGGTGAAGGAGCCGCCGGCGCCGAAGGCATCCATGATTTTCATGGCCTGGACGTTTTTCACCTCGTACTCGCCGGCCACGGGCACGCCGCGGGCGGTGAGCAGGGAATTGCCCAGAATAATGGAGCTGATGGCGTCCTCGTTTTCCGGGTTGCCGCTGCCCATGTAGTAGTAGGCCAGGGCGCCGAGCCGATGGCGCGCCACCAGTTGGTCCAGGGCCACCGAGGTCCGCGCCGCCCGCTCCAGCTCGGCGGGCGGACAATCCGGCTCGATGTCGAAGTGCTGGTGAAACTCCGCCACGCGGCGCTGGATTTGGCGGGCGGTGACGCTGCGGCGCAGGGCGCTCAATTCATCCACTTCCAGATGCTCGAAGTGATTGCCAAAGCAGGCGCAATGCGTGGTCAAATCGGAGGCAATGTCCAGCATGCCACCATAATAATGGCCCATCAGACCCACGCGGTTGTGGGCCAGGATATGGGCCACGCGGGCGGCTTCGAGCCATTCCTCCAGCTCCCGCTCGACGGCGGGATCGCCCGTAAGGCGGCCGGTGATCTGATGGAAACGAATGCCGGCGCGCTTGAACACATTGGCCATTTCCGGCACCGGACAGGCCGAGCACCAGGCCAGCCATTCGCCGGTCATGCGCGTGCGGTCGCCCAGTTGGTTGAACCAGGCATAATCCAGGGCGTCGCCCGGTTGCAAATTGAGGATGATGACCGGCACGCGGGCGCGCTGCACGACGGGCAGGACGGTGGAGGAAAGCGCGTAGGTGGTGACGTAGAGGAAGAGGACGTCCACATCCGCCTGCCGGAATTGATGGCCGGCCGCCAGGGCTTTTTCGGGAGTATCCACCAGGCCCAGGGAGACCAGCTCCACCCCGGGGCGTTGAAGGCGTTGCTCGACGAGGCGCAGATAGCCGAGGAGCCGGCGTTTCAAGCCCTTGAACTGGGGCCAGTAGGCTTCCAGGCCGATGCCGAACAAACCGACTTTGAGGGGATAACTAGGGCGCATGGGAGGAGGAGGGCCAAGGGGCCGCCCGCCGGCTGCCGGGCGTGGGCGCGGCTAATTAGTCATCAGGGGCAGTTTGATGCGCACACAGCCGCCCGGGGATTCGCTTTCCACGGGCACTTCCAGCCGTCCGCGATGGCCTTCAATGACCCGGCGGCACACCGTCAGCCCCAACCCCAGCCCCGCGGTGCGGGTGGTGAAGAAAGGCTCGTGCAAGCGGGCCAGCGCCTCTGGCGCAAAGCCGGCCCCATTATCGCGGACTTCGATGCTGACGTAAGGTCCCTCCGTGGCCGATTCCAGCCGCGCGCGAATCCACACCTCCGGGCTTTGGGGATTGGCCTGCAAGGCATTCAGCAGCACTTCCGCCAGGGCATCGCGCAAGGCCGACCGATCGCCTTGCACAAACACCGGCTTGGAAAGCGGCTCCAGGTGGATTTGCCGCGCCCGGATGCCGCAATGCTGCTGCGCCTGAAGGCTGGCTTCCTGGAGCAGGGACTCCAGCGGGATGGACTCGCCCTGCTCCGGGCGCTCGCGGGTCATGAGTTTCATTTGGGCCACCAGGCGGACAATGCGGCGCACACCGTCCGCCAGGGCCTGGTCGAGCGAGGCGCGGAATTCCGGCTGGTCATATTTCTCGGCCAGCAACTGTTGATGGATGGAGAGCGGCACCAGGGCGTTGCCGATTTCGTGCGACAGCCGCGCGGAGACTTCGCGCAGCAGTTGCAGCCGCTCATTTTCGCGCTCCAGGCGCTGGACCTGTTCGGTTTCCGTCAGGTCATCCACCAACAACAGCACGGCGCTGGGCTGGGACTGTTCTTCCTTGTAGAAGGGGGTGATGCTCACGCTGTACACCGCTCCGGGGCGCTCCGGCGGATGGTAGCGGAAGGGCGCCACGCCCGAGCCGGTCTTGAGGGCGAGAAACACCTTGCTGCCAAGCATCTGGGGCAATTCGCTGAATTCAAATTCGCCCGGGCGGGAAGTGCCGCGCTGGAACAGGGTGCGGGCCTTTTTATTGGCCTGCAAGACGGTGAGGTCGCGCGCCACCACCACGCAGGCGCTGTTGAGCTGCTGCAAAATCTCGCTGACAATCGCATGATTGGCCGCCAGTTGCTCGTGCAACCAGATGTTGCGAATGGTCAGGCCCAGTTCGCCCAGCAGGTGGTAAATCAATTCCAGCTCGTCGTTGGAGAGGCTTTCTCCGGTCAGGTGCCCGTCAAACACCGCCACGCCCACCAGCGCATCGCGGTCCATCATCGGCACGGCGACCTGGGCGCCCAGGACCTCCAGTTCCTTGAGGATTTCGGGGTCCTGCAGGGCTTCGCCGGATTCCTTGCGCAGGATGCGCCCGGTTTTGGCAATGAATCCCCCGGTGCCGCTGGCCAGGGAAAGTTGGAAATGGTCGAGCAACCCCGTCGGCAAGCCCACCGCGCCAGCGCAGCGGAGGGCTTCGCGCTCCGTGGCCGCCACATTTTGCCCAAAGACCACCGGCGGCGCGCGCAGGAAGACGGCGGCGCGGTTGATGCCGAGGTTTTCCCGCAAAAATTGGAGGAACTGCCGCATCAGGGCTTCGGCACAGAGGGAATGGGTCAGAACGGCGGAAAAATCACGCAGCAACTGCCACGCCCGCACCTGCACCGTATCGAGGGTGGGCGGCGGCGCGGCAGGCGGGGGAGCCGCCGGCCGGGGCATGACGGCGGCGGCGGGCGCGGGGGCGGGACGCGGTGGGTGGGGCGCGTTTTCCTGGAGCACCCGGTCCAGCACGGCGTTCAAGAGCCGCGCCCGCACGGGCTTGACGAGCACATGGGACACCCCGTGCAGATAGGCCTCTTCCTCAAAGGCCCAGGGCTGCTGGCTGCAATAAACGATGACCGGCACCTGCGGGAATTGCTGGCGCAGTTTTTCGATTTGCCACAACCCCTGGACTTCGGCCACGTCGGCGTCCACCAGGCACACTTCGGCCAGTCCGTGGCTGAGCAAGGGGGCAGCCTCGGCCAAATCTGTTCGATGCACCACCCGGTAACGGGTGGCCTCCACAGCCGCCTCCACGGCTTGGGCCAGGCTGGGGAGCTGGCCCACCACTAATAATGTTTTCATCATTTCACCCCCGCCTGCTTTACAGTTAATGTGTGTGCACGAAATCCCACATGCTTTGGTTATCCAACTAAAAACCATCCGGGGCGGCGTGGCAATCAGGAAAACTTCGTTTTTGCATCAGTTTATTTTTCCGCCAGGCGAATCCGGTACATGTCATAGCCCACCTCCCGGCAGGCCCGGATGGTTTCCGGATAAGGGGTATCGGCAATATCCACAAAACCAATCTGGTAATTTTCTCCATCAAAGCGGCCGGTGGTGGCCTGGTCGCGGTATTGGAACCAGTGGGTGCCCACGATTTGGGGATTGCGCAGGGCGCCGCGCACATATTCGGCGTATTGCCGGGCGCGGTCCGCCTGGCTGGCGGTGGGCTTCAAACCGGTATGGAACATGCCGCGGTCCAGCGCGCCAAAGTGAAACTCCCCAATGATTGTGGGCCGGTCCACATTCTGGGGCAGGCGGTGGTTGGCCACGCTGTAATCGTAACGGTTGTAGCTCACCACATCGCAATATTTGGCCGCCGCCAGCGCCGCCGCCTCATTGACCCACGCAAAGCGGCAGCCCAAATACAACTGGTGGGGCGCGACTTCCCTCAGGGCGTCGCGGATGACCCGGAAATACGTCTCGGCAAAGCGCGTGTAAAAGGCCCGCAAATCGGCTCCCGCCGCCTTTACATTCGGGCGGTTGGTGCTCAGGCGCAGATGCTCCCAGGAGGTGTACTGGGCTTCCCAGGCGGCATTCAATTTTTCAATCGTCCCGTACTTCGCCTGCAAGTCCTCGAGGAAGGCGCGCTTGGCGGCCTGTTCCGGCGGGGATTGCAACGCCGCCACGGCCAGCGAGGTGTCATCGCCCCAGTTCAGCTCATTGTGCACAAAAAAGCCAATGCACCAGGGGTCCCCTGCCGCGCGTCCGCGCTGGCGTTCGGCGGCCGTCCGAATGCCCTGGGCGAATTCCGGGTCAAACACGTCCGGGAATTTGCCCCAGTAACCGGAGGAGCCTTCGAGCAGTTTGGAGCGGAAGCTCAGGTTGGCCGTGTACGGGGTGCGGCGCATTTCATAAATGGCGGCGTCCGACCAGTTGGCGATGGTGTTCATGCCCCAACTGCGCAGGCGCCGATGGCTGATGTCCGCGTGGACCTGGGGCCAGTTTTCGCCGTACTTCAACAACAAATTGGCTTGCGCGAAGTCATAGGTGCGAAAGCGGGGTTTGTCCTTGTAGTACCCGTGCGGCGCGCTGCCGCCCCAGCCATAAAACCGGCCGGCAGGGCTGTCCGGCGGAGGCAACTGGCGGAAGTAGTGCTCGCGGTCAGTAATGGGGGTGCTGGAGGAGGGAGTCACGCAATCCATGCCATGGGACCAGAACAAACGGCCTTCGGGGTCCACCAGCCACCATTTGCCCTGGTATTTTTCCACGCGGAAAAAGCCCGTGGCCTTGAGCTGGGGCCCGCCGGTATAGCCGCCGTAAGCATTGCGCTGCGGGGGGCCGGGCATTTTTTCCAGCTCGGCCGCCTCGGCTTTGGCCCGCGCGGCAAAATCGGCCACGGATTGAATCTTGCCGGGCCAGTCCGCGTGAATGAACTGGCCAAACTCGTCAATGAAAGGGATGAACTTTTTGGCGTCCAGCACCGTGACGCCGCCGGCGGCGCGGAGGGTGGAGACTTCAAAACGGTGCGGGGTTTTGGGGTTGGCCACAAAGAGGAGGATTTGCGTGACGTTGGCGGGGTTGAGGCGTTCCTCCTGTCCGGGGGCGCCGCGCATGCCGATGAGTTCGAGCGGTTCGGACAGCCGCCACGGCGTGGCGCTGAGCGCCACGGTCAAGACGCCGGCGGCCCCTGGCTCCAGCCGCAAGGAGCCGTTGGCGCAGTTCTTCCGTCCATCCGCCCCGGGGTTGTCCACCCGGCAGTTGACGGTGACGGCGTTGGTACCCGTGTTTTTGAGGGATACCTCCACGGTGCGATACCGGCTTAAATCCCAGCGTTCTTGCGGGGCTTTGAGGGTGATGCCGGGATAGGGATGCTGGGTGCCGGTCACCACAGCCAGCGCGCGCCCCGGCTGAGGCGTCATTTGGGCATCGGTGGCGGTGATGAGCGACGCATTAAAGGGACGGGCAAAGTCCCATAACGTCAACGGCGGCGGGGCCGGCACGGCGGCCGGGTGGGCGAGGTGGAGGGCGCCGAGCAATACAGCGGCGCAACCCAGGGCATAGCGGCTTGACGTGGTCATGCCCCCGATGATAAGCCGCGCCCGGCGGCTGGCCAGTGAAAAGCAGAGGCGGCGCGGGGCCGGCCGGTTGAAGCTGGCGGCGGCGGGTGGGGGCCGTCAATTTTCCGCCGATTAAACTTTACAGGGGGTTGGGGATATGGTTATTTTGTCACTTTATTGAAGTTAACGAAGCTGGAATAGAAACTTGAGAAGCAGACCGCGAGCGCGGTCGGAAGCCGATATGGACAAGAGCAAGACCATTGAGAAATTTAAGCTGCACGACAAAGATACCGGGTCGGCGGATGTGCAAATTGCGCTGTTGACCGAGCGCATTAATCAGTTGACGGAGCATTTGCAGAAGCACAAGAAGGATCACAGCTCGCGCCGCGGGTTGTTGATGATGGTGGGACAGCGCCGGCGGTTGCTGGACTATCTCCACCAGACCGATGCCGCCCGGTATCAGGCAGTGACCAAGAAGCTGAAGCTGCGCCGGTAAGCGCCGGTGCCGGTCCGGGCTGGCGTGTGCCTGCCCGGTTCCGGTGCAACACCAGTTTTTTGGGGGGGCGGGCCGTTTTGCAACGTGACCAAAACGGCCCGTTTCCAGAAACAAACGAACGTCACGAGACATAGAAAGAAGCAACCGCCAGCCGAGGCATTTCCTTCAGCAGCCACTCCCCTGCCGGAGTGATGGATGTTGAACGAAGTACCCCGGCCCTGGCGGTTGAAGTTACAACATGGCAGAGAAAGTAACCGCCCAAGTGGGCAACCGTCCGATTCACATCGAAACTGGCAAACTGGCCAAACAGGCCGACGGCGCCGTAACTGTTCAACTGGGAGAAACCATCGTCATCGTGGCGGCCGTGGCCGCCACCAAGGCCAAGGAAGGCCAGGATTTCTTCCCCCTCACCGTGGATTACCGCGAGAAAGCGGCCGCCGCCGGCCGTTTTCCCGGGGGCTATTTCAAACGTGAAGGCCGCCCCACGGAGAAGGAAATCCTCACCAGCCGGTTGACGGACCGGCCCATCCGGCCCCTGTTCCCCAAGGGTTGGTTCAATGAAGTCCAGGTGCAGAGCATCCTGCTCAGCGCCGATGGCGAAAATGACCCGGACATTCTGAGTGTCATTGGCGCTTCGGCGGCCCTGATGGTCAGCGACATCCCCTGGGACGGCCCGTTGGGCGCCGTGCGCGTTGGCCGCGTGAACGGCCAGTGGATTGCCAACCCCACCCATCAGGAGCGCGACCAGAGCGATTTGGACATGGTTTATGTGGGCAGCGAGACCGAGCTGGTCATGTTTGAAGGCTCGGCCAAGGAAATCAGCGAGGCCGATTTCATGGCCGCCCTGAAGTTTGGCCACGAAGCCATTCAGCCGCTCATCGCCGCCCAGAAGGAGCTGACGGCCCGCGCCGGCAAGCCCAAGCGCTCCATCACGGTGCAGGTGGTGCCCGAGGAAATCCTCCAGGCGGCCAAACAATTGGCGGGCGATAAAATCGTGCCCGCGCTGCTGACCCCCGGCAAACTCGCCCGGGAAGCCGCCGTCAAAGCGGTGCAGGATGAAGTGGGCGCGAAACTCGTGGAGCAATTTGGCGCGGAGAAGGTCACGGAATTTGTCATCAACGACGCTTTCTACTACATCCAGAAGGAAGCGGTGCGCGGTCTCATCTTGAATGAGAAGAAGCGGCTGGACGGCCGGCCGTTTGACCAGATTCGCCCCATTTCGTGCGAGGTGGGACTGCTGCCCCGCGCCCATGGCTCGGCTCTGTTTTGCCGGGGCGAGACCCAGGCGGTGACCCTGGCCACGCTGGGGACCAGCGAAGACGCCCAGGAATTCGACGCCTACGCCGGCGGCGATACCACCAAGCGCTTCCTCCTGCACTACAACTTCCCCAATTTCAGCGTGGGCGAAACCGGGCGCATCAGCGGACCGGGCCGGCGGGAGATTGGGCACGGGGCGCTGGCGGAGCGGAGCATCGAGCCGCTGTTGCCGCTGGAGAACTATCCGTACGCCATCCGCGTCACCAGCGAAATCATGGAATCCAACGGCTCCACCAGCATGGCCACGGTGTGCGGCGCCAGCCTGGCGTTGATGGATGCGGGCGTGCCATTGCAACGTCCCGTGGCGGGCATCAGCATCGGCCTGTGCACGGAGATGGACGCCCAGGGCGCCATCCGCCGCTACGAGCTGCTGACCGACATCATCGGGTGGGAGGACGCCTTTTGCGACATGGATTGCAAGATTGCGGGCACGGTCAACGGCATCACCGGCTTCCAGTTGGACCTCAAACTCAAAGGCCTGCCGCATCAGCTCATGGCCGAGGCCCTCGAGCGCGCCAAGGCCGGGCGGCTGTACATCCTGGGCGAAATGAGCAAGGTGCTCGCCGCGCCACGGCCGGAGCTGAGCAAGTACGCGCCGCGCATCGAGACGTTGAAGATTAATCCGGAGAAAATCGGCGCGCTGATTGGCCCCGGCGGCAAGAACATCAAGCGCATCGTCGAGGAGTCCGGCTGCGAAATCAACATCGAGGACGACGGCACGGTCAACATCTACTCCACCAGCGCCGAGGGCATGAAGATTGCCCGCGAGGCCATCATGGGCATGACGGCCGAGGCGGAGGTGGGCAAGATTTACCGGGGCAAGGTGGTCACCATCAAGGATTTTGGCTGCTTTGTCGAATTCCTGCCCGGCAAAGACGGCCTCTGCCACATCAGCGAGCTGGCCAATTTCCGCGTCAAGCAGACCGAGGACATCGTCAAGCTGGGCGACGAAATCATGGTCAAGTGCCTGGGCGTGGACGAAAAAGGCCGCGTGCGCCTTTCGCGCAAGGCCGCCATGGCCGAGCGCGACCGCATGATGGCCGAAGGCCAGGAAGGCGCTCCCGCTCCCGATGACGCCGCAGCCGCCACCGAAGCGGCTGAAGAACAATCCGAGTACACGGATGCCCAGCCGCAGGATGCGGAACGCCGGGAACGTCCGGAGCGCCGTGAGCGCCAGGCCCCGCGAGGCGGGGGTGGACGTCCCCCGCGCGGCGGCGGTGGCGGCGGCGGGCGCGGCCGCCATGGCGGTGGCCGCGGGCATCACCGGCGTGACGATTAAACACCGTCCGGAAGCCTGATTTCAGCAGCAGCCCTCCCCTGGCCTGGTATTGGGGAGGGCTGTTTTTTTCCACGCGGCCACGGCAACACCAACCGCATGGCGGGCTGGCTCACCGTGGCCCTGCCACAGGCGCATGAGAAAACACACCGGGGAAAAACATAAACTGCCCCGGCTCGCCTGGCCCCCTCAATTCCGCGCTTGGCACGCGCCCCCGCTTTGCTTAGCGTGAGCCGCACATGAACTGGCGACTGGCATGGTGCTTGAGTTTTGGGTTGCTGGCAGGCGGGTTGGGGCTGCATGCCGCCGAGGCCCATCCCACCAACCCCGCCCCGCAAATCCTCATTGAAGCTCAAAGCCCGGACGGCGAGTTTTTCTTTGATCCCGCCAAAAATCTGGCCATGGCCGATGGAGGCATCATTGTGCGGTATGGCACGGCCATTGTCACCGCCCGCCGTGCGCACATTTTTGAAGCGCGCGGGCTCATTCTCGCCGATGGTGCGGTGCGGGTGGAGTCGGAGGGCCAGACATGGACCGGGGAAAGCATCACCTATGACTATCTCAACAAGCGGGTGTATGCGAATGACTTCCGCACCAAGCACGGCCCCTATCTGGCGGCGGGGGATTTGGTCATCACGGACCACTCCAACCAGGTCTTTCAAACCCAGGGCGCTTACCTTACCACCGATGATTACGCCGAGCCGGCCTATCGCATCAAGGCCCGCAAGTTAACCATCGTCCCCGGCCAGCGCATCGAGGCCCGCGGAGCCACCTTGTACGTGGGCAAAGTGCCCATCCTGTACCTTCCCCGCTACGAACGCAACCTGACGCGGCATCCCAATTATTTCAGTTTCGTACCCGGATACCGCAGCCGTTACGGCGCGTACCTGCTGGGCAGCTACAACTGGATTCTGAATGACCGGCTGGACGGCGCCCTCCACCTCGATTACCGCACGCGCCGCGGCTGGGGCGGCGGCCCGGATGTCAATCTTCACCTCGGACCGTGGGGGGAGGGCGAATTCAAATACTACTACGCGTACGATGAAGACGTACTGGCCAATGGGTACAATTTGCCGCTGAATCCGGACCGGCATCGGTTGTGGTATTTGCACCGGGCGGAATTCACCAATGACCTGACGGCCCGGCTGGCCTTGCGGTATCAGTCCGACGGCCTGTTTTTGCATGACTTTTTCGAGCGCGACTACCAGAGCAACGTCCAGCCCAGCTCCTTTTTCGAGGTCAACAAACTCTGGCGCAACTGGAGCCTGGATGTGCTGGCCCAACCGCAACTGGTCAATGCCTTTGAAACGGTGGAGCGCCTGCCCGAGCTGCGGCTTACCGGCCTGCGGCAGCGTCTGGGCGAGTCCCCTTTCTATTATGAAAGCGACAGCTCCTTTGGCTGGTATCGCCGCCAGTTTGCCGACCCCGTCAACCTGGATTACGATGCCTGGCGAGGCGATACCTATCACCAGCTCGTGCTGCCGCTGACTTACTTTGGCTGGCTGCAGGTCACTCCGCGCGTGGGCGGGCGGGCCACGCATTACAGCGCCGCCGGCGGTCCGGGCGGTGTGACCCGCGAGCATGGCCGGCTGGTATTCAACACGGGCGTGGAGTTTTCCACCCGCGCCCACCGTCTCTGGCCCGGCCTGCGCAACCGCCTGCTCGACTTGAACGGGCTGCGGCACATCATTGAGCCGAGCCTCAATTATGCCTTTGTGCCCACCCCCAGCCGGCGGGTGCCGTTGCTGCCCCAGTTTGATTATGAGTTAGGCTCGTATCGCCTGCTGCCGCTTGACTTTCCCGACTACCACGCCATTGACTCCATTGACAGCCAGAACGTCCTTCGCCTGGGCGTGCGCAACCGGTTGCAAACCAAGCGCCATGGCGGCATCGAGAACTTCTTTTATTGGGCCGTCTTCACCGACTGGCGGCTGGACCCGCGCGCCGGGCAAAGCCGCTTCAGCGAGGTCTATTCCGAGGTGGAATTCCTGCCCCGCTCCTGGATTGTTCTCAGCCAGGAATTGCGCGTGGACCCCAACGCCGGAAACCTCCGCGAACTAACCCACCGGCTTACCCTTCTGCCGGGCGACCGCTGGACCGTCACCCTCGGCAACCGTTACCTGCGGTTTGACCCGGCCTATCCGCAGTACCTTGAGCAAAACCTGTACTTTTCCAGCATCTTTTACCGGCTCAGTGAAAACTGGGCCTTCCGCGCCACCCACCACTTTGAGGGCCGCGACGGGCGCATGGAGGAGCAAACTTATACGGTCTATCGGGACATGCGGAGTTGGACGATGGCGCTGGCCTTGCGCTGGCGTGATGAACGCCTCCGCGGCGACGATTTCACCATCGCTTTCACCCTCTCCCTCAAGGCGTTCCCCCGTTATAAAGTCGGCCAGGACGCTGACCGGCCTGCATATTTGTTGAGCGGTTATTAAGGTTGGGCCGCTCAAAATCAAGCCAAGGGGCACTCAGGCGGTCATCAAGGGGTCCTTAACGCGCCAAAAAGCAGGCCGCTGACCGTTGCAAAAACGATGACCATGACCACATAGGCCACCGTTTTCCGCGTCCCCAGAATCTGGCGCAATACCAGCATGCTGGGCAGCGACAACGCGGGTCCAGCCAACAGCAGCGCCAGCGCCGGGCCTTGCCCCATCCCTGATCCCAACAAACCCTGCAGGATGGGGACCTCGGTCAGGGTCGCAAAATACATGAAAGCTCCCACCACGGCCGCGGCAGCATTGGCCCATAGAGAATTGCCGCCCACCGCCTGTTGTACCCAGGCCGAGGGAATCAGCCCTTCGTGCCCCGGCCGCCCCAGGAGAACGCCCGCCGCAAACACCCCTGCCAGCAACAAGGGAAAAATCTGTTTGGCCAGCGCCCAGGTGGCATCCAGCCAGGCGCGGCCTTCGCCCGGATGCCGCCAACACAAGATTGCCAGGCCGGCGCTGCCCGCAGCAAAAGCCACGGCGGGCGAGGCGGGAAAAGACCAGGCCAGGATGGCGACTCCTGCCGCCGTGATGGCCAAACTCCGCCACGCGAAGCCAAACCACAGCCCCAAAACCACGCCCAACCCCGCGGCACTGAGCGCAGTTAAAGCCCATTTCCATTCATGCACCGCCGCCACCCATCCAGTTGTTTCTGCCGGCTTGCTCCAATTGGCAAAGATTAGCACCGCAGCCATGAGCGAAAAAAAACCGGCATTTTGCGCCAGGGACCGCCTTGCCTCCGGACGCGGCAGGCGTGCGGATGCCCGGGCGCGGGCGCGTTCCTCGCGGCGGAATAACAGATGCATGCCCAAACCAATCACCACGCTGAACCACACCGCCCCCACCGCCCGGCCCACGCCAAGGGACCAGCCCAAAACCCGCGCCGTTAAAATGACCGCCAGGATGTTGATGGCCGGCCCGGAATACAAAAACGCAATGGCTGGCCCCAGCCCGGCTCCGCGCTGCCAGATGCCGCCAAAAAGCGGCAGCACGGTGCAGGAGCATACGGCCAAAATGCTGCCGGAAACCGAGGCCACGCCATAAGCCAGGGGCTTGGGCGCCGCCGGCCCCAGATACCGCATCACCGCCGCCTGATTGACAAAGACACTGATGCCGCCCGCGATGAACAGGGCCGGAATGAGACACAGGAGCACGTGCTCCCGAGCATACCACCCGGTCATGGCCAGGCCCTCCTGCCAGGCCCGCTCCACCCGCGGCTCCTCCACCGGCAGAAAATACAAAAGCAGAAATGCCGCCAAAAACGCGGCGAGGATTTTCATCTCCTTGCCGCGTACTTCGCCGGCTGACTCAACCTGCAATTTAATGGAAGACATATTATTAGTTAATTAGCAAAATAGCATAATATAGGATAAAAAATTATTTCCGCCCCTCTTGCACGGCCGCTAAGCATTGGAAAAAGTTCATCACGCAAGGCGTCACCAGCCGGTAAAAGACCTGCGTCCCCCGTTTTTCATCCTCCACAATGCCCGCATGTTTCAATAAAGAAAGATGACGGGAAACGGTGGGCATCTCGCTGCCGACCAGTTTGGCCAGCTCGCACACACAGCGCTCGCCTTTGGACAATTCCGTGACCATGAGCAGGCGCCCGGGATGCGCCAGGGCCTTGAAGACGAGGGCTTGTCGCTTAAAATCCGCCGGTTTGGGCGTATTGTTCATTACATGACAAACTTAGCTAATTGGCTAATAATGTCAAGTCTTGACCCCAAGTTTCTCCTTTTGCACCGAAAGTGTGGCTAAAGGTTGGAGCGCCACCTTCCGAGGCTTTTGGGCCTTTTCGTTAAGTATGTTCGGACCCTCTCCAAAAGAAGTCCGCTGAAAATACCTCAAGTTTCCTTCCTTTCCTGCCGAAAGAGAAACTGGGGCAGAAGAAAATTATGCCTCACTCATGAATTATTGGCAGTCTAAGACTGGCAGCAGCTTTATTAGTGTTCAAGTCCGGGCACTGGTATTTTTGGCTTTTTGTGCCGTGGCCGCTCCCATGGTGGCGGATACCAATCCTCCGGCTCCGGCAACGGCAGGAGGGCCTGCGCTATTGGAACTGGAGCTCGAGCAGTTGCTGCAAATGCGGGCGGCCACGGTGGAAGGGGCCTCACGTCGGCGGCAACCCACTCGTGAAGCGCCTTCGGCGGTGACCCTTTTGACCGCCGAGGATATTCAGAAGAATGGCTGGCGCACATTGTCGGATGCTTTGAACAGTGTGCCCGGGTTGTACACCACCAATGACCGGGATTTCTGGTACCTGGGAGCGCGCGGCTTCAACCGGCCCGGAGATTATAATTCCCGTTACCTCCTGCTCATCAACGGGCACCGTTTGAACAACGCCATTTACGACAGCGCGCCCATTGGGCCGGAGTTTCCCGTGGACTTGGACTTGATTGAGCGCATTGAGGTAATTCCCGGCCCTGGAGCGGCGATGTATGGCAACAACGCCTTTTTTGGGGTCATCAATGTTATCACTAAAAAAGGCCGGGACATCGGCGGCATGGAAGCCTCAGCCAGCATGGGCAGCCATGTCTCCGGCCATGGACGCTTTACTTACGGCCAGTATTTTACCAATTCCGGGGTGGAACTGCTGCTCTCGGGCGACTATGGCTACGACCCCGGACCCCGGCAATTGACCTTCACCGACGCCACCGGCAAGGTCTGGACTTCGCGGCGGCGAGACTCCGTGGAAACGGCGCGCTTTTTTAGCTCACTAAGCTGGCGGGACTGGTCCTTGAGCGCCGCCGTCAGCCGTGCACCCAATGGCATTCCCAGCGGGGTTTATGCCAGTGATCCAGGGGATCCCCGGGCAGAATGGGAGGAGCAATATGGATATCTGGAGGTCAAGTGGGATCACTCGTGGGATGAGGACAGGCGGCTGACGGCCCGGGGTTATTACAACTATTATCGCTACCTTGGCTGGTATCCTTACGGGGGCATTCGCGCCGACGATCGAGCGGTTGGCCAGGATTATGGCGCGGAGGTCCAATTCAACGCCAAGTTATGGGAGCGCCATGTGCTCACGCTGGGAGCCAACCTCCACCATGCCTTTCATCAGGACCAGTCTTATGAGGACGAAACGGGCTTCATCTACCTGAATGATCATCAAGACCATTGGCTGGCGGGTGGCTTTGCCCAAGTGGAATGGCTGTTGCACCGCACCCTGCGGCTCAACACCGGCGGGCGCCTGGATTATCACAGCCGGCACGGAGCGGAGGCGAATCCGCGGCTGTCCCTGATTTATCAACCGTGGCAGCGGACAACTTTCAAGGCCCTGTATGGCACGGCATACCGGGCGCCCAGCGTGTTTGAAATGTACTACGGCTTTGATGGCGGTTATGTCATTAATCCGGCCCTGCGCCCGGAAACCATCACTACCTACGAGCTGGTGTGGGAGCAGCAGTTTACGCGGCGGCTGGCTTTGCGGATGTCCGCCTATTATTACTGCATCGAGGAATTAATTTCCATGGAGCCCCAGCCTGGCACCGGCTACCTGCAATTCCAAAACCTGGACCATGTGCGGGCCACCGGCCTGGAAACCGCCTTGGAATACCGGCTGCCGCACGGCTGGCGCTGGCGCGGCAGTTACGCGGTGCAACGCAACCGCATGCGGGGGGTGATGATGGATAATTCACCGCAACACCTGGTCAAAAACCACCTCTCCATCCCCCTTTACCGGGATCGTTGGTGGCTCAATGCCGAATGCCTTTACTCCAGCGACACCACCACCGGCATGCCGGGGGTCGAGGCCAACGACTATTGGCTCTTGAATCTGACACTGTGGAGCCGGCCCTTGGGCAAAAACCTGGAATTTTCCGCCAGTGTTTACAATGTGTTAGGGCATAAATATGCCTATCCGGTGGGGGACGAGTACTGGGCCAATTCCGGCCCTTTGATGGAGTTCTCAGGCCGTGAATTTCGGGTGAAGTTCACGTATCGCTTTTGAGTCGGCCATGTGGGTCAATGGGCACAAGTTCACGACAGCAAAAGTCGCTCTCCACCGGCGGGGGGGATGGTTGTTGCTCTGCGCGCTGTTGAACGGGGAGCCGTTGCCGGCCGCTGAACCCGCCGGACCCACGGCCGCTGAATTGAAAGCCGCCGTGGTGTGTCAGTTGACCAAATTTGTGGAATGGCCTGAGCCGCCGTCCACCAACGCGCCCCTGGTCATCGGCGTGGTGGGCGAAAGCCCCCTAATCACCGCTTTGGAGCGCCTGTTGCAGTCGGCCCAAAACTCATTCAGCGGGTCATTGACAATTCAGAAACTAGTCCCTAGCTTATCCCGTTCAAACGCAGCTTCGTGCCATCTGGTGGTACTGGGTGAGCGTTTGCCGGAGCGCTCCATGACCTCCATCATCGAGACCCTGAGAGGCCAGGGCATTCTTACAATAAGTGATGCCCAGGGATTCACCCGCCATGGGGGCATGGTAGGATTGGGCATGGAGGACCAACGGGTACAAATTGAGGTCAACCTGGCCGCCTGTGAGCGGGCGCGCATTCGGTTCAGCTCCCGCCTGCTGCGGCAGGTCAAAATTGTTTCCCCGCCCGCCCCGAAGTCGCCTTAATATCTATGGCCGCCCTCGCCACATGGTTTAAGAACTTGTCCCTGGCCCGCAAGCTGGCCTGGTTGACCATGGCCATGGTGTTTATGGCAGTTGGTATCTGTATGTTGACGGGTCTGATGGTGGAGGTGTCATCTATGCGCCGCGAAGCCCAGCAACGGTTCACGGCGCTGGCTGATGTCCTGGCCCAGGAATGCGCGGCTTGTCTGGCCTTTGATAATGCACAGGATGCCCGCGAAGCACTTAGTGCCTTGCGCCAGGATGCTGATATTCAAGCGGCCTGGGTCCTCAAAACAGACCGCAAAGTTTTTGGCGAATACCAAAGGAATTCCACCTCTGCCCGGCCCTTGCCGACTCCTGTCACATCGCACGTCTCCCTCTTTGAATTTCATCGGGTTATTGAACAGCCCATCAAGTTACAGGACAAACTTTTGGGCTGGCTGGTCTTGGATTGCAGTCTGCACACCTACTGGGCACGGATGGGCCTCCGTGCCGCGGGAATGTTTTTAACCATGAGCCTTGCCCTAGCTGTCACCTGGCTGGCCCTGCGGCGGCTGCTGCGGCCGGTGATGGCGCCCATTCTGGAATTGGCCTCGTTGTCCCAGCAGGTTTCCCAAAACAACAATTACACCTTGCGCGCCCCCCCGGCGGGCAACGATGAGGTGGGCCAGCTCGTCACCGCCTTCAACCACATGCTCGAGGCCGTGCAATCCCGCGACGTTGAACTGGAGCGGGCGCGGGCCACGCTCGAGCAGCGGGTGCAGGAACGCACTGCGGAATTGCAGCGGGAAATCATCGAGCGCCGCCAGATTGAAGAGGAATTGCGCCTCTCGGAGCAGCGCTTTGCCCAAATCTTCCGTGCTTCTCCGCTACCCATCATCCTGCGCGGTCTGGAGAATCACCGGGTCGTCGAGGCCAATCAAAGTTTTCTCCAGTTGTTTGGCTACACGCGGGAGGAGGTGTTGGGCCGCACCATTGAGGAACTGGGATTAAACGCCAATCCCGCCCAAATCAAGGAACTGACCGAAATCGCCAAGAAGAAGGGGCGCATCCGCGAATTTGACATTCAATGGCGCGGCAAGGGGGGACGCGCGGGCACAGGGCGGATATTTGCTGAGGTGATAGAGTGGGTCAAGGAGCCTTGCTTGATGGTGATGGTTTATGACACCACCCAGCAGACCAAGATGGAGCACCAGTTGCGCCACGCGCAAAAGATGGAAGCCGTGGGCCAACTGGCCGCCGGCGTGGCGCATGACTTTAACAACATTCTCACCATCATCCAGGCCAACGCTTCGCTGGGCATCAGCGAACCCAACTTGGACCCGGTGATCAAGGATTGTTTGGAGCAAATCAGCATCGCTGCGGACCGGGCGGCCGCGCTGACCCGGCAGTTGCTGGCCTTCAGCCGGAAGCAGTCCATGCAGACCCGCGAGGTGGACTTGAACCAGTTGCTGGTGGATTACGTGCGCATGTTGCAACGGGTGGTCACGGAAAAAACCAACGTCCAGTTCAATCTGACTCCGGAGCTTCCTCCCATCGTGGCCGATCCCACCATGGTGGAGCAGGTGTTGACCAACTTGGCCTTGAACGCGCGCGATGCCATGCCGCAGGGGGGGACGCTGACCATTGCCACCGAGGAGGTGGAATTCGACCAGAATTTTGCGCAACACCATCCGCACGCCCGGGCGGGGCGTTTTGTGCGGATGCAGGTGGCGGATACCGGGGTCGGCATCCCGGCGGAATTGCTGCCGCGCATCTTTGACCCCTTCTTCACCACCAAAGACGTGGGCAAAGGCTCCGGTCTGGGTCTGGCGGCGGTGTACGGCATCCTGGATTTGCATGGCGGCTGGGTGGAAGTGGAGAGCGAGGTGGGCCGGGGCACCACCTTCAGCGTGTTCTGGCCGGTGTCCACCAGCCCGCAAGGCCAGCCGTTGACGGCAAATGACCGGACGGCCATCCGGGGCGGCAATGAATGCATCTTGTTGGTGGAGGATGAACCCGCCGTCCGCGGCATCGCCCGCCACGTGTTGAAGAAATATGGTTATTCGGTGGTGGAAGCCATCAGTGGCAAGGCGGCCTTGCGCCTCTGGCCGGCGTTGCAGGAGAATGTGCACATGGTGGTCACCGATGTGGTCATGCCGGACGGCATCTCCGGCCGGCAATTGGCCGAGGAATTGCGCCGCTCCAAGCCCTGGTTGCCGGTGTTGCTCATCAGCGGCTACAGTCCGGAACTGGCCGGTTTGGATGCGCATCAGATGTCCGGCTGCAAATTCCTGCCCAAGCCGTTCAAACCTGCGGAATTAGCCCGCCTGGTGCGCGAGATGATTGACGAAGCTCAAGTCGGCAAACCGGGCAATGGCAAGGGCAAGGGCAAGGGAAATGGCAACGGCGAAGGTCAACTCCCTGGTTCATGACCGGGAATCAAGGGCCGCGCAAACTCCCTCTGCCTCCCAGGCTGCTATTCAATCCTTTGCGTCGTGGTCCCCTTTCGGGATGCTCTGGCGCTTGAGTCTCCACTATTGCAGAGGCGGGGCGGGGATGGCATTCTGGGCCGTATGAGGATGAAACTTTATTTGGGTCTGGCGGCGGTGGTCGCGGTGTTGGGCGGGTGGGGTTGTGCCACGGCTCCCCGCGGCGGCGCAGCGCCCAGTTTGACGGCCGGAGCCAATGGCGACTTTCCCGGCTGGCGGTCTTTTAGTGAACAAAGCGACACTGCCCTGGCGGCTGTGTGGCGGATGGAGACCAACGGGGTGCTCACCTGCCGGGGCACTCCCAAGGGGTACCTTTTTACGGAAAAAGACTACACCAACTTCAAAATCGAGCTGGAATGGCGGCTGCCCCCCGGCGCGACGCAGAACCACGGCGGCATCCTGGTGCGGCTGACGGGCGCCCACAGCATCTGGCCCCGCAGCCTCGAGTTTCAGTTGAATCAGGGCCAGGCAGGGGACTTCTGGGGGCTGCGCGGTTTTGTATTCACCGGCCCGGAAGACCGTTATCGTGTGCTGACCGACACTCCCTTTGGCACGCTCCGGCATCTGCGGCGTTTTCGCGACATGGAAAAACCGGCCGGGCAGTGGAATCGTTTTGAGGCGGTGGTCCAGGGGGATACGGCCGTCCAAAAAATCAACGGGGTAACGGTCAATCGCGCGGTGGGCTGCGATGTGGTGGCCGGCAAAATTGCGCTGACTGCGGAAGGGGAGGAAATCCAATTCCGCAATGTCCGCATCACGCCCCTGCCTTGAGGGTCTGGGTGAAAAGCCGTCTGCCCACCATGCCTGAGACTTGCCGGGAGGGCCACCGGGCCACCGGCGGACGAAGGGACGGCTGGAGTGCCGCAGGGTGGGGCTGGCTCCATAACTTTTGCCTGGTAGCGGCGCTGTTTTGGGCCGGTTGCCAAGGCCCCAAGCCACAATATACGGAACCAAGGACGGAAAGCCCCAGAATGGCCTCCGTTACTGCTCCGGCGGCTGCGTCCCGGCCGCCGCGGGACACTCCTCCCCCCGCGCCGCGGCGCGTGCTCAATGGCATAGACGTGCTCAAGCGGGAAGGATTTGCGCCTTTGCGCGGGCTGCGGATTGGTCTGATTACCAATCACACCGGCACGGACCGGCAGCGCAATCCCACGATTGACCTGCTGTATCAGGCTCCGGGCGTAAAACTGGTTGCCCTCTTCAGTCCCGAGCACGGGTTGCGGGGCACGCTGGATGAAAAAGTGGCGGACGGCGTGGACAGCCGCACCGGCCTGCCGGTGTACAGCCTCTATGGGACGCGCCAAAAACCGGCGCCGGAACAATTGAAAAACCTGGATGCGCTGGTATTTGACATTCAGGACATTGGCTGCCGTTTTTACACTTACATTTCCACGCTGGGTTTGTGTCTGGAGGCGGCCGCCAACGCCGGGCTTAAGTTCTTTGTGCTGGACCGCGTCAATCCGATTGGCGGGGTGCTCATCGAGGGGCCGGTGTATCGCGGGGAGCCGCAGTTCGTGGCTTTCCATGCGCTGCCCATTCGCCACGGGTTGACGGTGGGCGAGCTGGCGCGGTTGTTCAAGCAGGAGCGCGGCTGGCATGTGGATTTGGCGGTGGTCCCCGTGGAGGGCTGGCGGCGGGAGGATTGGTATGATACCACCGGCCTGCCGTGGATTAATCCCTCGCCCAACATGCGCTCCCTGACGCAGGCCGCGCTGTATCCGGGCGTGGGCCTGCTGGAGTTTGCCGTATCTGTGGGCCGGGGCACGGACACCCCCTTTGAAGTGGTGGGAGCGCCGTACATCAACGATGTGGAGCTGGCGGAGGCGTTGAATCAGGCCGGTCTGCCGGGAATCCGCTTCATTCCCGTGCAATTCACACCCACGGCCAGTGTCTTCAAGGGACAACGCTGCGGCGGAGTGAATCTGCTGGTCACAGACCGCCACCGCTTGCGCCCGGTGGAAGTGGGGATGCTCCTTATCCAGACGCTTTACCGGCTTTATCCCAAGGATTTCGCCATCGAAAAAGTCCACACGCTGCTGCTGGACCGCGACGTGCTGGAGGCCATCCGGGCTGGACGCCCGCTGGCTGAAATCCGCCAAAGCTGGCAGCCCGCCCTGGAGGAGTTTGCGCGGCGGCGCCAGGGTGTGCTGCTCTATTGAAGACGGCAGGGGGCGCGGGACTAGCGCACCACCTCCACCACATCCCCCGGCTCCAAGGTCACATCCTCCTGCCCCTGTAACAATCGGCGCGGGTTGATTTGAAAGACTTGTCCCTGCCGGATGAGCAGGAAATTGCGGGGCGTGGCCAGGGTGGTGACTTCCGCCTGCAGCAGGGCCTTGGTCAGCGTCAACCCTTCGCTCCAGGGCACCACCGGATTCTTCACCGGCCCGCGAAAACTTACCACCGCCTGCTGGGCCTGCGTCTGTTGGCGGCCATGCTCCATCCCCGCCACAAAGGCGCGCTCACGCTCCGCCTGCCGCCGTGAGGCGCCCCCGCAGCCGGCGCCAAGGGCCAGCGCCATTCCGAGCGTCAGGACGGCCCAGAACAATTTTCCGGCAATGACGGCACGCATGGCTCAGCTTTTCAAGGGTTTCCCCACATTGATTTTATGCTGCAAATGGTAGGCCGCATTTGCCGCGTATTTCTCCGCCCAATACTTCAAGCCGGCGCGCTCTTCCGCCGTCAGCGGCCGCACCACCTTGGCAGGGGACCCCAGCACCATCGAGCCGGGCGGTATCACAGTCCGCTGCGTCACCAAGGCGCCCGCGCCGACAATGGATTGGCTCCCAATTACCGCCCCGTCCAAAATCACCGCCCCCATGCCAATGAGCACCTCGTCCTCGACGGTGCAGGCATGCACAATCGCGCTGTGCCCCACGGTGACGTAATTGCCGATGAGGCAGGGGTATTCGTCGGCCAGGTGCACCACCGCGTTGTCCTGCACGTTGCTATGGTGGCCCACGACAATGCGATTAATGTCTCCCCGCAGCACGGCGTTGTACCACACGCTGGCATGGTCACCCAAAGTTACATCGCCCACCACCACGGCCCCCTTGGCAATGTACACCTGCCGGCCCACCACCGGTTGCTTCCGCAAAAACTGTTTCAACTGTTCGTGCAACTTATCCATGGCCTCAACCTACCCCAAACCCCGCCCGCCAGCCATGCCAAAAATGGTTACCGTCGTGTGAAACTTTCGGTCTGTTAAAACGGCTGAATACGTGTTAGTATATCACTTATACATCCTAAGTTTATGCAACTTCATCCACTGCCAGCGGGGAGTTACATAGCCGCCTTGGTCCTCCTATGGTTGGTCCCTTCCTTAGCCGCTGCGGAAGCGGTCCTGTACAAAGGCCACGCCGTTGACCCGGAGCGCGTGCTGGTCAAAATCAAGGCCGCTCCCCGCGGTCAGCTTGCCGCCCCGACCGCCCACGATTGGGCCGCGCTGGGCGAAATGCCGCAAGGCCAGTTTGCGCTGTTGCCCGGATGGCTGGTGTTGGAAGAAACGCCCGAGGCCAGGGCCGCCGCTGGCGCAGCCCCCGAGGCCAAAGCAGCCGTCCGACGGCTGGCGGAGCGTTTGGAAAAACTGCAGCGCAGCGGCTGGTTTGAGTGGGTGGAACCTGATTGGATTTTGAAACAATGCGCCACGCCCACGGACGCCGCGTTTTCCGATGGCCGGCTTTGGGGCCTGCGCAACACCGGCCAGAACGGCGGCACCGCCGGCGTGGACATTGGCGCGGTCAACGCATGGGACATCACCGTGGGCTCCACCAACGTTATTGTGGCCGTGGTGGATACCGGCATCCGCTATACCCACCAGGATTTGCAGGCCAACATGTGGCGCAACCCCGGTGAAGTGCCCGGCAACGGCGTGGACGATGACCGCGATGGTTATGTGGACAATGTGTTTGGCATCAACGCCATTAACGGCTCCGGCAATCCCATGGACGATAATGGCCACGGGACGCACGTGGCCGGCACTATCGGCGCCGCTGCCAACAACAGCCAGCCAGCGGTGGGGGTGGCCTGGCGCGTGCGGCTCATGGCCTGCAAGTTTCTTGACGCCGACGGCACGGGGAAAACTTCCGACGCCATCAAATGTCTGGATTTTGCAGCGGCCAAGGGGGCGCGGGTGGTGAACGCCAGTTTTGGCGGCGCGCCGTTCAGTCAGGCGTTTTACGATGCCATCGTCCGGGCTCGCGACCGGGGGGTGCTGATTGTCGCCGCTGCCGGCAACAAAGCCTTGAATAACGATACCAATCCTCAATATCCGGCATCCTATGATGCCGACAACGTCATCGCGGTAGCCGCCATTGACCGTAACGGCGCTCTTGCCGATTTTTCCAATTATGGCCGCACTTCGGTGGACCTGGCCGCGCCGGGGGTCTCCATATTCTCTTGTTTTAACGGCAGCGATACCGACACCAAAAGCCTGGACGGCACCAGCATGGCCACGCCGCATGTCGCCGGGGTGGCGGCGTTGTTGTGGTCTGCGCAGCCGGCGTTGACGGTGCAGGAAGTGCGCCAGCGCCTGTTGGAGACCACGGTGCCGATGGCTTCCCTGGCCAACCGCACTGTGACCGGCGGCCGGCTCAATGCCGCGCAGGCCCTGCAAGGGTTGACTCCCGACGCATTGCAGCTCTTGGTCAGCCCGGCGGAGGGCAGCAGTCTCGTCGCCGGCAGCGCTACCCGGTTTTCCGTCACGATTCTTGCCGCCAGTTCCATCACCAATGCCACGGTCACCGCGCAACCCACCGGACAAAATGCCGTTACCCTCGCTTATAGCCTGGCTGATAACCTCTATGCGGGCACCCTGTCGGTGCCGTCTTTCGGCGCCAATTTAAGCGTCACTTTTCAAGTGAACATCCCCGGGCGGCTCAACACCAATTGGGTGTCGCAATATCCCCTCCTGACCCCGCCGCTGAATGATAATTTTACCAAGCGCATTACGCTGACCTCCACCACCAACCTGCAAGCTGTCGGCAGCAACCAGCAAGCCAGCCGGGAGACAGGTGAACCCCTACATGCGGGCAACAACGGCGGAGCTTCCGTCTGGTGGACTTGGACGGCGCCGGTGAGCGGCCGCTATGAAGTGCACACCACCGGCAGCAACTTCGATACCCTCCTGGCGGTGTACACCGGCAGCACGGTTAATGGCCTCACCAGCGTAGCGGCCAATGATGACGACCCTGCCGGCGGCACCACCAGCCGCCTGCAGTTCACCGCGACCGCCGGCGCCACCTACCATTTTGCCGTGGACGGCTACAACGGCGCCAGCGGCAGCATTCAACTGTCCCTGGCCCTGTTGCCACCCGCGGCCCCACCTGAGAACGATGCCTTCGGCCAGCGCCTCACCATTACGGGTTCCACCGCCACCGCCAACAGCCACAATCGCGACGCTTCCAAAGAAGTGGGCGAGCCTGCCCACGCAGGCAACGCTGGCGGCGCCTCGGTGTGGTGGCGATGGGCGGCGCCCTCTGCAGGCACCGTCACGCTGACCACCTCCGGCAGCACTTTTGACACGCTGCTGGCGGTGTACACTGGGGCCAGTGTTGGAAGTCTCACGCCAGTGGCCGCCAATGACGACGACGGCCTCAATACGACCAGCCGCCTGCAATTTCAGGCCACCGCCGGCGTCGTTTATGCCATTGCGGTGGATGGTTACGGCGGGGCGCAGGGCAGCATTCAATTGAACTTATCGCTGGCCGCCGCGCCCACGCGCCCGCCCAATGATGATTTTGCGGCAGCCAGCCAGCTCACCGGCACCAACCTCACCGTCTCCGGCATCAACCGCGCTGCAACTCGCGAAAGTGGGGAGCCACAGCACGCCAGCAATGCCGGTGGACGCTCCGTCTGGTGGCGCTGGACTGCCCCCGCCAAAGGCTCAATTGCCATTCACACGCGCAACAGCAATTTCGACACGCTGTTGGCGGTTTATACCGGCAGCAGCCTGGCCAGCCTGACCTCCGTGGCCGCCAATGATGATGACCCATCCGGCGGCGTGCAAAGCTATGTGACGTTGAACGTCGTGGCAGGCCAAACTTATTACATTGCCGTGGATGGTTACCGCAATGCCAACGGCGAAATCGCGGAAGGCAACATCCAGTTGCAGTTACAGTACCTGGGAATGCGCCCGCCCAATGATGATTTTGCGCAACGCATTCTCTTGACCGGCGCCGTGGCCGCCGCCACCGGCACCAGCGTGGGCGCCACGACGGAAACCGGCGAGCCGAATCATAATGGCTATCCTGCCAATCGCTCCGTCTGGTGGTCCTGGCAGGCCCCGCGCAGTGGCTACGTGCGGATTACCACCCAGGGCAGCAGTTTCGATACTCTTCTGGCTGTGTACACCGGCAGCACGCTCAGCGCGTTGAAAGCCGTCCAGGCCAATGATGATGGGCTGACTGCCATGCCCCCCACGCCATATTGGAGCGAGGTTTATTTTTGGGCGGTCTCCAACACCGTGTATCACATTGCGGTGGATGGCTTCGACGCCGCCTCGGGCGAGATTCAACTCAACATCGCCCAGCAAATCAGCGCCACGACTTTGTATGCGACCGATTTTAACGTGAGCAGTGGTTTCACCGCCGGCAGGAGCCTGCAGGGCCAGAATGGCTGGGTCATTCTGGGGGCGACCCAGGCGGTCCAGGTGATAAGCGCAGGCTCAGGCGGCGAGCAAACAGCGTACATCGGATATGCTCCCACGAACTCCACTCTCTACGACAGTCACTACGCCTGGCGGCCGGTCAATTACCTCCCGGCCACCAATCAACTGGTGCGCTTTTCCACCCGCATCCGGCTGGTGGACTCCACCAATGACGAGTATGATTATTTCGCCTGGGCGGTGTACAACCGCGCAGGCGACTTTCTTTTTGAGGTGCGTTTTCACAATGATGAAGCCCCGCTGGGCCTTTACTACCGTCTCAACAATGGGCTGCCGCCAGAGATAACCCCGCTCACCATGAACAATAATGTGGAATACGAGTTCTCGCTGCTCATGGATTTCAACCGCAACTCGTGGGAAGCTTCTTTGGGCGGTATCACGCTGGTGGAGGGCGCGCCCATCAACGCCAGCAACAATCCGCTGCCGATGGACTTGGGGGAAATTGATTCCGTCTGGTACTGGGCTGCTCCGCCCTACGCCGGCAACAATTACCTTCTTTTTGATGATTACCGCATTGACATCCTCACGCCCGGCCAGCCCCCGGCCATTTTTACCCAGCCGCAAAGCGTGGCGGTGACCGAGGGCGCCACTGTGCTGTTGCAGGTTCAAGCGTCTGGCACAGCGCCGCTGTTTTACCAATGGCATCGTGACGGCGCAGTCATCCCCGGCGCCACCAACGCTTCCTTGACCCTGGCCAGCATTACCCTGAGCCAGGCCGGCAATTATCAGGTGTCCGTGAGCAACCTTTATGGCAACGTCCTGAGCGTGCCTGCCGTTGTCCAGGTCAACCGCGCCCTGGTGCGTCCCCCCAATGACAATTTCAGCCAGCGCGCCTTGCTGGTGGGGGTGTCCAATGTCGTCACCATGTCCAACCTGGGCGCCACCCAGGAATTTGGCGAGCCACCACACGCCGGCAATACCGGCGGCGCTTCGTTGTGGTGGACCTGGCGGGCCCCCGCCACGGGGCGCTTCACCGTCTCCACCGTGGGCAGCGATTTTGACACCGTGCTGGCCGTGTACACCGGCACGGCGCTGAATCAATTGACCCTGGTGGGAGCTAATGACGATGCCCAGGCCCAGCAGCGCGGCAGTTGGCTGACTTTCCTGGCGCAAAGCAACACGTTTTACCACATTGCCGTGGACGGGTTTGACGGCGCTTATGGCAACATCCGCCTCAGCCTCAAACCGGATGCCAGTCCGCGCTGGCTGGCCCCCTCGCGCAGCGGCGGCTGGGTGTTTGAATTTGTGGGCGAGCAAGGATTGTACTTCCAATTGCAAACCTCCACCAATCTGCGGGATTGGGTCACCGTGACCAATTACCTGAATCTGGACGGCCTCCTGCGCCATTCCATCCAGCCTGCGGGCCCCATGCGCTTTTATCGCGTAGTGCAGCAGTAAGGCGTTTGGCCGGCTGCCAGACCCGTAAAGGGGGTGGTATCCGGAAGCTCAGTCGTGGCGGCGGGAAACTGACGGGTGAATAAGGGGGGAAGGCATGCTTGAGTTGTACTGATACAAAAACAAGTTATATTACACTATCTTATATAGTGCATAAACATTGACAGTCCCTCCCGCAATGGTAGCTTGATTTCCACTGACATCGCAGCCAGCCGGTGGCTCGCGCCCCGGCTGGTTTGTCATCAGAAAGACACGATTGCATGAGCGCGGAGACAGAACAAGCGGCCAACCCGGCGCCCGCCGCCCCTTCCCAGCGGGTGGATATTTCGCAAGCGGTCATACGCATTGCCGGCAATTCACAGGATGGCATTCAGGCCCTGGGCGGTTTTCTGGCGCGCCTGGCGGGGCGGACTGAAAAAGAGGTCATGACGTTCATGACCATTCCCTCCACCATTTCCGGCGGACCTTCCATTTTCCAGGTGCGGATTGGGTCGGGGGAAGTGTTGAGCGCGGGGGATGAAGCCGATTTGTTGCTCGCCTTCTATCAACATTCCTACGAGAACCACATCCACTTCCTGAAGGCGGATGGGATGGTGTTGTACGATTCGGACAACGTGGAGCCAAAGCCGGAGTGGACGGCGCGCTGGCGGCATGTGGGCGTGCCGATTTCCACGCTGACGGTGGAGGCGATTGGCGGCACCGCCAAGGACAAGGGCAAGAACATTTACGCGCTGGGTTTGCTGGCGCGGTTGTATGATCTGGATGTGCCGCGGCTGGAGGAGCTGATCACCGAGCGTTTCACCGGCAAGGACCCCACTGTGCTCACCAATGCCCTGACGGCTTTTCACGCCGGTTATGGTTACTCGCTGGACAAAGCCCGCGAGTTGTACCGTTTCCAGCCGGGCACGCCCCACCGCCGGCCGCAGGTGGTGATGAATGGCAATGAGGCGTTGGCGTATGGTTTTCTGGCCGCCGGTGTTCGCTTTGGCGCCGCCTATCCCATCACGCCCTGGTCGGACACCATGGAACTGCTGCGGCGTGAACTGCCCAAATACGGCGGCATTTTCGTGCAATGCGAAGATGAAATCGCCTCCATGTGCATGGCGCTGGGCGCGGGCTATGCCGGGCGGGTGGCGGTGACCGGCACCAGCGGGCCGGGGCTTTCGTTGAAGTCGGAGGCCATTGGGTGGGGCGTGATGGCGGAAGTGCCCGTGGTGGTGGTGGATGTCCAGCGCGGAGGGCCGTCCACCGGCCTGCCCACGCAAGTGGAGCAAAGCGATTTGCACATCGCCTGTTTTGGCACGCATGGGGATGCGCCGCGGATTGTTCTGGCGCCGGCCAATGTGGAGGATTGCTTTTACACGGCCATTGAAGCGGTGAATCTGGCGCGCAAGTACAACACGGTGGTGACGGTGCTGAGTGACCAGGCGATTGCCACCCGCATCGAGGCCTTTGAGGAGCCCGACCTCGAAAAAATCTGCCAGGAATTGCCCATTGATTTGACCCCGGTGCCGGAGCACAAGCCGTATGATTTGAACGCGCCCGACGGCATCTCCCGTCACATCCCCCCCGGGACGCCGGTGCTCAATGGCAAATACCCCGTGGCGGCGGGATTGGAGCATGATGAGATGGGGCACCCCAGCGGCTCGCCCAAGTACCACATGGCCATGACTGCCAAGCGCCGCAAAAAAATTCAGGCGCTGGCCGCCACCCTTCCCACGCCGGAAGTGTATGGTCCGCCGGAAGGTGAGTTGTTGCTGGTGGGCTGGGGGTCCACGCAGGGGCCCATCCGCGAGGCGGTGGACATCGCCCGCGCCCACGGGGAAATCATCTCCGCATTGCACTTGCGCTACCTTAATCCCCTCCCGCCCGGGTTGCCGGAAATCCTCACGCGTTTCCGCCATGTGCTGGTGGTGGAGATGAATGATGAGGGCATTTACGGCTTTGGCCAGTTGGCCATGCTGTTGCGCGCGCGCTATTGCTTGAGTCACATTCAAGGCCTCAATAAAACCGATGGTCTGACCTTCAAGGTCCGCGAGATTTACGAAGGCGCCATGGCCCGCCTCGCCCAATGGCGCGCGGAGGCCAAAACCGGCGCTGCTTGAAACTGAAATCGCTTTGCCTTGGACACGCTTATGAGTGAAAGCCCAACTGTTGCCCAGGAAAAGATGGCTGCCTTTGCGGTGACCCCGGCCCCGCAGGGGCGCAAACCGCTCACCAAAAAAGACCTCGTGGCGGATCATCCCACCTGGTGCCCCGGCTGCGGGGATTTCTCGGTGCTGGCCATTTTCTTGAAGCTGCTGGAGAAGCGGCAACTGGAGCACGAAAAAATCACCACCATTTCGGGCATCGGCTGCTCCAGCCGTTTTCCCTATTTCGTGCAGGCGCACGGCGCGCATTTCATTCACGGGCGCACTTTGCCCTTTGCCACCGGCGTGGCGCTCACACGGCCGGATTTGCATGTGTTTGTGTTCAGCGGCGACGGCGATGCCCTGTCCATCGGCGGCAACCATTTTACTCACACGGCGCGCAAAAATGTGAAAATGACCATGGTGGTCATGGACAATCAGGTCTATGGCCTGACCAAGAAGCAAACTTCGCCCACCTCGCCCATCGGTTATCGCAGCAAAACGGACGTGACGGGCGTGGTGGACCGGCCCATCAACCCCCTCAAACAGGCGCTGGCCGCCGGGGCCACCTTTGTGGCCCGCACCACCCACACCAATCCCAATCACATGCTGCAAATGATGGAAGCCGCCCTGGACCACCAGGGCTTCAGCTTCATCCAATGCCTGAGCGAATGTGTGGAGTTTTACGAGGGCGCCTTTGACGCCTCCAACCCTCGCAAGGGCGGCATGTTCAGGACGGTGCCGGCCGACCACGATGTCACCAGCGAAGTCGCCGCCTACCAACTGGCCGATGAGCCATTCCCCGGGTATTTTGGCATCTTCTACCAGGTGCGCCGGCCCACCAAATGGGAGGTGGAGCAGCGTCTGATTGAACAGGCCCGCAAACCGCTGGCGGGGCTGGCTTCGTGGCAAATCCTGCAGAAGAGTTTTGCCAAAATGCGTTGATTCGGGCGCCCGCCTGCCAGGCCCGGCCATTCCCTGATTTCTGACGGCTGAAAAATGCCCGGCTCTTGGACCATGCCCTGGGAAAGAGCCGGGGGGAAGGCTTGGCCAGAGAGACTCTTGCCGCGCGAGCGGAGTTTTCTGGTCGGACAAAGGAGCGTTGACAAATCCGGCTGGTGTTATTACTTTAGCTTTAATTCGTAATACGATGCGCGGGCAGTTTTCCATCGGCGGGTCACGTGGCCGGCAACCTTGGGGGGGCCGCTGCGGCTTTACGCTGGTGGAGCTGCTGGTGGTCATTGCGATTGTTGCCGTGCTGGCGTCCCTGCTGCTGCCCTCCCTCAGCCGGGCCAAGGAAAAGGCCAGAGTGACCAGGGTGCATGGCGAATTATACGGGGTGGGATTGGCCCTGGAGATGTACAGCCAGGACCATGAGGGCCGCCTGCCGCCGGTGCGTGTCAACTGCAATTCGGACCTGGCCATGCATTATTGCCAGTTTCCGGTGGAACTGGCCGAGCAGGGCTACCTGCCGCGCGGCAATCAACCCGGCATGGCGGCCTACATGGAGGACCCGTTCAACCCCGGTCACACCTACAAATACGCCGCCCCCGGTCCCAGCCTGATGAATGACACTCCGGATGTGGATTATCGCCTCTGGGCGCCTGATGATTTTCCCCATGGTCTCAGCGCCACCGGCAGGTATTACAGCTCGCCGGCCAACAGCCCCGTGCGCTGGGTGATTTGGAGTCTGGGGCCGCGGCCTGACAGCCCGAAAAGCAGGGATTCCCGCGCTCCCATGGCCGCGCGCACGTGGTACCGCAAACCGGGTGATGGCGGAGTCATTGCCCGGATGGCAGCCCGGGATGGAACTCAGTATAAAACGCCATGAATCGAGGGACAGCGGGGCGAAGGAGCTGGGCGCCGGCCTGGTGGGTGATAACGTTGCTGTGGGTTGCGGCCTGCGGCTCGCGCACTGCATCGCCGGAGCTGGCGTGTGGTTCTTCTTATTTGGAGGCGGCCGTGCGCGACCTGCTCCAGCAACCTGTGCCCATGCTGCGGCTTGCCGAACCGGGGACGTGTCCCGGGCACTTTGACATCCGCCCCAGCCAGGCCGCAGCGTTGCGGCAATGCCGGTTGTTGTTGCGGTTTGATTTCCAAAACGCCCTGGATGACCAGGTGGAGGCTGGCTCAGCCAACGGCCCGGTGGTGGGCATCGTCAGTGTGCGCGGGGGCATGTGTGTTCCCGCCACTTACCTGGCGGTATGCGAGCAAATCCTCCCGCACCTGGCCCGCTGGCAGCAGCGCCCGCCCGAGGCCTATCAGTCCCAATTTGCCGCCATCCAAAAACGCATGCAGACGCTCGAGCACACCTTGCACAACCAGGTGCGCGAAGCTGCGCTGGCCGGGGTTCCTGTCATCGCCAGCAAGCGCCAGCGCGACTTCTGCGAATGGCTGGGTTTGCGGGTGGTGGCCGATTTCACGGGGGCGGACATCGCCCGGCCCAGCGAACTGGAAAAGGCCGTGAAGGAGGGCCGTGCCGCCGGGGCACGGCTGGTCATTGCCAACCTCCCCGAAGGCCGCAAGGCCGCGGATTTCATCGCCGAAGCACTGGACGCCCAAGTGGTGGTCTTGGGTAATTTTCCGCTGCCGTCCGAAGCGGGACCAGACTTTGACGCGTTATTGCAGGACAATGTGCGACGGCTGCTGCAAACCTCCCGATGAACGCGCCGGCGATTGAAGTGCAGGACCTGCGGGTCACGGTGCGCGGACGTGACGTGCTGGAGCTGCCGCACTGGCAGGTGGAGGCCGGGGCCTTTGTGGCGCTCATGGGACCCAATGGCGCGGGCAAGACCACTTTGCTGCGGGTCTTGCTGGGTCTGCAACCCATGGCCAGCGGCTGCGTCCGGCTGCTGGGTCAGGACGTCCACAAACTGGCCTGGCGCGCCCTGGCACAGCTTCGGCAGAAAATCGGTTACGTCCCTCAACTCCCACCGGTAACGGGGGACATGCCCCTGACCGTGCGCGAAGTGGCCGCCATCGGGCGCACGGCCGCCGCGGGTTTGTTGCGCCGGTTGACGCCGGCAGACTGGCAAAAGGTGGACGAGTGGCTGGCGCGCCTGGGTTTGCACCAGCACCGCCATCGGGCCTTTCATGAGTTATCGGGCGGCGAGCAGCGCAAAGTGTTGCTGGCGCGCGCCCTGGCGCAGGAGCCGGCCTTGCTTTTGCTGGACGAGCCCACCGCGCACCTTGATTTGGGCTGGCGCGAGCAGTGGGTCCAGCTTCTCCAACAACTCCATGCCGAAACCGGCCAGACCCTGATTTTGGTTTGTCACGAGCTGGAAGTGCTGCCGCCGGCCTGCCGCCGCGTCCTGCTGCTGCAGGAGGGCCGGCCCCTGGCCGAGGGGCCGGTGGAGCAGGTGTTCACGCCGGCGCGCCTGCGCGCGCTCTACGGTGAGGGTCTGGCCCT
The DNA here is from genome assembly GCF_024832785.1 of Fontisphaera persica. Classification (GTDB taxonomy): domain Bacteria; phylum Verrucomicrobiota; class Verrucomicrobiia; order Limisphaerales; family Fontisphaeraceae; genus Fontisphaera; species Fontisphaera persica. The sequence goes on from NZ_CP116615.1 coordinate 3,452,994, forward strand.
CTGGCACAAGGACGGGCGGCATGTCGTGGTGCCGGGAGGTGCGCCATGATGCTGGCCGTGCTGGACCTGGGATTGTGGGCGCCGGTCATGCTCGGAGGCGCCCTGGCGGGGGCCTCGAGCGGGGCCTTGGGGGTGTACATTGTGGGCATGCGCATCCCCTTCCTGGGCGTGTGTGTTTCCCATGCCGCCCTGGCCGGGGCCGTCTTTGGAGCGCTGGCCGGCCTCAGCGGTCCCTGGATGCTCCTGCCCGCGCTGGGAGGCGCGGTAATCTCGGCTCTGGCGCTGGGGCTGGCGCAGCCGGAGCGTCTGCGCACGGACAACAACACCGTCATGAATCTTCTGTTCACCGGCTCCATGGGGCTGGCGTTTCTGGGACTGGGTTTGTTTCCCGTGTTGGGCAAAAGTGACCACGATGTGCGCGCCCTGCTGTGGGGCAGCTTGAATTATTGCCGCTGGCCGGATGTCTGGCTCATGGCGGGGGTGGCGGTGCTCCTGTTTTCATTTCTGGCGCTGACCGCCAAGGAAATGCGCGCCATTCTGTTTTCCCGCACTGAGGCAGCCGCCGCGGGCATCCACGTGACCCTCGTATGGACGATTTTTCTGGTGCTTACCGCGCTGGTGCTCACGGTGAATTTCCAAACCGTGGGCGGCCTGATGATTTTCAGCCTGATGACCAACCCGGCGGCAGCGGCCTTCTTGTGGGTGCGCGGCGGCAACCGCACCCTGACGGTGGCGGCCGGGCTGGGCGCCTTCAGCGGCCTGGCGGGTTTCATCCTTTCCGCCCTTACCGATTTACCCACCGGCGCCACCATCGTTTTGTTGTCCGCCGGCCTGGTGGGCGCCGCGGCCCTCCTTCGGGCGCGGCGGTGTTAACCCCCCGGTTTGGACGGGCCAGGCCAGCCCGCAAAATCCCGCTTGGTATTTTCGTGCTGGCGGGGTAAATCTCCGGCCCGTTGGCGACCGCATGTTGACACAAACCTCCAATGGCCGCACCGCCGTGGCGGCGGTGGCCGCGCTGGCGCTGGACCAGTTGACCAAACTGGCCGTGGTGCGGTTTCTGGATTTCCAGCAGGAGCAGGTGGTGCTCGACGGCTTTTTCAAACTGGTGCACTGGGGCAACACCGGCGCCGCCTGGAGCCTGTTTCGGGACAACAACGCCCTGCTGGCCATCGTGTCCCTGGTGGCGCTGCTGATTCTGTTGGCCGGCCGCCGCCATTTTGACACGGGCACCCGCCTGGGGGATTACGCGATGGGGATGGTGTTGGGCGGCATCATTGGCAATATCATTGACCGGTTTGCCCACGGGCATGTGGTGGATTTTCTGTACTTTCACCTTTACCGCCGCAGCGGCGAGGAACTGGGATTCCCGGCGTTCAACCTGGCCGACAGCGCCATTTGCATTGGCGTGCTGATTTTGTTCATCCTCTCCCTGCAAACCAATGGCCAGCCCGCCGCCAAAGCCGCGGAAACACCGCCCGGGCCGCCGGCTTGAGCCTTCCCCGCTGCCCCTGCGGTGGTGGCCTGACGGCCTCCGCCGCACGCCTGGCCCATTGCCTTTTTTCCTGTTTCCCCCACGCTGGCTGCGTATAGTAGGCCGGGCTATGAAACAAAAGCGGATTTTTGATGACATCGAGGACGTGCTGGAGGACCTCCGGCGCGGACGCATGGTCATTGTGGTGGACGATGAAGACCGGGAAAATGAAGGCGACCTGGTCATGGTGGCGGAAAAAGTCACGCCGCAGGCGGTCAATTTCATGGCCAAATACGGGCGCGGCCTCATCTGCGTGCCCACCACCAGCGAACGGCTCAAACAACTGGGTATCGAGCAGATGGTGGTGCAAAACCGTGATTCCTTCAAAACGGACTTCCAAGTGAGCGTGGACGCCGCCCGGGGCATCACCACGGGCATTAGCGCCGCCGACCGGGCCCGGACCATCGAGGTTATGGCTGATCCGACGGCAACGGCCTCAGACCTTGTCCAGCCCGGCCACATCTTTCCCCTGCGCGCCAAGCCCGGCGGGGTCCTGCAGCGCGCCGGCCACACCGAGGCCGCCGTGGACCTGTGCCGGCTGGCGGGCTGCCGCCCCTGCGGGGTCATCTGCGAAATCATGGACGATGACGGCAGCATGATGCGCCTGCCGCGGCTTCTCCGTTTTGCCCGCCGCCACCAATTGCGCATCTGCTCCATCACGGACTTGATTCAATACCGCCGCATGCGGGAAAAGCTGGTGGAGCGCGTGGAGATGGTGAAGTTGCCCACCGATTACGGCGATTTTGACCTGTATCTCTACCGCTCCCGCCTGGACGGGCAGCATCACGTGGCGCTGGTCAAGGGGGACGTGGCGGGGCGCAGCAACGTGCTGGTGCGGGTGCACAGTGAATGCCTCACGGGCGATGTGTTCGGCTCGCGGCGCTGTGATTGCGGCCCGCAGCTTCACCAGGCCATGCGCCTTATTGCCGAGGAGGGCTGTGGCATCATTCTTTACATGCGGCAGGAGGGGCGCGGCATTGGGCTGCCGGCCAAAATCCGCGCCTACAAATTGCAGGAGCAAGGGCTGGATACCGTCGAGGCCAACTTGAAATTGGGCTATCCCACCGATTTGCGCGAGTACGGCCTGGGGGCGCAAATCCTCTGCGACCTGGGCATTAAAACCATCCGGCTGCTCACCAACAACCCCAAGAAAGTCGTCGGCCTGCAGGGCTACGGCCTGCAAATCGTGGAGCAGGTGCCCATCCGCATCAAACCCAACCCGCATAACCTGAAATACCTCAAGACCAAACGCGAAAAATTGGGGCATCTGCTCTAACCGCTCTTTGTTTTTATGCTGCAACGTGTTGCTGCAACCCAAACCTCCGCCCGTGGCGGCCGCTTTGCCATTGTGGCCAGTGAATACAACGGGCGCTATGTCAACTCCATGTTGCGCGCCGCGCGCCGCGTGTTGAAGGAGGCCGGAGCCGCGCAGGTGCGCGTGGTGCGCGTGCCGGGCGCTTTTGAGATTCCGGTGGTGGCGGCCGCGCTGGCCCGCCAGCAACCGCCGTATGCCGCCGTCATTTGCCTGGGGCTGATTCTCCGCGGTGAGACTGTCCATGCCCAACAGATTGGGGATACGGTCAGCCGGCTGCTGGGCGACATTGCCGTGCAGACCGGCGTGCCCGTCATTCACGAGGTGTTGCTGCTCGAAAACACCGCCCAGGCCGACAAGCGTTGCCTTGCCCCCGAGCACAACCGCGGCGCCGAGGCCGCCCACACGGCGGTGGCGATGGCCCGCGTCATGGCCTCCTTGCGCTAGCTTCAACCGCGGCCGCCTCCCGGCCGGGAGAGGCCATTTGACGGCGGGCGAATCCGGGCTAGTTTGAAACGATGAAAACGTGGCCAACCTTGTTGCTGTGCATGCTCATGAGCGCCAGTCTTTCCCATGCGGCGTCGCTTTACGATATTCCCTTGAAGGACATTGACGGCAAGGAAACCAGCCTGAAGCCGTATGCGGGCAAGGTGCTGCTCATCGTGAATGTGGCCTCCCGCTGCGGCTACACCCGCCAGTACAAGCCCCTGGAAGCCACTTATCGCAAATACAAGGACCGCGGCCTGGTGGTGCTGGGCTTTCCCAGCAACGATTTTGGCGGCCAGGAGCCGGGCACACCGGCGGAAATCAAGCAATTCTGCTCCACCAAGTTTGACGTGACTTTCCCCATGTTTGACAAAATCCAGGTCAAACCCGGCCCGGCCCAGCATCCGCTTTATGCCTGGCTGACCGGCAAGACGTCCCCTTTTCCCGGCCCCATCAAGTGGAATTTCAATAAATTTCTGATTGGGCGCGACGGGAAGATTCTGGCGCGGTTTGAATCGGGCGATGAACCCGACGGCGAGAAAGTGACGCAAGCCATTGAAGCAGCGTTGAAATGAGGCGGTCGCAACGGCCTCAGGGGCCATGGGCGCTGGCCATGGGAAGGGTCCATTCCCAGAGGCCCGAGTGACTGCCGTGAATTCCCCGGCGCGTTCTGTCTGAAAATAAAAAGGGCGCCGGTGTCGTCCGGCGCCCGGTGTCATTCCAAGGGTTGCATCAATACTCCCGCTTGCCCTTGCGTCCCGGCTCAGGCACGGGGTAACGTCCCTGGGCATCGGCCTGCAGGGGCGCGGGGGTATCCTCGGTCAACTTGTCCAGGCCGGGGGCAAACTCGTGGTCGCCATTGAGGATTTCCTCGTAAGTAATCTCCTGGCCGGTATGGGCGGCCATGCGGCCCATGCTGGTGACGAGGCTGGCTTCGATGCCGTACTTGGCCTCGTTATAAGGCTGGTTGTTGCGAATGGCGGCCATCAAATCATTCCATTCGTTCTGGTAGGGGTCCCCTTCGCCCGGCGGCGCCTTGGAGACCCACACCTGGCTGGCGCGGCTCGGGTTTTGGGTGCTGTAAATGGCCGACGGCCCGCCGCAGTCGCCGTTGCGCGAGGCGATGGCCATGCCTTTGGTGCCATGCAGGAAGCTGTTGTACTGGTCCCGGCAGCCGGTCATGCAACGGCCATCAAAGTAGAACTTCGTGCCATCCGCAAAGGTGTATTCCACCGAGTAAGTATCGAAGTTCTGGTCCACATACGTCTGCCCTTCCGGGCTTTGCCGGTAGTGACGCCCGCCCAGGCCCTGCGCCCGCACCGGCCAGGCATTCTTCATCCAGGACAGATGGTCAATGATGTGGATGTAGAAGTCGCTGAAGTTGCCGCCGCTGGCCCAGAGGAAGCTGTGGAATCGCTGCACCTGATAGCGCAGATGGCTGATGTTGGGCGGCTTGGGCAGGGAGGCGAAGAATCCCACCGGCCCGTGCATGCGATATCCGCGCATCAGGATGATGTCCCCCAACTGGCCGTCGCTCACGCGTTTTTGCAATTCCTGCAGCTCGCGGCTGTGGCGGGACATGAGGCCCACGCCCACCTTGAGGCCCTTGGCGCTGGCCTGCTCGGCCAGTTGCAGCATCCGCTTGCTGGTCGGGCCATCCACGGTGACGGGCTTTTCCATGAAAACATTGAGGCCTTTCTGGATGGCGTATTGGAAATGGACCCACCGAAAAGCGGGCGGTGTGGCAAAGATGGCCACATCGCCGGGGCGCAGGCAGTCCATGGCCTTTTGGTAGGCGTCAAAGCCGGTGAATTGGCGTTCGGCGGGCACATCCACCTGGTCGGCGAATCGGCGGCTCAACTCGCCGTAGCTGCTGCGCAGGCGATTCTCGAATACATCGGCCAGGGCCACCAACCGGGTGGGGCCCAGTTTGGTGTTCAAGGCGTTTTGCGCGGCGCCCGTGCCGCGGCCGCCACAGCCAATGAGGGCGATGCGAATGGTGTTATCCTCCGCGGTATAACCGGGGCGCGGCACACCGGCGGCAAGCACCACGCCGGCGGCGGTGGCGCTGGTTTTCAAAAAATTCCTGCGTGTGGTTTTTGGCATATTCATGGTCATGGTACTCATGGTTTCAGGCACAATAGCGCTGTTGCACTTTTTGACGGTGTTGAGGCCTACCTTATTCTAAGGCTCCCGCCACGGCCAATCTTTTTTACAGCACCGCAGGGCCAGCATCTGTTCTCCCCGCCGGGAGGGAAGGGGGGATAAAAACACCCGCGTTGAATGGGAATCTCTCTTTCTGCCGCCCAGGCTTTACCACTGGCGCACGCGGAAAAACTGCATGGCAGGCGCCGGGGCGGGCAGCGAAAGGATGGTGATGGCGTCAGGTTCGGGTGGCCGGACCGGCTGCCACGGCCCCAAGGGGGTGGGCGCCCACTCCAGTTGAAACACCTGTCCGTCGCCGTCCCATTGGAATGACAACAAGCCGTTGACCCGGTTGAACTGGATGTTCACCACGCGGGGCGGTACGGCGGGCGGGGCGCGGCAATCGGTCACCACGTGCAGGGCGTCCAGGCCAAAATCGGCCAGGTCTTCCAGCGGCTGGAAGGGGTTGAGCAAATCCAGATTGCGGAATACCACATAGCCCACGGAACTGAGCAAGTCCCCTTCTTGAATGGGGCCCAGCACATCGTCCTGAAAACCGCGCTCGGTGGAAAACCAAATCTCGCCATGCGGCCATACGTACACGGCATCCAAACCCGCCTCGGCCGGCTCACGCGTCTTGAAGCGCGTCAATAATTGTTCGGCCGTGCGATAAATCTGTCCTTCCTCGGTCAGCAAATCCCCCGGGCGGATGAACCTGCCCAGCGCCTGGGAGAAAAAGCCGTCGCGCACAGAAAACACCCGCCCGCCCTGCGGCAGGCGCGCCACGGCATCCAGCCCCACATTGGGCGTGGGAGGCATGGGGGTGAAGGGCGCCAGCCATTGGCTGAAATTTCTCACCACCTGCCCCTGGTGCGAGAGCAGGTCGCCGTGGTAAAGCGGACCCATTGTTTCGCTGAAGATGTCCTCGTCCAGGGAAAATTGAAGGTCGCCGCGTGGCCCCAAATCCAGGGCATCCACGTTGTACGCATAAAATCCCGGCATCAAGCCCAGCCTCCCGATCAGATCGTCCAGCCGCCGCACGACGCGCCCCTGGGCGGACAGCAGGTCGCCGCGCTTGCCGTTGATGCCGAGGCCGCCCGTGAAATTGTGGCGGGTGGAAAACCAGATTTCCCGCGCCGGGGCGGCCAGTAAATCCAGGCGATACACCTCGAAATTGCTGCCGCGGGTATCACTCAGCGCCACCTTGAGCAACGGAAACGGCTGGGGCAGTTGGGTATAGTCATGGGTGAAGTCAAGCGGCAGGTTGGTGATGACCCCCCTTACGGTCACCTGCAGCTCCAGAAACATCTCCTGCTTGGCCGGCTCGCCGGGGATGGTTTGCCACCGCCATTGGCCGCTGCCCGTGAGCAGGCGGCTGGGCTGGGCCGGGTCTCCGACGTAGAAGGCGAGCTTGTCCACCAGCCATACCTGGCTCTGCAGGTTGCTGGAGAGCAGGCGCATCTCAAAGCCACCCCGCAAGGGCTCTGGAATGCTCGGCCGGCCGCACACCGGACAATCCACCGTCAACGTGGAAGGCCCGAGCAGCGTGTAATGCCAGGCCGGAGCGGTGCCCGGGGATATTTGCGCCGAGGCCGGAACCGTGAGGGCCACTACACCCAATGCCGCCAGGAAACGCGTGGTTTTCATAGCTGCGTATAAGGTGAACTGAAGTTATGGAAAGTTCAGATAATAATATGCCATTAAGCCCGCGGGCATTCAAGCTACCCAGCGGGTCAAGTTTTGGCGATTACTCCGCCCTGCCCGGAGGGCAATGGAAGGGAAACGCTGAGCGGGCAGGCAAGCTGGCGGCCTTGTTGCGTTGCGGTGAGTTGCGGGCCGGTCAGGGGATGACGCGGTCTGTGGCCGTGTGGGGATTAGGGGGAGTGGGTGGAGGGCTTGGAAAATCGCAACCACACGCCGTAATTGACTTCCCGTTGGTCTTCGCGCGGATGGATGATTTCGAAGTCCTTGATGCCCAGCTCTAACATCAGGCGCTGCCATGACTTCATGGTCTCCGCCACGTCATAGCGGGGGACACCGCTGCCCTGGTTTTCACGCACACGCCGGGCGACGTCCAGGGGCAGGTTGGGAGAAAAGCCGCGGCCGATGAACGCCTGGCCGCCCGGCTTGAGCACGCGGTAAATCTCCGCCAGCGCCGTTTTAGGCTCGGCCCAAAAGGGAATGGAGCCGCGGGACACCACAAAATCCGCGTAATCGTTGCGGAAAGGCAGGTGATGAGCATCGGCAAAAATCATGCCTACCCGCCCGGCACAATCCAGGGTGAGAGCGCGCGCGAAAAAGGCCGTCGCGTGGAAGGTGTTGATATCGGTGTTAATCCAGTAAAAGCGCGGCGTGCGCCGGCTTAATTCGAGGGTCAGCGAACCGGGGCCGCCGCCCACGTCCACCCCCACCCCGGCCCGGTGGGCGAGCTGGAAACGCTCCACCAGATACTCGGCCAGCGCCGGGTACACGGGCGACAGGTTGGTGCGCGCCGCTTCACTCATGCGCGCCGCGGCGGCGGGGGTGAATTGTTCATAGTCCGGCGCCGTGAGCGGCAGGCCATCCGCGGCGGCGGCGAGGCGGGCGCAAAGAAAGACTGCCAGCATAGGCAGGCGGAGGAGGTTGCCATGCATCGTCATAGTGTCTTCCATTAAGCCCCTTCCCCCTTGCGGCACTCAATATCAATCAATGCCGGGGAAGGCAGGATACCGGCGATATTCCGGACGGGGAGTTTGCCCGCCGTGGAAGCGCATAATGCCATCTAATTCAAGCTTGTCAGGCGGCGGGCGGGACGCATATTGAAACCATGCATGCCCCCAAGATTAAATGGCTGGCTCGCTGGTGGTACGGTTGGATGATGTGCACGGTGGCAGGGTGGGTGACGGCGGCGGATTCCCAGGTGATTGACCTGCGCCCTTTTTGGGATGAACGCAAGCCTTTGGCCAATCCGCACAAGGGCTGGTACCACCATTATCCGGATAATCACATCAACAAGTACCAGGTCACCAATGACCAGGATTTGCTCACCTTTCCCGGCATGGACCATTTGTACATCCGGCTGGCGTGGGCTTATTTGGAGCCGGAGGAGGGCCGGTTTCAGTGGGAGGTGATTGACCGGCTGATTGAGAAGTGGACCCGCCACGGCTTGGGCATTGCGTTTCGCATCAGTTGCAAGGAGACCAGCACTGACCGCCCCGAGCAACAATACGCCACGCCCCGCTGGGTCAAGGAGGCCGGAGCACGGGGCGGGTATTACTGGGATGGCAAGGAAGTCGGCCCCGACGGCCCCTGGGAGCCGGACTTTGGGGACCCGATTTTTCTGGCCAAACTGGAGAATTTTCTGCGGGCATTTGCCGCACGGTATGACCAACAACCGTGGCTGCGGTATGTGGATGTGGGGAGCATCGGGGATTGGGGCGAGGGCCACTCCTGGGCTGGCAGCCACAAGGAATGCGGCCTGGACGTGCGGCTGAAGCATTTGGAGCTGCATCGCCGTTATTTCAAGCGCGCCTTGCTGGTGGTGTCGGATGATTTGGTGTATGCCATCAAAGACCCGGCGGAACGCTAGGCCCTGCATCAATATGTCGTCACCAACGGCATGAGTTACCGCGACGACAGCATCCTGGTGAACGGTTACCTGGTCAGCCACAGCGCCACCTTCACCGTGCGCAGTCCGGAGTTTTTTGCGGACGTTTTCCAAAAGGTGCCCACAGTGCTGGAGTTGGAGCATTATGGCGCCGTCAAGAAACAGGGCAATTGGGACGCCCGGCCCGGCTCGAATGCGGCGCGGCACGGCCAGGGAAAAACCGGGCCGGATTATTTCCGGGGTGCGCTGGGATTGCTGCGGGCCACCTACATAGGCTACCACGGTTACGCGCACGAATGGCTGGCGGACAATCGGGAGCTGACGGGCGAGCTGTTGAATCGGTGCGGCTACTGGTATTTCCCGCATCGGGTGGTGCTGCCTGCCAAATTATTGCGGAAGGAAAATACCGCGATGGAAGTGTTTTGGGAAAACCGCGGCGTGGCACCGGCCTATCACGATTATCTGCTGGGCGTTCGTTTGGAGCAGGACGGCAAGCGGACGTTCGAGGTTCGGCTCAGGTCCGGCAACCGCCGCTGGCTGCCCGGCGCCCGGGAGCCTTATCGCGAAACCTATCTCCTGCCCCTGTCCGAGGGACTCGCGCCGGGCAAACATGCCCTGAAAATAAAGCTGTGGTGGCCGGAGGGGAATCGGGATGTCTTGTTGCCGCTGGCGGACAAACTGAAAGACAAGGAGAATTATTACCACATAGGCGAAGTGGAAGTGGCAGCGGAGAAATAGTCCAGCGCCCGCCCCCGGCGACTCAACTCAAAAAGGATTTTTGCCCCGATGCCCCCAGAAAATGAGAACAAAGGCAACCGGGGGGACGTTGCCGCGCCGCCCTCCCTCGCGCCCGTTTCTTAGGAGCTTTTTTCTCACATAACCCAGGCGGCACAGTCAAGCCGGACGCGCCCGGCCCCCGCCGAAGGCGCAGCGCCCGAATCGCCGCCATGCGATGATAGCCAAACAACTCCACCAGTTCGGTGATGATTTGGCTCTTGTGGACCTTGCCCGCCCGCCCGTAGCGCTCCCGCCTCCGGCCAGCACTTTTTGCCGGGTGTTTTCGCTCATTTGGGTGTTCATCGTTCGGTAACACCCATTTTGAGCTTACAGGGGCTGCCCCAGCAGCCCCCAAACCCTCCCAGGGTAACATTTTTTTGAGTCAAATCGGCGAACCGGGTGAATGGGGTGTGGCAGTTGCAAAGACGGTGGAAATATGTATATGATGGATGGAACATGATCGCCGAAGTCGAAGAAGTGACGGGCGAGGTGCGCACGCACGTGTGGGGGGCGGATTTGTCGGGGACGTTGCAGGGGGTGGGTTTGGCTTCTAGGGATTATGAAACAGGGTTGGCGGGCGCTGTTGGTCTCGGGGAGCACACGCCTCCGGCGTGTGCCCTTCGGCGTCTCGTCCCGCAAAGCGGGATAAGGCCTGTGTCACGAAAGCCAAGTTCGGCCACAGGCCAATGGGCGTCGCAATACGAATACAACCCTTTTGGCGAGCTTCTCCGCGCCACCGGCCCCCTGGCCCAGACCTTCAATCATCTCTTCTCCACCAAATACTTTGACTGGGAAAACAGCCTCTCCTACTACGGCCACCGCTACTACTCCCCCGCCCAGGGCCGTTGGCCACACAGAGACCCTTTGGGAGATACGGGGTTTGCGCTGCTGCAACGGCCAAGCTGGAAAGGGCACTCGGGGCATAACCTCTATGCGTTCGTTGGCAACGACCCGATCACGCGACTGGATCCGCTGGGCTTGTGGTATGACAGCATCTCCGGCTACCTGCGCTCATGCACCGAACTGTATCCCTACAACAAGAAGCTATTCTGTAATTGCATGTGTGCTCCGATTACAGTGCCGGAGTCCGAGGAAGAATGTAGAAAGAAATGCGAAGAGTGTGCCGATCTGGCCTTGTCGATTGGAAAGGGAAAACTCGACCCTCATGGAATGTGCTTGTGTACATGCATGCAAGCCAACAAGTGGGCCAAAGCAAACAAGCTGCCGACAGTGGACTGCGGCAAGATTTGCAACAAGGTCAAATGCAAAGAAAAGGAGCCGGAGGTTCCATGAAGCTTACAAGGCACATATTCAACGGGTGGCTATGGGCAAGCCTGTTCCTTGCAACAATAGTCTTTTGCGGGTGTGGTGAGGCAGCCGCGAGGAAGGGGAATTTTACGATCTTCTTCGTCGAACAAGTGCAAAAGTACGGGGGAAAACTGCAAAAGACTAACAATCTCCCAGCAATCCAAGCACGCTGGACAATGAAGAAAGACGCAAAAGGCTTTGAATGTCTAGTGGCCGATGCCCCCTTCGCACAGTTGGAGGCAATGGCCATCGAAGCGTTCGGATCAAAAGGTGAAGGCTCTGGTCCACCAGCCGCGGCATCTCCCTCTCGCATTTTCATGGCGTCTTCGGTGGGTATTGCGTTAATCATGCGGGTCACACCCGAGGGTGTGCAGTTCAACTGCCTCAGAGGGACGACAAACCCGAATCCGTTCGCACATACCACCAAATAGCGTTGGTGTCCCGCCAAAAGGTGTGAAAGATCGTGCGGCACTCAGGCCGTGCCGGGGAAGTCGGCCACCCGCGCCCGCTGCACAGCCCTGGATCATGGAGACTGGGGAGGGGGAGCAATGAAGGCTTGAAGGGAGGGGTGTTTTGGGGGATATTGGGTTCGAGGTCAGCCACAAGATGCAGGTGAGTGAAGCCATAGGCGCGTGGGCAATCGTAGAGGAGAGGAGTTGTCCCGCAGTGCATGGGACAAGGGGCGAAGTGCGCACGCACGTGTGGGGGGTGGATTTGTCGGGGACGTTGCAGGGGGTGGGTTTGGCTTCTAGGGATTATGAAACAGGGTTGGCGGGCGCTGTTGATCTCGGGGAGCACACGTCTCCGGCGTGTGCCCTTCGGCGTCCCGCCGAGGGGAAGTCATTCCTCCACACGTCGCATGCGGCCACAGAGCAATGGATTGCGCAATACAAATACGGCCCGTTTGGCGAGCTCCTCCGCGCCACTGGACCCCTGGCCCAGACCTTCAATCACCTCTTCTCCACCAAATACTTTGACTGGGAAACCAGCCTCTACTACTACGCCCACCGCTACTATAATCCCCACACTGGAAGATGGCCATCCAGAGACCCCATCAACGAGAACGGCGGTGTGAATCTCTACGGGTTCGTCCGGAATGATCCAATTCGCCGCTATGATGCGCTTGGGCAAGCCGACGGTGCTGTTGGTTGGCCGTATCCAGACCCCAAGCCTGGCGAACCGCCTCCTTCATATCCGCCACCGATGCCCTTCCCGAAGCCTCCATCAAAAATCTTCAAGAATTACGACTGTTCTTGTTGCAGAGAGAAGGAAGTCAACGACGGCCTCGTTGAACTAAAGCGCCGCTTCGGGCTGGCGCAGAGCTTTCTCGACAAGAGGCTGAAGCCCGCGGATATGGATCCCGATGGCGCGACGAGTTGCGCAGCCTGCAAAGAAAGGGTTCTGCAGTTCATGGAGCCGACACCCCGATGCTGGATTTGCTTCATGGACCGCAGATGGGATCAGGATCCGAACAACCCGCCTCGTGGAGGCGGGACGTTTTGGGATGAGAACTTCATTCATTGCTTCACCGCAAATCCAAGCAAGATTGAAAAGGAAATCGTCTTCGACTACTTTGAATACCGCTATTACAACGGTAAGAAAGGCAACGGCACTTACGAGGGATCGGGTCTCGGCGAGTTCTACAAACGCCACCCTTACCCGGGAAAAAGCGAAGCCGGAGGTCTTCCAAGGTGGGGCAACTGCAATGAGCCGGACAAGCAGTGGAATCCGGATTACGGGACGTTCACTCCCCTGGGGGTGCCCCAATGAAAACGTTCTTCTTCCTTCTAGTCGCTCATCTGACGGCCACCTGTGCTGCAGCGCAGAAGGTGAAGGAATCCGGTCCGGTCGTCAATGGTCGTCCGATGAGCTACTGGCTGCGCACATGGGTTGAGAAAACCACGAATGTTAGCCAGCGGATTGAGGCCACCAAGGCATTCAAACAAGCGGGTACGAACGTCATTCCCTACCTGCTCGATCAACTCACAGTGGGTGATGCAGTAAGCGCGCGGACGGACCCTAGCGACCCCAATAGCGTTGAAGAACGAAAGCAAGCTTTGGAACAGACCATCGCGGCGGAAGCTGCGCTGAGATACATGGGTTCGTGTGTCACGTCCGCAATCCCTGAACTCACCAAGTTGATGGCCTCAACTAATTCTGGTGCGGTTGTAGCGGCTGCTGAGATTCTTTCCGACCTTGGCCCAGCGGGGGTTCGTGTGTTGGTCAGAGGGCTCACCAATACCAACCACGAGGCGCGCCAGGCAATCCCCGGTGTGCTAAGACATATGGCAACAAGAAACGCGGGAACGAACCTTCTTGCGGAACTTCCGGCACTGTTCAACGCCCTTGACACGCTTCCAATGGACGCGGCTTTTGATTGCACCGACGCGATTGTTCAAAGTGTGGTTGCCGAGTTCATCCGTCGCCTGGATAGCACGAATTCAAGCACACGCTACATCAGCGCAAAGACGCTGGGACAGTTGGGCACGAGCGCCCAGTCAGCCATTCCGGATCTTGAGAAACTCAGAAATGACCCCGACCAGGATGTTCGCAATGCTGCCGATTGGGCATTGCGCCGAATCCGCCGCAATCCCTGAATGAGAAGTTCCGGCTGTCGCGCAAGAAGCTCGGAGGGAACGCAGCGGCGAACAAGTAACCCCACCAGTGCCCCACCAAACGGTTTAAGGAAAACAGCCGCACTCAGGCTGCGCCAGAGGAAGGTCGGCCCGCCACGGCTGCTGCCAGACTGTGGCCGGTGACAAAGGTGCTGCATTGCGGGACGCCACCTGACGAGGCGATGAGCTGTAAACGCCTGGATGCCCTTCATGCGGAGGTTACAAGGCGCGGTTTTTGGGGCGTGGTCGTGGACGATAGCGCTTGACGCGGGGTAAATGGGGTGGTTCAGGCGAGCGGCCTGTCTGCCGACAGGCAGGCCCGGTGCTGGGGCTGGCCGTGCCGGTCACCGGGCTGACGACGAGGAGGATGACCCTTCAGCCGCAGTCGCTGCCGCTGTTTGGTGGACCACGGCGGCGACGAGGGGATGGAGGCATGAAGGCTTGATTTAGGGCGTGGGAATAGAGGGCGAGAGCGGGGTTGGAGTTGACTTCGGCGGGACGCTCCCGCTTCGCGGGACGGGACGCAGGCGCTCCCCGAGACCGGTTGTCCAAGTCTTGGAAGCAGGTGAGCAAGGTGGTGCAGAACAAGGTGGGCGGGGTGTGGTGTTTGGTTTGAATTCACGCAAAGGCGCGAAGGCGCGAAGACGGGGGGAGTGGGAGGTGTCGGAGGGTGCGGTTCGGTTTCTTGCGTGTTTCAGCTAGCTCACGGCTTGGTGCATCGTAAAACAAGAATAGGCCTGCGGGGAGCAGGCCGGACTCGCAGCCGTACGCCTTCGCCTCTTTTGAAACTTATTACAACCGCACGCGGCTCTACAGCGCGGTTGGTTACCCATCCCCTAGGCACTTTGAGAGCCAAATCCACTCAATACAACCCATGCGCACCGCCTCCTCAAGGTGTCCATCAAACCGGGGCAAGCCCACAAAGACGCCTGGGGTGGAGTTGACTCCGGCGGGACGCTCCCGCTTTGCGGGACGAGGCGCAGGCGCTCCCCGAGACCGGACGTCCAACTCAGGGACGAGGTTGAGCAAAGTGGTATCGAACGAGGCACTGGGGGTTTGGTGTTTTAATTATCGCAATGAAGCAAAGGCGCGAAGACGCAGGGAGTTGAAGGTCTTACTGGGCGTCAAGTAGCTCACGCGTCCCCATTGTAGCGCAGGCGTCCTCGCCTGCGGGTTCACGGAGCCTCCCGGCTCCGTGATTGCAAAATTGCCGTCGTCAAACACACGCCTCTGGACGCACCAATCCGTACCTCAATCTCGCATTAGCCATAACGTATGGCGTCCCGTCCCGTGGGGCGGTATTCGGCTTGAAACTCGCAGGCCAAGGACAAGGGATGAATAATTATTCTTCTGCGGCTGCCGTTTCCCTCATCTTCATCTTGGCCTGTAGCCAGCAAAAGCGGGCGGAAATCCCTCAACGCCCATTAACATTCCCCTCTCCCCGTGGGAGAGGGTCAAGGTGAGGGGCCTCTTATCGTTTTTCGTTTCCTTCGTTTCCTTCTGTTAATAATTTGTGTCTATCCGTGTTCATTCGTGGTTGGTGTTTTCCCCTTTCACGCGCTCTGACCCTTTTTCCCTCTACCCCATCGCATTGTGTGCCAAAAGTAACTGTTACCCAGCGCCGGGTGGGCAGGAGGCCTGTTGAGCCATGCTGTGCTTGCAAGGCCTTGCTTGATGCGGCAAACTCCGGGCGCGCAGTTCGCATCAGAAACACCATCCATATATGGCTGAACCCGCACCAAGGGAAAAGGCGCGCCACACCTGCCGGAAAATTGCCGACAACATCAGCCGCGTCATGCGCGGGCAATCCGCCGCCACGCGGAAGTTGCTGGCGGCGCTGGCCAGCGGCGGGCATGTGTTATTGGAGGATTATCCCGGCACCGGCAAGACAACGCTGGCCAAGGCGCTGGCGTTGAGTCTGGACGCGCAGTTCAAACGCATCCAGTTCACGCCGGATTTGCTGCCGTCCGACATCCTCGGCGTCTCGGTGTATCACCAGCGCGAGCAGGAATTTCGATTTGTGCCGGGGCCGGTGTTTGCCAACATCGTGCTGGCGGATGAAATCAACCGGGCGTCGCCCCGCACGCAATCGGCGCTGCTGGAGGCGATGGCGGAGGGGCAGGTGAGCGCCGAAGGCCAGCGGCATCCACTGCCCGCGATGTTTTTTGTGATGGCCACGCAGAACCCGGTGGAGTTTCGCGGCACCTACCCGCTGCCGGAGGCGCAGATGGACCGTTTCGCGCTGATGTTCAAGCTGGGCTACGTCAGCCCGGAGGAGGAGGTGGCCATCATGACGGCGCAACAGCAGCATCATCCCATTGAGGATTTGCGGCCCTGCGCCACCACCGCCGATGTGCTGGAGGTGCAGCAGGCGGTCCGGCAGGTGCGCGTCAGCGATGAGCTGAAACGGTACATGGTGGAGCTGGTGAACGCGACGCGCCACGCGCCGGGAGTGCAGTTGGGCGCCAGCCCGCGGGGCTCGCTCGCGCTGATGAAAACCGCGCAGGCGCTGGCATTGATGGACGGGCTGGATTTTGTGGCGCCGGAGCAGGTGCGGGAAGTGGCGGTGGCCGTGCTGGCGCACCGGCTGGTGATGGATCCCCAGGCGCGTTTCGCGGGGCAAACTGCCACGGGCGTGATTGAGGAAGTGCTCAAGAAAGTGCCGGTGCCGGCGTGACAAGGGGCGGAGCCGTGATTTGCACCAGGCTGGCAACAGAAGGAGTTTCAAGCTTGAAGTTTCAAGTTTCAAGGGACGTGACTTGTTCAAGGTCATGCGGTTGGATTAAATCCATTCGGATTTCGAGCTTCGGATTTGGGATTTTGGGTCATTGGTCATTAACCCTCCCTTTCCCGTGTGCTGACGCATGTACCGGCTGACTTACCTCATCTATGGTCTGGTGACGGGCTTGCGGGGGTGGAGCGAGCGCCGCTTCACCGCCGCCGGGCTGGCGGTGCTGGGCGGGTTGTTGATGGCGCTGCTGACCGGCTTTCAAACCGAAAGCTATCGCGCCTTGAGCCAGCAAACCCTGGGTTTGTT
This sequence comes from Fontisphaera persica, assembly GCF_024832785.1. Classification (GTDB taxonomy): domain Bacteria; phylum Verrucomicrobiota; class Verrucomicrobiia; order Limisphaerales; family Fontisphaeraceae; genus Fontisphaera; species Fontisphaera persica. The sequence goes on from NZ_CP116615.1 coordinate 3,469,791, forward strand.
GGTGGCGTTGCTGGTCCTGGCCTGGGTGGGGGCGTGGCGATTTCGCGCGCCGGTGCAAGCGGAGCGGCATTTACCCCGTCACGCCACCGCCGGCACGCCAGTGCGCTACACTTTGGTATTGCGCAATCTGCGGCCGCGGCCGGAAGCCGGCCTGCGCGTGCGTGAACGCCTGGCGGACCAGCGGCCGGACTACGCGGAGTTTGCGGCGGCGATGCAGGCGCGGGACCGCCGCGGGAAGTGGTATGGCCTGGGCCGCGAGCCCTTGCCGGAATGGAAACCACTGGCCACCGTGCGGGAGACGCAGGTGCCAGTCATTCGCCCCAACGGCGAGGTGGATGTCACCGTGGAATTGACCCCGCAGCGGCGGGGCATCCTGCGTTTCGAGGGCGTATGGGTGGCGCGCACGGACCCGCTGGGATTGTTTCGGGCATTGGATTTCCATCCCTTGCCGGGGACGTTGTGCGTGCTGCCGCGGCGGTATCCACTGCCGCCGCTGGCCCTGCCCGGGGCGCGGCGTTACCAGCCGGGCGGGGTCGCCCTGGCCGGGTCGGTGGGGTTGGCGGACGAGTTTGTGGGCCTGCGCGAATACCGTCCCGGCGACCCATTGCGGCGGGTGCATTGGAAGAGCTGGGCCAAGGTGGGGCAGCCGGTGGTCAAAGAATACGAGGACGAGTTTTTCGTGCGGCATGCGTTGATTCTGGACACTTTTTGCGACGACCCCAAAAGCGCGGCCTTTGAGGAGGCGGTATCGGTGGCGGCTTCGTTTGCCTGCACGCTGCTGACGCAGGAATCGCTGCTGGATTTATTGTTTGTGGGCACGCAAGCCTATTGCTTCACGGCGGGGCGCGGCCTGGCGCACACCGAGCAAATGCTCGAGATATTGGCGGCGGTCAAAACGTGTCAGGACCAGCCTTTTGAGGCGTTGAGCCATCTGGTGATGCGGCATCTGGCGGCGGTGAGCGGATGCGTGGGGGTGTTTGTGGCGTGGGATGAACCGCGCCGCGAGCTGGCGCGGCGGCTGGAGCAGTTGGGCGTGCCGCTTTTAAGCCTGGTGGTGGTCACGCCCGAGGAGGCGGCGCCGTTGCGGCGTTATCTTCAGGAGCATCCTGCGCCCGCCTGTCATCTGGTGGAAACGGACCGGGTGGCCGAAAGCCTGGCCCGGTTGTAAATTGATATGGGCAAGCCTGGCATTGTATGAAAGCGCCGCCTCCCTTCCTGCTGGGATTGACGCTGGCCTTGTGGGGCTGGCAGACCGGCTGGCTCTGGGTGGCCGTGGTGCTGGGAGTGGCCATCGAGCTGCCCCGCTGGGCGCGCTGGCACTGGGAGCTGGAGCTGGGGGATTTCCGGCAGTTGTGGACCATCACGGTGCTGTTGTTTTTGGGGGCCTTTGCCTACGTGTTTGCGGCGCAGGAGGGCATGAGCGCCATGACCACCTTCCTGGGCGGCAGCAACTTTACCCAGCGCACGCGGGCGATGGAAACGGCGGCGCGGTCGGTGCTGATTTTCTTTCAATGGCTCCCGCTGGTGTTTTATCCGCTGGTGATGGCCCAATTTTACAGCGGCAGGGCGGCGTTGCCGGCGGGTTTATTTAGGCGCCTGGGCCGTTGGAAGGCGGCGGGCAAGGACCAGGCCGCTGCCGATGGCGGGCCGGCCCTGCATCTGGGTTATCCGTACTTCGGCGTCTGCGTGCTGGCTGCCAGCGCCGTCAATGAGCAACGGCTCTGGTTTTTCGCCGCGCTGGCGCCCTTGATGGCTTACGCGCTATGGCCGGCGCGCAGCCCGCGCTACCGGCCGGTGGTGTGGGCCAGCCTGTGGCTGGTGGGGGCGATTCTAGGAGCGGGGGTGGTGGCGGGGTTGCGCGAAATGAGCGCGCTGGCCAATCATCTGCAAACCCTCTGGCTCTCCGCGCCTTCGGGGCGCGCGCTCAATTCCAAGGAGTCCCGCACCATGATTGGGCAGATGGGCCGCGCCAAAGGCTCGGGGCGCATCGTCATGCGCGTGACGGTGCTGTCCGGCAATGGCGGCCTTCCCCTGCTGCGGGAGACGGCCTACACGATTTACCGGGCGGAGACGTGGCAAAGCGCGGGCGCGCGCCGTGATTTTATGCCGGTGTACCCGGAGACCAATGAAACCTCGTGGGTCTTTTTGGAGGCGCCGGCCCACCGGGAAGTAATCATCAGCGCCTACTTGGAGGGCGGGCGCGGCCTGCTGGCCGTGCCGCATGGGTTGACGCGCCTGGACGAGCTGCCGGTGTTTGATTTGAAGACCAATCACCTGGGCGTGCTGCGCGTGGATGTGGGGCCGGGGCTGGTGGAGTACCGCGCCCGGAGCACGGAGGCTGCCACGCTGGATTCGGCGCCGGACCCGACGTTTGATTTGGACGTGCCCGAAGCGGAGCGCCCGGCGCTGGCGCAGGTGGCCGCGCAATTGAAACTGGACGAGCTGCCGCTCCCGCAGCGGGTGCGGGCCATTGAGTCTTTCTTCAATCTGCACTTTGAATACAGCCTCTATCAAACCATGGCGGCGGCGCAGTACACCAACCACGTTCATCCCACGCCGCTGGCATGGTTCTTGTTGCAGGGGCGCAAGGGGCATTGCGAGTACTTTGCCACCGCCACCGTGCTGTTGCTGCGGCAGGCGGGCATTCCCGCGCGGTACGTTACCGGCTGGAGTGTGCAGGAGTCGGCGGGGCCGGGCAAATACGTCATTCGCGGGCGGCATGCGCATGCCTGGTGCCTCTACTGGGACGCGCAGGCGCGCTTGTGGCGCGAGCTGGACACCACCCCGGGCACGTGGCTGGGCTTGGAGGAAAATCAGCGGGGCTGGTGGGAGCCGGTGGCCGACGCCTTCTCCTGGTTGTACTGGCAGTTTTCGCGGCTGCGGTGGGGCCAGGGCCAGTTGCGCCAATATGTTTTCTGGGTGCTCATGGCGGCGGTGTTGTTGCTGGCGGCGCGGTTTGCCTGGGAGGCGCGGCGCCGGCGGCGGCGCCACAGCAGCAAGGCCGCCCCGGCGGAAGCCCTCGCGCGGGCCGGGTTGGACTCCGAGTTTTTTGCGGTGGAAAAGCGCCTGGCGCAAATGGGCCTGGCGCGCGCCCCGCACGAGCCGCTCACCTTATGGCTGCAACGGATTGCCCCGGAGCTGCCGCCGGACTGGCCGCCGTGGGAGCCGGTGGTGCGCTTGCATTACCGGTTGCGGTTTGACCCGCAAAGCTTGGGACCGGAAGAACGCGCCCGTTTGCGGCAGGAAAGCGCGGCGCTGTTGGAGCAACTGGAGGCCTGGCGGAGGCGCCAGGGTAAACCCGCCGGCCGCCGCGGGTAACCGTGTCACCCCCCCGGCTGCATTCGTTCAATCCCGCAAATAATGGCAGTTGTAGCCGCCGGGATTTTTTTGCAGGTAATCCTGGTGGTAATCTTCAGCCGGCCAGAACTTGCCCGCTTTGGTAATCTCCGTGACGATGGGCCGTTTCCACTTGCCGCTGGCGTTGACGCGCGCTTTGACCTTTTCCGCCGTTTGCCGCTGCTCCTCGGAATGGTAAAAGATGGCCGAGCGATACTGGGTGCCCACATCATTGTGCTGACGATTCAGCGTGGTGGGGTCATGCATGCGGAAAAAGTAGCCCAGCAATTCCTCGTAGCTTAAGCGCGTGGGCTCAAACACCACCTGCACGGCCTCGGCATGGCCGGTCCGGCCGGTGCAGACTTCCTTGTAGGTGGGCGATTCCGTGGTGCCGCCCGTATATCCGACGGTGGTCTCCAGCACGCCGGGAATTTTGCGGAGGATTTCCTCCATGCCCCAGAAACAGCCCCCGGCCAGGGTGGCAATTTCGGTTTTTGCGGCGGAAGCGGCGTTGGCGGCGGCGGGTTTGGGCTTGTAAAGGCCCGCTTTGATGAACGGCTCCAGGTACTCGCCGTAACCTTCCTCGGCCATTTTTTCGACGGGGATGAAGCGCAGGGCGGCGGAGTTGATGCAATAGCGCAGGCCGGTGGGCTTGGGGCCGTCGGGAAACACGTGGCCCAGGTGGGAGTCGGCTGCTTTGGAGCGCACTTCAATGCGCTCCATGCCGTGTGAAAGGTCCGGTTTTTCGATGAGCTGGGTGCCCGGCAGCGGGCGGGTGAAGCTGGGCCAGCCGGAGCCGGAATCGAACTTGTCCAGCGAACTGAACAACGGCTCGCCGCTGACGATGTCCACATAAATGCCCGGCTTTTTATTATCCCAGTAGGCGTTGCGGAAGGGAGGCTCGGTGCCACACTGCTGGGTAACGTGGTATTGCAAGGGGTCGAGTTTCTGCTTCAACTCGGCAGCGTCCGGTTTCTTGAAGGGAGGCGTATTTTGAGCCATAAGCAATGGGGCGACAAAAGCCAGCACGGCGGCGAGGACGGCACTCTTCACTCGCAAGCCCGCCGAGACCTTCCGATAAAATGAATGCCAGGCATTCATCACGGAAAAGTTAGCGCATCCCGCCGCCCGCGCAATGCCGTTGCCGGAGTTATTTGGGAGGCATCGGGTGAACGGGCATTCCCGGCGGGCGGGCTGCGCCGGCATCGCGGGCTGATGCTCAGCCCTGCCCCTGGCGCTGACGCTCGTCCACCGGGCCGTAGCGCGGTCCCAGGTTTTGCGCCAGCTCGCGGCCAAACTTGAGCAAATCCTGCCGCTCGGCGTCGCTTAGCGGCTGGTACTGGCGGGCCAGGGCCACATTGTGACGGGCCTGCTCGAGGGTGAAGGGGCCGATGACCGCGGAGCTGACCCCCGGCAAATCCAGCGCATAGGCCATGGCTTGGGCGAGCCGCTCAGGCGGCGTGTTGCAGCCCACCCAGCCTTTGCGGTGATTGGGGAAGCCCCCTTTGATGCCCGCATAGACCTTCATGGCCACCACGCCCACGTTTTGCTTGCGGCACTCGGGCAGCACGGTCTCCTCAAAACCATAGATGTTGCGGTCGGCGTAATTCATCACCGTCATCATCACGTCCATCTGTTTGGTTTCCAGCATCTTGACGTATTTCCACGGATTGGCGTGGCCGGACATGCCAATGAACCGCAGCTTGCCCGCTTCCTTTTGCTTCAGCAGGTATTCGAGCACGCCGTCCTTGGCCAGCACGCGCTCCAAGTTTTTACCGCCCAGATGGTGGATGTGCACCAAATCCACGTGGTCCACTTTGAGCAGGCGCAGGCTTTGGGTGAGGGATTTCTCGGCCTCGGCGGCGTTGTCCGTCCAGACCTTGGTGACGAGGAACAGCTTGTCGCGCCGCGCGGGCACCAGGTTGCCGAGCACTTCCTCGGCAATGCCGTAGCCGCGGGCGGTGTCAATGTAGTTGACGCCGCTGTCCATGACCTCGCCGAAAATGCGCTCGGCTTCTTTGGCATCAATGCGGGCTTCGCCCACGGGCGCAGTGCCCAGGCCCAAGATGGTCACCTCCACGCCCGTCCGGCCCAGCACCCGTTTGGGCAGGGGGCGGCCACTGTCCAGCGGCGTTGCGGCGGCCGCGCGCATCAGGGTGGGCACTGTGCTCCACGCAGCGCCGGCTGCCAGGGTGGCACGGAGAAAACGACGGCGGCTGCAACCGCCTCCCGGGGAGTTGGGATGGTTCATCATGAGTTTATTGGCCAGCCGGGCATAGGATGTTAATGTCCTTAAACTGCCATGTTTTGCCTGAGCTGGCAACACCGCGCTTTATTGAAACGCCTCCCGCAGCAGAGCCAGGCTGCGGGGCACGCCTTCGTCCGCCGGCGCTTTGCCTTCAAATTCCACCGCCACGTAGCCCTGGTAATTGACCTCGGCCAGAATGGCCGCGATGCGGCGGTAATCCAAATCCAGGGTGTACCACTCGCCGCCGCCGAAATACGTCTTGGCCTGCACAAACACGGTGCGCGGAGCAATTTGGCGGAGTTTGTCGTACGGCTCCTCCAGGAAGTTTCCGGTATCCATCAGGGCGCCCAGCCAGGGCGAATCAAACTGCTTGAGCAGCCGCAACTGGCCTTCGGGGGTGCTGGTCAGGCCCCAATGGTTTTCCAGCGCCAGGATGACGCCGTGCTGCTCGGCCTTGGGCAGGCACTGGGCAATGCATTCCGCGCACCACTTGAATCCCTCTTCTTCCGTGTGGCCGGGGAGGATGGGCTCCACCCCGCGGGCTTTCATGAGCGCATCAAAATCCTGGATGGTATTCCACCGCCCGCTGTTGAGGCGAATGCACGGTGCGCCCAGCTCGGCGGCAATTTCAATGCATTTGTGGGTGTGTTCCACCTGCCGCTGGAGGTAGGCCGGGTCCGGGTCCACAAAATCTTGGTGGATGGACAACGCAATGAGCGCCACCCCGTGCCTGAAAGCATGGCGCTTGAGCCGCCGCAAATAAGCCCGGTGTTCGGCCGTCAGCGGCTCGCGCTCGGGGATGTCCATTTGCCGGTGAAGGATGTCCACCGCCGGCGCGCCCAGGGCGCTGGCCTTTTCGATGACCGTTTCAATGGGCACTTTGGGCGCGCGAAAATGCCAGTAGGAGTAACTGGAGATGCCGAGCTTGACCCTGGGGCGCCCGGCGGCCGGGGCGGCAGTGGCGGCGGCGGGCAGGGCGGTGGCGGCGGCAGCCAGTGCCAGGGTGTTGACAAAGGCCCGGCGTGGCACGCCGCCGGCGGGGCGAGGTGATATGCTCATGGCCCGCAGTGTAAGCTATCGGCCCGCCTGAAGCAAATCTCCCATTGTCCCGTCGAAATAGTTGAGGCAGTGTTAATAGGACATGAGCGAACCGGCGAACGCCACGGGTTGGGTGCGCCCCCTCGCCAGCCGCACGCTGGCGTGGGCGGCGGTGGTGTCGCTGGTGGTGCATCTGGCCCTTTATAGCGGTTACCGGGTGGTCAAGTCATGGCATTGGGCGGGCTACGAAAAGGTCATGGCCGCCATCACCCCCAAACCCTCCGATGCGCCCGCCATCCTGATGAAGTGGCTCATCCCCAAACCCAAACCGGAAGAGAAAAAGTCCACGCCGCGGCTGGAGCCGCGGGAGTTGGCCATCCTGCTGCCACAGCCGCCCCCGCAAATCTTTGTGCCGGTGGACCCGTTGGCCGCGACGCAGGAGGAGCCTCCCCAGGCGCGTTATTACAGCGATAAAAATTCGCGGGCCGCGAATCCGGAAATCAAGAAGGAGTCTGACCAACCCAACCTGGACGGCAAGCAAACGCGCATCCCGCGGGCCACCGAGTCCGCTCCCACCCCCGTGCGGCCCCAGCCGCAACAGAATCCGCAACCACGACCGCCCGACCGCCAGCCGGCCGAGGAAGCGCCGGAGGCCGACGTGGCGCGGCCTTTGCAGCCCGCCACGGCCCCGCCCCAACCCGAGCCGCGCCCGCCCGCTGAGCGGCAGCCGCCGGGCAATCTGGCGCTGGCCCGGCCCTCAGAAGCACTCTTGCCGCAGCCTCCGCCGCGTCCACCTGCCGAGCCGGGACCAGAGCGTCCCGCCACCCCACCGGCCCGTGTGCGCACGTTGGTGGAGGCCAAGGCCCGGATGCAGGACAACGCCATTGCCGGCCAGAAAATGAAGCAGGAAGGGGGGGTGAAAAACCGCCTGGCCATATCCGCCCTGGACGCCAAAGCCACGCCGTTTGGGGCGTACGATGCGATGATTGTCGCCGCCGTCCAGCAGCGATGGTATGACCTGCTGGAGCGCGCGCGTTTTTCCGGCGACCGCCGTGGGGTGGTGGTGGTGGATTTTCAACTGCACGCCTCGGGGCGCGTCAGTGATGTGGAGCTGGTGGAGAGCACGGTGGGGGACTTTCTGGCGTCGCTGTGCCAGATGGCCATCACCGACCCCTCACCGTATGCCAAATGGCCGCCGGAGATGCAGCGGCTGTTCCAGGGTGGGGTGCGCAAGGTGCGCTTCACCTTTTATTATGATTAGGCCGGCGGCCGCCGTGGCCGGCCCAGCGCGCCGGGGGATGGCAATTTGCTTGCAGCACGGGGCGCTTGCCCGTAAGTAACACCCGGGCGCAAGGGGAATGAACTCCTTGGGCGCGGCGGGTTTGGAATCATGGAACTCATCTTTTTGGGTTTGTTGTTGTTGACCTCGCTGGTGGGGGGCACCGTCATCGTGGAGCGCGGCCTGGCCTTGCGCCGCAGCCGCGTGGTGCCCACCGAGGTGGTGGCGGCTTTGCAGAATTGCCACGGGCCGGAAGACCTGGGCATCTTGCTCAAGATTTGCCAGCAAAAACCCTCCAGCCTCAGCCGGCTGGTGCAGGTGGCCGCGCAACATCTGGAATGGCCCAAGGCCGAAAACGCCGAGGCGGTGCAAACTCAGGCCCGCCAGGAGATTGTGGGTCTGGAACGCGGGCTGGTCATCCTGGAAATCACCGTGGGCATCGCGCCGCTGCTGGGGTTGGTGGGCACAGTGTTTGGCTTGATGAGCCTCTTTGGGACCCTGGGCACCAGCGAAATCATCCAAAGCACCGAGCTGGCCAAGGGCATTTCGGTCATTCTCACCGCCACCCTGTTGGGGCTGCTGATTGCCATTCCGGCGCTGATTGCCTGGAGCTATTACAACGCCAAAATCCAGGCCATGGCTGTGGAAATGGAAAGCCTGTGCACTGAATTTCTGCGCCGCCAATACCTGCGGCGCGCGGAAGATTGAGCCGCCATGCAATTCATCACGCACCGCCGCCGCCACGCCCCCACGATTATCATCGTGGCGCTCATAGATATTCTGATTGTGCTGCTCATCTTCCTCATTGTCACCACCACCTTCAAAAACCAGCAGCCCTCCTTGCGGCTCACGCTGCCCGAATCCCGGCAGGCCCAGGCGGGGGTGTCCGAGGCGGGTGTGGTGTTGCTGGTGGAAGTGGACAAACAACCGCCCTACCTGCGCTACAATGGCATGGCGGTGACCCTGGACCAACTGCGCAAGGAGTTTGCCAGCCACGCCTCCCGCCAGCCGCCGCCGGGCGTGGCCATTCGCGCCGATGCCCTGGCGCCCTTCGAGCAGATTGTGCGCGTCATGGACGCCGCCCGCGAGGCGCGCCTGACCAACCTGAGCGCGCATGTGCGCAACCCCTGAGCGCGGCAGGCCGGACTAGGGCGAAGTCGTCTGGTGAAAGACGGTTTTGCCCGTCATCAACCAGGGCATGGGCGGCGGCGCCTGGGTGTCTTCCAACATGACCAGCACCAGCCGCTCGCCGTCATGCCGCAGCGCCGAGGCGGTCAGCCGCAGGTGCAGCTCCCGCACGTGCCCATGCGAGCCTAGCAAAGCGTGGTGGTTGCGTTGCACCAATGGCATGCCGGACAGCACCTCCAGCACACTTTGTTTCACGGCACATTTGGCACAAGCGGGCGCGTGGCCGCAGCCCTCGGGATGCTCCTCGGCATGAACGCAATGAAATGCCTCGCCGTTCTGGCGGTACAGCATGGCTTTGCGCTCGGCGCCGCTGAGACCGGCGGCGGCGCGGTTGACGTGCAGAAGGCGCAGGTGCTCGTCCAGCACCAGCAGCGCGTGGGGAAAGCCCTCAAAGACTTCGCGGAAGAGGTCCGACCGAGCATAAACAGCCTGAGTTGCAGCGTTCATGTGGCCCAAAGTTTTATGGTTACGCAGTAATGTAACACAGGGCGCGCCCAAGTGCCAAATCACCCACAATCTGGGAGCGCCAAGGAAAGTTACCTCTCGGTATAGGCGCCTGATATCCTGCCTCTCCCCCCAGGGGCCTGGTCGCTGACCTTTCCTGGCTTGATTGGCGCACCGGGCGGACTTTAAGCTGGGCGCATGATGTCATCCGCAGCGCCCGGACAGAATTCCCCCCATCTGTGCTATGTCTGGCTCATTTCCGCCGTGGCCGCGCTGGGGGGCTTGTTGTTTGGCTGGGATTGGGTGGTGATTGGAGGGGCCAAACCGTTTTTTGAGCCGCATTTCAATCTGCCGGAAATCGCCGCGGCCTGGCGGCAGCATGGCTGGGCGCGCGCGGTGGGTTTGGACACGCCGGAAGCGCTGAGCGGGTGGGCCAACAGTTGCGCGCTGCTGGGCTGTCTGGCGGGCGCCTTGATGGCGGGCGTGCTGAGCGATGCGCTGGGCCGCAAGAAATTGCTGGTGGCGGCGGCGTTGTTGTTTGCGTTGTCGTCGGTGCTGACGGGCTGGGCGGGCAGCTTCAATCAGTTTGTGGGATGGCGCATGGCGGGCGGGGTGGCCATTGGCATGGCCTCGAACATTTCGCCGTTGTACATTGCTGAAGTGGCGCCGGCGGCGTGGCGGGGCCGGCTGGTCACCCTCAATCAACTGGCCATTGTCATCGGCATCCTGGCGGCGCAACTGGTCAATCTCGCCATTGCCCGCCCGGTGCCGGAAGGGGCCACGGCGGCAGAAATTGCGGCCTCGTGGAATGGCCAGTACGGCTGGCGCTGGATGTTCACCCTGGTGGCGGCGCCTTCGGTGGTGTTTCTGGTCTGCGCCTTGTGGGTGCCGGAAAGCCCGCGATGGCTGGTCAAAAACGGGCGTCCCGATGCCGCCCGGCGAGTGCTCGCGCGTATCGGGGGGGAGGATTATGCCCGCGTGGAAACCGAGGCCATCAGCGCCACCATTGCCGCGGAGGAGGTGGCGCGGGTGCGGCTGGGGGATTTGCTGGAGCCGCGTTTGCTCAAGGTGCTGGCGCTGGGATGCGCCCTGGCGGCGCTGCAACAGTGGAGCGGCATCAACGTGCTGTTCAATTACGCGGAAAACATTTTCAAACAAGCCGGCCTGGCAGTGAACACCATCCTGTTTTTCATCGTGCTCACCGGCCTGGTGAATCTGATTTTCACGCTGCTGGCGCTGGGGACGGTGGACCGCTGGGGCCGCCGCCGGCTGATGCTGCTGGGGTGTGCGGGCATTGGGGCGTCGCATCTGCTCATTGGGGTGGCCTATGCCCAGCATTGGCAGGGGGTGCTGGTGCTGGTGTTTGCGTTGCTGGCAATTGGCTGCTATGCCATGTCGCTGGCGCCGGTGACGTGGGTGCTCATCGCGGAAATCTTCCCCAACCGCATACGCGGGGCGGCCATTTCAGTGGCGGTCTCGGCCTTGTGGGTGGCCTGTTTTTTGCTGACGTTCACCTTCCCCATCCTGGAGCGGCGCCTGGGCACAGGCAACACCTTCTGGCTGTACGCCGCGATTTGCGCGGCGGGCCTGGTGCTGGTTTATTTCAAGGTGCCGGAAACACGGGGCAAATCGCTGGAAAACATTGAACGGGAGCTGGAGGGAGGGCGAGGGGCCTGAGTGGAGCTGAATCTGATGCGCGCAAAAAAATGGTTCTGGATTGGCGCCATTGCCGCACTGCTGCTGGCGATGGCCACGGTGTGGTGGGTGCGGCGCTTCCACCGGTACACGCCGGTGGAGGTGGTGCAAGACCTGCGGGCGGCCATGCAGGTCAAAAACCATCCCCGGCCCGTGGAGCGGTTTCTGGAATTGCGCTACGGGCCGCTGGACCTGCCCGCCAACCGGCATCGGGCGTTCATGGATTTTTTCAATCCCGGCCATGTGGAAGGCCTGCAAATGCTGACCAGCCGCCTGCCCCCGGAGCGGCGGCAAACCAACATCCAGGCCATGGCTCAATGGCTGGCCAATTACCGGCAGCAACTTTTGCCGGAAGAAAAGCAAATGCTGGCGGCGTATTTTCGCACCGAGGAGGGCCGGCGCGCCATTGAGGCCGCCACGGCCAAGTACCTCTCCCAGGATGTCTATTACCGGGCGGAGACGGCGCCGGTAATCCGGGAGTTGATGACCACCCTGACTTACCTCCAGTCGCCATGAAATCTTCCCTTCCGCTGCTTCGCGGGGGCCGCCCCGCCTTCACGCTCATCGAGCTGTTGGTGGTGATTGCCATCATTGCCATTCTGGCCGCTCTCCTGCTGCCGTCGCTGGGCCGCGCCAAACGTTCGGCGCGCGCCACGGCCTGCCTGAGCCAGTTGCGCCAGATGGGGGTGGCGCTGGAACTGTATGTGCAGGAACATGAGGACCGCCTGCCTTCCTGCCCCATGCTGCCCAGCACGGATACCAACCAGACCTCCATCATGGCCGCCCTGCACCCTTACTTGAAAAACAAGGACATCTGGCGCTGTCCGGAGGATGACTCCATCTTCCCGCGCGAGCAGACCAGCTATGAGTGGAATGCCTTCCTCAACGGCGCCTCCTATACCCGCCCGGAGACGTGGTCGCCGGTCACCCAGAGCATTGTGCAGACCATTTTCGGAGGGCGCGCCAACACGCCTTTGCTGGGCGATGCCGGGACGTTTCACGCGGCGGGCGGCAGCGGCCTGGGGAAAAACGCGCTGCTTTTTGATGGGCGCGTGGAGCGCGCCAAACGCCGCTGAGCCGGGCCTACTTGCCCACCCCCATCACAATGACCGCCAAATCAATGATGAACAGCAGCACAATCGTGGCCTCCAGCACCAGCATCCAGCGATTCGTGCGGTCGGCGTTCAGGAAATGGTAGATTTCGTCCAGGGTCTTGAGTTTGCCGTCCAGCACGCGGTGCCAGTCGGCCAGGTGAAAACGATGGGAGACGGCCTGATAGATGCGGGCCAGATGCCAGTCGCCGAAAAACTTGGTGATGTTGCTCAATTCATCGTTGAAGCGGGCCAGATCAATCTTTAACTCGCGCAGCTCGCGCATGACCTGGCTGCGGCTCCGTGTGCCCTGCCCGCTCAAATCGCGATAACTGCGCTCAATGGCATCATCCAACAGGCGGTCGTAAGCCTCCAGTTCGGCCAGTTGCAGGTTGGCCAGCTCCAAAATGTAAAGCGTTTCCTCAAACTCCTGGGGATTGTCCACCACCAGCGCGGCGTCCCAGTCCACCACCGTCAAATCGTCCTCGTAATAACTTAGGTACAGATTGGTGGATTCCTCGGCTTCCTGGGCGGAAAGCGTCTCCTCGTTTGGTTCCTGGGTCAACAAGGCCGCCACCTCCCGCCGGTGCTGGGCCAGCCAGCTTTCGGCACGGATTTTGCCGCCATCCTCGGCGCAGAGGGGGGACTCCAGGCAAAACACCGTGTAGGCTTCTTCCTCCTCCAGCCGCTCCACCGGCCGCACGAAGTGCGATTTTAATTCCTCCCGAATTTTTTCGGCCAGTTGCCGCACCTCCGTATAGAGGTCGCCATTGGTGAAGGTCAGGTCGTGGTATTCCACCAGCTCCTGGAGGTCGGAGACGGCAAACGGCACGCGCACCGACAGACTCATTGCCCCTACGGGAAAGAGTTTGGCGGTTACTTCCAGACGCACCGGCCCGTGCGGGCCAATCCTTTCCCACGGCGTCAAACGCACCAGCAGCGGCCGGTGAAGCATCAGGTAGCGCGGACTGCGTTTGCTGGTGTCCACGCAATAATCGGCCACGGGCTGGCCGCATAACTGCCGCAGGGCCAAAGGGTTGATATCGTAAGCCAGATCAAAGGCGTACAGGTACACCACCACCCCGCGATAACGGGCAGTGGCTGCCGTTGATTTCCGTTCATCCGCCGCCGTCTGCCTCGCTGTGATCATATCCCGCACTAAGATACGTCCGTTTCGCCGTGGGGCACAAGTGGCTTTTATGGAACGTTTTCCCGGCATGAACCGCGGGCGGCCGCCTCATCCCAGCGAATACCCGGCTGTGAAAGCCAAACTCGCGCCAGGGACCTCCTTATTCCCGGACCGCTGGAAAGCTCTCAATAGCGGTGGTGTGTCCAGCCCCTCGTTGCCCGGGTGCTGGCAGGTTGGGGAAATCCCAAGAATTAACTCAAGTCCGGGGCGTGCCCTGCCGATAAACAACCTGAATATGAGTCAAGTGGCCACCATGAACCGGCTGGCGCCGCTAAGCCGGCAGCAAATCAATGCACGGCTGCATTCCTGCCCGCGCCTGCCCTCCTTGAGCACGGTGAACAGCGCGCTCCGGGAGCTGCTGGCGGCGGACCAGAGTTACACCGCGCAAATCAGCGAGGTCATCCGGCGTGACCCGAGCTTGACCGCCCGCCTCTTGCGGCTGGTGAACTCCGTGTATTTTGGCCTCAACGTGCCGGTGAACAGCATCGAGGAGGCGGTCTTTTACCTCGGGTTGCGGCAAATCCGCCAACTGGCCATGGTCACCCCCGTCATCGAGGATTTTCAAAAAATGGCGGGCAACACCGAGTTCCCCTGGCGGGAATTCTGGCGGCATTGCATCGGCACAGCCATCATGGCGCGCGAGGTGCTCTCCGCGGTGCGCATGCCCAACGATGAGGCCGATTACGTCGCCGGCCTGGTGCATGACGTGGGCAAAATTGTCATGGCCTCGGTTTTTCCCCAGCATTTTGCCGAAATTCACCGCCGGGCGCTCGAGACCAAAGCGCCCCTGCAGGCCTTGGAAATCGAGGTGCTGGGGATGGACCATGCGGAATTGGGCGGCCTGTACCTGGAGCAGCACCGCCTGCCGCAAGTAATGATTGAGTCGGCCCGCTTCCACCACTCACCCGAGCGCGCCAGCCAGCACATCCAAATTGTGGCGGCGGTGCATGTGGCGGACTTGTTGCTGCGGCACGCACAGATTGGAGTCAGCGGCAACTACCAGAACGTGGCCGCCGAGGCATGGTTTGAAGCGCCCGCCTGGCATCTCCTCTTCCCCAACCAAACCGACAGCGCCAAGGCCATTGCCCGCGCCGGGCTGAACCGCAGCCTCGAACGGCTGCCGCTGATTTTGGAAGGATTGGTCTAGACCCCGGCACGAGCCGCCTTTCCCCCCAGTGGGGATGGGGAATAGAAGGCAGACGCCCTGGAGGGCGTCCCGTCATCCTTTGCCTCTCCCGATGGGAGAGGGTAATGCGGCCAGGCCGTTCAGCTTGGGCGGCGCCAGCAGAACGATGGAAGCGCCCAACGATGGAACGCCTTGACCTGCGCCTTTTTAGCAGACAGCGTTTATTCCCCTCTCTCCTTGGGACAGCGCCATGGAAAGGACGGCCAAAGTCTGTGACCGAACTTGGTATATTTCCCTCTCCCCCGGGGAGAAGGTCAGGATGAGGGGGCGTTTTCCCCCTTCGTGCCCTTCGTTTCCTTCTGTTCAAAATCCGTGTCCATCCGTGTTCATTTACCCCATCGTGGGAAAGGACTATTGTGAAGGTGTGTAGCGCGTGCGTCGGCCTCATGTAGCGCAGGCGTCCCGCCTGCGGGTTCACGGAGCCTCCCGGCTCCGTGATTGCAGAACTGCCGTCGTCAAACAGACGCCCCAGTAAGCACCAAGCTGCAGTGATACAGCAGATGTCGTAGCTCAGGCTTCTCTTCTGTAGCGCAGGCGCCTCGTCCCGCAAAGCGGGATTCAGCCTCCGTCCCGCAGGCCAGGGATAGGGCAGAGGTATGTTGTTTTGAGAGATAGCCGTTTCCCCATCTTACCCCTCGCCCACGTCCAGCAAGCTCGGACGCAGATTAACCCAACGCCCGGTATCATATCCCCTCTCCCCCCGGGAGAGGGCCAGGGTGAGGGGACCGTTTCAACCCTTCGTTCCCTTCGTTCCCTTCTGTTCAAAATCCGTGTCCATCCGTGTTCCTTTACCCCATCGTGGGAAACAACTAGTGTGAGGGTGTGTAGCGCGTGCGTCGGCCTCATGTAGCGCAGGCGTCCCGCCTGCGGGTTCACGGAGCCTCCCGGCTCCGTGATTGCAGAACTGCCGTCGTCAAACAGACGCTCCAGTAAGCACCAAGCTGCAATGATACAGCAGATGTCGTAGCGCAGCCGTCCCGTCCTTGTAGCGCAGGCGCCTCGTCCCGCAAAGCGGGATTCAGCCTGCGTCCCGCAGGCCAAGGGGGGCCAAGAGCAGGATAATCCGCGCAGCTACAATTTCTCCCACTCCCTGAAGGAGAGAGTCAGGGTGAGGGGACCGTTTCAACCCTTCGTTTCCTTCGTTTCCTTCTGTTCAAAATCCGTGTCCATCCGTGTTCATTTACCTCATCGTGGGAAACAACTAATGTGAGGGTGTGTAGCGCAGGCGTCGGCCTCATGTAGCGCAGGCGTCCCGCCTGCGGGTTCACGGAGCCTCCCGGCTCCGTGATTGCAGAATTGCCAAGGTCAACCGGACGCACAGCGACTGCGTCCCGTCCCGCAAAGCGGGAGCGTCCCGCCGAAGTCAACCTCACCCACGTCACCACCTTTTGTATGCGCGCCGCACGTCCCCCTCAAAACCCTCAACCCCCTGAGTCTTCGCGCCTTTGCGTCTCTGCGTAAATTCAAACTAAATTAACATACCCCGCCCACCGCCGATGCAAGCCGGGCGGTCAGGAAGAAAAATGATCATGCCGTCCCGACGGGGCTTGAGCGGATTGGTCAGGCCGCTTCTATAAACATACCACCCCGCTGGGGCTGTTTTTTCAGAGCTAATGACGGATGGAAATATATTAGGGCAACAGCCCCAAGCCGTTTAGGGTACTCCAAGGCCAGTCCCGTAGGGACGAGTGCTAGTCACGACAGTCCCAAGCCGGTTAGAAGACTCCCGCCAGCCCCGTAGTGACGACCTGTTTATAGAAAACGTCCCCCCTCCGAATTATTTAGTCCCGTAGGGATAACATGAAAACAATCCACCCTCACCTCGGCCTTTTACCACGATGGTGCAGAAGGAAACGGGGTCAGTGCGCCTTGAAGGGGGAAGAGCAACCACGAATGAACACGAATGGACACAAATTTTGAACAGAAGGAAACAAAGGGAACGAAGAGGGAGAAGAAGCCCCTCACCCTGGCCCTCTCACGGGGAGAGAGAAACACACCAAGTTCGGGCACAGGCTTTGCCCTCCCTCATCTTGGCCCTCTCCCAAGGGGAGAGGGGAACTGTTAATGGGCCTTGTGGGATTTTCGCCCGCTTTTGCTGGCTGCAGGCCGGGATGAAGATGAGGGAAACGGCAGCCGCAGCAAAAAACTCATTCATCCTTTGCCCCCCGCCTGCAAGACGCAGGCATTATCCCGCCTTGCGGGACGAGAACATTTGCGTTGCGGCACAGAAAGGATTGGCGCACGGACTGGTGCTTACATGCGCGTCTGTTTGACTTCGGCAATTCTGCAATCACGGAGCCGGGAGGCTCCGTGAACCCGCAGGCGGGACGCCTGCGCTACACACCCTCACCCGGGCCCTTTCGCCATGCAAAAGGGGAAATGATACAGTGCGTTGGTTTATCCTCTTATCGTTCTTTTATGCTCGTGTTGGCAGGACGCGGTTCAGGACGAAGTTAAGGAAAGAGCAGCCGTTGAGGATGGTGATTGAGCAAACACCACCCACCCCGGCTGCGCTAACTCCGCTGGCGCCGGTATTATTTGAGGATGGGCGTGAGCACGATATTCCGATACTCCGCCTTGGTGTGGTCGCCCTGCAGGTAAATCGGGCCGGGCCGAAATTCATCCGACCACAGCGCCCCGCCGGTGCACCCCAGCAAAGGCTCGTTGTCAATAATCTTGGTGCCGTTGAGAATCACGGTCACGTGGCGGTCCACCAACGTGATGTCCAGCGTCTGCCATTGCCCGGGCGGGCGCTCGGCGGCCACCTTGGGCGTGATGCGGCTATAGATGGCGCCCATGTTGTGCGAGTCCACCGGCCGCCCATAAGTTTCCGCCACCTGCACTTCATAGATGCCGCGCAGGTAGATGCCGCTGTTGCCGCCTTTGTCCACCATCACCTCCAGCGTCAAACGGAAGTCCTCGAATTCTTTTTCTGTGCGCAGGTTGCCGTAGTTTTTGCGTGGCTGGCCTTCCACCTGGACGGGGTTGTTAATGAGCTTGCCGTCCACCACGCTCCAGCCATTGTCCTTGCCGTGGATGAGCTGCCAGCCCGTCAAATCCTTGCCATTGAACAGCCGGATGGGCTGCCCAAACTTCAACTTGCTCAGGTCCGGTTTGGGCGGCAGGGGTGGAATGCGCTTGCCGGTGAATGCCGAAGGGCTGCTGACCTTGCCATTGGGCTCTTGGCGGACGATGCTCAAATCCATCTGGTCTCCCTTCACCTTGGCGGTGATGGTTTCCACGCTTTTCTCGGTGACGTTTTGACCAGTGTTGGGGTCTTTGCGGCGGCGTTCATAAACGCGTGTGAGCACCAGCGCATCCCCCTCCATTTTGGTGGTGGTCACCGGCACCACACTGCCGCCGCCCCACAGGATGGAGGACTTGAGCTGGCCTTGCTCCTCCACCACGCCCAACCAGCCCGCCCCGCCGCCGGGGATGGTCAAAGCCCAGCGGCCCAGAAAAGGATTCTCCGCCGCCGGCGCCAGCCAGGTGGAGCAAGCCAACAAACCCGCAGCCAATAAACTGCGGCCATTCCAGAGGAGGTGGTTGAATTTCATGCGTTGATGTTTTTTCTGTTGCTGCGGTTGGACTCGGCTCCGCGCTTACAGCTCCCGAATCCGAATATTGCGCCACATGACTTTCAGGCCCGACTCTTTGTGGCCGTGCACTTGCAGCGCAATAAAGCCTTTGGGCGTCATGGCGTCCTTCAAGTCCGCCGCCGGCACGCCATTAATCCAGGTTTTGATGGAATCCCCCTGGCAGACAATCCGGTAATGATTCCAGTCATTGGTCTTGAAGGCCTTTTGCGCCTCCGGCTTGTTTTTCAAGTCCTGCAGCCATCCCCGGCGGCCTTCGTCGTAAATCCCGCCGCTCCACGCCCGCGCCGAAGGGTCCACCTCCACCTGATAACCATGCACCCGTTTGGCCGGTATCTTGATGGTTTTGCCCTGCCACTCCACAGTGGTTTCCTTGTCAAAACACTGGCTGCGAATCTGGATGCCGGAATTGAGCCGCGAATCCACCTTCAATTCCAGCTCCAGTTCAAAATCTCCGTAATCCTTCTGCGTGCACAAGAAGCTGTTGGGTGTCCCCGCCACCGTGGAACCGATGATCACCCCGTCTTTGACCTCATACAACGCCTTGCCCCCGCGCTGCACCCAGCCGTTCAACGTCTGGCCGTCAAACAAGGCCACCCATGCGCCAGCTTGCGCCGCCTGCAGGGCCACCAGCCCGGCCGCCAACAACAAACAACCCGCAATCAAACTCCGTTTTCTCATAATCTGCCTGTTCCCCAGTGGGGTGGTTATGGACTGTTTGCTTTTCATTATCCCGCCAAAGTCTGCCCGAGGCAACCCTTGGGGGGATGCATGTTGCACTTCAGGATAATGGACGACTCGGCCGCCGCTTGCATTCATCGGCCGCCGTAGCTCCCCACCAATCCACCGAAAAAGTTGCCCGTGCGCGGCAACACCGTGCCCCCTCTCCGTGGCAGGAGGTTAACGGCAGTGAAGGAATGGGGAGCAGCTCGGCGGGGCGTGGGGCCGCGCGTCGCCTGCCGGACGCCGCTTACTTTTGCCCCAACGCCCGTTCCAACAACTGATTCAGCCGCTGCACCATGGCGGACGGTTCCTCCAGCAGGCCGGCCGCAATCCGCGCATTGTCCAAAAGCTGGCGTGCCACCAGCTCTGCCAGCGCCGTATCCTGCGAGCGTAATTCATTCAGCCGCCGCACCAGCGGATGCCGCGGATTCAGCTCCAAATTCAATTTGGGCGTGAGCGCTTCCTCCTGATGCATGGCCCGCAGCAAACGCCGCATGGTCGAGGTGACCATCCGTGACGGGTCCACCACGGCCGCCGGACTGTCCACCAGCCGTTGGGAGACCTCCACCTTTTCCACTTCCTCCCCCAAGGTCTTTTGGCACCACTCGGCCAGCTCTTTGGCCTCGGCCTCGCTCAGCGCCGCCTCGGCGGGCGGCGGCGTTTCCAAGGTCAGGCTGGCTTTTTCCGCGGAGACCAGCGGCTTGCCGTCAAACTCGCGCAGGTGGTCCAGCACCAGCTCTTCCCACGGGTCATACAGAAACAACACTTCGCGCTGGCGGGCCTTGAAGACCTCGTAATACGGGCTGGCCTCGGCGGCCTTGCGCGAGGCTGCCGGCAGGAAATAAATCTCCTTCTGCTCCGGCGGCATGCGCTTCACATAATCCGCCAGCGCGATGTGCTCCCCTGCCTTGACGGCCGAGGACTCAAACCGCAGCAGCCGCCCCAACGCCGCCTGATGCTCCCGGTCCGTGACCACGCCTTCTTTGAGGAAACGGTGGTAGGTCTGATAAAATTCCTTGTAGCGCTCCGGCTCTTTTTCCGCCTGCTCTTCCAGGAATTTCAGGAAACGCCCGGTCAGCACCTTGCCGAGCTTCTTCATCAGGGCCGTGTCCTGCATGGACTCGCGCGAGATGTGCAGCGGCAAATCCTCGCTGTCCACCACGCCCCGCAAAAACCGGAGCCATTCCGGCAGCAGCTCCTTGGGCCGGCTTTGGATGAGCACCTTTTTGCAGTACAAGTGCACCCCCGGCTCCGTGCGGCCCAGCCCCAGCACTTCCCAGTTGAATTTGGGCACAAACAACAGCGCCTGAATGGCCAGCGGCGCATCGGCGGTGAAGTGCAGGCGCATCAAGGGCCCCTCGTGGTCATGCGCCACAAACTTGTAAAAGTCTTCATATTCCTGCTCCTTGATTTCGCTCTTCTGCCGGCTCCAGATGGCCTGGATGGTGTTGATTCGTTTCCCATTCAATTCAATGGGGTACTGGATGAAATTTGAGTACCGCTTGATTAAGCGCTCGATTTCCTCGGGTTGGGCGAAGGTTTTGGCGTCCTCTTTCAAATGCAGGATGATGGACGTGCCCCGCGGCAAATCCGCCACCGGCTCCAGCTCATAGCCCTGCGCCCCCTCGCTGGTCCATTGCCAGCCGCTCTCCTGCGGCCGCCAGGAGCGCGTGCGCACCACCACCTTGGACGCCACCATGAAGGCCGAATAAAACCCCACCCCAAACTGGCCAATGAGATGCGTGTCAGCCTGCTTTTCCCGCGCCAATTGCTGCAGAAAGGCGCGGGTGCCGGAATGAGCGATGGTGCCCAGGTTCTCCACCAGCTCCGCCTGCGTCATGCCGTCGCCGGTGTCGGTGATGGTCAAGGTGCCGGCGGCTGCATCGCTCTGGATGCGAATGGCCAGCGGCGTGTCAGCCTGGTGCAACGCCTCGCCGGACGTCTGCAAAAAACGCAACCGCTCGCAGGCATCCGCGGCATTGGATATCAGCTCCCGCAAAAAGATTTCCCGGTCCGTGTACAGCGAATGAATCACAATATCCAGCAATTGCTGGATTTCCGCCTGAAATTGATGTTTCTCGCTCATATCCCGTTGCTCCTTCATCCCATCATTTTTCCTCAAGACCCCCACAATAAGCCAAAAACGCCTCCCAGCGTCAAGGGATGAGGGAATGGCGTCCGGCAGGCCTCCCGTGCACCCCGACGCCGCCTGGAATGAGCCTGCCCCACTGCCCGCAGGTTCAGAAGCAAAGCCCCCAACGAATCGTCTCTGGTGCTTTGACTTGGGCGGGGGATTGGGAGTAATTTATACCACGGCGACCCATGACCGCCTTTTTTAACATGGCCAAAACGGCCAACGCGGACGCTGCCGCGCAGACCCTGGGCGAGCAGTTGGACCGCCTGACAGCGCCGGGGAGCTTGTTCCAGAAAGAGGACGGCGCCGTGCGCTGCCTGGCCTGCGGACATCGCTGCCGCATCCCCGAAGGCCGCCGTGGCGTCTGCAAGGTCCGGTTCAACCGCCAGGGCGAACTGCGCGTGCCGTTCGGCTACGTGGCCGGCGTGGCGGTGGATCCCATTGAGAAAAAACCTTTTTTTCACGTGCTGCCCGGCGCCGATGCGCTCACCTTTGGCATGCTGGGCTGCGATTTGCATTGCAGCTACTGCCAGAACTGGATCACCAGCCAGGCCCTGCGCGATCCAGCCGCCGGCGCCCCCGTGCAGGAGGTGACCCCCCAACAACTGGCGCGCGCCGCCCGGCGGGAAGGCGCCCAGGTGGTGGTTTCCAGTTACAACGAACCGCTCATCACCGCCGAATGGGCCGCCGCCATTTTCGCCGAAGCGCGCCAGGCCGGACTGCTGTGCGCTTTTGTGTCCAACGGCAACGCCACCCCCGAAGTGCTCGATTTTCTCCAGCCGTACCTGGCGGCGTACAAGGTGGACCTCAAAGGCTTCAATGACCGCGCCTACCGCTCCCTGGGCTGCCCGCTGAAAAGTGTGCTGGATACACTAACGCAGTTGGTCCAGCGCGGCCTCTGGGTGGAAGTGGTCACCCTGCTCGTGCCTGGATTCAACGATGACCCGCAGGAATTGCGCGACCTGACCCGCTTCCTGGCCGGCCTCAACCGCGACCTCCCCTGGCATGTCACGGCGTTTCACCCCGATTACAAAATGACCGGCGCCCGCCGCACCGCCGCGGCGGAGCTGATGCGCGCGGCGGAAATCGGCGCCGAAGCCGGCCTGCGCTATGTGTATGCCGGCAACCTGCCCGGCCGGGCGGGCCCCTGGGAAAATACCCGCTGCCCGCAATGCCAGACCACGGTCATTGAGCGCTGCGGCTTTACCGTGCTGGCCAACCGTCTCACCGCCGAAGGCGCCTGCCCCGAATGCCGCACCCGCCTCCCCGGCATCTGGCGCACCCCCGGCGTGGAGGCGGCCCACCCCCACCTCGACGGGCGCTGGCGCGTGCCGCGCCCCATTCACCTGCCCGGCGCATGAAAAATCACCCCGTTTTCAATCCCCAGGCCGTGCGCGAGCCAGCAGTGGCCGGCATGTTTTACCCTGGCCAGCGCCACGCCCTGGAGCAGGAAGTCCAACAACACCTGAACGCAGGCGTGGAAGTCTCCGCGCCGGCGCCCAAGGCCGTCATTGCCCCGCACGCCGGTTATCTCTATTCCGGCCCCATCGCCGGCTCCGCCTTCAAACCGTGGCGCGCATGGCGCGGCAAAATCCAGCGCGTGGTGCTCATCGGCCCCTCGCACCACTGCTACTTCCAGGGACTCGCCTTGAGCCCCCACGGCCAGTGGGACACTCCCGCCGGCCGCTTCACCGTGGATGCCGCCGCCATTGAACAACTGGCCCGCCTCCCCGGCGTGCATTTCTCCGCCGAGGCCCACCGCGAGGAACACGCCCTGGAGGTCGAGCTGGCCTTCCTCCACGCCACCCTTGGCCCCGTGCCCATCGTGCCCATCCTCACCGGCGAAGTGGATGACGACACCGTGGCCGAAGCGCTGGGCACCGTCTGGGGCGGGCCGGAAACGCTCATCGTCGTCAGCAGCGACCTCAGCCATTACTACGACTACCGCACCGCGCAGAAATTGGACCGCGCCACTGCCGACGCCATCGAAGACCTTGCCCCCGGCGAAATTCATCCACCCCAGGCCTGTGGCCGGCTGGCCATTCAGGGACTGCTTCAGGTGGCTGCCGACCAAAAGCTCACCCCCTTGACGGTGGACTTGCGCAATTCCGGCGACACCGCCGGCCGCAAAGACCGCGTGGTGGGTTATGGCGCCTTCGCATTTTGCCCCCCGCCGCCAACCAACCACCCCACCCCTCCCGCTTGATGGAAATGCCGCATGGCAACTTTTCCGCGGGTGACGCCGCTGGCCCGCCGGCCTCCCAACCCGTGTCCGCCACGGAAACCGGCGTGCGCCTGCCCACCCTCACCCCCACTGAGCAACGCCTCCTCCTGACCGTCGCCAAGGCCTCCATCGAGCACGGCCTCCATCAAGGGCGCCCTTGGACGGTGGACCCTCAGTCCTTCCCCCCCACCCTGCGCGAACCTTGGGCCGTCTTCGTCACCCTGCACCACGAAGGCCGTCTGCGCGGTTGCATTGGCACCCTTGAACCCAACCATCCCCTGGTGGTGGCGGTGGCGCGCTTTGCGTGGCATGCCGCCTTCCACGACACTCGTTTCGCCCCGCTGGCCGCCAACGAACTGCCCGGCCTGCACCTGCATCTCTCCATCCTCAGCCCGCCTGCCCCCATCCCCTGCCAATCCGAGGCCGACCTGCTGGCCCGGCTCCAACCCGGCGTGGATGGTTTGCTCATTGAGGACGGTTTTCATCACGCCACCTTCCTGCCTTCCGTCTGGGACAACCTGCCGGACAAAACCGATTTTCTGCGCCACCTCAAACGCAAAGCCGGCCTCAGCCCCGACCACTGGAGCCATACCTTCCGCGCCAGCCGCTACCGCGCCCTCGGTTTCGGGGCGGACGCGGCAGAACTGGACACCCGCACCCTGCCCACACCTCCCTCCTGATTCCCCGTCCGCCACCCCCGCCGTGCACCAGCGCACGAAAAATGGCCGCAATAAACCCTTGCCAATCCGCGCCTCTTGGCCTATAAATTCATCCTGAAAACGCGGGTGTGGTTCAATGGTAGAACGCGGGCTTCCCAAGCCTGAAACGAGGGTTCGATTCCCTTCACCCGCTCCAAGTTTTTTCTAACGATTCCCCCCAGGCTTAAGTGGCTGGAGAGCTTCATGTTTTTGCGTTGAAGGGATGGCAAGGAGGGATACAGTGAAGGGCATGAAAGCCAACTTGCAGCGTGCACGCGCCTCGCGTCGTGCCTTTTTGAAAACCGCAGCCCTCGGCGCGGCCGGGGTGTGGCTGGCGCCGCGCGTTTATGCGCAGGCCGCCGGCGCCAATGACGCCATCCGCGTGGCGGTGGTGGGCATCAATGGCCGGGGAGCGAGCCATATCAGCGAATTCAACAAACTGCCCGGGGTGCGCGTAGTCGCGCTCTGCGACGTGGATTTGAAAGTGCTGGAGGCGCGGGCGCAAAAAATGGAAGGGGTGCAAAAATATCAGGACCTCCGGAAAATGCTGGAGAGCCGCGAGATTGATGTGGTCTCCATTGCCACCACCAATCACTGGCACGCCCTGGCCACCCTCTGGGCCTGCCAGGCCGGCAAGGATGTGTACGTGGAAAAGCCGTGCAGCCATAATGTGTTTGAAGGACGCAAATGCGTGGAGGCCGCCCGCAAATACAACCGCATCGTCCAGCACGGCACCCAGCGGCGGGCCGGCGGCGATGCGCGCATGGTGGCGCTGGCCAAAAGCGGCGTGTACGGCAAGCTGCTCGTGGCCAAGGGCTACTGCTGCAAGCCGCGCTGGAGCATCGGCTTCAAGCCGGTGGAAGACCCCCCTGCCAGCCTGGATTTTGACCTTTGGCTGGGGCCGGCCCCCAGGCAGCCGTTTCACCGCAACCTGGTGCATTACAACTGGCATTGGTTTTGGGACTTTGGCAACGGCGACATCGGCAACCAGGGCGTCCATGAGATGGACGTGGCGCGCTGGGTCATCGGCGGCACGCTCCCGCGCTCGGTCATCAGCCTGGGCGGGCGCTACGTCGAGGGCGAAGGGCACAAGGACCAGGGCCAGACCCCCAATCAAATGGTGACGGTGCTGGACTTTGACGGCACGCTGCTGCTGTTCGAGACGCGCGGGCTGGTGGGCAAGCTCAAGGAATACCCCAACAAAGTGGCCAACGAATACTACTTCGAGGCGGGCGTGGTCAAAGACGGCAAGTTCTTCCCCAAGGGCAAAACCGAAGGCGAGCCACTGGCCAAAGTGGAAGCTCCCGCCCGCTCAGGCAACATCTTTGCCAACTTCATTGAATGCGTGCGCAGCCGCAACCGCAAGCAACTGCACGCGGACATATTGGAGGGCCATCTTTCCAGCGCGTGCTGCCATCTGGGCAACATCTCCTACCGCCTGGCCAAAGAGCGGCCGTTTGAGAAGCCCAAGGATTTCAGCGACAACGAAGTGGTGGGGGAAAGCATCATGACGGTGCTGGAAAACACCAAGGCCATCGGCGTGGACCCGCAAAAGGCCACCTTGTGGGTGGGCCCCAAGCTCAACTTCGACCCCCAAAAAGAAAAATTCATCGGCAGCCCCGAGGCCGACCGCCTGCTCACCCGCGCCTACCGCGCGCCCTTTATCGTGCCGGAAAAGGTTTAATAGGTTGAGTTCTCAATGGGTCAAAGGGTTAAGGGCTGCACCAAATGAACATGGGCAAGGGAAAAATTGGCGTGCATGGGAAGGTTTTTCGCGATCCCATTCACGGACTGATCCGGATTGAGCCGGAGGATGAATTCATTCTCGACCTGATTAACACACCGGAGTTTCAGCGGCTGCGCCGGGTGCGCCAACTGGGAGTCAGCAGCCTGACCTATCCCGGAGCGGAGCATTCTCGTTTCTCCCACAGTCTGGGAGTTTTCTGTTTCGCGCAGCGCATGTTAAACATGTTGCTTCATCGTTATCGGGGCAAGAGCGAGGTTACAGACTTGCTGGCCCAAGAAGGAAAAACGGTCAAGGCGGCAGCACTGCTGCATGACATTGGTCACGCCCCCTTCTCCCACATGATGGAGCGGGCCTTTCCCGCCACGGCCAACCATGAAAAAAGGACCACTGAACTGATCACGGACAAAACATCGAGCATTCCCCACATATTACAAGCTCATGGCATTGATCCTCATGGAGTCAGGGACATCATTAAAAAGGCGTCCGAACACCGGTTGCTGGTGGACATCGTGAGCAGTCAATTGGATGCAGACCGGATGGACTACATTTTAAGAGACGCCTTGGCAACCGGAGTAAAATACGGGGCTTTCGACGCTGAATGGCTTTTAAACAGCCTCTGCATCGGGGCAGAGCCAGGCACCCATTCACCCGCCAAACCGTCGGAATGGAGGCTGTGTTTGGAGGAAAAACGGGGATTACACTCGGCTGAGCAACTCATCATTGCTCGAATGCACATGAGCTTGCAGGTTTATTACCATAAAACCACGCGCGGGTGGGAAGCACACCTGTTGTGCCTGTTCAAACATGCGGCGGACCTGGCAATGGACAAACGGTTGCCCAAAGGAACAAACAAAATCGCGCAAGCATTCTTTGCCAGCCAGGGCAGGTTGAAACACGCCGATTTTCTGGCGTGCGACGAGGCAACCCTGGTAGCCACGATGCAAGCATGGGCACAATCGAACGGGCGAGGATGCGAAAGGTTAAGAGAACTTTCGGCCGGATATTTGAACCGGGAAAAAAAGTATCGCTGCGCAGACGTCAGCGCCGCAGACACCACTCAGATGTTAAAGTTGACTTCTGAGTTAAACCGTCTGGGCAAAGAATACTTCGATTGGGTTCTCGATACGTCGGATTTTAATTCCTACAAGGATTTTCATTCAGGCCTTAATAAAACTGAGCACGGAGACGACGCCAGCGTGGTCGCTTCCACTGAGGCCATCCTGGTGGCCAATGGGGAACTGGGCGGATTTTCGCGTCCCGTGGAGGGGCAATCCAAGATTCTTGGCGCATTAGGAAAAAAAGATTCGCGCCACCCCGTTTATCGGTTGTATTATCACCACGGCTTGGCCGAAAACGTGCTAAAAATACTTGATAAAATGAAATTAACTTCTAGATAAAACAGGTCATGCACCCGATTGTGTCATTGCTCCAGTTGCTCCGCCTGCTTAAGCGGGTTGAAGGCCGAAAGAAATTGCAAAAAATAGTTCACATTCTTCAGACGCTCGGCGCTCCTTTTCCCCAGCGTTTTGAGTATTCCTATTACGGCATGTATTCCTCCCAGCTCCGCGGTGAAATTGAGCGTTTGGAGAGCGAGAGACTGGTCACAGAAAAGGAAAACCTGGCCGCGCGGGGACATTCGACCTATTTATTAACAGCGACCAAGAGGTTGGAAAAGCTCCTTGACAACCTTGACTGCCCCAAAAATCCCCCTTGGGCTGATTTGGCTCAGGAGTTGAATGATTTGTCCGCTCAACAATTGGAGGCCATCAGCACCATTTTGTTTTTGGAGGATTGTGGACTGGAAGGCGATGCGCTCAGGCAGCGGTTCCAAGCCCTCAAGCCGCATTTGGAATCCATTTTTGATCCTTGCCTAAAAAAGGCTAGAGAGTTTCGTTCCAAGCGATTGGTTTCAGCAAAATTGGTTTCAGCAAATTAAGGGTTTTCCAAGCTGGTTTGACACGCAGCGGGTTAAATTGTCCTATTTTTAATGTCCCCCGCTGGTTTTGAGGCCGTGGAGGGATTCCGCCTGGCTGAGGCGGCTCCAGAAGAAGCCGTAAAGGGCTATGGCAATGAAGCAGGCCATGGGCACGATGAAGCCGCGGGACATGTTGGTCTGGTCCGCCACGTAACCCATGAGCTTGGGCAAAATCGCCCCGCCCATGATGGCCATGACAATGTAGGCCGAGGCTTTCTTGGCGCGCACCCCCAGGCCAAAAATCCCCAGCGCAAAAATGGTGGGGAACATGATGGACATGAAGAAGTAGCTCAGGAACACGCAGACCACCGACAGCCAGCCCAGTTTGAAAAATACCAGCAGGCAGACCAGCACGTTCATCAACCCGTAAAAGCCCAACATGCGGTGCGCGCTGAAACGCTTCAGCAGCCACGCCCCCGTGAAGCGGCCCACCAGGAAGCAGAAGAATCCGAACGAGGCCAGGTTGGAGGCGCCGGCGTCGCTAATGCAATACCGGCCGGGCGTGTAATGAATCAGACCGGCAAAACCATCCGTCAGCAACAGGCGGTTCAACAGGGGGGTGTTGCGTTCCTTTTCCGGCAACGCCAGGATTTCCTTGGCGGCGGCGCTGAGCGTAACGTTGGCGAAGATTTGCGGGTTGTAAATATTGGTGCCACGCACGATGCTTTTCAAATCCTGCACCAGCGGCACGCTCAGCAGCTTGGGATTGGTCTTGCCGGGCACATATTCCTCCAGCGCCGCCCGGGTGTCCGAGGATAATTTCTCCGCCACCAGCGCCGCCACCGGGTCGCTTTTCGCTTTCAAACGCGCCGCCAGCGCCGGCAAATCCTTCAAGTCATCCCGCGTGAAGGAGGTGTTGATTTCAATCCACTTTTTCGTGTTTTTGCCGTGCCAGGAGGCCGGCAAATCAGGCACCTCGGAGGTCACGTAATTGATGAGAAAACTGAAGATGCCCGCCTGCGCCGCCACATACAGAAACTGCGCCGCCACCGCGCCGGAAAAGTGGGGGTGCGACCAGATGCTGTGGTGCGAGAGTTTTTTGGTCAGCGGCGCCATGACCACCGCCGCCACCACAAACAGCAGCACTCCCAGCCAGAAAAGCACCACCGTCAGCGCATGGTCCGCATTGATGGTGAAGGCCGAGGGATGCGGCAGGGCGGAGGCAATGCCTTTCAAGGCCTCGCCCACCCCCGTGGCGCTGAGAATCAGCCAGGCAATCATCCCAAATACCAGCAGCAAAATGGCCACATTGACCAGCAACAACCCGTACACCAGGCCGCGGGACGCCGGTTTCACGGCTGCCGCGCCGCTGTTGTTCTTGTCATCCAGGTGGTAGTCGTCCTCCGTGTTGATGTCCGGCATGGGGGCAAAAAAGAAAATAACCGCCAGGATAATCACCACCACGGCCACGCCGGCGTAAGGAATCCAGAGCGTTTCCGCCCCCGTGCTGCGGCCGGTTTCATCGGTGCCATAAAAAAACAACCCGCCGGCTATGGGTCCCAGAATCCAGCCCACCCCGTTGCAGGATTGCGCCAGGTTGATGCGCGTGGCGGCGTAACGTTTGTCACCCAGCACGGTGGTGTAGGGATTGGCCACCGTTTCCAAAAAGGTCAGCCCGGCGGCAATGGTGCACACGCCCAGCAGAAAAGCCCAGAACTTGGCAATATGCGTGGCGGGAATGAACCACAGCCCGCCCACGGCTACCATCAACAAGCCCGCAATGATGCCCCCCTTGTACCCCAGCCGGATGGCCAGCCAGCCCGCCGGCAGCGCCATGATGAAATAACCCAGATAATGCGCAAACTGCACCCAGGCCGACTGGCTCAGCGTGAGCTTCAGTTCGTTCTGGAAGTGCTTGTCCATCACGTCAATCATCCCGTTGCAGAACCCCCACAGGAGGAACAACGAGCTGACCAGCGCGAAGGTAAAGGCAACGTTTTTGCCGTCGGCGGTGACAAACAGGCTCTTTTTCTCAGTATTCATGCAAGTGACCTCGGGCAGGCGGGCAATGAAAACTGCCGCGCCTGCGAATGAATTGTGCTGCGTTAGTGACGCTTTGGTAACCAAAGCCGGACGGCCCGTCAAGCGCAGCCTCAGCACAAGGGGGTATCAGGATGTGCAAAATACGCCGAAAAAGCGTGCAGGAGAGGTTGATATGGCGCGTGATGCTTCAGGCTACTCACCTGCCAACATCGGGAATGGCCCGCCGTTTCAGGGCAAAAAAAAAACTGGCGGCCCGGTGTCCGGCCGGGCCGCCAGACAACTACTCACCCAAAGAAGAAGGCGCCAGGTGGTGTGACCCAACGCAGGGGGATGAATATGGAGTGCGTTTTGCCGTCACCGTGATAGCGACGGCGGTTGGCGGCAACTGTGTGAGTCCAGTAACCATAAACCAAGTTACCGCTTGGTAAGTAGCATATACCATGCCGTGGGATAAGGTGGGTTAAACCATGGCTTCCGCCATGCGCTTATTTGGCTTTAACCCCGCAAAATCAAAGGGTTTTAGGATTTATAAAAAGCAATGGGGCCTATTGCCGTGCGCGTCCCGCACGCAAAACTGGTACGGATTTGACCAGTAGCTGGTAAGTTTTATCCCGTCAGGCGCCACCGGCCGCCGGGGGCGGTTTGGGGGCCTGTGCCCCGTGGCCGCGTCCCAACTTGACCTCCAGATGCAGTTCGCGCAACTGGCGCGGCTCGGCGGCGCTGGGGGAGTTGGTCATCAAGCATGTCCCTTTGGCGGTCTTGGGGAAGGCAATGACATCCCGAATGCTGGAAGTGCCGCAGAGGATGGCAATCAACCGGTCAAACCCAAGCGCAATCCCCCCATGCGGCGGCGCTCCGTAACGGAAGGCCTCCAGCATGTACCCAAACCGGGCTTGGGCAATGTCGGGCGGGATTTGCAGAATGTCCTCAAAAATCGTTTTTTGCACATCCGGCTGGTGGATACGGATGCTGCCGCCGCCCAGTTCCACGCCATTGACCACCACATCGTAATGCTGGCCGCGGACTTGTTTGGGGTCGGTTTTCAATAATGGAATATCTTCCGCCACCGGCGCGGTGAACGGATGATGGCTGGAGTACCACCGGTTTTGCTCCTTGTCGAAGCTCAACAACGGGAAATCCACCACCCAGAGGAAGTCAAAGCGGTCTGCCGGAATGCTGAGCCGCCCCATTTGTTTGAGCAATTCAGCGGCGTACAACCGTAATTTGCCCAAAATTTCACAAGAGGCCAGCCACGGACCGGCGGCAAAGAGAATCAGGTCGCCTTCCTCGATGCCCAAACGTGCCTGAAGCGCCTCCTTCTCGGCCGGCGTGAAAAACTTGACGATGGGCGATTTCCACTCGCCGCCTTCGACTTTAATAAATGCCAGGCCCTTGGCGCCCATGCTTTTGGCCAGCTCGGTAAAAGCATCCATCTGCCCCTGGGTGGCACAGGCCAAACCCTTGGCGTTGAGGGCTTTAACCACCCCCCCATCCGCCACGGCCTGGCTGAAAACTTTGAAACTGCTGCCACGGAAGACATCGGTTAAATCCGCCAATTCCAACGCAAAGCGGGTATCCGGTTTGTCAATGCCCCAGCGGTTCAACGCCTCCACAAAGGGGATGCGCGGGAAGGGGGTGGGTATGTCCATGCCCAGCGCCACCTTCCAAATCCGCTTCAATAGCCCCTCAATCAGCCGGTAAATGTCCTCGCGCTCGATGAAAGACATCTCCAAATCTATCTGGGTGAACTCCGGCTGGCGGTCTGCCCGTAAATCTTCGTCGCGGAAGCACTTGGCCAGTTGGAAATAGCGCTCAATGCCGGCCACCATCAGGATTTGTTTGAACTGCTGCGGCGACTGCGGCAGGGCGTAGAACTGGCCGGGGTTGGTGCGGCTGGGCACCAGAAATTCGCGGGCGCCCTCCGGGGTGCTTTTGAACAGCATGGGCGTTTCAATTTCCAAAAAGCCCTGCTCGTCAAAATATTGCCGCGTGGCGGTGGCCACTTGATGGCGCAGGCGCAAATTGCGCAGCATCTCCGGCCGCCGCAAATCCAGATAGCGGTATTTCAACCGCAATTCCTCATTTACCTTGGAGGCCGCCTCCGGGTCATCCACCGGGAATGGCAGCACCTCGGCATGATTCAGCACCGCCAGCTCCCGCGCCATGACCTCCACCTCGCCGGTGGCGATTTTCGGGTTGGCTGTGCCTTCGGGGCGCACGCGCACGGTGCCGGTGACCTGCACCACCGATTCCGGCCGCAACGTGGCCGCCTGCTCGAAGACCGCAGGGGAAAGGTCCGAGGGGTCAAAAACCACCTGCGTGCGGCCCTCGCGGTCGCGGATGTCGAGAAAAATAACACCACCGAGGTCCCGGCGCGAGTGCACCCAGCCCGTCAAGGTGACCGTCAGCCCGGCGTGTTCCCGCCGCAGCTCATTGCAATGATGCGTCCGTTTCATGTCGCTAAGATTGCGCGGCGTTGCTGCGCAACATACAAAACGCCGGATGCTGGCTTGAATACGACCTTTTTTCAAAGAAAAAAATAGGGCCGGGTGGGAAAGACTGGGTGAGATCATGACCCCCGTGGTTAAGATCAACGTGTTGAGTGCACGCCGCAAGGATGAGCTGCTGCACCTCCTCCGGAGGAGGTGCAGCAGCGGCGCGCCCCATCTGCTATCCTCCCGGCGTGCACACCACCTACTTTGAATTGTACCGTATGCGCACCCACCGCCATTGGTTGCGACAAAAACTCGTCGCCTTCGCCAAAACCCACGGCATCAAAGCCGCCGTCCGCGAGTTCGGCTGTTCCCGCAACACCGTCCGTAAATGGCTCCGACGCCACGTGCCCGGCAAGCCCTCCTCCCTCCAAGAACACAGCCGCCGCCCACGACGCTCCCCCCGCCGTATCCCCTCCGGCCTCGAAGGCCAAATCGTCAAACTCCGCCACCAAACCGGCTTCGGCGCCGAACGCCTCCAGCGCGAATCCGCCCTCCCTGCAGCCACAACGCCATCGCCCGCGTCCTCCGCCAACACCATCTCCTCCGCCCACGCAAAAGAAACCCGCCACCAAAAACTCCTCCGCGCCCTCAAACGGAACTGGCCACTCTTCTCCCAACTCTCCGCCGATACCAAGTATTTACAGGACATTCCCCATTACTGGCCCCAAATGAACCGCCTCCACCTCCCCGCTTCCAATACACCGTCCGCGAACCAGTCTCCGGCGCCTGCTTCACCGGCTACGCCGACGAACTCTCCAAATCCTACGCCACCCTCCTGGCCACACAACTCTCCGCCCACCTCGCCGCCCACGGCGTCAACCTCACCACCCTGGTCTGGCAAACCGACAACGGCAGTGAATTCCAAGTCAACCAACACCACCAAGGCCTCCCCGCCACCGTCCGCGCCCTCGGCTCCGACCACCGCTTCATCCCTCCCAAACGCTACACCTGGCAAAGCGACGTCGAAACCGTCCACCGCCTGGTCGAAGACGAATTCTTCGACCGCGAAACCTTCTCCAGCCCCCAAGACTTTTGGGCCAAAATCACCACCTACTGGCTGTACTTCAACCTCGTCCGCCCCAACCGCGGCAAAGAATGGCAAAGCCCACTCCAAATCCTCAACGCCAAGGCCCCAGCCCTCGCCGGGGCCCTAATCCACTGGCTCCCCTCAACCTCTCCCAACCCCACCATCCCGACTTGCCTCCACCCCTCCACCGGGGTCATGATCTCACCCAGCTTTCCCTAAAAATAGGGCCGGGGAATCGCGCTTGCCTCACCGGCTGGCGGCCTTGCATCCTTGGCGCATGATTGCCGGCGCAAACGCCCTTCCCGAAACGGTGGTGCGACAAATCCCGCCACCGCCGCAGCTCCAGCCGCCCGAGGACGCCTGGGCGGCGGCGGACATCATCCAGATTGCCGCCTTCCGGCCGGAGAGCAGCGACCATCGGCCTGCGACCACCCTGCGCCTGCTGCATGATGGCGAGCATTTGTATGGGCGCTTCACCGTGCAGGATTATTACGTGCGCAGCCGGCACACCCAGTTTGGGGACCCGGTGTACCGCGACAGTTGCGTGGAAATCTTCCTGCAACCCCGCCCGGACCGCGGTTACTTCAATTTTGAATTCAACGCCGGTGGCACGATGATGTGTTGTTACATCACCAACCCCGAGCGGGTGGGCGCCACTTTCAAAGAATACCGCAAATGGCGGCCCGAGGATGCGCGCGGCCTGCAAATCCATGCCTCGCTGCCGCCCGTGGTGGAGCCGGAGCAGGTGGGTCCGCTGACCTGGTGGCTGACGTTTGCCCTGCCGGTGCGGTTATTGGAGCCTTTTGTGGGGCCGCTCGGGCCGCTGGCCGGCCAGTGCTGGCGCATGAATGCCTACAAATGCGGCAACGAAACCTCCCATCCGCACTGGGCCGCCTGGGCGCCGGTGGACGCGCTGAACTTCCATTTGCCCCGCTGCTTTGGGAAAATGCACTGGGGTGGATAAAAACTTGTCCCGGACCTCAGAGCGGGGGGATGAGCAAGGCCTACACGCTGGCCCAAAAGTCACCGAGGGCGAGCCGGCGGAAAGCCAAGGAGGGAGCTTCGCCTTTTATTTGCCGATGCAAAACTGGCTGAAGATGGCATCCAGCAGGTCTTCGGTGGCGGTTTGGCCGGTGATTTCGCCCACCGTGTTGACGGCGATGCGCAAGTCAAGGGCCACACATTCGAGCGAGGCATCCGCCTGCAGGGCCTGCTGGGCGTTGGCGGTGGCCTCCAGGGCCCGGCGCAAGGCATCCTGATGGCGTGCGTTAATCATGACTTCCAGCATTTCGGCCTGTACCTCTCCGCCCCACACCAGATTCTTGATGGCCTCTTTCAGCGCTTCGACGCCGGTCCCCGTCAGGCAACACACGGCCACGACGGGCGCAGGAAAATCGGCCGGCAGCGACCATTGGGCCGGCAAATCGCTTTTGTTGCACACAATGACGCGCGGGCGGCCCGCCAGCTCCGTCAGATGCCGCTGGTCAAGTGGCGTGAGCGGCTCGGACACGTCCAGCACGTGCAACACCAGCTCCGCGCGGCGCAACGCCTCCTGGCTCCGGCGCACGCCTTCTGCTTCGATGGCATCGGCGGCCTCCCGCAGGCCGGCGGTGTCCACAAACACCACCGGCAGGCCGCGGATGTTGGCGGTTTCCTCGATGGTGTCCCGCGTGGTACCGGCCACGGGCGAGACAATGGCGCGGTCATGGCCAAGCAACAGATTCAGCAGCGAGGATTTGCCCACATTGGGACGGCCCACGATGGCGGCGCGAATGCCCTGCCGCAGCAGTCGGCCTTCGCGGGCGGTGCGCAGCAGCTCCTGCATGAATGCCGGGCCGCCTCGAGGCGCGCGCCCAGTTGCTCGCGGCTGTCGGGCGCAATGTCCTCCTCCGGAAAATCAAGGTGCGCTTCGATGTGGGCCAGGGTGTGGAGCAAATCCTGCCGCAGTTGGCGGATGCGCTGGGCCAGTTTGCCGGCCAGTTGCTCCTGCGCCGCCGTCAGCGCCAGCTCGGTGCGGGCGTGGATGACGTCCGCCACCGCCTCGGCCTGGGTCAAGTCCAGCCGGCCATTAAGAAAGGCCCGGCGGGTGAACTCGCCCGGATGCGCCAGCCGGGCGCCGGCCGCCAGCAAAGTTTCCAGCGCCAGCCGGGCAGCGAGCAAACCGCCGTGGCAGGAGATTTCCACCACATCTTCGCCGGTGTAAGTCCGCGGGGCGCGCATGACCGCCAGGAGCACTTCGTCCACGCGCCGGCCTTCGCGCCGCAGCTCGCCATAGTGCAGCGTATGGGTGGGAGCTTCCAGGGGGCGCTGGGAGCTGCGGCCGCGAGGGACGAAGCATTGGTCCGCAATCGCCAGCGCTCGTGGCCCGGAAAGTCGCAGCACGGCCAGCCCCCCCTCGCCCAGAGGGGTGGAAATGGCCGCGATGGTGTCGTCAAAAACCATGGCAATTCGCCCGCTTCCCTTCCCCCGCCGGCGGGGCGGTGGGAAAGGAGCCGGACCTGCGCCGGAAAAAACCGGGCTGATTAGCGGCGGCTGGTGGCGTACCAGTCGCGCACGCGCACTTCAATCTCCTTTTCGCCGGCCAGCAATTCCTTGAAACGATTCAAATCCGTGCCCCGGCAATGGTAGGGATAGACCACGCGCGGACGAAAGGCCTTGACGGCATCGGCAGCCTGCTCGGGGGTCATGGTGTAGGGCAGATTCATGCACAGGAAAGCCACGTCAATGTTTTTCAAGGCCCGCATTTCCGGAATGTCCTCGGTATCGCCGCTGAGGTACAGGCGTTTGCCGCCCAGGGTGAGGACGTATCCGTTGCCCCGGCCCTTGGGATGAAATTTCTGCCGGTCTTCTGCGAGGTTATAAGCGGCCACCGCCTCCACCAACAACCCGCCCACCGTGGCCGACTGGCCGTTGGTGAGGGAGGTGACGCGCGAGCGCCAGGCCTCGGGCAGTTGCGCCGTGACCGCCGGGGGCGCCACGAACAAGGTTTTGTCATTCACCACCGCCTGCAGCGTGGAAAGCTGCAGGTGGTCCCCGTGGATATCAGTGAGCAGTACGAGGCTGGGCGCAGGCAAATTGGTGAACAAGGCCGCGCCGCCCACCGGGTCCACATAAACGGTGTGCTCCTTCCAACGCAAGGCCAGCGTGGCATGTTGCAAGGGTTGAATGAGAACTTCGCCACCCTCGGCCGGCAGGCGGTCCGGCGGCGGCGGTGGCGCGGCGGTGGCGGGTGCGACCCACAAGGCCGCCATGAGAGCCAGGGTGAGACAGGCATTGCGCCCGTTGCCCAATGAGGTCAAGTTCCACGCTTTCATACACCCAAGACCATGCCTCATTTTTGGCATTATTCAATCTTTTCCCTCGCGGTGGCCGACAGGCGCCCACCCCCTGAGGGTGGTTCCTTTCCCCTTCAAAAACGTGCTGGAGAGTGGCCGATTTTGCGTTACACTGGGCGGCATGACAGCGATACCACGACGCTCCTTTTTGCGGTGGACGGGCAGCGCCGCCCTCCTGGGAACTCTCCTGCCGGCCTCGGCCATGGAGCCGCTCCAGCGTCCGGGGCGTCCCCGCCTCATTCCCAGCCTGGCCGCGTATTCGTTCCGCAACTATTTTCAAAAACCCGGCCAGCCGCGGAGTCTGGACATGTTTGGCTTCGTGGATTACTGCGCCGAGCAAGGGCTGCCGGCGGCGGAGGTGACCAGTTATTATTTTCCCCGGCCGGTCACCCGCGAATACTTGTTGCGGCTGCGGCGCCATGCCTTCCTGCGCGGCGTGGCCTTGAGCGGCACCGCGGTGGGCAATAACTTTGCCCGGCCCAAGGGCGAGGCCCTGCAAAAGGAAATTGCCAGCGTGAAGGAATGGATTGATTACGCCGCCATCCTGGGCGCGCCGCACATCCGCATTTTTGCCGGGCCGGCGCCCAAGGAAATTCCGCTGGCGGAGGCCACCCGCAACTGCCTTGAGGCCATTGAGGAATGTTGCGCCTATGCGGGCGAAAAAGGCGTGATGTTGGGCCTGGAAAACCACGGCGGCATCGTCACCACCGCCGAGCAGTTGCTGGCCCTGGTCAAGGCCGTGCGGAGTCCCTGGTTTGGAGTGAACCTGGACACCGGCAATTTCACCAGCGAAGACCCCTATGCCGAGCTGGCCGCCTGTGCCCCCTATGCGGTGAATGTCCAAATCAAGGTGGAAGTGCGCCGCCAAGGCGCCCCCAAGCCGGAGCCGGCCGACTTGCCGCGGCTGGTGCGGATTTTGCGCGAGGCCAATTATCAAGGTTACGTGGCCCTGGAATACGAGGCCGCCGAGGACCCCTGGGACGCCGTGCCCCGCTGGTTGAAGGCCATGCAAGCGGCCCTGGCGTCATGAAGCCGGACAGCGGCCATGGGCCGGCGCCGCATCCCGCGCCATGATACGGCTCCACATGATGCCCGCCTGCGGCGAACGCCTGCTGCGATTTGCAGGCGACCGCGCGCGTTTTGAATTGCTCTGTGAACCCGCGCCGCCGCCGGCCGGCTGGCGGGGCATGTTGCGCACCAACCTGGGCCGCGGCGAGATGTTGCGCGAGGAAATTATCAACGCCCACTTCCAGCCGCTGCCGCTGGCGGGGGCTTCCTGGCGGGACATCCCCATGACCCCTACGGCGCGCGGCTGGGAGCTGGAATTGCCGCTGCTCGAGACCGGCTATTTCCAGGCCAAGGCCTATGCGTTGGATGCGCAGCACCGCCAGCATTGGCCGCCCGGCTTGAATGTGGGGCTGAGCGTGCATCCGGATGATTGCCGCACCGGCAACATCATTTATTGCGCCTTCACCCGGCTCTATGGCCACACCCGTCATCTGTCCCGGGCGCGGGACGAGGCGCTTGAAGAACGCTTGCGGCTTCTGGACGAGCAGGGTTACGCCGTCATTCCGCCCTCCGGCAAGCTGCGAGATTTGACCCGGCTGTTGCCCCATATCTTTGAGACCCTGGGCTGCCGGGTGTTGCAGTTGCTGCCCATCAACCCCACGCCCACCACCTATGCGCGCTTTGGCCGGTTTGGCAGCCCCTATGCCTGCCAGGACCTGACCGCCATAGACCCGGCCCTGGTGGAGTTCGACCGGCGGACCACGGCGCTGGACCAGTTTCAGGAGCTGGTGGCAGGCGTGCATCGTTACGGAGGCAAGCTTTTTCTGGACCTCGTCATCAATCATACCGGCTGGGGCGCCACCCTCCTCAATGAACATCCTGAATGGTACCGCCGCGAGCCGGACGGCGAGTTTGCCAGCCCGGGCGCCTGGGGCAACATCTGGCGCGACCTGGTGGAGCTGGACCAAAGCCATCCCGCCCTGTGGGATACGCTGGCCGAGGCGTTTTTAACCTGGTGCCGCCGCGGGGTGGACGGTTTCCGGTGCGATGCCGGCTACAAGGTGCCTCTGCCAGTCTGGCAGCACATCACCGCCCGCGTGCGCCAGGAATACCCGGACACAATCTTCCTGCTCGAAGGCCTGGGCGGCTCCTGGGAGGCCACCGAACTGCTGCTCACTGAAGGCGGCATGCAATGGGCGTATTCCGAGTTGTTTCAGAACTACTCGGGGCGCGAGGTCTCCAGTTATCTGGATTATGCGCTCCGGCAATCCGAGCGGGTGGGGCTTTACACCCACTACAGCGAAACCCATGACAACAACCGTCTGGCCGCGCGCGGCCGGGCCTGGTCCTTGTTGCGCAACCGCCTCTGCGCCCTCACCAGCGTGTGCGGCGGATTTGGTTTCACCGGCGGCGTGGAATGGCTGGCCGAGGAAAAAATCAACGTGCATCAATGCGCCGGCCTGAACTGGGGCGCGCCCGAGAATCTGGTGCAGGAACTGGCCGCCCTGAACCGCCTGCTGCGGCAGCATCCGTGTTTCTTCGACGGCGCCCGCCTGGAACGCTTGAGCGAGCCGGAGTCCCCGGTTTTTGCCCTGCGCCGGATTTCCGCCGAGGGCGGCGATGAAGTACTGGTGCTGGTGAACACGGATGCGGAGCAAAGTCACTCCGTGCATTTGCGGCTGCCGCAAAAACTGGGCGGCACGCCCCTGGTGGATTTGCTGGGGCAAACACCCCCCATGGTCTTTTTCCGGCCTGACGGCCACGCCGTATTCACCCTGGAGCCGGCGGCGGTTTTTTGCCTGGCGGCCACGCCGCATCCGGTGGGTTTGCATGGCGACGAGTACCGCCGCCTGCGCGCCGCGGCGGCGTGGGCGTTGCGCGCCATCGCGCATCACGTGCCCATCGAGGCCATTGGCCCCTGCGACTGGCCCATGCTCGCGCTGATTGCCCGCCGCCAGCCCTGGGATTTCCTGGGCTGCCTGCACCGCTTGGATGCCGCGCAGACGGCCCGGCATTTGCTGGCCGCCCTGAATCAGGCGCGCGCGGGCCTTTATTATCCGCGCGTGGTGGTGTGGCAGGAAGCCGATGCGCGCCGCATTACGATGATTCCCTCGGGCCACTGGCTGGCCGTGCGCGAAGCCGCGCCGTTTCGTGCCCAACTGAGTTTTGGCGGCGCCCAGCGTCCGGTCAATGTGGCTTCCGTGGAAACCGACCAGGGGCACGTGGCCGCCTTCCCGCCGCAGGCCTTTGACGGCGAAGCGCGACTGCGCCTGGAGCGTCCCGCTCAAACACCACCCGTCCTCACCGCCACGCTGCGCTTCCTGCCGGCCGAGCCGCCACCGCCGGTGTATGAGGCCGCCCGGCTCAAGGCAGTGCCCTCACCGCTGCATTTGCCCATGGTGCTGCTGACCAACCGCGGCGGCGCCATGGCCCGGCTGGCCGTGGATTTGGGCAACCTCAAAAGCAAATATGACGCCGTGCTGGCCGCCAACCTCCACCCCACCATGCCGGTGGACCGGCACGTGCTCGTCAAGCGCCTGCGGTTATGGGTCAACGCGGATGGTTTCATTACGCCGCTCAACGCCGCCAATTTGCTGGAGTTTCATCCCGGCCCGCCGGCCCGCTGGCGGTTTGTGGCACATGCCGGCGATGGGCGCAGCCTGGAACTGGAACTGACGGCCCTCATGGCCGAGGGCAAAAACACCCTCTGGTTCAAACTCAGCCGCCCGGCCCGGCTCCCCGCGCTGGGACAGCCCCTGCCGCCCCAATGCCAGGTGAGCGTGACCGCCCGCTTTGACCTGGAGGACCGCAATTTTCACTGGGAAACCAAGCACACCCCCGGGGCCGAACACCACTTCACGGCGCATCACCGGCCGCTGCGCCGGCCGGCCGGGTTTGTCTTTGAGCCTGACCCCCGGCGTCGGCTTTGTGTGGTCACGGACCGTGGTCTGTACCATCCCCAGGGCGAATGGTCCCATAACCTCCCGCACTGGGTGGAACAAAGCCGCGGCATGGAAGGCTGGGGCGATGCCTACAGCCCGGGCTGGTTTGAAATTCCGCTGGCGGCGGGCGAGCACGCCACGCTGGCCTGTTCCGCCGAGCCTCATTTTGAAACGGGCCGGCTCCGTTTCCCCGCGGTGCCCCGCCGCCTGCCTCCACCGCGGACTTTTGAGCAAACGCTGCGGACGGCCGTGGAAGCCTTCCTGGCCCGGCGTGAACAAGGTTGGACTCTGATTGCCGGGTATCCCTGGTTTTTGGATTGGAGCCGGGATGCCTTGATTGGTGCGCGGGGACTGCTGGCCAGTGGTTATGTGGAGGAGGTTTCCTCCATGCTCAGCGAGCTGGGCCGGTGGGAGGAGCGCGGCACCCTGCCCAACGCCTTTTATGGGGGCGACGGCTCCAATCGCGACACCAGCGACGCCCCGCTGTGGTGGGCGCTGGTGGCCGAGGAATTGGCCGCCTTCCTTCAGGCCCGCCGCCCGGGACGCCGCCAAGCCGTTGCTTTTTATGACCAGAAGGTGGCCGATGACCGCCGCACGTATCGCGAAGTTTTAATTTCCATCGCGGAGCACTACCTGGCGGGCACGCCCAATGGCATTCAGGTGGACCCCGCTTCGGCACTGGTCTGGAGTCCCGCGCATTTTACGTGGATGGATACCAATCATCCGGCGGCCACACCGCGCGAAGGGTATCCCATCGAAATCCAGGTGCTGTGGGTACGCTTGCTGCGGCATCTGGAGCGACTGGGCTGCACACGCCAGGGCGAAACTTACGGCAGCCTGGCCGCCCGGGCGCAACATGCGCTGGAAACTTTCTATTGGCAGGAAGACTTGGGCTGGTGGGCGGACACCTTGCTGGCCCCGGCAGGCCAGCCAGCCCGCCAGGCGGTGCCCGACCGCTGCCTCCGTCCCAATGCCCTGTTCGGCATCACCCTGGGCGTTTTTACGGGCGAACGCGCGCGCCGTTACCTGACGGCGGTGCAACGCCACCTTTTGGTACCCGGCGCCGTGCGCTCCCTGGCGCCCTTGCCCGCCGACCCTCCACTGCCCGTGCGCGCGGCGGACGGCCGGCTCTTGAATCATCCCGAGCAGCCTTATTGGGGCCGTTACGAAGGCGATGAAGACACCCGGCGCAAACCCGCCTACCACAACGGCACGGCCTGGACCTGGCTGCTGCCGGTCTATGCCGAGGCCCTGGCGCGGGCTTATGAGTTGGAAGCCGAGGCCGTGGCAGCGGCCCGCGGTTGTCTGGCCAGCTTGAACGACCGCCTGACCGCCGGATGCCTGGGACACCTGCCGGAAATTGTGGACGGAGACGCCCCCCATCAAGAACGCGGCTGTGACGCCCAAGCCTGGAGCGCCACCGAAGCCCTGCGCGTCTGGCTCTGGCTGGAAAGCCTGCGCCCAAAAACCAGAACCAGCCGGCGGCCTCAAAGCGCCGGCGGAAAACCCAGGACGCGCCGGCCTTCGCGCCGCAGTTGACCCCGGGCAATGGCGGCAATGCAGGCCGGGTAAAGCTCGCGCTCGGCCACTTGAATCCGCGCATGGAGGGAAGCCGGGGTGTCCTCATCCAACACCGGCACAACACGCTGGCCAATGACCGGGCCGGTGTCCACTCCTTGGTCCACAAAATGCACCGTGCAACCAGTGACCTTGACGCCGTACTCCAAGGCTTGTTTCCAGGCTTCCAAGCCCGGAAAAGCCGGCAACAAACTGGGATGAATGTTCACCACCCGCCCCTCAAACGCCTTGAGAAACGGCCCCTTCAGGATGCGCATAAAACCTGCCAGCACCACCAAATCCACCCGCGCCTCCTGCAGACGGGCGATGTAACGGGCCTCAGTTTCCTCATCCAGCTTGGTGCGGAATTTGCCCGGCGGCAAGTACTCCGCGGGGATGCCCCGCTGGCGTGCCAGCTCAAGAATGCCTGCATTTTCCACGTCGCTCAGCACCAGCACGGGCTGGGCCGGAACCCGGCCCGCCGCACAGGCATCAGCAATGGCGGCGAAATTGGAGCCTTTGCCCGAGCCGAGCACTCCCAGGCGAAAACTGGCGGCGGCAGCTTGCGTTTGCATGCGCCTTCTTTAGCCCGGAGCCGCCCCCATGAGCAAGCAGGAAGGGAAGGCCGGAGCAAGGGCGGGCGAAGTCAAAAATGAATTTGATGTTTTTCCGCTCCCCCTTGGCCAGACTCAGGTTGACACTGAACGCGCACACAGCAGTGCGCCGAATAATTCCCCTCTCCCTCTGGGAGAGAGCTGTCAAAGTCTATTACTGAAATGAGTGTATTTCCCTCTCCCCGCGGGCGAGGGTCAGGGTGAGGGTGACTTAGCGCAGGCGTGCCGCCGTAGCGCAGGCGTCCTCGTCCCGCAAAGCGGGATTCAGCCTGCGTCCCGCAGGCCAAAGGGGGGCCACAGGGTTAGGGCAGGATAATCCGCGCAACTATAATTTCCCCCTCTCCCCTTGGGAAAGGGCTAGGGTGAGGGGCCTCTTCTCCCTCTTCGTTCCCTTTGTTTCCTTCTGTTCAAAATTTGTGTCCATTCGTGTTCATTCGTGGTTAGTGTTTTCCCCTTTCTCGCGCTCTGCCCCCTTTTCCCTCCACCCCATCGTGGAAAAAGGCTAAGGTGAGGGTGTGTAGCGCAGGCGTCCTCGCCTGCGGGTTCACGGAGCCTCCCGGCTCCGTGACTACAAAACTGCCGCGGTCATGCCGACTCGCTTACAAGCACAGTGCCACACGTCAACCTATCATTCGTCGTAGCGCAGGCGTCCACGTCCTGCGAAGCGGGATTCAGCCTCCGTCCCGCAGGCCGGAGGCAACGAATTGAGATGAGAACATCTATGGGGTTTCTATTCTTACTTTCCCTCCTCGCCTGCATTGAGCAAACGCAGATAATGAATAATTCGAGGCACATTAACTATTTTCCCTCTCCCCCCGGGAGAAGGTCAGGGTGAGAGCATGTAGCGCAGGCGTCCCCGCCTGCGGGTTCACGGAGCCTCCCGGCTCCGTGATTGCTGAATTGCCAACGTAAAGAGGAAACGCTCGGAAACAACAAACCGTGCGCCAATCTTTCCTGTGCCGTAACGAAGGTAAGCACGCATCGTAAGGTTGGAATAAGCCTGCGAGACGCAGGCGGTACTCGCAGGCGGGACGCCTGCGCTACATGGGGTACGCCTACGCTACGACACCGCTCCTATGGCCTAAGTGAGGCAAGCCAAAAGCCGATTTGGGGGTGAGTGAGGGCTTGAAGGCATGGGGGATTTGGGGGATATTGGGCACGAGGTCAGCCACAAGATGCAGGTGAATGAAGCCATAGGTGCGTTGGCAATCGTGGAGGAGAAGAATTGTCCCGCAGTGTATGGGCCAATGGGTGCGGTGCGCACGCACGTGTGGGGGGTGGATTTGTCGGGGACGACACACGGGGCGTATTCGGCTTCGAGGGGTTTTGAAACTGGGTGGGTGCAAGCTGTCGGTCTCGGGGAGCGCACGCGTCCCGCGTGCAGACTTCGGCGTCCCGCCGAAGAGGAGTCATTGCTCCAAGAGACTATCGCATCCACATCACAAAGTGCGCCACAATACAAATACGGCCCGTTTGGCGACCTTCTTCGTGCCACGGGCTCCCCGGCCCAGACGTTCAATCATCTCTTCTCCACCAAATACTTTGACTGGGAAACCAGCCTGTACTACTACGGCCACCGCTACTACTTCTCCAACCACGCCCGCTGGCCAAACAGAGACTCGTTGCAGGAAGCAGGAGGAATCAACCTCTACGGCTTCGTTCAGAACAATCCGGTGGATTATGTGGACACAGACGGGCGAGGAATCTTCAAGCTTCCTCCAATTGAAATTCCGTGGCCGAAACTTCCTCCGATTGAAGTCCCTTGGCCCAAGATCCCGCCATTCCCGTGGCCGAAGCCGAAGCTGCCGCCAGTAAATCCACCGAACTCAGTTCGATGCGCGGGTTACTTGCCCTTCATCGGTTCAACGTGCGACGGGGGAAAGCCTGATTCGTATCCGGCTGGAGCATACAAGTGCTGCAAGGATTTCATGGACGAGTATAAGTGCTCGGACAAAGTCCAGTGCGTTGCGAACTGTCTTCAAGCGGCCGAGGTCAATTGCCAAACGGAGGAGTCGTGCGACAACCGTAACGACTGTCGAAAGAAAGCTCACGTGGACTGTTATTCCAAGTGCCAATTTATCCCCGTGAAAGGAGTGCCAG
Organism: Fontisphaera persica; assembly: GCF_024832785.1. GTDB lineage: Bacteria > Verrucomicrobiota > Verrucomicrobiia > Limisphaerales > Fontisphaeraceae > Fontisphaera > Fontisphaera persica. The sequence goes on from NZ_CP116615.1 coordinate 3,514,643, forward strand.
CATCATGCATAGCGATTGGCTTGACCGGGCTTTGAGCATCATGGCGAGAGCGCTGCTGTTCATCGTCAAATCGCTCTGCTTGTTCGTCCCGACGTTTTTGGTTGTTTACGTCCTCGGGACGATTCTGCTGACTGCGTGCTTTGGCATCTTGACCGGAACACCCCATTTGATATTGTCACGAGATTTGTCGGGCATTCCGTTCATCTGGTATGCATTTGGCATGGCATGGCGCTTGGCAATCATTGCCTCGGCATTGGTGTGGATGCTGGCAACGCTATTTGCTGCAATCGGCAAGCAGCACAAAAGCTTTCTCGCATGGCTTGCGTTTATGCTCATCGTGGGTGTCCTGGTCGGCGGTCTTTCAGCACTTCCCGTTCTTTCTGCCGGAGCGTCTGAATTGAATGGACTGGACGGCTCACGCATTGTTGTCGCGTATCTCCTGTGCTTCGCCGCCGTAGGAGCTTTCGCCTGCGGTGTTCTCTCAGCACTCTGGTATTTTGCGTATCACAAATGGTTTTCCTTAAATCCAGATTCCGGCTGTCCCGCACAAACGGTGTAAGGAAATCAGCCGTGCTCAGGCTGCAGTGAAGTTAAGTCGGCCACCCAGGCGTGCGCCCCGGCTGCGGCGTCGGATTGGGGAGACTGGGGTTGCAACGGTGTTGATGAGGATGCAAATACGGCTACCACGACAAGTTGATAAGCGAGTTTGCCGCGGAAAGGGCAGCCGGACCACGGCGGCTACGCTACCCGCGCCCAAGCGCAAGCGGACGCCTTTGCCTACTTTGAAACCGATTCCAACCGCACGCGGCTCCACAGCGCGCTCGGCTACCAATCCCCTGTGGACTTTGAGAACCAAATCAACTCCATACAACCCATGTGCACCCCTTATTCCGGTTGTCCAACAAACCGGGGCAAGCCCAAACGGGTATGACTCGCGCGAAATATCCCTGCCACAATCTGTTTTTACTGCCTACGCCGCGAGCGGACTGATGCAGTCTTAAACTTTGAAGGCTTACTCAAAACTGGTGGCCACGCCAGCCTTGCTGCGTTCCTGGAGCCATTTGCGATAGTCTTCCTCGGTGTCCACCACCACATAACCGGCCATTTTGGCATGGCCGTTGCCGCACAATTGAGCGCAGGTGATCATGTACCGCCCCACCCGCGTTGGGGTGAACTGGGTGGTGGTGGGGACGCCCGGAATGGCATCCTGGGTGGTGCGAAAAGCCACCACTTTGAAGCTGTGAATCACGTCCTTGCTGGTCAGCCGGATGACCACCGGCTTGCCGACCGGCACGTGCATTTCACCCATGGGCGGGGTGATGTCGTCCTTGGCGGCGGGGTCTTTTTCGTCGTACCCCAGGGGATTGCTGGGAGACACCAAGCTGATGTCCTGCCGGCCAAAAACACCATCCGGGCCGGGATACCGAAAGTTCCATTGGAATTGTTCGGCTGTGACGCGCACCTGGGTGACGTCACCGCCGGTGGGCAGGTTTTTGGGGTCCGTCAGCTTGGCCCACATGGGCAGCGCGAAAGCCAGCAGTATGAGGGTTTCAATGCCGGCCACCACCAGCTCGAGGTATTTCGGCGCGTTGGTTTGCGCGCCCAGGTGATTGGCTTTCGGGGTTTTGGTCTGGCGGAAGCGCAGGAGGACGTAAATGAAATACGCGCCCCAGCCGATGAACAGCACCAGCATGAGCCAGTGCAGATAATTAATCAGGCGGTCCACGTCCTGGCCGTGTTGCGAGGCCAGGGGGGGCATGGGCACCAGATTGGCAAACAGCAACAAGTTCATGGTTGCGGGGAGTGGGAAGCGGAAACCGCTGATTCCACCACGCGGGCTTCGGCAGCAGCCCGGCGCGAAAGATAGATGAAGAAACCCGCCAGCCAGCCCAGCACCAACAGCACCAGCCCCAGCAGGGCAAAGATGCCCATGTTCAGGCCCTCGGCCAGTTTGGAGTCGGACTTGCCAAAGCACGTGGCGCAGGCGGCCGCCGTTTGCGGCCAGTTCAGCCAGCACAGCAGCGCCAACAACGATAATCGCGCCCAGGTAACTCGCGTCTTCATTGGATGCCCTTCATCTTGCGCCAAAAATAAATCACGTAGCCAAACAGGACGATGCCCGACAACGCCGAGCCGCCGCCGTACACGGCAAAGGCGGTTTCGCCCGTCTTAAGGTAGATATTGAATGCCCAGGCCGCAAGGCCCAGGGTCAGGAGAAACGCGGCGGTGATGAAAAAGATATGGAGGGCTTTGAGGGGCATAAGGGCGCTAGAACAGGTAAAACAACGGGAAAACAATCAGCCACACAAAATCCACAAAGTGCCAGTACACCACCGAGCATTCGATGCGATTGGTGAACCGCTCCGGCTCGGTGAACCACATGCGGCGGCCCGGGCCCCACAGGTAAAACATGACGATGATGCCGCCAATCACGTGCAGGGCATGCAACCCCGTCAGGGCATAGTAGATGGCGAAATAACTGCTATGGGCGGGCGCATAGGCAGTCATGCGGAAGATGTCGCTTACCGCGATTTTCAGCGGCTCGGCATGGCCGCCCGCGGCCACGTCCGGATACAAGGTGATTTCCTGCACGCCCTTGGCCTTGAGTTGCTTGTGGGTCAGCAGCCACGGGTTGCCCTCCAAATGGCCGGTGATGCTGCGCCGCCCCGGAAACACCCCCGGCTCCTTCAGCCATTGCTCATGATGCGGATGGGCGGCGGCAAGTTTCTCTGCGGCCTGGTCCGTCAGCCACACTTCATAGTGAATGAACTTCTGGCGGTACTCCACGCCCTTGATGCAGAGAAAGACCACCGCGCAGAGCAAGGTCAGGCCCTGGTAGAGCTTGAACTTGTCAAATTGTTTGAGCTTGAGCGCCGTCCAGCCCATGACCACCAGGATGCTGGAGGAAATGAGGATGGCGGTGTTCATCGTGCCCATCGCCAGGCTCATCATGCGCGTGGGCCAGAAATCCGCGCCCGTCCGCAAGGCGGCATACGACGAAAACAGCGCGCCAAACAACATCACCTCCGAGGCGATAAACATCCAGATGCCCAGCTTGCCGTTGTACAAGCCGGTCTCGCGCCGGGGCGTCACTGTGTAGGGAATTTCCATGGCGGCCGAGGACATAGGCAAATTAACGCGCGGGTTGCGGCTGGTTTTGGGGCGTAAAATCCGTGGGATGCCCCGGGATGGAATACTCGTAGGCGCTCCGGTACACCCGCACTGGCTCCAGGAAGTTGCCATGTCCGGGCGGGGTGGGCGTCTGCCACTCCAGCGTGGTGGCCTGCCACGGATTGTCTGATTTCACCGGCTCCCCATGCCGCAGGCTCCAGAAGAAGTTAATGATGAACGGAATTTGCGCCAGCATCAGTCCAATGGCGGCATGGGTGATGTTGATGTTCAAATCCACCACCCATTGCGGCAGCCCCACCACCGCCAGATTATCCGCCTGGGCGTAGGTGGCCCCGCCGTCGGACATCCGGCGGCTCATGCCATAAATGCCCTGAATGAACATGGGGAAGAAGACAAGGTTCATGAAAATGAACGACAGCACAAAATGCACGCGCCCCCAGAACTCGTTCATAAACCGGCCGGTGGCCTTGGGGTACCAATGATAAATGGCCGCGAAAATGGCAAAGATGGTGCCCGGCGCCACCACATAGTGGAAGTGGCCAATCACATAATAGCTGTCATGCAGGTGGATGTCGCTGAAGCTGAAGCCCAGCGGCAGGCCGGTCAACCCCCCGATGCCAAACATGGGGAGGAAGGCCAGGGCAAACAACATGGGGGTGTTGAAGCGAATGGAGCCGCCCCAGAGCGACACAAAAAAGCAGGTGATGATGATGACCGAAGGGATGGAAATAATCATCGTGGTGGTTTGGAAAAACGTGCTCAGGCGCGTGCCCATGCCGGTCAGGTACATGTGATGCGCCCACACAATCATGGACAGAAAACCCAGCGCCAGCGAGCTGTACACCATCAACCGGTAACCCCAGATGGCTTTGCGCGTGTTGGTGGAAATGACCTCCGCCAGCGTGCCCAGCGCCGGCAAAATCAGCACATACACCTCCGGATGCGCCAGAAACCAGAACAAATGCTGGTACAGCAAGGGACTGCCCCCGCCGGAGATGTCCAGGGGCTGGCCACCCACCACCAGGCCGGTGGGCATGAAGAAACTGGTGCCCAAAACCTTGTCCATGAGCTGCATGATGCCCGCCGCTTCCAGCGGAGGAAAGGCCAGCAGCAGCAGAAAATTGGTGACCAGTTGGGCCCAGACAAAAAAGGGCAGGCGCATCCAGGTCAGCCCCGGCGCGCGGAGTTGAATGATGGTGGTGATGATATTGATGGACCCCAGCAGGGAGGAGGTAATCAGCAGCACCATGCCAATGAGCCAGAACGTCTGCCCCATGGTGGGCACCACCACCGCCAGCGGCGAGTAACTCGTCCAGCCGGATTGCGCCGCTCCCCCCGGAATGAAGAAGCTGACCAACATCACCACCCCGCCCCAGAAATAAATGTGATAGCTCATCATGTTCAGGCGGGGGAAGGCCATGTCCGGCGCGCCAATTTGGAGCGGCACCAGGTAATTGCCCAGGGCGCCCACAATCATCGGCACCACGGCCAGAAACACCATGATGGTGCCGTGCATCGCGCCAAAGGAATTGTACAAGTCCGGCGTCATGCGCCCCCCGCGCGCCACATCGCCCAGCACGGCTTCGAGGATGGGGCCAAACACGGGAATGGGCTGGCCGGGATAGGCCAGTTGCCAGCGCATCAGCAGCATCAGGAAGAAGCCAATCAACATGAACACCAGGGCGGTGATGCCGTATTGGATGCCCACCACCTTGTGGTCCACTGAAAAAATGTAGCGCCGCCAGAAACTCAGCGGTTCATGGTGCGCCGCGTGAGCCCCATGCTCATGCGGCGCGGTGTGCGCGTGTTCTACCGTGGTTGTGTCCGACTGCATATTACTTTGCCTGCCCCAAACCCAAACCCGCCATGATTCGCAACGGGCCGGCTAAAATTGTCTTGTGTCCTGGAGGTGTCAAATGGCCGCCCACAGGTATTAAGCCGGCTGTTAAACCTTGTCCCACACCATTAGGCCGACCAGCACCGGCTGATAGAGAATGCTGGCCAGAAACAGCGCGCGGGCGGAGGGGCGATGGAGCCGCCGCGCAAACCAGAGCGTGGCCGAAAGAAAAAGGCCGCCCAGTACCAGGGCGCCTGCCAGGTATAACCCGCCGGTCAAGCCGAGCAGCGACGGCAGGACGCTGGCCGTCATCATGGCCATGGTATAATGCAAAGCATGGCGCGCCGTGCGCGAGCCATCCACATCCACCACCGGCAACATGACGTAGCCGCCCCGCGCATAGTCCTCGCGGTATAACCACGCGATGGCCAGAAAATGCGGCACCTGCCAGAAGAAAAGTATGGCAAACACCGCCAGCGCGCCCCAGTCCAGGCGTCCTTGAGCGGCCACCCAGCCCATCACCGGTGGCAGCGCCCCCGGCACGGCCCCCACCACCGTATTCCAGATGGTCCGCCGTTTCAGGGGAGTATAAATGAACAAGTAAGTAATCAGGGTGACCGCCCCCAAAAAGGCGGTCAGCAAATTCACCTCGGCCGCCAGGTACACCAGGCCGGCCAGCGACAGGATGCCCCCCAGCAGCACGGCGCTTTCCGGTTTAATCCGGCCGGCGGGCAGCGGCCGGTGGGCCGTGCGCGTCATGCGGGCGTCATAGTCGCGCTCCAGGTATTGATTCAGCACGGCCGCCCCCCCCGCCAGCAGCCCGGTGCCACTCAACACCCGCGCCAGCGCCCACCCGTCCATGGCGCCTTTGCTGCCCAGATAAAAACCGGCCGCCGTGGTCAACAGCACCAGGCTGTTGAGCCGCGCCTTGGTCAGCTCGGCGAGGGTCTGGAGCGATTCCGCGTCCAGCCACCGGCTGCGCACAGAAGAGGGATGCAGTGTTTCCGAATTCATGCCATCGCCAGCGTTACCGATTTGTTACTGGTGGCCGGAGCGCCCAAGGGTTGGGTGGCGCGAGTCAATCGCCATGCCACCAGCGAAAGCAGGCTGCCATAGACCAGCAGCACGGCGCCCAGGACCACATGCAGGGTGGCAATGTCCGCGGCCTTGTTGCTCCACACCGTGCCAGCGCCCAACAGCCCTTGCACCACCACCAGGACAAACCACCCATACGCCCACACGGTCAGGACATGCTTTGACCCCACACGCTTGCGCAAATGCCAGGCCAGCGCCGCAACACCCACCAGCAGCATCACCGCCACGCCCCGGTGGGCCATGTGCAAATACACATGAGCGGCGGTAATGGGCTTGAAGTCGCGCGCGTCCAGTCGTGTTTGGTTCACCGTTTCCAGAAATTGCGCGTCTGTGGGCGGCCAGATGCGGCCATAGGCCAGCGGAAAGTCCGGCACAGCCAAACCGGCGTGTTGGTGGCGCATGGTGGCGCCCAGCACCAACTGCAAAAGCGTCAACGCCGCCAACCCAGTGAGCCACCAGCGGTGGGCCTCCCAAGGCTGGCTTTCACGGACTTGCACAATCCGCGGCCACCAGCGCGAGGTGTACAAGGCAATGGCAAACATCAGCACCAGAAAAAGCTGCGCCAGCGTGCCGTGGACAATGCCCAGTTCATCTTTAATCAACGTGACCCGCAGCCCCCCCAGGACACCTTGCACACTAACCCCCACAAACGCCACCACCCCCAGCACCCGCAGCCATTTCCGGGATAATATCTCCGTCCGATGCACCCACATCCACACCGCCAGTATGGTGGTCAGCAAGCCCACCCCCGACGCCCATAAGCGGTGCGTGTGCTCATAGAAAATCCCACCCACCCACTGGGAAACGGGGAACAAAAACATGTTGTACCCATAGGTGGTGGGCCAGTCCGGCACGGCCATGCCCACGCCGTGGCTGGTGACCAATCCCCCCATGCCAATCAGTCCCAGGGTGGCCAGAGCGGTCACCCAGGCAAAGCGATTCAGCCCAGTCGTGCGGACGGGCGCTAAGGGCGCATCAACCATGCTCCAAAAGAAGAACACCTCCGGTTAAACCGCAAGAGGGATTCTCAAAAAACCTAATCCACACCATTAGCCTATCCTGCCGGCTTGCCAGGCAGAGCAGCGCCGAATGTTCAGCCAAATGTCCCGCCCGCAAAAGGACGACCGCGGCGGCAATGCAAAGCGGCAGGCATCACCAGACACGCCAGCGGCCTTCGAGGCCAACCACACTTTACCCCTAAAAGCCACTCATTACCGGCTGGCTTTTTTGGAAAGGTAAGCTATGCTTCCCCCGTTGAAATCGCCCGTGACCTTTACCTTGAGCTGCCAGACCATGGTCCAATTAAAATTACGCATTTCCGCCCTTGCCCGGGCCAGGCGCTGGTTGTGGACAGCGCTAATCCTGGGATGCAGCATCGCGACGGCGTCCGCTGCGGATGTAGAGTACTACGGCGTGGTCAAGTCGGGAGTGTACACGCAGGCCGTAGGCTCGGCGCCAGCGCCCATTGGCACCAATGCCTTTCAATTCATCAGCTTTGTCATTGCCAGCAGCACCAACGCTGTCACCAACGCCACCGTCCGCCTTCCCAACGGCACCACCCGGCAACTGGCCACCAATATCGCCGAGGGATTGATTGGCATGCTGGCCAGCGGCACAGATGCCCTCTGGTTGTTCAGCGAGGAATTTGCCACGCTCAGCGCGTTGGACGCGGCCTACCCCAGCAGCTCCAGCCTCATCACCCCCAGCCGGTACACCATGAATATGTGGACGGTGAACGACGGCTACCACAGCCACCAATTGAGCTACGCGGGCGCCAGCATCCCGCCCACCCCCACCATCCTCAACCTGACCAATGCCCAGGCCATTGAGCCATCGCAGGATTTCACCGTGAACTGGAGCTCGCTGGCGGGGGGATTGATTCCCCGGGTGGTGTATTTCACGGTGCTTGACCAGCGCAATCGCATGGTGCTGAGCAGCCCTGCGCCCTTCACCGAAGGGGCGTTGGACGGCAATTCCACCAGTTATGTAATTCCAGCCAATACCCTGCAACTGGGCGAGGCCTACCTGGGCACCCTCATCGTCCTTCAACCCGCCTTGCCCAACACCGAATATGCCACCGGCCTGATTGGCCACATGCGCACCACCAGTTTCCCGCTGCGGACCGTCGCGCCGCCGCCGCCGGCCGCCGCCGAGCTGCGGGAACCGCGGATGGATGGCGAGCAATTTGTGTTTGAAATCCGGCTCCAGCCCGACCAACGTTACGAGCTGCAAGTGAGCGAAGATTTGCGGCAATGGACCACCGTCCAGGAGATTAACTGGCCCATGAACAATTACCTTTATCGAGACTTCAACGTGCAGGGCAGCTCCCGCCGGTTTTACCGGGTGATTGCCCGGTGACACGGGCCGGCGGCGCATGCGTTTCTCCATCATCACCCCTTCTTTCCGCAGCGGTGCTTGGCTTCCCTTGTGCCTGGCTTCAGTGGCGGACCAGGCCGTGGACCATGAACACATTGTCCAGGACGCCGGCTCGGACGACGGCACCCTGGACTGGCTGCCCCAGGACCGCCGCGTCCAGCTTTTCGTGGAAAAAGACCAGGGCATGTATGACGCCATCAACCGCGGCCTGCGCCGGGCCCGCGGCGAGTACCTCGCCTATTTGAATTGTGATGAACAATATCTTCCAGGCGCGCTGGCCGCGGTGGGAGAGTTTCTGGACCGCCATCCGGAAACGGATGTCCTGCTGGCCGATGCCATCATCGTCAACCCCGCCGGCCAGTACCTGTGTCACCGCCAGGCGCTAATCCCCCACCGGGCGCACACGTGGGTCTCCGGCAATCTCTCCCTGCTCACCTGCGCCACATTCTTCCGCCGCCGCCTCCTGGAGCGCGACCTTTTTTTCAATCCCGCCTATCGCGATTTGGGAGATGCCGAATGGGTGTTGCGCCTCCTTGCGGCCAAGGTGCGCTTTGCCTGCCTGCCCGTGGTGACGACGGCCTTCACGGACACGGGCGAAAACATGAATCTCAAACCCAATGCCCAGCGGGAGCGGGCGCAGTTGCTGGCCAGTGCGCCCGCCTGGGCCCGATGGCTCCGGCCGTTAATCATCTGGCATCACCGCCTCCGCCGGTTGGGCGCGGGCCATTATTTCGTGCGGCCTTTTTCCTACGCCCTGTACACCCGCGAGTCACCGGAGCAACGGGTGGTTTTCCACGTAAACCGGCCCACGGCGGTGCACCGGCGCCACGAGGCGGCAGGCCGTTAAACCTTGAAACTTCAAGCCGCGGTGGCCACGCCGGCGCCGGCTCATGCTGCCCCTTGCCCCAGCGGGATGTACTCCTGCCTTGTCAGACGCTGGCAACCGCGTATTATCTGTGGCGTGCAGGAACGTCGCACCCATTGGCTGCCCATCCTCTTGGTGATGGTGGCCGCTGCGGTAACGCGCACGCCGGAGCTCATGCCGCCCAATTTCAGCGCCATGATAGCTCTGGCGTTTTGCGCGGGCGCCTTCTTTCCGGGCCGGCTGGGCTGGGGCCTGCCCTTGCTCACGCTGCTGATTACGGATGTGCTGCTCAACCGTTTCGTGTACGGCGTCAGCCTCTTCAGTCCTGGCACCCTGGCATTTCTGGCGGGCAATTATGCCGTGTACCTGCTGGTCATTGCCCTCGGACGCAAGGTGAGTCACCGCGCTTCCTTCCTGGGATTGCTGGGCGGCGGCCTGCTGGGCGCCATCGCCTTCTACTTTTTGACCAACACAATTTCCTGGCTGCTGAATCCGGCCTATGTCAAAACCCTGGCGGGCTGGCTGCAAAGTCTGACCACCGGCGTGCCGGGGTATCCCCCCACCTGGACCTTCTTCCTCAACACCCTGGCCAGCACCGGCTTGTTCACCGGCTTGTTTTCGGCCGTGATGAAGTTCAGCGCGGCGGCCGAGGCGGCCCGCGAAAAAGAAGCGGAGGAAAGCGAGCGGGAGGAGGAAGCCGAACCGGTGGCCGAACCCGAGCCGGAGGAAAGCCGGGGATAAGCCTCCCCCTGAGCAAACCAATCATCGCCGCCCAGCCTCCTTGCGCCGGCTGGAGAAGACGCCGCCCCCCCAGCACCCCCTTTACACCTCCAGCGTGTCCCCCTGCCGGGGCACCGTGATTTCAGCCTGCGGACGCCATTGGCGCAAGGCTTCAGCAAAGGCGAGGCACTGGCTTTCCTCCCCATGAATCACCGCCACTTTTTTTACCTGGCCGTCCAGGCGGCGGACGTACGCCATCAATTCATTTTTGTCCGCGTGCCCGCTGAAGGCATCTATCGAGGCCACTTTGGCGCGCACCGGGTGCGGCTCGCCAAAAATGTTGACCGGTGAGCGCCCGGCCAGGATTTGGGCGCCGAGGGTGTGCTCGGCGCAATACCCAATGAACAGCACCAGATTGGCCGGGTTGCCAATGTGGTTTTTCAAGTGATGCCGGATGCGGCCGGCTTCGGCCATGCCGGAGGCGCTGATGATGATGGCCGGCTCCTTCATCTCATTGAGCTTCATCGAGTGCGCTTGCTCCCGGATGTACGTCAGATTTTCCATGCCGAAGGGGTTGGCCACTTCGCGCAAAAACTTGTAAATGCGGTCATTGAAACACTCAGGATGCAGGCGGTAAATCTCGGTGGCGTTCACGCTCAGGGGGCTGTCCACAAAAATGGGGACCTTCGGGATGCGCCCCGCCAGGGTGGCCTGGTGCAGCTCATACACAATTTGCTGGGTGCGCCCCACCGAAAAACTGGGAATGATTACCTTGCCGTTTTGCGCAAGCGTTTCACTGACCAGGGTGGCCAGCATTTCAATGGACTGCGGTTTGGCCGTGTGCTCGCGCCCGCCGTAGGTGGCCTCAATTTGCAGGAAGTCCACTTTTTCCACCGGCTGGGGGTCGCGCAGGATGTCATCGTTGCCCCGCCCAATGTCACCACTGAACAGGTACCGGAATCGCCGGCCATTTTCGCGGATGTCCAGCACCACCTGGGCCGAGCCGAGGATGTGGCCGGCATCCCGAAAAGTCAGCGTCACGCCGTCCCCCACCGGCATGGGGCGGTCATAGTTGATGGCCACAAACTGGCGCACGGCCATTTCCGCCTCTGTGGCGGTGTAGAGCGGCTCCACCGGCGGCAGGCCCTGCTTGGCGCGCTTTTTGGAGACAAATTCCGCGTCGGCCCTTTGAATCTGGGCCGAGTCTTCGAGCATGATGCTGGCCAGGTCCCGCGTGGCAAACGTGCAGTAGATGTTGCCGCTGAAACCGTGCCGGCAGAGGTTGGGCAGATTGCCGCAGTGGTCAATGTGGGCATGGCTCAGGATGACCGCATCAATCCGGGCGGGGTCAAAAGGAAAGTTGCGGTTGCGTTCAATGGTTTCGCCGCGCCGCCCCTGAAACAGGCCGCACTCCAGAAGAAATCGCTGCTGGTTGACTTCCAATAAAAACAACGAGCCGGTCGTGGTGCGAGTGGCCCCATAAAACGTGACACGCATGGCGGAAATATGCCTCCGCCATTCGGCCCGATAAAGGAGAAACCGCCTGACCCCGCCCCCCGGGCCGCGCCGTGGGCCGCCCGCCGCCGGACGCCGGCTTTCCCGCCAGCGCAGATTGCCGCCTTGCATTTCCGGGCCGCTTCTTTCTACTCTTTGTGGCTTGGGGCTTTTTGGGTTGTTTTGTTGTGAAAGAACCGCTTTCGATTCGCCGGTTTTTTGCCGGCAAAAAAGTGTTGTTGACCGGAGCCACGGGCTTCCTGGCCAAGGCCGTGATGGAAAAAATCCTTCACGACCTGCCGGACATCGGGGGCATTTATCTGCTCATCCGCCCCCGCCGCAAGCCCGATGGCACCCTCATTCCCGCCCGCGAGCGCTTGCGCGATGAAATCCTGCGCAACAGCGCCTTCGGCCGGCTGCGCGAAAAACTGGGGGAGGACTTCGAGGCTTTTTGTGAATCGCGCATCCGCATCGTGAGCGGCGACCTCACCCTCCCGCGGCTGGGCCTCGCAGAAACGGAGTTCCAGGCGCTGGCGGCCGAGGTGGACATCATCATCAACAGCGCCGCCACCGTGGTGTTTGACGAGCGGCTGGACCTCGCCTTGAGCCTCAACACCCTGGGCCCCGCCCGCCTCCTCGAGCTGGCCCAGGCCGGCCATGCCCTCTACGTCCACATCTCCACCGCCTACGTCTGCGGCAAACGCACCGGCCACGTCCCCGAAAAACTGCTGGACCCCCTCGAAGCCATTGACGCCCAGCTCCCCCCCGGCGCCGAGCGGCCCGCCCGTTTCGTGGTCAAAGAGGAAATTGCCGCCCTCCACCAACTGGCCGAGCAGGTCAAAGCCCGCTGCGCCGAGGAAATCCGCCGCCGCGGCTGGGACCCCAACAGCGAGGACGCCCGCAATTACCTCGAAAAGGAGCTGGTGGACGCCGGCATGCGCCGGGCCCAGCAATTGGGTTGGAATGACACTTATACCTTCACCAAGTTTCTCGGTGAGCAACTTGTCCGCCAGGACCGCGGCAAAGTGCCCGTGGTCATCGTCCGCCCCTCCATCATCGAATCCTCCCTCCGGGACCCCGAGCCGGGCTGGCTGGACGGCTTGCGCATGGCCGACCCCATCATCATCGGCTTCGGCAAGGGCCGCCTGAATGATTTTCCCGCCAACCGCAACATCGTGCTGGACATCATTCCCGCCGATTTCGTGGTCAACTGCGTCCTGGCCGCCGCCGCGCACATCGCCCGCGAACCGTCGGGCTTTGATTTGTTCACCGTGGCCAGCTCCACCAAAAACCCGCTGTGGTTTGAAAGCCTCTACACGCACGTGCGCGATTATTTCCTCAAGCACCCCTTCACCGACCGCAGCGGCAAACCCATCCGCGTGCAGGAGTGGAAATTCCGCCCCATCGCCGAGTACCGGCAGCTCATGGTGGCCCGCTACCTGCGCCCCGCCCAACTGGGGCTGGCGCTGGTCAATGGCCCCGTGCCCATCCCCGGCGCGCGCAAGTGGCGGCCCCGCCTTAAAAATTACGTCAATAAAATCGAGCAGCTCCTCTACTACGTGGACATCTACGGCCCGTATGTGAACCTGGACTGCCGCTTTGAAACCGAGCGCTCCTTTGCCCTGCTCGAATCCCTCGAGCCGGAGGAACGCAAACTCTTCAACTTTGACCCCCGCGTCTTCCACTGGCGCGGCTACCTCCAGGATGTCCACATCCCCGGCCTCAAGCGCAACATCCTCCGCATGGACGCCGTCCCCCGCACCGGCGCCAGCCAGGGCCGCCTGCTGGAGGAGGAGGGTCGCGCGGCCAAAACCGCCGCCACCACCCCCGTCATCCGCGGTGTCCCCCAAACCATTGTGGACATCGCCCGCCGCGGCCATGAACGCTTCGGCAGCAAAACCTTCCTGGAAATTCGCCGCTCCCGCGCGGAAAACGGGCCGGCGCATGTGCGGTGGAGCTACTCCGATTTCTGGGAGCTTTCCGGCCGGCTGGCGCGCAAACTGGGCGCGCACTTGAACCTGCACCTGGGCGACCGCGTCGCGCTCATGGGCGAAAACTGCCCCGAATGGGCGCTGGCCTACCTGGCCATTGTCCGCGCCGGCGCCACCGCCGTCCCCCTGGACCGCATGCTGCCCGCCGCCGAGGTGCGGCGCATTTTGCACATGGTGGGCGCGCGCGCGCTCATCGTCAGTCCCGCTTGTCTAAAGGCCCTGCGCAGCAATGGCAACGGCCACGGCGGAGCGGCGCTGCCGCTGTGTCTGAATCTGTTGCAGGACATGGAACCGTTTGACGGGGAAACCTGGCCCCATCCCGAAGCCCGCCCCGAAAGCCGCGTGCTGCGCGACCCGGCGCCCGAAGCCCTGGCCTCCCTGCTGTTTACCAGCGGCACCACCGTGGAACCCAAGGGCGTCATGCTCACCCACGCCAACTTTGTGGCCAATGCCATGGCGGTTTCCGAAGTGCTCGAGCCCCTGGAAACCGACCGCTTCCTCTCCGTCCTCCCGCTGCACCACGCCTTTGAATTCACCGCCGGCTTTCTCATCCCGATGCTCGGCGGCGCCTCCATCTACCATCTGGAGCAGCTCAAAGCGCAGGAAGTGCTCGACGCCATGCGCTTGCATGAAATCACCGTCATGCTCGGCGTGCCCCGCCTCTTCAAGTTGTTCCGCGACGGCGTCCAGGCGCGCATCCAGGCCGCCGGCCTGCCCGGCCAGCTCATGCTTGAATTGGGCGAAATGGCCTGCCTGGCCGGCGAAGTGTTTGGCGCCGACTGGCGGCCGCGCGTCTTTCGCAAGGTGCACGAGGCCTTCGGCGGCCACATCCGCGTCTTTGTCTCTGGCGGCGCCGCGCTGGACCCCGAAATATTCCATTTCTTCAAACGCTTTGGCCTGACGATTTGCGAGGGGTACGGCCTGACCGAAACCTCCCCCGTCCTCAGCGTCAACCCCCTGGCCGCGCCCAAGGCCGGCTCCGTGGGGCCGGTCATTCCCGGCATGGAAATCAACATCCTGCCCCTGGAGGCCGACGAGGAAATCGGCGAAATCCTGGTGCGCGGCCCCTCCGTGATGCACGGTTACTGGCAGAATCCCCAGGCCACCGCCGCCGTCTTTGCCGAAGGCTGGTTCAAGACCGGTGACCTGGGCAAGTTTGACGAGGACGGTTACCTCTACATCACTGGCCGCCTCAAGGACATCATCGTCACCAGCGCCGGCAAGAATGTTTATCCCGATGACGTCGAGCACCACCTCCAGGGCATCCCCGGCGTCAAAGAAATGTGTGTCATCGGCCTGCCCGGGCGTGACGGCCAGGGAGAAGAAGTCACGCTGGTGGTCGTGCCGGAGAATCCCGATGCCCGCCCGGCCATCGAGGCCGCCGTGGCCCGCATCTGCGCCGAGCTGCCCAGCCACCAGCGCGTAAGCCGCCTGGAATTTCAAACGGAAGATTTGCCCAAAACCACCACCCTGAAAATTCAGCGCGCCAAAGTCCGGCAGCGCTATCTGACTGGCGCCCGCGCCCAAAAACCCACCCCCGCCCCCGCGGTGGCCGCCCTGGCTGCCACCCCCGGTGAAGCGCTGGCCGATACCAGCACCGTCGAGGTGGAAGTGGCGCGCGCCGTCGCCCGCGTGGCCGGCAACCTCCCGCCCGCCGAAGTGGAGCCGCACCACAAATTGCAGATGGATTTGGGCATTGACTCCATTGGCCGCGTGGATTTGCTCCAAAGCCTGGAAGTCCGTTTCTCCATCACTTTGCCTCAGGGCACCGAGGACCAAGTCCTGACCGTGCAGGACGTGGTGGCGGTGGTGGAAAAGGCGCGCCAGCAGCAGGCCGCCGCCCGCCCGCGCCGCGTGCGCCGTTTATGGGAGCGCGCCCATGTCCCCCACGACGCCCTCCAGGCCGGCATGCGCCAGACCCGCGCCCGCCTGCTGTTGCGCGGACTGTTCGAGGCCGTCACCGGCTTCATCATGAGCACGCATCTGCGCGTGCGCGGCGATGGCCTGGAACATTTGCCCGCCAAGGGACCGTACATCCTGGCCGCCAACCACTCCAGCCATCTGGACCTGCCCGCCATCCGCAAAGTGCTCGGACCGGCCGCCCGCAACCTGCACGCCATGGCCGCCAAGGATTATTTCTTCAACACGCCGTTCAAGCGGTGGTTCTTTACCACCTTCCTCAACGCTCTGCCGCTGGACCGCGAGGCCAACGCCGCCGAAAGCCTGGCCGTCTGCAAAACCGTCCTCGACAGCGGCCGCTCCATCCTCATCTTCCCCGAAGGCACCCGCTCGATTACCGGTGATTTGCAGCCCTTCAAACCCGGCGTGGGCGTCCTGGCCGTGGAACTGGATTACCCCATCATCCCCGTCTGGATTCAGGGCGCCTATGACGCCCTGCCCAAGGGCCGCGTCATTCCGCGACCGGGGCATATTGAAGTCCGCATCGGCCAGCCGGTGGATTTCGCCCATCTGCGTGCCCAGCGCGAGCAGGCCTCCGTTTCCGACCTCTACCGCCGCGCCGCCCAGATTTTGCGCGAGCAGGTGGAAGCCCTGGCGGATTTGCCGCCGCTCAAAGACCGCTCCTAGCGCCCGGCCCCTGGCCGGCGGTTTTCCGATTGCGTCCTGCCCGGGGCACACGTTAAGTTGACGCTCATGCAAACCGCTGCGCCTTTCGTGGTAGTCCTCGTCACCGCGCCCGATGTGGAGGCCGCCCGCCGCCTGGCCCAGGCCGTCCTCAACGCGCGCGCGGCGGCCTGCGCCAACCTGGTGCCCGGCGTGGAGTCGCATTACTGGTGGCAGGGAAAGCACGAAACCAGCGCGGAGGTGCTGCTGGTCTTCAAAACCACCCGGCGGCAGTTGAGCGCCCTGGAAAAAGCCGTGCGGGCACATCATCCCTACGACACCCCGGAAATCATCTCCCTGCCTCTTCACCAGGGCCATGCCAAATACCTCCGCTGGCTGGCGGAGGAGGTGCAGCCACCCGGGCGCAAAAACCGCTCTCCCTGAGCGGCGCGGCATCGCCCACGCGCTCCAGCGCCGCGCCGCGGTTGCCTGCTGCCAATAAGAGTTGGCCCCGCCGCACGGCCTTGCCTATACTGCCGCCATGATCATGCAACGCGCGAAATGGGCCTGCGCCGGACTGGGGCTGGCGGCCACCTTCACCCTCTTGCAGGCGGGCAACCCCGTTTTCCCCGGCTGGTACGCGGACCCCGAAGTGGCCGTTTTCGGCAAGGAATACTGGATTTATCCCACCTACTCCGCCCCCTACGACCAGCAAACGTTTTTTGACGCCTTCAGTTCGCCGGACCTGGTGAACTGGAAAAAGCACAGCCGCATCCTCACCACCAACGAAATCAAGTGGGCCCGCCGCGCCCTGTGGGCGCCCTCGGTCATCGAAAAAGACGGCCGCTACTTTTTCTTTTTTGGCGCCAACGACATTCAAAATGACCGGCAATTGGGCGGCATCGGCGTGGCCGTGGCCGACCAGCCCGCCGGCCCCTTCAAGGATTACCTGGGCAAACCTTTGATTGACAAATTCCACAATGGCGCCCAACCCATTGACCAGTTTGTGTTCAAGGACCGCGACGGCCAGTATTACCTCATCTACGGCGGCTGGCGCCATTGCAACATCGCCCGGCTGAAGCCCGACTTCACCGGTTTTGACCCCTTCCCGGACGGCGTGGTGTTCAAGGAAATCACCCCGCAGGGTTATGTGGAAGGCCCCTTCATGTTCATCCGCAACGGGCGTTATTACTTCATGTGGAGCGAAGGCGGCTGGACCGGCCCCAACTATTCCGTGGCCTATGCCATCGCCGACTCCCCGCTCGGGCCTTTCCAGCGCATCGGCAAAATCCTGCAACAAGACCCCACCGTGGCCACGGGCGCCGGCCATCATTCCGTCCTGAAAATCCCCAACCAAGACACCTGGTATATCGTGTACCACCGCCGGCCCCTGGGGGAAAAAGACGGCAACCACCGCGTGACCTGCATGGACCGGATGGAATTTGACGAACAGGGCTTCATCAAACCCGTCAAAATCACCTTCGACGGCGTCCCCGCCCACCCCTTGAAATAAATCGCTTCTCGCATCTGGCGCGAGACGGGGGAAAGTTGCGTTAAAAATCGGGCATCATCCGCCTTAAGGCTTCCCAGACCGTGGTGGGAGGAAGCGCAGCCAGTCCCTGGGGATGGCGCACCAGGTGGACATGCGCGCCGCGGGGACGCCAAACCGCCTCCACACTCGGCCCCCAGAGCACCAGCGAGGGCACTCCCAAAGCCGCCGCCAGATGGGTGATGCCCGAGTCGTGCCCCACGAATAATTGGCAGCCGGTCAGTTGCTCGGCCACCTCGGTGAGTGGCCGATTGCGCAGCAAGGTCAGCCGCCCCCCACCCGCCAGCGCGGCAAGCTGCTCCAGCCGGTCCCCTTCCGCCTCGCCGCCCACCAGCGTCACCTGCCACGAAGACTGGGCCAGGATTTGTTGCAAGAGGGTCTGCCAGTGGCGCGCCGGCCAGTTCTTGCGCTCGCTGCCACTGCCGGGATGCAGGGCAACCCGCAGAGGCTGGCCCGAAGGCGTCGAAACCGGAGCGGGAACGGCCTGGCTCAGCCTGGGCACGCCGTCGGCGCCAGTGATGTCCAGCGCCTCCAGGGGCTTGAGAAAAACTTCGGTGGCATGCACGCCGGCCGCCTCATTGGGGCGGTGAGGACCGGCGATGAACTGGGCGCTGGTGCAGCTCAGCACATTATCCTGAAACACGCCGTCCGGGTCGTAAAGGTAGGAAACAATCAGGCTGCAGGAGGCAAAGTATTCACAAAGCTCAAGCTGGAGTTGCCCGCCACGCACAAAAAAGCCGGCCAGCGCCCGGCTTTCGATGGGGCGCACCGCATCCGCCAGGCCTCCCCATTGGGCCAGGCCCGCGATGTGGGGGTATCCCAGCACTTCGAGCGGAGGCTGAGGAAAACGCGCCCGCAAGGCCGCCAGCACAGGCAGGGTCAAAATGAAATCACCAATGGCGCCGCCGCGGATGACGAGGATTTTGCGCTGCATGCCTTGAACTAAAACACAAACAAGCCAAGCAGCAACACCAGCAGGCCAAAAGCCGCCCGCAAGGCGCTGCCCACGCGCACGCGCTGCTCGGTGGCGGTGGCCCATTGCAGCCAGTCCCGCAGCCGCCACGGGGAAACCGTGAGCCAGATGCCGGCCACCACCAGGACATAAGCCCAAACCACGATGACCAGCCGCCAATCACTCTCCGCCCACCGCGCGGTGTCCACCATCAATTTGGCCAGCAGCAGCATGAACACCGCCGCCCCGCGCACCGCCAGAAAATCCCGCACAAACAAACAGGAGCCAATCCCCACCGCAATAAAAAGCCCATACAGGTAAGGTTTGAGCGGCTCAAAATCGGCCACTTCCTCCCAGCGCACGTAATAGATAAACCATGCCGTGCTCACCAGCATCAACACCACGCCCGTCAGCCAGTGCCGGGGGAATTGCCGCGCCACCGCCGCGAATCGCGCCGGCTGCCACAGCCCATAAAGGTTGGGCGCCAGTACCGCCAGCCCCAGAATCACGGCCAAGGTGGATAATTTCACCGTCAACATGCGCCTTCGTGTTTAATGCGCCCCCCAGCGCAAGTCACGCAAAATTGCAAAGCGCCCACGGCGCCAGGCTGCCCAAGCCCTTCACAAGGGGCCGAAATGCGCTTTACGCGGGTTGGCAGGGGACGCAAGATGAGTTAGTTTTAATTAGTTTGGTTTATGCGCAAAGATTCTGAGCCGGCAACTCCTGCGGCCAGCCAGGGTTCCCATTGCCTGCTGAAAGTGGTGGGCGAGGCCATGCAAAAAGACCCCACCATCGAGGCTGTCAAGGTGAACCGCGCCGACCATACCCTGTCCGTGGCCGGCCTGGGCCACGCCCCCAGTGAAACCGCCGCCCGCCATCTGACAGCAGAGGTCCAGCGCCTGCAAACCCACCAGGGCGAGCCGTGTTGTTTGCTGCGCGATGCCGCCTCCGATTGCCTCCAATGTCCGGAAACTCCCCCCGTCCTCCCGCCGCACCTCAAGGTGGAGCACCAACCCGGGAGCACGGTCATTGCCCGCGTCACCTGCCCCACCGCGCCCCGATTCTGGCGCTGGCGCCAATGGCCCCTGCCGCGGCTGGTCCCCCGCGAAGTCGAGCTGGCGGAGGAAATTGAAGAATCCGAATGGCGCTGGCAAATGGCCGCCGCTGTGCTGTGCGGCCTCCTGGCCCTGGGAGCCCACTTCACCCTGAGCTTCCGGCTGGCCGGGGACTTCAGCGAAGCCGCCAGTGTGCTGCTCTATTTGCTGGCCTACGTGGCAGGCTCCTGGTTCAACGCCCATGAAGTCTGGGAACGCCTGCAAAAAGGGGTGCTGGATGTTCATTTCCTGATGCTGGCGGTGGCGGTGGGCAGCGCCGCCATCGGCCATTGGGGAGAGGGCGCCACGCTGTTGTTTCTCTTTTCGTTTTCCGGCGCGCTCGAGCATTACGCCCTCGGCCGCACCCAGCGCGAGATTCGCAGTCTTTTTCGCACCGCCCCCAAAACTGCCACGGTGCTGGACGAACAGGGACACGAACACACCGTGCCCGTCGAGCAGTTGCATCCCGGCCAGCGCCTCCTCATCAAACCCGGCGAGCAATTTCCCGTGGATGCCGAAGTGCTCAAAGGCAGCACCGCCGCCGATGAATCCAATCTTACCGGCGAAGCCACCCCCGTCCCCAAAACCTTGGGCGACACCGTCCTGGCGGGCACGTTGAACCTGTGGGGCGGCGTGGAGGTTGCCGTGCTGCGCCCGGCCAGCCAGAGCGCCTTGCAAAAAATCATCGCGCTGATTCAGCAGGCGCAACATCTCAAGGCGCCTTCCCAACGCTTCACCGACCGTTTCGGCACCCGCTACACTTATGGTGTGCTGGGGCTTTGCGTGCTGATGTTTTTCGTCTGGTGGCTGGGTTTCGGCCTGCCGCCCTTTCAATCCCAAGGTGAGTCGGGCAGCGCCTTCTATCGCGCCATGATTTTGCTGGTCGTGGCCTCGCCCTGCGCACTGGTGTTGTCCATTCCCTCGGCCGTGCTCGCCGCCATCGCCTGGGCGGCGCGGCGCGGCATCCTCTTCCGCGGCGGCGCCGCCGTGGAAAACCTGGCCGGCATCCAGGTCGTCGCGCTCGATAAAACCGGCACCCTCACCACGGGCGAGCTCCGCGTGGACCGCATCGAGAGCTTCCCGCCCGGCCGCGAAACCGAAGTGGCCCAACTGGCCTTCTCCCTGGAGCGCCTTTCCCATCACCCTCTGGCCCGCGCCATCACCGCGCATGGCAAGCGCCTGCAGCTTCAACCCCTGGAATTGCAGGACTTCACCTCCCACACCGGTTTGGGTTTGCAGGCGCGCTGCAATGGCGAAGAAGTACGCCTGGGCCGCCGCGAGTGGCTGGCCGACGGCCCGGCAGCTCAAATTATTGCCCAAGTGCCTCCTACCGATACCAGCCATTCCGAAGTTTGGGTCTGCCGCAACGGCCTGGTGGGACGCATCCTCCTCCGCGATGACGTGCGCCCCGCCGCCCGCGAGGTCATTCGCCAAATCCGCGCCGAAGGTTTGCAAACCCTGGTCTTGACGGGCGACCGTCAGGCCGCAGCCCGCCAGCTTCAGGAAGAGCTGGGACTGGACGATGTCCGCGCCGAATTGAAACCGGAGCAAAAAGTGGCCGCCATCGTGGAATTGACCCGCCAGGGAAAACGCGTGGCCATGGTCGGCGATGGTGTGAACGATGCCCCCAGTCTGGCGGCGGCTGATGTGGGCGTGGCCATGGGCGCTCGCGGCTCAGATGCCGCCCTCGAGCAGGCTGAAGTGGTGTTAATGCATGACCGCCTGGAAAACTTCCACACCGCCTACCAGCTCAGCCGCCGTGCCCGTACGGTAATCCGGCAAAACCTCTTCATCTCCCTGGGCACAGTCGTCGTGCTCGCCTTCTGCGCCATCTTGGGCACCATTCCCCTCACCGTGGGTGTCGTCGGCCACGAAGGCAGCACCGTCATTGTCGTCCTGAACAGCCTCCGCCTGCTGCTCCACCGCCATCCCGATTCTCATGCGCCTGCCTCCGCTTAAAACCAGCGGCCGCAACACCCGGAGATAATCCAATATCCCACGCACCAGGCATTACCTCGCCACTACCCCTGCATCTGAGTGTCAGGTTGGCACATCTCCGTGCAGAAATTTCACCCCTCTGTAGTTTTTTGCTCTCCAAGACTATTTTGAAACGCCCCGAAACAAAGATGCCCGCAAAAATGAACGAAAGAAACGGAAGCAGCACTTAACGGACAGGAACGGCACCAAGCCAATGAAGAAGCTGCCCGGCCAACCTTTCCTCAGCTTGATTTTTTTCAGCCAAGGCCTGGCTGGCGTCAGCCTCGTGGCGCGGGGCATGGGCTGCTCCCGCGCAAGTTCCCGTCAGTCAATGTGATGCAAATTCAGCGGGGGCGGCAAACGATCCTGCAACTCCAGCCGCCGCAATTCGCGATACAGCAATACGGCAGGCGGAACGAGGAACTTTTGAATGCCACCACTGAAAACGGGCGTTGACCGCCGGGAGGTGCTCTTGCGTTGATTCTTCGTTTTCATAGGGCATCTTTAGTTCAAGGTTTCTATCTTCTTATCGTCACTATCACATGCTTCATTAAGTGACTTAGCTAGGATCGTGCCAAACTCAGAATCAAGAGACTCTCGCTCTCATTTTTATGCTGTCCGCTCCCCCCCGCCAATGCTAGGGTTACCCAGTCGAACCGATGAAAGATTGGATTATCAACTACTTGCGCGCTCAACAGGCGGCCCTGGCAGCCATCCCACCAGAGGCCGTGGCCGAATTAATTGAGCTTTTACGAACCGCCTGGCGGGAAAACCGGCAAATTTTCGCCTTCGGCAACGGCGGCAGCGCGGCAAATTGTTCTCACTTCGCCACCGACCTCGGCAAAGGTGCCTCCGACAAGCTCAGCCGCCGTTTCCGCGTCCTCTCGCTCACTGACAATGTAAGCTGGCTGACCGCCCTGGGTAACGATTATGCCTACGAGGACGTTTTTGTGCGCCAACTGCAAAACTACGCGCAGCCCGGCGATGTGGTGATTGGCGTAAGTGTGAGCGGCAGCTCGCCCAATTGCGTCAAAGCCCTGGCCTGGGCGCGCGAACAAGGTTGCCGCACCGTGGCGCTGGTCGGCGCCAAACGCGGCCCCATGGCCAGCCTCGCCGAGCACGTCATTGTCATCCCCGACACCCATTACGGGCGCGTCGAAGACGCCCAGATGGGCATCCTGCACCTGCTGTGCTACGCCTTCATGGAAAATCCCGCCCTCGCTTCCCCGCCGGCGCCGCCCCAATGAGGCAGCCGGCTAAAAATTGGCATTGCTTTTTTTCGGAGAGGACGCCAGATTAGTCCTGTGGATCGGGGCGTAGCGTAGCCTGGCTAGCGCGCTTGTTTCGGGTACAAGAGGTCGTGCGTTCAAATCGCACCGCCCCGACCATTTTTCTTCCCTCCCATCCCGTCTTCCCTTCATCAGGTTCAATACAAGTGCCAGTACACCGGCAGCACTTTCATCTCCCGCAGCCGCTCAAACGAATGAACCACCAGAAACGCCAGCACGAACCACACCACGCTGAACAGGTGTTTGCGAAAAAGGAGCGGATTGACCGACAACTCCTGGCCCTCCCGAAACTCAAGCACCGCTTTCCAGCGCGGAAAAAAGGCCGGCACCTCCCGGCGGTATTGTTCAAAACGCTCGCCATGCAGCGCCAGCAGCTTCTTCTCCTCCTCCTGGATGACGAAGGGATAATACAGCGCGAAAAGCAACCCCACGCCCCCCACAAAGGTCAGCGTCTCCGTCGCCGCCGCGACGCCCACCGCTCCCAGCGCGCTGAAAAAATAAAGCGGATTGCGGCTTAACGCATAAGGACCATCCGTGACGAGCACCCGGTCCTTGCGGCCGGCAATATAAAGCGTGCACCAGGAGCGGCCAATCAACGCCACCAGCACCAGCAGCATGCCCCCAATTTCCAGCGTGAAATCCACCCAGCCATCCTCCGGCCAGGCATGCCCCGTCACCGCCGCCACCCCCAGCAGCGCCGCCGCCGCCAGCCGCGTGGTGGCAATGCGAAAACGGCGCACCATCCACGGCCAGGAGAACGCCATTACTTTGGTCTCCGCCATAGCAGAATAAGTACCTTGAACAACACCTTAGCATCAAGCCCCGGCCATGACAAACCCCGGCTCGCCCCTCCCCCAGCCCGCCGCGCCCAACACCGTCCCCCTCAGGCCAGGAGCGATTCCCGCCAAAATAAGGCTGGCATTCGCCAAAAAAATTCTGGCTGTCATCTCCAGAATGGCTAAGGTGAAGTTCTCATGCCCGCCAGCGCAGTGGTCTGGCGGCAGACATGGCGAGGATAAACACGAACTATGGAACCCAAAGCTGACATCGCAGTCATTGGTCTGGCCGTGATGGGCCAGAACCTGATTTTGAACATGAATGACCACGGCTTCACCGTCGTGGCCTACAACCGCACCGTGTCCAAAGTGGACGAATTCCTGGCCAACGAAGCCAAAGGCACCCGCGTCCTGGGCGCCCACAGCATCCCGGAAATGGTGTCCCTCCTCAAGCGCCCCCGCCGCGTCATGCTCATGGTCAAGGCCGGCAAGGCGGTGGATGAATTCATCGAGCAGCTCCTCCCCCACCTCGAGCCGGGCGACATCATCATTGACGGCGGCAATTCCCTCTACCAGGACACCATGCGCCGCACCGCTTACGTCGAGTCCAAGGGCCTCCTCTACATCGGCACCGGCGTCTCCGGCGGCGAAGAAGGCGCCCGCCGCGGCCCCAGCATCATGCCCGGCGGCTCCCCGGCGGCCTGGCCCCACGTCAAACCCATCTTCCAGGCCATCGCCGCCAAGGTGGCCGACGGCTCCCCCTGCTGCGACTGGGTGGGCGAAAACGGCGCCGGTCACTTCGTCAAAATGACCCACAACGGCATTGAGTACGGCGACATGCAGCTCATTTGCGAGGCCTACCACCTCATGAAAGACGGCCTCGGCATGACCCCCGATGAAATGCACCAGGTCTTCGCCGAATGGAACAAGGGCGAGCTCGACTCCTATCTGATTGAAATCACCCGCGACATCCTCGCCTTCAAGGACGACGACGGCGCGCCGCTGGTGGACAAAATCCTCGACACTGCCGGCCAGAAGGGCACCGGCAAATGGACGGTCATCGCCTCCCAGGAAATGGGCATCCCCATCACCTTGATTGCCGAGGCCGTGTACTCCCGTTGCATCTCCGCCATGAAAGACGAGCGGGTCATTGCCTCCCAACATTTCTCCGGCCCCAAGCCGCGCATCGCCGGCGACCGCCAGACCTTCATCAACGACATCCGCAAGGCCCTCTACGCCTCCAAAATCATCAGCTACACCCAGGGCTACATGCTGCTCCGCGCCGCCGCCCAGGAATACAAGTGGAATCTCAACTACGGCGGCATTGCCCTCATGTGGCGCGGCGGCTGCATCATCCGCAGCGTCTTCCTCGGCAAAATCAAGGAAGCCTTCGACAAGAACCCGCAGCTCACCAGCCTGCTGCTCGATCCCTTCTTCAAGAAGGAAATCAAACGCTGCGCCTCAAGCTGGCGCAAGGTCGTGGCCACCGCCGTCCGCAAAGGCATCCCCGTCCCCGCCTTCAGCACCGCCCTGGCGTTCTTCGACGCCTTCCGCAGCGAGCGCCTCCCTGCCAACCTCTTGCAGGCTCAGCGCGATTACTTCGGCGCCCACACCTACGAGCGCGTGGACAAACCGCGCGGCCAGTTCTTCCACACCAATTGGACCGGCCGCGGCGGCACCACCTCCGCCAGCACCTACACGGTCTAAAATAACGCGACCCTCGCGCCTGCGCCGTCCGCATCGCCGGACGGCGCTTTTTTTTCATTCCAGGTCCAGCCGCCAGCGCCCCAGCAGATGCAGATTGTCCAGCCACACCTCCTGCGGGCCGTCCGCCTGGATTTCCAGCGTCACCAAATCCAGCTTGCCACGATGCTCCTCGGGAATGACATCAAACAACGTCTCCACCTTGGCCCACCGGCCCTCCACCGCTTGCGCCGCCGGCACCGCAAACACCATCTGGTTGGGGGTCCCGTAGTCCGTGATGAACGCCCACCGCAGCGTGGCCCGCCCGGCCGGCGTCCGCGCATACAAGCCCAGCCCCCGCGCCTGAAACAAATCCAGATGCCACCCCCGCACCACCGTGGTGGCCACCGTCACGCTCCGGCGCCCCGGCGGCAACGCCACCCGCAGCGCCGCATAACCATTGTACGCATTGGTGTGCGCGGCCAGCGCGTGTCCCGCCGGCACGCTCCCATGCCAGCGCCAGTTGTCCCACCCCTCCTCAAAACCCTCCAAAAACGGCCAGAACGGCCGCGCAATCTCCTCCAGCCCCGCCTCCCCCGGATGGCACACGCGCATGGGAGAAATATTGGTGGCCTGCGCCGGCACGGCCACCGCCAGAAAATACACCAGCGGCACCTCCAGATGCGGCACCGGCACGGTGACATCCCATGTCCCCGTCCGCCGCGTCAACGGCGTGGCGCGCCATGCCCGGGCCGCCCAATGCCCCGGCGCATCCAGACTGTGCCACAACACCACGCTGGCGTTGGTGGGCAGACCGGAATCAGCCCAGCTCACCTTCAACTTGCCCGCCACCCCCTCGCAACGCAGCGACTCAAATCCGTTGGTGACGGGCTGCATCCACCCCTGCGGATAACCGGGCGCGCCCTCCACCCACCGGTCGCCCGCCGGCGCGCTGGCGCCCTCGGCCCCGCCAAGCGAGACCCCCGCCAGCCCCAGCAGGACCACCGCCCCGGCGCCGCGCCGGAGCCAGCCGCCAAACCCACGCGCCCGCCCGTTCATCGTTATTTGTCCGACTTCTGCGAGCGGCTGCCCCCCTTGCCGCCGGCGGTCAGTATCGTGCCCGTGAGCACGCCAATCGCAAAAAACACATAATACATGATTGCCGCCGGCTGCTTCACTTTATTCGGCAAAATCAGCGGCATGTGAAACTCCACCGTCTGGCGGTTTTCCATCCCCATCAACACCAGCAACAGCAGCACCACGATGAGAAACAGGGTCTTGAGCAGCAACTTGGTATTCATAAAAAAATCTTCAGCCCGGCCAGACATTACGCGCGCCGCCAGCCCTGAAAAGCAAAAAACTCGCCCCGCCCGCGCCGCCACCGCGCTTCGCTGCACCCCCCGTTCCGGCCTGTATTTGAAATACGACTTGCCGGACCCCTCCAATCAGACATAATCCGACTGGCCAGCATGACCTAATGTGGTAGCTTTGCAGGGCAGCCGCTGCTGGGCAGCGGAACTGCCAGCGAATGATTTTAGTTATGCGCGGCTCAAAAACCGAAGCGAAGGCAGCGGACTGGGAGGCCGGCCTGACCGCAGGCCCGGCCGCCCAGGACTCCGGCCGGCCCAAGCTGCTGATTGTGGACGACGATGCCGGCCCGCGCAATTCCCTCAAAATCATCTTCCACGACGACTACGAAGTGTTCACCGCCGCCAGCGGCGAGGAGGCCCTCGAAATCATCAAACAGCATACCATCAATGCCGCCATCCTCGACATCCGCATGTCCGGCATGTCCGGCATTGATTTGCTGGGACAAATCCGCACCCAGGACCCGGACGTCGCGGTCATCATGCTCACCGCGTATGAGACGGTCGAAACCGCCCGCCAGGCCCTGCGCCTGGGCGCCTGTGACTACCTCACCAAGCCCTTTGACCTCCTCACCATGCGCGCCGCCGTCGCCAAGGCCGTCGAGCGCAACCGCTGCGCCCGCCGCTTCCGCGCCAATGAAGAAGCCCTCAAGCAGATTCAATCCCAGTTGCACGAATACCAGGTGCGCGAGGAAATGGCCCGCAAACAGGGCGAAATCTACAGCATGGTCCTCCATGACATCAACAACCCCCTCACCGTCATCTCCGGCCTCGCCGTCATGGCCAACGAACGCCTCCGCCGCCTCCAAGTCCCCTACACCCCGGACTTGTCCTCCGTCCGCGAAGACCTGTCCCAAATTGAACAACAGGTCTTCAAATGCCTCGAAGTCTCCCGCCGCTACCTCGGCTTTGCCCGCCGCCGGCCGGGCGAAACCCCCGTCGTCAACGTCAACCGCGTGCTCGAAGATTTGCGCACCCTCCTCCGCCCCAACCCCCTCTTGGAGGGCCACGAGCTGCTCCTCGAACCGCCCCCCATGGAAATCTTTGCCCTGATTAATGGCACCGATTTAATCCAAATCCTGCTCAACCTCGTCATCAACGCCCTCCAAGCCACCGACATGCCCCATCAGGTCCGCATTGCCGCCCAGCTCATCCAGCAGCCCGTCCCCCCCGCCCTCATGCAGGAAGCCAATCACGCCTGCTTCGCCTGCCGCCTCGCCTTCCACAACCAGCCACCCCTGGTGGAACTCCGCGTCGCCGACAACGGCCCCGGCATCGCCACCGTCCCCATCAAGCGCATTTTCGAGGCCTACTACACCACCAAACAGGCAGGCAAAGGCACCGGTCTGGGCCTGACCATCGTCCAGCATCTGCTGGAACAGGCGCACGGGGGTTTGCGCGTCGAATCCCAACCCGGCCTGGGAACCACCTTCACCTTGTGGATACCCGCACGGTGACCATGCCAGCAACTCTCTGGCGCGTGTTCCCTTCCTGCCCTCCCTCAGGAAGGCGGGCAGCCTTGCCTTGCTCAGCCACCCGCACCACTCCCGCCGGCGCCAGGACGCCCCCGGCCATGACCTCCACCCGCGCCCATCAACCTTGAGCCATCCCATGGACGAAACCCAAATAGGCGCGCGCTGGCCCGAAACCCCGGGCGACCTCCCCGGCGCCGGCCTGCCCGGCCTGGCTCACGACCTCAAAAGCTGGCTGACGCCCGTCAAATCCTGCCTCCAGCTCTGGGAAGCCGGCGAAACGCAAAAAGCCCTCGCCCTGCGCCCCAACGCCCTCGAAAACCTCAACAGCGTCCTCCACTGCCTCGAAGCCCTCCGCCACGGCGCCACCTCCACCTCCCCCGCCATGCAGCCGGTCCACCTCCGCCGCCTGCTCGCCCAGGTGGCCGCCCAGTGCGCCGCCCTCGGCCGCGAAAAGAAAAACGAAATCCTCCTCGCCCCCGGCCCCGAAGCGGAAATCCTCGGCGATGAATGGCTCCTCCGCCGCCTCTTTCTCAACCTCCTGGTCAACGCCCTCCAGGCCGCCACCGCCGCCAGCCCCGTCCACATGGAAATACAACTCCTCCCGGCTCCCAACCCCCACGCCCTGATTGTCTTCCAGAACACCTGCGCCCCGGAAACCGCCGCCGCCTCCGAAGAAACCCTCCGCCGCCGCCTCGGCCTCCGCATCAGCCACGAAATCTGCCGCCTCCATCAGGGCGAAATGGACATCCACACCGACGACGCCGCCCAGCGTGTCACCGTCGAACTTCGCTTCCCCCTCCCCCCGCCCGGCCGCTGAACCCGCCCCCCGCTCAGGACGAAGCCGCCGTGGGCACCGCCAACAACCCCTGGCGCCTCAAGTCCACCGCCCGCTGTATCGCCTGATGCAGCGCCTCCACCGAAAACGGCTTGGCCAGAAATTCCACCACCCCCGCCGCCACCAAACTCGCCACCTCCGCCGGCGAGGCATTGCCGCTAATCGCCACAAATTGCAGCGCCGGCTCCACCACCCGCAGCCGCTCAATCAACTGCAGCCCGTTCATCTCCGGCATCGCATAATCCGTCACCACCACCTCCACCTTCCCCGGATGCTCCTGCACCACCCGCAACGCCTCCGTCCCGCCCGCCGCCGCCAGCACCTCGTAGCCCCGCATGTTGAGCATCAATTGCAGCGCGGCCAGCACCTCCACCTGGTCATCCACCACCAATACAGTGGGGCGTGCCACGCCCGGTTGGTCTGATGTTGACGATTTCATGCCATGATAAATAACTTCTGTCCCACGCCCTGCGGCCCCAGTGGCACGTACTGGCCCACCTCCCGCCGTCTCCCAGTGCGTAGTGGATTACGGACGCTGCCACCTGTCAAGTTGCTTTTCAGCAAAAGTTATTCACCATATTCACAAACATAACCTCCCTACCCCCCCGCGCCCAATCCCATCCCCTCTCCCCCCCGCCCCTGACCGCGCCGCATTTCCGCTTGCATCTCCCCGCCGCCCAGCGCATGTTTTACCCTATATGAAAACCCCCACCCAGCACACCCGGCCGCTTTCCCCACCCGCTCAACCTGCCAGCGCCGCCGCGCCCATGGCCCGCCGTGAATTCCTCTCCACCACCACCAGAGCCGCCGCCGTCTCAGCGCTGGCCGGAGTGGCCTTGCCCCACGTGCATGCCGCCGAAGACAGCACCATCCACCTGGCCCTCATTGGCTGCGGTGGCCGCGGCAGCGGCGCCGCGGCCGACGCCCTGCGCTCCACCACCGGCCCCACCCGGCTCGTGGCCATGGCCGACCTCTTTGAAGACCGCCTCACCACCGCCCACCGCAACCTCACCCAGGCCTTCGGCGAGCGCGCCGACGTGCCCCCCGACCGCCGCTTCCTCGGCTTCGACGCCTACCGCCACGCCATTGACAGCCTCCGCCCCGGCAGCGTCGTCCTCCAGTGCACCCATGCCGCCTTCCGCGCCCAACACCTCGAATACGCCATCCAAAAAGGCATGCACGTCTTCATGGAAAAAACCTTCGCCGCCGACCCCGCCGGCATCCGCCGCCTCCTCAAAGCCGGCGAAGCCGCCGCCGCCAAAAACTTGAAAATCGGTTGCGGCCTCATGTGCCGCCACTCCTCCGCCCGCCAGGCCCTCATCCAAAAAATCCGCCAGGGCGACCTCGGCGAAATCCACCTCATCCGCGCCTACCGCATGGACAGCGGCTACCTCATGGGCCCCTTCAACGGCCGCGAAAACGAGCTCCTCTGGCAAATCCGCCGCCCCTACCAGTTCTACTGGGCCTCCTCCGGCATCTTCATCGAACTCATGATCCACCAGGTGGACGAATGCTGCTGGATTAAAGACGCCTGGCCCGTCTCCGCCCACGGCGTCGGCGGACGCGCCCCCGGCCTCGCCGACGCCAGCCAAAACCTCCACTCCTACGCCATCGAATACACCTTCGCCGACGGCGCCAAGGCCTTCGTCACCGGCCGCTACCTCCCCAAATGCCACTCCGATTTCTCCACCTTCCTCCACGGCACCAAAGCCGCCGCCCAATTCAGCGGCGACATCCACGCCCCCACCGTCCGCGTCTATAAAGACCAGCGCATCACCGGCGACAACCTCGCCTGGCGCCCCGACAAAGAAACCAAAAGCCCCTACCAGGCCGAATGGGATGCCCTCCTCACCGCCATCCGCGAAGACCGCCCCCACAACGAAGTCCAGCGCGCCGCCTACTCCAACCTCGCCGCCATCATGGGCCGCGCCGCCGTCCACATGGGCCGCATCATCACCTGGGACGAAGCCCTCAACTCCCATTTCTCCTTCTACCCCGATGTGGACAAACTCACCGCCGACAGCCCCGCTCCCGTACGCGCCAACCCCCAAGGCTTCTACCCCGTCCCCGTCCCCGGCGTATGGACCGAAATCTAAAACAACCCAAAACCAACCCGCAACCACGGCCTCCGGGCCGCCTCGCCAGTTTTTGCAAAAAATTTCAAAAAAATTTTTCCAGGTCACGAGCCAAAAACCCCCAAAAAGGGGGGGCTCGTGACCTGAGTCATAAATCACTGATGGAGAGCAAGATGCTCATACTTGAGAAAATCTGTATCGTTAAAGAAGCAAACAACGTGCCAACTCAAAAATGGCCTCGTGACCTGGAAAACACTTGCGCCCTTGCGCCAGAATGGGTTATAAAGGCGCTGTCGGGAACGCGGTGAATGCCGAAAGGCAATGGAGACAGCCGCTCGGCGGCACAGGCGAACCGAAGTAAGCTCAGCCGGTCGGGAACGCGGTGAATGCCGAAAGGCAATGGAGACAGTTGGCGGATTTCATCCGCCTCAAGCCCCTCTACAAATTGGTCGGGAACGCGGTGAATGCCGAAAGGCAATGGAGACGGAAATTTTAATTAGCGTTGAAAACAGGGAAAGAGTCGGGAACGCGGTGAATGCCGAAAGGCAATGGAGACCGCTCGGCGGCGCAGGCGAATCTCAGGAGACTCAGTCTCCGTCGGGAACGCGGTGAATGCCGAAAGGCAATGGAGACAAGTGTATCCCTGGATTTTCTTCAGAGACTCCAACAGCCCCCGTCGGGAACGCGGTGAATGCCGAAAGGCAATGGAGACGCGGATTCCGCCGAATCCACTCCGATAATGCGGAGTCCTCCGTCGGGAACGCGGTGAATGCCGAAAGGCAATGGAGACGTCATTGCGAGGAGCTTTACTCCTCCGGGAGTGGATTCCTGTCGGGAATGCGGTGAATGCCGAAAGGCAATGGCGACCCGCCAGCTGGCGGATTTCTTCCGCCGTAAGCCCCTCTGTCGGGAATGCGGTGAATGCCGAAAGGCAATGGAGACTCTCCCTCATCAGTTGCTTGTTCAAGTCACCCATTCTCGTCGGGAACGCGGTGAATGCCGAAAGGCAATGGAGACGAAATGCTCCGCCGCAGTCTCCATTGTTCAAGACCATCCCGTCGGGAACGCGGTGAATGCCGAAAGGCAATGGAGACATTAAGCTGGCGGTATCTTCCGCCAGCTGCTGGACTTCAGGTCGGGAACGCGGTGAATGCCGAAAGGCAATGGAGACTCAGGGGGACGTTGGCGAGCCGTCCCCCAAACCGGGGAGCGGCGTCGGGAACGCGGTGAATGCCGAAAGGCAATGGAGACATTTCTTGCCCTTGCCCTTGCTTTCGGCGGAAATGCTCCGGTCGGGAACGCGGTGAATGCCGAAAGGCAATGGAGACGTCTCCATTGCTCCAGGCCATCCCTGCAAGAAGCAGGGTCGGGAACGCGGTGAATGCCGAAAGGCAATGGAGACCGTACTATAAGCCTTGTTAAGGATTGTCCACAAGCAGCGCGTCGGGAACGCGGTGAATGCCGAAAGGCAATGGAGACGCCTTTAATAATAACCACGGCACCTGCGGCCTGTGCCAGTCGGGAACGCGGTGAATGCCGAAAGGCAATGGAGACTTGCCTCTCGAAAGTTTTGGCTTTTTGACCGCCGAAGCCGGTCGGGAACGCGGTGAATGCCGAAAGGCAATGGAGACTCCCAAACTCCTTTAGCTCTTTTTAACAGAATCACTCGGCAGTCGGGAACGCGGTGAATGCCGAAAGGCAATGGAGACTATTTGCCCTTGCCTTTGACCGTGGCGGCGGCAACCTGGTCGGGAACGCGGTGAATGCCGAAAGGCAATGGAGACCGCCTTAGACTCCCTGGCGGCTGTCGGAGGCCTCCGGGAGGTCGGGAACGCGGTGAATGCCGAAAGGCAATGGAGACTAGTTGCTAGACTTAGTGGAGTGGATTTCTCCGGACCCGTCGGGAACGCGGTGAATGCCGAAAGGCAATGGAGACAACTGAAATTACTCTAACGCCACTTGCTTTCGTCTTTTGGGAGTCGGGAACGCGGTGAATGCCGAAAGGCAATGGAGACGCCGTGCTGAGTGCCTTATTCAGCACAGTCCAAATGCGTCGGGAACGCGGTGAATGCCGAAAGGCAATGGAGACACGCTTCCCTGGCGCTGTTGACTTCGCTCCGTGTTAGCTTTCGTCGGGAACGCGGTGAATGCCGAAAGGCAATGGAGACGCAGGGATGCCTTTAATAGTGACCTCGACTCCGGCCGCCTGGTCGGGAACGCGGTGAATGCCGAAAGGCAATGGAGACATACACGCCCCAAATGTGGGCGTTTGGGTCTCACCACGTGTCGGGAACGCGGTGAATGCCGAAAGGCAATGGAGACCCCAACGAGCGGGTCTTACCCACCGGAGTCCCTGAAGCGTGTCGGGAACGCGGTGAATGCCGAAAGGCAATGGAGACCGGCACACGCAAAACGTAGCAAACTTAGCCGCCAGTTGGGTCGGGAACGCGGTGAATGCCGAAAGGCAATGGAGACTGACTTCAGGGTCAAGGGCGCTTAGCTCCTCACAGTATGCGAGTCGGGAACGCGGTGAATGCCGAAAGGCAATGGAGACCGCGCTCAGCCGCTCGGCGGCGCAAGCGAACCTCAATAGGGTCGGGAACGCGGTGAATGCCGAAAGGCAATGGAGACTCTTCTGCGATGCACTCACCGAACGTGGGCGTGGGGATTTGTCGGGAACGCGGTGAATGCCGAAAGGCAATGGAGACACAGCAAAACCGCAATAAGCTTAGCCGCCAGTTTGCGGTTGTCGGGAACGCGGTGAATGCCGAAAGGCAATGGAGACACGGCCACGTCAAAACAATGCTTGGATAGAGGCAGATTATGTCGGGAACGCGGTGAATGCCGAAAGGCAATGGAGACAAGACTAATCCGCCAGTTGGCGGCGATGGGCATTGTGGCCAGTCGGGAACGCGGTGAATGCCGAAAGGCAATGGAGACAATGAGAGCCGCCAATTGGCGGCCAGAGGAGTAGAGATAAGTCGGGAACGCGGTGAATGCCGAAAGGCAATGGAGACAGAGGGTGTGGCCCTTGGTGTTGTCTATAACTCCAATCCAGGGTCGGGAACGCGGTGAATGCCGAAAGGCAATGGAGACGCCAGCACTTCATCGGGCGGATTGAAAACCCCGGCAGCAAGTCGGGAACGCGGTGAATGCCGAAAGGCAATGGAGACTGCAAGGTCAAGCGCGGGTACTGTGCCGCCAAGTCTGTCGGGAACGCGGTGAATGCCGAAAGGCAATGGAGACCGGAGGCGGCGGTGTGTCGAGATCTTCGAGGCTGCTGGTCGGGAACGCGGTGAATGCCGAAAGGCAATGGAGACCATTGGCCCAGTAGATTCCCCCACCATAGAAAACCCAGAGTCGGGAACGCGGTGAATGCCGAAAGGCAATGGAGACTCAACATATAACTTTGGTGTGATAGTCACCATAAGTTTGTCGGGAACGCGGTGAATGCCGAAAGGCAATGGAGACGGAGCGGGCCGAAATGACTTCCTCGCTGGCTGCGTTTATGGTCGGGAACGCGGTGAATGCCGAAAGGCAATGGAGACACCTCGCAGTCAAAACCATATCGAACTCATGCCACCAGGGTCGGGAACGCGGTGAATGCCGAAAGGCAATGGAGACCAGTGCTGACCGCCTCAATGAACTGTTCGAGGAGGCCAACGTCGGGAACGCGGTGAATGCCGAAAGGCAATGGAGACTCCGCGATTGAAACTGTGGACTTGCTCTCAGGAGCCTTGTCGGGAACGCGGTGAATGCCGAAAGGCAATGGAGACATCGGCTTCTTTCAGCACCAGTTTTGATTGCTTCAAAGGTCGGGAACGCGGTGAATGCCGAAAGGCAATGGAGACTTATCGAGGTTCTCCACAAGGTTGATAGCTATCAACTGCGTCGGGAACGCGGTGAATGCCGAAAGGCGGAGAAGTGTTCAGTGTTCAGTTAGCAGTGTTCAGTAAGAAATGATTGTCGGCAGCGCTGGGGGAAGCGGAGACGTAAAGAAGTTTCAAGTTTGAAGTTTCAAGTTTCAAGTTTGAAGCGATAGCCCCTTCCCCCTCGCTCAAGGCAACCGGAAGGACTGAACACTGAACACTGAAAACTGAACACTCCCGTGCACGCCGCCAGGCGTGCCGGGGCAAACTCCCCTCCGCAGGAGGGGGGAGTGAATGCCGAAAGGCGGAGAAGTGTTCAGTGTTCAGTTAGCAGTGTTCAGTAAGAAATGATTGTCGGCAGCGCTGGGGGAAGCGGAGACGTAAAGAAGTTTCAAGTTTGAAGTTTCAAGTTTCAAGTTTGAAGCGATAGCCCCTTCCCCCTCGCTCAAGGCAACCGGAAGGACTGAAAACTGAAAACTGAAAACTGAACACTCCCGCGCACGCCGCCAGGCGTGCCGGGGCAAACTCCCCTCCGCAGGAGGGGGGAGTGAATGCCGAAAGGCGGAGAAGTGTTCAGTGTTCAGTTAGCAGTGTTCAGTAAGAAATGGTTGTCGGCGGCGCTGGGGGAAGAGGAGACGTAAAGAAGTTTCAAGTTTCAAGTTTCAAGTTGGAAGTGAAGAGGCCGCCGCCTTTGCTCATGGCGTTAGGGGGGCATCTTGAAACTTGACACTTGAAACTTGTAACTCCCCTCCGCAGGAGGGGAACGACTGAAAACTGAACACTCCCGCGCACGCCGCCAGGCGTGCCGGGGCAAACTCCCCCCCCAACAATCACATAGTCAAAGCGGCGATTTGGGACTACACTAGGGGGGATGAACGGGTTGTGGCAACAACACCCTCTGCGGGACATCGCCGCGCGCGTGGAAGCCGGGCAACGCCTGACGGAAGCCGAGGCGCTGCGCTTGTTTCAGACGCGCGATGTGCATCTGCTCTCGGCGCTGGCCAGCGGGGTGCGGGAGCGGTTGAACGGGCGGCGGGCCAGTTACATTGTCAACCGCTACATCAACTATTCCAACTACTGCATTCTGTCCTGCCAGTTTTGCGCCTTCGCGCGCAAGAAACGCAACGGCGACGGCTTCGAGCTGACCGTCGAGGAAATCGTGGCCAAGGCGCGGGAGGCGCTGGGACTGGGCATTACCGAGCTGCACATTGTGGGGGGACTCCACCCCTCGCTGCCCTACCGCTACTATCTGGACATGCTGCGCGCCCTCAAGGCGCTGGACGCGCGCCTGCATCTCAAGTGTTTCACGGCCATAGAAGTGTTGCATCTGGCCACGCTGTCCAAAAAGCCGATGGAGAAAGTGCTCGAAGAGCTGAAGGAGGCCGGGCTGGACTCGCTCACCGGCGGCGGGGCGGAGATTTTCCGGCCGTCCGTGCGCGAGGCCATTGCGCGGGGCAAGGAGCCGGCGGAGGATTATTTGCACGTGCACCGGACGTGGCACCGGATGGGCGGGCGCAGCACGTGCACGATGTTGTACGGCCATGTGGAGACGCTGGAGGATCGGGTGGATCACCTGCGCCAACTGCGCGCGTTGCAGGATGAAACGGGTGGTTTTTGCGGGTTCATCCCCCTGCCATATCAGCCGGAAAACAACGCCATTCCGGTGTCGCATGCGCCGTCGGGCTTTGATACCCTGCGCACCATGGCGGTCAGCCGGTTGTACCTGGACAACATACCGCACCTCACCGCCTACTGGGTGGGGCTGGGACTCAAGCTGGCCCAACTGGCGCTGAGTTACGGCGCGGACGATTTGCATGGCACCATCGTGGAGGAGCACATCTTCCGGATGGCCGGGGCCAAGACCCCGCAGTTGCAAACCGAGCTGGCCATGGTGAAGGCCATCCGCGAGGCCGGCCTGGTGCCGGTGCAGCGCGACACCTTTTACCAGCCGCTCAAGGTGTGGGACGGCCCGGCGCCGCGGGTCATCGCGCCCGCCAGCGGGGCTGCCGCCATCCTGCAAAACAATCTGGCCACGGCGTGAATCATGAGCGGTGATGCTCCTCTTCCCCGGTTGCGGCTGGCGCCCCGCGAGGCGCTGGAGGACATGATTCACCGCGAGGAGCGCATCCAGCGGGCGGAGCAGCTTCAGAAAGAGGCCACGCTGGAAAACTGCCTGGCGCCCTTCCGCGTGGGCACTGTGCCGTATCTGAACGGCGTGCCGCTCACCCGCGGCCTGGAGCAGCAGGTCATTTACGCCACGCCGGCGCGCCTGGCGGAAATGCTGCGCCGC
The DNA here is from genome assembly GCF_024832785.1 of Fontisphaera persica. Taxonomy (GTDB): domain Bacteria; phylum Verrucomicrobiota; class Verrucomicrobiia; order Limisphaerales; family Fontisphaeraceae; genus Fontisphaera; species Fontisphaera persica. The sequence continues at coordinate 3,551,946 of NZ_CP116615.1, forward strand.
GAGGAGCTGGACGCCGCGCTGGTGAGCGTGACGGAGGTGCTCCTGACCGGCCGCTATGACGTGCTGGACGGCATTGCCATTGCCTCGCTGGGGGAGGTGTTGAGTGTGCTGCTGGCGCATCGCGTGCCGCTGGAGGAGGTGCGGCAGGTGCATTGCGACCCCGCCTCCCTGACCAGCGTCAATTTGTTGAAAGTGCTGCTGGCCGAACGCGGCTTGCGGCCGGCGCTGGTGCCGCTGGAAGATTACGCCCAGGCGGCGCAGAAGGAGGCCGTGCTGTTGATTGGCGATGTGGCGCTGGAGTTTTTGCTGGGGCCGCATGAGCATCAGATTTGGGACTTGGGCGCGGCCTGGCTGGAGCTTACGGGCAAGCCCTTTGTCTATGCGGTGTGGGCCTTGCGCCGCGGCGTGGACAACGAGCGCCTGCGCCGGCTGCTGCGCGAGGCCCGGGCGTTTGGCATGGAAACGCTGGACTACATTGTCGCCAGCCGCAGCGAGTTCAACTACAACTTCCGCAAAGACTACCTCACCTGGCATTTGCACTACCACCTGGGCAGCGATGAAAAAGCGGGCGTGGCGCGCTTTGGCGAGCTGCTCGAAAAACACGGCCTGGGCCCCGTGCACCCGCTGGTCTATGTGTACTGAAGTTTGTTAGTTTTCAGTGTTCAGTTTTCAGGGTTCAGGCTTTCCCCGCCTGCGGAGGGAAGTTGCAAGTTGCAAGTTTCAAGTTGGAAGACCCGGTTAATCGGGCCGCTGGTGCTCCAAGCCAACTCCTTGAAACTTGAAACTTTCAGAAACTTTTCCAGCCCTTCCGTTTTCCCCGCTTTTTGCCCAGCGTATGCTGGTTTTCCCCTCTCCCTGGGGGAGAGGGCCAGGGTGAGGGGTCAATCAAGTGCGTAGCGCAGGCGTCCTCGCCTGCGAGTTCCGCCTGCGTCCCGCAGGCCAGATAGGCAAGGGCAAAGCTCGGTTTTCTCTGGACCCTGCTGCTGGGGCTTTCCGGCAAGGACCCACATTTCCCGCAAACTTTTTTTGCGGAAACCGTACGCATAGGTAATAATTGGGGTAATGATGGCTATTAGTAATATATATGAGACGGGCAGCGCCCCCGGAATCGTGAATCGGCCGGTCTTGGCCGCCAGCAAGTTATGAACACCGCGACGGCCCCCACCCGCCTCACCGCGCCGCCGTTGGAAAAGGCGACCACGGCCGGCAATTACTTTGTTTCCAATTACCCGCCGTTTTCGTGCTGGAAACCGGAGCGTGTGCCCGAAGCGCTGGCGGCGCTGGAGCGCGCGCCGCAGCCGGGGACACCGCTGGGGTTGTACGTGCACATCCCCTTCTGCCGCAAGCGCTGCCACTTTTGCTATTTCAAGGTGTACACGGACAAGGATTCATCCGAAATCCGGCATTATCTGGAGGCGGTGGGCCGCGAGCTGGAGCTGTATGCGGAGCGGCCGTTTGTGGGGGGGCGGAAGCCCTTGTTTGTGTATTTCGGGGGCGGCACTCCGTCATATCTCTCGCCGGACCAGTTGCGGCATCTGGTGGGGCATTTGCAGCGGCTGCTGCCGTGGGATGCCGTCCAGGAGGTCACCTTCGAGTGCGAGCCGGGGACGCTGACCGACCACAAACTGGCGGCCATCCGGGAGCTGGGCATCACGCGGCTGAGCCTGGGCATCGAAAACTTTGATGACCACATCCTCGAAATCAACGGGCGCGCCCATCGCGCGCGGGAAATTGAACGCGCCTACCGGTATGCGCGGCAGATTGGCTTCCCCCAAATCAACATAGATTTGATTGCCGGCATGGTGGAGGAAACGGAGGAAAACTGGCGCCAATGCGTGCGGCGCACCCTCGAGCTGGCGCCGGACAGTGTGACCATCTACCAGATGGAAATTCCCTACAACACCACCATCTACCAGCGCATGAAGGCGGAGGGCAAACTGGTGGCGCCGGTGGCCGATTGGGAAACCAAGCGGGCGTGGGTGAAATACGCCTTCGCCGAGCTGGAGGCCGCTGGTTACACGGTGGCCAGCGCCTACACCGCGGTGAAGGACCCGGCGCGCACGCGCTTCATTTATCGGGACGCCTTGTGGCAGGGGGCCGACATGCTGGCGCTGGGGGTGGCCTCGTTTTCCCACATCGGCGGCACTCATTTCCAAAACCTGCACGACTTTGAGCCGTACCTCGCCAAACTGGACGCCGGCGAGCTGCCCATCTACCGCGCGCTGACCCCCACGCCCCGCGAGCGGCTCATCCGGGAGCTGGTGTTGCAGTTCAAATTGGGGCGCGTACGGCGCAGTTATTTCCAGGCCAAATACGGTGTGGACATTGCGGCGGAGTTTGCCGACGCGCTGCAACGCCTGGAGAACTGGGGCTTTCTGGAGCGCGCGCCCGACGGCGATGAACTGCGTTTCCACCGCGACGGCCTGCTGCAGGCCGACCGCCTGATTCAGGAATTTTTCCTGCCGGAGCACCGGCAGGTGCGTTACGCCTGAACCCAACCCGTCATGCCTGCCGTGCTGCCTCATCCTCCTGCCCAGCCTGAAGCGGCCGCGCCGCCGCGCGCCCCCGTCACCGTGCTGGATTGGTGGCAGTGGTTTGGCCGGCAGGCCGGACTGGAATTTCCGCGGCCCCAGCCGGTGCCGCCCGCTGCCCTGCCGGCGCCCTACCGCCAGTTGCTGGCCCACGGACAGGACATGACCTCCACCCTGGAACGCTTTTACCAGACCCGCCTGAGTCTGCGCGCCCTGCGCACGGAACGGCGCGGGCCGTTTTATGTGCGGGAAGTGCTGCTGCTGGCGGCGGGCGGGCTGCCGGTGGAATACGGCGTCATCTGCGTGCGGCTGGCGGCCTTTCCCCCCGCGCTGCAGGCGGAGATTCTGGCCGAGCGCCTGCCCCTGGGCCGCCTGTTACAGGACCACGAACAGCCCTGTGTCTGTCGCCCGCAGGAGTTTTATCGCCTCGCGCCCCATCCCTATCTGGCCGCGCAATTGGGGCCGGGCGCCGCGCCCGCGGCCTATTACGGGCGCCGCAATTTGCTGCTCAACGGCGAGCATCGGCTCCTGGCCGACGTGATGGAAATCCTCGCACCCCGCGCGGAGGCGGTGCAGGGGCCGCTGCCGGTGGATTACCATGCGCGATTTGGACAATGCATGATGGAGGATACGCAACCATGAAAACGCAGCACATTTATGATGCCGTGGTGATTGGCGCCGGACCGTCCGGCTCCACCGCCGCGGCGCTGCTGGCCGAATATGGGCATCGCGTGCTGGTGCTCGAGCGCGAGAAATTCCCGCGCTACCACATTGGCGAGTCGCTGCTGCCCTTCACCTATTATCCGCTGCGCCGGCTGGGTTTGACGGCGGCCATGCACCAGGCCGGCTTCGTCAAAAAATACAGCGTGCAATTCGTCTCCCCCTCCGGGAAGGCCTCCCAGCCGTTTTACTTTTTCACCCGCTATGAGGCGGAGGTGGCGCAGACCTGGCAGGTGTTGCGCAGCGAGTTTGATTTGCTGTTGATGAACAACGCCCGCGCCAAGGGCGCGGAAGTGCGCGAACAAACCACCGTGCTCGATTTGTTGCGCGAGGACGGGCGCGTGGTGGGCGTGCGCGCCGCCGGCCCGGACGGCAGGGAATACACCGTGCGGGCGCGGCTCACCCTGGATGCCTCGGGCCGCGACGCTTTGGCCGCCGGGCGCTTCAACTGGCGCGTGCGGGACCCCTATCTGAAAAAATTTGCCGTCTGGACCTACTACGAGGGCATCCCGCGGCCGGAGGGCATTGACGCCGGCGCCACCACCGTGGCGTTTCTGCCGCAAAAGGGCTGGTTCTGGTACATCCCGCTGCACGGCGACCGCATCAGCGTGGGCGCAGTGGCCGAGGGGCCATACCTCACCCGCGACGGCGTGCGCGAGCCGGAGAAGATGTTTCAGCGCGAAATCCAGAACAACGCCTGGATTGCGGAGCAGCTCAGCAAAGGCCGCCAGGTGGGCCCGTACTGGCTGACCAACGAATTTTCCTACCGCTCGCGGTATGGCGCGGTGGATGGGCTGGTGATGCTGGGAGATGCCTTTGGCTTCCTGGACCCCGTGTTTTCCTCGGGCGTGATGCTGGCGCTCAAAAGCGGCATGCTGGCGGCCGATGCCGGCCACGCCGCCCTGCAGGCGGGCGACGTCTCCGCCGCGCGTTTCACCGAGTACAGCCGCTTGATGCGCGAGGGCATCGAAAACATGCGCAAACTCGTCTATGCCTTTTACCAGGAGAGCTTCAGCTTCCGGGATTTGACCGACAAATACCCCGAGGTGCAGGGGGATATCACCGACTGCCTGTCCGGGGATGTGAACAAGGATTTGAGCCGGTTGTTCGAGCGCGTGGCCGAGTTTGCCGAAGTGCCCGAACCGCTCCCGTACGGAGAGGTGCTGACGGCCGAGGAGGCCGTGGCGGCAAAGTAGTCCACTACACCCGAAACCGGCCGTGCAAGCGCGAAACGCTAATCCCCCCCACCCTGAAACCCTGCGGACGCCAGACCTGGCCCCTGGCTTTGGTGGGATGAAGGTTGCTGCTCATGCCCTCTGAATTTGTCCATCGCCGTCGCGTGGAGTTTGCCGAGACCGACATGGCCGGCATCATGCACTTCACCAATTTCTTCCGCTTCATGGAAAGCGCCGAGCATGCCTTTTTCCGCTCGCTGGGCTTCTCGGTGGCCCGGCCGGATGGGGACGGCCGCCTGGGCCTGCCGCGCGTGCACGCGCACTGCGATTACCTGGCGCCCCTGCGCTTTGAGGATGAAGTGGAAATCCGCCTGCGCGTGGCCAAAAAATCCCGCCGCAGCCTGACCTATCACTTTACCCTGCGCCGCGTCCATCCCGCCCCCGAGGTGGAGGCCGCGCGCGGCGTCATCACCGTCGTTTGCGTGGAACATCGCGCCGACGGCACGTTGAAGGCTGTGCCGCTGCCGGAAGCGCTCGCGCGCGCCCTTGAAGCCGCGCCGCCGGAAGAGCGCCGGCGGGCGGGGGGCATGCCGCTTAAAAAACGCTCTTAACCCGGAAACCTTGTTATGCCGCAATCGAATACCCATGCTGATTCCACCTGGCTGATGTTTGCCCTCATGACCGTGCTGTGCTGGGGGCTGTACGGCATCTTTCTGCACCAGGGCCAGCTTGCCATGCAGGACCCCGCCAACGGCCGCATGAAAGCCTTTCTATGCGTCGGCCTCGCCTACTTCCTGACCGCCGTGCTGGCGCCGCTGGCGCTGCTGCTGGCCAAGGGCGCCACGTGGCATTATCCCCTCAAAGGTTTTTCCTGGTCCCTGCTCGCCGGCATCGTGGGCGCCGCGGGTGCGCTGGGCGTGCTGCTGGCCTTTGGCGCCCGCGGCACCCCGGCCGTGGTGATGTCCATCGTGTTTGCCGGCGCGCCCATCGTCAACGCTGTGGTCGGCCTGCTCCTGCATCCCCCCGCCGGCGGATGGTCCCGGCTGCCGCTGCCCTTCCTGCTGGGCATCGTGCTGGCCGCCACCGGCGGAGCGCTGGTCACGTTGTATAAACCGGCGCCTGCTCCCGCCAAACCCGCCGCGGCCGCCACCGCGCCGGCAACGCCGGCGCCGACTTCCGCCCCCCAATGAGCGCCCTCCCCGCCCCGCTTGTCCCGCCCGCAGAACCGCCCCCCGAGAACTTGACGCGGGCGGAGCTGCTGCGCCTGCAACACGAAAAGTTGCGGACGCTGGTCCGGCTGGCGCGCGCGCAAAATCCCTTCTACCAGCGCAAGTGGGCGGGGCTGGACTTCCGGGAAGACATCGAAGAGCCGCAGGCCTTGCTGCAACAACTCCCCTTCACCACCAAGGCTGAGCTGGTGGCAGACCAGCAGGCGGCGCCGCCGTATGGCACCAATTTGACTTTTGCGCTGGAGCGCTACATCCGCTGTCATCAGACCAGCGGCAGCACCGGCGCGACCTTGCGCTGGCCCGATACCCGCGAAAGCTGGGCCGCCATGCTGGACGCCTGGGCGCAGATTTTTCGCGCCGCCGGCGTGACCGCGCGGGACCGCCTGTTCTTTGCGTTTTCCTTCGGGCCGTTCATTGGCTTCTGGTCCGCCTTTGAATCTGCCGAGCGCCTGGGATGCTTTTGTTTTCCCGGCGGCGCGATGAACAGCGAGGCGCGGCTGCGGGCGTTGCTGGACAATCACTGCACAGTGCTGCTGTGCACGCCCACCTATGCCCTGCATCTGGGACAGGAAGCGCGCGCCGCGGGGCTGGACCTGAGCGCCAGCCGCATCCGCCTCATCATCACCGCCGGCGAACCCGGCGGCAGCGTGCCGGCCGTGCGGGCGCGGCTTTCCCATGCATGGAATGGCGCGCGCGTGTTTGATCATCACGGCATGACCGAAACCGGCCCGGTGACGTATGAATGCCCCGCCCGCCCCGGCGTGCTGCATGTCATGGAAAATGCGTTTGTGGCGGAAGTGGTGGACCCCGCCACCGGCCAGCCAGGCGTCCGCGAGGGCGAGCTGGTCTTGACGACGCTGGACCGCCTCGGCTCACCCGCCATCCGGTATCGCACCGGGGACCGGGTCCGCCTGGCGCCCGTGGGAGTGTGCGAGTGCGGGCGGCATTTACTGGCCCTGGAGGGCGGCATCATCGGGCGCGCCGATGACATGGTCATCGTGCGCGGCGTCAATGTGTACCCCGCCGCGGTGGACAATTTGATTCGCGGCTTCAAGGACGTGGCCGAGTACCGTGTGCATTTGCTCCAGACTGGCGCCCTGCCGGAGCTGATGGTGGAAATCGAACCGGCGCCGGAAGTGCGGCACCCGGAAACCCTGGCGCAACGGTTGCGCTGCGCTTTTCACACCGCCCTGGGCCTCCGTGTGCCCGTGCGCCTCGCGCCCCCGGGCAGCCTGCCCCGCTTTGAAATGAAGAGCCGCCGCTGGGTGAAATTCGGCGCCGCGCCGGAAGCGCCGGCGCATTTTCCCGACTCCTTCCCGCCCCTCACCCGTTAAGTCATCGCGGCGGGCGCTGCCTCTCGCGGCGCGGGGTTGGGCGCCCGGCTTGCCATTGGCGAGGCCCGGCGGGCGGCTGCGTTGGCACGGCGGATGAACAGCGGTTTGGCCCACAAGTACAAGCCGGAAAGCGTGAGGAAAAACAGCGCCCCGCCCATCAGGGTCATGACCGCCACGCCGATGGGGCCGCCTATCTTGCCCGTGTGCAGATGCAGCAGGAATTTCCCCCAATCGAAAGCTTTGACCGGCGCACCGTCCGCGCCCCGCCGCACCTTTTCATACTCGCCCTTGGCGAAACGCGCTCCCGTCTCCGCGGAGACCCACAATTCCGCGCCGTCCTTGCGTTTGATTTTGTACAGCCACTCCCCCTGCTCCATTTTCAACTCCACGCGCTCCAGCGGCGCCTCTCCCCACTCGCGGCGGGCCAGCGCCAGCGCGTCCGGCCAGGCAACCCGCTGCTCCAGCAGGTTGCCCGCGTGGCGCGGCGCCGGAGCGGAAGCCGGCTTGTCCCCCGGCCGGGCGGCGGTGGCGGGCGGCGGAGTCTCCAGACCCAGCGCCTGAAAGATGGGCTTCTTGTAATTCAACACCATCCCGGTGAGGCTGAAGATGAGCAGAAACAAGGCCGCCGCCACGCCGGCCCAGCGGTGCCAGACACGGAATTTCAGCAGCCATGCGTTTTTGGGGGCAGGCGCAGCGGCAGGGTTGATGTTGGGGACACTCATGGTTGGCACAACGGATAAAAGTCTATTTCAAGTTTGCCGGCAATGGGCGGTGACGGAGGATTAGTCCTCCTTGAACTCTCCCTTGGACTCCTTGTCCTGTTCCTTCGAGGCGATGGTGATGACCCGGCCGTCACCCATGACTTTGTTGAACACCCGGGCATGCCACTTCACCGGCCCCAGCTCGCCTTTGTTGATTTTTTCCTGAACCTTTTTGGGGTCATCCGAGTCCCAGGGTTTGAACAAGTCAAAGGCCATGTCCATGGTGGTCCGGGCGGAAAACCGGTTTTTGTACAAGTCCTCAGGTTTCCGGCCCAGGTCCACCCCTTCCACCTGGTAACTGGTGCCGCGGCGCTCGAACACCGGCGTGGCCTCCACCGCATCGCCGGCATCCGCCGGGCAACGGAAGACGCGGGAAGGGGACGCAGCGGAGCCGCCCACGTAGGGGGCCAGCAGCAGGTGGATGCCGTTGGTCAACGTTTGGAGTTGTTTGCCTTTGGCGAGGTCCTCGGCCTTGAGGCTGGTCTTTTTGACTTCGTATTTGATGGGCATGGAGTCGTCATTATCCTGCGCATACATGGCCATGCCCAGGTACACCTGCCGCAGGTTGGACCCGCAGCTCGCGCGCAGGGCGCGTTGTTTGGCGCTGCTGAGCGCCGGCAATAAGAGGCTCGCCAGCAGCGCCACGATCGCCATGACCACGAGCAATTCAATGAGGGTGAATCCCCCTGCCTGCCGCGCGGCGGCGGAGGGGCCGGACTTGGATAGACGCAAGCGCATCGTTTGCATGTCCCTACCCTTGGCACATTTTTCCTCCGGCCCGCTATCGCTGCCTTGCGCATGTTTGTCGGCGGCTTGCGAAACAGCGCCGGCGTCACCCTGGACCCGGCGTTTTTGGGGCAAAACTTGACGCTGGGCATCCCGGCGAGTAGGTTGGCAGGGTTAGATTATCGTCATTATGAATAATTTCCTGGTGCCAATGGTGGTCGAGCAGACGGGGCGCGGCGAGCGCGGCTATGACATTTATTCCCGGCTGCTGGTGGACCGAATTGTCTTTTTGGGCACGGCCGTGGACGACATGGTGGCCAACCTCATCATCGCCCAGTTGCTGTTCCTGCAGATGAACGACCCCAAGAAAGACATCCATCTCTACATCAACTCGCCCGGCGGCAGCGTCACCGCCGGACTGGCGATTTACGACACCATGCAATTCCTGACCTGCGACGTGAACACCTACTGCATCGGCCAGGCGGCCAGCATGGGCGCGGTGTTGCTCGCGGCGGGCACCAAGGGCAAGCGGTATGGCCTGCCCAACTCCCGCATCATGGTGCATCAACCGTGGGGCGGCGTACAGGGCCAGGCCACCGACATCAGCATCCAAGCCAGGGAAATCCTGCGCTTGAAAGACCGCTTGAACGAGATTTTGGCCAAGCATTGCGGGCGCTCGGTGGAGGAAGTGGCCCGCGATACGGACCGCGACCGTTTCATGTCCAGCGAGGAGGCCAAAGAATATGGCTTGATTGACCAGGTGGTGGTCAGCCGCAAAGAAATCGCCGGCGCGAAAAAAGATTAACCTTTTCCCACTTTTGCCGCGATTCCGCGCATAATAAATAGTGGCGGTTCGAGGGGAAGGGACTATTTTTAGGGTAAACCGCCCGGTTTTGACATGGCCCGTATAAAAACAACACCCATGTGCAGCTTCTGTGGCAAGGCGCACACAGAAGTCAAAAAGCTTATCCAAGGCCCGGGCGTTTATATTTGCGATACCTGCGTGCTGCTGTGCAAAAGCGTGCTGGACAAGGAATTGACCCCCGCGCCCCAGCCGTCCCAACCCCCGGCGCGCATCCCGCGGCCCGTGGAGCTTAAGCGGCTCCTGGACGAGTACTGCGTGGGCCAGGAGCATGCCAAGAAGGTGCTCTCGGTGGCGGTGCACAACCACTACAAGCGCATCGCGCACACCTCGCCCGACGGCCAGCCCGCCGGCTCCGGCGAAAAGGAAGTGCAAATCGAAAAGTCCAACATCCTGCTCATCGGCCCCACCGGCAGCGGCAAAACCCTGCTGGCCCGCACCCTGGCGCAGGCGCTGGATGTCCCCTTTGCCATGGCCGATGCCACCACCCTGACCGAGGCCGGTTACGTGGGGGAGGATGTGGAAAACATCGTGCTGCGGCTGCTGCAAAATGCGGACATGGACGTCAAACGGGCCCAGCGCGGCATCATTTACATTGATGAGATTGATAAAATCGCCCGCAAAACCGAAAACGTGTCCATCACCCGCGACGTTTCCGGCGAGGGCGTGCAGCAGGCTTTGTTGAAGATTTTGGAAGGCACCCTCTGCAACGTCCCCCCGCAGGGCGGCCGCAAGCATCCGCAGCAGGAGTACATTCGCGTGGACACCACCAACATCCTGTTCATTTGCGGGGGCGCCTTTGTGGGGCTGGAAAAAATCATCCAGCGCCGCCTGGGCCATCGCGTCATGGGCTTTGGCGCGCCCGCCAGTCAGGCCGAAGCCTCCTCCCCGGGCGCCGAGCGTGATGTCATTCTCAAGCAGGTGGAACCAGAGGACTTGATTACTTTTGGCTTCATTCCCGAGTTCATCGGCCGCCTGCCCATGGTCACGGTGTTGGAAGAGCTGACGGAGGAGCAACTGGTGGCCATCCTCACCACCACCCGCAACGCCCTCATCAAGCAATACACCAAGCTCATGGCCATGGAAAACGTGGAGCTGGAGTTCACCCCCGATGCCTTGCGGGAGCTGGCCGCCCAGGCCATTAAAAAAGGCACCGGCGCCCGTGCCCTACGCAGCTTGCTGGAGCGCCTGATGCTTGACGTCATGTTTGAGGTGCCCGGCAACCGGGACATTGCCGCCGTGAAAATCAATCGGGCCGTGGTGCGCGGCGAGTGTCCCCCCATCATCCAGACCCGCGCCAGCAAAGCGGCGGCCTGAGCTTCCCCCCCCCCGCCGGGCGCGTCCGCGGCCGGCTCTGTGCAATCTCCTTGGCAAAAGGCGGCCTTCCCCCTCATACTGGCCATTATTCCACCGTTACTTATGAAGCGTTTGATTGCCCGCCTGGTGTTTTGCTTGTTGGCGATGGGCGCGCTGTCCCTGCCCTCCGCCGCTCCCCCCGCCCGCCCCAACATCCTGTTCATCATGAGCGATGACCACGCCGCCCACGCCATCAGCGCCTACGGCAGCAAGGTCAACCAGACGCCCCATCTGGACCGGCTCGCGCGCGAAGGCATGCGGTTTGACCGCTGTTTCGCCGTCAACTCCATCTGCACCCCCAGCCGGGCCACCATTTTGACCGGCAAATACAGCCATCTCAATGGCACGCCCGTCTTCAACCGGTTCGACGGCTCGCAACCCACCGTGGCGAAAATGCTCCAGGCCGGCGGCTATTACACCGCCATGATTGGCAAATGGCATTTGGGCAGTGACCCCACCGGCTTTGATTATTGGAACATCCTCCCCGGCCAGGGCCGCTATAATGACCCTGTTTTTTACGATGCGCGCGGGGCGCGGATTTATCCCGGCTACGTGACCGAGGTCATCACCGATTTGACCATCGAGGTCATTAAAAACCGCCCCAAAAACAAGCCCTTCTTTGTCATGTCCCACCACAAGGCCCCGCACCGGGAATGGCTGCCGCATCCCCGCCACCAGGCCCTGTTTGCCAACCGCCGCATCCCTGAGCCCGCCACGCTGCGCGATAATTACGCCGGGCGCGCTGATGCCCTGCGCGAGCAGCAGCAAAGTGTCTTCAAGGACCTGACCCGCCGCGATTTGAAGCTCAAGCCGCCGCCGGGCCTCACCCCCGCGCAGTCCAACCAGTGGCTCAACGTTAAACCCACGGAAGTGGAAATTGAGGAAAACGGCGTCAAGCGCGTCCTGCGTGGCGAGGCATTGAACGCGTGGAAATACCAGCGCTACATGCAGGACTACCTGGCCTGTGTGCAGGGCATTGACGACAATGTGGGCCGGCTGCTGGACTGGCTCAAGGCCAACCATTTGGAGGACAACACCGTGGTCATCTACACCAGCGACCAGGGCTTTTTCCTCGGCGACCACGGCCTCTACGACAAACGCTTCATGTACGAGGAGTCCATCCAAATGCCCTTCCTGGTGCGCTGGCCCGGCGTGGTGCCGGCCGGCACGGTGGTGACCAACCTGGTCATCAATTGCGACTTTGCCCCCACCTTCCTCGACCTGGCCGGCCAGGCCATCCCCGCCGACATGCAGGGCGTCAGCCTCGTGCCGCTGCTGCTGGGCGAAAAACCGGGCGACTGGCGCAAGAGTTTTTACTACCGCTACTACCATGACCCCGGCCATCACAACACCCGCGCCCACTACGGCATCCGCACCGAAACGCACAAGCTCATCTATTACTGGACCAAAAATCAGTGGGAGTTGTATGACCTCGTCAAAGACCCGGACGAGCTTCACAACGTGTATCACGACCCCGCACAAAAGGATTTAGTCAAAAAACTGCAGGACGAATTGAAGCGCTTGAAGGCGGAACTCAAGGACGACGACCAGTTTGCCACCAATCAACCGCCCGATGGTGTGGACGGACCCGCCCCCGCCTGGGCGCCCGATTTCAAACCGCCCCGGCCCAAGGCGGCCCCCTAAACAAGCCGCGTCCCGCCGCACGGCCATCTCGGGCCGTGACAGGAAAGCGCAGGTGCTTTATGGTGCCATCATGTACGACGCGCACAGCCCAGAGCTGTGGCCGGTGTTGACGGGCAGCCTGCTGGCCCTGGTTTGCCTCGGACTTTCCCTCCGCGCCAATCATCGCCGCCGCCTGGTGGACAACATCCCCACGAGCAAAACCAGCGGCGTGTTCATTGGCCTGGTGGAAATCCAGGGCACCGCCGAAACCCACCAGCCCCTGCGCAGTTTTCTGGCGGAAATACCTTGCGTGCATTACCAGTACGAGGTGGCCGAGCACTGGTCCCGCACCGTCACCGAAACCTACACCGACAGCAAGGGCCACCGCCAAACCCGCACCCGGCATGAAAGCGGCTGGAAAACCGTGGACAGCGGCGGCCAGATGATTCCCTTCTTCCTCAAGGATGACTACGGCGCGGTGCTGGTGCGCCCTGAAGGCGCCACCCTCGAGCCTAAAACAGTTTTTTCCACCGTCTGCGGACGCACCGACCCGCTTTACTACGCCAAAGGGCCGGCCTGGGCCGTGGCCAACTCCGACCATCGCCGCCGTTTCACCGAACAGGCCATTCCGCTGCACGCGCCCATTTATGTAATGGGCCAGGCGCGCGAGCGCCAGGACGTGGTGGCGCCGGAAATTGCCGCCGACAAAAACGCGCCGATGTTCCTCATCTCGACCCGCACCGAAAAAGAAATCAGCCGCGGCTATGGCTGGGCATGGTACGGCTGGAATGCCTTGGGGCTGTTATTTGCAGCGGGCGGGGCGGCGTGGAGTTTTGGCGCAACGGCCTCGCCCGTGCTGGCCGCCGGCGCAGCCGTCATCCTTTATCTGGCGCTGCTGTTCGTGGGATGGATGTGGGTGGTGTTCAACAGCATGGTGGACCTGCGCAACCGCGTCCAGCAAGCCTGGTCGCTGGTGGATGTCCAGCTCAAGCGCCGCCATGACCTCATTCCCAACCTCCTGGCCGCCGTGAGCGGCCTGCGGAATTACGAGCGTGACGTCCAGGAGACCCTCGCCCTCCTGCGCGCCCAAATGCAGGCCACCGCCCCGGGCCAGCCCGGCCCGGACCCGGCGGCCGTGGGCCAGCGGCTCGTCGCGCTGGCGGAACATTATCCGGAACTCAAGGCCCACGAGTCCTTTCTGCGCCTCCAGCGCGAGCTGGCCGACACGGAAACGCGCATTGCCCTGGCGCGGGGGTACTACAATGACATTGCCACCCACCACAACCTGCGGCTGGAGCTGATTCCGGACCGCTTTCTGGCCCGGCTGGCCGGCCTCCAGCCGCGCCCGCTCATGGCCGCCAACGACTTCCAGCGGCCGCCCGTCCTGGTGGAGGCCGCGCCGCCGGCCGCCTGAATCCCTCATGGTTGGCCAGCGCCGGGAGGGCCGGCGTGGCCGCCGGCCCTCCCCACCGTGGCTTAATCTTTTTCTGACGCCAGCTCTTCGTTGGTGAGGGCGTTGTAGATTTTGAACTGCTCCGCGTGGAAGCTGGGGTCGGCGCGAAAACTCAGCCGCCCAAAATATTTCTTCTCCATCTCGATGATGAGCTTCTCGTCCTCCTTGCGCAGGCGCTCCAGCACGGTGGGATGCACCACCACGCGCAACTGGAAGTCCGACTCGTCGCGCGGCCGCTTCTTGAGAATCTCGGCCAGGCGGCGCTGGATTTCCACGCTCATGGAGAGGGCGCTCTTGACCTTGCCGCGGCCTTTGCAATAGGGGCAGTCATCAAACACCGAGGCCCGCACACTTTCCGAATGCCGCTGCCGCGTCATTTCCATCAAGCCCAGTTGCGAGATGGGCAGGATGTGCGTCTTGGCGCGGTCGCGCTTGAGGCACTCGAGCATCTTGCGATAGACCGCCTGGCGGTCGCGCGGGTGCCGCATGTCAATGAAGTCCAGTACAATCAGCCCGCCAATGTTGCGCAGGCGCAACTGGCGGCAGATTTCCTCCGCCGCCTCGAGGTTGACCTTCAGGATGGTGGACTCCTGGTCCTTGGTGCCCTTGTGGCGGCCGGTGTTCACGTCAATCGCCACCAGCGCCTCGGTCTCGTCAATCACCAGATGCCCGCCGCTCTTGAGGGTCACCTGCCGCGAGAAGGCCTGCTCGAGCTGCGGCGTGATGTTGAACTTGTCAAAGATGGGCGTGCTCTCGGTGTAGAGCTTGACCTTGCTCACCGAGCGCTTGGAAATGCGCCCAATCATCTGCTTCATCCGCTCGCAGGCGGCGGCGTTGTCCACCACGATGCGCTCCACGTCCTCGGTGAGGAAGTCGCGCACCGTGCGCTCAATCAAATCCGGCTCCTTGAAGACACACGAGGGCGCCGGCTGGGTGCGGATGCGCTCCTGGACGCCGGCCCATTCCTCGAGCAGCAGGGCCAGGTCGCGCACGAAATACCGCGCCTGCTGCCCCTCGCCCACGGTGCGAATGATGACCCCCATTCCATCGGGAATGTGCAGGTTGCGCAGGATTTTTTTCAGGCGCTGGCGCTCCTCATGATTCTCGATTTTGCGGGAGATGCCCGACTGCTCCGAGTTGGGCAGCAACACCAGGTAACGGCCGGGCAGCACCAGGTTGGTGGTGACGCGCGGCCCCTTGGTGCCAATCGGCCCCTTGGTCACCTGCACGATGATGTCGGAGCCGGGCGGGTACACGCGCGGAATGTCCTTTTGCGTAATCTTGGGTTTCTCGCGCTCGCGGCGGCGGCTGGTCTCGCGCTCCACCACTTCCACGCTGCTGTCAAAGTTGCTGGGCACAATGTCCCAGTAATGCAGGAAGGCATTTTTCTCGTAGCCAATGTCCACAAACGCGGCCTTCAAGCCGTCCTCCAGGTTGCGCACCTTGCCTTTGTAGATGCTGCCGGCCATGCGCTCCTCATTGGTGCGCTCGATGGTGAACTCCTCCAGCCGCCCGGCCTCCAGCACCGCCACGCGGGTCTCGAGCGACTCCACGTTGATGATGACCTCCTTGTGGCTGCGCTGCACGGGCCGAATGAGCCGCTTGACCTTGGTGATGACCTTGGTGGCCGCATGCTTGATGGACTCCACCAAGCCCTTGGGTTTTTCCTCAATCTCCACCGGCTGATACTCCTCGGTGACCTCGGCCGGGGTGTCGAGGTTGGGCGCGCGAAACTCCTGGCTGCGGCCGCCCTCGGTGGGCGGCGCTTCCGGCGCGGGCACCGGCGGGGCATCCGGCGGCAGGCCGGCGGCCAGATTTTCGGCGCGTTGGATTTCCGCCTCATGGCGGCGGCGGTCGTAGATGGATTCCACCTCGGCCTTGGCGCCCAGCGCCTCGGCGCGGGCCTCCTGGGCGGCGCGCTCAACCTTGGCAGAAGGAGGCTTCAACCCGCCGGTGGGGCGGAATCGCATGCCGCCACGGCGGCGGCCAAAAGAACGTCCTGATTCACTCATAACCTTTAGTCCCTTCGATGGAGGTACACGTTGTGCAGCAAGCCCAGACCGACCAGCGTGCAAAGCACGGAGCTGCCGCCATAACTGAGCAAAGGCAGCGGCACCCCGGTCACGGGCAGGATGCGAATGTTCATGCCGATGTTGATGAAGACCTGGCTGAAGAGCAGCACCACGATGCCCACCGCCAGCAGCTTGCCCAGGCGATCCCGCGCCAGGGCAGCCATCCGCAGGCCGCAGCCCAGCACCACGCCATACAAGCCCACCACCAACGCGCTTCCCAAAAAGCCCTTCTCCTCGGCGATGACAGAGAAGATGAAGTCGTTGTGGGCCACTCCGCGCGGCAGATACCCCAGGGCGATCTGGGCCCCCTGCCGCCAGCCTTTGCCGGCCAATCCGCCGGACCCGATCGAAATAAGCGCCTGGCGCGAGCAGTATTCATCATTCTGCTGTTGCAGGCGCAGGCGCTGCAACTCCGCCGGAGTGGCTTGCGGCGGAGCAAAACGGGTATAATCCAAACCAAAAAACACCAGCAGCCGGCGCCGCTGGTAATCCTCCAGTTTCAGCCGCCAGTTCGGCGGCGCAAACAACACATCCACCAGCAGCAGGCTCACCAGCAGCAGGCCGGCCAGCCCCAGCCGCACCAGGTACCGGGGCGGCGTGCCCGCCACCACCAGCATGGCCAGGGTGACCGGCAGCAAAATCAGCGCCGAACCCAGGTCGGGTTCGCGTAAAATCAACACAAACGGCAGCGCCATCAAACCCAGTGCCGTCCAAAACGTCCGCACCTGCCGCAGCTCCTCCACCGGCCGGCTCAAGTAATGCGCCAGCGCCATGATCAAGCCCAGCTTGGCAAACTCCGAGGGTTGAATCTGCACCGGCCCCAAATCAATCCACCGCATCGCCCCCCAGCCGTGGCTGGTGCCGATGCCGGGAATGAGCACCAAAATCAGCAGCAGGATGCAGCCCCAATACCCCACCAGCGCAAAACGCAGCAGGCGCGGATACGGCACGGCACAGGCCCCGATGGCCAGCGCCGCCCCCAGCGCGCACCAGACGGCCTGTTTGAAATGATGCTGCTGGTAGAACGGCAGGCTGCGCAACGTCTCGCTGCCCAGCGTGGCGCTGTAAATGAACGCCAGCCCAATCACCAGCAACATGCCCACCGCCCCCAGCAACAGCCAGTCCACCACCGGCTGCCGCTCATTCAATATGGACAGGGACGCTTTCATTCCGCCAGATGCAGAGCCAGCGGCGCCGGATGTTGCCGGTCCCGCAAGGCCTTGAAAATTTGCGCCGCCACCGGCGCGCACGTGTAACCGCCGGAGGCGCCGCTTTCCACCATCACCACCACCGCGTAACGCGGCTGCTCATACGGCCCGAAGGCCACAAACCAGGTGATTTTATCCACCAGCCGCCGGCCTTGTTTGACTTCCGCCGTGCCGGTTTTGCCGCCGATGCGAAAGCCGGGCACCGCCGCGCGCCGGCCGGTGGCGTCCGGGTCCTCCACGTCCGCCAGCATCGCCGCCCGCACCAGCTCGAGGTGCCGCGGGTGCACGCCCAGCTCCCCGCGCCAGCGCGGCGGATATTCCACCACGTTCTGCCCCAGGCCCGTGATTTCCATCGGCGCCACCCGCTGCACCAGGCGCGGATACAACACGCGCCCGCCGTTGGCAATCGCCGCCGTCATCACCGCCATCTGCAGCGGATTCACCGCCAGGTACCCCTGGCCAATGCAGAGGTTGGCCGTGTCCCCCTCGCTCCACGCCACGCCGCGCGCGCGCCGTTGCTGCAGCCATTCACGGGTGGGAAAGAACCCGCCATCGTTCTGGCCGGTGGGCAGGTCCAGCGGCTCCCCCAAATGCAGCCGCTGGCCCAGCCGCAAAATCGCCTCCAGCCCCGCCCGCAGGCCGTAATGGATGAAATAATCATTGCTCGAAAGTTTGAAGGCGCGCTGGAAATCATACGGCCCCGGCGGCGCCGTGTCGGCAATCCGCGTGTCGCCCACCTGGGCGTAACCTTTGCCCTGATAGATTTCCTGCGGGTCCAGCACGCCGGCCTCCAGCGCCGCCAGCGCGGTGATGATTTTGAAAATGGAGCCGGGCGGATACCGCTCCTGCGTGGCGCGGTTGATGAACGGCCGCTGATGCGGGTCATTCAACTGCTCCATCAACTCCGCGGAAATGGAGGGCAGGAAATCATTCGGATTATACGCCGGCGCCGAGGCCAGCACCAGCAAATCCCCCACCTGCACATCCATCACCACCACCGCCCCGCGCGTGGGCTGGCCGGTGTCGCGCCCGGCGTCCGCCAGCGCTTTTTCGGCCACGCGCTGCAGCTCCATATCCAGCGTGAGCACGACGTTCATGCCCGGCTCGGCCGGCGTCCAGATGTTCTCACTCTGGCGGTAGCCGAGGTAATTCACCAGCACCGACTTCACTCCCGCGCGCCCGCGGAGTTGCGCGTCAAACACCCCTTCAATGCCAATCACCCCGCGATAATCCGGCAGCCGATAATTGAAAAAGGCCTCCTCGCCCTCAAAGGAGGAATTGTCCTTCCGCAAATAACCCAGCACATGCGCCGCCAGCGGGCCCTGATGATAAACGCGGATGGGCTGCACATCCAAATCCACCCCCACCGGCAGCACGGTGTTCTCCATCAGCCGCGCCACCTGGTTCGAGTTCAAATCCATCACCGCCGGCAGCGGCAGCGCGCGGCGCTGGTCATAATGCGCGTGGAACACCGCCGGCGTCAGTTCCGCCGGCTCGCCCAGCAGATACCCCAGCCGCGCCACCACATTGCTGGCCACCAGGTAACGCGCCGCCCGGGCCAGCGTGCCGCGCTCCTCCCGCGTCAACCCCCGCTGGTATTGGGCGCGCACGCGGGCGGCTTCGTTGGAAACCAGCACCGCATACGCCTGGCGGAAATAGGGGCTGAGCGCCTCCAGGTAAACACTGGCATGATAGGCGGGCCGGTTTTCCGCCAGCACCCGCCCCTCCCGGTCCAGAATCTTGCCGCGCACCGCCGGGATGCGCACCGTGCGGAAGGCCTGCGCCACCTGGTCCTCGGCATATTTTTTGCCGGCCACAATTTGCACATACCACAGCCCGCCCAATAAAATGAGCAGACCGGCGGCCATCACCCCCGCCAGCGCCTGCAAGGGGCGGTCACCCTGGTGCAAATTTTCCAGCATTGCCATGGTGGTTTAATGTCGTCCCCGCACAATGTCCCGGGCCATCGGCCAGCCTTGCCCCGTGGCCGTGGGATACGTGACGGCGCCCAGCAGCCGGTCCAGCCCCCGAAACAACCACGGGGTGAGGGCGCCGCCCGCCACGGTCATGAACACCCACGGCCACAGAGAGCCCCAGCCCACCAGCGGCTCATAACCAAAGGTCAGCAACAACAGCACCTGCAACAGCGGCGCCGCCGCGCTGGCCGCCAGTCCCAGGGTCACCTGCGCAAAAGTTTCCTTCCGCAAAATCACCTCCCGATTCCGCAGCACCACCACCCCGATTAGCAGGAGCGGCGCGGTTGTGCTGCCCAGCGGATTGCAGGACAGCGCATCGGCCAGCATCCCGCCCGCCAGCGCCAGCAGCATCATCCACCCCGGCGTGCAGCTCAACGCCGCATACACAATCAACGGCGGCAACAGGCTGACCTGCGCGCCCAGCCACCGTTGCGGCCAGTCCATCACGCACGGCAGAAACGCCAGCAACCAGGTGGCGCCCAGCAACAGGCTGTGGGGGAGCAGTTTCATGGCAGCAGCACCCAGACCTCCTCCAGCGCGCTGAAGTTCACCGCCAGCCGCACACGCGCCTCCACGTACAAGCCGTCCACCAGCCGCCAGTCCGCAATGTCCCCAATGGGAATGCCCGGTGGAAAAATCCCCCCCAAACCGCTGGTGACCACCCGCTGGCCGGGCTTCAACTCGGTTTGGCGGGAAAGATACGACAGCTCCACAAACTGGTTTTTCCACGAGGCCGAAGCCCCCGGCAGCACGATGCCCGAGTCCTGCGCCTCCGGCACCAGGGCGGCCACCCGGCATTTGGGATCACCCAGCAGCACCACCAGCGAGCGATGCTCCGCGCATTCATGCAAACGCCCCACCAACCCCTCCGGCGTGACCACGGGATAATTGGGCCGCAAACCATCGGCCAGGCCGGCGTCAATGTGCAGCGCGCGCCACCAGTGGGCGGGGTCCCGCCCGATCACCCGCGCCAGTTTCATTTTCCACGGCGCCTGGGCCTTCCACCCCAGATGGCGGCGGAGCGCCTCGTTTTCCCGATACCATGCGGCGGCTTGATGCTGCCGCAGGCGCAGCTCCTGGTTTTCCCGCCGCAGGCGCTCGTTTTCCTGCAGCAATTCGGCGCGGGGGACGGTGAGGGCGCCAGCCTGCTCCACAACGCGGCCGGTGGTTTGGGAGAGGCCAAAGAGAGGAAGAAACAGGGCGGCGGCGCCCTGCTTGAGGCGCGCGGTGGCGCGCTCCGGCAGGCCCATCAGCAGGAGGGCCGCCAGCGCCGCCGCGCCTAACATCCACCAATGTTGTTTGCGTAACATTTCGCCGCCACGTCCCGCGTGGAGGCGAACGCCGCGCCAGGGCATTAACCTCTGGGCTGCGAAGTAACCCGCTTCAAGAACTCCATTTCCTGCAACACCCGCCCGGTGCCTTCGGCCACGGCGGTGAGGGGGTCGTCGGCAATGTGCACCGGCAGGCCGGTCTCCTCGGAGATCATCCGGTCAATGCCGCGCAACAGCGCGCCGCCGCCCGCCACCACGATGCCGCGGTCCACCAAATCAGCGGACAATTCCGGCGGGCATCGTTCCAGCGTGATGCGCACAGATTCCAAAATCTGGGAAAGCGGTTCCTGCAATGCCTCGCGAATTTCCTCGGACCGGATGGTGATGGTCTTCGGCAACCCGGCGCCGAGATCGCGACCTTTGACTTCCATGGTTAATTCCTGCTCCAGCGGAAAGGCCGAACCAATGCGAATCTTGATTTCTTCCGCGGTGCGTTCGCCAATCATGAGGTTGTAGGTGCGCTTCATGTGCGCCACAATGGTCTCGTCAAACTCGTCTCCGCCCACCCGCAGGCTGCGGCTATAGACGATGCCGGCCAGGGAAATGATGGCAATTTCACACGTGCCGCCACCAATGTCCACAATCATATTGCCGGCCGGCTCATGCACGGGCATGCCCACGCCAATGGCCGACGCCATCGGCTGCTCAATGAGATACACCTCCCGGGCGCCCGCATGAATGGCCGAATCGCGCACGGCGCGTTTCTCCACCTCGGTGATGCCCGAAGGCACGGCCACCACCACCCGCGGGGCGATCAACTTGCGGTAATGCACTTTTTGAATGAAATGCCGCAGCATCGCCTCGGTGATCTCAAACTCCGCGATCACCCCGTCCTTCATGGGGCGGATGGCCACCAGATTCACCGGCGTGCGCCCAATCATGCGCTTGGCCTCTTCTCCCACCGCCACAACATTGGTCGTGCCGGCCTGAATGGCCACGACACTCGGCTCCCGCAGCACAATGCCACGATCCCGCACGTACACCAGCGTGTTCGCCGTGCCCAGGTCTATGCCTATGTCGTTGGAGAACAGGCTCTTTAGTTGCGCCAACATGTGCGTGTACCCGACAACGCTCAGTGGTCTATTAAGCGGGCTGTCCCCCCAAAGGTCAAGCGGTTAAACAACCCTTTTCTCCCCCAGGCCGTCCTCCCGCCCAGCATCCTTGCTCGACATCGCCACCCCCTCGGTTTATCCTCCCCGCCATGAGGCGTTACCAGAATTTCATCGGCGGCGAGTGGACGGCCGCCCACCAGCAGGCCGTCTTTGTCACCCACAATCCGGCCGACACCCGCGAGACGGTGGCCGAGTATGCCGCCGGCGGTCAACCCGAGGCCCGCGCCGCCATCGAGGCCGCCCAGGCGGCCGCTCCCGCCTGGGGCGCCATGACCCCCGTGGCCCGCGGCCGCATCCTCAGCGCCGCCTCCCAGATTTTGGACGCCCGCAAGAAAGAGCTGGCCGAGCTCCTCACCCGCGAGGAAGGCAAAACCCTCGCCGAAAGCGCGGGCGAAGTGCAGCGGGCCGTGGACATTTTCCGCTTTTACGGTGGCCTGAGCTACACCGTGGGCGGCCAGACCATCCCCCATGACCTGCCCGGCAATTTCTTGTACACGCGCCGCGAGCCGCTGGGCGTGGTGGCGCTAATCACCCCCTGGAATTTTCCCATCGCCATCCCCGCCTGGAAACTCGCCCCGGCCCTGCTGGCCGGCAACGCCGTCATCCTCAAGCCCGCCTCGCAGGCGCCCGCCATGGCCATGGAGCTGGCGCGCGCCCTGGCTGAGGCCGGCCTGCCCAAAGGCGTGTTGAATGTCGTCACCGGCGAAGGCCGGGCGGTGGGCGCGGAATTGGCAAACCACCCCGCCGTAGCGGCGCTTTCCTTCACCGGCTCCTACACCGTGGGCCAGACCATTTACCAGCGGCTGGCCCTGCGCATGGCCCGCGCCCAGATGGAAATGGGTGGCAAAAATCCAACCCTCGTGCTCGCGGACGCCGATTTGGACCTGGCGGTCAACCTGGTAATCAAGGCCGGCTTTGGCCTCACCGGCCAGGCCTGCACTGCCACCAGCCGCGTGATTGTGGAAAAAGCCGTGCTGCCGGCATTCATGGACAAACTGGTGGCGCGCACGCGCGCGCTGAAAGTTGGCCCCGGTTACGCTCCGGGGGTGGACATGGGGCCGGCGGTCAGCGCCGCGCAACTGGAATCCAATCTGGCCTATGTGCGCGGCGCGGTGGCCGAGGGCGCCACCCTGATTTACGGCGGCGAGCGTTTGGAGGAGGGCGAGCTGGCGCATGGCCATTTCATGCAGCCCACCATCCTGGCCGGCGTCAAACCGGCTATGCGCATCGCCTGCGAGGAAGTCTTCGGGCCGGTGCTGGCCGTGCTGGCGGCGGATGATTTTGAGCACGCGCTCTCTCTGGCCAACAGCGTGGAAATGGGCCTGAGCGCCTCGCTGGTGACCCGCGATTTGAAGAAGGCCATGATTTATGCCGAGCGCATCCAGGCGGGCGTGGTCAAAATCAACCAGATTTCCACCGGCCTGGCGTTGCAGGCGCCCTTTGGCGGCGTGAAAAAATCGAGCACCGATTCCTTCAAAGAGCAAGGGCCGGGGGCCCTGGACTTTTACACGCGCATCAAAACGGTGTATCTGGATTATTCCGTGTAAGCGGGCCAGCCGCGCTGGCGGCGCGCCGCGCCCCGCCCATCCGCCGGCGCAACGCCCCATCCCACACCCCCGGGCAGACGCGGCAGGCGGCCGGCCCGAGCGGGGAGTGGCCTGATGCCAACCGGCCCCGCTTTCTCCTGCTTGAACAACACGGCACTTGCACTGTCCAACTGCCAGAGGCAAAAATGCGGTTCGGATGACGGCCAAAAGCCCATGCCCGATGGGTTCAACCTGGTGGAACTTGCGCCGGTGGACGGCGCAGGTGTGGGCCGCGGTTTGCTTGGTCCTCGCGGCGCTGGAGGCCGGAGCGGCGCCGGTGGAGTTGCGGGTCTCCTCCACCAACCTGAGCGTGGGCCAGACGGTGGAATTGCAGATTGTCTTTGACAACGTCGTCCCCAAAGCCGTGCCACGCATTGAAGCGCCCGGTTTGCAAATTCAGTACGTGGGGCCTTCGCAGGTCATGCAAATCATCAATGGGCAGGCCATTCAGCAAATCACCCTGAATTACCAGCTCACCGCGCCGCAGGCCGGCACTTTTGTCATTCCGCCGGTGCGCATCCCCATCGGCGACCAGTGGGTGACCACGCAGCCGGTGGCCCTGCAGGTCACCGAGATGGACCCCGCCATCATGCAGCAACAGGCCTTTTTCCGCCTGCATCTGGCCCGCAGCAATCTCTACGCCGGCGAGCTGGCGCTGGTGACCGTGGACCTCTACGCCGTGGCCGAGCAGCAGGGCACGCCCGAATGGTCCACCACCGGCTTCACCGCGGGCCCCTGGCAGGCCCAGCGCCCGCAGATGGTCTCCTTTGGCGGACGCAATTTTGTGCTCCATCGCTATCAGACGTATGTGCTCGCGCATCAGCCCGGCCGCGGCGAGCTGGGCCCCGTGCGCTTTCAAGCCCGCCTGCCCGCGCCCAATGCGCGCCGCAGTTTCTTCTTCAATGAAATTTTGGACTGGCGGCAGGTCATCGTGACCAATGCGCCGTTGTCCGTGTCCATCCTGCCGCTGCCCCCCAACGCCCCGCCTCACTTTGTCGGCGCCATTGGGCCGCTGCAAATGCGCGTCACCGCCTCGCCCACCAACGTGGCCGTGGGCGACCCCATCACCGTGAAGGTGGAATTGTCCGGTGAAAACATGCTGCTCGACACGCTGCGGCTGCCGGAGCAACCGGCCTGGAGCGCCTTCAAGGTGTATCCGCCCACCTCCAAACTGGAAAACACCGGCCCGCTCGGACTGGGCGGGCGCAAGGTCTTCGAGCAGGTGGTGGTGCCCCAGAGCCTCGATACCAAAACGCTTCCCCCCTTTCAGCTCAGTTACTTTGACCCGGCGCGCGGCCAGTACCAGACCTTGAGCGGGCCGGAGTTTGCGCTCGTGGTGCGGCCCAGCGCGGGCGTGACGCCGTTCCTGCCCGTGGAAGAAACCAACGCCGTGGGTCTGGTCGCCATCAAACCGCATCTGGGCACGCTCACCGTGCCGGCGCCCCCGCTGTGGCAACGCCCCTGGTTCCTGGCGCTGCAATTGCTGCCCGTGGCCTTCTTCGCCGGCTCCTGGGGTTGGCGCCGCTGGCAGGACCGGCTGGCCGCCAACCCGCGGCTGCGCCGCCAGCGCGAGACGCAACGGGTCATCGCGCGCGGCTTGCAGGAGCTGCAACAACTGGCCCAAAAAAATCACGCCGATGCCTTTTACTCCACCTTGTTCCGCCTGCTGCAGGAGCGCCTGGGGGAACGGCTCGACCTGCCGGCCTCCGCCATCACCGAGGCGGTCATTGACGAGCGGTTGCGCCCCGCCGGCGTGGAGGCGCCGTGGCTGGCGGATTTGAGCGCCTTGTTTCAGGCCTGCAACCAGGCGCGGTACGCCCCCGCCGCGGCGCCCGCCGACCTGGCCGCCATGCGGGCCAAAGCCGTCGAAGTGCTCCGCGCATTGGAACAACTGGAACTCAAGGAGCCAAGGGCATGAAAAGATTGGGGCAGTGGCTCATCCTGTTGGCCGCCTGGGGATGGCTCGGCCTGGCGTTGCCGGCCGCCACACCGGAAGAAGAATTCTCCCGCGCCAATCAACTGTGCGAGCAAGGGAATTATGCCGAGGCCATTGCGCGTTATGAGCAATTGTTGCAGAGCGGCAGGGTCTCGCCCGCCTTGTACTACAATTTGGGCACCGCCTATTTCCGCGCCGGCCAGCCGGGCCGCGCGCTGTATGCGTTGCGCCACGCCGAGCGCCTGGCCCCGCGGGACCCGGACATCCGCGCCAATCTGGCCTCCGTCCGCCGCGCCGTGAGCGGCAGCGAAGACACCGGCCCGCGCGGTCTGGAGGCACTGCTGGGACGGCTGACGCTGAATGAGTGGGGCTTGCTGGCGGCCGCCACGCTTTGGCTGTGGCTGGGCGTGCTGGGCCTCGGGCAATGGTTTCCGCGCCGGCGTGCCAGCCTCCGCAGCACCGGCGGTCTGCTGCTCGCCACGTGGCTGGCCGCCATGGCCTGCCTGAGTGGCGCGGTGTACTTTCAACAAATGCAGCGCGTGGCCATTGTCGCGCAAAAAGACGTGCAGGCCCGCCTGGCCCCTTATGACGTTTCCAAACCCGTTTGGAGCCTGCCCGAGGGCGCCGAAGTGCGCGTGATGAGCGAAAACCAGGACTGGTTGGAAATTCGCGATGACCGCGGCCGCGCCGGCTGGCTCAAGCGGGACCAGGTTTTGCTTTGGCCCCGCTAAGCCGGCGCCAGGGCCACAAGGCCAACAACGCTGGCAAAAGGCAAACCGCCAATCCCCACGGCTGCCGCTCTGGGCCACCCGCCCAAAACCATAACCCCAAAATCCACAAGCTCCAGGCAGCCGGCCCCCACACGCTGCGCGGGCACGGCGCGGGACATTTGCGAATCAGCCACGGCGTCCAGAGGACCTGCCACAAACAAACTACGCCCACGGCCACCGGCGCGGCTGGCCAAAAATTGAGGCCCGCCAGGAGTTGCAGTGGCAGCAGCGCCAGCACGGCGGACAATAGCATCAACTCCCAGCCGTAATGAGGGCGCCCCAGCCGCCAGCCCCACAAATCTTGCGCCAGCAGACGCGCAGCCAGCCAGGCGGGCGCCAGAAGCACGGCGGCCGTTGCATGCGGCTCCAGTGCTTGAAAAAGTTGAAGTCCTCCTCCTGCTTTCATCCATCCCAAGACCGCAACCCAGGCGCACAACACCGTGCCTGCCCACACCACGAGAGTTTGGGGCCAGTTCAAATATCGCACCCAACCCAGTAACAAAAACACGTGGGCGGCCAGCCACAGCGAAACCGCGACAAGGACGGACTCCTTCCCCAACAACCCGGCGGCGGGAAAAATATCCATATTCAGCGCCTGGCCGTGAAGCTAAACCACTCCATCAGGCGGGCCCGTTCCTCGCCCACCATCGCGTGAATTTCCGCCAAGGTCAATTGGCGCAGCAGGGGGTAGTTGGCATAAACCAGGCCGGCCATGGGAATGACCTGCAACTGGTGCGTGCCGGCAAAACGCTGGCGCAAAAGTTCGGACACCCCCGGCGCCATGAATTCGTGCACCTCCACCAGCACCTCCGCGCGCTGCAACCACGGCACGGCCTGCGGATGCAACAGCTCCCGCTCCGCGCCCTCGCAATCGCACAACACCAGCACCCGCGGCCCCAGTTGCAGCTCTCGCAACGCTGCCACCGTGGCCGCGCCCAGCACCCGCACCCGCTCCGCCACGCCATTCAACTCCGCCATGGCCCGGCACATTTGCCGGCGCCCTTCCTCCATTTCAAAGGCATGCGCCGTGGCCGCAGGAATGCGCCGCGCCATGCCCACCGCGTAATAACCCTCGGCCGCCCCAATGTTGACGATGTCCGTGTACGGCGTGGCGCAGAGAGCTTCCACCACCGGATGCAGCTCGGCCTCGTAGGCGCCAATGATTTTCTCAAAGCGGCTGTCCGCCCAGCCCGGAGGATATTGGAGGCCCTTGAACGGGCCAAAGCTCACCACGTCCCCATACTGGCCGGCGGCGCGCAGGCGCGCTTCCACTTGACGGCGGACGGCGCGCCGCCGTTGCCAGGCGAGCCAGTCAAATATCCGCCCTGCAGGCGCACAGCCCAACAGACCCGTGGCCGCATCGGCCAGCCAGCGCTTCAGGCATTTCCTTGCGGCGCTCATGGGTTGTCCGCATTATGCGCCAGCCGGAGGCAGAGGCACGCCCATTTTTTTTACGTTCTGGACGACCCTCTCAATTTGCGCGCGGTGGGCTGCCAGGCTGCCCTCGGTCCAAATCACGTAATCGGCCCGCTTGATTTTTTCCTCCACCGGCCACTGGGCGGCGATGCGCTGCCGGCAGTGCTCCTCCGGCCAACCCCGCGCCGCCAGCCGGGCCGCCTGAGTCCGGGGCATGCAGGCCACACAGGCCACCCGGTCCACTTCACGCTCCGCGCCAGTTTCGTAGAGCAGGGGAATGACCACGACCCCCACCGGCACGCCCGCTGCCCGCCAGCGCGCGGCCTCGGCCTGCCACGCGGCGCGAATGCGCGGATGCAAAATGGCCTCGAGTTTTTGCCGGGCCGCCGCGTCCGCAAACACCTTTTGCGCCATCGCCGCCCGGTTGAGCGCGCCTTCGGGGGTCAGGTAAGCGGGGCCGAATTCCCGCGCAATTTCCAGCAACGCGGGCTGGCCGGGAAGGGTAAGCTCACGGGCGAGTTGATCGGTGTCCACCACCGGCAGGCCCAGCTCCTGAAAGAAGCAGGCCGCGGTGGATTTGCCCATGCCCACTCCGCCGGTGAGGCCCAGCAAAATCATGGCAAAGTCACGCCGGCCGCGCGGGTCCCCGGGCATCGTCAGGGCACCACGATGCGGAAGAAGCCGCGGTCGCTCAGGTTCAACGGCACCGAGAACGTGCTCGACGGCCCGGTGAGCACGTTGGTGGAGAGCCGCAGCCATTGCACCAAATTGGTGGAGGCTTCCAGGTAGTACACGCTGCCCGGCTGGCCCGTGATGGTCAATTGCAACTGGCCGCCTGTGGCCACCACACCACCAAACGAAGGCGGAGTCGCGGGACTCACCCCCACCACCACGCGGGCCAGGTTGTTGTCCGCCGCCGGGTCAGCGACGCTGCTCACCACCGTGGCGAGGTTGGTCAGCACGCCCGGATTCGGGCAGTTGACCACCAGGGTCAGGGTGGCCGAGGCGCCCACCGCCAGATTGCCCACGTTCAGGGTGACAAGATTGCTTGCGATGACCGGCGCGCCCACCGACGCGCTCGCATTGACCAGGGTGGTACCCACCGGCAGGCGGTTGGTCACCACAATCCCCTGCGCCGCCACCGGGCCGCCATTCTGCACCGTGATGGTGTAGGTGACGTTGCTGTTGGCCACCAGGTTGGCCGTGGAGGCAGTGGCCGCCACCGCCACGTCGGCCGCGGGCGCGAAGTTCTCCACCGTGCTGATTTCGAGGCTCCAGCCGCCGGCAATCAAGCCCACGTCCGGCGAGGCCATATCCTGCACGTACAAGGCCCACACACCGTTGGGATTGGTGCCGTTGAAGACGGCCAGCACATTATTGGTGGCGGACGGCAACGCCGGCGCCGGCGCCGGGAAGGCCAGGCTGAAGTAATTGGTGGGGCGATACCGGCCCGTGGTGACGGCCGCGTTGGCCGGCAGCGCGTTGGTGGCCGTGTCATCAAAGGTCAGCGTCACGCCCTGCAAGGCATTCTCCCAGCCGCCAATGGCGTAACCCATCAACACCACGCGCTGGCCCTGCGGGCCGACGAGCATCATGCTGATGTCGCGCGGGAAGGCATGGGAGAGATTGCTCACCGTGACGGTGACCTTGCCCACGCTGCCGTTGAGGCCCGTCACGTTGATGAGGGACGGATACGGCGTGGCCGGGGCGTCATCCACAATGGTGATGGGATTGGCATTGGCAAAGCGGGTGGTGCGCGCCCCCACCTGCAGGTCAAAGGTCACCGTGCCCGCGTCCTGCGCGCCATCCTGCAACCGCAAGGTGGCCCGCACCAGGCCGCCGTTGGTCGCGCCCACCGTGAAGGTAAAGGCGCGGCTGACCGAAACCCCGCCCGGCAGGAGCAGCCCGTAGGTTTGCGCCGCGCCCGGATTCACCACGCCATTGGTGGGCAGGAGCGTCGCCACCACGTTGGAGGCCGCCACGTTGCCGATGTTGCGCAACGCCAGCCGCACCGTCACCGTCTCGCCCTGGTCCAGCGAGCCATTGACCGGCCCGCTCTCCGAGACCAGCGCTGCCGCCACCGGCACGATGATGCTGTCGTCGTCATCCAGTATGGTGAGCACCGCCGCCCCCTGCACAATGGTGGCCCCGCGCGACGGGAAGGTCAGCGCGATGTTCACCGTGCGCGCGCCGTCCTTCACCTGGTTCTGGTGGATGGGGATGCTCACGGTCTTCTGGCTTTCATTGGCGCTGAAGAACAGCGTGAAATTCGTCGGCGCGTAATGCGTCCCCGGCACGGCCGTGCCGCCACCCACGCTGAAGTTCACCGAGGCCGGCGCGCCCAGGCTGCCGGTGCGGCGCACCACAATGACCGCAGCGCCGCCGCCTTCGCTGACGGAGTAGGCGGTCGCGCTCAAGGACAGGTAACTGTCATTGTCCACAATGGTCAGCACCGCGTTGCTGCGCGCCCCTATCTGCGCGCCCAGCGAGGCGCCAAACAATTGCAGATTCAACGTCTTGTTGGCATTGGTCACCGCGTTGTCGGTGATGGGCACCACGATGTTTTTCACCGCTTCATTGGTGCCAAAGACCAGCGTGCCGCTGACCGGCGTGTAATCCGAGCCGGGCACAGCCGTCCCGCCGCCGGTGCTGTAGCCCACGGTGGCCACCGCCGTGAGGCCGCCCAGCCGCTCGACCGCGATGCTGGCGGTTCCCGCATCCTCATTGACCAGGTAGGTGGAGGCGGTGAACTGGATAAGCGATTCATTGTCCAAAATGGTCACCACCGCCGTGGACGGCTCGGCCAGCGTCGCGCCGTCCCGCGGATTCACCAGCCGCAAGACCACCGTCTCCGGCCCTTCCACCTCGAAGTCGTCATACACCCAGAGCCAAAAGTTGGTGACGAGCTGGCCGTCCCCAAAAACCATCATGTTGGTGATGCCCTCATAATCCAGACCGGCCGTGGCGGTGCCGCCGCCGCTGACCAAATCCACCCGCACCTGACCCGTGCTGCCATTGGTGCGCACCACTGTGATATAGGAAAGGAACCCGCCTTCCGCTGCCTCATACGTTGTCGCGGAGAAACGGAACGCGCCCGGCGTCAAATCGTCATCCAGAATCGTCAGTTCGGCCTGGCTGTTCAAAAAGTCGAGGCTCGCGCCGCCTTGCGGATTGGACAATACCAGCAGCACCGTTTCGTTGCCTTCCGACAGGCTGTCGTCCAGCACCCGCACCGGGAAGCTCTTGGCGGTCTCGCCATCGGCAAACTGCAAAGTGCCGCTGGCCACCACAAAATCGGCCCCGGCCGTGGCGCTGCCGGGCAACACCTGATAATCCACCGCCACAATGCCCAGGCTGCCGTTGGTGCGCTGCACGGTAATGTTGACCACACCGGCATTCTCCGCGGCCTGGTAGGTAAGCACCGGGAAGCCCAGCACGCCCGGACCAAAGTCATTGTCCACAATGGTCAGCGTGGCGTTGGTCATGCCCAAGATGGCATTGACCGGATTTGACAGGCGAATGTCCACCGTTTCATTGCCCTCAATCAGGGTGTCGTCAAAAATCTGTATGGTGAGGGTGGCCCGCGTCTGGCCATCCAGGAAGAACAACGTGCCGGACACCGCCTGGTAATCCGCGCCCCCGTCCGCCGTCCCGCCGCCCACCGTGTAATCCACCAGCGCGATGCCAAAGGTGCTGCCGCTGCGCTCCACCTCCACCTGCGCGAAGCCGGCGCCTTCGTTGACACTGTAATTGACCTGCGCGAAGCGAATCACCGCATCGTCCTCCTCAATCTGCACCGTGGCGGAACTCTGCGGCCCCAATTCCGCCCCGCCCTGCGGGTTGGACAAGGTCACGCGGAAGGTGCGGCCGCTGCCGCTCACCTGGTCATCATAGACCGGCACCGTGAAGGTCCGCACCGTCTCCCCGTCGCCAAACGTCAACGTGCCGCTGACCGCCGTGTAATGCACGCCCGCGCGCGCCGTGCCGTCGCTGGTGGCGTAATCCACCGACACGCTGCCCGCGGTGCCCACGTTGCGCACCACGGTAATCACAGCGTTCGACGCATTCTCCGCCACCGTGAAGCTGGCCACCGCGAAGCTGAAAGCGCCCGGCCCGCGGTTGAAGCCGTTGTTCAGGCGGGTCAGGTAGGCCTGCCGCACACCGTTGAAGGTCTGGAAGCCGCCCGCCACCACAATGCGCTGGTCCGCCTGCAAGGCCACGGCGCTGACGTAATTATCCGCCCCGGTCCCGATGTTGAAGCTGGTGTCCACCGCCCCGTTGGCCAGCAGGCGCGTCAGCCGGCTGCGCGGATAGCCGTTGAAGGAGGTGAAGGCGCCGCCCACCAAAATCCGGCCGTCGGGCTGCAGCGCAATCGAGTTCACAAATTCATCCGCGCCGCCCCCCGGATTGAATTCCAGGTCCAGCGCCCCGCTGGGCAGCAACCGGGCGATGCGCCCGCGGCTGACGCCGGAGACGGTGGTAAAGAGACCGCCCATGAGCACCCGGTTCTCGGCGTCCACCACCACCGACCGCACGGAGCCTTCCGGTCCCGCGCCCGGATTGAACGTGGTATCCACCATGCCGCTGGCCAGCAGCCGCGCCACTCGCGCCCGCGGCAAACCGCCCACGTGCGTGAAATCACCGCCAATGACAATGCGGCCATCGGACTGCACGGCAATGGCCCGCACCGGAGCGTCCGGCCCTTCGCCGAAGCCGAAGGAGAAGTCGGCCACACCGTTGGTGTTGAGCCGGACCAGGTAGCTGCGTTGCGTGAAGCCCACCCGCGTAAAGAGGCCACCCACCAAGATGCGGCCATCCGGCTGCACATAAAGCGCATTCACCGCGTTGTCCAACTGCGCGTTGAAGGTGGGGTCCACCGCGCCGTCCGGGAGCAACCGCACCAGATAAGAATTGGTGCTCGTGCCAAAGCCGGTGAACGAGCCGCCCACATAGGCCCGGCCGTCCTCCAGCGCCACCATGGCCCGAACCACGCCATTGGACGGCCCCACGCCGACGTTATAGACCGTGTCCAGCGTGCCGTTGAGATTCAGCCGCGCCACATTGCTGCGCGCGATGCCGTCCACCATGGTGAAGGTGCCGCCGATGTAAATCTTGTTTTCGCCGTTGGTCTGCACGTACAGCGCATCCACCGAGCCATTGATGAAGGGCGCAAAGCCCACATTGACCGAGCCGGCCACAGGGCTGCTCTCGGTGATGGTGAGCACGGCGTTGGTGATGGCGCCCAGGCCGGCGTTGGTGGGATTGAACAAGCTCAGGCGCACCGTCTTGTTCAAATCCGCCCCGGCCAGCTCAATGAGCGGCACCACGATGCTGCCGGTGACCTGGCCATTGGTCAGCACCAGCGTGCCGGACACCGCCTGGTAGTGCACCCCCGCCACCCCTGAGCCGTCCGCCGTGGCATAGTCCACCGACACCTCGCCCAGCCAGCCATTGGTGCGCAGGACGGTAATCACGGCGTTGGTGCTGTTTTCCGCCACCGTGTATTGCGCGGAGGCAAACGTCAGGAAGCCCGGCCCCACGCTGCTGTCCAGAATGGTCAGGGTGGCCTGCGCAGGCGCGCCCAGGGTGGCGCCGCCGAGGGCATTGGACAAAACCAAACCCACGGTCAAATCACCTTCCACCGCATTGTTGCTCAACACGGTCACGAAGAACGTCTTGGGCGTGGCATCCCCGTTGAGCCACGTCAGCACGCCATTGGTGGGCACGTAATTCACCCCCGGCTGAGCCGTACCCGTGGTGGTGGCGTAGGCCACGCTGATGTTGCCCACCGCGCCATAACGGCGGTTGACCGTGATGGCCACCACGCCGCTGGTCTCGCTGCCCGCAAAGTTGGTGGCGGCAAACGCCAGATTGCCGTTCAGCAGCGGCGTCTCCAGAATGGTCACCGTCGCCTGATTCAAGTTGCCCAGGGTCACCCCGGCGGCGCCGCGCGCGTTGGCCAGGCGCACCAGGAACACTTCATTGGTCTCCGCCAGGAAATCCTGCAGGATGGGCACGCTGAAGCTCTTGACCGTTTCGCCGTCGGCGAAGGATAGCGTGCCCGAGCGCGGCGCATAATCGGCGCCCGCCTGCGCGGTGAAGTCGGCCGTGGCATAATCCACGGCCACCACCCCGCTGCTGCCGCCCGTGCGCACCACCCGAATCACCAGATTGGTTTCGTATTCATTGACCACATACGTGGGGAACTCAAAGTTGAGCGTGCCCGCCGCGAAGTCATTGTCGCGAAGGGTCAAGGTGGCCACCGCTTGGCCCAGCACGGAGTTGCCCGAGGGATTGCTCAGGGCCAATAACACCGTCTCGTCCCCTTCCGCGCGGTTGTCGTCCTGCAGGGTGACAAAGTAATACTTGACGGTCTCGCCCGGGAGGAAGGTCAGCGTCGTGGCCGAGGCGGTATAATCGCTGCCAGCCGTGGCGGTGCCGCCGGCCACTTCAATGTCCACCGCGGCAAAGTTGTTGGTGGCGCCGGTGCGTCTCACTGTGATGACTGCAAAGCCGCTGGGCACGTTTTCATTCACCACAAAGTCCGCCTCGGCAAAGCCAATCAGGTTGTCATCACTGATAATCACCAGTTGGGCATTCACCTGGGCATCCAGCTCCGCCGCCGTGCCCAAGGTGATATTGGTGGGGTTGCTGAGCGCCAGATTCACCGTCTCCGCCGCCTCCACCTCGTTGTCGTTGATGATGGGCACCTCAAAGGTCTGCAACACTTCACCCGGCGGGAACACCAGCTCGCCGCTGACCGGCAGGTAGTCATTCGGCCCGGCCGTGCCGCCCGGCACCGTGGCATAGGCCACGCGCACCTCGTTGGACAAGCCCCAGTTGCGGCGCACCGTGACGACGGCATTGGTCACGTTTTCATCCTGGTAAAACGCCGCCGCCAGAAACTCCAGCCGCCCGGACCCATAATTCCGGTGGCCAATGATGCGCGCCAGATAGGCCCGCGGCACGCCGTTGAAGCTCAAGAAGCCGCCGCCAATCACAATCTGGTCATCCGATTGATTCACCACGGCCGCGATGTGCGCATCGGCGCCCGTGCCAAAATTAATCGTCAAATCATTGGCGCCATCGTCCATCAACCGGGTGATGCGGCTGCGGAACACGTCATTGAACCGCAGGAAATCACCCACCACCACCACCTTGCCGTCACTCTGGAGCGAAAGGCCAAACACCGCCCCGTCCGCCCCGGACAGGCCAGCCAGGAAGTTGGTGTCCAGCGCGCCGCTGGGCAGCAGCCGCGCCACGTGGCCGCGCGGCTGGTTGTCCACCGCGGTGAACAAGCCGCCAATGACGATGCGCCCGTCCTCCTGCACGGCAATGGCGCGCACTGAATCATTCGGGCCGAGGCCCGGGTCAAACGCCGCGTCTGGTGTGCCGTCGGGATTCACCCGCACGAGGTGATTGCGCGGCAGGCCGCGGTACTTGGTGAAAGTGCCGCCCACCAGCAGTTTGCCGTCCGGTTGATATGCCACCGCGTACACCGGTCCATTGGGGCCGGTGCCCGGATTAAAGCTGAGCTGCAACGTGCCGTTGGTGTCCAGCACTGCCAGACTGGGCCGCTCCACGCCGTTGAACGTGTTGAACGACCCGCCAACGGCCACCCGTCCATCCGGATGCACCGCCAGCGCATACACCGGGTTGTTGGCGCCCGTGCCGCGGGCAAAGAAGCTGTCCAGCCGCCCGTCACTGTTCAGGCGGGCCACCCCGAAGCGGTTGGTCACGTCAAACCGGCTGAAACGGCCGCCCACCAGAATCTTGCCATCCGCCTGCACGGCCACCGCATGAACCGTGTCATTGAAGCCCTGCAGCGGGTCAAAAGTGGCGTCCAGCGCCCCATTGACATGCAGCCGGGCAATGCGGTTGCGCGGCTGGCCGTTCACACTGGTGAAGTCGCCGCCCACAATGAGCTTGCCATCCCGTTGGACCGCCAGCGCCCGCACAAAATTGTCAATGCCCGGGCTGGCGTTGAAGATGGTGTCCACCCAACCGGCCGACAAATTATATGACTCGAAGTCAACGATCATCAGCACGGCGCTGGCATTCGCCCCCAGCCCGGCTTTGGCGGGGTTGCTGAGCCGCAAGCCCAGCATCCGGTTCCCCTCCAGCGCCGGATGGTAAAGGATGGGCACGGTAAAGGTCTTTGGCAGCACATCGCCGTCCTCCCACACCAGCACCCCTGAAGTCCCCATGTAATGCACGCCTTCCACGGCGGCGTCCGGGCCGGTCAACGTCTCAGTGGCGTATTCCACGGTGACGCGCCCGCTGCGCCCGCCGCGGCGCACCACCGTCAGCGTGGCCAGCGGCTCCTGTTCATTAATCGCAAAGCGCGGCTGCAGGAATTCCAGCGTGCCGTAGGCGTCATCGTCCAAAAGATTGACCACCGCGCTGGTAATGATGCCCAACTGCGAATACGTGCCGGCGTTGGTGGCCAGCAGCACCTGGAATTGCTCGGGGCCCTCCACCAAATCATCCGGCAGCAACGGCACCAGCAGGGTCTTGGCGGTCTCTCCATGCGCAAAGAACAGCAGATTGGTGGACGCCACAAAATCCGCTCCCGCCAGCCCCGCGCCGTTGGTCAGCCCGGGAATTTCCCGCACGATGACCTGCACCACCTGCGTGCTGAGCGCGCCGCCCGTGCGCCGCACCGTGATGGGCACGGCATTGGTGCTTTCGCTGATGAAATATTCATGCGAGCTGAAGCTCAAGCTGCCCCGGCCATTGTCATTGTCGGTGATGATGAGTGTGGCCGTGTCGCGCCCCAGGGTGGCGCCGCCCAGCGGGTTGAACAAATACAGCAGCACCGTTTCTTCCGGCTCCAGGGCGGTGTCATTGAGAATGGGCACGCGGAAGGTCAGGTTGGTCACCCCCGCCGCAAAGGTCAGCACGCCGCTGGCCAGCGTGTAATCGGCGTTGCGCGTGGCCGTGCCGTCCAGGGTGATATACTGCACTGACACACTGCCATTGGAGCCGTTGGTGCGGGTTACGGTAATCACCGCATTGGTGCCATCCTCGGCCACATAATAATAAGGGGTGGCAAATCCCAGCACCCCATTCTCGAAATCATTGTCCACAATGGTCACCCGGGCCACTGTCTGGAAGCCAAAAGCATGAAGGGCCGAATTGGTGGAGAATCGGGCCGGAATTTCAAACACGAGGGAAAACTCGCGATTCCCATCGCGCACCTGATTGTCCAGGATGGGCACCTGCACCAGCACGCTGCCCCCCTCGCAACCAGACCAAGCCACCCTCTGGCGAATCGGCTGATAATCCACCCCCGCCACAGCGCTCCCATCCACCGTGTACACCACCCCCGTGACTGCCCCCAGCACGCCAAACTGGCGGGTCACATCCACATAAACCAGGACGGTGGACGCATTTTCATCCACCGTGTACTCCGTGCGCACAATCTGGATGTTGCCCCGGCGGTTGTTTTCGGGCGGGGTGATGCCCCCCACCAGCAGCGTGTAGTTGTGTTGTACGCGCACATCCTGCGCCGAGAAGCCGCCGCCCACTCTATCAAAACGCCCACCCACCAGCACCGAACCATCGGCCGGGTCCACTGCCAGTGCGCGGATATTGCCCGGAATATACACATCGGGGAAGGGAGTGGCTTGATACACACCCGGCAGGGTCTGGTTGTAGTAATTATCCAGGAAGCTGGTATCCACCGTCCCATCGGCGTGCAGGCGGGCCATGTTGGTGCGCGCCGTCCCATTCACCGCGGTAAACTCACCCGCAATGTACGCCTGGCCATTGGTATTGAAGGCCATGGCGTACACCGGACCGTCCGGGCCGTAACCCGCATTAAACGTGGCATCCAAGGCCCCATCCGCCGTCAAGCGCACCACTCCACGGCGGTCAAACACCCCCACGCGGTCAAAGTTGCCGCCCACCAAAATGCGATTATCCGGCTGCACCAGCAACGCATAGACGGTGTTGTCGGGATAGGTATCGGTGGCAAAGGTGGCATCCACCGTGCCGTTGTTATTCAAACGCGCCAGCCGCGCCCGCGGAGCGCCGCCAATGGAGGTGAAATCGCCGCCCACAATCACCTTCGCGGTGCTGCCCCGCGGCGCAATGTTCAGCGAGAGATTGTAGAAGCTCACCGGCGCGTTGGTGCGCTCATTGACCACCACCTCCAGCAGCGTGGACGTGCCCAGCCCGAACTCCAACTGCGCCTGCCCGCTGGTGTTGGTGCCGCTGTCGAACAACAACTGATTGTCATAATACACCTTCACGAGGCCTGAGTAGCCATTGGTCGGCGCATTGGTGACGGGCAGCACAAAAACATTGTAATTCAACGTGAAACTGCCCACCACCGCCGTGGCATTGATGTTGGTGCGGAACTCATTCGAGCCAAACCCGCTGAAGTTCACCGTGAACGGCGCGGGCGGTTGGATGGCCAGCGCCCAGACGGTGTCATTGGCGCCCGGGGCCGGGTCAAAGTTCAAATCCAGCGAGCCGTCATCATTCAACCGGGCCAGGTTGCGCCGCGGGACGGAATTGTACGTCTCAAAATCGCCGCCAATCAGGATTTTGTTGTCATCCAAAATCAACAGCGTGCGAATCACGCCGGGCGTCACGCCGCCCAGCATCTGCGCCCCGTTGCCCGGGAAGAAGGTGGCATCCACGGAGCCATTGCGATTGAGACGCACAATGCCGTTGCGCGGCTGGCCGTTGAAGGAAGTGAAAGCGCCCGCCACCAGCACCTTGCCGGCCTGGGTGGAGCGCGGCGGATACGCCGCCACGGCAAACACGGAGCCGTTGGCCCCCTCGCCCGGATTCCACGTGGTGTCCAGTTCTCCGAAAATATCCACCCGCGCCACACCATTGCGCGGCACGCTGTTCACCGCGGTGAAATCCCCACCGATGATGGCCCCGCCCTCATGCCAGGCCAGGGCATAGACGTTGTTATTGGCGCCGGGATTGGGCACAAAGATGGTGGAAGGATTATAGGAGCTCCGAGTGCCCGCTACATTAACCGAGCCAGCGCCGGCCGGCTGGTCGTCGAAATCTATGACCACGTAATAATCACGCGCCTGCGTGTTCACCGTCGGCCGGTTCTGGTTGCCGCCGGTGGGCCGCGGATTCTCAAGCGTGATGATAAATGTCTCCGGCAGTTCCACCCAGATGTCATCGCGAATGGCAATCTCAAAAGTCTTGGGCTGGCGGTCGTTGTCGCCCCAGTTCAGCGTTCCCACCAGCGAATTGGGTCCAGTGGTGGCATTAGGGGTCACTAAATGGAGATCGTTCAAGACATTGGTGGGATTATCCACGTCATAGTAGGCATTGGTGGTGCCCGGACAAGGGCTCCCCACCAGCACCCGGTAATCCACCGCGATGCTGCCTGAACCGCACGGCCGCTCCACCTGGAAGGTGAGGTTGTACACCCCGTCCCTTGAAGGCTCGCCCACCACCCGCGGCGGATAAATCAAGGGATAGATAAATCCCACCATGCCCGCCGGGCTGTCATCGTCGTCAATCCGCACCACGGAGTTGGTCATGCGGATGATGGCCTCGCCAAAGCTCACAATGGGATTGGACAATTCATTGGTGAAAGTCTCATACCGCACCGGCGGCAGGTTGGTGGCAATGGTGTTGGTCTCCACGTTGCAATCGTCCACCAGCGGCAGGGTGAGGATATTGGTCACCTGGCCATCCGCAAAAAACAGCGTAATCCCCAACGGATGCCCCAGATAGTCCTCGGTGTCCGTCGCCGAGCCGTCAATGGTCTTGAAATCCACCGTCGCCGGCCCGTTGGTGTTGCCCCGCCGCAGCACCACCACCTCCACAAAATTCGATTCCTCCGACACCCGGTAAATATCGGTGGAAAACAGGAAAATCGTATCCCGGTCCATCACGTGCACCACCACTTCGGTTTGCGGCCCCAGCAGGCCATTGACGGGGTTCGAGAGGGTGATGCGCAGGCGCAGCGTCCCCTCAATGTTGGTGTTGCTGAGGGTGTTGAGATTCAGCAAGGCAATGGGCGAGCCGTTGAACTGGAGGGTGCCATTGGCCGGCGTGCTGGGCGCCAGCTTGTTCATGGCGCCGGGGTCCAAGGGCGTGATGCTGTAACTCACACTCGCATTGGCCGCCGGCTGGCAGGTCAATACAATCGCCAGGCTGTTCCCTTCAAACACGCTCAGGTTGGTCACGGCAAACTGGATTTCACTCTGCGCCGCGGCGGGGGTCACCCACCCCAGACCGCAGGCCAGCGCCGCCAGGCCCGTTCGCCAGAAACCAGCCACTACTTTTTTCCACACCGTTCGCATAAATCATTTTCCTCGCCGCGGCCCGCCGGTGAACTCACCAGGACTCCGCAGCTCTTTGCCATATTGCGTTAATGCCCAGCCGGCGCCGGCGCTATTGCTGGCGCAGCCGGAAAAACTTCCATTCGCTGCTCAACGGCAGCGTCACCACCCGCCGGCCCTCGCGGACCACC
Source organism: Fontisphaera persica (assembly GCF_024832785.1). Lineage (GTDB taxonomy): Bacteria > Verrucomicrobiota > Verrucomicrobiia > Limisphaerales > Fontisphaeraceae > Fontisphaera > Fontisphaera persica. Next base: position 3,591,583 of record NZ_CP116615.1, read on the forward strand.
GGCGTCACATTCACCGGCGTCCATTGCGGATTGGCCGTCAATGACGCCGTGCCTTCGAGGGTGTACCCCGGCATATCATGCCAGGAAATCACCAGGTTGCCACCCTGAATCACCAGGCTCAGCTCCGGCGCGGTGGTGATGCGCAAATTCCATCCCCCCGCAATCACGCCCGCGTCCCCGCCCTGGCTGTCGTAGATGAACAGCCGCCAATCCCCGTTGGGATTGGCCCGGCGGAAGGCGCCCAGCGAGGTGGAAAACTGCGGCTGCACCACAAAACCCGCGCCGGGAAACCGGTTGGTGGGCGCCAGGTTGCCCGGCCGGTAGGCGCCGGTGTTCAACGGCTGGTCCAGCGGCAACGCCGCCGGCGCGTCATCCGCAAACAGCAGGGTCAATCCTTCGACATCATGACCGCCCCCCGCTCCGGCCATGAGCAGCACCTGCCGCCCGTCGGGCGACACCACCAGCGCGTGAATGTCCGCCGGGAACGAATGATTCACCCCCAGCAAGCTCACCTGGACCTTGTCCACCACCCCCGTCAGGCCAAAGACCTGAACGGTCGCAGGATACGGGAGCGCCGCCGCGCCGTCGCGGATGATAATCTGGCCGGGGTTGAAATAGGAGCCCGGCAGCGCGGCCGTGCTGGACAGCGCCACGATATTGTTGCTCGTGTTCAAGTCGCTCATCGCGGAGCGCACATTAAAGGTCTGCCGCAACAACGCCTCCATCGTGGAGGCGGCCCGCAGCGTGGCCTGCGCGCTGCCTCGCCGCGCCAGGTCGCCCACATTCCAGGTAAACTCCTCCCCGGAAATGGTATAAGTGCCGGTGGACACGCTGACCGTGACATTGGTGAAGGCCGCCAGCAGCCGGGCCCGCACCACGGTGTTGCTGGCCACTTCCGGCCCGGCATTGGTCACCTGCAAGGTGTAGGTGAACGGCTGCCCCACCTGCGCCGTCTCAGGCGCCACCGTGCCCTCAATCCCCACATCCGCCACCGCACCCAGCGCGCCCCCCAGGCCGGCCACATAGACCGTGGTGTCCAGCGCGGAGTCGCTGGTGTCCGCCAGAATGAATGTCAACTTGTGCTCCGCCAATTCCGGATTCACCTGCGCCGTGAAGACCATCACCGGGTTGGTTTCCCCCAACATGATGACCCCGTCCAGTTCCGTGCCCGGCACCACCATCATCGCCGGATGCCGGATGTTCACCGGCAGCCCGCCCGCGTACGCAATGTTTTCACCGTCCAGGTAGATGCCAAAACCGTCAATGAAGGGCGATTCCACATATTCCGGATACTCCTCCGAACCAAACATCACCTTGAACGTCACGCGGTCATACCCCGGCAGGAACTCAAAATAAATGTCCAACTGGGTCACGTCGTAATGGGTGTACTCCTCCTCCTCCGAGGCGGTAATCGGGTCCAGCAGCAGCTCCTGCTCCGCGGTGGCGCCCACTTCATACGCCGTGGTGCGGCCGGTGTCCGTGTTCGCGCCGCTGCCATAATCCCCCACATGCCCCGTGCTCAACGCCACCCCCGACAGGGACTGACCACTGCCAAAGATATTGGCCGAGTTGAACAATCCCGTGCTCATCCGCGTGCCCCGCCGGTGCGCCATCAAGGAGGCACGCTTGACCTGGATGCCCGTGGACCCGCCCGTGAGCGCCGCCACTAGGGAAGTGACATTGGTGGTGGGCGTGATGACCAGTTCCCCGCCGCCCGCCCCCTGCAAAATCGGCGTAGTGATGGTGACGGTGTTGTTGGTCAGCACCGGATCATACGCCGGCGCCGTGATGCCCACTGTCCCCACCGCCACGGAGCCAGACCCCGGCACAAAGTCCACTTCCAAGGTGGCGCTCCCTCCCGCCAACAAATTCCCCACATTCCAGAAAACCACACTATTGGAAACCGAGGCGCCGCCCTGGCTGGGGAAAGAGCCCTGGAAACCCGCCCCCACCGGCAGATAACAGTACACGGTGACGTTGGACGCCAGCGACGGCCCGGCGTTTTGGGCCGTAATGCCGTAGGTCATCACCGAACCGGACGGCACCGGGCTGGCGGGCGCCGTCACACTCACCCGCACATCGGACGCCGGCGCGACGCGCAACACCGTCGCCACCTCATTGGGGGTGGGATCCGCGCTCGAAGTCATCGCTGCCGTCCAGTTGGTCACCACCCCACCATCGCCCCACGGCCGGACCACAATGACCGCGTTCATCGAAACGCCGTTGGCCAGGGAAGGCACCATGATGACCTGCGCATTGCTGGCGCTCAGGAAGGAGCCGGCACTGACGTTGCCCCGCAGGTATTGCACGTTGGCCGGCAGCCAGTTGGTAATCACGATGCCCGTCGCCGTCTGCGGCCCGTTATTGACCACCGTCAACCGCAACGACACCTCCTGCCCCGCATAAGCGTTGCTGGGCGAGGCGGTCATCTGCAGCGCAATGTCCGCCGCCGTGCTGGGCACCACCACCGTCTCCAGCGCCGCCAGGTTATCGGTCAAATTGTAATCATTTTGCGCGCTGACCGCATACGCAATGTTGGTCAACGTGCCCGAAGGCGGTGTCACCACCTGCACCAGCACCGTGGCCGCAGCGCCGATGGGCAGATTGCCCAGCCCAAAGACCCACACGTTGCCGGTATTTGTAGCGCTGCCGTGGACATTGGTCACCCCCACCAGGGTAACCTGGGGCGGCAGCCAGTTGGTCAACATCACCCCCGTGGCGTTCAACGTGCCGGCGTTTTCCACCTTGATTTCATAGCGCAGGGGGAAACTGCCATAGGGCACCGCCGGCACCGTGCGCACCGTCGTCACCAAATCCACCACCGGCGTCGGATTCACCCGCGTGCCGCCCAGGGCAAAATTGTTCGCCGGATTGGGGTCCAAGATGGGGGTGGTGACGCTGGCCATGTTGGTCACGGCGCCCACGCTCAAAGCCAGCGCCTCCACCGCCACCGTCACGTTGCTGCCCGCCGGCACCACGCCCAGATGAAAGACCAGCACGCCGCCGCCCAAATCCTGATGGACCGTCCCCGGCGGCATCCGCACCGCCTGCACCTGCGCCGGGCCAAACCACCGATTGGTCACCATCACCGCCGGCGCGTTGGACAAACCGGCGTTGGCCACCGTGATGAAATTGGTGAACCGCTCACCGACAATAACCGGGTCCGGCGCATCCTCCATCGTGAGGCTCAAATCCGCGCGGTACGACGTCTCCACCACCGTCCCCACCAGCGCCACGTTATTGGTCTGGTTGGCATCCACCTCGTCGGACCCCACCACCACGATATTGGACACCACCCCCACCTGGTTGGGCCGCACCACAAAACTGGCAGTTGCCTGCCCATTGCTCGCCACCCGGCCCAAATCACACACAACGGCCGAGCCGTCTATGTTGCATCCCGGCCCCAGGCTCACCAACTGCACCCCCGGGAAAAACACGTTGGTCACCCGCGTGTTGTCCGCCGCCGAAGGCCCGGCATTGCGCACGGTAATCTGGTAGGTCAGATTCTGCCCCTGAATCACCGGGTCCGGCGTGTCGGTCACCGTCACTGACAAATCGGCCCCCACCGGCGTGGCGGAAATGCGGGTGGACGTCAGCGCAGTATTGTTGGTCAAATTATTGTCATACGTCTCCGCCAGCACCGTGGCCGTGTTGGTGATGAACCCAGCCTCCAGCGGCCGCACGTTCAGCCAGATGTAAGCCGCGTTGTAGGCCGGCAAGTTGCCCAGTTGGAAGATGACCTCCGGCTCCTGCACCACATACGCCCCGCGGCTGACCCGCGCCTCCTCCACCTGCATGGCAAACACCACGTCGCTGCTGTTGGTGCTGTTTTGGTGCACCTCCACCGCCAGGTAATTCGTGCCGGCCAGCAGATTGCTCACCGCAATCACCGGCTCCACCAACACGCCTTCGGTGGCCGCGCTGGTAGCCAGCGTCAAAAAGCCAATCACCCCGCTGGGCATGTTCGTCGTGCGGTAAATCTCCAGCCCGTTCAAATACACCACCGCCCCGTCGTCCACCAGCAGCCGCAGCCGCAACAGATTGGTGGGCGGCCCCTGGTAGTCAAAGGTGGAGCGGAAATAATAAGTGGGAATGCGGCCCACCTCATTGCTGATGTTCAACTGCGTGCCAATCGGCAGCGGCAGGGGGTCACTTTCAAACGCCAGCACCGCCTCCCCCACCGGCCACGTGGAGTAATCATAAGCCACCTCCTTCCACGCCAGCCCCAGCGCCAGGTTGGACTGGTTGTAGGCCCACGTATTGGAGAAGGTCACCAGCGCCGTGTACTGGGTCACCAGTCCCGCGTTGGAAATCACCGCCGACAGAAACTCCACCCCCGCCGGCAGGGTGTTGGTCAGCCAGGTATTCGTCGCCCAGATGGTGCCGGCATTGGACACCATCAAGGTGTAAGTCAATGGATTCCCCACCTGAATGGGGTCCGGAAAATCCGTCATGACCAGAGACAAATTGGCCGAAGGCGGCGGGTTGACCTGGGTGATTACCGAGGCCGTGTTGTTACCCGGCGCCGGGTCCGGTGAGCTGCTGCCCCCGATGGCGCGGACGGTGTTCTGCCCCAGCGTGCCCGCCCGAGCCACCACCGTGGCGGTCATGGTGCCGGCCACCGGCAGGTTGGCGAGGCTGAAGATGACATTGGTCCCCTGCACTTCATACGTCGCCGCCGCGCCGGACATGCCAATGACATCCACCGCCATGCCAAAGTAAATATCGCTGCTGGTGGCGCTTTGCTGGTGCACTTCCACCGCCAGATAATTGGTGCCCGCCACCAGGTTGGTCACCGCCACGTTGGTGGAATTCAAAACGTTTTCGGTATGCGCCGAGGAGGCACCCGTGCTGTAGGTAATATCGCCCGCCGGCAGGTTGGTGCGCCAAATCTCCACGCCGTTCAGGTACACCACCATGCCGTCGTCCAACTGGTAACGCAGGCGCAGGAGGGGATTGTTCAAACCGTTGGACACCACAAAGGTGGTGCGGAAGTAATAGGTCAGGATGCGGCTCCCGTTGGCATCGAGCTGCAGCCACGTGTTGGTGGGCACCTGCCAGGTGTTGGTGTAGTTGTTGTCGTTGGCAAAGGCCCCGTAACCCACCGGCCACGAGGCATCATCATAACCCACCGCCCGCCATTCCGTCCCCAAATCCTGGCCGTTCTGATTGTACCGCCACAGCTTGTTGGTGAACCCAATTACCGCGTTGGTCACCAGCGAGGAACCCGACACCGTCGCGCTGGCGCTGACAAACGTGAACCCCGCCGGCAAAAAATTCGTGAGCCGCACATCATTGGCCGCGCTGGGGCCAATGTTGGACACCGTCATGGTGTAGGTCACATTGCCGCCCAGCGTCACCAGCCCCGGGGTGCCGCTCATGGTCACCAGCAGATTGGCGTTTTGCGCCCCCAACGGCGCGGCGGCCAGCCCGGCCCACAACAAGCCGCAGCCGACGGCCTTGACTAAACTTCTAAACATGCGCCTCATGATGCTGCCGGCCCTCGCCGCCGGCTCAAGGTTGCGTTAAACCAATAAACGGCTCGACCCGCAGCCGGTAATACCGCGGCGCGCCCGGATGCACCGGATCCAGCACCGTCAGCCGCCCGTTCTGCGGCCCCTGCGTGATGGTGGTCAGCGGCAGCCACGGCCCGGCCGTTAAATTGGTGGTGTACTCCACCAGACTGGTGGAGTGCCGGATGGCCATCCAGGATAATTGCGCCTGCAAGGCCGGCGTCCGCACAAACTCCACCCGGAAATCCAGGTCCCGCCCGCTCGGCCACGGCGTCGGGTCCAGTTTGTTCGGGATGCCGTCCGCATCCAAGTCCGAGAACATGCTCTGCAACAGCGCCGCATTCAGCGTGACGGTGCGCCCGTCCACCACCAGGTTGGTGGAGCTGAACGCGCCCGTGTACTGGTACACCCAGCGCAACCGCCCACCCAGCGCGCCGTTGAGCTTGTCCGGCGACAGATTGGCGTTGGCAAAGTAAATGGTCAGATTGGGCGCAATCTGCAACGCGCTGGCCACATTGGTGGCAAACCCGCGAAACTCCAGGTAATCCACATACAGCGCATCGTTGGTCCCCGCCCCGGCAAACTCAAACAACGCCAAATCCGCGCCATCCAGCACCAACTGCCCCAGCGCCACATTGTTGGAATATCCCGCCGGCGTGGCCCCCAGATTCCGCCCCGCCCACACGTGCCGCACCAGCGTGTTGAAGGCCGCATGCGAGGTGATGCGCGTGCCCAGCAAGTTGCCCGTGCGCGGCCGCCGTGGCAGGACAAAGCCATCGGCCACCTGCCAGTCATTCAATGACGCCGGCCCGCCGTCCGTCAGCGCGTTGGTCACGTCCAGCAGCAACGCCCCGCCCGCGCTCAGCGCCGAGCCGACCGCGGTCAGATTGGCCGCCGTGATATCCACATCCGAGAGCGCGCTGATCCAGCCCCCGGCCAGCGTGCCGTTGGTCAGGCGCCATTGCACGCCCCCGGAAGAGGCCACCAGCGCGCCGCTGTTCACCAAATTCGTGGCGTACACCCGCAGCGACGCCCCGGTGATGTTGCCGCGGTTGATGAAATTCAGATACGGCACCTCCACCACGGCGGGCTGGCCGTAGAGGTCATTGGTCGCCAGCCGCGTGGAGAAATCCGCCGCCAATTGCACCTCGATGTTGCCGTCGTTGGTCAGGTGTTTCAGCCGCGGAAACGTCTCCGGCCCCCACGCCGAGCCGGAGGGCAGCACCAGCCCGGCCTGCCGGAAGGCGTCGCCCGAAATCGTCAAGGAATCCGCGTCCACCTTCAAGGCGGTGACGGCGGTAATGGCATCGTCTATCACCACATTGGTTGCCCGGGCCGTGAACTCCCACAAATACACCGGGACGGTCGGACTAAACTCGAAATCCACAAACATCACATGGTACTCCAGCTCATTGGTCTCCCAGTTGCCAGTGGACTGGTTTTGATTGGTGTAATCCACCGACCACACCGCGCTCCACGCGGCAATTTGCCCCCAGAAACGGTTGTAAGTGCTGGCCACCAGATTGGTGATGCGCAACACGCTTTGCGTGCTGCCCAAATCATACTTGATCATGGGCGCATCCACCATGCCCAGGGTGTTCCCCACCAGGTTGGACGCCACAATGCTCACCACATTGTCCGCATGGATGCGGGACTGCCGCAAATCCAGATGGTCGGCCTGAATTTCCAAACGCCCCGTGGCGTTGGTGGGGTCCGCATACAGGACGGGGGTAATCATACCCAACCCCAATAAATCATTGGTGGCATTGACCAACGCCGAATAGGCCGCATACCGATACGTCGCCCGGTTGGTCATCGCGTTGGCCGGATAAAACGTCACGTTGCTGTAAGCCAGATTGGGGCCTACGGAGCTAGTCCACAGAACCGGCGGCTCAAAGGTTAACTCATAGTTGTTCGGACGCCGCGTGCCAGTGGGCGAGAGCGTGCTGTCGGCCAGATATGCCTTGCGGTCATAACCGGTCAGCAGGTTGAAATTGGTCAACTGCATCGAATAATCGGTGAGGTACAGCGTAAGCTGCCGCGTGGCCTGCATGACGGGATCAAAATAAGTCGAGCGCAGCTCCACCACCGGGGCCGACTGGCTACCCCCGCCCAGGAAGCGCACCGTGGGCACGATGCCATTGGCCCAAGTGAGGTTGTTGGTGGGCAGGAAGACCACTTGAATCACAGCGCTGGTCTGGCTGACCCGGTTGCTCAGCACAAAGGCGTCATATTGCCCATAAGAACTGGAGAGGCCAAACAACGTCGGCAGGCTGGTTATGTTGGTCTGGATGCGATTGCGGCCTCCAAGCGCCAATTGCAACACCTGATGGGTGGGCGTGTTCGCGTAAGGCGTCGCGAAGCTGCCCTGCTGCAGGAAGGGCAAATTCAGCGCCGCCCCGTTGCTGCCGCTCAGCGTGCCGTCGCGGCCCACCGCCCAATAGGCATCCGTCACCCCGCGGGGATTGATATAACCACTGGATACGGTAATCGTGGACAAATCCACTTCCAAGTATTCCGGATCCCCGCCCACCCGAATAAAACTGCGGGAAAGATTCACGTTCTGACCCACCAGGCGCAGCAGGCCCTCCACGCCCACGCTCAACTGGCCGGGGTTGACAATGTTGGTGGCCCACATCTCCAGCCGCGAGCTGGCGTAGATTTTGCCTTGATTGTGAATCACCGCCGCCGGAAACCGCTCAATCACCGCCGGGCTGGTGTTGGTGCTGAAATCCAGCCGGAACCCCGGATAGCCCTCCATCCGGCCGCTGGTTTTGTTGGTGAAATACAGCGTGTACAGCGTGTCAAACGGCAAACCATACGCGCCTATGATGGAGCTATACCCCACCGAGAAAAGCGCGCTGTTGATGAACACCGTGGCCGCCACCTGCGGCGGGTAAGGCTG